>WYBT01000052.1 GCA_011525785.1 Planctomycetaceae bacterium
CTCTCCGCCAGCAGCGCGCGGAGAGCAGCCAGCAGCGCGCTGGGCCGGAACGGCTTGGGCAGGAGCGCGATGGCCGGGCCGGGAATGCGCTCGAGTTCGACCGGGCGCTCGTGGACGCCGCTGACCAGGAGCACAGGCGTGTCCACGCGCAACGTGCGCAGCCGTTCGATCAGCGCCACGCCGCTCTCGGCGCCGAGCCGCCGATCCACGATCAGCGCCTCGAAGCTGTGCGGGCTCGCGCCGAACTGCTCGAGCGCCCGGGCCGCGTCCGCGGCGCAGACCGGCTCGAAGCCCGCCGAGCGCAGCGTGGCCTCGACGATCTCGCGCACCATCGGCTCGTCGTCGCAGACCAGGACGCGCCGCGGGCCCTGGCTCGGATCAGCGCCCAAAGCGCGCCTCCACCTGGCGCCGCAGCTTGGCGGCCGCCGCGGCGTCGACCAGCTCGAGCGCTTGCAACTCGGCCTGCGCCGACGCTCGATCGCCGAGCGCGCAGCGCGCGAGCCCGAGGTTGTAGAGCGCGATCGAACTGCGCGGGTCGAGACTGAGCGCGCGCTTGTAGCTCTCGACCGCCTCCGCGATCCGTCCCTGTTCGTGCAGCGCGACCGCGAGGTTCACGTGCGCGTCCAGATTGTCCGGCGCGGCCAGGCTCGCCTCGCGGAAACGCTCGGTGGCCTCCGGCATGCGGCCCTGTCGCGCGAGCGCCAGGCCCATCTCGTTCAGCACCTGCGCCGGCGAGGTCTTGCGCAACTCCATGCGGCGCAGCGCGATGTCTTCGGCCGCGCGCGTGAGCCGCCGCTCCTCGTAGGCCTCTTGCAGCGCGGCGAGCGGCGCGTGCAGCGGCGGCGGCGCGATCCAGCGACCGGAGAAGGGCGTCGCCGAAGCGCGCCGTTGCGCGGGCTCCGCGCGCAGGCGCGCGACGTCGGCCAGCAACGTGTCGACGTCCACGGGACCGCGGTAGATCACGGCCACCGCGCCTTGCTCGTCGACCAGGAAGCTGGTCGGCAAAGGCATGCGGCGGCGGCGCTCGACGAGCGTGCGCTGCAGTGCGTCGAGCGTGTCGAGCGTGTCCGGCGTCGCGAAGGCCGCGAGCTCTTCCCACTGCACGCGCTCGAGCACGTCGATCGCGGCGGGGCGCGCGCTCACTTCGTCGGCCGAGAGCGCCAGCAGCTTCAGGCCCACGGCGGAGAGTTCGTCGCGGCGGCGCGCCAGTTCGGTCAGTTCGCCGATGCAGGGCGCGCACCAGCTCGCCCACACGCTCACCAGGAGCGGCCGCGGAGTGTTGTCGCGCAGGTCCGACGGCTCGTCGACGCCGGGGACGAGCAGTGGGGCGGGCGGCAGCGGCGGACGCGCCGTGAGCACGACTCGTGCGCGCTCGCTCGCGCGCAGCGGCGCGAACGGCGCGGTTGCGAGTGCGACCGGCGCGCTGTCGACGCGTTCGGCTTGGCCCGCGCCTTCGACCAGCCGGTAGCGCCCGCCGGGCTCGAGCGCGCGGAAGACCTCGCGCGGAGGCGCGGCATCCGCGGCGAGCTTGGGCCACTGCACGGCCACTTCGATCGGTCCCTGCGCATCCCCCAGGCCCAGGTGCAGCCAGCGACTGGACTGCGACAAATAGCCTTCACCTGCGCGCACGCTGGTCACGCCCGCGCGCTTGCCGTCGACGAGCACTTCGACCCGCGCGCCGAGCGCATCGCGCGGCCCGCGCCGGCCCTCGAGCTTCACGCTCAGCGAACGGCCCGCGCCGCTCGTGCGGTTGAGCAGCAGTCGCGCGCGCGGCGAGTTGCGCCCCACGATCCACAGGTCTTCGCGGCCGTCGAGGTCCCAATCCACTCGCGCCGCCGCGCGCGCGTCGTCGGCGAGGTCGAGCCCGCTGACGGCCGAGATGTCCGCGAAGCGCCCGTCGCGCGTGTTGAGGTAGGCGCAGTGCCGCTCGCGGCCGCTCCACGACTTGCCCTCGCGCAGCATGCGATGGATGGCGACCCAGCCGAGCTCATAGCTCGCGCGTTCGGTGGGGCGCTCGGCTGTTGGGGATTGCGACACGACCTGCCGCCAAAAGAAACTTCACAAGTCTTCGGGATCTTCGCCCGTCACGTAGCCGTTGGGCACGAACAGGTCGGGCCAGCCGTCGTTGTCGTACTCGACGAACAGCGAGCCCCAGGCCCAGCGGCCCATGGTCACGCCGGCGTGCTCGCTCACGTCTTCGAAGCGACCTTCCCCGAGGTTCCTGAACAGCGTGTTGCCGCGCGCGTGCCGTTGGAAACCCGCCAGCGTCGACTCGGCCGCGCCGGGCAGGAAGCGGCGCTGGTAGCTCACGCGCTCGCCGGCGGACGAGAACATGTTGCTCACGTACAGATCGAGCCGCCCGTCGCGGTCGAAGTCGCCCCAGCTCACGCCCATGCCGGCCGCCATGTCCTCGACGCCGGCCTGCGCGGCGACATCCTCGAAGCGCCCGCCCTGATTGCGGTAGAGATTGTTGCGGCCGAAATCGTTGGCGACGTACAGGTCGAGGTCGCCGTCGTCGTCGTAGTCCTCCCACGCGGCGGCGAAGCTGAAGCGCCGGTTGTTCTGGTCCAGGCCGCTCTCGATCGTCGCGTCGACGAACTTCCAACCCTCGCTGCCGATTTCGTTGCGCAGCAGCGTGTTCGGCCGGCCGTTGTTGGCGTCGTGGTAGGGCAGCGGCGTCACGTGCGCTTCGTCGGGCAAGATGTAGCCGCACAGGTACAGATCGAGGTCGCCGTCCTGGTCGTAGTCCGCGGCGCTGATCGAGGTCGTGCTCGCCACCTCGACCCGGCCGCGCTCGACGAAGCGCGCGCCGCCCTGGTTCTCGAGCACGACGAGCAGCGGATCGAGTTCGACGACCAGGTCCTGATCGCCGTCGTTGTCCAGATCGCAGAACAGCGCCGCGCGCGAGGCGTCGAGGAAGTCGACGCCCGCTTCGCGCGAGTGGTCGCGCAGTGTTCCGTCGCGCTGGCGCAGATACAGCCGATTGGGCAGGCCGCCCGGCTGACACAAATAGAGATCGTCGAGCCCGTCGCCGTCGGCGTCGCCCAGCGCCAGTCCCTCGTGTCCGATGAGGGACACGCCCAGCGCGCGTTCGATGCGCCCGGCCCAGTGCTCCAGGCTCGGCGCTAGCTGCGCTGCAAAGCTCTCCGCGCCGGCGAACACCGCGCCAGTGGCCTCCTCGAAGAGCGGCGCCGGCGCCTGGCTCTCGGCGTGCGCTTCGACGGCGATGCGCGCCAGTTTGGGCTGCTCGTCGTCCGCGCCGTTCACGATCCATTCGCAGCGCCAGGTGGCGCGCACCGCGCGCACGGGGCGCGAGTCGCGCGCTTCGATGAACACGTAGGCGCGCGTGGTCACGCGGCCCTCGCGCTCGTCGACCGAGATGGTCTTGAACTGGTAGGTGAGCTTCGCGGAGGGCTCGAATGCCGCGCGCAACTCGCGCAGAGCCTCGAGCGCGCCCGCGACGCCGCGCAGCGCGTCCTCGTCAGGCGCCGCGTCGCTGCGCGCGATGCTCAAGCCCGCCGTGCTGCTCGCACTCGCGCTGCTCGCGGGCCGAAGCCTGGAGCAGGCGAAGTCGGCGTCCAGCAAGTCCTCGAGCGCGCCCGGCTCGAGTTCGGCGCTCGTCTTCAGCAACTCGGCCAGCGCTTTGAGTCGCGCGCCGGTGCGTTCGCTCCACACTTCGCTGGTCCACCCGTCGAGCGCAGCGTCGGTGCGCGCGAACTTGTCGGCCATTTCGGGCGAGCGCAACTCGCCGTACGGGGCCGGTGCAGGCGGCAGTCGTTCTTCCTGAGCGCTCTCGCCGCTCGCTCCGGCCTCGCCCGTCTTCGCCGTGGCCATCGTCGCGGGCTTCTGCGGCTCGCTCGGAGGTTCCTTCGCGGCCTCGGCCGCGGGCGCGCGCTCGCGAGCCGTCTGCGCCGCGTCGCTCGCTTGCGCCGCAGGCGTGGCGCCCTCGTCGCCGGAGCACGCAGCGCTCCACGCCCACGCGCTCAACACCAACACTCGCACCCACGGTCGCAGCATCTGTGGCCCAACTTACGCCGTCGGGCGTGCGCTCAAAAGCCCGACTCTCAGCGCGGCCGAGCGCCGCATCCAATGGGCATTTCGGCCGAGGCGCAGACACGCCCCGCGGCGCTCGGCCGCGTTGAGCTGGTGGTTTCGTCGCTTCCAACTCGAGGAGAATCGTCGCCTCACGCCAAGACTCCGCGAGGTCGTAGCTCAGTGCGCTCCGCACGGGGCCGCTGGCGCGCCCGGAGGGATTCGAACCCCCGACCAGCGGATTAGAAATCCGCTGCTCTATCCAGCTGAGCTACGGGCGCTCGCGCGGCGCGGGAGGGTCGGGGAGATGGGATTCGAACCCACGACTCGAAGCACCCAAAGCTTCGCCTCTACCAGCTGAGGTACTCCCCGCCGCTGGCGCAGAGCGTACGTGGGGCGCGCGGCGGACGCCAGCCAGCCCGACGGCGCGCGGTGGTCGCGGCCGCGGCCGCGCCGTAGGCTGCTGTGCTCGGCGCGGGCGCACTGGTGCGGCCGATGCGCCTTCGAAACGCAGTGGGAAACGCGCAGGTTGCATGAAGGTCTTGGTCGTTGGCGGCGGCGGTCGCGAGCACGCGCTCGCCTGGAAGTTGGCGCAGTCGCCGCTGTTCTCGGAAGTCGTGTGCGCGCCCGGCAATCCCGGCACGGCCAAGGTCGCGCGCAACGTGGGCATCGCGGCGAGCGACACGGCCAAGCTCGTGCACCTGTGTCGACACGAGAAGATCGAGCTGGCCGTGATCGGACCGGAGGAGCCGCTGTGCCGCGGGCTGGGAGACGAACTGCGCGCCGCTGGCGTGAAGGTCTTCGGCCCGGGCGCGTCGGGCGCGCGCCTGGAAGGCTCCAAGCTGTTCGCCAAGGAGTTCCTCACGCGCCATCGCATTCCGACGGCGGCCTTCCGGCGCTTCGACCGCTCGGGCGCCGCCAAGGCCTACCTCGAATCGTGCGCGCAGTGGCCGCAGGTGGTGAAGGCGGACGGGCTCGCGTCCGGCAAGGGCGTGTTCGTCACGCAGGATGCGCGCGAAGCGTGCGCGGTGGTCGACGCCGTGATGGAGGAGCGTCGGCTCGGTGACGCGGGCACGTCGATCGTGGTCGAGGAGCACCTGATCGGCGACGAGGTCAGCGTGCTCGCCATGGTCGACGGGCAGACGATCTGCGTGTTCGAGCCCGTGATGGACCACAAGCAGTTGCGCGACGGCGACGCCGGCCCCAACACCGGCGGCATGGGCGTGTACTCGCCGGTGGGGGTCTTCACCCAGCGCCTGCAGCGCCAGGTCGAGCAGAACATCCTCATCCCGACGCTCCACGGTCTGCGCCAGGACGAGATCGACTACCGCGGCATCCTGTTCGTCGGCTTGATGCTCACCGACGCCGGTCCGCGCGTGCTCGAGTACAACTGCCGCTTCGGCGACCCCGAATGCCAGGCCGCCATGCGGCGCCTGGCGAGCGATCTTGGCCCGTATGTGCTCGCCACTGCCGAGGGACGGCTGGGCGAACTCGAGCCGCCGCAGTGGGATCCGCGCGCTTGCGTGGGCGTGGTCGGCGCGGCCGAGGGCTATCCCGGCGAGGTGCGCCGCGGCGACGTGATCAGCGGCCTGGAAGAGGCCGAGCAAGTCGCGGATGTGGTCGTGTTCTATGCGGGCGTCAAGCGCAGCGCGAGTTCGCTGGTGACCGATGGCGGGCGCGTGCTGTGCGTGACCGCGCTCGGCGGCGATCTGAACCAGGCGCGCACGAGCGCCTACTCGGCCTTCGAGCACATCCGCTGGGACGGCAAGTTCGCGCGGCGCGACATCGGCGCCAGGCGCGCGGCGCGCGCGCGCTGAGCCGCGGCGCTCTGGGAGCACGTGTCGACCGTGCGTGCCTGGGGAACTCTGCGTCTGGCCGTGGTGATGCCCACGCTCGACGAGGCGCAGCAGCTTCCGGTGCAACTCGACCGGCTCCTGGAAGCGACGGATCCGACCGATCGCGCCGACGAGCTGATCGTCGCCGACGGCGGAAGTCGCGACGCGACCTGTGCGCTGGCCCAGGCGCGCGGAGCGCGAGTCGTGCAGGGCCCGCGCGGCCGCGGAAGCCAGCTGGCGGCGGGTGCGCAGTGCGCTCGCTGCGACGTGCTGGTGTTCCTCCACGCCGACAATCGACTGCCTCCCGGCGCGTTGCGCGCGCTGCGAAGCCACTTCGCGCGCGCGACCCTGGGAGCAGCGGGCCTGCGCCAGCGCATCGTCGCCGAAGGCTGGTTCTACCGCGCCGTCGAGCGCGCCGCCGATCGTCGCGTCCGGCGGGGCGTCGTGTACGGCGACTCGACGCTGTGCGTGCGGCGCGAGCTGTACGAGCGCAGCGGCGGCTTCGCGCGCGTGCCGCTGTTCGAGGATCTCGAACTCTCGCGGCGCATCGCGGCGCTGGCGCGCATCGAACTGATCGACGACGTGTTCGTCGAGGTCGACGCGCGGCGTTGGCGTCGCGAGGGCGCGCTGCAAACGACGCTGCGCAACTGGGCGCTGCGCGCCGCTTACGAACTGGGTGCGGCGCCGGAGCGGTTGGCGCGTTGGTATCCTCCGGCCCAGGACGACTCGCAGCGGCGTTCAGCGCGCGCGGCGGACCAAGAGCCCAACTGGTGAAGCACGAATCGATCCGCAAGTCCTTCGAGGACTTCCTGCGCACGCGCGAACTCAAGCTGACCTCGCAGCGCGAGCGCATCTTCGAGCGCGCCTTCGCAACGCACGAACACTTCAGCGCCGAGCAGCTCTACGACTGGCTGCGCGCCGAGCCCGGCCCGCGCGTGTCGCGCGCGACGGTGTACCGCACGATCGGTTTGCTCGCCGAGGGCGGCTTCCTCGGTTCGCTCGACGTTGGCCGGGGCGAACTGGTGTACGAGCATGTGCTCGGCCATCGTCACCACGACCACATGGTGTGCACCGAGTGCGGTCGCATCGAGGAGTTCCACGACGAGCGCATCGAGGCGCTCCAGCGCGAGGCTTGCGCACGCAAGGGCTTCGTTCTGATCAGCCACTCGCACCGCTTGGTCGGACTGTGCCGAGTGTGCGCCCGTCGACGCCAGCTCCCCAAGGGCGGCGCGGAAGCTGCGGCCGGCGTCGAGGCGGCCGAGCGGGCGTCGGCCGGCGAGCGCGGACCGCCGCCCGAGTGACGCCGCGCGTCGAACTCCGCGCGTCGAACTCCGCACGTCGAACTCCGCACGTCGAACTCCGCACGTCGAACTCCGCACGTCGAACTCCGCACGTCGAACTCCGCACGTCGAACTCCGCACGTCGAACTCCGCACGTCGAGCAGCGGGAGTCGCGCGCAGAAAACAACTTCGCGCCGCCGTGCGGCGAGCCCTCGAAGGAGCCCGCCCGCGCGGGGCGCGAAGCGTGCGTTGGCGTCGCGCTCAGCGGCGTGCGCCAATGTTCGAGCGCGTTTCAGTTCGAGGCGTTCAGGCGCCGGTGCAGGCGCTCCATCACGACCTTGGCGTATTCGCCGTCGTTGACCGTCGACATGAACTTCTTGGCCGTGACGGTGAGCACCGACTTGTCGAGGTCGAAGGCCTCGACGGTGACGGTGACGTTGCGGTCGTCGAGCTTGGCCTTGGCGATGCGCGTCTGGTCGTCGAACTCGATCAGCTCCGCGCTCTCGGCGGCCAGGAAGTCCTTGGCGGTGTTCCACACCACCTTCGCGTCCTTGTCGACGTGGCTGACGTAGGCGCGGTTGTCCATCATTTCGCTGCCGATGACGACACCGGCGGCGGCGCCGGCGACGAGGCAGCTCGACAGCGGAAGGGCCAGAAGGGCGATGAGAAGGGTGTTGCGCATGGCGGAACTCGATATCGGGAACAAGGGTGCTGGTGGCCCCTTGCGGGGCGCGTGAAGAAGACGGAACGCGGCCGGCGGGCCGCGTTGTTCAGCGGTTGGCCGCGGCGACGAGGCGGCGATAGAACTCGAGCCCCTCGCCGCTGGGGCGCGGCGCGCTGCGAGTCCAGTGCGGGTGGTTCCACGGCGCGACGTTGCGCTCGGGGTGCGGCATGAGGCCGAACACCCGACCGGTGGGGTCGCACAGGCCGGCGATGGCGTCGGTCGAACCGTTGGGCAGTTGCGGATACTCGGCGGCGCCGCCCTCGCGCGTGACGTAGCGCAGTGCGATCTGCCCGCGCTGGCGCAGGCGCTCGAGCGCTTGCGTGTCCTTGAACATCAGGCGGCCTTCGCCGTGCGCGACGGGCGTCGGCCACAGCGCTCCCGCGTCGAGCCACGCACAGGCGCTGGGCTCGTTGCGCAGCGTGATCCAGCGGCACTCGTAGTGGCCGGAGACGTTGGCGGTCAGCGCGATGGTGCGCTCGCTGGGACGCGCGCTCACGCCTTCGAGCAGCCCGGTGTCGACCAGCACCTGGAAGCCGTTGCACACGCCGAGCACATAGCCGCCGCGCGCGACGAAGCTCGCCAGCGCCTCGCCGAGGAAGCAGCGCAGCTCGAAACCCAGCACGCGACCGGCGGCGATGTCGTCGCCGTAGCTGAAGCCGCCCGGCAACACTAGCAAGGAGTAGTCGTCCAGGCGCGCGGGCGCGTCGACGAGCTGCTGGACGTGCAGCAAGTCAGGCTTGGCGCCGGCCTGCTCGAGCGCGAGCAGCGTTTCGCGCTCGCAGTTGACGCCTGCGGCGCGCAGCACGAGTGCGCGGGTCATCCCTGGAACCCTCCCTGGTGTGCGGAGCGCAGTTGGCTGAGCGCGAGGTCGACGATGGGGCGCGATCCGTTCGTGATCACGAGCCTGGGCTCGCTCTGCACGGCGCCAACTCGCGCGAGGTCCACGCCCTCCAGCGCGCGCTCGAACTCCGCTGCACGCTGCGGCTCGACCTCGACCAGGAAGCGCGTGCACGATTCGGAGAACAGCGCGAGCGCGTCGCGATCGACTCGCGCCGCATCGAAGGCGCCGAGCGCGATCGGCGCGAGGTCCAGGCGCGCGCCGAGCTCGCCGGCGAAGGCCATTTCCGCTGCAGCGACGGCCAGTCCGCCTTCGGACAGGTCGTGGCACGCGCGCACCAGACCGCTGGCGATCGCGCCGTGCAACGAGCGCAAAGTGCGCGGCGCGAGCGCGAGATCGGGGCGCGGCGTGCGGCCGCTGTCGAGGCCGAGCTGCGCGAAGTACTGCGAGCCGCCGAACTCGACGTGCGTCATGCCGACGAGGTACAGCAGGTTGCCCGCGCGCTTGAGGTCCATCGAGACCGTGTGCGCGACATCCGGAACGATCGAGAGCGCGGAGACGTACAGCGTCGGCGGGATCGAGATCACGCCGTCCGCGGTGCGGAACTCGTTGTTCAGGCTGTCCTTGCCCGAGATGAACGGCGTCTGGAACGCGACGGCCGCGGCGTAGCAACCGCGCGAGGCTTCGACGAGCGCGCCGAGCTGCTCGGGCCGCTTGCAGTTGCCCCACGAGAAGTTGTCGAGGATCGCGGTGTGCGACGGGTCGCCGCCGACCGCCACGACGTTGCGCAGCGCTTCGTCGATCGCGGCGCACGCCATGGCGTAGGGATCGCGCAGGCCGTACTCCGGGTTCGCGCCGCAGCCCAGCGCGATCCCGCGGCGCGAGTTCGCCAGCGGTTGGAGCACGGCCGCGTCGCCCGGTCCGTCGTCGCGCTCGCCGCACAGTGCGCCCAGCACGCGCATGCCCTGCACTTCGTGGTCGTACTGACGCACGATCCACTCCTTACTGGCGATGTTGGGCGCGCTCAGCAAGGCGAGCGTCATGGCGTTGGCGTCGCCGCAGCGCGGGCAGCCCTCGTCGGACTCGAGCACGCTCGGCCGGGTGGCTTTGCGCAGCGGGCGCGGCGCGCCTTCGTGGAGGAAGTGCATGTCGAGTTCCGCCACGCGCTCGCCGGCGTAGGTCAGCTCGAGCTTGCCGTTCGCGGTGAACTCGCCGATGGCCGTCGCCTCGCAACCTTCCGCGCGGAACACCTCGAGCAGCGCGTCGAGCTTTTCGCGCGCCACGGCCAGGACCATGCGCTCCTGCGCTTCGCTGATCCAGATTTCGGCCGGCGACAGGCCCGGGTACTTGAGCGGCACGCGCTCGAGTTCGACGCGTGCGCCGCAGTCCGCGCCCATCTCGCCGACGGCCGACGAGAGTCCGCCCGCGCCGCAGTCGGTCACCGCCCGGTACAGCCGCGCATCGCGTGCGCGCAGCAACGCGTCGGTCACACGCTTCTCGGTGATCGGGTCGCCGATCTGCACTGCCGAGCTGGAGACCGACTGGGACTCATCGTGCAGCTCGAGCGAGGAGAACGTCGCGCCGTGGATCCCGTCGCGTCCGGTGCGGCCGCCGACCACGACGATCGCGTCGCCGGGCAGCACTTCCTTGTGCGTGCAGTCGGACGGCATCAAGCCGACGCAACCGGCGTACACCAGCGGGTTGCCGACGTAGCGCGGATGGAACCACACGCCGCCGTTGACGGTGGGGATGCCCATGCGATTGCCGTAGTCGCGCACGCCGGCCACGACGCCGCGCAGGATGCGGCGCGGGTGCATGCAGCCCTTGGGCAAGTTCTCGGCCGCGAGATCGGGCGGGCCGACGAAGAACGCGTCGGTGTTGGCGATGGGCTTGGCGCCGAGGCCGACGCCGAGGATGTCGCGGATCACTCCGCCCACGCCCGTGCCAGCGCCGCCGTACGGATCGATCGCGCTGGGGTGGTTGTGGGTCTCGACCTTGAAGCACACGTTCCAACCCGGCGCGAACTCGATCACTCCGGCGTTGTCGTGGAACACGCTCACGCACCAGGGCTTGGCGAGTTCGAGCGTGGCCGCCTTGATCGTGCGCTTGAGCAGGTTGTCGATGCGCTCACCGTCGTAGTCGATCACGCCGGTGAAGGTCTTGTGCTTGCAGTGCTCGCTCCATGTCTGCGCGAGCGTTTCGAGCTCCGCCAAGGTCGGCTCGCGGCCCTGCTCGCGGTAGTGCGCCTGGATCGCGCGCATCTCGTCGAGCGAAAGACTGAGCTGTCCTTCGCGCGAGAGCTGCTCGAGCTGCTCGTCCTGCGAGTCGCGCAACGGAACGTGCTGGACGATGCGCACGGCGCCTGCGCTGGGGAAATCGAAGTGCAGCGCGTCGTCGTCGACGTAGATCTCGTCGACGACATCGTTGGCGAACACCTCGCGCGCCGCGGCAGCGAGAGCGTCGCGGCTGAGATCGCTGTCCACTTCCCAGGCGGCGAAGGTGAGCACGCGCACCGCGCGCTCGCCGCGCAGTTCACGATTCTGGCGCGCGACGGCGGCTTCGATCGTGAGCGCGCAGGGATCCATCACGCCGCGCCGGCGCATGACGACGATGCGCTGCACGCGCGACTTCGCGCGCTGGGGCCAGGCGCCCGGCGCCGTCAGCTCGGCGCGCTCGAGCACGGGGTCGACCAGCAGTTGCGCGCTCAGGCGCTCGACCTGCGCCGCGTCGAGCGTGGGGGACAGCAGGTAGCCGCGCCCGCGGCGGATCGAGCGCACGCCGCGCACGCCGACCTCGGCCAGCGCCCGGACCGCCGCCTGACCGGCCGGGTCGTCGATTTCCGGGCGCCGGAAGACCTCCACGCGCCAAGCGCGCGGGGGGGCCGCGGTCGTATTCGAAACGCTGCTCTTCAATGAGACCGGGGACGCCACGGAAGGGGGGTGGGACGCAAGATGCGGGCGCTTCGACGCCCCTCAACACAACCCGTTGGGCTCGGTCGCGTCCCAGCGACTCCGAGCCCGCACATGGTAGCGGCGCGCCCGCTCGGCTCCCAAGCCCCCTTTCACTGGAGCGAGCGCGAATCTACCCTGCGGCTCGATCGCGGTGTCGCGCGCCCATTGGCTGCGCGACAACCCACCGCGGCTCCAACACAATGGCGACCACCGAACGACCTCAGGCGCGCGGCGACGCCGCCTCCCTGGCCTTCGAGCGACCGATCCGCGAGCTCGAGGCCAAGCTGGCGGAGCTCGAGGCGCTGGCGCTGCGCACGCGGCTGGACATCTCGGGCGAGATCGAAGCGCTGCGACGCCAGCACCGCGCCGCGATCGAGTCGAAGTACAAGGACCTCAGCGCCTGGGAGACGGTCAACGTTGCGAGGCACGCCGAGCGACCGGTGGCCTTGGACTACATCCTCAGCATCACCGACGACTTCGTCGAGCTGTGCGGGGACAAGTACTTCGCCGACGACCAGGCGATCGTCGCGGGCTTCGCGACCATGGGCGAGCGGCGAATGCTGCTGGTGGCGCACCGCAAGGGCAAGACGACCAAGGAGCGCATCGCCTGCAACTTCGGCTGCGCGCACCCCGAGGGCTATCGCAAGGCGCTGCGCAAGATGAAGCTGGCCGAGAAGCTCGGCCTGCCGATCGTCACGCTGATCAACACCCCAGGCGCGTACCCCGGGATCGGCGCCGAAGAGCGCGGCCAGGCGGCGGCCATCGCCGAGAACATCCTGGCCATGATGTCGATCCGCGCGCCCATCCTGTCGATCGTGATCGGCGAGGGCGGGTCGGGCGGCGCGCTGGGCATCGGCGTCGGCGACCGGGTCTTGATGATGGAGTACTCGTACTACTCGGTCATCAGCCCCGAAGGCTGCGCGGCGATCCTGTGGAAGGACGGCGAGCGCAGTCCGGATGCGGCCGAGGCCTTGAAGTTGACCTCGCGTGACTTGACGCGCCTGGGGGTGATCGACGGCGTAATCCCCGAGCCGCTCGGAGGCGCCCACCGCGCGCCCACGGTGGCCATGGACGAAGTCCGCCGGACCATCCTGCGCGAACTCGAGGCCCTCGAGGCGGCGCCGATCGACGAGCTGATCGCGGCGCGGCGAAAGAAGTTCCGTCGCATGGGCGTCACGCCGGGGCGTTTCCCCAGCGCCTGATCGCCCGAGGGCGCGCTGGGCCGCGGCTGCGCCCTCGGTCCGCGATCGAATCGGCTCGCTTGGCGCGCTCGCGCCAACATGCGATCGTCTGAACCGTAGTCGCAGGTCCCGCAGGCGGCGGCGTAGCGTCCGGATTGGCGCCGGTCTCGCCGTGCTGCGGACCTCCGCCATGCAATCCGCCCTCGCGATGGAGCGTCCCGCGCCCCCTGCTTCGACCGCCGCTAGCGCGTCGTCCGCCGACGAGCACGGCCAGAGCGGCTCCGGCGCTCTTGCGCCCCTTGCGCCCGATCCGCAGGAGCGCGAGTGGATCGAGCGCGCGCAGCGCGGCGACGGCGACGCCTTTCGCGAGTTGGTCGAGCGCCATCAGCAGCGCGCATTCCGCATCGCGCGGCACCTGACGCCCAACGACGAAGACGCGCGCGACCTGGTGCAGGAGGCCTTCCTGCGGGTCTTCCGCAACATCGAGCGCTTCGACTTCGAGCACAGCTTCTCGACCTGGTTGCACCGCATCGTCACCAACCTCGCCATCGACCATCTGCGCCGCCGGCGCGTGGTGGCCAAGGGCCTGGGCGGGACGTCGGAGGCGGAGGAGTTCGAGAGCGAGTTCGATCCCCTCGACCCACGCGCGGCGACGCCTGCCGACCGACTCGATGCCGCGGAGACCGGGCGCAAGGTGCGCGAGTGCATCGCCGCCCTGGCGCCGCACTTCCAGTCGGTTCTGCTGCTGCGCGAGATCGAGGGACTGCCCTGCAACGAGATCGCCAAGCTGGTCGGCGCGACGCACGTCACCGTGCGCTGGCGGCTGCACCGGGGACGCAAGTTGTTTCAAGAAGAGTGGGAGCGACGCGAACGCGCCGAGGACTCCTCGCGCGCGGGTTCGGCTTCGCGGGCGGCACAAACGCCGCGCGGCGTTCGAGGATCGGCGCTTCCGCCGGAGGTGGATCAATGATGGATGAACTGGGACCGGATTGCGCTCCGATCGAAGCCTGCTTGCCGCTGATGGTTGGCGGCGAACTCGAGCAGCCGTTGGCGGAACAGGTTCACGCACACGTGGAGCGTTGCGCGCGCTGCCGCGGCAGCCTGCGGGCGCTGGAGTCGGCCCTCGCGCACCTCGCAGGCGCGCGCCGTCGCGTCGACCCGCAGGTGAACCTCTGGCCGGCCCTGGAGCGGGAGCTGATCTCCGCCGGGCGCATCGTTGCGACGCCGACCGCGCGCGCGAGCGACGCGCTCGGACGTGCACCCGTCTCGGTCGGGGCGTCCGAAGCTGCGGCCGAGCGGAGCGCCACGTCAGCGGGCCTCTCCGGGCGCAGCAACTGGTTGCGCCGCGCGGCCTTCCTGGCGGCCGCGGCGAGTCTGGCCCTCGTGGCTTGGCGGATGACCCGCCCCTCCGCGCCGGGCTCAGGACCCTCAGGGGTTCAGCGCGACTTCGCGGTCGCGGCGGAACCGCGCGCTGGCGTCCAAACTTCGCAGGCGGGTGCGCCGTCGCGCGGCGAGTTCGCGCTGGTCGGCAACGATTCGCTCGGTGGGGCGCTCGGCGCTCCCACCGTCGGCGCGAACTCCGAACAGAGCCTCGCCGTGGGTCCGCTGAGTGTCCCCGTGGGAGCGGGCGCAGCCGGGTTGCGTCGACTGGGCGTCGACGAGCCGCTGCTGCGCGATTCGATCGACCCGCACGGCTCGGGCGGTGACTACTCGCTCGCCGGGAGCCGCGGTTTGAGGTGAGCGTGCACTGAGGAACGGGGCGCCGTTCGAGCGCCCGGGAGTGCTTTGGCCATGAAGTTCGAGTTGCTCTTGGCGTCCGTGGCGGCGAGCACCGCGCTCGCCCCGCAGGACTCGACGGCCGGCGGCGGACTTGTCCGTGTTCCGGCTCAATCCGGCCCCGATCGCGCGGCGATCCGCCTCGACAGCGGCTCCCAGAGCGCGGAGGAGCCCTTCGATCCCGCGCATTGGCAGGAGCGCCTGTCAGCGCGCGATCTCGATCAGCGCATGTTCGCCTTCGAGCAACTGGGCGAGCGGGCCGCGGCCGACCCGTCGATCCGCGCGCAGCTCGAAGCCTGGTCGCGCGGCGCCGACGAACTGGCCTGGACCGCGCGTCTGCTGCTTCGGGACCTCGAACGCGGCGGGCCGAGAGCGGCGCAGCGCCCGCGCCGTGGCCTGTGGCGCATCGAGCCGTTCTCAGCCGAGCCTTGGGCCGACCTCGAGCGGCGACTCGACGAGCTGTGGAAGCTGCACGACAGCGGCCGCGGCCTGTGGAGCCTTCCCGCACCCGGCGGCGGGAGTTCGTCGCAGAGCACCCAGGTCGAAGTGGGGCCGCAGGGTGTCAAGGTGCGCGTGACCGAAGAAGTCGACGGCCAGCCGACGACGCGCGAGTACAGCGCCGCCTCCCTCGATGAACTGCTCGCGGCCCATCCGGAGCTGCGCGGCCGGATCGGAGTCGGGGGCGCGGCGCCGTCGGGGCCGATGTTCGGTCCGCGCTTCGACTGGTTCCTGCGCGACCCGCGCGGAGGCGCCGGTCCGGATCCGACGGATGCGATGCGCGGAACGGTTCGCACCGACATCCTCGGAGTCGTGCTCGAGGAACTGAGCGCCGAGCAGCGCCGCGATCTGGGGGTGGCGGACGGGATCGGGCTGCGCATCGCACGCGTCGAGTCCGGCACGATCGCCGAGCGCCTGGGGCTCAAGAGCGGACACATCCTGCTCGAGCTCGACGGGCAGGCGGTTCGAAGTCGCGACGACGTGACGGCGCGGATCCGCGCCCGTGAGAAGAGCGCCGAAGTGCGAGCGGTGTACCTCGACCGATGGGGGCAACGGCACGAGGCCCGCTGGCGCGAGCAGGACGCGCGCGAGATCTGAGCGCGGCGCGCGCGCAGCCTCTCGGCGCGTCTCAGCCGTTGGCGCGGCCCAGTGCGACCTCGCACTCGCCGAGCAGATCGAGCGCGCGCTGCACGTCGGGGTGGTCGAGCGCCAGCTCGGAGCGCTTGAGGAACTGCTCGATGTCTGTCCGTGCGCCGTCGTGCTGGCCGAGATCGCGGCGAAGTTGCGCGCGGCGGCTGTAGATTTCCGCCCGGTTCGGATCGAGTTCCAGCGCGGCATCCAGCTGCGCGATCGCCTCCTGCTTGCGGCCGAGCGTCACGAGCAGACCCGAAGCCTGCAAATGCGTCTCGAGCACGAGGCGTTCGCCGCCTGCCAGCAGCCGTCGAATCTCGGACTCCTGGGTAGCGCTCAGGTTCGGTCGGGCGAGGTCCTGGCGCCAGAAGTCGAGCTCCTGCCGACTCAGCTCGAGCAGCTTCATGGACCACTCGAGCGCGGCCGAGTGGTCGCCGCGCAGAGCTGACACTCGCTGCAGGCCGTTGATGGCCTGGATGTTCGAGGGCTTGGATGTGATCGCAGCCTGGTAGAGCGAGGCGCTCTCCTCCCAGAACTTGCGCGCTTCCTGGCGCAGTTCCTCGGCGCGCCGCGCCGGGTCGGCTGCGGGAGTCTGGCGCTTGCCCGCGGCCACTTCCGACGCCGACTCCCAGTACAGGACTCCCTTGCGCTCGAGCGCCTCGCCCAGGCCGATCTGCGCGCGGTGATCGCCCTCGCGCACGACGCCGCGGAAGATCTTCTCGGCCACCATCACGTCGTCGGCCTTGCCGCGCTTGATGTGCGTCCAGCCCTTGATGAGCAGGAGTTCGGACTCGCGCGGGTCGATCGCCAGTCCCAGGTCCGCTTGATGCTCGGCCTGCGCGTAGTCGCCCGAGCTGAAGAACTTCATCGAGAACTCGCGGTGCAGCTTGAGGCGCTCCTCGGCGCTGGGGCCCTCATCGGTCGCTGAGCAGGCGCACAGCAGCAGGGCGGAGGCGAGGGCGAGCAAGTGCTTGCGGTTCATGGCGTGGGGCCGTTGGTGTGGGGACGGCGGGCGGCGGATCAGCGGCCGCCTAGTAACCGCTGAAGTCGCTCGGGTTGCAAGCGCAGTGCGAGCGTCTTGCCCCCCGAGAGCGTCACCAGGCCCGGCTTGGCGCCCTTGGGCTTGTGCACGTCTTTGCCGCGTGCGACGTGGACGTTGGCGCGAGTCGCCCCGCGCAAGGGCGAGAAGTGCACCGCCAGGTGCGCCGCGTCCAGGAGTTCCTCCGCGTCGGGCTCGGCCTTGCCGGCCATGCGCAACACGACGTGACTTCCAGGAGCGTCGGCGGTGTGCAGCCACACGTCGTTGCCGCGGCAGATCCGGACGCTCAACTCGTCGTTGTCGCGCGCATTGCGCCCGACCAGGATCTCGCTTCCGCGCACGCCTCGGAACGAGTGGTAGGGCTTGCGCGGCGCCGGTGCTTCCTTGCGCTTGGGGGTCGACTGCGGGGCCTCGAGCAAGCCTTGCTCGACCCAGGCCGCCTCCAGCGCGCCCGTGTCGGCGTCCGGCGCGTTCAACTCCGACAGCGCGCGCTCCAGCTCTGCCGCACGCTGCTCAGCGAGTTCGATCTCTCTCGCCACCGACTCGGCCGAGCGGATCAGCTTCTTGTAGCGCTCGAAGTAGTGCTCGAGGTTCTCGTGCGGGCTGCGTCGAGGGTCGAGCTCGAGCGTGCGCGCGGCCCCGCTTTCGTCGAAGAAGTCGGGCAGCGTGACGCTGGATTGTCCGCGCGTCAGTTGCGCGAGGTGCGCCTTGAGCAACTCGCCGTCGCGCCGCACTCGCTCCGCGTTGTCAACGGCCGCCGCGCGCTGCTTGAGTCCGCGCAGCAGCGACTGCGTGCGCTCCTGACGCCGCGCGAGTCGCTCGCGCAACTCCCGCACAGCGCGCTCGTGCGCGGCCTGCGCCACCGCGGGCCCCAGTCGTCGTTCGACGAGCCACGACAGCGGTGCGCGCGGATCTGGACGCGCGTTCGCGTCCGCCTGCGCCGCACCTTCGCACTCGTCGCCCAGCAGTTCGCGCAGGCTGACGTCTTCGTCCTCGCGCGCGCGGCCATCGGGCTCCTTCCACGGTTCGCCAAGGCGCAACCTCGCGGCTGCCTTGCTCCCGGGCGCCGGTGCGCTGAGCACGTCGAGCAAGCGCTCGTTTGGCCCCAGCAGCAGCAGGTTGGCGTGGCGGCCGGTGAGTTCGGCGAGGAGCACGCGCCGCTCGCCGCACGCGGAGTCTTCGAACTCGAACGCCACGATCCGATCGCGCGCCACCTGTGTCAGCTTGCGCAGCCGCGCGCCGACCAGATCCGCGCTCACCCGGCGGTAGAACGGGCCGACCGGTCCGTCGGGGTGGCTCTGGCGGGAGGTCTGCAGGTGCAGTCGCGGCGCGTCGGAGTCGGCCGAGATGCGAACCTTGGCGACCAGCTTGCCGTCGGTGTTCGGCAGGTCGCGCAGGTACAGCACCAAGTCGCGCGGCGGCAGCGCCAGCGCCTCGATCACCGTCGCGCCGGCGAGCAGCGGCGCGAGTTCTTCGACCAACTCCCGAACGTGGCGGGCGCCGAGCGTGGGAGGCGGCTTCATGGCCATGGGGGGCAGAGCACGCGCCGCTGCGAGCGAAGTACAGCGGCGCGAGTGTTGGAGCTGGCGCTAGGCCAGTTCCTCGGCGACGTTGTAGATCCAGGGCGTCGCGACCGGCGACCAGTTGACGAGTTCGCGCGCGTCCCCGAAGAACAGCGCCAGCTCGCGTTGCGCCGACTCGGGGCTGTCCGAGCCGTGCACGAGGTTGCTCGAGAACGACATGCCCAGGTCGCCGCGGATGGTGCCCGGCGCGGCCTTGCGCGAGTTGGTGGCGCCCATCATGTTGCGCACGACCTCGATCGCGTCGACGCCCTCGAGCGCCAGCGCGACGACCGGGGCCGAGGTCATGTACTTGACCAAGCCCGGATAGAAGGGCTTGGACTTGTGCGGTTCGTAGTGCGCCTCGAACACACTGGGTTCGAACTGGCGCAGCTTGAGGCCGAGCAACTTGAGCCCCTTCGACTCGAAGCGCGAGAGGATGGCCCCGACCAGACCGCGTTGGACGGCGTCGGGCTTGAGGAGGACGAGGGTGCGTTGGACGGCCATGGCGAATGTTGAAGGTGGTGGGTGGGGAGGCTGGCGCCGAAAAAATGGCCAAAGAGGATAGCGGCCCCGCCTCGCGCGTCCAAGGCGTGCGCGCCCTGGCCACGCAGTGCGCGCGCTCGGCGTTGCGGTAGCGCTCGGAAGTTGCGCCAGACCGTTGACCGGCGCGCGTTCCTCACTACAGTCTTCGGCCCTGCAAGTCGTTTTGCAGGCGTTCACGCGCCTGGAAGACGATCGGCGGGTTCGAGAGTCTCGGCCGCGCATCCCACGCGCAGACGAGCCCCTCGCTCACGAGTTCTCCAGTCTCTCGACGCAGCGCGCGCCAGGCTCTGAACAGGGTCACGCTCGCCATGCAGGAACCGGACGCGAACGAAGAACGTGTGAACGCGCAAGCGCGAGCACGTTCGGACGGCCAGGCGGTCTACCTCAGGCACGCCGGCGCCGGTCTGCAGTTCGCGCTGACCTTCCTGGGACTGGGGCTCGTCGGCTGGTGGCTCGACGGTCGTCTGGGGAGCGAGCCGTGGCTGCTGATCTGCGGCATCGCCCTCGGCGCCGCGGGCGGGATGTACTCGCTCGCCGCACGCTTGGGAGCGTTGCCGGGTTCGAAGCGGCGCGACCCCTCGCAACCTCCGCGCTGAGCTCCCGCGCTCGAGTCGAACCAGCGGCGCTGCACTGCCCGTGCACGCTCTCGAACGGCCGGACCGCGAAGTCATCGGAGCGGCCGCCACGCGCCGCTCCCCGCTAACCCTCCACCGCCCGTAAGCCAACCGAAACCATGCAACGCGCGTCCCACCGCCTGCACTACCTCGCTGCGCTCGCCGCGCTACCGGCCGCAGCGGCGGTGGCGTTGCACCTGGGCGACGCGCGCGGCGCGGGAGTCGCGCTCGGGGCTGGACTGGCGGTCGCGATCTCGATCGCGGGCTGGGTCGCCGAGGCGCGCTCGCTGCGCTCCGCATCGCCGGGCGCCAACGCCGCGCTGACCGCGTTCGCCTTGACGTTCCTGGTCAAGCTCTTCGCTGTGGCCATCGGCGCCGTGTGTTTGCGCCTCAACGAGACGCTGGCCGCCGTCGCGGACTGGCGGGCCTACTTGCTCGGCTTCGCTGCGGCGGTGGCCTGGGTCCTGTTCGTTGGGTCCTTCCGGCGCTTCGGCGCCGCGCGCGCGCCGAAGGAGGCGCCTGCTTCGTGCTGAAGTACCTGCTCACCGCGCGCTTCGCGCTGATCCTCGCCGTGGTCGTCGCCGCCTGCTGGGCCTCGTACCACTTCGGAGTGCACCACGCCGAAGCGGACTCCACGTTCCAGGCCAAGCCCGCCGAAGTGTTCGGCGCGCTGTTTGGCCACCTCTCGCCAGCTCCCTTCGCGCACGATGCGCACGCGGCGTCCCACGCCGGCCCGCTGCACTACATCGGCGTTCCCGCTGCTTGGTTGCCCTCGGTGTTCACGACCGTCGACGGCGTGGACGTCGACATGCTGGTGCTCACCAACCTCCAGCTGTTCCAGATCGCCGCGGTGCTCGTGACGCTGATCGCGTTCAGCGGCGTGGCGAGCTACCTGCGCTCGGGCAACGGAGATGTGTGGAGCCGCATGGGCGCGGGCTTCGCGCGCTACATCCGCGACGAGATGGTGATCCCCGTGATGGGCAAGGAGCACGGCTCGCACTTCCTGCCGTACTTCCTGTGCGTGTTCTTCTTCGTGTTCTTCCAGAACGCGCTGGGACTGCTGCCGCACGGCGCCACCGCCACTGCCAGCATCGCCGTCACCGGCGCGATGGCGGGCACCACCTTCGCGGCGATGATCGGATGCGGGATGGCCGTGCAAGGGCCGATCGCCTTCTGGAAGAACCTCGTGCCGCACGTGCCGATGCCCTTGTGGCCGCTGATGTTCGTGGTTGAGCTCGTCGGCCTGATAGTCAAGCCCGTCGCGCTCACGATTCGTCTGTTTGCCAACATGACCGCCGGTCACTTGATCGTGCTGTCGTGCATGGGCCTGATCATGTTCTTCGGCCAGTCGCAGGCCGCGGTGGGCTTCGGCTCGGCGCCGCTGGCCGTGGGCTTCGGCGTCTTCATCATGATCATCGAGACCTTCGTCGCCCTGCTGCAGGCCTACATCTTCACCACGCTCTCGATCATCTTCGTCGGGGCCGCGATCCACCCGGAGCACTGAACTCTCCCGGCGCTCGGCGCCCCTTGAATCGACCTGGATCGAAGGCGCGCGCGCCAACGGCCCAGGACACTTCGAACCGTCCTCCAACTCTCTTAAGTCAACCCCCAACCCCACGGCCTCACTGCAGGCCAACCAAGCGGAGACTTGATTTCCATGCTGAATCCCTCGGATGCCATCCTCGCCGTCCAAGAAACCGGCAACCTCGCGTGGGCCTACTTCGGCGCCGCCATCGGCGCGGGCGTGACCGCCATCGGCGCGGGCCTGGGCATCAGCAAGATCGGCTCGTCGGCCAACGACGGCATCGCGCGTCAGCCCGAGGCTGCCAACGACATCAAGGGCGGCTCGCTGATCCTCGCCGCCTTCATCGAAGGCGTTTCGCTGTTCGCGGTCGTCGTGGCGCTGCTGATCGCGCTGAAGTGAATCCAGTTGGGGCGGCTCGCGCGCGGTGAGCGCGCTCTGGGTCGCCCTGCAGCCGTCGCTCTCCACTCGCCCGTTCAGACTCCGCGGAGATCCTTCATGGACCTGGGAATCGCGTTGCTCGTCTCGGCGCCCGTCGCCGAAGGCGGTGGGTTGAACCCGTTCAATCCCACCGGCTTCGGCGGCATCCTCTGGACTTGGGTCATCTTCCTGGTCGGCCTGCCGCTGATGTGGAAGGTGGTCATGGGCCCGATCACGCACGCCCTCGAGGCGCGCGACGAGCAGGCCGCTCAAGCCATCAAGGCCGCGGAGAAGGCGCGCGAGGAAACCGCGCGCGCCAAGGCCGAGGTCGAGGGCAAGGTGGCCGAGGCCCGCGCGGAGTCGGCGCGCATGATCGCCGAGGCGCGCGAGCGCGCTTCTGCGGTCGAGAAGCAGATCGTCGACGAGGCCAACCTCAAGGCGCTGCGCGCCTCGGAGGCGGCCCAGGCGGCGATCGCTGCGGAGCGCGACAAGGCCATCGCAGCCATTCGCGACGAGGTGGTCGACCTGTCGATGCGTGGCGCGCGAGCGGTGCTCGACCGCAACGTCGGCGGCGATGACGACCGCCGTCTGGTGTCCGACATGGTCGGCAAGCTCAAGGCGGTCTCGCGGTGAGTGGTTCCAACGTCGTCGCCACGCGCTACGCCACGGCGCTGTTCGAACTCGCCCGCGACAAGGGCTTGGTCGATGCGGTGAACGCCGACGTGGAATCGATCGCCGCGCAGCTCCAGGCTGGCGCCCTGCGCGAGTTGTTCGACCAGCGCTCCTCGCCGGAGCGCAAGCAGGCGCTGGTCGAGGTCCTGGTGTCCAAGTTCAACAAGCTCAGCGCCAACCTCGTCCGGCTGCTGTCGACTCGACGACGCCTCGATGTGTTGCGCGGCCTGCCCGCCGCCTTTCGACGCTGCGTGCTCACAGAGCGCGGTCAGGTCGAAGGCGTGGTCGAGTCCGCGCGTCCCATCGCCGGCGGCGAACTCGCGGAGATCGCCGTCGCGGTAGGGTCGGTGCTGGGCAAGCAGGTGCTGCTCACCTCGCGGGTCAACCCCGAGTTGATCGCCGGCGTGCGCGTGTTCGTCGACAACCGCCTGATCGACCAGTCGGCCGCGGGTCGCCTCGAGAGCCTGCGCCGCAAGCTCTCCCTCGCGCGCCTCTAGCCCCGTTCTGCGCTCCTCCGTCGTCTCGCCTCCTCCCCCTCGCGTTCTCTCCTCGCGTTCACGCCTCGGGCCGCGTCCGGCCCGGCGAACTCCCCCCGAAGAAGTCAAAACATGGAACTGCGTCCCGCGGAAGTGACCTCGGTCCTCAAGAAGGAGATCGAGTCGTACAAGGGCGAGACTGCGATGCAGTCGGTCGGAACCGTGCTGTCGGTCGGCGACGGCGTCGCGCGCGTCTACGGACTCGACGACTGCATGATGAATGAGCTGATCGAGTTCGCCGGCGGGGTGCGCGGTGTGGCGCTCTCGCTCGAGGAGGACAACGTCGGCTGCGTGCTCCTGGGCGACGCCACCAAGATCAAGGAAGGCGACCTGGTCAAGACCACCGGGCGCATCATCTCGGTGCCGACGGGCAACGCGTTGCTCGGCCGCGTGGTGAACGCTCTGGGCGACCCGCTCGACGGCAAGGGCCCGCTCGCCGTGACCGCGGCCGACTACCTGCCGATCGAGCAGCCGGCGCCGAACGTCGTCGAGCGCGAGCCGGTCAAGCAACCGCTCCAGACCGGCATCAAGGCCATCGACGCGATGATCCCCATCGGCCGCGGCCAGCGCGAACTGATCATCGGCGACCGCCAGACGGGCAAGACCGCGCTGCTGATCGACACGATCCTCAATCAGAAGCTCACCGGCGGCGGCGACCCCAAGAACCCCGAGCAGGTGATCTGCATCTACGTGGCGATGGGGCAGAAGCAGTCGACGGTGGTCGACGTCGTGCGCCGCCTCGAGAAGGCCGGCGCGATGGCGTACACGATCGTCGTCTCGGCCAGCGCCATGGACGAGGCTTCGATGCAGTACCTCGCGGCCTACGCGGGCTGCACGATGGGCGAGCGCTTCCGCGACGAGGGCCGCCACGTCGTGATCATGTACGACGACCTGTACAAGCAGGCGCTGGCCTACCGCCAGGTGATGCTGCTGCTGCGCCGTCCCCCGGGCCGCGAAGCGTTCCCCGGCGACGTGTTCAACCTGCACAGCCGCTTGCTCGAGCGCGCTGCGAAGCTCTCGAAGGACGCGCCCAAGCTCAACCCGCGCTACAAGGCGGGCGGCGGTTCGATCACCGCGCTGCCGGTGGTCGAAACGCAGGAAGGCGACGTGTCGGCCTACATCCCGACCAACGTCATCTCGATCACCGACGGCCAGATCTTCCTCGAGTCGAGCCTGTTCAACTCGGGCGTGCGCCCGGCGGTGAACGTCGGTATCTCGGTCTCGCGCGTGGGCGGCTCGGCGCAGATCGGCGCGATGAAGAAGATCGCCGGCGGCTTGCGCATCAACCTCGCTCAGTACCGCGAACTGCAGGCCTTCGCGCAGTTCGGCTCGGACCTCGACAAGTCCACCCAGGCGGCGTTGACGCGCGGCGAGAAGCTGGTCGAGATCCTCAAGCAGGGGCAGTACGTCCCGGTGCCGGTCGAGAACCAGATCATGCTGATCCACGCGGGCACGTCGGGCGCGCTCGACGACTTCCCGACCAAGCGTCTGGGCGAGTTCGAGAAGACGTTCCTCGCGCACATGGCGGACAACCACCCCGAAGTGGGCAAGGAAATCGTCACGACCAAGGCGCTCAGCGACGCTGGCAAGAAGACGCTGGATGCCGCCATCGCGACCGTGAAGAAGCGGATCACGGGCTAGTTCGATGGCCTCCCTTCGCGACCTGCGCTCACGGATCAAGTCCGTGGGCAACATCAAGCAGATCACACGCGCCATGGAGATGGTCGCGACGACCAAGCTCCGTCGCTTCCAGGATCGCGCGGTCGCTTCTCGTCCCTACGCGCAGGAGATTGCGCACCTGCTCGGCCGCTTGAGCGCGGCGATGGGGGACAAGCTCGCCGGCGACCCGATCTTCCGACCCGGCCCGGGCAAGGCTGTCGGCCTGCTGGTGATCGGCTCCGACCGCGGCCTGTGCGGCGCGTACAACTCGCAGCTCTTCATGGCGCTGGAGCGCTGGATCGCCGCCAACCCGGGCGTGGACCTGCGCTGCTTCGTGTACGGAAAGCGCGCCTATCAGTACCTGCAGAAGCGCGGGCTCAAGATCGAGCGCTACTTCGCCGAGCCGCCGCTCGAGAAGCTCGACTATCGCCTGGCGAAGTTCACCGCCAAGACGCTGACCGAGGCCTTCACCTCTGGCGAGTACCGCGAGGTCAAGATCCTCTACACCGCCTTCGAGTCGATGGCCAAGTACGTGCCGAGCACGGTGGGCTTCCTCCCCGTGCAGTCGGACGCCGCGCAGGCCTCTCAAGGCGCCAGCGACGTGATCCTCGAACCGAACGTCGAGGCGCTGCTCGGCAAGCTCGTGCCGCGCTACCTCGAAACGCGCATCTACAACGCGATGCTCGAGGCCATCACCTCCGAGTACGCCAGTCGCCGCATGGCGATGAAGAACGCTACGGACGCCGCTACGGACATGCAGGGCATGCTCAAGGGCATCTACAACCGCAAGCGTCAAGAAGGCATCACCAAGGAACTGCTCGACATCGTCGGCGGCGCCGAAGCCGTGCGCGGCAAGTAGTCGAACCTCCCGCGCCGTCCCGCGCGCCGTCCTTCGCGGCGAGCCACCAGAACACTCATCGGATCCTCCTCATGACCACGACTGCGCAAGCGAACCTCGGAACGGTGGCCCAGATCTTCGGGGCCGTCGTCGACGTGCGATTCCCGGCCGGCAAGCTGCCGCCGATCTACCAGGCGATCTCGGTGAAGGACGAGAAGAAGGGCATCGATCTGATGCTCGAGGTCTCGCAGCACCTGGGCAACGACGTCGCGCGTTGCGTCGCGATGGCCTCGACCGACGGCTGTCGGCGCGGCATGGTCGCGGTCGACACCGGCGCGCCGATCAAGGTGCCGGTCGGCGACGCCTGCAAGGGCCGCATCTTCAACCTGCTGGGTCAAGCGCTCGACTCGAGCTCGCGCGGCGCGGTCAAGGCGAATGAGTACTGGCCGATCCACCGCGCGGCGCCGAGCTTCGAGAAGCAGGAGGCCATCAGCCAGGTGTTCGAGACCGGCCTCAAGGTGGTCGACCTCCTCTGCCCCTTCGCCAAGGGGGGCAAGATCGGTCTGTTCGGCGGCGCGGGCGTCGGCAAGACCGTGCTCATCCAGGAGCTGATCCGCATCACCGCAGTGGAGAAGGGCGGCTTCTCGGTGTTCTGCGGCGTGGGTGAGCGCACCCGCGAGGGCAACGACCTGTGGCTCGAAATGACCGAGGCCACCTACAAGACGCCGGACGGCAAGCAGCAGTCCGTGATCGACAACGCCGTGCTCGTGTTCGGCCAGATGAACGAGCCGCCGGGCGCGCGCCTGCGCGTCGCGCTCTCCGGGCTCACCATGGCCGAGTACTTCCGCGAAGTGCGCAAGAGCGACGTGCTCCTGTTCGTCGACAACATCTTCCGCTTCGTGCAGGCCGGTTCGGAAGTGTCCGCGATGCTCGGACGCATGCCGTCGGCCGTGGGTTACCAGCCGACCATGGCGAGCGAGATGGGCGCGCTGCAAGAGCGCATCACCTCGACCAAGGACGGCTCGGTGACGTCGATGCAGGCCGTCTACGTGCCTGCCGACGACATCACCGACCCGGCGCCGGTCGCGACCTTCGCGCACCTCGACTCGACCATCATCCTCGAGCGCAAGATCGCCGAGCTCGGCATCTTCCCCGCGGTCGACCCGCTGAAGTCGACCTCGCGCATGCTCGACCCCCAGGTGGTCGGCGAAGAGCACTACAAGGTGGCCCGCTCGGTCCAGCAGGTGCTGCAGCGCTACAACGACCTCAAGGACATCATCGCCATCCTGGGCATCGAGGAGTTGTCCGACGAAGACAAGCTGGTCGTGTCGCGCGCCCGCAAGATCCAGCGCTTCCTCTCGCAGCCGTTCTTCGTGGCCGAGCAGTTCACGGGCACGCCGGGCGTGTTCGTGTCGCGCGAGGACACCGTGCGCGGCTTCAAGGAGATCATCGAGGGCAAGCACGACGCGCTGCCCGAGCAGGCCTTCTACATGGTCGGCAACATCGAATCTGCGGTGGCCAAGGCCAAGCAGATGAGCTGAAGGCGAGAGCGCGATGGCCAACCAACTCACGCTGCGCGTCATCACGCCCGACCGAATCGTGCTCGACACCCAAGCGAGCTCGGTGCGGATCCCCGGCGTCGACGGCTCGATCGGCATCCTGCCGCGCCACGCGCACATGGTCGCGGCCATCGACGTCGGCCCCCTGCGCTACGTCGAGAACGGGCAGGAGAAGGCGCTGTTCGTCTCCGAGGGCTTTGCCGAGGTCAAGAACAACACGCTGCGCGTGGTGTGCGAGGCCGGCGAGTTGCCCGAGGAGATCGACGAGGCGCGCGCCAAGGAGTCCGAGAAGCGCGCGCGCGAACGTCTGGCGGGCAAGAAGGCCGCCGGCGAGCCGGTCGATCTGTTGCGCGCCGAACTCGCGCTGCGGCGGGCGCTGATGCGCCAGCAAGTGACCAGCGGCTACGGACGCCAGCGCGTCCGCAGCTGACCCGAGGCCTCCAGATTCGCGCGGAACGCGCGAGACCCAACGCCGCGCGCAACGCGCGACGTGACCCGGACGCGAGCGACCCGTAGCGCTGCGCGGTCCCGAAACTCCATTGGTTGACCGGCAGCGGCCGGAGCAGCGATCCATGCCTATGAGCTGGCAGCGAACTCACACCTGTGGCGAGCTTCGCCGCTCCCACGTCGGCGCCAAGGTCACCCTCAACGGCTGGGTGAACGCGCGCCGCGACCACGGCGGCATCTACTTCCTCGATCTGCGCGATCGCTACGGGCTGACGCAGGTCGTGCTGGACGAGCGCCTGGCCGCCGGCGTGCGCTTCGGGCCCGAGTACGTGTTGTCCGTGCGCGGCGTCGTGCGCGCGCGCGAGGGCGCTCAAGTCAACAGCGAGCGCGCCACCGGCGAGATCGAACTGGTGGCCGAGTCGCTCGAGGTGCTGTCGAGCTCGCCCGTGCCGCCGATCGACATCTCGGGTGCGACCGAGACCGCGCTCGAGACGCGCCTGAAGTACCGCTACATGGACCTGCGTCGTCCGCAGATGCAGCGCAACCTCGAGCACCGCTCGCGCTTCATCAACGCCATGCGGCGCGCCTTCGAGCGCCAGAACTTCATCGAGGTCGAGACTCCGATTCTGACCAAGGCGACGCCCGAGGGCGCGCGCGACTACCTGGTGCCCAGCCGCGTGCACCCCGGCGAGTTCTACGCGCTCCCGCAGTCGCCGCAGATCTTCAAGCAGATCCTGATGGTCGCGGGGCTCGACCGCTACTTCCAGGTCGCGCGCTGCTTCCGCGACGAGGACCTGCGCGCCGACCGCCAGCCCGAGTTCACGCAGCTCGACATGGAGATGAGCTTCGTCGAGGAGGAGGACGTCTTCGCCGCCTGGGAGCGCGTGATGAAGGAGACCTTCGCCGACGCGCTGGGCGTCGAGCTCACCACGCCCTTCCCGCGCATGCGCTGGGAAGAAGCCATGGAACGCTTCGGCGTCGACAAGCCGGACCTGCGCTTCGGGCTGGAGCTGCGCTCCGTCGACGCGTGGGCGCGCGCGAGCGAGTTCACGGTGTTCCGCGGCGCCGTCGAGGCCGGCGGGCGCGTGATGGGGCTGGCCGTGCCCGCGCAGCACGCGCTCTCGCGCAAGGACATCACGGAGCTGGAGACCGTCGCCAAGGGCATCGGCGCCAAAGGCCTCGCCTGGTGGAAGGCGGGTGCCGCGGGCGGATCGGGTCCGCTGGCCAAGTTCTGCGCGAGCGCCGAAGCAGCCGGGGCCCTGATGGCGGCGCTGGGCGCGGCCGAGGGTGATACGTGCCTGTTCATCGCAGACAAGCAGTCGCTCACGCGCAAGGTGCTGGGCGAGCTGCGCAATCAACTCGGACGCAGGCTCGGACTGATTCCCAAGGAACAGCGCTGGGCCTTCACCTGGGTCACGCACTTCCCGCTGTTCGAGTGGGACGAAGACGCGCAGCGCTACTTCTCCGCGCACCATCCCTTCACCGCGCCCGAGGACTGGTCGTTGGGCGGCGCCATGGACGGGCGCGAACCCGACTTGGGCGCGCTGTCGAGCCGCGCCTACGACCTGGTGCTCAACGGCTGGGAACTGGGCTCCGGCTCGGTTCGCATCCATCGCGCCGACGTCCAGCAGAAGGTGTTCTCGATGCTGGGCATCGGTCCAGAGGAGCAGCAGCGCAAGTTCGGCTTCTTCGTCGAAGCGCTGGCCTACGGCGCGCCGCCGCACGCCGGGTTCGCGCTCGGTCTGGACCGCACCAGCGCGTTGACGCTGGGGCTGGACAACATCCGCGACGTGATCGCCTTCCCCAAGACCGCCTCGGCCAGCGATCTGATGTGCGGAGCGCCCTCGCTCGTCGACGCCTCCCAGCTCGCGGAAGTTCACGTGGCGAGCACTGCGCCGCGCCCGTGATTCAGCGCGGAACGCGGCCCGGGCGTGCGTGCGCCTAGCGCGCCGAGCCGCGCGAGCCTATCCTTTCGGTCCGGTGGGCTCAGGAGCCGCCGCGCGCGTCGCGGCGATTTCCGGCCATCCAACGGCGCAGCCGTTCCGTCGCTCGTTCGGTGTCGCTTCGCGCGTCGCGCACGCGTCGCAGCGCTCCGTCCTCCGCTCTAGCACCCTCGCCTCTGTGGCCCAGGAGTTTCGTGTCCGCACGCTCATTCCGCGTCAACCGCCAAATCCGCGTCCCTGAAGTCCGCCTGATCGACGACAAGGGCGAGCAGGTCGGCGTGGTCTCCATCGAAGAGGCGCGTCGGCGCGCGGATTCGGTGGGTCTCGATCTGGTCGAGGTCTCGCCCACCGCGCAGCCGCCGGTGTGCCGCATCCTCGACTTCGGCAAGTTCAAATACGAGCAGCGCAAGAAGGAGAAGGGCGGCCAGAAGGGCCACGCTTCGGGGCTCAAGGAATTGCGCGTGCGCCCGATGATCGACAAGCACGACCTGGAGTACCGCATCAAGCAGGGCCGCGAGTTCCTCGTGGAGGGGCACAAGGTGCAGGTCGTATGCGTGTTCCGCGGCCGCCAGATGGACCACCCTGAGCACGGCCACCGCGTCATGGCGACGGTCGCCGAGACCCTGGGCGACATCAGCAAGATCGAGGCGCCGCCCAAGTTGCTCGGCCGGCGCATGACGATGCTGCTGGCGCACAAGTAGCCGCCCCGAACCGACGGCCTCCGCGGCGACCCTGGTGTCTCTTCGGCGGCGCTGCGCACCGGCCGTGCGCGGGCAGAGTGCGTCGGGTCCCGGCCCGCTCGAGCCGGAATTGAGGCGCACTCTTGCTCCTGGGCGATCCTCCGCTAACCTACTCGGCCCCCAAAATCCTCCGCAGGACCGCGCCTTTCGCGCCGGTCCGCATCAGGGTCGTCACTCATGCCCAAGCAGAAGTCCAAAGGCGCCGTCAAGAAGCGCTTCCGCATCTCCAAGAACGGCAAGGCCGTCTGCAGCCACCCCGACCGCGGTCACGGCCACGCGCCGTTCAACGGCAAGACCGGTCGTCGCTTGCGCCGCCGCATGGTGCTCAACGACACCTGGTCGGAGCTGATCCGCAACATGGTCGGCAAGTAGCGCTCGCCGCCCCAGAACAAGTCCAAGTCACCGCGAAGGATTGATCGATGGTCCGTTCAACCTACGGCGCACCCAGCCGCCAAAAGAAAAATCGCCGTCTCAAGCTCGCCAAGGGCTACTGGGGTGGGCGCAGCCGCCTGTGGCGCACGGTTTCCGAGTCCCTGGTTCGCGCCTGGACGTACTCGACCGCGCACCGCCGGCTCAAGAAGCGCGACTACCGCGCGCTGTGGATCACACGCATCTCGGCGGCTTGCGAGATGCGCGACTACAACTACTCGCAGTTCATCGACGGCCTGAACAAGGCCGGCATCACGCTGAACCGCAAGCAACTGGCCGAGATCGCGATCCACGATCCCATCGCGTTCGACAAGCTCGTCGGCGAGGCCAAGGGCGCGCGCGCCAAGGCTGTCGCCGCCAGCGCTTGATCTCGGCCGGGGGTGATTCGGGGAGTGCTTGATTCGACGAGCGCTCGACCCGATCGCGCCTGAGTCGATTCTTCGTTCACGCTGCGCCTCCCGCGCGCAGCGTCCCGCGCGGCCCGGTCTTCCGGGCCGTTTGCGTTTCCAAGCCTGTTCGCCATTCGTCGCCATGACCTACGCACCCGCCCGCGCCCGCGAATTGCTCGCGCGCATCGCCGAGCCGCTGCGCGCCGCGCCTCGTTCGCCTGAGCTCGACGCCTTGCTCGCGCGCCTGGAGTCGTTCGCCGCGCTCTCCGACGAGCAGTTGAACGCGGCCAGCGCGTTGGAGGCCGCTGCGGCGCCGCTCGGCGCGATGCGTGCGATTCCCGGGCCGAGTCGCGGCTTGGTCGGCGCCACCTCGAACGAGCTGAAGAAGCTTGCCGAGGCCGAACTCGCGGCGCAGGCGGAACGAGCCGCGCAGGCTGCGCTCGAGGCCGAGCGCAAGGCCTCCGACTTCGACGCCACGCTCCCGGCCGCGCGCGTCGAGCGCGGCGCGCTGCACCCGATCGTCGCGGTGACGCGCGAACTCGAGGACCTGTTCACCTCCATGGGCTGGACCGTGCTCGACGGCCCCGAAGTCGAGACCGAGGAGTTCAACTTCGACGCGCTCAACATCCAGCCCGATCATCCGGCGCGCGAGACGATGGACACGTTCTGGGTGGCGACGCCGCCGGGCGCGCCGCGCCTGGTGATGCGCACGCACACTTCGCCAGTGCAGGTGCGCGCGATGAAGCGCTTGAAGCCGCCCTTCCGCGCGATCGTGCCGGGCAAGGTGTTCCGCAACGAGTCCGTCGACGCGAGCCACGAGCACACCTTCCATCAGATGGAGGGCCTGGTCGTCGGCAAGGGCATCAGCGTCGGCCACCTGATCGGCGCGATGAAGACGCTGCTGCGCGGCATCTTCGGGCGCGAGATCGAGATCCGTCTGCGGCCGGGCTACTTCCCGTTCGTCGAGCCGGGCTTCGAGCTCGACGCGCGCTGTCCGTTCTGCAAGGACGGTTGCTCGGTGTGCAAGCGCTCGACCTGGATCGAGCTGCTGCCGTGCGGAATGGTGCATCCCAACGTCCTGCGCGCCGGCGGCATCGACCCCGAGCAGTGGACGGGCTTCGCCTTCGGCCTGGGCCTCTCGCGCCTGGTGATGTTGCGCTACTCGATCGACGACATTCGCCACCTGCTCGGCGGCGACGTGCGCTTCGTGTCGCAGTTCTAGAGGAGCCGCACCCGCCATGAAGATCAGCTACTCCTGGCTCACCCGCCACGTCGACCTCTCGGGCGTCAGCGCGCACGACGTCGCGCGCGAACTCACGCTTTCGACCGCCGAGGTCGAAGGCGTGCACGCTTTTTTGCCGCACCTGGGCGACGTCACGGTCGGACACGTCGTCGAGCGCGACAAGCACCCTGACGCCGACAAGCTGTCGGTCTGCACGGTCGATGTCGGCCAAGGCGAGCCGCTTCAGATCGTGTGCGGCGCGCCCAACGTTCGCGCGGGGCTCAAGGTCGCGGTCGCGACGAGCGGCGTGACGCTGCCGGGCGACTTCAAGATCAAGAAGAGCAAGATCCGCGGCGTCGAGTCGAACGGGATGATCTGCTCTGAGCGCGAACTCGGGCTGGGCGAAGAACACAACGGCATCTGGGAATTGCCGCTCGAGCTGCGCGTGGGGGACAAGGTCGCCGCCGCGCTCGGCGCACAGGATTGGGTGATCGAGATCGACAACAAGTCGCTCACGCACCGCCCGGACCTGTGGGGCCATCGCGGCATCGCGCGTGAACTCGCGGCGATCCTGCGCCGTTCGCTGAAGCCGCTGGAAGCGGCGAGCGCGTCGTGGAGTGCGGGCAAGACCGGCGAGATCGCCGTGCGCATCGAGACGCCGAACTGCTCGCGCTACATCGCGCTGGCGCTGCACGGCGCGCGCGCCGAGAAGAGCCCGCTGTGGCTCAAGCGCCTCCTGCTCGCAGTCGGCCAGCGGCCGATCGATCTGCTGGTCGACCTGTCGAACTTCGTGATGCTCGACCTCGGCCAGCCCAACCACCTGTTCGACCGCCGGCGCCTCAGCGCGGACGGCATCGCGGTGCGCATGGCGCGCGCGGGCGAGTCGATGAAGACGCTGGATGGCGCCGAGCGCAAGCTCGAGCCCAGCGACATGCTGATTTGCTCGGGCGACGCGCCGGTGGCGCTCGCCGGCGTGATGGGGGGAGAGTCGAGCAAGGTCGAAGGCGACACGTCGCAACTCGTGCTCGAGGTCGCGACCTTCCATCCGACTGTCGTGCGCCGCACGTCGACGCGGCTTGGGCTGCGCACCGATTCTTCGGCTCGCTTCGAGAAGTCCCTCGATCCCGAATTGGCGCCGCTCGCGGCCCGGCATCTGGTTCACCTGCTGCGCACGGAGCAACCCGAGGTGCGCGTGGTGGGGACGCCCACGGATGTCGGCGATTGGAAGAGCACCGCCCGCCGCGTCCCGATGCGCTTCGAGCGCGTGCGCGCGATGCTCGGCGCAGACCTCAGCGATGAGGGCATCATCGACATCCTTCAGCGCCTGGAGTTTGGCATCGAAGCCAACGCGAACGGCGCGTGCGTGGTGCTCGTGCCCTCGTTCCGCGGCACCAAGGACATCACGCTCGAACAAGACCTCGTCGAAGAGGTCGGGCGCATCCACCGCTACGGCAACATCCCTGAGCGCGAACTCGAAGGCGCGCTCGCGCCGCCGCCGCGTGACGACGGCTGGAAGCGCCGCATGCTCGTGCGCCGTGTCGAAGACCGCCTCGCGCTCGCCGCGCACTTCCACCAGCTCGTGAGCTACTCGTTCGTGCACGACGGCCTGCTCGACAAGCTCGGGCTCGCCGCCACGCCGCACGTCACGGTCCAAAACTCGATCGCCGAAGGGTTCTCCCGCGTACGGCGGAGCGTGATGCCGAGCGTGCTCGCCGTCCTCGAGTCCAACCGTCGCCGCAGCGCGAGCGTCGCGCTCTTCGAAGTCGGCAAGGGCTACGTGCCCAGCGAAGGCCACGAGCCGCTCGAAGTGCACGAAGTTGCGCTCGCGCTGTGCGCCGCGCCGGCGAAGAAGGACGCGCGCTTCGACCACAACTCGCTCGCGCGCCTCAAGGGCGTGGTCGAGGACGTCGTGCGCGCGCTCGGCCTCGAAGCCGGCGCGTGGCGCAAGTGCGACGCCGCGCCGAGCTGGGCCAATCCCGGCCGCTGCGCCGAGCTGCGCATCGGCGAGGTGCTCGTGGGCGAGATCGCGCCGCTCGAGCCGGGGCTGGCGCGCGCGCTGGGATTGTCGGGCGAACTCGAGAGCGACGCCGCGCTCGCGCGCCTGTCGATCGACGCGTTGCTCGGCGCTGCCCAGCGCTCCAAGCTCTACCAGCCGCTCCCGCAGTTCCCCGACACGCTCGTCGACGTCGCGCTCGCGCTCCCCGAGGAGCGCGCTGCGGCGGACGCGACGGCCGCCATCGAGCGCTGCGGCAAGGGCCTCGTCGCCGGGCTCGAGCTGTTCGACCTCTACCGCGGGCCCAACGTCGGCGAGGGCCGCAAGTCGCTCGCCTGGCACGTCGTGCTGCGCGCGAGCGATCGCACGCTGACCGATCAGGACGTGAAGAAGTTCCTCGAGCGCGTCGAGCGCGAGGCTGCGAACCTGGGCGGCGCGCTGCGTCGCGAGTAGGGCAGCGCTCAGCGCGACCCGAGCAGAGCGTCGAGCTGTTCGAGCTCGCGGGTGCGGGCCTCGCTCGGCGCGACCTTCTGCCAACGTCGCAACAGCTCGCGGCGCTCGCCGCGCACGCCGCGCGCCTGGCCCGGCGAGGGCGGCGTCGCGCGCTCGAAGTCCTGCTCGAGTTCGCGCAGCGCGTGCTCGGCGGCCTCGAACTCGCCCAGGCCCTCCAGAGCGCGTGCGTAGGTCATCGCCGGATGGATCACGTACTCGTGCGTGCGGCCGTACTCCTTGCGCATCACCTCGAGAGCGGGCCCGAACAACTCGACGGCGCGCGCGAAGTCCTCCTTCTGCGTGAGCACCTGAGCGAGACGCGCGGCCGCCAGGCACGTCGCGAGGTTGCGCTCGCCGAGCGTCGCGCTGCGCCACTCGATCACGCGTTCGTACATCGCTACGGATTCGTCGACCCGGCCCGCGTCCGACAGGATGCCCGCCAGCGCACTGCGTGAGTCGGTGGCTTCGCGAGTTTCGCCGGCGCCCATGTCTTCGAGCTGGGCGAGCAATTCCTCCATGAGCGCGATCGCATCGTCGTACTGCTTGCGCGCGGCGTGCAGCATGGCGAGGTTGTGGCGCGAACTCAGCGCACGCTGATCCGTGGGGCCGAAGGCCTCCGTGGCGAGCTTGATGACTTCGCGGTATCGCTCTTCAGCCTGCTCCAGCCGCCCGGCGTGTTTGTGGAGCAGTCCGATGTTGCCCAACAGGCGCAGTGCGAGCGACATCCCGTTGGCGCCCATGCGCTTAGCGCTTTCGAGTGACTTGTTGTACAGCTCGAGCGCCTCGTCGAGCTGACGGAGGTCGTGCAGCGCGGAGGCGAGGTTGTTGCGAGTCATGACCGTGCGCGGGTCGTGCTCCCCGACGGTGCGGCTCCAGCCTTCGAGCGCGCGTCGGTACACATCGACCGCCTCGTTCAGGCGGCCCATGTCCTTGAGCAGGATCCCGAGGTTGTTCAGCGCCTGCAGCGTCTTTGGGTCGCTCTCACCCAAGTGACGCTCGCGCCGCTCGAGCACCCTGCGGTTCACCGGCTCCGCTTCGCTCAGCCTTCCCTGCACGCGAAGGGCGAAGGCGTAGTTGGCTGCGACTGCCGTGGTGTCGATGTGGTCAGGACCACGGGCTCGCTCCAACGACTGCAGCGCCGCTAGCGCCAGTTCTTCCGCTTCGCGGTAGCGGCGCTGCCGCAGGCGCAGGTTCGAGAGACTTCCCCGCGCAACTGCGAGGTCGGTGTCGTCGACACCGCGCGTCCGCTCGAACTGCTCCAACGCCTGCTCGAGCATGTCGCTGGCCTCCTCGTTGCGCTCCAACTCGGTCAGAACCGCGCCCAGGATCGATTGCGCGTAGGCCACTTCATCGTGCTCGGCGCCATGAATGTCGAGTCGCGTCGCCAGCGCCGCGCGAGCCGCGCGTTCGGCGATGGAATACAAGTTCAACTCGTTCCACACGCGAGCGAGTCGGAGCTGGAGCCTCGCCGCGAGCTCGGGCTGGCTAGTGAACTCGGCGAAAGTGCGCTGGAGCACCGGCTCGAACATTTGTTGCTCGAGCACCGTTCGCGCGACATCGGCATCGTTGGACAGTCCGAGTGCATCCTCTACCAGTTGCAGTCGCTCATCGGACGGTCGCACTGTCGCATCGAGCCCGCGCAGGTTCGTCATCAGGGCTTGGTCCATCGCCCGCCCGAAACGCGCCAGCTCCAGCCCGCGAAACATGCCGTGTTGAAACTCCACGACCTGTTGCGTCCGGCTCTCGCTGTCTTCAACTCGCTCGAGCGCTGCTCGCGTCGCCTCGCGTTCGCGCTCGGCCTCCGCGCGCCGTTCCTCCGCTGTCTGAGCGGCGAGCTGTGCTTCGCGCGTGCGCTCCTCGAGCTCTCGGTTTCGCCCAAGGATCGTCGCTTCCGCGTTGGACAGTTCGATGTTCTTCGCTCCGACGATCGAACCACCCGCAATCAACGCCACAACCAGCGCCGCCAGCGCCCCAGCCAACGCCCGATTGCGCCGCACCCACTTGGCAACATGCGCCCACGCGCCGATGTCGTGAGCCTGCACCACGCGCCCGTCCAGAAACGCGCGCAGCTCCGCCGCCAGCTCGCGCATCGACTCGTAGCGGCGCGCGCTGTCGTGCTCCATGGCCTTCTCGCAGATCGCCGCGAGTTCGGGGTAGGCCTTGGGCGCCGCGCGTTCGAGCGGCGTCGGAGCGCTCGTCCGGATTCGCTCGAGCCAATCGGACGGCGGCGTGCCCTTGAGCTCCTCGCTGTACGGCGCGCGCCCCGCGAGCAGCTCATAGAGCATCGCTCCGACGGCGTACACGTCCGTGCGCGGCCCGACAGCGGAGAGCTCGCCGCGCGCTTGCTCGGGCGCCATGTAGCCCGGCGTTCCGAGCACATCGCCATCGGCGCTGTGTCCCGGCGGAGTGTCGCTCGATGCACCCGCGCCCGGCGCGAGTTCGCCGAGCCATTGCGACCAGGGGTCCGACGCCGCGTCGACCGGCTCAGGCGCAGTCTCGAGCACGCGCGCCAGGCCCCAATCGACGACGTAGACCTCGCCGTAGGGCCCGATCATCACGTTGGCGGACTTGAGGTCGCGGTGCAGCACGCCGCGCGCGTGGGCGTAGGCCATCGTGTCGCACACGCGCGCGAGCGCCTCGACCAGGCGCGCGAGGGTCCACTCGCGGTCGCCGGCGCGGTGGCGGGCGAAGGCCTCGAGCAGGCTCACGCCTTCGACCAGCTTCATCGTGTAGTAGGCGCGACCCTCGCTGTCCGCGCCGACGTCGTGCACGGGCACGATTCCCGGGTGCGCGAGCTGGCTCGCCACGCGCGCTTCGTTGACGAAACGGCGCAGCGCACGCGCGTCGAACCCGGGCGAGTCTGAGCGGTTCGGCGCCGTGGAGCGCGCGTGGACGAACTTCAGCGCCAGCCGGCGGCGCAGCCGGCGGTCCCAGACCTTGAACACCATCCCGCCGCCGCCGCGGCCGAGCAGCGCGAGGAAGTGGTAGCGCTCGTGCTCCTGCGCGTCGACGCCCAGGCGTTCGAGCGCTGCGATGGCGCTCGGTTCACTCGCGCCAGCGCCGCCGGCGCCCGGCAGCGTCCAGCCCGTTGCTTCGACCAGCGTGCCCGGCACCATGCCGCGCACCAGCGGCTCGAAGTCGAGCCAGTCGCGGTGCATGCGCTCGAGCTCGCCGGCGAGCGCGGGATGGCGCTCGAGCAGGCGCTCGATCGACTCGTCGCTGGCGGACCCGCGGCGCACGAGCCAGTCGACAAAAACGGATTCCGCCGCCGAGTGGGGGGGCTCGACTTCACTCACGAGTTCGCTCTCCTTTCGAACTGCAGTTGCGAGAGCGAACTGTAGCGTCGGAGTTGAACGAACAGCGAGTGACTCGAGACAGCGAGTGGCGCCGCGAGTGTTCTCGCGCGTGGGACAGCGAGCTCGCGGACTACTCGTGAAGATCGGCTCCACCTCGGCGCCGAGATGCGCCTCGACGCAGCTCGGACCCGAAGGCGGCGGACCGCGCCGTCCGCCGCCCCGGGCCCGCGCAACGGTCGACTAGATGAAGTGGACCAGGCAGGGGTACGCGCCGTCCTGCACCCAGCCCGGCTCGCAGTCGCCCCACGGGATGATGTCGAACAAGCCCCAGTAGAGGATGTCGCACTCGTGCTTGGGCTTGATCTCCAGCGTCCAACCCGGCGGTGCGAAGTGCTCTTCGAAGGAGTCGACCACTCCATCGCCGTCACAGTCGAGGAAGGTGATGAAGTACAGCGTGCACTCGGTCCAGTTCTTCAGCTGCAAGAGGTCCGGACAGCCGGTCTTGAAGAAGTAGATGGGATCGGGCAAGCCGAAGTCGTCGATGGGTTGCTGCGCGAGCAGTTCCCCGTGCGCGCTGATCTCGAGCTGTCCAGGAGCAGCGGGCGCCGCCTGCGTGGACTCGAGTTCCACGACGCTCGTGTTCGCAGCGCTCTGGGCGAGCTGGGAGAGCGGTTCGCTGTGGGGGAGCGCCGGAGTGAAAGCCGCCAATGCGGCCAAGGTGGCGCCGAGTGCGAACGGCGCCGCGAGAGAATGGAGGTTGTGCATGTTGTCCGTGTCCATGTTGGAGGTTGGCTTGAAGTGACCGATTGCCGCCGCAGCGCTTTGAACTCGCCCTGGGCTGGCAGCGGCGCGCGGCGCGAAGGAACTTCGAGCCGCGGCGAGATCGGTGAGCCCGCGGCCGCGCCGAGAAGTTGCGGATACCGGTCGGACCAGTGCTGCTTCGGCGTGCCGCGGGCCGCGCGCTCCAAGCTGGACGCGGCGGTCGCGGCGCTCGCTCGCGTCCGCGCCGTCGGCGCCGCTGGGGGGCGGCGTGTCGGCCCCCGTCGAGCAGGTGCTCGCGGCCGTTGCGGATAGTGTCTCGTGCCCTGCTGCGGCGAACTCCGCGTGCGTCTACGAGCGCGAACTGTCGCTGGAAAGGCGAGAGGCGCCGTCCTGGGCGGTCCGCAGCTGCGCGAGTAGACTCCGATGGCAGACGTGGCGCGGTCGAGAAGGACTTGGCGCTGCCTGCCCCTCACCCGTGAAGATCGTCCTCATCTCGCCGCCCAGCCCGCCGGAGTTCCGCGTCAGCCGCGGGCTGATGGGAGGCTTTGGCATGGCGGTCAACCCGGGGCTCTTGTACCCGCCGATCGAGCTGGCGCACGTGGCCAGCGTGCTCGAGGCCGAGGGCCACGAGGTCGCGATCCACGACAGTGACGCGGCCGGGCACGGACCGGAAGAGACCGTCGCGGCCGTGGTCGCGCGCTCGCCGCAATTCATCGCACTCGACAGCTCGAGCACCTCGCTCGACCGCGATCTGGCGCTGGCGCGCGAGCTGCGCGCGAAGCTGAAGATCCCCGTCGCGATCCTCGGCAGCCAGGTGACGTTCACGCCCGGCGAGATCTTCACGCAGGACAACGTCGACTGCGTCGTGCGCGGCGAGCCCGAATACACGGTGCGCGATCTTGTGCGGCGCGTGTCGGCGCGGGAGAGCTTCGCGGGCGTCGAAGGCATCTCCTGGAAGCGCGCGGACGGCGAGATCGTCCACGAGCCCGAGCGCGAGAAGATCAAGAACCTCGACGAGCTGCCGCTGCCCGCGCGCCACCTGCTCGACAACGCCGCGTACCGCTTCCCCGGCGTCGACGGCGCGATCACGACGCTCAAGAGCTCGCGCGGCTGCCCGCTCGACTGCTCGTTCTGCGGCTATACGCTCGCGCAGGGCCTGCGCTTCCGCTTCCGCTCGCCCGAGAACGTGCTCGCCGAGCTGATCGAGATCCGGCGCAAGTTCGGCATCGGACACGTCGTGTTCCGCGATCCGATCTTCACCACGCGCAAGGACCGCATCCACGCGATCTGCGACGGGATGATCGCCGAGAAGCTGGAGCTCGAGTGGCAATGCGAAACCGCCGTGAAGGTGCTTGACCGCCCGCTGCTCGAGAAGATGGCCAAGGCGGGCTGCGTGCACATCTCGCTGGGCGTCGAGTCGGGCAACGCCGAGATCCAAAAGAAGCACTGCGGCTCGAAGCTGCTGGACAAGGCGCAGGCCGTGCAGGTCTTCAAGGACGCGCGCGAGGTCGGCATCGAGACGCGCGCCTTCTGCATGATCGGCTTCCCCGAGGAGACCGAGGCGATGGCGGACGAGACGCTCGAACTCGTCGAGCGCTGCGATCCCGACCAGGTGCAGTTCTGCGCGGTGACCGCCTACCCGGGCACGCCGCTCTACAAGATGCTCAAGGGCGAGCGCGACTTCGACTACGCGACCATGACCGGCTTCCAGGCGCTCGAAGGCAACGAGCACATGAGCGCGGCGCAGATCGAAGCGAAGATCCGCGAGGCCTACCGGCGCTTCTACCGCCGCCCGCACCGCCTCGCGCGCGAGCTCAAGAGCCCGCTGCGCTTGGCGGGCAAGGTCGCGCGCTACTTCACGCTGTTCCGCAAGCGGGCGTGAGCGGTGCGATTTCGTGCCGCACTTCTTGGCCAAGTCTGAGTTCGATGCCGGAGACGACGGCGCCCGCGTTTCCGCGATCCTCGCGCGCGCCCGCCGCCTGCGGTCGGTGCGCGGGTCACGACGTGCTCTGGCGTGGTGGGGCCTGAAGGCCCGCTGGGTGCTGCTGCATCGCATGCAGCGGCGACGCATCGCGCGACTCAGTGCGGGGCGGATGGTGCATGCGCTACGTCCGGCGTGATCTGGTCATCGTCGGCAGCTTGAGCGTGCTCGCGCTGCTCTTCACGCTTCGCGCGAGCTTCATCGCGCACGGTCCGGGCGGCGACGGCGTGCTCGGACGCGTGACGACGTCGTCGGGAGTCGAAGTCGTGCTCTCGCAGCGCTGGAACCTCCAGCCGTTCGAGCCCTACACGGTGGCGCTCTGGATGCGCGAGCCGGGCGAGGACTGGGGCTGGTGCTACGTCGGTCACGAAGAGCACCGCTGGACCGAGTTCGCGCTCGAGTACGACGCTGAGCTCGAGCAAGTCCGCCTCGTGAACGATGGGGTTCTGCGCGGGCGCTTGGAGTGCTCGAGCCTTCAGTTCGCCACCTACGACTGGCGCGGCAATTACCGACACACGGTGCCTGCTCCGCAGGAGCGCCGCACGCCCGACTGGCAGTGAACTCCGACGCCAGCGCGACGCCAGGCGCCTTCCGCAGCGCTGGTCGCGAGCGTCCGACGCGCGGCGACCAGCGTGACGGCGGAGCGGGCGCACGGAGCTACTTCAGCAGCTCCTTGACGCGCTTGCGCAGCTTGTCGTCCTTGACGACCGTCAGCAGCGCGCGTTCGAGCTGCGCGAGCTCGTAGTAGCGCACGCGGTTGACGCGCAAGCGCTTGTCTTCCTTGTCGAGCAGATCGAGCGCGTCGCCGATAGCTTTGGGGCCCACCGAGTCGTGCAGTGCGATCCACAGCGCCATGAACGACTCCTTCGACTGCGTGCCCGGCTCGACGGCGGCCGCTTCGGCGCGCTCCTTCTCGAGCGAACGCCACTTCACGTCGCGCAGGCCCTCGAGCAGCTTGGCGTGCTTGGGATCGCGCGAGAGGTGCTCGACGACCGCGACACCGGTGTAGTGCGCCCAGGTGTGCCGATCCTCCTCGTTCGCGCGGTCGCCCCACATCGCAATCACGTGGCCCAGCTCGTGGCACAGCCCATAGAACAGGAACTTGCCGTCCCCAGTCGGCGACGTGAACGCGCTCGCGTCGGCGACGGGGAAGTCGATCTGCGAGTGGTAGGGGAACTGCGGCGCAAAGTGCGGCGGCCTCTCGATCTTCGCTTCGAGGTGGACGAGCACGCGCAGCTTCTTGCCGGGCAGCTTGCTGAACTCGTCGAAGCCGAAGAGCTCGTCGTAGCCGCCGAGCACGGCCTCGAACACATCCGCGAACCGCTCGCAGTACTCGCGCTCGAGCCCGCCGGCGCCGCGCACCACGAAGCGCGGCCGCGAAACGAGCACGCCCAGCGCCTTCGCTGACTTCGCGTCGACTTGCTCCAACCGCGCGCTGGCGGCCTCGAAGTCGCGCTCCAGATCGAGGTCGGCGGCGGCATTCGCAGCGACGGTCAGCGCGCTCGCGAGGGCCTCGCGGTTGCGCTCGCTCGGCGCGGTCGCGAGCAGTTCATCGAACGCGCGCCGTGCAGGTTCGGGCAGCTTGCCGCCGAGTTCGTCCTCGCCCCCGCGCGGTTTCGCCGCGTGCTGCGCGTTCAGCCGCTCGATCGCGTCCGCGTAGGTCTTGCCCAGCTCGACCGGGTCTCCAGGTACGAGGGTTGCCGCGAGCAGCACGACCGACAGGAGCAGACTCACCATTTGCACTTCAACGCCTCGTCAACGGGCCGTGGGGGGAAAGACACCTGCTGCAAGCTAGCTGTAGAGCGCCGCGCCAGGGCGCTCTGGCCGCCTGGGTCGCGCGATGGGGATATCACCGCTCACGCGGCGGCCAGCGTGAAAAAAGAGCTTCGCCACGGTACTCCTGTGTCCATGACCACGAAGTCCGCGCGCAAGAGCACTCAGAAGTCCACGACCGGCTACCTGCACGGCTTCACGCGCGACGAGCAAGATCGCCTGTACCACCAGGCGCGCTTCCTCGAGCACCGCGTGCACGAGGGGCTGCCGCTGCGGCGCGCCAAGAACCTGATCGAGATCGGCTGCGGCGTCGGCGCGCAGACCGACATCCTCTTGCGGCGGCACCCGGACCTGCACATCACCGGCGTCGACGCGTCCGCCGAGCAACTCGAGCGCGCGCGCAAGCACCTGCGCAGCTTGCCCTGGGCCAAGGGCCGCGCGCAGTTCGTGCAGGGCGACGCGGGCCAGCTCAAGTTCGCCGCCGACAGCTTCGACTCGGCCTTCCTGTGCTGGATCCTCGAGCACGTGCCCGATCCGCTGCTCGTTCTCTCCGAAGCGCGTCGCGTGCTGCGCCCCGGCTCGCCGCTCGTCGTCACCGAGGTGCTCAACGCGACCTTCTTCCTCGAGCCCTACAGCCCGCACACGCTCGCTTACTGGATGGCGTTCAACGACCACCAGCTCGAGCTCGGCGGCGATCCGTTCGTCGGCGCGAAGCTCGGCAATCTGCTGCAGGCGGTCGGCTACCGCGACATCGAGGTCGACGTGAAGCCGATCCACCTCGACAACCGTTTTCCCGGCGAACGCGCCGAGTTCATCGCGTACTGGACGGAACTGCTGCTGTCGGGCGCGCCCGGGCTCGCCAAGGCGGGCAAGGTCTCGGCCGAGACCGTGGCGGGCATGAAGCGCGAACTCGAAGAGGTCGCGCACAACCCCAACGCGGTGTTCTTCTATTCGTTCGTGCAGGCGCGCGCGCAGGTGCTTTGAGCTGAGAGCTGCGACTCGACGTCGCGACCAAGCTCAGCCCTGCGGTCACTTCGCGCGCCGCGACTCGAGCTCGGCCCAGACGCGCTCGAGCTTTGCCGCGTCGACTTCGAGCGTGAGCTGAACGGCCTCGTCCCTCTGATCGTCGACCTCGAGCGCGACGCTGTGGAGCACGGCGGCGCCGCTCGCTACGAACCAATCGACCGTCCACGGGCCGCTGCTGGGCAAATCCAGCGTCGCCTCACGCCCCGCTTCGATGCGAACGGTGCGCGGCGCGCCACCCGACGCCGAAACGGCCTTGACTGAGTACGGGCGCTGGCGTGAAGCGGCGGGCAAATGCTCGGGCACGGTGAGCCTCAACTTCGGCAGCGGGCGGAGCGTCAGTACGTCCGCGTCGCGCACGCCCGCGAAGCGTGCCTCGTGCATGCCGGGCGCGGTCACGGTCACGTCGACTTCGCTGGAGCGCGAAACGATCAACGCGCAGCCCGTCACGTCGGTGAGTTCGCCGCGGCGCGCGCCCGCACCAGTCCACTTCACGCTCGCGCGCTGCACCGCAAGGCCCTTGGTGTCGACGAGTCGCAGCTCGATCAAGCGCGGCGGATCGCCGAGGGCGATTCGTTCCAGCCGTGGATCCGAGGGACCGCTCAAAGCGCTTACGCAGACCAGCGGATCGCCGGACTCGGGGCCGACGATGCACACCGAGTCGATGGCTGTGCCGCTCGACTGCAGCGCGAAGCGGCCGTGCTCGTCCAACTGCGCTGATGTGTTGGCGCCGTGGGCTCGCAGGCGTTCCAGGACCACGCCGCTGGCGCCGACGACTCGTCCGCGGATCACGGTGAGCGGCTCGAGCACGAGCTCCACGTCGCGAGCGCCGGACTCGATCGCCACAGGGTCGTTCCACACGTAGCCCTCGGCGTTCGCACGGATCGCGATGGGCCCACGTGCAACCTCCGCACGGAGCTCGAACCGGCCGCTGGAGTCGCTGGTGCAGACCCGCAGCTCGTCTGCAGCCCCATCCGGGCCCGCGTATCCCAAGGGCGCACTGAAGCTGCTCTGCGCAGGTTGGTTCGGGTAGTGCAGTTGCACCATGGCGCCGGCGATGGGGGCGCCGTTCGACGCGACGACGCGGCCTGAGGCCAGCACTTCAGGTTGGGCGAGCCTCACATCGCCGAGCTCTACCGCAGCGCCTCGCTCCGGATGTGTGACGTTGCGCGCTGCCTCGAGCTGAAGCTCCCTCGCGCGCAGCAGCACGGCGGCGGGGCGCCGCTCGTTCGGGTCGATCCGCGCCGAGAACGCGAAACGGCCCTCGTCGTCGGTCTCGCACGTCTGCGGAGCGCCGTCGACGGCTCGATCGACGGCGGTGCGGACATCGACGTGCAGGAGCGTGCGCGCGAGCGGCTCGCCGTTCGCGTCCAGCGCGCGCCCCGTGATGAGCGGGTGGGAGTTCACGACCGGACACTCGACGATCACGCGCTCACCCGCGCGCGTCGGGCCGGCGCACGCGGTGCTCCCGCCGCCCCAACGGCCCGTGAGATCGTTCGGAAGCGCGTGCACACTCAACGTGCAGTTGAGCGGCACGTGCTCGAACAGCGCCGCGCCGTTGCTCGACAGCGCGCGGCGCGGCGCGGCGGAGCGCCTGTCGACGAAGGCCGAGAGCATCACGGACGCCGGCGTCGAAAGCGGCTTGCCTTCTCCGTCGACGGTTCGGACTTCCACTGCGCCGCCAACGGGCAGCGTGAGTCGGATCGCGTGTCGCGGCCACGGCGCCGCCGGGACCAGCACCTGCGGCGGCTGCGGGTGGCTCGTCACTGCGCGAACGAAGAGTGTTCCGCTCGGCTCGCCGCCGCACAGCTTGGCGAGCGCGTGGGGCACGTGCGCGATTCCGTTCGCCGCCACGGTCGCGGCGCGAAGCTCGTGCTGGGAGCGACCGGCGCGAGCGATCAGCACCTCCACGCCTTCGGCCGGGCGACCCGCGGCGTCGAGCACTTCGACCTCCAGAGGTGCGTCGGGTGCGAGCACCACCTCGAGGGTGGCGTCCATGTCCGCGTGGGCCCACGCGCAGCCCCACAGCTCGTTCCACCGCGCCCACACGTACCGTCGGGCGTTCGGCGCCGGCACGTGCGCCAGTCCCTGCGCGTCACTTCGCGCGGAGCGGTCGGAGGCTGCGATGCGTTGCTCGAGCTGGTCGTCGCGCAATTCGATCAACAGCGCCTCGCTTCGGAGTTCGTCGCCCTCGATCCAGCGCACCTCGGCGCCTTCGAGCGGCGCAAAGTCTCCGGCGCGCACGACCCGAATCGTTGCACGTGCAGGGTCCGCGGCTACAGCGGGGCGCGACTCGGCGCGGGCGGTCTGGGGATCGGCGCGCAGCGCAGCGCTCTCGTGCGGCGTTGCCGTCGAGCTGGGCATCTCGACTGTGGGCATTGCGGCCACAGATGCGGAAGCGGGCGTCGCTGGCTTCGAAGCGCTGAAGTGAAGGGCGAGGGCGAGCACGGCCACGGCCGCCGCAGCGGATGCGAGCTTGAGCTTCACGAGCGAGAGTCCCCAGGCGGAGGTCGGCGAACGCGGGATCGCTGCCGCGAGCGCGGTGAGCGGACTGCGCCCGTCGAAGTCGCGGCGGCGCCCGAGGTGCTCGCGGAGCCGCGCCTGCGCGCGGGCGAGCTGTGAGCGGACGGTCGAAGCCGGTGTGTTCGTGCGGCGCGCGATCTGCGCGAGCGACAGGCCATCGAAGTAGTGGAGCAGCACCACGTCGCGGTACGCGTCGGGCAGCGCGAGCACCGCGTCGACGACAGTTCGGCGCAGCGCCTCGAGCTCCAGTGCGCGCTCGGCGGGCGGCTGGGCTTCAGCGCGTGCGGCAGCGTTATCGCGCTCGCGGCGCGCGCGGGAGCGGCGGGCTGCGGTCTCGGCCATGCGGCGCAGTGCGACCGCGATCCATGGCCGAGCGGCCTGCGGCTCGCCGCTCAGTTCGGGCGGTCGCCGCAGCGCGCGGAGCCAGAGCTCTTGCAGCGCGTCGTCGGCCGAGTCCGCATCGCGCGTCAGACGCGCCGCGAGTCTCCAGGCCCAGGCCGAATCGGCCAGCAACTGCTCGAGCGCGGGCGAGTTGGGAGCTTGGTCCAAGGTGCAGCGGAGAACGCCACGACGCGCTCTCCGACGCACCAAAGTCGCAGAAATCGCGCGGCTGCGCGATCCGCGACTCCATCCGGGACCGGTGCGCGCTCAGGCGCTGGCCGCGGGGCTGCGCAGCACGCCGTACAGCGCCAGCAGCGCGCCGCCGACGGTGAGCACGCCGCCGCCGACGATGAACACGACGAAGGGCGTCGGTCCGACGTCGAGCTGCGAGGCGAAGGCGATCAGCTCGCCGGCGATGACGCTGAACGCGCCGAGGCGGATCAGGGTGGCGGGGTTCTTGGCGCTCATCAGTGGGCTCCGTCCTTGGCTCCAACCTGCGGCAGGTCGAACTGCTTCTCGCCGCGATAGGCCTTGGTCACTTCGCCCGCTTCGACGCCGTGCGCGGGCTTGTGGCACTCCAGGCACGAGACCGTGTCGGCGCGGAAGGACTCGATCTCGTCGCCGTGGCCGATCGCTTCGTCGAACGAGGCGGCGCCCTCGTGGCAGTGCAGGCACTCGCGGTTCTTGTACGGGTCGTAGGTCTTGATCGGATCGGCCGGACCGCCGCTGTAGTGCACGAGCAGGTGCTGCAGGCCCTTCATCTTCGCCGACAGGCCGCCGTACATCGTGTACTCGGTGTGGCAGGTGTAGCAGGCCTGCTCGCGCGGCACGTAGCGATTGGCGAAGTGCTTGCCCGCCAGCGTCTCGGCGTCCAGCAGCGTCGAGCCGTGCGGGTGCATCTCGTGGCACGAGAGGCAGAACTCGGTCTTCTTCGACATGCCGATGTGCCGCTCGGCGCCGATGGTGAGCACCAGGCCGGGCACCGCGATGAAGGCCACGGCCGCCATCACGGGGCCGGCGCCTTGGCGCGCGCGTCCGGGCCGCAGCAGGAAGTCGGCGGCCAGCAGCACGCCGATGAGCGTCGCCACGATCGCGATGATCGGGCCGGGGATGAGTTCGAGCATGGGGGCTCTCTGGGGCTGGGGTCGGCGCGAGGCTGCGGCGTCGGTGCGCCGCTATCGCTGCCGCCTGTTCTACGCACTCGCTCGCGGGCCTCGGCTGCGCTCTCCTGCGTAGATCGGGCGCGACAAGTCGGTCCGCGGCGCTAACTTGGCGCGCCCACGGAGCATCCACGCCACGCCATGTCGCAGATCGAAAACGTCCTCCACGAGAACCGCCGCTTCCCGCCCAGCCCCGAGTTCCGCGAGAAGGCGCGGCTGGCGAACGAGGTGACCTACCAGCGCATGTACCGCGAGTCGATCGACGACCCGGCGACGTTCTGGGGGCGCGTCGCGGCCGAGTTGCCCTGGATCCGGCCCTGGTCGCAGGTGCTCGACTGGTCGCACGCGCCGTTCGCGCGCTGGTTCGTGGGCGGCAAGCTGAACGCGAGCGCAGTGGCGCTCGATCAGCACGTCGCCGCCGGTCGAGGCGCCAAGCGCGCGCTGGTGTGGGAGGGCGAGCCGGGCGACTCGCGCACGCTGACCTATTCCGAGCTGCTCGATGAGGTGTGCCGCTTCGCGAACGCGCTCAAGGCGCAGGGCGTCAAGCGCGGCGACCGCGTCGCGATCTACATGCCGATGATCATCGAAGCCGTGGTCGCGATGCTGGCCTGCGCACGCATCGGCGCGGCCCACTCGGTCGTGTTCGGCGGCTTCAGCTCGACCGCGCTGCGCGAGCGCATCGTCGACGGCGACTGCACGGCCGTGATCACCGCGGATGCGAGCTGGCGACGCGGCGCGATCCTCGACCTCAAGCACCAGGTCGACGAAGCCGTGCGCGACCTCAAGCAAGTGCGCAAGGTCGTCGTCGTGCACCGCATCGGCGGTCGCGCGCAGATGCAGGCCGGCCGCGACGTGTGGTACCACGAGATCTGCGCCGGGCAGAGCACGCAGTGCGCGCCCGAAGCGATGGATAGCGAGGACCTGCTGTTCCTGCTCTACACCTCGGGCTCGACCGGCAAGCCCAAGGGCATCATGCACACGACCGGCGGCTACATGGTCGGCACGTACCTCTCGACGCGCTACGTGTTCGACCTGCGCGACGACGACGTTTATTGGTGCACGGCCGACGTCGGCTGGGTCACGGGACACAGCTACATCGTGTACGGGCCGCTCGCCAACGGCGCGACGATCGTGATGTACGAGGGCGCGCCGAACACGCCGCACCTGGGGCGCTTCTGGGAGATCGTCGAGAAGCACAAGGTCACGGTCTTCTACACGGCGCCGACGGCGATTCGCACCTTCATGCGCTGGGGCGACGAGCATCCCGCGCGCTTCGATCTGTCGAGCCTGCGCCTGCTCGGCACGGTGGGCGAACCGATCAATCCCGAGGCCTGGATGTGGTACCACCGCGTGATCGGCGGCGAGCGTTGCCCGATCGTCGACACCTGGTGGCAGACCGAGACCGGCGCGATCATGATCACTCCGCTCCCGGGCGTGCAGGTCACCAAGCCCGGCTCGTGCACGCGGCCGTTCTTCGGCGTCGACGTGGCGATCGTCGACGAAGAGGGCAACGAACTCGGCGCCAATCAAGGCGGCTATCTCGTCATCAAGAAGCCCTGGCCTTCGATGCTGCGCGGCATCTGGAAGGACCCCGAGCGCTTCAAGAGCGCCTACTGGGCCAAGTTCCCCGGCCGCTACCTCGCGGGCGACGGCGCGCGCCGCGACGAGGACGGTTGCTACTGGGTGATGGGGCGCATCGACGACGTACTCAACGTCAGCGGCCACCGTCTGTCGACGATGGAGGTCGAGAGCGCGCTCGTGAGCCACGCCAAAGTGGTCGAAGCCGCGGTCGTGGGCCGCCCCGACGACGTGACGGGCCAGGCCATCGTCGCCTTCGTGACCGTGGGCGCGCAGCACACGCCGGGCTCCGAACTCAAGGCCGAACTCGCCGAGCACGTCTCGCGCGAGATCGGCAAGCTCGCGCGCCCGGCCGAGATTCGCTTCACAGAAGCGCTGCCCAAGACGCGCAGCGGCAAGATCATGCGCCGCCTGTTGCGCGACATCGCCGCCGGCGTCGAGAGCAAGGGCGACACGAGCACCATCGAGGACTACGGCGTGCTCGCCAAGCTGCGCAACTATGACGACTGATAGGGACTCGAGTCGGCGCAGTACTCCCTTGCCGTTCAGGAAGATCAGACTTGGGTGTCCAGGCAGTCCGGCTCGGATCGAAGGTGGCGCGCGATGATCCTGCACCACTCATCGGGCTGGGCTACGAGAGTCGGGTAGACGGCGGCGAAGCCGTCCCACTGAAGCGCGCGGAGTTCGGGTGGAATAGACTTGAGCGCGCGAGCCTTGCTCGACGCGGGTTCGTCGCCTCGCGAGATGTTGCACTCCATGCACGCCGCTACGAGGTTCTCCTCGGTGTTCTGCCCGCCGTGAGTGACTGGCACGAAGTGGTCCGCGCTGGCCCAGCTCATTTGGAGCAGACGGAGCATGGCGCCGTCCCGCCCGTTGCGGTGGTAGTAGCCGTGCGCGGGTGCGCGACTTGCGAGCTCGCGCAGAGTTGGAGCGAAGAAGAGCGGACGCAGGCAATAGCGGCAGTGCCACGAATCACGGCCCCACACGCGGAACTGAAGCGCCTTCGAAATGGCGCGCCGGTCCGCGCTTGTATTCACGGCGCAGGCTTCAGGCGGCGAGCTCGCATCGCCGCACGCCGTCGGAGGCTGCGTCGTACACGACACGGCCCGGTCCCCGGCCGAAACGTTGGCCCGCGGGGCTGGTGTCGGGGCTTGGCGCACAGCGCCATCGATCACCGTGAGGCTTCTCACCCAGACCCAAACCGGCCGCTCGATGGAGGTCGCACTGTCATCTGGCTCGACGAGCCAGTGCGTGGTGTGACCATCGGAACCGGTCTCCCAGTCGATGCGCCGGCCAGTGCGTCCGATGAGCTCAGCACTCGGTAGTGGGTAGCGCTCGAAGTGCTTCGTGATCCTGACGCGATCTCCGATCAGATCATCATTGCGTGTCATGCTTCGCCGCCGGTTCGCGATGCGGAGACACGATCACAATTTCGACTCGTCGCGCCACCAGTCGCCCTGCGCGACTTGGGCGATGCCCTCGGCGTAGGTGCGCGGCTGCCAGCCGAGCTCCGACACGGCGTTGGAGATGTCGTGCTCGTGGTGCAGGTTGAAGTAGGCGCTGGCGCGGCGGTCGGCGGTGTTGTCGACGAACAGGCCCTTCAAGAAGATCGCGCGGTCGGCCCACTTCTTCGAAATGTTGCGACGCTTGATCCCGCCGCCAGTGGCCTTGATGGTGAGGTCGACGAACTCGTTGTAGGCGATGCCGCCGGGGCCGGCGAGCTCGTAGCAGCAGTCGATCCCGCGCTCGAAGGTGAAGTAGCGCAGCACCGCGTCGATCACGTCGTCGACATGCACCGGGTTGATCTTGGAGAGCCCGTCGTGCGGCACCCAGAACGTCCCGCTCTTGCTCGCGCACTTGCGCAGCAGCGGCGCGGTGTGGCGGTAGTCGCCGACGCCGTACACCAAGGTCGGCCGGAACGAGGCCCACTCGATGCCCGAGCCGCGGATCAGCTTCTCCTGCACGCGCTTGGAGTCGCGGTAGTAGCTGTAGACCGGCGCGCCGATCACGGCTGACGAGACGACCCAGATCTGGAAGTCCTTGTTCGCCTCGCGCTTGGCCGCGTCGAGCAGGTTGGTGGTGCCCTGGACGTTGACCTTCTGCATCTCCTCGTCGCCGAGGTGATCGTGCGCGCTCGCCAGGTGAATGAGCAGATCCACGCCGCCCAGGAAGCCCGCGAGCGAGTCGGAGCGCGTCAAATCGCCGGTGTGCACTTCGAGCGCGCCCGCGACGCCCTTGGCGGCTTCGGTGACGACGCTCTCGCGGCCCGCACGCGCGAGCGCTCGCACGCGATGCCCCGCGCGCATCATTCCGCGCACCATGTACTGACCGATGAATCCCGTGGCGCCGGTGACGGCGATCGACAGGGCTTTGTTCTTGAGCAGCGGCACGGTGAGGCGTGGGGGAGAGAGTGGGGCGGAGAGGTTCTACCCGTCGCTCGGCAGGGCTCCAAGGCCGCTGCGGCGGATCAGCGTCTGCCCGTAGGCCGCTGCGGCCGCGCTGCGACCGCTGGGAACGGCGTCGAGGAACGAATGCAGCGCGCTGCGCGCCCAGTGCGCGTACTCGCGCGAGGCGACAGGCAGGCGCTCGACGACTTCGGGCCGTCCCGACCAACGCAGCACGTCCACGCTGTAGCCCGCCAGGAAACTGAGCGGCGAGCGGAACTCGAGCACCGGCCGCACGTCGCGCATGGGCTGCGTGGCGCCGATCCACGCGCGCAATTCGGCGCTGTCGGCGACGTCCAGCGCTGCCAGCTCGTGCGCCCCGCGGATCCCGATCTCCGCCAGCCGCTCGGGCAGGGGCGCGGGCAGCGGCGCGAGCGCGAGTTCCGTGCCCCACGGCTCGTTGGCCCCGATCAGCGCGAGGTCGTAGGCGGTCAGGTACGCCGCGACATGCTCGAACGCGCCGGACCAGCTCGCGCAGAGCACCTTGAGATCGTCGGTCGACAGCTCGTACAGGCTGAGCCACTGCGAGGCGATCCCGCGCGGCGCCAGGCGCGCCGACATCGAGCGGAAGTACTCGAGCGTGTACAGGTCGCTCGAGCCGCGCGTCCAGATGTGCACCGGATCGGAGGTGATCAGGTCGTAGCGCCGCTCGCTGCGCGCGAGCGCGTGACGTCCGTCCACGAAGCGCAAGCTCACTCGCGGATCGTCGACGACCCCGCCGTTCCAGCGCGCGAACAAGCGCGCCGCGTCCGCGACGCGCGGCTCGAGCTCGAACACGTCGACCGACTCGATGTGCGGCAGGTCGAGCAATGCGCCCGACGTCGTTCCCGCTCCGAGTCCGATGACCGCAGCGCTCCTGACTTCGCCGTGCAGCAGGCCGGGGATGTACGCGAGCAAGCGCTGCAGCCGCATGTCGACCGGCGCGGTGCTCGCTTCGACCTTGCCGTTGATGCGGATGGCGCGCACGAGTTCGCCATCGGCTTCGAGGTTGTCCTCGACCGAGACGTTCTCCGAGCGTCCAGATGCGGAGTACAGCACGGTGCGTCCGGGCGGCGGGTCAGCGGGAGCGACGGCCCACGCGAGCGGCGCGAGGCACAGCAGGCGCAGCCACGGTCGAGCTCGCGTGCGGAGCTGCGCGACGATCACAACCAGCGCGAGCGGCGCCAGCGCTGCGATGAAGGCGCCGCGCTGGCCCAGGTGCTCGAGCCCAACGAAGCCGGCGAACAACGCGCCGCTCAGCGCGCCAAGCGTGTTGGCGAGGTACACGCGCCCCAGCAGCACTTCGCTCGCTCGCCCGGGCGCGCGTTCGCTCGCGAGCGCGGCGCAGGCGGGCAGCGCGGCGCCGAACGCGACCGCCGGTCCGAGCAAGGCGAGCGCGGCGACGATTGCGTGCGAGGCCCACAACGCCAGCGGCGAGGCGTCGGGCCGCAGCCGATTGTCGAGCCCCGCGAACAGGTCGGGCTCATCCAACTGCCAGCGCAACGCCGCCACGCCCAGCGCTGCGGCGAGCAACGCCCCGACGGCGCAGCGCTCGAGCACGACCAGCGAACGCGCGCGCGAAGCGAGCCACTCGCGCGCCTGGAAACTGCCGAGTGCGATGCCGCCCAGGAAGACTGCGAGCACCAGCGCGAAGGCGTACACCGACGCGCCGGTGACCGAGATCAACACGCGCGTCATCACCACCTCGAGCGCGAGGCTGGCGGTCCCGAAGGCGGCGGCGAAGACGAGCGGCAGCGCGTCGATGCTGTGCGGAGCGCTCGCGAGCGGCTCGCGGGCTTCGACGCGCGGCGCGCTGAGGCTCAGACCGAGTGCTGCGCACAGCGCGGTGAGCCCCGCGGCGCCCCACAGCGCTCCGTGCAGTCCGAGCACGGGCATGAAGAACGCCACGCTCGCCAGCGCGCCCACGCACGCGCCGAGGGTGTTGACGCCGTAGAAGCGCGCCGTGGCCTCGCCCAGGCGCTGGCGCTCGGCCAGCACCAGCCGCGCCATGACGGGCGCCGTGGCGCCCATGGCGAGGGTCGGCGCGAGCAGGAAGGCGCTCGCCAGCCCCAGGCGCGGCCCCAGGCCTTCGACCGGGTCCAGGGCCCCCGCGGCCCAGGGCACGGCGCTGGCCCACAGGCCGATGAACAGCTCGAGCGCGGCATACAGTCGTCCGGGGCTGAGCACGCGGGCCGCCAGCGGCGCGGCGAGCCAGGCGCCCAGACCTAAACCGAGCATGAAGACCGCCAGCACCAGCGCGGTCGACTGCGCGTGGCTGCCGAGCAGTCGGGCGAGGAGGCGCGCCCAGACGGACTCGTAGACCAGCGCGGCGACGCCGCTGAGGAAGAACACCAGGTCCGTGCGTCGCATCGCCGTTGCGACACAATAGCCAGCGTGCAGCGCGAGGCCTCACCTACCCAGCGATCCCCGGGCGCGTTGGGCGTGCTGTGCGCGCTGCGCGAGGAGTTGGGCGGGCTGTCGGAGCTCCCGCACGAGCGGCGCACGCTGTTGGGCCTGGAAGTGCGCGAGTTCGAGCTGCACGGACAGCCGCTGGTGGCCGTCGTCGCCGGGGTCGGCAAGGTGAACGCCGCGCGCGGCGCGTGCGCACTGCTCGCGGCGGGCGCGACGCGCGGGCTGCTGGTGGTCGGCGTGTGCGGGGGACTGAAGCCCCACCTCGGTCCGGGCGCGCTGGTGCACTGCACACGTGCGGTCCAGACCGACCTGTCGCGCGTCGAGGGACGCGAGAGCCGCGCGGACGAGCGCCTGCGCAGCCTGTGGCGCGAGGTGGCGCCCGGGTCCGAGGGCTACTTCCTGACCGCCGATCGCCCGGTGCTGTCCTGGTGGCGCAAGGCGCGACTCGCGCGCGCCTTCGCGGGCGACTGCGTGGCCGACATGGAGACCGCCGCCGCCGGCGCGATCGCCGCCAACGCCGGCGTGCCCTGGGCCGGACTGCGCGCCGTGACCGACCGCGCGGACGCCCTCGGCGGGCTGTGGTTCAAGCTCCACTTCCCAAGCCAGGCGGGGCGCGCGGCCGATACGGTCCCCTCCCTGGTCGCGCGCCTCGAGCGCGACGTTCCCCGTGACTAACGAGCCCGTCATTCACCGCCCCCCGCAGCGCGCGCTAGGCTGGCGCAATCGGGGGGACAGGGTGCGCGGCGGCGTCCGGGGGCGTCGGTGCGTGCCTTGTGCGCGTTCCACCGCCAGAGTTCACGGCGGCACGATGGAGCAGCTCAGCAGCTACACGAACGGTAAGCGCGGGGGGCAGTCCGCACCATGACGGCGGCCGGCAGCTACGTCCGCAGGCACTTCGAGCCGCTGATGCTCTCGGTGCAGGTGCTCATCGACCTCGCGGTGGTGTGGCTGGCCTGTTATCTCGGCTGGGCGGCGCGCGAGTGGATCGCCTACAGCTCCGGGCCGAACTTCGAGGACCACCGCGAGGTGTTCCTGCTCACCTCGGCGGTCACGTTGGTGTGCTTCCACACCTACGGCATGTACAGCCCGCTGAAGAGCCTGCTGAACATCGAGGAGTTCAAGGCCGTCGCCAAGAGCACCACCGCCGCGTTCCTGGTGGTGCACGCGCTGTTCACGATCCTGCGCACGGCCACGCTGCCCTCCAAGGGCATCTACGAATTCATCCTGCCGCTGCACCGCTTCGTGGACCTGCACATGGTCGACGAGCGCGGGGAGTGGCTGTTCTCGCGCCTCTCGGTGCTGCTCGCGTTCGGCTTCATCCTCGCGCTGACGACCGTCAGTCGCTTCTGCTCGTTCAAAGCCATCCAACTGCTGCACCGGCGCGGCATCGGCAATCGCAACGTGCTGATCTACGGGACGGGCGACACCGCCAAGCGCCTGCAGAAGAAGTTCGTGCTCGTGCCGACGCTAGGGCTCAACCTGATCGGCTTCGTCGGCTCGTCGAGCGACGAGGTCGGCCGGCGCATCGACCGCGCCGACGTGCTGGGCACGGGCGACGAACTCGACTTCCTGATCCGGCGCTACAAGATCAGCGAGGTCTTCGTCGCGATGCCCGAGGCGCGCGAAGAGGACCTGATGGCGATCGTCGAGCTGCTCGAGCGCGCTGGCGTCGTCTACCACGTCGTGCCGCGCTTCTACCACCTGTACTCGCACAAGGTGCGCATCGAGACGCTCGACTCGATCCCGCTGATCACGCGCCCCGATCGCGAGCCCGGCCCGCTGCAACGCTTCGCCAAGCGCGCGCTCGACCTGGTCGTGGCCTCGCTGGTCGTGCTGCTCGGCGCGCCGCTGTTCCTGATCGCCGCGCTCTTGATCAAGCGCGAGTCGCCCGGGCCGGTGTTCTTCCGCCAGGTGCGCGTCGGCAAGGACGGCAAGCCCTTCGAGATGATCAAGTTCCGCACGATGCACGTGCACCTCTCGGGCGACGCTCCCAAGCCCAAGTCGCACGACGATCCGCGCCTGACGCACATCGGGCGCTGGCTGCGGCGCTACAGCCTGGACGAGCTGCCCCAGGTGCTCAACGTGCTGCGCGGCGACATGTCGATCGTCGGCCCGCGGCCGGAGATGCCCTTCATCGTCGAACGCTACGGACCGATCGAGCGCGAGCGCCTGCGCGCCAAACCGGGCCTCACCGGGCTGTGGCAGATCTCCTACGCGCGCGGCGAGGCGATCCACGAGAACATGGAGTACGACATCTACTACATCGAGCACCAGTCGTTCCTGCTCGACGTGGTGATCATCGCCCTGACCGGCTTCGCGGTGGTGAAGGGCACCGGCGCCTACTAACCTGCGCCGGCGCGTGCGCGTCCTGCACATCATCGAAGCGACCATCGGCGGCGCGCGCCGCCACGTGGTCGACGCCTGCCGCGGCCTCGCGCAGCGCGGGGTGAGCACCAGCCTGGTGTGCGCTGCCCTGCGCGAACCCGCGATGCGGCGCGACATGGCCGAGCTGGCGGCGCTGGGCGTCGAGGTCCGCGAGCTGCGGATGCTGCGCGCGATCCGGCCGCACGTCGACCTGGGGCATGTGTTCGCGCTGCGGAGCACGTTGCGCGAGCTGCGCCCCGACGTCGTGCACACGCACTCCAGCAAAGCCGGAGTGCTCGGCCGGCTCGCTTCGCGCACGGTTGGAATCGGCGCGCGCGTCCACACTCCGCACACGTTCGCGTTCCTGTTCGGCGCGATGTTCAGTTCGCGCTCGCGCGCGCTCTTCCGCGCCGTCGAGCGCTCGCTGGCGCCGAGCACCGCGCGCTTCATCGCGGTCTCGCGCGATGAGTCCGCGACCTTCGCCAGCGCGGGCTTCATTCCCGCGGACAAGGTGCGCGTCGTGCCCAACGGGGTCGAGCCGGAGCGTTTCGCGCGGGCGCAGCCGCTCGCGCGCGCCGACTTGGGCGTGCCCGGAGACGCGCCGTGCATCGCAGTGGTGGGGCTCCTGAACATCGCCAAGGGACAGGACCTCGCCATCCGCGCGCTGGCCGAGCCCGGGCTCGAGCGCGCGCACCTGGTCGTCGTCGGGCACGGCGAACTGCGCGCCTCGTACGAGCAGACCGCGCGCGAGTGCGGCGTGCTCGAACGCGTGCGCTTCCTGGGTTGGCGCGACGACGCGCCGCGCATCCTGCGCACGGTCGACGTGCTGCTGCTCCCGTCGCGCTGGGAGGGCATGCCGTACATCGTGCTCGAGGGACTCGCGGCGGGACTGCCGGTGGTCGCCACGCGCGTCGACGGCGCGCGCGGCGTGCTCGAAGAGGCCGGCTGCGGCGAGCTGTGCGAAGTGGGCTCGGTCGAGTCGATCGCCGACGGTCTGCGGCGCATGCTCGCGCGCTCGCGCGCCGAGCGCGCTGAACTCGGCCTGCGCGGGCAGCGCGCGGTGGCCGAGCGCTATACGTTGGCGCACATGGTCGACGGCCTGCTCGAGGTCTACCGGGAACTCGCGTGAAGGTCCTGCACGTCATCACGACGCTCGACGTCGGCGGCGCGGAGATGCACCTGCTAGCGCAAGTGCGCGGCCAGGCTTCGCGAGGCCACGAGGTGCGCGTGGCCTACCTCAAGGGGCACGGTTCGCTGGAGAGCGACTTTCGCGCGGCGGGAGCAAGGGATGTCGTACGCGTGGGCAGCGGTCCAGGGCTGTTCGCGCGTCTGTGGCCGCACCTGCGCTGGGCGCAGATCGTCCACACGCACCTGCTCAAGGCCGACATGGCCGGCGCGCTCGCGGCGACGCTCGCCGGTCGACGCGCAGGCTTGATCGCGAGCAAGCACAACGACGAGCGCGTGCTCGAGCGGCCGCTGGTCTCGCTCGTGCACGGCCTGATCGGCGCGCTCCCGCAGCGCACGATCTGCCTCTCCGACCACGTCGCGCGCTACATCGAGCGCTACGGCCGCGTGCGGCGCGACAAGCTCGTGCGCATCTACTACGGGCTCGACCCGACGCCCTTCGAGCGCGCTGCGTCGGACACGGCCGCGCGCGCGCGGGTGCGCGAGGAACTGGGCATCGCGCCCGACGAGGTCGTGTTCGTGTGCGTCGCGCGCTTCGCGCCGCAGAAGGCGCACGACGTGCTGCTGCGCGCCCATGCTCAACTCGTGGCGAACGCCCCGCGCGCGAGGCTGCTGCTCGTGGGCGACGATCCCTTCGGCGACGGTCGCGTGCGCGCCGAGGCGCTCGCGCGCGAGCTGGACTTGAAGGAGCGCGTGCTCTTCGCCGGCATCCGCCGCGACGTGCCGGCCGTGCTCGCTGCCTCGGACGTGTTCGTGATGAGCTCCCTGTGGGAGGGGCTCGGGCTGGTGTTCCTCGAAGCCATGGCCGCGGGCATGCCCGTGGTCAGCACGCGCGTCTCCGCCATCCCAGAAGTGGTCGAGCACGAACTCACCGGACTGCTCGTCCCGCCCTCCGACGTGGCCGCGCTGTGCGCCGCCATGGCCGCGCTGGCGAACGATCCCGCGCGCCGCGCCGCCTTGGGGGCGCGCGGTCGCGAGCGGGTGCGAAAACTCTTCGGGCTCGAACGCATGGTCGAACAGACGCTGGAGCTGTACGCCGCCGTTCAGGGGCGGGCGGCCGGGGGTCGATAGACTGCGCTCGCGAGGCCCACACGAGCGTGAGCGACCAAGCCCCCCAACCCCGCAGCGCGCCAGAGCCCGAGGGTGACTTCTCCCCGGGACTGCTCGACGACCCGTCGACCGCACAGTCCGATCGCTCCAAGCCCTACCGCGGCCCTGATCGGCGCAGCCGGCCCACTCCGCGCTTCTCGCGCTACACGCTGTTCGGCGGCCGGCGCAAGCGCGGCCGGCGCGACGGCGAGAACGAGAACAGCTTCGTCGACCAGTACAGCCCGCGCTTGCTCGCGGTGATGTTCTGGATCGGCCTGATGAACATCGGCGACAGCTTCTTCACGCTGCACCACATCCAGGCGGGCGCGATCGAGCTCAACCCTGTCGCCGCCTGGATGCTCACGACCGGTCGCACGGGCTTCGTGCTGCTCAAGGCGAGCGTGATCACGATCCCGCTGATCGTGCTGACGCTGCACAAGAACTTCTCGCTCGCCCGCGTGGGCATCTGGACCGCCGCCGGGGCCTACACGGTCCTGTTCGCGTACCACATCGCGCTGCTCTGAGGTCCGAGGCCTACGATGGTGAAGACCATTGGGCGTCCCGCTTCGCAGTCCGTTCCGCATCGCCGAGTTGCTCTGCGCAGTCGTATTCGCGAGCGCGCTCGCAGCGTGCGGCTCACAGGAGCCTGCGTCGGACCCCACGAGCCTCGCGCAGACCGCACAAGCTCACCTCGCTGCGGGGCGCGTCGACGACGCACGCCGTTGCGCGGAGCGGTTGCTCGAGCAAGGCTCTGACGCGCTCGGAGTTCACACCGGCTCATGGCTGCTGGCGCGCTGCGCGATCGCCGAAGCGCGAGACGAGAGCGCGACCCTCGTCGAGCTGATTGCTCTCCAACGCGAGCGGGACGACGGCGCCAGATTCACGCTCAGCGCGCTCGCCCGGGACGAAATGGCGGTGTTGCTGCAGGACTGTCGCCGCGCGGGTGTCTGGCAGGTCGAGCGGTGGCTCCTCGACCTCGCACTCGCGGGGGAGCGTCTCCGCGGCGTCGACGATGAGTACACCCAGGCGCTTCGCAATCACAAGCGCCTGCGATTGGTCGCGCCAGGCCGCGAGCCGACGGCGATCTACTGCGACTTCTCGAGCGACTGTGCGAGCGACTGAGTGCGCGAGTGCGACTGCGCGCTCGGCCGCGCTTCGCACGCTGGGTGAGGATTGACGCCCGCCAGTCCAGTACGCTGAGCGGTCCCATGCGCATCGCGCGAGTCCTGACCCGCATGAACCTCGGCGGCCCTGCGCGCCAGGTGCTCGCCAGCGATCCGCTGCTCGCGCGGCGTGGCTACGAGGTGCGCGTGTTCGCGGGCGCGCCGGAGCCGGGCGAGGGCGATCTGTTCGACCAGGCGCAGCGGCGCGGTATCGACATCGTGCGCGTGCCGGGCCTGGGGCGCGGCTGGTCGCTGGCCGGGGACCTGCGCGCGCGCGCGTTCCTCAAGCAGGAGTTCCGCGTCTTCCAGCCGGCGATCGTGCATTCGCACGCGTCCAAGGCCGGAGCGCTCGCGCGTTCGGCCGCGCGCGGGCTGGCCGCGGGTCGCGTGCACACCTTCCACGGGCACGTGCTCGAGGGCTACTTCCCGGCGCCGCTCTCGCGCGGATTGATCGCGATCGAGCGCAAGCTGGCGCGCGAGACCGACCGCATCGTGGCCGTGTCGCACGCAACCGCCGACGACCTGGTGCGGCTGGGCATCGCGAGTGAAGAGCGCATCGTCGTGATCCCGCCGGGCGTGGAGCTCGACGCGCTGCTCGAGCTCGAGCGCGGCGCAGGCGAGCTCCAGCGTCGCCTCGGCGCGCCGCTGGACGCACAACTGGTCGGAGTGATCGGCCGCCTCGCGCCCGTGAAGGCGCCGGAGCGCGCGCTCGACGTGCTCGAGCTGCTCGCCGAGCGCCATCCGCTGCTGCAACTGGTGTTCGTCGGCGACGGCGAGCTGCGCGGCGCGCTCGAACGGCGCATCCGCGCGCTCCCCGAGGCGCTGCGCGAGCGCGCGCACATGCTCGGCGCCGTCGAAGACGTGACGCCGCTGTACCGCGACCTGTTTGCGGTGCTGCTCACTTCACAGTCCGAAGGCATGCCGGTCGCGTTGATCGAGGCCGCTGCCGCGGCGTTGCCGGTCGTTTCGACGCGCGTGGGCGGCTGCGCCGAGATCGTCGCGGAGGAGCGCACGGGCTACCTCGGCGAGGGCGTCGACGAACTCGCGTACGGGCTTTCGCGCCTGCTCGACGATCCCGTGGCGGCCCGCGCGATGGGGCAACGCGCGCGCCTGCGCGTGGCTTCGCGGCACAGCGCCGAGAGCCTCGCCGCGCGCCTCGACAAGCTCTACCAAGCCGTCGCCCAGGAGCGCGCATGCGCCTCCTGATGCTCAGCGGCGACCGCCAGGTCTCGATCGGCGAGCGCGGGCCGTTCTACGCGATGCAGCGCGAGTTCTCGCGGCACTTCGAGCGCATCGACGTGCTCTGCCCGAGGCCCGACAAGCCCGTGAGCGTGCGCACGATCTTCGACTCGGTGCACTTCCATCCGGCCGAGTGCGGGCGCGCCGGGATGGTGAGCTACCTCGTGCGCCGCGGGCGCGAGCTGCTCGCCGAGCACGGACACGCGCTGATCGTCAGCCACGACTACGGCTGGTTCTACAACGGCCTCGCTGCGGCGCGGCTCTCGAAGGCCTGCGGCGTGCCGTACCTCTCCGAGATCCACCACGTGCCCGGCCATCCGGTCGCGGCGGATTGGAAGGAGCGCTTCGATCGCTTCGTCGCGCGTCGCTACGTGCGCTGGGCGCGCGCGCACGCACGGGCTTTTCGCGTGGTGAACTCGGTCGAGATGCCCGAGCTGCTGAGCAGTTGGGGCGTGCCCGCGGAGCAGATCGTCGTGCTGCCTTCGCTGTACATCGACCTCGAGATCTTCTCGCCGCCGCAGCAGCCGCTGGAGCCCGAGCAGGACATCACCTACGTCGGGCGCATGGTGAACAACAAGGGCCTCGACCGCATCGTCGACGCGACGGCGAACCTCGCGACGCGCGGGCTGCGCGCGCGCTTGCTGATGGTGGGCAAGGGACCGTTGCTCGCCCAGGTGAAGGAGCGTGTTCGCGCGCGCGGGATCGCGGAGCGCACGCGCTTCGTCGAGTGGGTCGAACGCCCCGAGGACCTGGCGCAGATCTACCGGCGCTCGCGCGTCGTGGTGTGCGCCTCGACTTGCGAGGGCGGACCGCGCTTCACCGTCGAAGCGATGGCCTGCGGAACTCCGGTGGTGAGCACACCGGTCGGCATGATGAAGGAACTGGTCGAGGACGGCGTCAACGGCGCGCAATGCGGCTTCGACCTGGCGAGCTTGACCGGCGCGCTCGAACGCGTGCTCTCCGACGAGGCCCAGCGCCGAGCGCTCGGCGCGCGCGCGCGGGCCGCGACGCTGCGCTTCGAGTACGCCAGCGTGATCCGCGGCTACGCGCAAGGGCTCCACGCGCTCGCAGCGAGGTCGGCGTGAAGCTGTTGTTCTTGACCCAAGTGCTCGACCGCGGCGACGCCGTGCTGGGCTTCGTGCCGCGCTGGATCGAGGGCCTCGCCGCGCACTGCGAGCGCGTGCGCGTGGTCGCGCTCGAACTGGGCGACATCAGCGAGCTGCCCGCCAACGTCGATACGCGCGAAGTAGGTCGCAAGGGTTACCTCGGTCGCTACCTGCGCAACCGGCGCTTCCTGCGCGAAGCGCTGATCGACGAGCGCTTCGACGCCGTGCTCGCGCACATGGTGCCGCGCTACACGCTTCTGTCGTCGCGCATCGCCCGCAAGGCCGGCGCGCGCCAGTACCTGTGGTACACGCACGGAGCGGTCGACGAGCGCCTGCGCAAGGCGGTAGGGCTCGTCGACAAGGTTTTCACGGCGAGCGAGGAATCGCTGCGCGTCGACACGCCCAAGCGCGTCGTCACGGGCCACGGCATCGACACGCGGCGCTTCGCGCCCGGCGGCGTCGAGCCCGTGCGGCCGATCCGCCTCTTGAGCGTGGGACGACTCACGCCCGCAAAGGATCCGCTCACGATCCTCGCGGCGCTCGCGATCCTCGTCTCGCGCGGCTTCGACGTGCACCTGGACATCGTCGGCGACGTGCTCGCGAGCGGCGATCCGGCCTATCGTCGACGCGTGGAAGAGCAGATCGAAGTGGGCGGGCTGCACGGGCGCGTCCGTCTGCGCGGCGCGGTCGCCTATCGCGACATCGCGCCGTACTACCAGCGCTGCACGCTGCTCATCAACGCCAGCAGCACGGGCAGCATCGACAAGGTCGTGCTCGAGGCCATGGCCTGCGCGCGGCCGGTGCTGACCTGCAACGACTCGTTCCCGCGCCTGTTCCGCGAGCTGGGCGCCGACGGCGCGCGCCTGATGTTCGGCCCCAGCAGCGCGAGCGACCTCGCCGAACGCATCGAGGGCCTGCTGCGACTGCGCCAGCCCGAGCGCGCGGCGCTCGGGGAACGCTTGCGCGCGCTGGTCGTGCGCGACCACGAAGTCGATGCGCTCATGGCGCGGCTGTGCCGCGAGATGGAGCCGCAGGGTTGAGCGAGCCGCGCATCCGCGAAGAGTTGCTCGAGCCGCTGCGCCGCGCTCTGCGCTGGCTCGAGGGCCTGCGCGACTCGCGCGGCGCGATCGTGTGCCCCGAGCACCGCATCGAACACACCGGCAAGAGCGCCGGCGCGGCTGTGCTGGCCGCTCGCCTCGCGCGCTACGACGCGCCCGAGCAGCGCGAGCGCCACCTCGCGACGGCGATCGAGCAGGGGCGGCGGCTGGTCGCGAACCTCTACCGCGAGGGGACCAGCGAGTGCCACACCTTCTGGCCCGGCCGGCACGACAAGTTCAACAGCTCCAACGCCGTGATCGACGGCGGCGCGTGTTCCGATGCGCTGGTCGAGCTGGTGGAGACGCTCGGCCCGGCGCTCTCCGACGACGATCGGCGCGCGTTCACGCACGCCGCGACGCTGCACGCTCGCACGTACTTGCGCTACGCGGTGCTCGACAAGGGCGTTCCGGCGCAGCGCGCGTGGGGGCTGACGGGACTGGCGGCGGCGTGGCGACTCGAGCGCAAGTCGGAGCTCGAGAACGCGGCGATCGAGGCCGTCGGCGCGCTCGAGGGCGTGCAGAACGAAGACGGGAGTTTCCCGTACCACCCGCTCGAGTGGGGCGCGCCGCACGCCGGCGCTGGCGATGCGAGCAGCTTCTACCACTCGCGCATCCCGGCCTTCACGCTGTTCGCGCTCGAGCGACTGGAGCGCAACCCGCGCGACCGGCTATTCGCGCGTCCGCTGTACAGCGCGCTCGACTTCGCCGAGGGCCTGCACGGTCCCGACGGCATCAAGTGCGGCCTCGTCGAGGCCAAGCCCTGGTACTGGGGCGCGGAGTACGAGGTCGCGAGCCACGTGTTCGACGTCTACGCGCTCGCTCGCGCGGGCGAGCTGTTCGGCGAGCGGCGCTTCACGGCGGCCGCGGTGCGCGCGTATCGAACCTGGATCGAGCACCTGGGGCGCGACGGCATGCCGCACAGCCACGCTGCAGCGCCGGGTCGGCGCAAGAGCTACCAGTGCCCGGTGTTCTGGGCCTGCCACGCGGAGTGGATCGCGCGCGCGCTGCCGCTGCTCGAGGCGAGCTGGGACAAGATCCCGCGCTACGAGCGAGCGGCGAGCGGCGGCGGCATCGACCTGCGCGTGCGCGCCTGGGGCGCGGTCGAACTCGCGCGCATCGAAGACGACACGTTGGTGGCGTGGGTGCGCGGCTCGCGGCCGGGCTTCAACGTCCACCACGGAAGTCCGCACGGCGCGGGGCTCTTGCGCGTGGTGCGCAAGTCCGACGGCGCGAATCTGCTCTCTCGACAGCGTCTGGTGAGCGATCAAGAGGGCGAGTGGAGTGCTCGCCACGGCGCGCTGTCGCTCGAGCGCGGCTGGCGCCACGGCGCGGCCGAGCTGCGCTTCTCGCTGTGGCTCGCGCGCAACCACGCGCGCGGACGACGCTGGGGCTCGGCGCTCGCGGCGCCGTTCGACGTCGCCTGGCGCGGAGTGGCGGCCTTCGGCTCGAGCGAGGTCTCCAGCAGCTTCGCCCTCGCGGCGCCGCTGCGCATCGACGGCGAAGGCGTCAGCCTCACCAGCACGTTGGCGCACCGCGGCGGCGACGTGGTCGCGGGCGCGCGCCTCGAGCGGCGCTTCGAGGTCGACGGCCGCGGGCTGGTGGTGCGCGAGCGTCTCGCGGATGCCGGCGGCGCGCGGGGAGTGCGCTTTCGCTTCCCCGAGCGCGCGCTCGAGCGGCGCGGCGAGGCGGCGGCTTCGCGTGAGGTCGCTTATCGCTTAGCGTGAGGGCTTCGACCATGCAGACAAGCGAAAGCACTCCGCGCACGAGCTGGCTCACCACGCTGCGGGCCGCGCTCAACGCCGGCCTGGCGGTGGGGGCCGGAGTGGGACTGATCGACGGGGCCATCGCGAGCGCGCGCACGCCGGTCGAGGGCCTGGGAACGCTCGCGGGGTGCCTGTGTGCGGCGGCCGTGGTTTACGGCTGCTTCTACGTGGTCGTCGCGGCGCTCTGCGGCGTCGCCCTGCAGCGCTGGCTCGCGCCGCGCAGCTTGGGCGAGCGCTGCGCCACGCTCGCTGCGTTGACGCTCGGCATCGGGCTATTCCTCGAGGTCTTCTGGTGGTCGCGGCCGTGGGTGCTGTACGGCGTGCCGATCTCCGACCCGCGGCGCCTGGCGGCGGCCGCCGTGATGCTCGCGCTGTGCGTCGCGAGCGCCTTCACGGCGGTGCGCGTGGTCGGACGGATGTCGCGCGGCGCGCAGTGGGCCGGCGCAACGGCGGTGGTAGCGACCTGGCTGGTCGGTGTTCCGTTCCTCGCGCTCGCGCAGCGCGATGTCGAGCAACTCGGCCGGCTCAACGAGCGCAACCGCAACCTGCCCAACGTGCTCCTGATCGTGCACGACGCGATGCGCGCGGACGTGCTCGGCTGCTACGGCAACGAGCGCGTGAAGACGCCGGTGTTCGATGCGCTCGCCGCGCGCGGCGTGCTGTTCGAGAACGCCTTCGTGCAGGCCCCGTTCACCGGCTCGAGCTTCGGCTCGTTCTTCACCGGCAAGTACCCGCGGCGCCACGGCTTCGTGAAGATGGTCCCGGGCATGCGCATGGAGCCGAGCGTGACCATCGCGTCGCACTTGGACAGCGCGCCGTTCGCGACGAAGCCGGGCGCGCTCGAGCACGGCGACTACCACGCGGTGACGTTCATGACCGGCGCGCTGAGCCAGGCCTCGGGGCTGATGCGCGGCTTCGATTCGTACTTCGAAGCGATGATGGGCCACGACCTGGTCGACGTCGACAACCCCTGGAGCGTGCTGCGCTCCGAGCTGGTGCTGTACGTCGTGAAGAGCAAGCTCGAGCAGCGCCTCCTGGGCGAGCCGGTCAAGCGCGCGGCGATCGACTGGTTCGAGCGCCACGGCCACAAGCGCTTCTTCGCGATGGCGCACTTCTACTCCACGCACACGCCGTACGACCCGCCCGACGACGTGCGCGCGCTGTACTGCGATCCGGACTACGACGGGCCGGTCAAGGCCTTTTACGCGCACCACCGCGAGCTGATCGAGAGCGGCAAGGCCACGCCCACCGAGGCCGACAAGCGCCAGATCCAGAACCTCTACTACGCCGGCGTGACGCACGGCGATCGGATGACCGGCGAGTTGATCGAGTCGCTCGAGCGCCTCGGCGTGCTCGACAACACGGTCGTGATCGTCACCGCCGACCACGGCGAGGAACTCGACGACCACGGGCTGTGGGAGCACAACCACATGTTCAACACCAACCTGCGCGTGCCGCTGATCGTGGTGGCGCCGGGCCGCTTGCCGCGCGGAGTCCGCGTGGAGGAGCTGGTGGAGTCTGTCGACTTGCTGCCGAGCCTGTGCGAGCTGTTGGACGTCAAGCCGCCGCACGAAGAGCGCCTCGACGACGCAGGCCGCAACTACGGCGCGCTCGACGGCTGGAGCTTCGTGGGCCTCGCGCACGGCCGCGTGCCGACGCTGCGCGAGGTCTCGTTCTCCGAGAACGGCCTGGAGATGAGCGCGCAGGACCGCGAGTGGAAGCTGATCGTGCGCGCGACGGAGCTCTCCAGCGAAACGCTGGACTCGATCGCGACGCACGAGCTCTATCCGGCGCGGCTGTTCCACCTGGCCGAGGACCCGCACGAGCATCGCAACGTCTTCGCGGAGCATCGCGACCACGCGCAGCGCCTGTTCGAGCACCTCCAGCGCTGGGACGCCTCGATGCCGATCCCGCGCCACTCGATCTCGCAGTCCGCGCGAGACCTCGAGCAGGAGGCGCTGCGTTTGCGCGAGCTGGGCTACGCCGATGGCGTGGGCCAGGACGTGAAGGCGCGGCCGCCGACCGACAAGAAGTCGACGGAGCCGAAACGGCCGGGACCGAGCGAGGCGGACTCGAAGGACGCAGACGAGCGCGACGGCCAAGACGCGGAGCGCGAACGCAAGCCGTGAGCGTGGTCTCACGTCTGTGGCTGATCGCCAACGCGCGACTGCCGTCCGAACGCGCCCAGTCGCTGCAGGTGATGCAAACCGCCGCGGCGTTCGCGCGCGCCGGAGTCGACTCGACGCTGGTGTACGCGCGCCGCCGCAAGGCGCCGACGCTCCCGACGGGAGTCACGCTGTACGAGCACTACCAGGTCCCTCCGGGTGCGCGTCCGGCGCTGCGCGAGACGGCCTGCATCGACTGGATCGATGCGCTGCCGGTGTCGCTGCAGTACTTCCCCGCGCGCCTCCAGGAGCTGACCTTCTCGCGCAATGCCGCGCGCGCGGTCGAGCGCGAAGGCCTCGAGCTGGTCGTGTACTCGCGCGAGATCGAAGCTGCGCGACGATTGCTGCGCCGCGGCCGCGGCCGCGTGTTCCTCGAGCTGCACCGCGTGCCCGCCGGCGAGCTGCGGCGGCGCTGGCTCGGCGAGGTGCTCGCTCGCGCGAGCGGCGTCGTGGCGATCTCGGGCGGCGTGCGCGAGGACCTCGTGGCGCTCGGCGGCCGGCCCGACGCGATCTGCGTCGAGCACGACGGCTTCGACGCCCAGCGCTTCGCGACCCGCCCCTCGCGCGAGCACGCGCGTCGGGAGCTGGACTTGCCCCAGGACGCCGTCGTGGTCGCGTATACCGGCGGTTTGCTCGCCTGGAAGGGCGCCGAGCTGATCGTCGACGCCGCGCGCGCCTTGCCCGAACTGCGCTTCGTGCTCGCCGGCGGCATGGCCGCGGACGTCGAACGGCTGCGCGAGCGCGCGAGCGGGATCGCGAACCTGCGCATCGACGGCTTCCAGCCGCCCGAGCGCGTGGCGCTGTACCTGAGCGCGGCGGACATCGGTCTCGCGCCCAATCGCTCGCAGCCCGCGATCAGCTCGAAGTACACCTCGCCGCTCAAGGTCTTCGAGGCCATGGCCGTGGGCCTGCCGCTGGTCGCAAGCGATCTGCCATCGATGCGTGAAGTGCTCACGCACGGCGTCGACGCGTGGCTGGTGCCGCCCGACGACCCGGCCGCGCTGGCGCAGGGCATCCGGCGCCTCGCCGAGGACCGCGCGCTGCGCGAGCGGTTGTCGGGCGCCTTTGCACGCCGCGCGAGCCAGCACACCTGGGATGCGCGCGCGAAACGCTTGCTCGCGTGGATGGCGGAGCGAGCTTGAAGCGCGCTCGAGTCGATGAAGGCTCGTCACCACGGCTAGGATCGACACCGCGTCCCACCGCCCCATGCGCGTTCTGTACCTCACCGACTCGCTCTCGGATCTCGACGGCGTCGGGCGCTACGCCGTGCGCCTGATCCGCGCGCTCGAACACGAGCGCCAGGGCCTGGAGCCGAGCGTGCTGCTCGCGCGCAAGCACCGGCCGACGTCGCGCGAGGTCCCGCCGCACTGGAGCGTGCGCGTGGCGCTGCCGCCCGACTACTTTTTCCACATGAGCGCGCCGAAGTTCTGGGCCAGCCTCGCGGCCGCCTCGTGGCGCGTGTTCGCCGCCGCGCGCGGCTGCGACCTGGTGCACGCGATCAAGGACTACCCGCACAGCCTCGCAGGCCTGATCGGTGCGCGCATGGCGGGCGTTCCGTGCATCGCGACCGGCCACGGCACGTACACGGTGCAGCCGCTCGTCGACCCACGGCACGCGGAACGCGCGCGCTGGTGCTACCGGCGCTTCGAGGCGCTGATCGCGGTCAGTCGCTTCACGCAGCGCCGCGTGGTCGAGATCGTGGGGGAGCGCGACGAGATCGCGCGGCGCCTGCGCGTGATCCCCAATGCAGTCGACGCGGAGCACTTCGCGCGCCCGCGCGCGGTTGGAGCGAAGCCCTGGCATGCGCATCCGTTCACGCTCGCGATCGGCGAGCTCAAGGAGCGCAAGGGCCACCACGTTTCGCTAGCGGCCTGGCTGCGCTGCGCGGCGACGCGGCCCGCGCTGCACCACTACGTGATCGGCAAGGGCGCCGGCGACGAGTATCAGCACTCGCTCGAAGCGCTGGTCGCGCGCGCGGGACTCGCCGAGCGCGTGCACTTCCTCGGCAACATCGACGAGGACGACAAGATCGATCTGTTGCAGCGCGCGCAGCTCTTCGTGCACACGCCCGTGCAAGCCAGCGACGGCGGCTTCGAGGGCTTCGGGCTGGTCTACCTCGAAGCCTCGGCTGCTGGAGTAGCGTGTCTTGGGACGCTCGGCTGCGGCGCCGAGGACGCGATTGCGCACGAGCGCACCGGGCTGCTCGTCGAGCCGAACGTCGACGCGGTGAGCGCCGCGCTCGCGCGCCTGCTCGACGACAGCGCACTTCGCCAGCGCATGGGCGCCGCCGGGCGTGCTCACGCCGCGCAGTCGAGCTGGAGCGAGAACGCGCGCGCGGTGCTCGCGCTTTACGACGCTGCGCTGGCCGGGAAAGGCGGGAGCTGATGCTGCGGGACAAGCTGCGCAAGCTGCTGAGCGCCAAGTTCGTCGCCGACACGCTGGCCCTGCAGGCGAGCGGCATGCTCACGCAGCTGAGCGGTTTCGCGGCTTCGGCGCTGCTCGCGTTCGCGCTCGGCTCGCACGGGCAGGGACTGTTCGTGATGGCCGTCACGCTCCAGGCGCTGATGTTCAACCTGGTGAACGTGGGCGTGATCCAGGCCACCGTGAGCCAGGTCGCCGCGGCCTCGACGCGCGACAAGCGTCCCAAGCTGGCCGACTGGCTCGCCTTCCTGGTCAAGACCTACTTGATCACGTCGACGCTGATGATCGGCGTCGGGTACTTCGCGCTTCCGTACCTGTGCGAGAAGGTCTACGGCTCGCAGCTTCCGCGCGACGAGGCGCGCGAGCTGGGGCGCTGGGCCTGGTGGCTGACGTTCTGGATCGCCATCGACACGCCGCGCGCGGTGACGCAGGTCGCGTTTCACGGCACGCGGCGCATGAAGCCGCTCGCGCAGCTCGACGGCGCACACGAGTTGATCCGACTCGTGACGACGGTGGGCGGCGTCGTGATCACCGGTTCGCCGGCCGGGGCCGTGCTGGGAGAGATCGCCAGCCGCGCGCTGGCGTCGTACCTCGCCGCGCACATGTACCATGCAGCGCGCGCGGACGGCGGCGCGTGGCTGCCGGGCTGGCGCGAGATCGTCGCGCGCGTCCCCGGCATCCCGATGCGTCAGGGCATCCGGCTGGGCCTGCGCATCGGCCTGATCAAGAACACCACGACGCTGGTCATCACCGTGCTCCCGCGTTTGCTGCTCTCGGGCGCTGCGGGTTTCTCGTGGGTGGCCTACTTCACCATCGCGCAGAAGATCATGGGCGTCGCCGGCATCGCCATGCAGGGCGTGTCGCGCAACACGCTCCCGGCGCTCGCTGAGATGCGCGGCAAGCACGACTTCCCGGGCTTTCGGCGCCTGTATTGGCGCACGACCCTGGTCGGCGGCGGGGTGGTGAGCGCGGCGATCCTGGTCGGCCTCGCGCTCACGCCGGTGCTCCTGCGCATCGCCTACCCGGAAGACTATTCCGACCCGGTCTTCACCTGCTGTCTGATCCTCGCGCTGGGGATGATCCCCTCGGCCTTCGCCGTGGCGCAGGACCCGTTCTACATCCTCACCAACCACATGCGCGCCAACCTGGTGATCTGCCTGATCGGGGCGTTGGTGACGATTCCGGCCAATCTGTGGCTCGTGACCGTGTTCCCGCTCACCGGCCCGGTGTGGGGTCAGGCGCTCTACCTGGCCTGGGTGCTGGTGCACTTCGGCTACATCGCGCGCTACTTCCGCGCCGTCGATCCGACGCGCGTGTGGGCCGCTCCGGAAAGCGCGGGGGGCGCAAGCGGGGCCGCGGGCTGACCCGAAAAGGTCCGGGCCGCGCCCGTTCAAACGTCGATCAAGCCGCGTGTCCGCCCGTCCGCCGGCTTGCCCGACTCTGACGTGCGCGGTAGATTTGTCGAAGAGGGGTCGCGTCGAGGTGCTTTGGCGAGCACTGGACGCGCTCCACGGCCATTCGAGGCGGGGGTCTTTGCTCGCCGCCGCCCGGTCCAGAGCCTCCCGCGCCACCTGTCCACGACCCACACCGCGATGCGCAAGACACTGCTCACGTACGTCAAGCCGCACGTCCAGGAAGACCCGCTGGCGATGATCCTGGGGATCACGTACCTCGGCGCCTGCCTCGAGAAGGAGAAGATCCCGGTCGAACTGGTCGACGAGCGCGTGGTCAACGACCAGTACATGCGCGAGGCGATCGAGCGCAACGACGTGATCGGCTTCGGCGCGCTGACGCCCAACATCCGGCGCGCCATCGCGTGGGCCAAGTACGCCAAGGAAAAGGGCAAGATCACCGTGATGGGCGGGCCGCACGCGTCCGTCGACCAGGGCATCTTCCTCTCCAGCGGCCACTTCGATTACGTGCTCAAGGGCGAGGCCGAGGAGACGCTGCCGGAGTTCCTCAAGGGGCTCGAAGGCAACGATGACAAGGCGCTCTCGCAGGTCGCCGGCCTCGCAGGCGTGCGCGACGGGCAAGTGTGGGTCGACAACGCTGCTCCGCCGCTGATCAAGAAGCTCGACGAGCTTCCGCTGCCCGCGCGCCACCTGCTTCCGATGGAGAGCTACTTCAAGCTCAACCCCGAGAAGCTGACCTACATCTTCACGACGCGCGGTTGCCCCTTTAAGTGCATCTTCTGCCAGAAGGAGCTGACGGGCCGCGGGTTCCGCGTGCGCTCGACGGAAGCGATCGTCGACGAGCTCGAGCACATCGTCAAAACCTACAACCCCGGCGTGATCTTGTTCGTCGACGAGATCCTCACGCTGCGGCGCAAGCGCATCCACGAGATGTGCGACGAGATCCTGCGCCGCGGGCTGAAGTTCGAGTGGATCGCGAACACGCGCGCGGACTGCGTCGACTATCCGCTGCTCAAGCACATGCACCGCGCGGGTTGCCGGCGCATCTACTACGGCTGGGAGTCGGGCTCGCAGAAGATGCTCGACGTGCTCAAGAAGGACCTCACGCCCGAGGCGATCGTCGAAGCCGCGCGCATGACGCGCCGCGCCGGCATCTGGGCCAAGGTCTACCTGATCGTCGGCAGCCCCGGCGAAACGCCCGAGGACATCGTCGAGACCGAGAAGGTGCTGCGCATGGCGGGCCCCGACCTCGTGCGCGTCAGCGTGTTCAATCCGCTGATCGGCACCGAGTCCTGGGACAACTACCAGGCGAACATCGACGTCACTGACCTGCGCGAGAACTACGTCTCGTCGAATCGCTCGGCCTACGTGCACGAGCACTTCAACCAGGTCGAGCTCGAGGAGCTGCGCAAGAACATGGTCCGCTCGTACGAGCGCTGGTACTACGGCTACTCGCAGCGCGCCAAGCGCTTCATGGAGCGCACGATGTACTACATGGAGAATCCGCAGTTCGGCCGCAAGCGACTGGGCCGCGCGCTGGGCATCGTCCCGCCGCCGCGCAGCGAGAGCGTAGCCAACCGCGTGATGGATGAAGCGCGCGAAGCGGCCTCGGCCAAGAAGTAGGGGCTCGCTCGAGCGACAAATCGTGCAGGCGCCGAAGGGCGCCTGCTTCGTTTGGACGCCGCGGGCGAGCCTTGGACCCGATGGCGCCGCGGTAGCATCGCGCGGGTCATGGCTCCGCGCCCGCCTCGACTCGCAGTGATCGCCGGTCCCAACGGCGCTGGGAAGTCCACGGCCGCGCCGGCGCTGATGCGTGATCTGCTGCGCATCGAGCAGTTCGTGAACGCCGACGCGATCGCGCAGGGCATGTCGGGCTTCGATCCCGACGCCGCAGCGATCGCGGCGGGTCGCGCGATGCTGGCGCGCCTACACGGGCTGGCCGCAGCGCGCCGCGACTTTGCCTTCGAGACCACGCTCTCGAGCCGCTCCTTCGCGCCTTGGATCGCGGAGCTGCGCGAGTCGGGTTATCAGTTCGCTCTGGTGTTCCTGTTGCTGCCGAGCCCCGAGATCGCCATCGCGCGGGTGGCGCAGCGCGTCGCCAGTGGCGGTCACCATGTCCCTGCGAGCACGATCCGGCGTCGCTTCGACCGGGGCCTTGCGAACTTCTTCGCTCTGTACCGGCCGTTGGCCGAGAGTTGGCGCGTGTACGATGGTTCAGGAGCCGCCAGGCTCCGGCCGATCGCAGACGGCGGCCTGGGCGTAGCCACTCGCGTCCTCGATGAAGAAACCTGGAACCCGCTCGAAAAGCGCTACGGCGCGTAGTCGCGCTCGCGCCGGCGCAATGCCGTTCGCGGACACCGAAGCCGTCACGCGCGCGCTCAACCAAGCCGTGCGCGAAGCCGTGCTGCGGCACAAGGCGCTCGGGCAGTCGATCTACGAGTGGCGCGATGGTCGTGTGGTCGAGATCCCGGCCAGCAAGATCCGCGTGCCGCGCGCGCCGGCGGCTCGGACCTGGCGTCGAGCACGCTGACGAGATTCGAGCTGGACCCGGCGCTCCGCGGTGGGGCCTTCGAGCGAGCGCCGGCGCCGGACCAGCCCGCGCGTCGCCTTGTTCGCCCTGCGCCGGCTGCGCATGATCGCCGTGTGAGCGATGCCGCCGCACCCAAGTCCGACGACGCAGCGCGCGGCGTCACGCTCGTCGCATGCGGACCTGCGCAGCGCGCGGAGCAGGCGCGGCTGTACGCGGCGTGCTTCAAGAAGCCGCTGGCCGAGCGCGGGCTCCAGTGGCGCTACGACGAGCTCCCGTACGGGCCGTCGGTGAGCTTCGTGACGCGCGAAGCGGGCGGCGCGACCGTGTCGGGCTACGCCTGCAGCCCGCGCCTCGCGGTCTCGCGCGGCGACGATGCGACGGCGGCGATCGTCGGCGAGACCGGCGACGTGATGACGCACCCCGACTGGCGCAAGCGCGGCTACTTCTCGGCGCTCGATCGCGCTGCGATGAAGGCGGCCAAGGAGCGCGGATGGGCCTTTGCGTTCGGGCTGCCCAACCGCAAGTCGGCGCACATCTTCCTCGAGCTGGGCTGGCGGCGCATCGGCACGGTTCGGCCCTGGACCTTCGTGCTGCGCGCCGATGCCCACGCGCGCGCATGGCGTCGGCGCGAGGGACTGCTAGCAGCGTTGGGCGTCGGGCTGCTCGGCCGGCGTGGCCGCTCGCGTCGCGCGCGATTGGCGAACGCGCTCGAGGGGCTGCGCGTCGAGGCGCTGAGCGAGTTTCCGCGCGAGGTGGAAAAGCTTTCCCGCGCGGTCGAGACGCGCTTCGAGTTCATGCTCCGCCGCAGCAAGGCGTACCTCGACTGGCGCTTCTGCCGCGCGCCGTCGCGGCTGCACCGCTCGTTCGCGCTGCGCGACGCCTCGGGCGAACTGCGCGGCTACGTCGTAGTCCAGCTTCCGCGCTCCGGGCAGTCCGTGGGCTATCTGATCGACGTGCTCGGCGCCGACGACGAGTTCGTCGGCGCGGCGATCGAGATCGGCCTGCGCGAACTCGAGCGCGCCGGCGCCAGCGTGGTCGAGGCCACGGCCATCGACGGTTCGTGGTGGCGCGCGCAGCTCGAACGCGCCGGCTTCGGTCCGCCGCGCGCCGAGAATCACCTGATCGTGATCCAGGAGCCGCTGCAGCCCGATCACCCGCTGACCCGCGCGGCCGCGGACGCCTCGAAGTGGTGCTTCACCGACGGCGACCGCGACGACGAAACCATGGGTTAGAGTCGCGGATTCCATGGCGTTCAAGCACAAGCTCAAACGCGCGCTGCGCGAGGGGTACGCGCGGCTGCTCTTCCACACGGGCCTCTGCGCGCTGGTCGACAAGCTGATGCCGCCGCGGCTGACGATCCTCGCCGGCCACTGCGTGCGGCCGGCGAGCGGCGAGTGGCCCGCGGGCGAGCACCTGCCCGCCGACATGAGCATCGCCGAGGGCAAGCTCGAGTCGTTCGTGCGTTGGTTCGGCGCGCGCTTCGAGCTGGTCAGCGTCGGCGCCGGCGTGGCGCGCCTGGATCAAGGCTTGCGCGGCAAGAGCCTGGTCGCGCTCTCGATGGACGACGGCTACCGCGACAACGCGCGCGTGCTCGCGCCGCTGCTCGTTCGCCACAAGGCCAGCGGCACTGTGTTCCTCGAGTCGCGGCCGCTCGACGAGCGCAAAGTGAACTGGGCGCACAAATTCTTCTGGATCCTCGCGCGCTCGAGCCCGGAGGAGTTCGTGCACCGCTTCGGCGAGCTCTCGAAGGACCAGAGCGCCTTCCACGCCATGAACCAGATGGTCAGCGAGGGCCGCGCGGACCTGCGCTACCACTTGAAGCTCGTGCTCAAGTACGACGCGCAGCCCGCCGAGCGCGACCGCGTGCTCGACGCGCTGCTGGTGGAACTGGGCGGCGACGAGCGCGCGCTGTGCGAGGCGCTCTACATGAGCTGGGACGAAGCGCGCGCGATGGCGCGCAGCGGGATCGAGCTGGGCGGCCACACCGTGAACCACCCGATCCTCTCCAAGCTCGCAAGCCACGAGCAGGCGCGCGAGATCGACCTCGGCGCCAAGTCCATGGCGCGCGAGCTGGGCGCGCCGGCGCGGACGTTTGCCTACCCTTGGGGCCGGCGCTGGGACTTCGATCAGAACTCGGTCGCGGCCGCGCGGGCGAGCGGGTTTTCGTGCGCCGTGACGATGCACGCCGGCGTCAACACGCCCAAGACCGATCGTTTCGCGCTCAAGCGCCTGGCGATCGACGACAGCGCGCAGCTGCACTTGCTCGCCGCGGAGGCTTGCGGCGGGTTCGAACTGCTGCGCCGCGTAGGGATCAATCTGTCGGAATGAACCGCGCCGCCCGGCTCGGGGGCGCGCTCGCGAACACGCTCAGAAGATCGTGTAGACGAAAGGCGAGCCCTCTTCGCCGCCGCCCAGGAACAAGAGCGCGACGATGATCACGGCTGCGACCACGAACGGGGCCGCGAACCAGATCCAGTTCTCTTTGATGAATTCCTTCATGGTGCTGCGGCGCGGGCAGGGCCTTCGAACAAGGCGTTAGAACAGCGTGTAGATGAACGGCGCGATGAGCGGGGAGCTCGCGGCGACCACCAGCAGGCTCCCGATGCTCAAAAGTACCACGAGCAGCGGCATCAGGTACCAGTGGCCGCGCTTGACGAAGCTCGTCAGGAGTTCGGCGATCGTGGCGAGGCGGCGGCCGAGCTTGTAGGCCACGAAGCCCAGCACGAAGGCCACGAACGCGCCGAGGATCCAGCCCGAGAACGCGGGCGGAATCAGGCCCAGCAGTTCGCGCCCGCCCAGGAAGATCGTGAAGACCAGCGCGAGCATGCCGCCGACCTTGAGCGGCGCGAGCGCCTTGGGTTCGTCGGGGTAGGTCCCGATGAAGACCAAGCTCAATGCCAGCCACAGCGCGGCGAACAGCGCGCCGACGAAGCGCCAGTCGGTGGGCTGCTTCGCAGGCGTTCCCACGTATGCCAGCGGGCTCGAGGCGCCGCCTGCGCCGCCGGTCGCGAGTTCCTTGCGCCCCTCGAGGCGCTCGTGCAGGAAGTTGGCCAGCGCGACGTTGCCGTCGACGTTGAAGTGCCACTCGCGTTCGCGCTCGAAGTACAGCTTGCGCGACGCGCCCTCGCGGCGCAGGTGCTCGCGCGGGTCGAGCACGTCGATGCCTTGGCGCTGCGCGGCCGACACGAAGAAGTCCACGGGCCGATCAGGCGACCAGGCGCCGTCGTCGAGTCCCTTCAGACCCTTGTCCCAGGTCCGGAAGAACTCGCGCTCGTCGGCGTGGATGGCGCTCTTGGAGGGGATCGGAACGACCGCGAGCGGGACGTTCAGGCCCTGGCAGGCCTTGGCCAGCGCGTGCAGCGCGTTCTCGGCGCGCGCCTGCGCGATGGTGACGAAGTCGGGCGGCTGCACGAGGAGCGGCGCGAACTCGCCGGGCAGGCGCACGCTCGTTCCCGCGACGGTGAACTCGCCCGGCGCCGGCGGCGGCTTGATCGAGGACAGCGTCACACCGAGGAACTTGAACAGCGCGAGCTGCTGCAGCGCGGGTGTCGGGCCGGGATCGACGAGTTGGCGGCGCTCGAGCGCTCCATCCGGACCGAAACGCGGCTTGTCGAAGCGCGTGTAGCGCTCTTCGCCGCACCAGTAGATGTCGTTCTCGTAGGGGAACAGGAGCACCAGGTCCGGCGCGTACTCGCGCCCGCGCTCCATGAACCACACCACCGACTGATCGACCGACCAGCCCTCGGTGCCGGCGTTGATCACCTCGACGCTGCGGCCCTGCTCGCGGAAGCGGCGCTCGAGCAGCTCGACGAAGCTGTGCTCGCGCTGCACGGTGTAGCCGAGCACGAACGAGTCGCCCAGCGCCAGGATGCGCGCGCTGGTGGGGACCAACGAACGCTTGGGGCCCTGCGTCTCGTCTTCGCGCAGGCCGTGCGAGTTGATCGCGAACTCAAGCGGCTCTCCGGCGACGTTGCGCGTGACGCGCAGGCCGGGCTTCTTCGACCAGCCGGTGCTGGCGTCGAACTGGTTCAGCGTCGGCTGCGATCGAAACGCGGGGATCAGACGCAGTCCGCCTTCGAACACGGCGAACGCGATCAACACGCTGACGAGCAGCGACAGGAGCACGTTGAGAGCGCGCATGTCAGCTCACCATCTCCGTCACGCTGTCGCCTTCGTGGCGCAGGACGAAGCGCGTGTCCGCGATCTTCTTCTTGGCCTCCTTGCGGACCACGTAGTTGTTGAGGAACAGGTAGTCCATGCCTGAGAGGCTGAAGGTGTTGAAGGCGTGGCTGGGATCCTCGACGATCGGCTCGCCCTTCAAGTTGAAGCTGGTGTTCATGATCACCGGCACGCCGGTGAGCTCGCCGAAGCGCTTGATGATCGCGTGGTAGGCCGGCGACACGTCCGGGAACACCGTCTGCAGGCGGCCCGAGCCGTCTTCGTGCGTGATGCCCGGGAGCACGCTGCGCTTGTCGTGACGCACCGGCGCCACGTAGAGCATGAAGCGCGCCGGATACTGGTCGGCAGCGTCGGGCACGTCGAAGAACTCGCTCGCGGCTTCGACCGTCACGCTCGGCGCGAAGGGCCTGAAGGGCTCGCGGAACTTGATCGTGGCGTTGAGCTTGTCCTTCATTTCGGCCTTGCGCGGGTCGGCGATGATCGAACGTGCGCCGAGCGCACGAGGACCCCACTCGAAGCGGCCGCGGAACCAGCCGCACACCGCGCCGTCGACCAGCGCTTTCGCGACGAAGTCGTAGAACTTGTTGTCGTCGGCGATGCGCTCGAAGGGGATGTCGTACTTGCGCAGGAAGGCTTCGACCTCGGCGTCGGTGTAGCTCGAGCCCAGGTAGGGGCTGGTGAGCACCGGACCGCGCGGCTGCTTGAGCAGGTGGTTGTAGGCCCAGTACGCCGCGCCCACCGCGCCGCCGTCATCGCCCGGCGCGGGGTGCACGTACACGTCTTCGAACGGGCCCTCGCGCCAGAGCTTGTAGTTGGCGACCGAGTTGAGCGCGACGCCGCCCGCCAGGCACAGATTCTTCGAGCCCGTGAGCTCGTGCAGGTGCTTGATCATCTTCATCAAGACCTGCTCGGTGACGACCTGGATCGAGGCCGCCATGTCGCAGTAGTAGGGATCGAGCGACTTGTCGCCCAGCTTGGGGTCGCGCGCCGGTTTGCCGAAGTGCTGCCCGAACGCTTCAGCGAGAGTCTGGTCGCGCGAGAAGTGGTAGGCGAAGTACTTCATGTCGTGCCACAGCGAGCCGTCCTCGGCGACGTGGATCAGCTTGTAGATCTCGTCGACAAAGCGCGGCTTGCCGTAGGGGTGCATCCCCATGAGCTTGTACTCGCCCTCGTTGATCTCGAACCCGCAGTAGGCGGTGAAGGCCGAGTAGAGCAGGCCCAGCGAGTGGGGGAAGCGCAGCTCCTTCAAGATCTCGATCTGGTTGCCCTTGCCGTGACCCATGGTCGCGGTGCTCCACTCGCCCGCGCCGTCGACAGTCAGGATCGCGCTGTCCTGGAAGTGCGAGGTGAAGTAGCTCGAGGCCGCATGCGACATGTGGTGGTCGGCGAACAGGAGCTTGGCGCTCGGCACGTCGAGACGCTTTTGCATCATCGACTTGATCCACAGCTTGTCGCTGATCCAGCGCTGCATCGACTCGCGGAACACCGCCGCCGACGACGGGAAGGTGCTCATCGCCGTCAGCAACATGCGCTCGAACTTCACGAAGGGCTTCTCGTAGAACACGATGAAGTCCACGTCGGCGAGCGTCAGCCCGCCCATCTTCAAGCAGAAGTCGATCGCCAGGCCCGGGAAGCCCGAGTCGTGCTTGCGACGGCTGAAGCGCTCCTCTTCGGCTGCGGCCACGAGCACGCCGTCCTTGACCAGGGCGGCGGACGAGTCGTGGTAGTAGAACGACAGTCCCAGGACGTTCATCAGCCCTGCCTCCGCGCGGCGGACAGGCTCTCGTTCTCGCGCTTCCACTCGATCCAGTTCGAGCGGCGCGGCTTGATGTGCAGCGGGTCGGCGAACAGCCGGTAGAGCACGGCGAAGGGCCCCAGCAGCCCGAAGTACAGGACCGTCAGCAGCACGCGCGAGAGCATGCTGCCGAAGCGCTCGGAGAAGTGCAGGAAGGCTTGCATGGCAAAGCGACGGGCAAACGGTTCAGCCGAACGCCGCGGAGGCTTCGGCGACCGCTGCGGGTCCCGATTGGGGGGCTTTGGGCGGTTGGGATGGGGGAGGCGCGCCGAGCGGACCGGGCGCGCGATGGAAACGTCCGGCAAGTGTATCGGACGCGCGGCCCCCAGGTCATTGCGCGCGACGGCAGGAAAGTTCTTCCGCGCCGCGCGCTCGGCTCAGCGGAGGCTGAGCACGCCGCGCAGCACTTCGTTGCGATCGATCCGCCGGTTGCCGTCTTCGTCGCGCAGGATGTCGAGCTCGAGCTGCGCCAGCGGCGGCTGGGACGCGAGCAGGTCCGCCAGCTCGACTTCGGTGCGAGGTCGCTTGGCGCGCGCGGTGCCGACGACCTTGAAGGCGTCGAGCAGATCGCCGCTCTGCAAGCCCAACTCGGCGGCGGGGCCGTCGGGTGCGACCTCACGCACGCGCAGGAACCCGTCCCACCCGACGCCCAGGTACTCCACGGTCATTCCGGTGCGCGCGAAGATCGCGCCCTTGGCGCGGTCCCAGCCGCGCACCACGTAGTCGCGGTCGCCCTGCGGACCGGCGAGCGTGAAGGTCGTGGGTTGCTTGGGCGCGAGCGGCAAGCGCTGCAAGCGGTACTCCTCGCCGCTCTTGATCTTCACGCCGTTGATGGCGAGCAGCTTGTAGCCGACCTCCATGCCCGCCTCGGCGGCTGGACTGCCGGGCACGACCTGATTGACGCACAGCGTCGATTGATCGTCGACCTCGAAGCCGAACCAGGCGCGCGACGCCGCGGGGGAGAGCAGGTCGCGCAGCACCTCTTCGACGCGGTCGACCGGGATCGCGAAGCCGATGTTCTCCGCTCCGGCGCGGATGGCGGTGTTGATGCCGATCATCTCGCCCAGGATGTTGAGCAGCGGCCCGCCGGAATTGCCGGGGTTGATGGCCGCGTCGGTCTGGATCAAGCCGTGGAACTTCAACGGCGGCTGCGTTTCGGGGACCTCGAGTTCGCGGTCGAGCCCCGAGATGATCCCGGCGCTGACGGTCTTGGTCTGACCGAGCGGATTGCCGATCGCGACCACCGTCTCTCCCAGCATCAGGTCGCTGCTCGCGCCGCGCAGGATCACCGGGAGATCGTGACCGGCGTCCACCTTGAGCAGCGCGAGGTCGTCGTTGGGCGCGCTCGAGATCAGCTTGGCCGGCAGTCGGCGCGGCGCTTGGCCCTCTTCGAACATCGTGATGTGGATGTCCTGCGCGTCGTGGCCGACGACGTGGTGGTTGGTGACGATGTAGCCCGACTTCTCGACCACCACTCCCGAGCCGGTCACGGCGTCCCACTGGGCGCCGCGGCGTCCGAAGATGTCGATCACCGCCTTGGGGCGCCGCGCTTCGATGTAGACCACCGCCGGCGCGCACTTGCGCGCCACGAGCACGATCGGGGTGATGCGCGGGTTCTCGAGCGGCGGCGTCTCTTGAAGCAGGGCGAAGGTCAGCAGCAGGCTCAGCATGGAGGTCGACTCGGCGTGTTCGCGCGCGACCGCAGGTGCGTGCGTCGTTCGGACGTGGACGAAGGGCCGGCAGGCTACGCGCGATGCGCCGCGCCGTGAGCGTCCGAGCGTGTTCGGGCCGTCCGTCGAGGCCGCGCTCGCGGAAGAACTGCGCTCCAGCGGCTCGCCTCGAGCCTTGACGATCCAACCCGTGGTTGCGCTCCGCTCCGGCTCGTCACGACCGCTGTGAAGCACCCTCCGGGAGTCGCTTGGGGGGCCGCCTCGGCGCTGCGGGCGCGCGCCGCCATCCAGGAATGCGCGACCTGCTCGGACAGCGCCCGGGAGCAATCCCCAGGGCCGGTCCAAAGGCCATTCCACAGGCACTCGGAGTGGCGCGCGAAGGCGGGCTGGTGGGCCAAACAGGACTCGAACCTGTGACCTCTACCATGTCAAGGTAGCGCTCTAGCCAACTGAGCTATTGGCCCGACACTTCAGCACCGCGGAGCAGCCAGCGTTGGCCCACCGCGTCCGAGGGGGCGCAGAGCTTAGGAGCGCACTCCGGTCGCGACAAGCGCTTTCTTCCGCCCGCGCCGCCGAGCTGCGCGTCGAGTCCGCGAGGCAAGCTCCCCCAGACCGCGGACCGCTCGCCGGCTCGAGCTCTCGGCCCGCGCCGAGATCACGCCGACGCAGTAGGTGGCGGCGCGCAGCGGCGGCTAGACTCCCGCGCTTTCGTTCCCACCCCTGCAGAGTGCGCGCTCGGCCCCCGTCGCCCGGATCGGAGGCACGGCTCGGCGCGCTCCGTCGTCCAAGCTTTCGAGAAGAGCTGTCCCATGCGCGTTGGCGTCGTCCGCGAGATCAAAGCCCAGGAGAACCGTGTCGCCCTGACCCCGGCCGGCGCCGAGCGCCTCGTCGCGGCGGGCAATGAAGTGTGGGTCGAGACCCAGGCTGGCGTCGGCAGTCTCCTGCCCGACGAGGCCTACGTCCACGCCGGCGCGCGCATCGCGCCGAACGCGGCCGAGGTGTGGAAGAACTGCGAGATGGTGCTCAAGGTCAAGGAGCCGCTCGCCTCCGAGTGGCCGCACATCCGCGCCGGTCAGACGCTGTTCACCTACTTCCACCTCGCGGCCGATCGCGCGCTCACCGAGGCCATGGTCAAGACCAAGGCCAACTGCTTCGCCTACGAGACGCTCGAGGTCGGTCGCTCGCTGCCGCTCCTCACGCCGATGAGCGAAGTCGCCGGTCGCATGGCGATCCAGGCCGGCGCGCAGTGGCTCGAGCGCTCGCGCGGCGGCTCGGGCATCCTGCTCGGCGGCGTGCCGGGCGTCGATCGCGCGCACGTGCTCGTGCTCGGCGGCGGAGTCGTCGGAACGCAGGCTGCGCGCATGGCCTGCGGTCTGGGCGCGGACGTCACCATGATGGACGTCAACCTCGATCGCTTGCGCTACCTCGACGAGGTCATGCCCAAGAACTGCCGCTTGCTCTACTCGACGCCGATCGCGCTGCGCGAACTGCTGCCCTGGGCGGATCTGGTGATCGGCGCCGTGCTGATCCCCGGCGCCGCCGCGCCCAAGCTGATCCGCCGCGAAGACCTGAAGTTGATGAAGAACGGCAGCGTGATCGTGGACGTCGCGGTCGACCAGGGCGGCTGCATCGAGACCTGCAAGCCGACCACGCACGCCGAGCCGACCTTCGTGATCGACGGCGTGATCCACTACTGCGTAGCCAACATGCCCGGCGCCGTGCCGCGCACGAGCACCTTCGCGCTGAACAACGCGACGCTGCCTTACTCGCTCGAGTTGGCGCGGCTGGGTGCGGCGCGCGCGATCCAGGAGAACGCGCCGCTGCGCACGGCGGCGAACGTGATCGCCGGCGAGATCACGTACTCGGCCGTGGCGGAGACCTTCGGCATGAAGTTCACGCCCGCGCTCGAGGCTGCGGCGCGCCTGCGCTGAGCTGACCGGCGCTGCGATGGAGTGGTGGCAGGCCTTGATCCTGGGGCTCGTCGAGGGCCTCACCGAGTTCCTGCCCGTCAGCTCCACGGGCCACCTGATCCTCACCGAGCGCCTGCTCGGCCTGCCCGCCAGCGCTTCCGCGCACGCCTTCGCGATCTGCATCCAGGCCGGCGCCGTCGCCGCCGTTCTGGGGCTGTACTTCCGCCGCGTGCGCGGCATGGCGCTGGGGATGTTCGGCGGAGACCTCAAGGGCCGGCGGCTCGCTCTCGCGGTGCTGGTCGCCTTCGCGCCCGCGGCGCTGGTCGGCGTGGCCTTCGACGACGCGATCGAGGCCAAGCTGTTCGGGCTGTGGCCGGTCGTGGCAGCCTGGTTCGTGGGTGGAGCGGCGATCCTGATCGTCGCGCGTCTGCGTCCGTCGCGCGCCGACGGCGCGGGGCTCGAACTCGACGCGCTGAGCCTGCGCATGGCGTTGCTCATCGGCCTGTGCCAGTGCCTCGCTCTGTGGCCCGGCACGAGCCGCAGTCTGGCGACGATCGTGGGCGGCGTGCTGGTCGGGCTGCGCCTGGGCGCTGCGGTGGAGTTCAGCTTCCTGCTCGGCCTCGTGACACTGAGCGCGGCGACGGCCTACAAGGGCCTCGACCAAGGCAGCGCGATGCTGGCCGAGTACGGCCCCGCGTCTCTGGCCATCGGCTTCATCACCGCGCTGGTCTCCGCCTGGATCAGCGTGCGCTGGATGGTGGGCTACCTCGAGCGACGCGGCCTGGAGCTGTTCGGCTACTGGCGCGTCGTGCTCGCGCTCGCGGTGGCGTTCGCGCTGTGGAGCGGGCGGCTCTCGAGCGCCTGAATGGGCTGCGGGCGCGCTGAAGCGCCCGTCACCTCCGCTCCCCTCAGCGGTGCGCCTTGATCCAGGCCGAGAGCGCGTCCCCGGGACACGAGGTCGTGTTGAGCTCGCGGTGCGCGTAGAGGCGGTTCTCGCGGATCTTGAAGCGCTGGCGCAGGTCGTTGACCAGCAACTCGAGCGACTTGAGCGCGGCCGGCGTCGGCGCGCGGCGCTCGAGGTCGCCCAGCAGGCAGATGCCGATGTTCTGCGCGTTGTTGGCGCCGCCGGCGTGCGCACCCTGCCACTTCAGCTCGCGGCCTTCGAAGATCCGCCCGGCGGCGTCGATCAGGAAGTGGTAGCCGATGTCGCCCCAGCCCTTCTCTTCGATGTGGAAGCGCTGGATGCCGCGCAGCGAGGCCCCGGATTCTTCGAGGGAGCCGCCGGTGGGGTCGCTCGAGGTCTCCGCCGAGTGGTGCACCGTCAGCTTGCTCCACGCGCCGCGCAACTCGGTCATGTTCGTCGAGTTGGCCGGGCGAGCGTTCCAGGCCTTGCGGTCGATCACCGTCAGGCGCGTATCGGAGGGAGCGCCGAGCAAGGCCTGCGCGGCGCGCAGCCCGATCTCCGCGCGACGCTTCTGGCCGGGCGAGGCGCGCGAGTCGGCCTTCACGGCGGCGAAGCCATCGCGGGCATTCTCGATGCGCAGCCGCAGCGTCTGCGCCGGCGCTGAACTGCGTTCGCGGTCGCGCTGCGAGAAGTGCAGCCGGCCTTCGTTCAGCACCAGCTGCCCCTCGATCTGCAGCGACGGCTCGTGGCGTTGCGCGTCGTGCGCCAACCAACTCTCCAACGCTTCGAGCTTGCTCCACGAGAGCGGTTGGCTCACCCAGCTCGGCGGGCCGACTTCCACGGGCGGCGGCTGGTAGGTCGGGGCGGTGCGCGGCGTCTGCCGACAGGAACTCGAACCTAGCAGCGCAGCGAGCAGGCCTGCACCCAGGAGCGGCGCGACGAGCACGCGGCCGGCCCAGTGGCGGTGCGCGCGGACATTCGGGGCGAGTTGGGACCGACGCGCACGAAGACGCTCCATGCGCACTGGAGATACAGTAGCGAACGACCAAGAGCAATCCGTGGCGCGCGAAACACGCCGCGCGCGTACGGAACAGCACCCATGAATTCGGATCAGCGTCGGAAGCCTGGTGGAGCGCGCTTGCGCTGCGCGCTCGTCGCGGGCTCGCTCGAATTGGCGGCGCGCGCGCTGAGCGTGTGCGCGCCCATAGCAACGCCGGCGACCGCGCTGATCGCTCTGCAGCCGCTTCACGCTGCGCAGGCACAGACGCAAGCCGCCGCGGACGAACTCGCGCTGGCCCGCGACGAGGCGGACCGGCTGCGACGCCGCGGCGACGCGCGCGCGGCTTCGCGCGCGAAGGAACTGCTCGAAGAGGACGAAGGCGACTTCCTCGCGCGCGCGATCCTGGCCCGCTGCCTGGCGGACCAGTCGCGCTGGGACGAGGCCTGGACCCAGGCGGAGCGCGCCTTCGCGGACAGCGCCGCGGGCGCCCGCGAGGTCCGTGCACAGGTGCTGCGCACGCTGCTGGACCTCGCTCTCGAGCTGGGGCGCGCGGACGGCGTGCGCAAGTGGCGCGCGGAGCTCGACACGCTGCTCGACCCGGCGCGCGACGCGCGCGACGCCTGGCGCCTGGGCCAGCTCGCGCGGGCCGGAGCGGAGCGCGAACTGGCCGCCCGCCACTTCGCCAGCGGCGCCCGCGACGCGGACGACACGAGCTGGGAGCGCCTGCTCGACAAGGGTCGCTGCGAGCGCGCGCTCGGCGATCTGGGGGCAGCGTCGCGTTCGCTGGTGGCCGCCGATCGGTTGGCGCAGCGCAGCGGCGGCGCCGAGGCCGCCGTGCTGGCCGAACTGGCCTCGGTGTACTTCGAGGCCGACGGCGAGCTCGACCACGAGCAGGCTGCACGCCGCTCGCCGGGCGAGCTCTACCGCGCGGCGCTCGACATCAACAAGCAGCACGAGCCCGCACTGCTCGGACTGTTCGAACTGGGCCGCTTCAACTGGAATCGCCAGCGCACTCCGCCGCACGAGTACCTCGAACGCGCCCTGGCCGCGGCGCCGCGCTCGGTGCGCGCACTGTCGGCCGGCGCCTGGGCCGACATCGCCGACGGAAAGCTGCCCGCCGCGCGCGAACGCATCGACGCGCTGGCCGCGATCGCGCCCGAACTGCGCGGGCTCGCCGCCTTGCGCGCTGCGCTGGCCTGGGTCGAGCATCGCCGCGACGAGTGCCGCGCGCTGCTGGCGCAACTGGCCGAACGGGATCCCGCCGACAGCGCGCCCGAGCGCGAGCTGGGGCGGCATCTGTGCGAGCTGTACCGCTTCGCGGAAGCGGTGGAGTTCCTGCGCGCGGCCGTGGCGCGCGACGAGCGCGACCACCAGGCCTGGATGGAGTTGGGCCGCGCGCTCGCCAATTCGGGCGACGAGAAGGCGGCCCTCGAGGCGCTCTCCCGTTCCGAGCGCGAGGCCCGCGGTCGGCAGAACGCCTGGCGCCACAACACGCGCATGGTGCTCGAGCGCATGCAGAAGCACTTCGTGACCGAGAACGGCGCCGGCGAGCTGCGCTACGCCTGGGCGCCGGCCGGGGCCGAAGTGCTGCGCACGTACTGGCTGCCGTTCTACGAGAGCGCGCGCACCGAGCTCGCGCAGCGCTACGCCTTCACGCCCGGCCCGACCGTGATCGAGGTCTTCGAGCGCTTCCAGGACTTCTCGGTGCGCTCGACGGGCTTCGAGGGCTTTCCGGCCCTGGGCGTGTGCTTCGGCCCGGTCGTCACCTCGGTGGCGCCGCACTCGGAGATGCGCGGGCGCTTCTCGTGGGCGCGCACCGCGTTCCACGAGTTCACGCACGTGATCCACCTGGGGCTCTCGCACAACCGCTGCCCGCGCTGGATCACCGAGGGGCTCGCCACCTGGGAGGAAGAGCACAAGCGCCCCGCCTGGTCGCGCAACCTGCGGCGCGAGCTGCTCGACGCCTTCCACAACAGCGACTTGATCCCGGTGCGCGAACTCAACCGCGCCTTCCGCTCGCAGCGCATCATCTTCGGCTACTACCAGAGCGGTCTGTTGTGCCGCATGTTGATCGAAGAGCGCGGCTTCGCGCCGATGATCGCGCTGCTCGAGGCCTTCGACCGCGGCGCGGACGTGGACGGCGCGGTGGCCAGCGTGTTCGCGACCACGCCCGAGGCGCTCGACGCGCAGTTTCGCGAGTTCGTCGCCGCGCGCGTGAAGCCGCTGGCGCTCGAGCCGCGCTGGACGCCGGCGCTGATCGCACGCAAGCGGCTGTCGCTGAAGGACCAGCCGCCGAGCGAGCCGTCCGCCCGCGAAGCCTGGGCGCGCGAGTGGACCACCGTGGCCTGGGGCTACCACCAGCAGGAGCGCAAAGTCGACGCGCAGCAAGCGCTGCGGCGCGTCGAGGCCGCCGCCATCGCGGTCCCGCGGGCCGAGTTCCTGCGCGGCGAGATGGCGCTTGCGGCGGGCGACAGCGAAGCGGCGACCAAACACTTCGAGCGCGGCTTCGAACTCGGCGGCGAGGACTATCGCGCGCGGATGGCGCTGGGCAAGCTCGCGCAGCGCGAGCGCGAACACGAGCGCGCGCTCGAGCACTTCAAAGCGGCCGAGCGCGCCTTCCCGGGCTACGAGGAGGCCGGACTTTCGGCCGAACTGCACCTCGCAGCGGTTCATCAGGCGCTGGGTCAGGACGAGGAGCACTACCGCGCGCTCGAGCGCCGCCTGGAGTGGTCTGCGGACGATCAACCGACCACGCTGCGCGTCGCGCGCTGGCATGCCGAGAACGCGCGCCACCGCGAGGCCGCGCGCCTGTTCGAGCTGGCGAACGAGATCGACCCGTTCACGCGCCGGCTCCACATGGACTGGGGCCGCTCGCTGCGTGAGCTGGGCGCGCACGAGGAGGCGCTGCGCGAGTTCACCGTCGCTGCGCAAGTGCCGGTCGAGCTCGATTTGATCGACCCCGATCCGCCCTCGGATCAGGAGCGCGCGCAGATGCTCGGCGCCCAGGCGCTCGAGGCTGCGCGCCTGGAGCGCGCGGACCTCGCCCGCGAACGCGCGGGGCAAGCGCTCGCGCTGGACGCTTCGCAGCCGGACGCCGAGCTGGCGTTGGAGCTGTTGTCCGCGAAGGGATCCGATCAGTGAGCGGCGCGCAGGGCGATGGCGCCGCGGCCCGAGCGCTGTTCGTCGTTCTCGACGGGGTCGACGGCTGCGGCAAGAGCACGCAGGCGGCCCTGCTCGTCGAGCGGCTGCGCGCGCGCGGCGGGCGCGGTGTGGTCCACGTGCGCGAACCGGGCAGCACGCCGCTGGGCGAGCGCATCCGCGCGCTGCTCCTGGGGCGCGAGCACGAACTCGACAGCGGCGTGGAGCTGCTCCTGTTCGCGGCCGCGCGGCGTCAGATGCTGCGCGAGCTCGCTGCGCCGGCGCTGGCGCGCGGCGAACACGTGGTGTGCGAGCGCTTCCACGGCTCGACCTTCGCGTACCAGTCGGTGGCCGGCGAGTTGCCCGAGGCCGATGTGCTCGGCGTGCTCGAGCGCTGGGCCGGCGAGCCGCGGCCGACGCACACCATCCTGATCGAGGTTCCGCCCGAGCGGGCCGCGCAGCGCCGCGCCGGTCCCAGCGACCGCATCGAGGACAAGGGCCTGGAGTTCCAGCGGCGCGTGGCCGCGGGCTTCCAGCGCTACGCGCGCCTGGCGGCTGGAGTGCACGTCGTCGACGGCGTCGGCGCGACGGCGCAGGTCGCCGAACGCATCTGGAGCGTGCTTGAAGAGCGTTGAGAAGCGCAGCGAAGCGGCGGAGACGTCGCTCACGCGACCGGTGGGCCACGAGACGATCCTGGCCGGACTGTGCGCGGCCGTGCGCGCCGGCCGACTGCCGCACGCGCTCGAGTTCGTCGGTCCCGCGGGCGTGGGCAAGTTCCTCGCGGCGCGCTGGTTCGCGGCTGCGCTGCTGTGCGAGCGCGGTCCCGCCCTGGGCGGCGAGGTCGACGAGCCGTGCCTGGAGTGCGGCGCGTGCCGGCGCTTCCAGGCCGGTTCGCACGCCGACGTGTTCGTCGTCGACGTGCGTCAGGAGGCCGAGAAGGAGCGCTCCGATCAGCTGCGCATCGGGCGCTTCGTGCCGCGCGAGGACGCGCGTCGCAGCTACTGGTCGGGCGCGACGGTGGAGGACTTCCTGGGCTTGCGCGCCGCCAGCGGACTGTGGCGCATCGTGATCGTGCGCGAGAGCGAGCGCATCAACGTCGAGGCGCAGAACGCGCTGCTCAAGTCGCTCGAGGAGCCCGCGCCCAACGTGCTGTGGATCCTCGAGACCTCGGCCCCCGACGAGTTGCTTGCGACCATTCACAGCCGCGCGATCGCGGTGCGCTTCGAGCCGCTCGGCGAGGCCGCGGTGCGCGCGCTGCTGGCGCAGCAGGGCCTTGCTCCAGCCGAGGCGGCGCAGCTCGCGCGCTGGTCGCAGGGTTCGCCCGGCACGGCGCTCGAGCTCAGTCGCCAGGGCGCGCTCGAATTGCGCGCGGTGTTGCTCGCTGCTGCGGAGGGGCTGGCGCCGTCCAGCACGGCGGCTGCTGCGCTGTGGGCCGTGGAGGGCGAGTTTGAGGGCAAGACCGAGCGCGCCGAGCAACGCGCGCGCGCGCGGCGCGTGTTGGACACGGCGCTGGAGCTCGTCCGCGACGGGGAGCGCCTGCGCGCGGGGCTGCGCGCCGAGACCTTGCCGCACGGGGAGTGCGCGGCGCAACTGGCGCGGGCCAGTGCGCTCGGCGCCCGCGCGGCGGCGCGTCGCAGGCTCGAGCAACTTCTCGATCTGCGCGCCGACCTCGAAGCCAACGTCGACCCGCAGAGCGTGGTCGAACGCGCGCTCCTGGCGTTGGCGCCCCAGGCCGCGCCTGCGCGCTGAGTTGGACAGCAATTCCGCCGCCGCGAGCCTCGCCGACGCCGCGCCGGCGCGGAGGGAGTAACCGCAGGCGCGCCGCGCCGCAGTTGGGGCGCTTGTCGGCGGCCGCTAACCTACTCGCGCAGCGCTCCACGGCCGCTGCGACCATGACCGACACCAAGGAGAGGCTGCGCCAGATCGCCCGAGCGGATGGTCGCTATTCGCCCGAGGCCTTTTACTTCCTGTTCGAGGCGCTCGAGGTGGCGGTCAAGCTCTCGGGCAAGGACGGCCTGCAAGGTCCGGCGCGGCACGTCACCGGGCGCGAGGTGCTGGCCGGCATGCGCGAGCACGCGCTGGCCACCTTCGGACCGCTGGCGCGCTACGTGTGGCGCGCCTGGGGTGTGCGCGAGACGCTCGATTGGGGGCGCGTGGTGTTCCTGCTCGTCGACCACGGTCTGCTCAAGCGCCAGGAGAGCGACACGATCGAGGAATTCCGCGACGTGTTCGATTTCGATGCGGCGCTGGGGACGGCTTACGACGAGCGCTTGCGCGAGGCGCTGGCGGCGCGCCTGGGCGCGACGGGGAACGCGTGATGCTCACCGGTCTGACGGTCAACAGGCGCAACTGGATCCTGGCGGCGCTGTTCGCGCTGGTGCTGTGGTTCGCCTGGACCGTGCGCGCAGCGCTGAACCCGCTGCTGGTCGGACTCCTGCTCGCCTACATCCTCCATCCGATGGTGCTCAAGCTCGAGCGCCGCGGCTGGTCGCGCAAGTCGGCGGTCAACTTCATCTTCGTCAGCTTCGGCGTGGCGGTGACGCTCCTGATCGTGCTGGTCGTGATGCAGGCGCGCGCGCTGATCTCCGACTTCGCCTCGGACAACGCCACGCTGAGCGTGCTCGCCGACCGCTTCCAGGTGGCGGTCGAGTGGCTGCTCGGCCGACTCAAGTCCCTGGGCTTCGACCTGAGCCTGCTCGGCGTCGAGAACGAGCAGGAAGCCGGCCGCAGCGTGCGCGAGGTGTTCCTCGAGCGCGCGCGCAACTGGATCACTTCCAGCGAAGGCGCGCTGGCAGGTCTGGGCGCGGCCGAAGGCGCGTGGCGCTTCGCGCAGGGCTTCTTCGGATCGCTCCTGGCGGCGATGGGCTTCCTGCTGCTGGTGCCGCTCTACACCTGGTTCCTGCTGTTCGAGCTCGAACGCATCTCGTCCTTCGTGGGCGGACTGATCCCGCGCGCCTACCGCGAGCAGTGGGTGCGCATCGGCGCGGCGATGCAGGAGATGCTGGGCGGTTTCTTCCGCGGCCGCGTGCTCGTGGCCGCGCTCAAGGGCGCCGCGGTGTGGATCACGTTGCTCGTCATCGGCGTGCCGTACTCGCTGCTCCTGGGCTTGCTCGGCGGCGTGCTCTCGTTCCTGCCGGTGATCGGTCCGGGCATCGGGCACGCCTGCGTTTTCGCCGTCGCGCTGATGAGCTTCGATCCGTTCGGAGCGCTGTGGCGCACGGCGCTGGTGTTCGCGGTCGCCGAGGCGCTCGAGGGCTACGTGCTCACGCCCAAGATCCTCGGAGACAGCCTGGGCCTGCACACGGTCGTGGTGTTCGCAGCGCTGACGATCTTCGGCACGGCGCTGGGGATGTTCGGGATGCTGATCGCGTTGCCGCTCGCGGCGGCGCTGGTGATCCTGACGCGGGAGTTGGTGCTGCCCTCGCTGCGCGAACTGGCCGACGAGCAGCCGCGCCGTCGCTCATGAGGGCCCGCGCGGGGCTGGAGCTGGGCGTGTGCGGCCTGGTGCTGGCGCTCGCGGCGTGCTGCGCACGCGGACCCTCGGAGGGTGCTGCACCAACGCCGCCTCGCGAGCCGGCGCACGAGCCGCCGCGCCTGGAGCTGTTCGAGTGGGAGCGCGGCCTTGCGCTCCGCTCGCGTGCGAAGCACGAGCCGCTGGCGATGCACCTGTGGTTCTACGAGTGGCGCTTGTTCGATGCGCTCGAGCGCGGCGAGTTGACTGCGGCGAGCTACGACTGGCCGCGCCGCGTGGCGAGCGATGGCCAGAGCGCATCGATCGAAGCCGAAATGCTGAGGCTCGAGGCGCGCGTCGAGGGCGACGCGGTCGAACTCGAGCTGCTGGTCACCAACACCAGCGACCACGACTGGCCCGAGCACGCGGCGCTCATCGCCTGCTTCAACCCGGGGCCGCCCCAGACGCAGCCCTACGAGATGGGGCACCACAAGAGCACCTGGTTCATCGGGCCGCAGGGGCTCGAGCGCCTGGGCGACCGCGACTTCCACTTCCGCTCGAGCCTGCGCGCGGGCCTCGAACGGCTCTCGCCCGAGCTCGAGTTCGACTTCAGCCCGCGCTGGCGCAGCTCGGAGCGCGACGACCACGGCGGGCTGCTCGTGCGCACCTCTCAGAGCGGCCGCTGGAGCTGCGGCGTGGCGTGGGAGGACTGGCTGGGCGTGCAGGCGCACAACCCCTGGCTGTGCATGCACATCGCGACGCGCGTCGGGCCGCTTGCGCGCGGCGCAGCGCGGAGCGTGCGCGGGCGGCTGGTGCTGCTCGAAGGCTCGCGCGAGGCCGCACTGGAACGACTGCGCGCGCCCTGGAGCGTCACTCGCTCCGCGGGCGCGCGCTGATCGACGCGACGCGAGCGCTCAGTTGTCGAGCGACTTCTCGAGCAGCTCGACCAGCTCCGAGAGCGTCGACTCAGGGACCTTGCCGTCGGCGCGCAGGGCTTGGTTGAGCGCGTCGAGCGTGCTGCGCAGCTCGTCCTTGTCGCGCGAGGCGAGGTTGAGGCGCGGCTCGAAGTCGGGCTCGATGGTCGAGCGGTAGTCGGGCACGGTCTCGATCGACTCGCCCAGCTGGCCCATCAAATGGCGGATGCCGGCCTGCAGTTGGCGATCCTCGACGAAGTCGCCCTGCGGGAACTCTTGGCCGCGCGCGTCCTGGATGCGGCGGCGGATTTCGGCGCGCAGCAGTTGGCGCACGTCGTCGGGCGGCAGCGGCGTGCGCAGCGAGGCGTAGAAGTTGTCGAAGTCGGGGTACAGCGCGACATCGCGGCGGTCGTTGTCGGCGATCTGCGAGAAGCGCTCGCGGTGCTCGGCCATGTGCTTGTCCACGTACTCGCGCGGCGCGCGGCGGTCGAGGATCTTGCGCATCTGCTCGACGCGCCAGGCGTCGATGCGCGTGGCGTCGACGCGCTGGTCGGGCACCACGCCGCCGATGTTGAGCACCTCGCCCTCGGCGTTGACCTCGCGGTGGATCGAGCGTCCCGACGGCAACAGGTAGCGCGCGATGGTCAGCTTGACGCGCGGCGCGAAGTCGAACTCGCCGTTGCCGTTGTAGTCCTTGGTGATCTTCTCCCAGTTGTCCCAGCGGCGATTGCGGTTCTCGTCGACGTACTCGTCGTCCTCCAGGCCGGGCATGGTGATCAGGTTCTGCACCGAGCCCTTGCCGAAGCTGCGCTCGCCGATGACCAGCGCGCGCTTGTGGTCCTGCAGCGCGCCCGAGACGATCTCGGCGGCCGAGGCGGTGAAGCGATTGACCAGCACGACCATCGGCATGTCGAGCGGGACGATCGGGTCGCGCTCGGTGCGCAGGCGCTCGGTGGAGCGGATGCGGCTCTCGGTGGACACCACCGGCGTGCGCCGCGGCAGGAACAGCTCGGACACCGCCACGGCTTCGTCGAGCAGGCCGCCGTTGTTGTTGCGCAGGTCCAGGATCAGCGCGCGCATCCCGCCCTCGAGCATGTTCAGGATCGGCCGACGCAACTCGCCCGAGGCCACCTGGCTGAACTCGTTGAGCGTGATCAAACCGATCTTGCCGGGCAGCATCTGGTGCTGTTCGGCCGGGATCGTGATCGCCTGGCGGGTGATGGTCACGGCCATCTCGTCGCTCGGCCGATCGATCAGCGTCGCGTCCATGCCGCGCCGCCACACGTAGAGCTTGACCGGCGTGCCGGGCTTGCCCTTGAGGCGCTTGATGATCTCGTCGACCGGCTTGCCGATGGTGGGCCAGTCTTCGATGCGCACGATCTTGTCGTCGCTCATCAAGCCGGCCTTGTACGCGGGGCCCGAGTAGATCGGCCGCGTGATCGTGAACAGCCCGTCCTGGCGATCCTCGCCGACGTAGGCGCCGATGCCGCCGTAGTTGGCCGCGAGCTCCTGCTCGAAGCGCGCGAAGTTCTTCGGGCTCATGTAGGCCGAGTGCTCGTCGAGGTTCTGCAGCACGCCCTGCATGGCCGCTTCGAGCAGTTCGTCGCGCTTGAACTTGTCGCCCTCGAGGTGCCAGCGCTCGACGAGGTCGAGCAGCGTGCTCAGCTCCTGCCACTTGCCTTCGCCCGGGCGCGCCGCGTCCGGCGTGGCCTTGGCGTTGGGATTGACCTCGGGCTTGACCTTCGACTTGTAGTCGTCGAACACCGCTTCGAGGTTCTTGAGCTTGCGCTCGCCCAACTCGCGCACGCGCTCGCGGTCGAGGAAGCTCGCCGCCAGGCGACCGTGCTCGCCGGGGAGCAGCGCGAGTCGGCGCAGTTCGTCGTACAGCGCGCCCGTCAGCTCGGAACCGCTGCGTGCGAGCGTCAGTGCGCCGAGCGCGCGCAACTGCGCGTCGCCCGAGGAGAGGAATTCCTCCATCGCGGCGCGCCCGCGGCGGATGTCGTCGCCGCCGCCGAGCTTGGTGACGGCCAGCGCCGCCTCCAGTCGCACCGCTGCCGAGCGCGCGCCATCGTTCGCGCACTTGAGCACGCGGCGCACGACGTCGCGGCGCTCTTCGCTCTCCAGCGCGCGGAAGTTTGCGTCGCACAGCAGGGCGGCGGCGCTGACGGCGCGCTCGTCGAGTTCGCCTTCCAGCGGCGTCTCCAGGACGTTCAGCAGCGGGCCGACCAGCTTGTCGGGGGCGACTTCCGAACCCTGCATGCGCGCGGCGACCAGGATCAGCACGGCGCCCGCGTCGGCGCCGGGCCGCGCCAGCGCCTGCTCGAGCGCGGCGTCCAGGCCGTCGGCCTGCAGCTCGCGCGCGGCGTCGCGCAACGCCACCGCTCGTCGCCACAGCTCGTCGCGCGGGGCCGAGCGCGTGTCGGCCAGCGCGCCGTCGATCAGCTCGGCCAGCGCTGCGGCGCGCTCGTCCTGGAGGGCCAGCGGCCAACTCGGCGCGGCGGTCGCCACGGACCCGTTCAGGGTGCACAGCGGGCAGAGGAGCAGCGGAACGAGGACGGCTCGGGTCAGGTGCAGCAGCATCGGTACTCCTGGGGTCGCGCCAGCCCGCGGTCGGTCGTGCGCAGGCGCTTCATCGAACGAGAGCGGCGCCTGGCCCAAGCCGAGGCGTCGCTCCCGCACTCACGCTGACTCTAAGCTGGCCCCTGGCCGCTCGCGCGCGAGGAACGGAAAACATACCCTCGCCCGGCATGAGCCCCCGAGTCCGACGCGAGCCAGCGCAAGAGCGAAAGACTGGAGCGCGCGTCCTCAGTCACGTGCAAGGCGCCGGCGGCGACTCCCGCGCGCGCATGGTCGACGTGGGGGACAAGCCCATCACGGCCCGCCAGGCGAGCGCCCGCGCGCGGGTCGTGTTCCCGCCCGGACTGCTCGCGCGCGTGCTCGCGCACGGCGGTCCCAAGGGGCCGGTGATCGAGGTCGCGCGCATCGCCGGCTTGCAGGCCGCCAAGCGCACGTCCGAGTGGATCCCGATGTGCCACGCGCTCGCGCTCGACGAGGTCGCGCTGGAGGTCGAGCGCGTCGACGCCCGCACGCTCGAGGTGCGCTGCCGCGCGGCCTGCCACGGGCGCACGGGGGTCGAGATGGAAGCGCTGGTCGGGGCGAGCGCCTGCGCGCTGGTGATCTACGACATGACCAAGGCGCTCTCGCACGAGATCAGCATCGAACGCGTCGAGCTGCTCTCGAAGTCGGGCGGGCGCTCGGGAAGCTGGGAGCGGCGCGATGCGCCCGTAGCTCCGCGCCGCAAGGCGCCGGCGCGCCCCGGCGCTCGCCGCGCTGGAAGCGCGCGGCCCGGCCTCTAAGATGCGCGGCCTGTTCCCGGCGCCACGCGCCGGCCGCCCTTCCCCGCACGAGAGCGCGGGCCCCCGCACACGCACACCATGGACTTCAAACTGATCCAGCGCCTGGCGCTCCTGATGCAGCAGGTCGAGTTGACGGAGCTGGAGCTCGACGACCCCAAGTCCGGCGCACGGCTGCGCCTGGAACGCGGACCCAAAGTGCAGCCCGGCGCGACGCCGGTCGTCCATCTCAGCCACCTCGGCGCGCCCGCGCCGATGGCGGCGCCGGCCGCGGTTGCTGCGGCCCCCGCACCGAGCGCGGCCCCCGCGCCCGCTGCGGCGCCCGAAGGCAAGCCGATCCAGAGCCCGATGGTCGGCACCTTCTATCGCTCGCCGTCACCGGAGGCCGAGCCCTTCGTGCAGCGCGGCACGAGCGTCAAGCCCGACACGGTGATCTGCATCATCGAGGCCATGAAGGTGCTCAACGAGATCCGCGCCGAGACCTCCGGCGTGATCGTCGATGTGCTGGTCGAGAACGGGCAGCCGGTCGAGTTCGGCCAACCCCTGTTCCTCATCCGGCCCTCTTGAAGTCCAGGCCGCCCTCGAAGCACTGGCCGTTGCGCCGCGGCGAGCCGCGCGCGCCCGATCGCGGACCCGCACCCTCCCAGAGCCACGCATGTTCCGGCGCGTACTGATCGCCAACCGCGGAGAGATCGCCCAGCGCGTGATCCGCACCTGCCGCGAGATGGGGATCGAAACCGTCGCGGTCTACTCCGAGGCCGACGCCGATGCGCTCTACCTGCGCCAGGCCGACGAGACGATCTGCATCGGCAAGGGACCGAGCGCGAAGAGCTACCTGCACATCCCTTCGATCATCGCTGCGGCGGAGATCGCGGACGTCGACGCCATCCACCCCGGCTACGGCTTCCTGTCGGAGAACGAGCACTTCGCCGAGGTCTGCAACTCCTGCAACATCACCTTCATCGGGCCGAGCGCGAAGGCGATCGCCGCGGTGGGCAACAAGTCGCGCGCGCGGGAGATAGCGGTAGCGGCCAAGGCGCCGGTAGTGCCCGGCTCGGACGGGCCCGTCGAGGACGAGCCGACGGCGCTCGCGGTGGCGCAGCGTCTGGGCTACCCGGTGATGATCAAGGCCGCGTCGGGCGGCGGCGGGCGCGGGATGCGCATCGCGCGCAACGACAACAGCCTCGTGTCGGGCTTCCACGCTGCGCGCGCCGAGGCCGAAGCGGCCTTCGGCGACAACACGGTTTACCTCGAGAAGTTCATCGAGAACCCGCGCCACGTCGAGATCCAGTTGCTCGGCGACCAGCACGGCAACATGGTCCACCTGTTCGAGCGCGACTGCTCGATCCAGCGCCGCCATCAGAAGTTGATCGAGGAGTCGCCCTCGCCGCTCTTGACGCCCGAGCGCCGCGCGGCGATGGGGGAGGCGGCCATCCGCATCGCGCGCGAAGCGGAGTACCACAACGCCGGCACGGCCGAGTTCCTGCTCGATCGACAGGGCAACTTCTACTTCATCGAAGTCAACGCGCGCATCCAGGTCGAGCACTCGGTGACCGAACTGGTGACCGGCATCGACCTGATCCGCCAGCAGTTGCTGGTGGCGGCCGGCGAGCCGCTGTCGTTCAAGCAGGAGGACGTTCGCCTGCAGGGGCACGCGATCGAGTGCCGCATCAACGCCGAGGACCCCGAGCGCGACTTCCAGCCCTCGCCGGGCCTGATCAGCATGTTCGTCCCTCCCGGGGGCCCGGGCGTGCGCGTCGACAGCCACGGCTACAGCGGCTATCGAATCCCGCCGAACTACGACTCGATGATCGGCAAGCTCATGGCGCATCGCTCGAGCCGCGAGGCAGCCATCCGCACCATGCTGCGGGCCCTCGACGAGTTCGTGATCCAGGGCCCCAAGACGACCATCCCGCTGCTCAAGAAGGTGCTCAGCCACTCCGACTTCCAGGCCAGCCGGCACGACACGGGCTTCGTCGAGCGCTACTTCGGCGCCCGGCCTTCGATCGCCACCGGAAGCGAGCGGCCGTGAAGCGCTCCAGCGCCGAGCGCGCCGCGTGGTTGGCGCTGAGCGGCCTCGCCGCCGCACTGACGAGCGCGTCCTGCGTGTGGAGCGGCGTGCAGCGCTGGCCCGGCCCGATGCGCGCGACCGCGGATCCGCTGCCGCCGGGCGACACCAGCTTGCACCGTCCCGGTCCCGAGGAAGTGACCGTGATCCGCCATGCCGACCCGGTCCAGATCCGCCCCGCGGGGGCGCTCTCGGGCCGGCCGATGGAGTTCTTCGACAAGAGCGCGCAGGTGACCGCGGGCGGGGCCGTGATCGTCGCGCCCGGCGGCCGCGCCGAGGTGCTGTGGCCCACGGGTGCGTCGATCGTGATCCTGGGCGAGAGCGTGGCCTGGATCGGCTCGCCTTCGCGCGGCGAACCGTCCCTGCAGTTCGACGAGCTCGAGCGCGCGCGGCTCGATCTGCGCGAAGGCGATGCCGTGCGACTGCTCGGCGGCGCGCTGCTCAGCGGCGCCGGCGGCCCGTATGTGCTCGAGCACACCGCCGACGGCGTGTTGAGCGTCCACAACCAGAGCAAGGCCGGCGTGAACGTCGCCTTTCGCGAAGAGCAGTTCGAGCTCAACCCCAACCAGACCGTCCGCATCCCGCTCTTGTCCTCCGGCGGCGCGCCGTTCAGCGACGATCCCGCGCTGCGCCGCGTCGACGGCGAAGGCGTGACCGTGCGGCTCGCCGGTCCGCTCGAGTGCCGCGACGAAGGCGGCGCGCTCGAGGTGAGTGCCCCCGCTGGCGCGGAGGGCCACGTGCGCGGCCTGGGCGTGCGCGTCGATGTCGCCCCCGGCGCACGCGTGCGCTTCAAGGCGCTGCCCATCCGCGAGCCCGCCGCCCCCGCCTCGGCTCCCGCCTCCGCGGACGCCCCCGCACCCTCCTCCACCGCCCCCTGAGGCGTCCGTTCCCCGTTCCGTCAGCATGAGCCAACAACTTCAGCGCGCTGTCATCACCGGCGGCGCAGGTTTCCTCGGCAGCCATCTGTGCGACCGCTTCCTGGCCGAAGGCTGGGAAGTGGTGTGCATGGACAACCTGATCACCGGCGATCTGCGCAACATCGAGCACCTCTCGGGCAATCCGCGCTTCCACTTCTTCCACCAGGACGTCACCGAGTTCATCCACGTCCCCGGCTCGGTCGACGCGGTGCTGCACTTCGCCTCGCCGGCGAGCCCGCTCGACTACCTCGAACTGCCGATCCAGACCTTGAAGGTCGGCGCGCTCGGCACGCACAAGGCGCTGGGGCTGGCGCGCGAGAAGGGCGCGCGCTTCCTGCTGGCCTCGACCTCGGAGTGCTACGGCGATCCGCTCGTTCACCCGCAGCGCGAGGACTACTGGGGCAACGTGAACCCGGTCGGACCGCGCGGCGTGTACGACGAGGCCAAGCGCTTCGCCGAGGCCATGACCATGGCCTACCACCGCTACCACAAGCTGCGCACTCGCATCGTGCGCATCTTCAACACCTACGGGCCGCGCATGCGCCTCAACGACGGACGCGCGCTGCCGGCGTTCATGAGCCAGGCCCTGCGCGGCGAGCCCATCACGGTCTTCGGCGACGGCTCGCAGACGCGCTCGTTCTGCTACGTGGACGATCTGGTGGAGGGCATCTACCGGCTGCTGCACTCCGACGAGGCCTATCCGGTCAACATCGGCAACCCCAACGAGATGACCATCAAGGAGTTCGCCGAACGCATCACGCGTCTGGTGGGCTCGAACTCGAGCATCATCTACCAGGAGCTGCCGGTGGACGATCCCAAGCAGCGCCGCCCGGACATCTCCAAGGCCAAGCGCCTGCTGGGGTGGGAGCCGCGCTTCGACCTCGACACGGGACTGGCGCGCACCTTGAGCTACTTCCGCGAGCGGCTCGACGCGCCGCTGCGCGGTCCGCGGGTCTAGGCGCGCCATGTGTGGCATCGTCGGCGCCATCACGCGCAGCGGAGCCGTACTCGAGGGCCTGGTCGAGGGCCTGCGCGTGCTGGAGTACCGCGGCTACGACAGTTGCGGCGTCGCCGTCGTCGACGGCGGCGCGATCGCCATCCGACGCAAGGTCGGGCGGCTGAGCGAGCTCGAGAAGCTGTTGTCGGACGGCGCGTTGAACGGCGCACGCGCGGGGGTCGGACACACGCGCTGGGCGACGCACGGCAAGCCTTCCGACGAGAACGCGCACCCGCACTCCGACGGCTCGGGGCGGCTGGCGCTGGTCCACAACGGAATCATCGAGAACTACCTCGAGCTGCGGCGCGAACTGCAGGCCGAAGGCCGCGTGTTCACCAGCGAGACCGACACCGAGGTGCTCTCGCATCTGGTGGGGCGTGAGCTCGCGCGCGGCCGTTCTCTCGCCGACGCCGTGCGCGCTGCGCTCGCGCGCGTGAGCGGCTACTACGCCATCGCCGTGCTCTCGGGCGGCGACACGCCGCACCTGGTGTGCGCGCGCCAGGGACCTCCGCTGGTGGTCGGCGCCACAGCCGACGGCGCCTACCTGGGCTCCGACGTGCTCGCGCTGCTGCCCTACACGCGCGACGTGGTGTACCTCGAAGACGGCGAGGTGGCCGAACTCGCGCCCGGTTCGCTGCGCTTGACGAACCTCGCGGGCGCGCCGATCGCACGCGCGGCGCGGCGCATCGACTGGGACGCCGAGCAGGCCTCCAAGGGCGGCTTCGCGCACCACATGCTCAAGGAGATCCACGAGCAGCCCGATGTGCTCGCGCGCACGGCCTTCGATCGGATCCTGTCGACGCGCGGCGACGTGGCCTTCGAGCACGGCGACTGGAGCGACGCGCGCCTGCGCTCGCTCGAGCGCGTGCAGGTCGTGGCCTGCGGCACGGCGCTCCACGCGGGCTACGTCGCGCGCTATCTGATCGAGTCGATCGCGCGGCTGCCGGTCGACCTCGACTTCGCCTCCGAGTTCCGCTACCGCGACCCGCAGCTCGCGCGCGGCACGATGGCGCTCGCCATCTCGCAGTCGGGCGAGACGGCCGACACGCTCGCCGCGCTGCGCCTGGCGCGCCAACTGGGCGCGTGGCCGGCCTCGATCTGCAACGTGATCGGCTCGACGGTGGTGCGCGAGAGCGAAGCCACGATCCTGACCCACGCCGGCCCTGAGATCGGCGTCGCGAGCACCAAGGCCTTCAGCGCGCAAGTCGTGGCGAGTTTTCTGCTCGCGGTGCGCCTGGGGCGCGCGCGCGGCGTGCTCGACGAGCGTGCAGGCACGGCTTTGCTCGACGAGCTGCGCCGGCTGCGCCCTCGCATGGAGGCGCTGCTCGCCTCGGAGACCATCGAACAGGTCGGCGCGATCGCGCGCGCGCACCAGAACGCCACGGGCTTCTTCTTCCTGGGCCGCGGGCTCAATTTCCCGATCGCGCTCGAAGGCGCGCTCAAGCTCAAGGAGATCAGCTACGTGCACGCCGAGGGCTACGCCGCCGGCGAGATGAAGCACGGACCGATCGCGTTGATCTCTCCGGGCATGCCGATCGTGGTGGTGAACTCGCCCGGCCGCGTCGACGAGAAGGTCCGCTCGAACATCGAACAGGTCAAGGCGCGCGGCGGCCACGTGATCTGCGTCGGCGCCGACCAGCCCAGCTTGGCGCTGGCCGACGAGCGCATCGCGACGCCCGCGACCATCGAAGCGCTCTCGCCCGTGCTCAACGTGATCCCGCTGCAGCTCTTCGCCTACCACCACGCGTTGGCGCGCGGCTGTGACATCGACAAGCCCCGCAACCTCGCCAAGAGCGTCACCGTCGAATAGGAGCGGCAGGCATGGCGAAGATCCTGGTCACCGGCGGCGCCGGCTTCATCGGCTCGCACACGGTCGAGCGCTTGCTCGCGCGCGGCGACGAGCCGCTGGTGCTCGACAACTTCAACGACTTCTACGACCCCGCCATCAAGCGCGCCAACGTGGCGCGCTTTCCCCAGGTGCGCGTGGTGGTGGGGGACATCCGAGACAAGGCGCTGGTCGATCGGCTGTTCGATGAATCGGACTTCGACGGCGTGATCCACCTCGCCGCGATGGCCGGCGTGCGTCCCTCGGTCGAGGACCCGCTGCTCTACGAGGACGTCAACGTGCGCGGGACGATGGTGCTGCTCGAAGCGCTGCGTCGCCGCCCGCGCACGCGCCTGGTGTTCGCTTCCTCCTCGAGCGTGTACGGCGCGCGCGAGGAAGCGCCGTTCCGCGAAGACGACGACATCCACCAACCGGTGTCGCCCTACGCTGCGACCAAGCGCGCAGGCGAACTGCTGTGCTACACGCACCACCACCTGTTCGGGATCCCGGTGGCGTGCCTGCGCTTCTTCACCGTGTACGGACCGCGCCAGCGACCGGAGATGGCGATCGCCAAGTTCAGCGCGGCGATCGAGCGCGGCGAGCCGATCCCGTTCTACGGCGACGGCGGGACGCGGCGCGACTACACCTACATCGACGACATCGTCGACGGCGTCGTCGCGGCTTTCGACCGCTGCGCGGGCTACGAGATCTTCAACCTCGGCGAGAGCGCCACCACGACCCTGAGCGAGCTGGTCGAGACGCTGGCGCGCGAGCTCGGCAAACCGGCGCGCATCGACCGCAAGCCGCTGCAGCCGGGCGACGTCCCGCTGACCTGCGCGGACGTGTCCAAGGCCCGCCGGCTCCTGGGCTACGCGCCGAAGGTCCCCGTAGCGGAGGGCTTGCGGCGCTACGTCGCCTGGCGGCGCGCCTCGAATTGATCGCTCCGCACGCGCCGATTACAGTCTCTCGCTTGGGTTCGCGGCCTTCGGCTGGCCCTCGGGCCTCCCGCCTGCGCGCCGCGAGCCACCCTCACTCAGCCCAGCCCACAAGCCACAGGTTCTGCATCGACCCATGAAGGGCGTCATCCTCGCGGGAGGCCTCGGTACGAGGCTCTTTCCGCTGACCAAGATCACCAACAAGCACCTGCTGCCGGTCTACGACCGGCCGATGATCTACTACCCCATCCAGGCGCTGGTGAACGCCGGTATCCGCGACATCATGATCGTCACCGGCGGCCGCAAGTCGGGCGATTTCCTGTCGCTGCTCGGCAACGGCTCGGAGTTCGGGCTCAAGCACCTGAACTACACCTACCAGGAAGGCGAAGGCGGGATCGCCGAGGCCCTGGGCCTGGCGGCGCACTGGGCGGCCGGCGACAAGGTCTGCGTCGTGCTGGGCGACAACATCATCCAGTACAACATCGCCAAGGCCGTGCGCGCCTTCGAGCGTCAGGAGAAGGGCGCCAAGATCATGCTCAAGGAAGTGCACGATCCCGAGCGATTCGGCGTGGCCGAGCTCACCGGCGAACGCGTGGTCAACATCGTCGAGAAGCCCAAGCAGCCCAAGAGCAATCTGGCTGTGATCGGCATCTACATGTACGACGCGCGCGTGTTCGAGATCATCAAGACGCTCAAGCCTTCCGACCGCGGCGAGCTGGAGATCACCGACGTCAACAACTGGTTCATCCGCGACGGCTCGATGACCTACGAGATCCTGCCGGGCTGGTGGACCGACGCCGGCACGTTCGAGTCGCTGCACCGCGCCAGCTGTCTGGTGGCCGAAGGCGGCGCGAACCTGATGGACGAGCCGGCGCGCGGGGAGAAGGCGCTGCGGTGAGCGGCGCGTTGCGAGGCCGCGTGCTGGTGACGGGCGCGGCCGGCATGCTCGGCAGCGAACTGCTCCTGCGCACGCCCACGGGCTGCGTGGGCGTCGGCACGGATCTGGTCGCGGGTCCGTCGGTCGCCGCCGCGGGAGTCGATCTCTCCGAGCGCTCCGCGGTCGAGCGCCTGTTCGAGCAGCACGGCCCGTTCACGGGCGCGATCCACTGCGCGGCGTACACAGCGGTCGACAAGGCCGAGGAGCAGCCCGAACTGTGCGCCAACGTCAACGTCGAGGCCAGCCGCGTGCTGGCGCAGGTCTGTCAGGCTCGCGGGGCGCACCTCGTCGCGGTGAGCACCGACTTCGTGTTCGACGGCGCCAAGCGCACGCCCTACCTCGAGTCGGATGAGCCGCGCCCGTTGAGCGTGTACGGCCGCACCAAGCTCGAGGGCGAGCGCGCCACGCTCGCGGCCGCGCCCGGGGCGGCGATCGTCCGCACGCAGTGGCTCTACGGCCCGCGCGGCAAGCACTTTCCGCGCACGATCGTCGGCTACGCGCGTTCGAGCGGGAAGCTCAAGGTGGTCGACGACCAGTGGGGCGCTCCGACCAGCACGCTCGAACTCGCGCCCGCGCTCTGGGACGTGCTGCTCGCGCGCGCGAGCGGCGTATTCCACGGCGCGTGCGAGGGCTCGTGCTCGTGGCACGGCTTCACGGCGGAGATCCTGCGCCAGTGCGGCCTGGTCTCGGTCGAGCTGAACGCCTGCGGCAGCGACGCCTATCCGCGTCCGGCCGTGCGCCCGGCCTACAGCGTGCTCGACGCCTCCAAGCTCGCCGCCTTGCGCGGTCGCCGCTTCGCCGACTGGCGCCGCGCGCTGGCCGACTACCTGGCGGTCGAGCCGCTCTGATCCGTCCTGCGCCGCCTCCTCTCGACCCAACACCGCAACACCAGTCATGCAGCGCACTGTCCTCGTCACCGGCGGCGCCGGGTTCATCGGCTCGAACTTCGTCCTGATGCTCGCCAAGGAGCGCCCGGACTGGAAGATCGTGAACCTCGATGCGCTGACCTACGCCGGCAATCTCGAGAACTTGAAGAGCATCGAGGCTCGCGCAGGCCACGTGTTCGTGCACGGCGACATCACGCGCCCCGAAGACGTCGCGCGCGCCTTCGAAGCGGCGCGCAAGTTCGGCGGTCCGCTGAGCGTCGTGCACTTCGCCGCCGAGAGCCACGTCGACCGCTCGATCCAATCGGGCCTGCCCTTCGTGCAGACCAACGTGCTCGGCACGCAGGTGCTGCTCGACGCGTCGCGCGCCGCGGGCATCGAGCGCTTCGTGCACGTCTCGACCGACGAGGTCTACGGCTCCCTGGGCTCGAGCGGCTTCTTCACCGAGGACACGCCCATCCAGCCGAACTCGCCGTACTCGGCCAGCAAGGCCGGCAGCGACCTGCTCGTGCGCGCCGCGATCCACACGCACCACTTCCCGGCCTGCATCACGCGCTGCTCGAACAACTACGGTCCGTTCCAGTTCCCCGAGAAGCTGATTCCGCTGATGATCGCCAACGCCAGCGAGAACAAGCCGCTGCCGGTCTACGGCGATGGGATGAACGTGCGCGATTGGTTGTACGTCGTCGACCACTGCGAGGCGATCCTCGCGGTGCTCGAGCGCGGCGCGCTGGGCGAGGTCTACAACATCGGCGGCCACAACGAGCACCCCAACATCTTCATCGTCAAGCGCGTGCTGGCGGAGCTCGGCAAGCCCGAGAGCCTGATTCAGTACGTGAAGGATCGTCCTGGCCACGACCGGCGCTACGCCATCGACGCCGGCAAGATCGAGCGCGAGCTCGGCTGGCGTCCGCGCTACTCCTTCGAGCAGGCCCTGCCGCTGACGATCCGCTGGTACCGCGAAAATTCCGATTGGCTCGCGCGGGTTCGCAACGGCGCCTACCGCGAGTATTACGCGCGGCAGTACCAGGCCTGAGCGAGGCCGGATGGCGCGCCGCCGGTCGCTTGCGGCGCGCGACCTGTCGCCGGCGCGTCGGCCACGCCGCGTGCTCGCCGCGCGAGCCGGTCCGGCCAGCGTTGATCCGCTTTTCGCGCCGCCGGCGTGGCGCGAGCAAAAGCTTGGGCGGGTTGGCGTCGATCTCTAGGATCCGTGGGTCCACCCCAAGGCGTCCTTCCGCCCGATGCAACAAAGCTCTGTTCAATCGCTGTGGCGCAGCCCGTTCGCTCTGGCTGCTGCGCTGCTCGTGCTCCTGTGCGCCTCCTGCGCCAGTTCGAGTCCCGACAAGCGCCTGCTGCAGTACCTCAACGACAAGGGCTTCGGCAATCGCTACACGGGCAACGCCGAGGACCAGAACTACGTCACGATCGGCGACACGATCTCGATCACCGACTCGTTCCACCCCGAGTTGAGCTCTGCCCAGCGCGTCGACGTCGACGGCACGGTGGTGCTGTCCGAGATCGGCGCGGTGCACGTCGCCGGACAGACCCGTTCCGAGCTCAAGACCTTCCTGACCCAGAAGTACTCAAGCTACTACGAGCAGGTCGACATCGACGTCCGACTGCAGACGCAGAGCAAGTTCTACTTCGTGTTCGGCGAGGTGACGGCGGAGGGCGTCAAGACCTTCCCCGGCGACCTCACGGTGTTCCAGGCGGTGATGGCCGCAGGCCCCGACAAGAACACGGCCAACCTCGGGCGCGTGCGCGTGATCCGCGCCGACCCGCGCGACCCGCTCGTGATCCCGGTCAACCTGCTGGCGATGTTCCGCGGCGACTCGACCGACAACCTGCTGATCCAGGAGCGCGACATCATCTACGTGCCGCCGACGATGATCGCGGAGCTGGGCTACTTCATCTCGGACCTGCTCTTCCCGATCACCAACGTGCTGCGCCAGATCGCGGGCTCGATCCTGCTGCTGCAGGGACGCGGGATCGGCGGTCGAAACCAGGGCTTCAACAACCAAGTGTTCTTCTAGGCCGCGCCATGGCCGCACGCGAGACGAGCCAGATTCAAGAGATCGCGGCGCTGCTGAGGCGCCGGGCGCTGCAGATCGTGTTGCCCGCGGTCGTGACCGGCTCGCTGGGCGTCGCGCTGGCCGAGCTGTGGCCCAAGAGCTACCGCGCGGGAACCAGTCTCGAGGTCCGCGACGTCAATCCGCCCGTCGCGGCGCAGGGCATCGACGCCAAGGTGATCCAGAAGGACATCACCAACGCGCCCTGGCAGATCCGCCAGTTCGACCGCGTGGTCCGCGTGCTCGAGGGCCTGGAGTGGCGCGGCTACAAGGAACTGAGCGACCCGATCGAGAAGGTCGAGTTCGTGCGCGACGTGATCGATCGCATCGAGACGCACTTGGGCGGCGCGGTGGGCAAGCAGACCACCGGAACCGTGCTGTTCACGATCTGGTTCACCGACCGGGACCCCAAGCGCGCCGAGCAGTTCCTCAACCGGCTGCGCGAAGTGTTCGTGAGCGAGGTTCTCGATCGCTACCGCACCGACGCGCGCAAGACGCTCGACCTGCTCCGCAATCAGCTCACGATCGCCGAGGAGCGCGCCAAGGCGGCCGACGCAGCCGCGGCCAAGCTCAAGAAGGAAGCGGGTGTGTCCGCGACGCAGCAGGCGCCGGGCGGCGGACGACAGCGCGACGAGGATCCGATCTTCAAGCGTCTGGACGCAGCTCAATCGCGTCTGTTCGAGGCCGAGGCCGACGCCACGGCCCACGCCGCGACCATCGCGCAGCTCCAGAAGCTCTACGACGAGGCGCCTGCGGAGGTCCCGCAGACTTCGACCACCGACGGGTTGTCGTTCGACGCCGAGGTGGCCGCGATCGAGGCCGCCAAGGCCGCGCAGCGTGAACGTCAGGCAGGTTTGCGGCCCGCGCACAGCGTCTACCTCGACGCAGAGAGCAAGCTGCGCAAGCTCGACGAGAAGCTCGAGCAGTTGCTGCTGGCTGCGCGCGCGCCCGAGGACCGCACGCGCATGGCGCCCAATCGCGAGCGCGACCTGATCCGCGTCCGCATCCGCGACACCGAGGTCAAGCTCAACGAGGCTCTGGCGCTCAAGGCGCGCCTGGAGGGCGACGTGCAGTCGCTGAAGGTCGAGAGCGCGGCGCGCGTGGAGACCTACCGCCAGCTCCAGGAACTCGACCGCGAGGCGGCGATCGCCGCCGAGGAGTACCTGCGCGCCGCGCAGGCCTACAACAAGCAGAAGTCCTTCGTCGACTTCATCTCCAGCGCCTTCGCCAGTCCCTTCGAGGTCAGCGAGACGGCGCGCGCGCCGAAGACTCCGGTCTCGCCTGGCGCAGTCGTGTTCATCGGCGGCGGCATCGTGCTCGGGATCCTGCTGGGCCTGGGCAGCGCGCTGGCGGCCGAGTTCGCGCGCGGCGGCGTGCGCGGCGCGGCCGAAGTCGAAAAGCTCAGCAACGCCCCGGTGCTGGGCGTGATCAATCGCATCCGCACGCGCGCCGAGCGCCGCGAGCGCGCCGCACGCCGCGTCGTGGTCGTGGTCTCGACGCTGGCCATCGCGGCCAGCGTGCTGTGGACCACCTGGGCCTACCAGAACGAGCCCCAGTCCCTGGGCGTCTCGCTGCGCTCGATGCTCGACCGCATCAGCCAGAAGACGCAGTGAGCGGGCGGAACGCCCGGCGCGAGCCAGCAGCGTGCGCGACATCATCTTCGCAATCATGATCGCGGCCCTGGTGCCGGTCAGCTTCCGCCGGCCGCTCGTGGGACTGCTCACGTTCTCGTGGCTGGCGTACATGCGGACGCAGGATCTGTGCTGGGGCTTCGCGCGCTACCAGCGCTGGTCGTTCCTGGTCGCGATCGTGACCTTCGCGGGCTTCTTCTCGCGGCCCATCGAGCGCCTGTGGGCGCCGGTGTGGCGCAACTACGTGATGATCGCGCTGGCGATCTGGGTCGCGCTCAGCGTGGCGGTCAACCCGCTGCTCACCCACGGGCAATGGGCCTCGGTGATCGAGTTCGCCAAGGTGGTGTACATCGGCCTGTTCACCACGGCCGTCATCACGCGCAAGGAGCACCTGCGCATGATGGTCTGGGTGATCGCGCTGTCGTTCGGCTTCTACGGCGTGAAGATCGGGCTCGCCGGCGTGCTCAGCGGCGGCAACATCACGGTCAAGCAGGGCCCGGGCGGCATGCTCGAAGACAACAACAACTTCGGGCTGGCGCTGGTGATGGCGCTGCCGCTGCTGGTCCAGATCACGCAGGCCGAACGCAATCCAATCCTCAAGCGCGGCTTCCTCGCCATCGTGCCGCTGACGGCCATCGCGGTCATGGCGACGCACTCGCGCGGCGCATTCCTGTCGCTGGCCGCGGCCATCAGCGTGCTCGTGTGGCGCTCGAAGAATCGCCTGACCGGCTTCGCGATCGCCGCGGGCCTCTCGGTGCTGGCCTTTCTGCTCGTGCCGCAGTCCTACAAGGACCGCATCAGCACGATCCAGACCTATGAGCAGGATGGCTCGTCCATGGGGCGCATCGCGGCCTGGAAGACGGCCATCAACATGACCAAGGCCAACCCGTTCTTCGGCGTGGGCTTCGAGAACTTCCAGAACAGCTACTACAAGTACACCGCGGGTGGATCGGCCAGCGGCAAGAAGGTCGCGCACAACGCCTACTTCCAGATCATGGCCGAGTCAGGGCTGCCGGCCTACTTCCTGTACATGTTCCTGATCGTCGGGACGATGTGGTCCCTGTGGAAGATCCGCAGGCGCGCGGAGGAGCTGTACGCCACGAGCTGGATTCGGGACTACGCCGTGATGTTCGAGGCCACGCTGGTGTCGTTCATCGTGGGCAGCACCTTCCTCAACCGCGCGCAGTTCGACTTGTTCTATCACTTCGTGGCGATCGTGATCGCCTTCGAGGCCATCGCGCTGCGCGAGTTCGCCGGACTGGGCGAGCGCGACGAAGACGAGCTCTTGCACGGCGGCGAGCTGCATGTCGTGCGCCCGCGCGGTTTCCGCAACACCAGCAGCGCGCTGCCCCGCGGCGCCTGAGTCCCAGGCCCCGAGATCCCCATGTGCGGACTGTGCGGAGTCAGCCTCGACGACCTCTCGCGCGCACCCCAGCGCGAGCGCGTGCGCGCCATGGCGAACACCCTGGCGCACCGCGGGCCGGACGACGAAGGCGTGTGGATCGGCGGCGCCTCGGCGCTGGGCTTTCGGCGCCTGTCGATCATCGACCTCTCGGGCGGCCACCAGCCGATCGAGAACGAGGACGGCGACATCGCGCTCGCCATCAACTGCGAGATCTACAACTTCCGCGAACTGCGCGCTGACCTCGAGCGCAAGGGCCATCGCTTCAAGACGCGCGCGGACTCCGAAGTGGTGCTGCACCTCTACGAAGAGCACGGCGAACGCTGCGCCGAGTTCCTGGTCGGCATGTACGCCTTCGCGCTCGTCGACCGACGCGATCCGCTGCGGCCGCGCGTGCTGCTCGGACGCGATCGACTGGGCATCAAGCCGATGTACTTCGCGCGCACAGTCGAAGGTCTGGTGTGGGCCAGCGAGGTCAAGGCGATCCTCGAGTGGGGCAGCACGCCGCGCGAGCTGCGGCCCGAGAAGCTGCTCGATTACCTCGTGCAGGGCTACGTCGGCGGCGACGACAGCGCCTGGTGCGGCGTGCAGCGCCTGCCTCCGGCGAGCACGCTGTCCTGGCGTCCGGGCGAAGCGCCACAGATCCGACGCTACTGGGATCTGCCGACCGAGCGCCACGCGCCCAGCGCGAGCGCGGAGGAAATCCTCGCGCAGCTCGACACGGTCGTGGCCGAGCACATGATCTCGGACGTTCCGCTCGGCGCGTTCCTCTCGGGCGGGATCGACAGCACAGCGGTGGTCACCTCGATGGCCTCGCGCTCGTCGCAGGCTGTCGTGGCCTGCTCGGTTGGCTTCCGCGAGCGCGACTTCGACGAACTCGACCTCGCGCGCGCCACCGCGCAGCGCCTGGGCGCCGTGCACCACACGCAGGTGCTCGAGCCCGATCCCAAGCTCGCGACCGAGGTGCTGCCGTGGCTCTACGACGAACCGCTGGCGGACCCATCGACGGTGCCGACCTACTTGGTGTCGAAGATGGCGCGCGAGCACGTCACGGTCGCGCTGTCCGGCGACGGCGGCGACGAAGTCTTCGCGGGCTACCGCCGCTACGTGCACGACCTCGCCGAGAATCGCCTGCGCAAGCGCCTGGGCCGCGCGGGCGTCGCGACCGCGGCCTCGCTCGGCGCGCACTACCCCAAGCTCGACTGGGCCCCGCGTTTCCTGCGCGCGCGGACGTTTCTCACCAACTTGGGCCGCACTCCAGCGCAGGCCTACTGGCGCAGCGTGACGCAGCTCGACCGCGAGAGCGCCCTCGAATTGCTCGCGCCCGATCTCGCGCGGCGTCTCGCGGAGCACGACCCGTTCACGCACTTCGAGCGCTTCTACTCGCGCCCGGCGGTCGACGATCCGCTCTACCGCGCGCAGTACGCCGACTTCCACACGTACTTGCCCGACCAGATCCTGGCCAAGGCCGACCGCGCCTCGATGGGCGTCTCGCTCGAGGTGCGGCCGCCGCTGCTCGACCACCGCTTCGTCGAGCGCTTCGCGCCGCTGCCCGCGCGCGACAAGGTGCGCGGCGCACGCGGCAAGCACGCGCTGCGTGAGGCCCTGCGCTCGCGCGTTCCGCCCGAGATCCTCGACGGCCGCAAGCGCGGCTTCGACACGCCGCTCAAGCGCTGGATCTCTGGTCCGCTTCGCGGCGCAGTCGCCGAAGCGATCCAGACGCTGCCGCAGGAGTGGTTCCGCCGCGAGGTGCTCGTCCAGCGGCTCGAGGAGCACACTGCGGGCGCGCGCGACCACGGTCGCCTGCTGTGGAGCCTGCTTGTGCTCGAGCACTGGCGTCGCCGCCACGGCGTCCGCTCCCTGGGCGCATGAGGATCGCGGTGCTCACTTCGCTGTTCCCCAGCCGCGAACGGCCCAACGAAGGCGTGTTCGCGCAGCGCCGCTGGAGTGCGATGGCGCGCCGCGGCCACAGCGTGCGCGTCGTGCATCCCTTGCCGTGGGCGCCGCCGCTGGGGCCCGCGCACTGGCGCGAGCTGCGCTCGATGGCGGAGCGCGAAGAGCGCGCGGGGATCGCGATCGAGCGACCGCGCTACGTCCACTTGCCGCGCCGCGCGCTGGGCAATGCCCACAGGTTCGCGGCCGCCGGCGTGGCGCGGCTCGAGGCCACAGAGCGCTTCGACGCGCTCGTGGCGGACTACGCCTGGCCCGCCGCCGCCGCCGCGCAAGCGTGCGCGCAGCGCGGCTGGCCGCTGTTGATCTCCGGGCGCGGCAGCGACGTGCTCGCCGTCGCGGAGCTGCCGCACTTGCGCGCCGAGCTCGCGCGCGCCCTGCGCAGCGCCGGCGCGTGGTGCGCGGTGTCCGAGCATCTGGTGCGCGCGATGGACGAACTCGCCGGTGAAGCGCGCGGCGCGCTGGTCGCCAACGGAGTCGACGGAGAGTTGTTCCGACCGCGCGACCAGGCCCAGGCGCGCCGCGAACTGGGGCTCGAGCGCGAAGGCCGGCTCGTGCTGGTCGTGGGGCACTTGATCGAGCGCAAGGACCCGCTGCTCGCGCTCGACGTCTTTTCACGCGCGTGCGCTGCCTCGCGGTCGCCCGCGCGCCTGGTGTTCATCGGCCGCGGCCCGCTCGAGGCCGAGTTGCGCGCGCGCGTCGCTCGAGCAGGGCTCGAAGCGCGCGTGCAGTTGCTCGGCGAAGCGCCGCCCGAGCGCTTGGCGCTGTGGTACTGCGCCGCCGACGCCTTGTTGCTGACCTCGACGCGCGAGGGGCGTCCCAACGTCGTGCTGGAGGCGCTCTCGAGCGGCCTGCCGGTGCTCGCCACCGACGCCGGCGGCACGCGCGAGCTGCTCGAGTCCGATCCGCGCCTGCTCGCGACCTCGCGTGATGCGGGGGCGCTCGCTGCGCAGCTGAACGCGCTGCTCGCTGCGCCGCGCGAGCCCGAGACGTTGCGCGCGCTCGGACAGCGCTGGAGCTGGGACGGCGCGTGCGCCGCCTTGGAGACGCTGCTCGAGCGCGCCATCGCCGCGCGAAAGGCGCCCGCGCGATGAGGATCCTCTACCACCATCGCACACAGGCCGAGGACGGCCAGGCGGTGCACATCCGCTCGCTGCAACGCGCCTTCGAACAGCTCGGGCACCAGGTGTTCGAAGTGAGCCTCGTGCAGCGCGCGCAGTCCGCTTCAACCTCGGATCCATCGGCCGCTGCGCCCGCGCGCGCGCCCGCGTGGCGCGCCCTGACACGCCTGCCGCGCTTCGCGCGCGAACTCGCCGAGTACGCCTACACTTCGGTGGGGCGGCCGAAGATCGTCGCCGCCGCGCGCCAGCAGCGCATCGACTTCATCTACGAGCGCTACGCCTTCGGCAACGCCGCCGGCGTGCTCGCCGCGCGCCGCCTGGGGCTGCCGCTGATCCTCGAGGTCAACTCCCCGATGGTCATGGAGCTCTCCAAGACGCGCGGGCTGTCGTTCCCGCGCACCGCGGCGCGGCTGGAGAACTGGATCTTCGCGAGCGCGGACCGCGTGTGCGTCGTGACCGAGGCCTTGGGCGAGATCCTGGTCGGACTGGGCGTCGAGCGCGAACGGCTGCTCGTCACGCAGAACGGCGTCGAGCTCGAGCGCTACGACTACGCCGACCGCGCGAGCGTGCGAGCCGCGGCCCGCTCCGATCTGGGTCTCGCTCCCGAGCGCGCAGGCGAGGTCGTGCTGGGCTTCGTGGGCTACTACCGCGACTGGCATCGACTCGACCTGGTGCTCGACGCGCTCGCCACGCCGCAGCTCTCGAGCGCGCGCCTTGCGATCGTCGGCGAGGGCCCGGCGCACGAGGCGCTCGTTGCGCAGTGCGCGCGCCTGGGCTTGAGCGAACGCGTGTCGTTCTGCGGCCCGCGTCCGCACGCTCAGATCCCGCGGCTGCTGCCGGCCTTCGACGTGGCGTTGGTGCCGGCGATCAATCCCTACGCTTCGCCGCTCAAGCTGTTCGAGTACATGGCCGCCGGACTGCCCGCGGTGGCGCCGGATCAGCCCAACCTGCGCGAGGTGCTGCGCGACGACGTGGAAGCCTTGCTGGTGAGCGCTGGCGACGGAGCGAGTCTGCAGCGCGCGCTGGCGCGCCTGGTCGCGGATCGGAACCTGCGCGAACGTCTGGGCGCGCGCGCGCGGGCGACCCTGCTCGAGCGCGAGTACACCTGGATCGGCAACGCGCGGCGCGTGGTCGAAGCGGCGCGCGAGCTGGGCGCCGGGCTGGGGCGCAGGAGCAACACGGCCCGCGAGCGGGCATGATGGGGGACTGGCGATGCCCTGGGGAAAGACCAACTACCAACGCTACTTCCCGAGCCTGACCTGGCAGGTTCGCCCGCAGGTCGAGGCGCTCGTCACGGCGCAGCCGCGCGGCGCGCGCATCGTCGATCTGGGCGCCGGCGGCCGAAAGTTGCGCGACGACGTCCTGTGCGTCGATTTCGTGCCGTTCCCGGGCACCAACGTGCTCGGCGACGTGCAGCGTCTGCCGTTCCGCGACGGCACGCTCGATCTGGTGATCGGCACCGGCTTGATCGAACACGTCGAAGACGAGCGCGCGCTGCTCGCCGAAGTCGAGCGGGTGCTCAAGCCCGGCGGAGTCGCGCACATGGAAGTGCCGTTCCTGCAGCAGTACCACGACGATCCGATCGACTGCCGGCGCGTGACGCTCGACGGGCTCGGCCGCCTGATGCGCCGCGCAGGCCTCGAGCCGCTGCGCTCCGGCGTGCACATCGGACCGACGGTCACGCTGATCACGCTGTGGACCTACTACGCCTCGCTGTGGTTCGAGGGCGCGAACGTGCTGGCCAAGCTGGCGAACACCGCGGTGTTCCTGTTCTTCTCGGTGCTGCTGTGGCCGGCGAAGTTCCTCGACCGCTTCCTGGTCGACAAGCGCAGCGCGCACCGCCTGGCCTTCGGCGTGTACTGCACGGCGCGCAAGCGCGGAGGCGGCGCTTGAGCGCGACGCCGTTGAACGCGCTGTCCTTCGACGTGGAGGAGTACTTCCAGGTCGCCAACCTGCGCGGCCACTTCGCGCGCGAGGACTGGGAGCGTGTCCCGCCGCGCATCGAGGTCGGCATGAACGCGATTTTGGGCGCGCTCGAGCGCCATCGCTCGCGCGCCACGTTCTTCTTCCTGGGCTGGATCGCCGAGCGCCACCCGCAGTTCGTGCGCCGCTGCCTCGACGCCGGTCACGAAGTCGCCAGCCACGGCTACGAGCACCTGTTCCTGCAGGACCTCGACCCCGCCGCGCTGCACCGCGACCTCGAGCGCACCGAGCAGGCGCTGATGGCCGCCGGCGCGCCGCGCCCGCGCGGCTTCAGGGCCTCGACCTTCACGCTCACGCGCCGCACGTGGTGGGCTTTCGACGTGCTGGTGGAGCGCGGCTACGTGTACGACTCGAGCATTCACCCCGTGCGCCACCCGGTGTACGGCGTGCCGGGCTTCGAGCCCGGGCTCTCGCGCGTCGAGGCGGCCGGCGGCTCGATCGTCGAGTTCCCGGTCTCGACCTACCCGCTGCTGGGCCGCAACTGGCCCTTCGGCGGCGGCGGGTACTTCCGCCTCTTGCCCGGCGCGGTCACGCGCGCGCTCGCGGCGCGCCTGGAGCAGCGCGGCCGGCCGGTGGCGCTGTACCTGCATCCGTGGGAGTTCGACCCCGCTCAGCCGCGCTGCCCGGCGCCGGCCTTCAAGCGCTGGCGCCACTACCTCAACCTCGAGCGCACGTTGCCGCGCCTGGAGGCGCTGCTCGCGAGCATGCGCTTTGGAACCATGGCCGAGGTCGTCGCCGCGCACGCGCCCGCAATCGCCGCGCGGCGGTGAGCGCGCTCGGCGTGGAGTTCAGCCGCGCCCGCGCAGCGCCGCTGCGAGGCTGCGCAGCGTGGCCAGCGTGCTCGCGCCCAGCGGGTCGGTGACCGTCGGCGCCAGGCTGTTGAACACCTCCAGCGCCTTGGCCGAGTCCCCAGCGCCCGCGCGGCGGCACAGCGCGACGCCGTAGAGCTGGCCGATCGTGCGCCACGACGCTTCGCGCGGCTGGCGCGCGCTGGCGCTCTCCCACAGGGCGGCGAGACTGGTCAAGGCGGACGGGAGCTTGGCGCGCTGCTGCATGGCCATGGAGCGCGTCAGCGCGACGCGGAAGGCCGGGTCGCTCGCGGTCAGTCCGACCAGCCCGCCGACGCGCGCGATGAGTTGCTCGAGCTCCTGCGTGCTCGCGCCGCGGCGCGACGAGAGCTCCACCAGATCGCGCGCGGCTTCGGGCTCGGGCGCGATCTCCAGCGCGATGCGCAGGGCCTCGAGCGCGAGCTCGTCGCGGTGCAGCTCGGCGGCGTAGCGTCCCCGCGCGCGCCACAACTCGGCCGAGTGCGGCGACCAGACCAGTTCGCTCTCGACCAGCGCCAGCGCGCGCGCCGGATCGAGTCGCGCGTAGTACTCGGCCCAGCGCAGCGTGACGCCCGGCTGAACGACCTCGAGGCCCTCGGGCAACTGTTCGCGCAGGCGTTCGAGTTCGCTGACGGCGTGCTCGGCGACCCACGGATCGGTTCCGCCTTCGAGCGGCCAGTTCCAGCGCGTGTTCTCCAGCCGCACCCAGGGATCCTGGCCGAACTTCTCCAGCAGGAACTCGAACTGCTGCTTGCGCACCGCATCGAAGGGCGGGCCCAGTTGCTCGCGCGCGCTGTCGAGGGTGGTGCAGAACTCGCGCAGCAGCTCCGGCGGCGGCGGCAGTCCGGGCAGCTCCAGCCGCGCGCGCAGGCTCTCCACGGCCACGCCCATCTGCTTGCGTTGGCGCGCGATGCGCGCGCGCTCGATCAGCACGTCCGCGCGTCGCGCGTCGGCGCGGAAGGCGCTCTCGATGTGCTGCGCCGCGCCGTTCCAGTCGCCGCGCAAGCGCGCCAGGCGCGCGTCGAGCAACGCGGAGTCGGCCGGCGCGAACTGGCCCTTGCGCAGCGCGGAGCGACGCTCGTCGAGCAGCGCCAGCACGCGCGGATCGTCTTCGGCGCGCGTGCGCGCGATCAGCGAGGAGAGCGCCACGTCCCAGGCCGGTGCGAAGTCGGGCCAGCTCTTGGTCAGCCCTCGCGCGAGCTTCTCCGCCAGATCGTCGGCGCCGAGCCAGGCGGCCCCGCGCGCGGCCAGGTAGGTCGGCCACAGCGCGCCGCGAGCAGGCGGGGCTTGCCGCGCGAGGTCCGCCACGGCCCAGGCGGCCCAATTGGGATCGTCGAGCGCCGCAAGGCGCGCCAGCAGCGGTCGCGGGTCGCGCTGCACAGCGCTGGCGGGGAGCACGCCGAAGCCCTGCTCGGGGTCGGAGAGCGGCGCCGCAGGCTTCTCCAACGCGTCGAGCGCGGCTGCGAGCATGGCCTCGAGCGGCGTGGGCGGCGAGCTGTCCGGCGCGCCTTCCTCGACGCGCCGCTGCTCGATCTCCGAGCGCAACACGATGCGTGCGTCGGCGAACTTCTCACCCAGCGCGGCGAGCGCCACGAACTGCAGCCCGGTCGGCTGATAGGCGGTGGCGAGCAGTTCGGCGTGGAGCTGCGGGCAGTCGCCCCAGCGGCGCTGCTCGACTGCCGCGATGAGCAGGCCCAGCTCTGCGCTGCCGCTGTCGTCGTAGGCCAGCGCGCGGTCGAGCGCCTCGTTCGCGCCGGCGGCGTCGCCCACCAAGAGCGCGCACTGCGCCAGGCGCAGGTGCGCCTGCGGCGAACGCCACTTCACGCGCTGGTCGAGCTTCTCGCAGGCCAGCGCCGCGACATCGACCAGACCGTGCGCGAGCAGTTCGTCGATGGCCTCGAGGAAGCGCTCGCCGTCGAGCTCGACCTTGGCGTCGAGCAGCTTGAGGATGCGCTCAGCGTGTTTGGCCGCGCCGGTGCGCGCGGCGATCGACAGCATCAGCGGAGCTGCGCCGGCGAGCACCTTGGCGTCGGCGGTCAGTCCGGTGAGCTCGCGCTGTGCGCGCTCGTAGTCGCGGCGCTCGAAGTGCAACTCGGCGAGCAGCACCCGATCGGAGTCGGTGCGCGCCTGCGCCGCGATGCGCTCGAGGCTCGCGATGGCCAGTTCGAGCTCTCCGCGGCGGCGCAGCTCCTCCGCGCTCCAGCGCCGGCCCAGTCCAGCCGGGTCGAGGCGGACGAGCTCGCGCGCGCGCTGCGGGCCGAGCGTCTCGGCCGGCGCCTGTGCGAGCGCCGCGATCAGCGCCGGCGTGGGGCCTTCGATCTCGATTCGCTCGCGCAACAGGCGCACCGCCTGGCTCCACGCTTCGAGTCCCACGGCGGCCTCGCTCGCCACGCGCACCGCCGCCGGCAGCCGCGCGTGCGTCTCGAGCGCGCGCAGGCCCAGCGCGAGCGCCGACGCCAGCCGTCCTTCGCCGAACTGGTGCTCGGCCATGGCGACGAACTCGTAGCTCAGCCGCGCGCCTTCGGGCGCCAGGAGGTTCTGGCGCTCGAGCTCCGCGCAGTCGCGCGCGAAGTCGATGTTGCGACCCTTGGCGATCAAGTCGCCCAGCTCGCGCCAGCGCGGCTCGAGTTCGGCCGTGCGCTGGGGTAAGAGGCACATCGCGCGCGAGAGCAATTCCAGAGCGCGGCCGCGGTTGGGCTGCGCCTTGGCGAGTTCGAGCTCGGCCAGACGCATGTGCAGTTCGCCCGCGGGCGCGAACTCGGGCGTGGCGGCGGCCAGCGCGCGCTCGAGCGCGTTGATCTCCTCCGGCGCCGCGCCGCTCGCCCGCGCGCCCTGCGCGAGTTCGAGCCACACCATGGCGGTGGCGTTCTCGAGCGGCTCCGGGCCGCTGATCTGGAGCAGGCGCCGCAGCATCGGATTGGCCTCGCTCCAACGCTGGCGTTTTGCAAGCGACATGGCGATGCACCAACTCCCCAGCGTGCGCGCCTGGGGCACGTCCGAGACGCGCAACTGCTGGCCGGCCAGCATCACCGCGGGCCAGTCCTCGAGCTTCACGAGCGCGCAGGCCCAGCTGGTGAAGAACTCGCTGTCGAGTCCGGTGCGGCGCGCGCTCTTGGGGTCGACGAGCTCCGCGAGCGCGCCGCTGCGACCGCTGGACTGGAGCACGTCGAGCATCAGGCGCAGCAGCGGCCCGTGGCTGAGGTAGGCCGGCAGCGAGAGCGCCACCAGGCCCAGGTCGGCGGCGGCTTCGCTCTCGCCGGCGTCGTGCAGCGTGCGGATGTACTCCGTCAGCGCCTTGGGACGGATGCCGCCGCGGAAGGACTGCGCCAGGGCCTCCGGCGCCGCCGAGAGCAGGCCGCTGGCGTCGTCCAGGCGCGTCTGGATCTCGCGCGCGAGCTCCTTGTCGGCGACCGGGAAGCGTTCGTAGAGCTCGCGCGAGAGGCGCAGGCGAGTGGGGTCCGACAGCGGACGCGCGGCGATGCGGCGCATCAGCGCTTCGGTCGACTGCAGGCCCGCTGACGCGACGCTCACGCCGGCGGCGCGCACGCACTCGGCGATGTGCCGCCCCGCGAGGGCCAGCAGCGCCTCGGCGCGCACGCCCCAGGCCTCGGGCTGGTTGCGGTCGCGCTCGAGCACGCTGTCCGCGCGGGCCAGCGCCAGCTCGACCTCGCCGCTGTCGAGCAGCACGCCCGCCAGCATCGACTCGATCGCCGGCGACTTGGGGCGGTGGTGCGCCAGCACGTGCTCGAGGTCGGCCTTGGCGCGCGCCAGCGCGTTGGTCTGGCGGGCGAGCTGTGCGCGCTCGAGCAGCAGCTCTTCGATCAACGGCCGGTCCGCGGCGCGCTCGGCCGCCGCCAGGGCCGCTTCGATGTCGTGGCCGGCTTGCACCAGGTCGAGATCGGGCCCGCGCATCGACGTGCGAGCGTGCTCGAGCAACGCGCGCGGATCCGCGCCCTCGGCGCGCCGGACGTGCACGAACAGGAACACGCACAGGCCGAAGGCCACGAGCGCGTAGAGCCAGTAGAGGAATCGCATGATCGAAGGGGGCGCAGTGCGGCGCGTCGAGCGGCGCGCGCGGCTGCGCTCAGAGCAGCCCTCGGCGGCCGCGCAGGCGGGGACCTCGCAAGCTGCTGGAGCGCGCTGCGCGGCGGCGCCGCCGGCCGTCGAGCGGGGGGGCAGCGTCGCGCGCGACGCGAGCGTCCCCGGCCCGCCGCGCGCAGTAGCCTGTCGGTCGCCGCGCGCGAAGTCCAGCCGCGGCGCGCGCCCTTCGCGATGCGCCGTTCATGCGCCGCGAGCGGTTCTGGGCGCGCCGTGGGCCGTGCGCGGAAAGTCGGCCAGCCCGTGGCGCCGCATCTTGTTGAACAGCGTCGTGCGGTTGATGCCGAGCAGCCGCGCCGCGTCCTGTCGACAGCCGTTGCAGGCCGCGAGCGCTTCTTCGATCAACCGGCGCTCGGGCGCCGCCAGCGCGGCCCGCAGCTCGCGCGGCGCGCCGGGTTCGTGTTCCGGCGCCGCCGGGGCCGCCCGCGCCACTTCGGCCCCCAGGTCGGCGAGGCTCAGCGCGGGGCCGCGCGCCAGCAGCACCGCGCGCTCGAGCACGTGTTCGAGCTCGCGCACGTTGCCCGGCCATGAGTACGCCGCCAGCGCGCGCGCCGCGGCGGGCTCGAAACCAACAACGTTGCGCCGGTGCTCGGCTGCAAAGCGCTCCAAGAAGGCCTGCGCCAGCAGCGGGATGTCCCCGGCGCGCTCGCGCAGCGGGGGCAGTTCGATGCTGACCACGTTGAGGCGCCAGAACAGGTCCTCGCGGAAGCGTCCGGCGCGGCTCTCGGCGCGCAGGTCGCGGTGCGTGGCCGCGATCCAGCGCACGTCGACGCTGCGCGTGCGCGTCTCTCCGACGCGCTCGAACACGCGCTCTTGCACGACGCGCAGCAGCCGCGCCTGCAGCTCGAGCGGAGCGTTGCCGATCTCATCGAGGAACAGCGTGCCGCCGTCGGCTGCTTCGATCATGCCCGGCTTGTCGCGCTGCGCGCCGGTGAACGCGCCGCGCACGTGGCCGAACAACGTGCTCTCGAGCAGCGTGCCCGGGATCGCGCCGCAGTCGACCACCACGAAGGGCTTGGGAGCGCGCGAGGAGCGGGCGTGGATGGCGCGCGCCAGGGCGCTCTTGCCGACGCCGCTCTCGCCTTGGATCAACACGCTGGCGCGCGTGTCGGCGATCGAGCTCACGATCTCGGACACCCGCCGCATGCGCTCGTCCTTGGAAGACAGCGCGCCCAGTTCGACGCGTTCTTCGAGCGAGCGGCGCAGGACTTGGTTCTCGTGGCGCAGTGCGCGCTGCGCCAGCGCTCGGTCGATGGCGAACAGGATCTGGTCCACGCTGATCGGGCGCGCCAGGTAGTCGCAGGCGCCGGCCCGCACCGAGTCGAGCGCGTCGCGCACGCTGCCGAAGCTCGCCAGCACGATCACGGCCGGGTGCTCCGGCGCTGCGGTGAACGGGCGGAGCTGCTCGGGGGTGGCCCAGCGACTGTCGACCACGGCGACTTGAGCCTGGGCGCAGTCCTCCAGGCGCTCGACGTTGCTCCAGCTCCAGCCGCGCGCGCGGAACTCGCGCTCGAGCTCGTCGAGTTCGCGCCCCGCTTCGAGCGCCAGGGCGGCCTGGGGCAGCCCGCTGTCGAGGGAATCGGACACGTGGCGATTCTTCGACAGGACGCCGCTGCGAGCTTCACGCCTTGGACGGTTGCTGTCTCGATGGCCGGCCGAGAATCCGGCGGGCGGCATCGGCGGAAGTTCTTTCGCGGCGCGCGAGTGCTCTCGCCACGCGCAGTTGGGAGCGTCGAGCGCTCTTCCCTCGGGCTGCCGCGCGCAGCTTGGATCAGGCGAACGGATCGTCGCCGCGTGAGCTGCCGCGCGCACTGCGGGCGGCGCTCTCGGCGCCAGAAACACCGCCTGCGACACCGCCAGCCGCTTTGGCGCCGCCGGCCTCTGCTCGCGCGGCGGGGGATTCGACGGGCCGCAGCACGCCGGCCTGCGGCGCGCGCTGCGGAGTGCGTTCCAGCGGCAGGCGCATGCGCGCGCTGAGCTGGCCCTCGCCGGCGAGAGCGAACTCGAGCCGCCCGCCCTGGCTGTGGAGGATCGCGCTCGCGGCGGCCAACTCGCTGGGGTCGAGTTCGGGCAGTCGCTCGCGCAGGATCCCGGCGTCCAGGACGCGGCCCGGCTCGACGTCGTGCAGCGGTCCGGCCGGGAAGTCGACGGCGATCGACAGCGCGCTGCCGTTCACCGGCGCGTACGAGACACGCACCGTGTCGCCGCCCGACGAACACAGGCGCGCAAGCGTGAGGACAGTCTCGAGCGCCATGGTGACGGCGGCGCGATCGGCGCGGGCCACGAACTCGACCGCCGGGCGGCCGCCGGCGCCGGAGGTGGGTTGGAAGCGCGGGCCCTTGCGACCGCGCAGCGTCAGGGTCGCGAGCAGTTCCTCGAGCAGGCCGGCGACGTCGAACTCGTCGTCGCCGCGCGGCGGAGGCGCTGCGAGGCACGCGAGGCTGCGCGTGAAACGCAACAGGCGGCGCAGTTCGACTTGCGCGGCCTGGAGCTCGGCGGCCTGGCCGCGGCCGGCTTCGCGCAGCGCGAGGAAGGCCAGCTCCAGGCGCTGGGAGATGTCGGCGAGCACGGCGACCTGGTCGCGGCCGAGGGCGAGCGGCAGGCGCGCGGCGCTGCTCGCGTCCGAGGGCGACGGGACCAGCGTCGAAGCGAGCGGGGAACTGAGCGGCGACGGCGCGACTTCGGGCAGCGCCGCTGGGGCGGCCGGGCTGTTCCGTTCGCCGCGTTCGAGCGACTCCGCCCGGGCTGAGGCGGGGTCGGGCTCGAACCGCGAGAGCGCGAGGGCGGCCGGGCGCGCGCCGCTCGTTCCGGGTGCGGCGCCGGAATTTCCTGCGGCCCAGCGCTTGAACTCTTCGAGGTCGGGGGGCCACTGCGACCAGCGCGTCGAGGACAGTCCGCGGAGGGCGCGCGCCACGGCCGCGCCCGGGTCGTTTCCCACCGCCACGACGCCGCCCAGGCGGCCGAGCGTTAGCTGGCGGCGGATCCAGCCGATGTCTTCGAGCGCGAAATGATCGGCATCCACGACCAACGTGTCGGCGCCCGCGGCGGACGACGGCGGCAGCTCGTACAGATCGCTGAGCAACCCGCAAGCGCCAGGCGCGAGGGCCGCGAGCACCGCCGCCAGCTCAGCGGCGCGCGGACCGGGGGCAAACCACACGCGCCCGACGCCTTCGCGGGCCAGCTGCGAGCCGAGCGGGGACGGACGTCCCGCGCCCGGCGTTTCGTCGACGCCGTTCACATTCCCCTCGGGCCGGATCGTAACGCGACGGGGCGCGCCGACAAGCCTGGGCCGAGCCGTGTGCGATGCGCGTCCCACGCGACCGGTCGACAGGGCGCTGTCCTGCGCCGCGCACTTCAGTAGCCTCTGCGCCCCCCGCGCCATGTCGCCGCCCCTGGATCTGTCGATCGTCGTGCCGGTCTTCAACGAAGAAGACAGCCTGCCCATCCTCTACGAGGAGGTGCGGGCCGCGCTGGACGGCGCCGGGCGCTCGTTCGAGCTGATCCTGGTCGACGACCATTCGACCGACACGAGCCTCGCCAAGATGCTCGCCCTGCGCGAGCGCGACAGCCGCGTGAAGGTGCTGCACTTCCGGCGCAACTACGGTCAGACCGCCGCGATGTCGGCGGGCTTCGAGCGCGCCCGCGGGCGCGTGGTGGTGACGCTCGACGGAGACCTGCAGAACGATCCGGCGGACATCCCGCGCATGCTCGAGAAGATCGACGAGGGCTTCGACATCGTCGCGGGCTGGCGCAAGGCGCGCAAAGACGGGTTCGTGCTGCGGCGCGCGCCGTCGCAGGTCGCCAATCGACTGATCGCCTGGGTCACCGACACGCCGATCCACGACACGGGCTGCACGCTCAAGGCCTTCCGCTCGCAGTTGGTCAAGAACCTCCCGATCTACGCCGAGCAGCACCGCTTCTTGCCGGCCATGTCGCGCGGCAGCGGAGCGCGCGTCGCGGAGATCGTGGTCAACCACCGCGCGCGGCGCTTCGGCTACAGCAAGTACGGTCTGGAGCGCGCGCTGCGCGTGCTGCTCGATCTGTTCGTGATCAAGCTGATCAGCCAGTTCGCGCACCGGCCGCTGCACTACTTCGGGATGTTCTCGCTGCCGTTCGCCGCGCTCGCGCTGGTGGTGCTGGCGGCGGGCGTGTTCGACTACGAGCACTTCGATCTGATCGACGAGTGGCCGCAGTATTCGGTCACCGCCTTCATGCTCTTCCTGCTCCCGGCCGTGCACTTCGTGTTGCTGGGGCTGCTCTCCGAACTGGTCGTGATCGCCAGCGGCTTCCATCGCCGCAGCGTGCTCGACTCGCTGGTCAATCGCCGCTAGGAACGCCACGTGTCGTCCCCCGATCCGACGCACCCGCACGTCCCGGCGCCGCAGCTCGCGCCCGGCGCGAACGCTCCGCGCGTGCGCGACGTGACGGTCGTGCTGCCGATCACTTCGCCGCACGCCGAACTCGACTCCGTGGTCGCGAGCCTGTCGGAGCAACTCGCGCGGCTGGGCAAGGACTGGGAGTTCGCGCTGGTGTTCGACGGCGTGCGCGGCGAGGCCTGGCGCAAGGCCGAGGAGCTGCGCGCCCGGCACGGGGAACGCATCCTCACCGTCGCGTTCGAGAAGCCCTTCGGCGAGTCGGTGTGCCTGTCAGCTGGCGCGGAGATCTCCGGCGGACGCATCCTGGTCACTTCGCCGCAGTACGTGCAGATCGACCCGGTCGAGCTGGCGCGCATGCTCGCGGCGGTCGAAGCGGGCGCCGACATGGTGGTTCCCTGGCGCAAGCCGCGCGTGGATCCGTGGCTGAACCGCCTGCAGTCGGCGAGCTTCAACTGGCTGATGCGCAAGATCAACGGCGGCCAGTTCCACGACCTCAACTGCTACCTGCGCGTGTTCAAGCGCGAGGTGCTGGCCGACGTGACCGTGTACGGCGACATGTACCGCTTCCTGCCGCTCATCGCGCAGCGCCAGGGCTTCCGCGTGGTCGAGACGCCGGTGCGCCACCTCAAGGAGTGGGGCAAGGCCGGGTTCTTCGGCGTGGGCGTGTACATCCGGCGCTTCCTCGACGTGGTCGGCGTGGTGTTCCTCACGCGCTTCACGCTCAAGCCGCTGCGCTTCTTCGGCTCGGTCGGGCTGGTGCTGACCGTGTTCGGGGGCGGCCTGCTCGCGGGCGTCATCTACCAGAAGTTCGCCTACAACGCGGGGCTGCAGAACCGCCCGCTGTTCCTGCTCGCGCTGATGCTGTTCGTGCTGGGCGTGCAGGTGATCGGCTTCGGCCTGGTGGGCGAGATCATCATCTACACGCAGGCGCGCAACCTGCGCGAGTACCGCATCGAGCGGCGCTGGGACGACGACGGCCCCGGAGAGCCGCGCTGAGCGCGCCATGTCGTCGAACGACACAGCTTCGCGCGCCGGCGCCGGAGTCGAGGTCGCCGCGCTCGCGCCCGGCGAGGACGCCGCCCGCGACGAGTTCGTGCGCGCTCACCCGCGCGCGACGTTCTTCCACCTCGCGGGCTGGCGGCGCGTGGTCGAGCAGGTGCTCGAGCACGAGCCCGCCGACCTCGTGGCGCGCCGCGACGGGCGCATCGTGGGCGTGCTGCCGCTGATGCGCGCGCCCGGGTTGATCACGCGCCGCGCGCTGATCTCGATGCCCTACGCGGTGTACGGCGGACCGGTGGGCGAGGACGCGGCCGTCGAGGAGGCGCTGGTGCGCGCCGCCATGGCGCAGGCCGAGCGCGAGCGCTCCAGTCGCCTCGAGTTGCGCTGCCAGAGCGCGCCGTCGGTCGAGCTCACGCCGTCGGGGCTGTATGCGACCTTCATCTCCGATCTGCCCAGCAAGCCCGAGGAGGTCCTCGCGCGCATGCCCAAGAAGGCCCGCGCCGAGGCGCGCAAGGCGCGCGAGAAGCACGGCCTGACGCTGACCGAGGGCATCTGGTACTTCGAGGACTTCTACAAGCTGTTCCACCAGAACAAGCGTTCGCTCGGCTCGCCGGGCTTGCCGCACGCGTTCTTCTGGAAGCTGCGCAAGGAGTTCGGCGAAGCGGTCAAGGTCCACGCAGTGCACCGGGAGAGCCAGGTGATCGCGGCGGTGATGAGCTTTGTGTGGCGCAAGGAGCTCTTGGCCTACTACTCGGGCGCGGCCGAGGGCGCCGACCGCCAGTGGAGCGCGAGCAACTTCATGTACATGGCGCTGCAGGAGTGGAGCGTGGCCCAGGGGCTCGAGCGCTTCGACTTCGGCCGCAGCCGCAAGGATTCGGGCGCGTTCCAGTTCAAGGAGCACCAGGGCTTCGCGCCGCGCGACCTCGAATACCGCTTCCACCTGGTGCGCGACCGCGCGCTGCCCTCGCTCAATCCCTCCAACCCCAAGACCAAGTGGCTGCGCGACACTTGGGCGCGCCTGCCGCTGCCGGTCTCGATGGCGCTCTCGAGCGAACTCGCGCGCTACTTGCCCTGACGCTCGCCTGGCGCGCGGCGCAGATCTTCGAGCACGAGCGTCGCCGCGGCGCGCAGGTCTGCTGCCAGGCGCAGCTTGGCGCGCGCGGCCTGCTCGAGTCGCCGGGCCTCGCGCTCGCCCTTGCCGGTTGCGACGAGGATGCCGCGTGCGCCCACGCGCGCGCCCGCTTCGAGATCGCGCAGCGCATCGCCGATCATCCAGGCGCGCTCGAGATCGAGGCCGTGCTCCTGCGCGGCTCTCCGCAGCAGCGCATCGCCCGGCTTGCGGCACTCGCAGCGGCGCCGATAGGGCGCGTAGCCCTCGCTGGGGTGGTGCGGGCAGAAGTACGTCGCGTCGAGCGCGACGCCTTGGCGCGCCAGAGCCTCGCGCAGAACAGCCTGCACGGCCTCGAACTCCTCGTAGCGCAGCCAGCCGCGCGCGATGGCGCTCTGGTTGGTGACCATCACCAGCCGCAGGCCGGCGCCGCGCAGCTCGGCCAGGGCTTCGATCGAGCGCCCCAGGAACTCCACGTCCGCGGCGCTGCGCGGCGGCTGTTCGCGTTCGCGGATGAGCGTGCCGTCGCGGTCGAGGAACACGACCGGCGCCGCGCTCACGGCCGGCGTCCGGTGCGGCCGCGCCGCGGCGTGTCCTTGATGTCGGCGAGCTTGAGCGGCGCGTAGATGCGCGCGGGCGAATAGCTGCGCTCGACCTTGACCGGGAAGAACCCGTCGCGCGCGTTGAGCCACAGCGGGAAGCGCCACGTGTTGGGATAGACCCAGGCTTCGTCCCAGAACACCAGCGTGGTCTGCCCGCCTTCTTCGATCGCCACGCTCACCGGCTTGTAGCCCTCGAGCACCAGGTCCAGATCGTGGCGCTCGCGCGACAGGTCGATGTGGCAGGGCGTCACGAAGCCCGAATCGACGCCGTCGACCATCACGCGCGCGCCGGGCGGCGTGGTGGCCAGCATCACGCCCGGGACGCGCTGCATCTCGACGCAGCTCGCACCGGCGAGCGCCGCCAGGGCCAAGGGAAGCGAGGCGAGTGCGCGGTGCGCTGCGTTGCGCGGGGACGGCCGATCGGTCGAATGCATGGAGTGGCGGAGTGCGGCGTCGAGGGGTTCGAGAGTGTTGCCTTCTCGCGCAGCCTTTGAAAGGCTCCTGGAGTGAGTGGTTCTGCCCCGGCCCGCGAGCGGCGTTTCCAGCGCGTCCAGCGGCCGGCTTGGGTGCTGCCGACGCGCTGGGTGGTTGCGCTGGCGCTCGTTTTCGCGGCGGCGCGGCTGATCGGCCTTTCGCGCTGGAGCCTGTGGATCGACGAGGCCTTCACGCTGCACGACGCGTTCGAGCTGTCCTTCGAACGCCTCACGCGCTTCCCGCTGGGGCTGGCGCTGATGCGGGGCTGGGCCGAACTGGTGGGCGAGCCGCTCGACGAGTTCTGGCTGCGCCTTCCGGCGGCCGCCTTCGGCGCGCTGAGCGTGCCGCTCACCGCCTGGGCCTTCACTCCGCTGCTCGGCGCGCGCCGAGCCTGGATCGCGGCCGCCGTGCTGTCGCTGTCGAGCTGGCACTGGTTCTGGTCGCAGAGCGCGCGTGCCTACACGCTGATGCTCGTGCTCTCGTTGCTCGGAGCGGGGGTCAGTCTGCGCGGACTGGTGGCCGCGCGTCCGGCGCGCTACTGGCTCGGCCTGGCGCTGGCGTCGACGGCGGCGCTCGCGCATCCGACGGGAGCGCTCGCCGCCTTCGCTCTGCTCGTGGCGCCGGTGCTGGCGCGCTCGCCGCGCGAGCCGCTGGCCTACCGCCCGCGCGCCTGGATCGGAGCGGGACTGCTGCTGGTCGCGGCGCTCGGCGCCTCGCCCTGGCTGCTCGCCATCTGGCGCGACTACTCGTGGCGCAAGTCGGGCTCGAGCCTGACGCACTTCGCGCTCACGACGGGGTTCTACGTCGGCGTTCCGCTGGCGCTCGCGGGTCTGTGCGCGGCCTGGGACGCACTGCGCCGCGGCTCGGCGCGCACGCGCCTCGTGCTCATCGCACTCGCCGCGGCCGTGAGCGCGCCGCTCGCAGCTTCGCTCTTCGTGCGCGTGTCGGCCCAGTACGTGTTCGTGCTCGCGCCGTGGATCGCGGCGCTGGCCGCGCTGGCGCTCGACGACCAGGAGGCCCCGCGCTGGCGCGCGCGCGCGCTGGGAGTGCTGCTGCTCTCCTGGAGCGCCTTCGACCTCGGCGCCTACCTCACGGTGCGCCGCGGCGACCGGCCCCGGTGGCGCGATGCCTACGCCTACGTCGCGCGCGCGCGCGGCGCCGAGGACCTGGTGTTCGGCATGGCGGCGCCTGTGGGCGGCTACTACCTCGCGCCGGGCGAGCGCGTGTTGCGCAATTCACCCGCACTCCTGCCGCTCACGCACTTCTCGTGGGACGACTTGCGCTACTGGAGCGCCGCGGAGCGCGGGCTGTGGTTCGTCCTCAATCGCGAGGACCTGCGCGACTGGCCGGCCGAGGAGCGCGCGCGCTTCGAACGCTACCTGCGCGAGCAGTGCGAGCTGCGGCGCACGTTCAGCGTGCAGCTCACTCCGCGCCGACTGGACGTCGAGGTGCATCGACGACTGTGAGCTGGCGCGCGGGGCGCAGCGCGCGCTCGTGCTCTTCCGCGCAGCGCGTCAGTCGTTCACACGCCCGAGGAACTCGCCGTCCTCGGTGCGGATCTTCACCTTCTCGCCCTTGGTGATGAAGATCGGGACCTTGATCTTGAGGCCGGTCTCGACCACCGCATCCTTCTTGACGTTGGTGGCGGTGTTGCCGCGCACCGCGGGGTCGGCCTCGATCACCTCGAGCACGACCGCGGCCGGCAGTTCGATGCCGATCGGGCTCGTGCCGTGGAAGGTCACGACACAAGTCGTGTTCTCCTTCACGTAGGCCATCTTCTCGCCGATCAGCTCCGCGTTGACGTTGAACTGCTCGAAGGACTCGCTGTCCATGAACACGAAGTCGCCGCTCGACTCCTTGTAGAGGTACTCGGCGTTGCGCTTGTCGAGGTAGGCCACCTCGAGCACGTCGCCCGAACCCAGGCGCAGATCCTTGGTCGAGCCGCTCTTGAGGCTCCTGAGCTTGACGTGGATGATCGCCCGCAGGTTGCCGGGCGTGTGGTGCATGTAGTCGGTGATGACCCACAGATCGCGGTCGATTTCGACCACGACGCCCTTGCGGAGTTCAGTGGCTTTGACGCCCATGGAGAGTTCGGCGGTGCGTGCGGAGCGCCGTAGGGCGCGACGCTGCGGAGGGAGGTTGGGGAGAGTGCGGCGCGTGGCGGCGCTGCAAAAGGGCGGAGAGGATAGCACGCTCCCGGCTGGCGCGGCCCGAACACGTCCCGCACGCGCCGCGGTCGGACTCAACGGCCGCCGGCCGGCTCGAAGGCGCCGCGCGCGCTGGTCCCGGGCCCTGAGCGCGCTCGCTCCGCGGGCTCAGAACACTTTGCGCTGACTCGACGAGGGAATCGACAGCGCCTTGCGGTACTTGGTCACGGTGCGGCGCGCGATCTTGATCTTGTCGGTCTGCTCGAGCAGCGCGGCCAGTTGATCGTCGGAGAGCGGATTGGCGCGGTCTTCCTTGGCCACCAGCTCGGCGATGCGCTGCTTGATGGCGGTCTGGCTCTCGACCTCGCCGTCTTCCTTCTGGGTCCCGCCGGTGAAGAAGAACTTGAGCGGGTACGAGCCGCGCGGAGTCTGCGCGTACTTGCCCGACACGGCGCGGCTGACGGTCGAGATGTGCACGCCCACTTCGTCGGCGATCTCCTGCATGCGCAGGGGATGCAGCGCGCGCACGCCGTCGTCGAGGAAGCCCTTCTGGCGCGCGAAGATGCGCTCGGCGATGCGCTTGAGCGTGTGCTGGCGCTGTGCGACCGCATCGATGAACCAGCGCGCCGACTCGATGCGCTTTTTGACCCACTCCTGGACGCCGTCGCCCTTGCGCGCGTCCTTCAGGTACTGGCGATAGGCCGGATTGAGCGTCAGGCGCGGCGTCCAATCGCGGCTGACCTTGACCTCGTACTTGCCGTCGACCAGCTCGACCATCACGTCGGGCAGGATCGCCGCGGCCGGCGCGCCGCCGAAGCGCGCACCCGGCCGGGGATCGAGCGCGCGCAGGATGTCGAGCGCCTCCTTCACCTCTTCGAGATCGCGGCCGGTGGCTTTGGCGATGCGCGGCAGGCGATTGGAGGTCACGTCCTCGAGGTGCTGCTCGACGATCTGGCGCACCAGTTCATCCTGGTAGCCGAGGGCGTCGAGCTGGAGCAGCCAGCACTCGCGCAGGTCGCGCGCGCCGAGCGCGGGGTGGACCAGGCGGCGCAGCTCGAACAGCGCCAGCTCGATGTCGTCGACGGTCGCGTCGGCCACGCCGCAGTCGCGGGCCAGCTCCTCGGGCGTCATCGTCAGGTAGCCGCGCTCGTCGAGCGAGTACAGCACGAACTCGGCGATCTCGCGCCCGCGCTCGTCGAGCTCGCTGAAGGCCAGTTCTTCGATCAGCGACTCGGCCAGGTTCTTGGGCTCGTCGGGCGTGTTGTTCATCGCCTCGAGCTTGCGGTCGCCGTCCTCGTCGTAGGACCCCGAGCGCGTGCGCGGCATCTCCGCACGGTCGGGGCTGTAGCGCTCGAGCTCGCTCAGCATCGACTCCAGGCGCGCGCGCTCTTCCTGCTCGGCGCCTTCGCCGGCCGGCGCAGCCTCCGACTCGGCGCTGGGCTCGACGCGCTCGAGGAGCGGATTCTCGGTCAGCTCCTGCTCGATGCGCTCCTCCAGCGCCATCGCGGGCAACTGCAGGATCTGCATCGCCTGGATCATCTGCGGCGACTGGATCAGTCGCTGCTCCATGCGTGCGGATTGGTGGAGGCCGAGTCTCAAGGTGCTGGAGGCGGAGCGGGGCGGAGGTCTGAGCGGCGGGCGGGTCCGGTGGGGGAGCTGAGTGTTCGAAGTATAGGCCCCGGTTCCGCCTCGCGCGGACCCGATTCCCCGCGCCCACCTCGCGCGCATCCCGCTCCAGCGTGCAACCACGGCGCAATTCCGCTATGAATTGCGCGATGGGAGCAGCGTGGATCGAAATCGTCGGACGCGACGGGCGCCGTCAGAGGTTCGAGCTCAAACGCGGACTGACGGTGATCGGCGGGGCCAAGTCTGACGTGCCGGTCGAGGGCGTCGACGGCGACCAACTGCACGTTTGGGATCAGCCGCCCAAGGTGATCTTCGTCGGCTTCGGCGAGCCTCCGACCTGCGGCGGAGCGCGCTTCGAAGAGCGCGAGCTCAAGAGCGGCGACGTGCTGCTGTGGCGCGGGCTGCGGCTGGAGCTCGGCGGTTTGATGAGCGCGCTGATCGAGGAGGTTCCGCTCGCGCCCCCGCTCGCTCCGCCGCCTGCGCCGCTGCGTGGAGCGGCGGGCGCCGCGCGCGCGAGTGCGACTTCTGCGGCTGCGACAGCGTCGGCTTCGGCGACTCCGGCGGCGACGACAAGCGCCGCCGCTCTGCCGGGCGTCGACGAGCTGTACTGGCGGCGGCTCAAGGCCGGCATGGCGGTCGAAATCGGCGCGGCCGACCCCGCGGTGGCGCGGCGCTGGCAGGACGCCGTGCTGCGCGGCGAGTTCGACGCCGACGCCTGCGCTCGTGAAATCCTCGGCGCCGCTCCGGGACTGACCGACTTCAAGCTCGGCGAGCGCGCTACGCGCTTGCAGCGCGACCTGGTGATGGCGCCGGTGGCGGCCACCGCCCGCGGCAGCGCGCGCAAGCTCAAGGGCGCCGCGCAGAACATGGCCGCGATGGTGATCGCGCAGTTCGTCGTGTTCTCGATCTGCCTGCTGCTGGTGATGCTCGCGCTGTTCGTGCTGCGCCTGCGCTGGGACTGGAGCATCGACGGCTTCTTCGACCGACTCGCCGGAGTCTTCGGCAGCTAGCAGCCGCCCGCGTCACAACCCCGGCGCCTCCGACCCGTTCTCCCGCGTCTTCCTACCCACGCCCATGTCCGACTTCCGCTCCGCGCAGTTCCGCGACGCCGACCCCGGGCTGTTCTCCCTGTCGCAGATCATGCACCTGATGCGCACGGAGTTCGGCCGCGCGCAGCGCTACCGCTACCCGCTCAGCGTGCTCGTGATCGGCGTCGATCGGCTGGGCAGCTTGCGCGACCTGTACGGCTACGAGTCGAAGGAGGCCGTGCTCGACGAAGTCGCGCGCCTGCTCAAGCTCGAGACCCGCACCTGCGATTTCCTCGGGCGACTGGCGGACGATCGCCTGATGGCGGTGGCGCCGCACACCGACTCGGCCGGCGCGCAGGTGCTCGCCGCGCGACTGGTGGCCGGCGTGCGTGCGCTGCGTTTCGAGACCGGCGGCAAGCAGATCCCGATCCAGGTGACGATCGGCGTCGCGAGCCTGGCCGACGAACGCACCTTGTACTTCGATCAACTCGTCTCGGCGGCCGAGCGCGCGCTCGACGAGGGCGCCGGCGCCGGCGGAGATCGAGTGGTCGTGCGTGACCCTGCGGAGACGGTCGGCTAGCGCCGTCCCCATGTCCGATGCCGCGCGCGTGCTCGACCGCTTCTACGCCTTGCCCGGCGGCGACGCCGCGGGCGGCGTCGTCGGACCGAAGCGCGACGACGCGCCGCCCGTTCTGCGCAGCGCCGAGCCGATGAAGATCCTGCTCGCCGAAGACGAAGTGACGATCGTCGTCACGTTGCGCGATGCGCTGGAAGAGGCCGGGCACGAGGTGCTCCACGCGCCCGACACCAAGAGCGCGCACGCGCTGCTCGAGCAGCACGACCCCGACGTGGTGCTGAGCGACATCCGCATGCCCGGCGAGGGCGGCATGAGCGTGCTGGCGCGCTCGGTCGCGCTCGATCCATCGCGGCCGGTGATCCTGATGACCGGCTACGGCACGATCGACCAGGCCGTCGAGGCGATGCGCATGGGCGCCGCCAACTACGTTCAAAAGCCCTTCCGCAACGAGTCGATCGTGCAGATGGTGGCGACGCTCGGGCGCGTGAAGAGCCTGGAGCGCGAGAACGCCGAGCTGCGCGAGAGCCTGCGCGCGCACACGGCCTTCAAGGGCTTCGTCGGCAGCTCGGAAGCCATGCGCGGCGTGTTCAACCGCATCCGCACGGTGGCCCCGACCGACGCCACGGTGTTGATCGAAGGCGAGAGCGGCTCGGGCAAGGAGTGCGTGGCGCGCGCGCTGCACGCGGCCTCGCCGCGCGCCGACAAGCCCTTCGTCGCGATCTCGTGCGCCGCGCTGCCGGAGACGCTGCTCGAGGCCGAGCTGTTCGGCTACGAGAAGGGCGCCTTCACCGACGCGCGCAAGGAAAAGCGCGGCCGCTTCGAGCTGGCCGACGGCGGCACGATCTTCCTCGACGACATCGACGACATGCCGCTCGCCATGCAGGTCAAGCTGCTGCGCGTGCTGCAGGAGCGCAAGTTCGAGCGCCTGGGCGGCGAGGGCACGCGCTCGCTCAACATCCGCGTCGTCGCCGCCACCAAGGTCTCGCTGCGCGAGCTGGTCAAGCAGGGCAAGTTCCGCGAGGACTTGTTCTATCGCATCAATGTCGTGCCGATCGGGCTGCCGCCGCTGCGCGAGCGCGCCGGCGACGTGCCGCTGCTCGTGCAGCACATGATCGAACGCCACGGCGGCGGCAAGAAGTACGTGGTCGCTGCGCCGGCGATGAACGTGCTCGAGCGCTACCCCTGGCCGGGCAACGTGCGCGAGCTGGAGAACTCGGTGCAGCGCGCGATCGCGCTGTCGGGCGCGGCGAGCGAACTCGCTCTCGAGGACCTGGTGCCGCTCGACCCGCGCTGGCGCGGCGCGACGGCGGTCTCTGACGAAGTGCGGCCGCTGCGCGAAGTGATGAAGGAGTTCGAGCGCTCGCACGTGCTGCGCGCGCTCGAGAAGACCGGCGGACACCGCTCGCAGACCGCGGCGATGCTGGGCATCTCGCGCAAAGTGCTGTGGGAGAAGATGCGCGACTTCGGCATGCTCGAAGGCAAGGAAGGCGAGCCGAACGGCGACGAAGGCTGAGCGCGGGGCGAACGCAACGCGCGTTCTCGTCACCTTGCGCGGTTCATTCGCGCTCCGCGAGAAACGTCTCCGCGACGGCGAGCGCTTCGGACGAGAAGTCCGTGAACGGTTCGAAGCGCAGGTTGCACTGCAGCGAGACCACCAGACTCTCGGTTGGGTAGATGGCGAAGAACGACAGCGAGCCTGGCCCGACGCCGCCGTGGTGCGCCACCGGAACGACGCGGCCGTCCGCCAGCGTGCGCTCGCTGCGACGCCAGCCCAGCCCGTAACCGGCGCCGGAGTCGCTGCCATCCGCCAGGCGCTGCGGTGTGGTGAGCAACTCGAGGGTCTCGCGCTTCACGATGCGTCCGGCGAGCAGCGCGTTGCCCAGCCGCACCATCTCGAGCGGAGTCGAAACCAGTCCGCCCGCAGCCCACTTGTTGCTCGGATCGCCGACGCGCGCTGGCCCGATGCGGCCGAAGGGCCCGGCGGCGTAGCTCGTGACCAGCCCGAGCGGCGGCCCGAGATTGGGGCCGGTGCGCTCGAGGCCCAGCGGCTTGCTGAGTCGCTCCGCGAGCACGGAGAGGAACTCCGCGCCCGCAGCGCCTTCGATCGCGCCGGACAGCAGCACGAAGCTGTAGGCCGAGTAGGAGTGCCGCGCGCCCGGCTCGAACAGCAGCGGATCGCCTGCAAAGACCTCGATCGCTTCGCGCACGGTCTCGAAGCGCCGCTGGTTGTCGTACTCGCCCGCCGCGTGGTCGTAGTCGCGCAGACCGGCGAGGTGGCCGGCGAGCAGGCGCGCGGTCACGGCGCGCTGCTTGAGCGGGAAATAGGGGACGTAGGTCTGGATCGGTGCGTCGAGATCGAGGCGCCCTTCTTCCACGAGCTGCCCGAGCACGAGCGACGTCAGCGGCTTCGAGGTGCTGCCGAGCGGGAAGACGGACTGGCTCGTGATCGGCTCGCGCGTCTCGAGGTCGGCGACTCCGTAGGCGCCGCTCCAGACGATCTCGTCGCGGCGCCCCACGGCGACCGCGAGCCCGGGAATGCGATGCTCGACTAGGAACGCGCGCAGACGTTGATCGAGCGCCGGGGCACTGTCCGCAGCGAGCGTCGAAGCTCCTCGAGCTTCGATCGGCGGCGCACCGTTCGGCGCTCCACACGCTGCGAGAAGCGTCAGCGAGGCAAGGACGCGCAATGAGTAGTTGGACATCGGCTGCGAAATCTAACGGGCAGGTTCCGCGCAAACTGCAGCGAGTCAGCCTTCGCTGCGCTGACGCGTCGCTTCGTTGGCGGCAGCTCGCACCATCAGCGCGCTGCGGCGAGCACGCGGTCGATCTGGCGCACGTGGCGTTCGGCGTGCAGGCGCACGACTTCGAGGTACTGGTAGAGCTCGAGCCGGTCGTCCTCGCCTCCGACCACCGACATGCGGATGCGGTGCAGCGTGCCCACGCCGTCGGGACACTGTTCGAGCAGCGCGAAGGCGCGCGCGCGGTCGGATTCGAGCGTGCGCGCGATGGTCTCGAGCTCGACTGCGCCCGCGGGGCGCGTGTGCTCGGGCGCGCGCCATTCGAGCTCGCGGCCGGCGATGTGCTCGAGGTGCGCGAACGAGGGCGCCGACGCCGGCCACGCGTCTCCGCGTGCGGCTCGCGCGAGGCTCTTGCGCGCGATCTTGTCCGCCAGCACGAGCAGGAAGCGGTCGGTGAGCGCGACGTGCTCGAGCACCTCGATCCCTGTCCAACTGCCGCCTTCGGGCGCGCGGCGCAAGCGCGCTTCGTCGAGCTGCGCGCGCTCGAGCAGGGCCTCGAACACCGACTCGATCCGGCCGCGCAGGGCCGCGATCGCGGCCGGCCAGGACATCGACACTGAGTTCATGCGCGGGTCGCGGGCGGCGCGTCGCGGGAGCTGCGACTGCGCGCCCACATGCTAGAACCACCGGCGTGACGCCCGAACTCCGCGCCTTTCGCACCGTCGAGCTCGAGGCCGGCGCCTGCGTGATCGCAGACCTGCACCTCGACGTGGGTCCGAGCGGCGCCGAGCCGCGCGAGTTCCTCGAGTTCCTCGCCCGCGTTCGCGGCCGGCCGCGGCTGGTGATCCTCGGCGATCTGTTCGACGCCTGGATCGGTCCGGCGCAGATGGAGCTCGCGGCGGCGCGGCGCGTGGTCGAGGCGCTGCGCGCGTTGGTCGATTCGGGCACAGCGCTCGAGATCGTGCACGGCAACCGCGACTTCCTGCTCGAGCGGCGCTTCGAAGCGGCCAGCGGGGCGCGCGTCCACCCGCACGGCTTCGTGGCCGAGCTCGAAGGCGGCGCGCGCGCCCTGTTCGTTCACGGCGACGAGTTCTGCACGCTCGACCGCGGCTACCAGCGCCTCAAGCGCGTCCTGCGCTCGCGACCGATGCTGTGGGCCGCGCCGCGGCTGCCACGCGCGCTGGCGCTGGGCGTCGCGCGGCGTCTGCGGCGCGCGTCGGTCAGCGCGCTGGCCGTCAAGCCGAGCGAGGAGAAGCAGCAGCAGCGCGCGGCCGTGGGGCAGTGGGCCGCTGCCAGCGGCTGCTCCGTGGTGGTGTGCGGGCACGCGCACGAGCTGCGCGACGAGTCGGTGGGTGCACCGGGCGGCGTTGCGGCGCGCTGGATCGTGCTGGACGCTTTCGGAGGGCGGCGCGACCTGCTCGAGGTCGGCTCGGGCGGGCGCCTGAGTCTGGCTTCGAGCGCGGCAGGCCCCGCCGCGCCTTGATGCGGGCGTAGCGGCCCGTACACTGTTCGGCCCCCACGTTTGCCCATGATCCTCGCCATCGACGGACCGGCCGGCGCCGGCAAGAGCACCGTCGCGAAGTTGGTGGCGAAGGAGTTGGGCCTGACCTTCCTCGACACCGGCGCGATGTACCGCGGCGTGACGCTGGAGGTGCTCAGGCTCGAGCTCGATCCGGCGGACGCGGAGGCCTGCGCCCGGGTCGCAGCTTCGCTGAAGCTCGAATTCGACGCCCAGGGCAAGCTTCACCTCGACGGCCGCCCGGGCGAACCGGCGATCCGCAGCTCACCGGTCACGCGCGCCGTGTCCCAGGTGTCCGCGCACGCCGCCGTGCGCGCGATCGTCGTCGCCCAGCAGCAACGCATTGCGGCCACTTCGCGCGGCGTGGTGGCCGAGGGCCGCGACACGACCACCGTCGTGTTCCCGCGCGCCGAGCACAAGTTCTTTCTCACCGCCAGTTCTCACGAACGCGCCCGACGGCGCGCGCACGAGCTCGGGACGCCCCAGGCGCTCGAGCAGATCCGCGCCGAGATCGAGGAGCGCGACCGCAAGGACTCCACCCGCGCGGTGTCGCCGCTGGTCAAAGCGCCCGATGCGCACGAGATCATCACCGACGGCAAGTCGGCCGAGGAAGTTGCGCACGCGCTGCTCGCCATCGTCGCGGGGAGGCGCGCATGAGCGTCGAGTCTCCCGCGGGTTCGCAGCAGGGGCCGACGAGCGACGCCAACGCGCCGAGCGAGATCCTCACGCACGTCACGCCCGGCTACTGGGCGGCGTGGGCCTCGACGCGCGTCGCCTACACGCTGTACTTCCGCGAGCGGCTCGAAGGCCGCGAGCACCTGCCCGCTTCGGGCGGCGTGCTGATCGTCGCGAACCACCAGTCGTTCCTCGACATTCCGCTGGTCAGCCACGTCGTCCCGCGCCACGTCAGCTTCGTCGCGCGCGACACGCTCGCGCAGTCGCGACCGCTCGCCTGGCTCATGCGCACCTGCGGGGCCGTGCTGATCAAGCGCGGCGCCTCCGATCGCGCGGCGCTGCGCGAAGCGGCGCTGCACCTCGAGCGCGGCGACGTGGTCGCGATGTTCCCCGAAGGCACGCGCACTCCCGACGGCAGCGTGCAGCCCTTCCGTCCCGGCGCCGTGATCGCCGCCCGCATGGCGCGCGTCCCGATCGTGCCGTGCGCGATCCGCGGCGCGTACCAGGCGCTCGGGCGCAACGCGCGCTTCCCGCGCCCGGCCAAGCTGCGCGCCACGCTGCTCGCGCCGATCGACTCCGCGCTGCCCGACGCGCTCGAGCGCGCGCGCGCGGCGATCGTCGCCGTCGTCGGAGACGGCCGCTCGTGAGCTGACCCGAACACCCTGCAGCCCCTTGGGCTGCGCTCCCGCATCCCGGGCTGCGCGCACCGTGCGCGCAGTCGCGAAGGACTTCTTCAGACCCCTTTTCAAACCCGTCCCCCGGACCCCTTTTTCATGGCTACTGCTTCTCGTCGCGTCAAACAGTTCGACATCGACCCCGCAGTGCTCGACGCTCAGGTCAGCGCTGCGGTCAGCATGTTCAGCGATGCCGAACTCGCCGACGCACTCAACTCCTCGGTTCGCGACATCACGCCCGGTCAGATCGTCAACGCCATCGTCGATTCGGTCGACGAGCGCACCGGCATGGTCGTGATGGACATCGGCGGCAAGTCCGAAGGCTCGATCGCGGTCGCCGAGTTCGGCGAGACGCTGCCCGTGAAGGGCCAGACCTACGAGGTCTTCTACGACGGTCTCGACGAGAACGACACGGCCATCATCTCCAAGCGCCGCGCCGATCGTCTGCGCGCCTGGGAGCGGGTCAGCCAGAAGTACAAGGAAGGCGACGAGATCCAGGGCGTTTGCACGCGCAAGATCAAGGGCGGTCTGCTCGTCGACGTCGAAGGCGTCAACGTGTTCCTGCCGGCCAGCCAGGTCAACCTGCGCCGCACGCACGACATCTCCGACTTCATCAACGAGCCGGTGCGCGCGCGCATCATCAAGATCGACCAGGAGCGGATGAACATCGTCATCTCGCGCCGCAAGCTGCTCGAAGAGGAGCGCCAGAAGCAGAAGGAATTCCTGCTCAGCGACATCCAGGAAGGCCAGATCCGCAAGGGCGTGGTCAAGAACATCGCCGACTTCGGCGTGTTCGTGGACCTGGGCGGCATCGACGGTCTCCTGCACATCACCGACATGACCTGGGGCCGCATCAACCACCCCAGCGAGATGCTGCAGCTCGATCAGGAGCTGGAAGTCAAGGTGCTGCGCGTCGACATGGAGCGCGAGCGCATCGCGCTGGGCCTCAAGCAGAAGCAGGCCAGCCCCTGGGAGGGCATCGAAGCGCGCTACCCCGTCGCGTCCAAGCACGTCGGCGAGGTGGTCAACATCATGTCCTACGGCGCGTTCGTGAAGCTCGAGGACGGCGTCGAAGGCCTGGTGCACATCTCCGAGATGAGCTGGACGCGCCGCGTCAACCACCCCAGCGAGCTCGTCAAGAGCGGCGACAAGGTGGAAGTCGTGGTGCTCGAGTACAACAAGGAGAAGCAGGAGATTTCGCTCGGCATGAAGCAGGCCGAGACCAATCCCTGGGACCTTGTCGAGGAGCACTACCCGCTCGGCACGGTCATCGAGGGCACGGTGCGCAACCTCACCTCGTACGGCGCGTTCGTCGAGATCGAAGAGGGCATCGACGGTCTGTTGCACGTCTCCGACATGTCGTGGACCAAGAAGATCACGCATCCCTCGGAGATGGTGAAGAAGGGCGACAAGCTGCGCTGCGTCGTGCTCTCGGTGGACACGCAGAAGAAGCGCATCGCGCTGGGCTTCAAGCAACTGGCCAACGACCCCTGGATGGATCACATCCCCAACAACTACCACGTCGGGGATCTGCTCACCGGCACGGTGACCAAGATCACCAACTTCGGCGCCTTCGTGAAGCTCGAGGACGACCTGGAAGGGCTGCTCCACATCAGCGAGCTGTCCGACCACAAGATCCAGAGCCCCGAAGACGTGGTGCGTCCGGGCATGAAGATCGAAGTGCGCGTGATCCGCGTCGACACCGAAGACCGCAAGATCGGCCTGTCGTTCGTGCACGCCGACTACGAGGAGAACAAGCCCATCCTCGAGGCCATGCTGCGCGACCGCGACAAGCCCAAGGCCCCCGCCGAGGGCGCCGGCGCCTGATGCCGAGCGCGCTCTGACGCGGCCGCGCCGTTCGCACGGCGCGCACCGACAACGCACGCAGGTCCGCCGTCCCGCTCGCGGGGCGGCGGACCTGTTTCATCTAGCCCGACCTATTCATGAGCCCGCTACTGCAAACGCCGGAACATCCTGCCCTGCTGCGTTTTCTTCGACGTGCGGCGTCCTCAGCGACCTTGCAGGTCGCTTCCGGCGGCGCCCGCCGAAGAACCTTGCAGGACAGGCGCTCCGACGTTTTCGCTACGCGGTTCATGA
>WYBT01000053.1 GCA_011525785.1 Planctomycetaceae bacterium
ACTTGCTCGGGGCTCGCGTAGCGCGGGGTCAGCATTTGCTGGCCGGTCAGCGTGAGGTCGAGCGTGTGCGACTCGTCGCCGCCCTCGAGCACCTTCGAGATGCCGAAGTCGAGCAGCTTGGGCTCGCCCGCGCTCGTCACCAGCACGTTCGACGGCTTGAGGTCGCGGTGCACGACGCCGCGCTCGTGCGCGTGCTGCACGGCTTCGCCGATCCGAAGGAACAGTCGCAGGCGCGAGGGGAGGTCGAGCGCGCGTTCGCGCAAGAACGCGTCGAGCGGCGCGCCCTCGACGAGCTCCATCACGACGTACGGCCGCCCGTCGTCGCTCGCGCCGCCGTCGATCAGGCTCGGAATCGCGGGGTGAGCGAGTTGCGCGAGCACCTTGCGCTCCGGCCGAAAGCGCGCGAGCACTTCGTCGGTGTCCATTCCGCGCTTGACGAGCTTGAGCGCCGCGCGCTGGCGGAAGTCGGCGCCCTGGCGCTCGACCAGCCACACTTCGCCCATGCCGCCCGCGCCCAGCGAACGCACGAGCCGCCAAGGACCGATCGAGTCGCCTGCGCGCGGCGCTGCGCGGCCGTCGAACGTCGCAGACTCGCTGCTTGCGCCGCCCGTCGCCGGCTCGAACAACTCGCTCCGCCGCTCCGCCGCGCGGAGCAGCCGCTCGAGCTTCTCGCGCAGCCGCTCATCGCCGCCGCACTCACGCGCGAGCGCCTGCTCACGCTGTTCGGGCGGCAACGCGGCAAGCGCTCGAGGATCGGTCGGGCCTGAGCCCAGGTGGTCACGCGGCTCATGCTCGGTCAGGTGCGCATCAGTGTTGGACCGCGTCGACTCGCGGCGCATCGACAGCGCGGTAGTGGCAGACAATGCCGGAGTAGTCGCAGGCGTAGACGCTCTCCGTCCGTGGGTCGTAGGCCATGGCCGTGATACCGCGCACGTTGTCCATGAGCGACGTGACCACGGACCAGCGTTGGGTGTTGATCACGTCGATCCGGCCGCTGGTCGAGGCGATCAGCCGCCTACCGTCACGCGTGAAGAACATCGCGTAGCGAGCGCCGCCTTGGTGCTCGAACACACGCTCGCCCGAAGCGATGGAGAACACGCGCACGCTGCTGCCGCCGACGGCGAGCCACTGGCCGTCGGGGCTGATCGCGAGCGAAGACGTGCCCCCGCTGCCCTCCTCGCCATGGGCGCGCCATTCGCCCGTTCGCCAGCGCGCGACGGCGACCCTCGCACTCTCCTTGCTTGCTGCGGCGATCCACTCACCCCGAGAGTCGCACGCAAGCACATGGATCGATTCGAAGGGGGCCGCAAGCGCGCCCTGCGTCTGCGCGCTCGTCAGATCGACTCGCACGATCGATTCGCCGCCGGAGTCGACGTACGCGAGGGGCGCCGATGTCGCGGCGGCGAACATGCCGGCCTGCTGCACCCAGACGCGCTTCTCGAGCGTCAGCGAATCGACGTCGAGGAACATCAGCCCCTGCGCATCCGCCGCGACGACGGAGCTCCCGTCCTGCGTGCAGGCGAGCGCGCGCGCAAGCGTGGACTTGGAGCGGTGTGTGGCGACGATTGCTCCGCTTGCCGCGTCGACCCGATCGAGACGAGACCCGCTGGTGTGGCGGACGACGTAGTGTGCGCCGTCCGGCCGCAACGCGATCGCGTCGGCGTAGCGGCCGACGAAGTGAACTGGCACTTGTGCGCTCGACACGTCCCACTCGAGCACACGCCCGTCCTGGCACGACGTGTACGCCAGCGGCTTGACGGGGTGCATCACCATGCGACGGATGGTGGACTGCGATCCGGGGAGGGTTCGGCTCGCGCCAGACTCGAAGTCCCATACCCGCAGGTGGTTTCCCGGAACCACCAGCTCGTCGCGGTCCGCACGCATGCCCAGTGTGAAGCAGGCCTGCGAGTTGTTGGGCGGAAGTGAGAGCGCCTGGCCAGTCTCCAAGTCCCAGGCCGCCACTCGACCGTTGTCATCGACGCACGCGACGTGCCTCCCGCTCGCGGAGAGCGCTACGCCGAGCATTCGCAACGGCTCGTCCGTGCGCGTGAGCCGGCGGACGAGCTCGCCGGTGTCCCAACGAAACACACGGACATCGTCCGCTCCGGCGCAAGCCGCAACCAGGCTGCCATCTCTCGAGAACGCCAAGTCGCGCACGAATCCGTTCATGCTGGCCAGCTCGAAGCCGAACTCGGGGCACTCGATCGGGTAGGCGCGGATCGCGTTGCCTCTGTGTCCCCCGAGAAGGTGAAGGCCGTCGCGCGTGAACACAAGGCACTCGAAGCCGCGCGGCGCCTCGTGGAACGAGAGCAACTCTTCGGTGCCCGTGTCGTAGATGCGCACTCTGTTGGACGCGACGGCTGCCAAGCGTGTCCCGTCTGGAGAGAGCGCGATCTTGTAGGCCGGCTCGAACACATCGATTCTCCGGCGTTCTTCGCCGGACTCCAGGTCGACGAGCACGACGTCGGCGCCCTCGGTCACCGCGAGAGTGGTCCCATTTCCGTCGAGCGCGAGCGGAGACGTGCCCGGCGTGCGCCACAGCGTGCGCGTCGTGCAGTCGTTGCGCGCGGTGAGGTGCTTCCACTCCCAACCGCGCAGCTCGAGCGGCTGTGCGCTCATGTCGGGAAGCGCCACACCGGACTGCAGCGCTGTGTAGGTGCCGCGGATCGCTGACTGATAGCCGAAGTACCTTGAGTCTTCGAGCCGAGTCTCAGCGAGCCGCCGCGCATCCTCGCTGCGAAAGAACATCACCGTCGCGATCACGAGTCCCACTGCGAGCGCCAGCATGATTCCGAAGGTCGCGCCGACGAGCAGGCGGTTGCGGCGCACGAACTTCGACACGCGGTAGGTCATCGTGTCGGCGCGCG
>WYBT01000054.1 GCA_011525785.1 Planctomycetaceae bacterium
CCGCGACCCGCCGAACTGCAAGACGACGTTCATCTCGCAAGGCTTGACGCTCACGTACCAACCGTGAGCTAGCGGCCGAGCGGGTCGCGAAACTCTGCGAGCGAGCTTGCGCTCGCTCGGGATCCCTTACCGGACAGCCCAAGGGCTGTCCGGTTTCGTTTGCGCCGAGCGCAAACGGAGGAACTCAGCGCACCTCGCTACGGGGCAGTGCGCGAATCGCTCTGGCCGGCGTTGAGCTGCTCGAGCACGCGGTCGAGCAGCGCGCTCACCGTGTCCTCGGCGCTGTCGATGCCGCTTCGGTGTTCGACTCGTTCGCTCGCCGCGAGTTCGGCGGGCGGCTCGAAGCTCGACTTCGCGCGCACGTACACGTTCCAGTCGGCGTCGGAGCTCGTCTCGCGCTCGACTTCGCGCGCCTGCATGCGCCGTCGAACGAGTTCTTCGCCGGCCCGCGCGTGGACCAGCACGAAAGGCGCGCCGAGCTCGCGGGCGAGCGCGCGGAACGGCTCGCGCCACGCGCGTGTCGAGAAGGTCGCGTCGACCACGACGCTGCGTCGGCGGCCGTGCTCGGAGCTGTGCAGGAGCTCGCGCGCCGTCTCGAGCAGCGACTCGTAGGTGCGCTCCTTGAGCGTCGGCGAGTACAGCCCGCTCTCCCAAGCCTCGCCTTCAGCGCGCGTGCGCGGCCGGTTCTCCAGGATTTTGCGGCGCACGTCGCTCGACAGCTCCGCCGCTTCGAACGGCGCCGCGAGGTGTCGCGCGAGCCACGACTTGCCGCTCGCCGGTAGTCCGCAGGTGAGGATCAACACCGGCGGCAGCGCGTACGCAAGTGCGAGATGAACGTAGCTCTGCGTGCCGCGGCGCTCTGCGGCGCGTCGCTCGGGCGAGGAGCTCTGTGCAGCGCGGATCGCGCCGACCTTCGCTCGCACCAGAGCGCGGTAGGTCTTGTAGAACTCGAGCAGCTCGAACAGCTCGCCGTCCTGCGCGTGCGCGGCGTACTCGCGCGCCAGGACCTCGGAAAAGGCGCGGAATCCGCGGCGGTCTAGGTCCATGCACAGAAAGCCCAGGTCGCTGGCCGCATCGCCGCAGCGCAGGGCCTGCGAGAACTCGACGCAGTCGTAGGCCACGACTCCGCTCGCGGTCAGACAGATGTTGCCCGAGTGCAGGTCGCCGTGCCCGTCGCACACGAAGCCCTGGGCGGCGCGCTGTTCGATGGTCGGGCCCAGGCGCACGATTTCATGCTCGAGGCGTTCGCGCAGGAACGCGAGCGCGCGCTCGGAGAGCACGTCGACCCCGCGGCCTGCGCAGTGCTCGCTCAAGGCCTCCAGATTGTCGCGCGCGTTGCCAGCGACGGCCTCGAGCGAACCCAGGCGCGCGATCTGCGGTCCGCGTTCGGCGTTGCGATGGAAGTCGGCCACGAAGCGCGCCACGACGCCGACCCACTGGTTGTCGAGCTCGCCGCGTTCGAGCAGCGCATCGAGCATGCGCTGCGCCGGCAAGCGCTCCATCTCGACCACCCAGTCGACCAGCTCGCCCGCGCCGTCGAGCCGCACGCGCCCGCGCTCGTCGCGCCGCAGCGGCGCCGCGCGCAGGTACGTCGTCGGCGCCAGCCGGCGGTTGAGGCGCAGCTCCTCCTCGCAGAAGTGCTTGCGCAACTCGACGCTCGAGTAGTCGAGGAACGGCAGGCGCAACGCCTTCTTGAGCTTGTAGACGCGCGAGCGCGTGAAGTAGAGCCGCGAGATGTGCGTCTCGACGACTTCGATCCGCTCGCTCGCGTCCGACCACACGGCCGGATCGAGCAGCGGGTCAGCGTGCTGTTCGGGCGCGGAGTCCATGTCCGGAGCGTTTCTCGGCTTTCGGTCGGCCGCGCGCCATGCGGACAAGGACGCAAGCGTCCGTCGCTCGCCGCGCGCTCAGACGGCGCGCCCGCGGCCGGGCGTCGGGATCGGGTAGAGCCCGTGGGCGTCGGGGTTGATCGGCGCGTCGGCGGTCCAGCTCAGCTCGGCGGGCCCCAGCTCGATGTTCGAGGCCAGCGCCTCGTCCCAGCTGAGCTCTTTGCCGGAGTACGTGGCCATGCGGCCCAGGATCGCGGTCATGCTCGAGTGCGCGCCGTTCACGCTCTCGTCGTGCTCGCGGTCCTCGCGGATCGCGCGGAACAGCACGTCGTGCTCGACCTGGTAGGGATCGCCGCTCTCCGCGCGCGAGCGCCAGCGCGAGCCATCCTTGAGCGTGATCGATCCCGCGCCGATGTTGCACTCGCCCAGCGCGCCGTGCGCGTGCTCGCTGACGCTCGACCAGGTGTTCGGCTGGTGGCGGCACTGCGAGAGCATCTTCGAGCCGTCGGCGTAGGTGAACTCGACGAAGTGGTGGTCGTAGATCTCGCCGAAGTCCGGGCCGGTGCGCACTTGCCGTCCGCCCTGGCCCTGCGCGCGCACGGGAGTCGCGTTCTTGACCCAGTTGCACACGTCGATGTTGTGGATGTGCTGTTCGACGATGTGGTCGCCGCACAGCCAGTTGAAGTAGTACCAGTTGCGCATCTGGTACTCGATCTCGGTCATCTGAGGCTGGCGCTTGTGCACCCACACGCCGTCGGAGTTCCAGTAGCAGCGCAGCAAGTTGATGTCGCCCAGCGCGCCCTCCTGCAGGCGCTTGACCGTCTCGACGTAGCGCGCGTCGTGGTGGCGCTGCAGGCCGACGCCGACCTTGAGCCGCTGCTTCTTGGCCTCGGCTGCCGCGGCGAGAACGCGCCGCACGCCGGGCGCGTCGACGGCCACGGGCTTCTCCATGAACACGTGGCGGCCGCGCGAGACGGCGTACTCGAAGTGCGCGGGTCGGAATCCCGGCTGCGTGCACAGCAGCACCACGTCGCAGTCGACGTCGATGGCCTTCTTGTACGCGTCGAAGCCCAGGAATCGTCGCTCGGGTGGGACGTCGACTCGGTCGGGCCGCGCGCGCGAGACTTCGGCGAGGCAGTTCTCGATGCGGTCGAGGAACGCATCGGCCATCGCGACGAGCTTCACGGGCCCGTCGGTCGACAGCGCTTGCACCGCCGCGCCCGATCCGCGCCCGCCGCAACCGACCAGCGCAACGCGCAGCTCCTTTTCGCCGAGCGTGCGCGCCAGCTTGGCTGCCGCAGGCTGCGCGAGCGAAGCGCCGACGAGCGCAGCCGAAGATCCGACCAGGAACTGCCGGCGAGCGAGGCTCGCGGCTTCGATGGGGGCGTGGGACATGGCGTGGGGTGCTCCGTTGCCGAACTCGAGCGAGGGACCCGCTCATCGTAGCGCTACGAATCGAGGCTCACCCGATGCCAGCGCCCCCAGAGTTGGCGGTAGCGGTGCGGCGTGTCGCGCGGACTCTCGTCGGAGTGCACGTACGCGAAGCCGCCGGAGTCGATCCAACCTGTTCCGTAGAGTTCGACCACGACGCTGCGCGTGGCGGGATCGACGCTGAGGCCGCAATCGCCGTACAGACCGATGCGGCGCTGCTCGCGCGCGAACCACTCGCGCGAGCCTTGCTCGGAAGCTGCCCAGGCCTCGTCCGCGGCGGAGTTCAGCGCCGGCAGGCTCGCTGCGAAACGCAGGTAGAGCGGCGCGTCGAGCACGAGCAAAAGAACGAGCAGCGGTGCGAGCGCCCACGAACGCCACGCGGCGCGCATGGCGCGTGGTTCGCGCCGCAGCCAGTACACCAAGCCCGCGAGCCACATCCCTGCGACGGGCAGCGACCACAAGAGCGCGAACGCGACCCACTCGAAGTATCCGTTGGGCGTGCTGCTCGCCCACGCCCACACCAAGAACGAAAGCACCACGACCCACTGCACGCCGGGGCGCACGGCTCGCCGCGGCGCGGAGTCGGCCATCGCGCTCGGCTTCTCGCGGGTCAGCGCCCGCCCTTGCGTTGGCGCTCGAGGATTTCGCGCACCGAGTCGAGGTCGGGCTCCCAGAACTTGGCCTTCACGTCGTCCGCGGGCTCGACCAGCGGACGCACGACGCGGAAGCCGACGAACTTCGCATCGGTCAGGTACCAGATCGACTTGGGCAGCTGCGGGTCCTGCACTTTCCAGCCCGCGGCCGAGCCGCGCCGCGCCGCGCTGCGCAGTCGATCGGCGTCGTCGTCCCACGATCCGCCGCGCACGACGCGCGGGTAGAGCTTGGTGGGCCAGCTCACCGGGTTGCTGGCGAGCTTGCCCGCGAACGCGCGCAGGAACGAGCCGTCGTCGTGCTGGTCGATGCACCACTCGGCGACGTTGCCGTGCATGTCGTAGAGGCCCCAGGCGTTGGGCTTGCGCTCCTTCACCTTGTGGTAGCGGCCCTCGGAATTGTCGTACGACCAGGCGTACTCACCGAGAGCTTTGGGGTCGTCGCCGAACGAGTAGGCGCTCGTCGATCCGGCGCGGCAGGCGTATTCCCACTCCGCTTCGGTCGGCAGGCGGTAGAAGCGCCCGGTCTTCATCGACAGCCACTTGGTGTAGTGCTTGGCCGCGAACTCGGTCATCGAGATCGCGGGGAAGCCTTCGAGACCCATGCCGAAATCCATCGGCACGTAGGGCGGCGTCGGGCGGCTCACCGCGTCGGCCCACGCGTCGGTCGGCTGCCCCGCGAACGAGCCCGCCTTGCGCAGCTCGATGTCGAGCTTGAACTGGAACAGGCGGTACTCGTCCCAGGTGAGCTCGTGCTCTTCCATCCAGAACGGCGCGAGCTCGACCTCGGTCGGCGCGCACTCGTCGTCCTTGCGATCCTTCTCGCTGGGCGGCGAGCCCATCAAGAACTTGCCGCCGCGGATGGGGACCATCGTGAACTTCACTTCGCTGCCCGGGATGGTCTCGACGTAGCGCTTCATCTCCGCTTCGCTCGACGCCTCGGCGTCGGGATTGGCGACGCGCGGCGGCGCGCCGGCGGGCATCGCGGGGTAGACGAAGGTCTCCTGGGCCTGCGCGGCCGCGAGGGCGGACAGCGCAGTGAACGCGGCGAATCGAAGGGTTTGCATCAGGAGCGACAGCGTATCTTTCGCGGCGGACATGCTGCGACCCTGGTTCTTTGCGTGGTTCGTTCTAGCGCCGCTCTTGGGGTCGTGCCGCAGCGCTCCGCTCGCACGCGTAGAACTCGAGCAGCCGGCGATGGGGACGCTGTTTCGCGTCGTGCTGTACGCCGAGGACGCGCAGGACGGCGAGCGCGCGGCGCGGGCGGCGCTGGAGCGCGTGGCGCAGCTCGAGCAGGTGTTGAGCGACTACCGCGAGGACAGCGAACTGGCGCAATTGGGCCGGCGCTCCGATGCGCAGGCGCCGACGGAGTGGATCGAGCTCGGTGCGGACCTCGAGCGCGTGCTGCGCGCTGCGCAGCAGCTCTCCGAGCTCACGGATGGCGCTTTCGACGTCACCGTCGGGCCGGTTACGGCCCTGTGGCGGCGCGCGCGGCGCCAGCAGGAGCTCCCGCGCCCTGAGCGCATCGAGTTGGCGCTCGCGGCGTGCGGCTGGGAGAAGCTCGAGCTCGATCCCGCGGCCCCGCGCGCGCGTCTGCTCGCGCGCAACATGCGGCTCGATCCGGGCGGCATCGCCAAGGGCTTCGCGCTCGACGAAGCGCTCGCGCTGCTCGAACGCGCGGGCTTCGAGCGTGCGATGGTGGTGGGCGGCGGCGATGTCGCCGTCGGCCGCGCGCCGCCCGGTGAGCGCGGCTGGCGCGTCGTGATCGCGCCCTTCGACGACGAGCGCGAGCGCGTGGAGCTGCTGCTCGAAAACCGCGCCGTCTCGACCTCGGGCGACGCGTTCCAGGCGCTCGAGCTCGATGGGAAGCGCTGGTCGCACATCGTCGATCCGCGCACGGGCTGGGCGCTCCGCTCACGCACGAGCGCGAGCGTCATCGCGCCCTACGCGACGCTGTCCGACGCGCTCGCGACGGCGCTGTGCGTGCTGGGGCCGGACGGGCTCGCGACGCTGCGCCACTTCGACGGTGTCGAAGGGCGTGTGCTGCGCGAACCGTAACTACAGGCACTGCTTCAAGATCGCGAGGTCGCGCTCGAAGCTCTCGGCCGGCAGCGGGCCGAACGAGAAGCGCATCATCGAACCCAGCGGGCCGCGGTCGCCGCGGCGCGCCATGTCGCACAGCCGGCCGGGCAGGATCGCCGCGTCGTGCTTCATCAGGCGCTCGTTGAACGCATCGCCGGTCAAACCCTTGGGAAGGCGCGCCCAGTGGTAGAAGCCGCCCGTGCCGGAGAAGAGTTCGAGCCCCAGCCCGCGCAGGCCCTCGCCATAGCGCTTGCGCTGGCTCGTGTAGAACTCCGCGACGGCCTTGCGCGCCTGCGCGACGCGCGTGCGTTCGAGCAGCTCGGTGACGTACAGCTGCGATGCGCGCGACACGCCGCCCATCGCGAGCGAGCTGTAGTTGCGGAAGAGCTCGACGTGCTTCTTCGAGGCCACGATCCAGCCGATGCGCATGCCGGGGACCTGCAGGCCCTTCGTCGCCGCGCCGCTCACGAACACGTTGGTCTCGTCGATGTCGCGGATGTAGCGCAGCGCCGAGTCGGGGGCCTGCTCGGTGAAGAACTCATAGGCCTCGTCGAACAACGCTCCGCGCTCGGGTGCGCTGTAGTGCGCGACCATCTGCTCGAGCTCCGGTCCGCGCAGCGTCACACCCGTCGGATTGCACGGATTGCTGCGGATGAGCAGCGTGCGCGCCTCGCGCGGGTGATCGTCGAGCGTGGGCCGGAACTGGTTGCCGGGGTTGCTCGGGATGAGCACGTGGTTGCGCCGCAGCAGCTTGAGCACGTCCCAGTACGGCGTGTACTCGGTCTCCTCGATCGCGACCTGCCAATCCTCGAGCAGGAACGCGAGCACGGCGAAGATCCCCGGCCGCCCGCCGGCGAAAACCGCGACGTTGTCCGCGCTGATGCGCGCGCCGTAGAAGTGGCGGTAGTAATCGGCGATCGCTTCGCGCAGCGGCGGCTGGCCGTCGGCCTTGGGGTACATGCGATCGGTCGCGTTGATCGCGATCGACTCGGGGAGCGGCGGTCCGCCGGGCAACTGCGTGGTCAGCGGAAAACCCTGGGCCCACGGGTGCGTCCCGGGGTCGCCCATGTACTTGTGCGTGACTTCGGCGAAGCGGAACAGGGTCTCGTAGACCCCCATCGGAGCGAATTGGCGGAGGATCACGCGCGGCACTATACGCACGGTCGCAGCTCTCGCCCCGCGCTCGCGCCCTCGCGGGACTTCGCGCTCGACGTCCAGGTCGTATCCTGGGCGCGACGCGCTTCCGACCGAGTCTTCAGCAGCGAACCTCACCCCACGAGCCATGTCCCCGACCGTCCCCTCGTTCACTCGCCGCGACGTCCTGCTCAGCGGAGGCGCCGTGCTCGGCGCGGCCGCGCTTGCGAACGCGGCTCAGCCTGCGTTTCGCGGCTTCCATCAGTCCGGCAGCAGCGTGCTGCGCGTCGGACTCGTCGGCTGCGGCGGGCGCGGCACGGGCGCGGCGAGCCAGGCCCTGCGCGCCGATCCCAACACGGAGCTGGTGTGCGTCGGCGACGCGTTCCGCGACCACGCGGAACAAGCGCTCGCCTCGCTGCGCGGCGACGAGGACATCGGCGCGCGCGTCAAGGTCTCGCCCGAGCACGTCTTCACCGGCTTCGACGCCTACAAGCGCGTGATCGAGAACTGCGACGTGGTGCTGTTCGCGACCTCGCCGCACTTCCGGCCGATGCAGGTCGAGTACGCCGCCCAGCGCGGCGTGCACATGTTCGTCGAGAAGCCCGTCGCGGTCGACGCGCCCGGCGTGCGGCGCGTGATGGAGGCCTGCCGCGTGGCGCGCGAGAAGAAGCTCTCGGTCGTCTCGGGGCTGTGCTACCGCTACGAGCGCAAGAAGATCGAGACCGTCAAGCGCATCCACGACGGCGCGATCGGCGCGATCCTCACGGCGCAGTGCACCTACAACACCGGCGGACTGTGGCACCGCGGCCGCCAGCCGGAGTGGAGCGACATGGAGTGGCAGATGCGCAACTGGCTCTACTTCACCTGGCTCTCGGGCGATCACATCGTCGAGCAGCACATCCACTCGCTCGACAAGATCGCCTGGGTGCTGGGCGACCAGACGCCGCTGCGCGTGACTTCGAGCGGCGGCCGCGCGCAGCGCACCGACCCCAAGTACGGCAACGTGTACGACCACTTCAACACGGTGTTCGAGTACGAGGGCGGCGTGAAGGTGTTCAGCTCCTGCCGCCAGTGGAACGGCGCTTCGAGCGACGTCAGCGACCACGTGTGGGGGACCAAGGGCGTCGCGCACCTGCAGTCGCACGCGATCGAAGGCGAGAACGCCTGGCGCCATCGCTCGCGCGAAGGCGACGCGGACGACATGTACCAGAACGAGCACGACGCGCTGTTCGCCGCGATCCGCAAGGGCGAGCCGCTCGACAACTCCGACTACATGTGCAAGTCGACGCTGCTCGCGATCATGGCGCGCATGGCGGCCTACACTGGCCAGACGCTGACCTGGGAGCAGGCGCTCAACTCAACCGAAGACCTCTCGCCGCCCTCCTACGACTGGGCCGAGATCCCGACGCCGCCGGTGGCTGTGCCGGGCGTCACGAAGTTCGTGTAGCGATCGTCGAACGCGCGTCGACGCGCTACACGCCGAACTGCCGCAGGTGGTGGTCGAGGTGCTTGAACTGCATGCGGCCCCATTCGTCGCCGGTCAGCTTGCCGACCAAGGCATGTTCGTAGCGCGCGGCGGCCGCGGGGCCGGCGCTGTGGAACTTGGTGAGGGCTGCGATCAGGCGCTTGCGCTCGCGCTCGAAGTCGGCGGGGGCGCTCGCGACGAGCAACGGGTGCGTCGGAGCGTTCTTCGCGAAGGGCTTGTCGTTCAACAGCATGCCCTTGAACAGCCAGCCAATCAGCCGCGCCGGCAGCGAGCGGAACAGCTTGGCGTCGCCGGTCGCGGCCTCGAGCGCGAGTGCGCAGTGCGCCAGCGCCTGCGCCGCGTCCATCTTGCCCCACGCGCGCTGCGAGTCCGGGCGCAGGCGTTCGATGCGTGAGAGGAGCTGGTCACGGCGCGCGGCGTCGAAGAGTGAGTCCATGCCCACGAGCGTACTGCGCTCCCTGGCGCGGCAGGACTCGAGCGCGGCGCGCGCGGAAGTCCTCGGTTTCGAGCGCAAGTTCGCCAAGTCGTCGGCACGTTCGACAAGGACGGCGAGGCTCGCGCTGAGGCGGGCCGTGAGTCGATCTGCGTAGGGCGCGAGCGCGGACTGCGTGCGCAGCGCCCTTCGCGTGGCGTTGCGTGCGCGTGCGCGCCGCAGCGGGCGTCGAGCGCGCGTGACGCGAGCGCTCGGGGCACATCGCTTGCTCTTGCAGGGCATGCTGCGCGGCGCGGTGCACGAGACGCGAGTCTCGGCCGCGGCTGCCAGCGCTCCCCCGAAGAAGGCAGGCAGATCATGAAGTCCCTCTCTCGCGCCGTCGGTGCGCTCCTGTTCGTGTCCGCGCTCGCGTCGAGCGGCCTGTCCCAGACCGTCAAGATCGACGACGGCACTCCGGGCTACTCGCTGTCCTACGGCTTGCCCGAGGATCTCTGCTGGCTGAACCGCCTCAGCGTGGCCGCGCCCACGACGATCACCTCGGTCGAGATCATGTTCGGCGCAGTACCCGAGGGGCGTCCGGTCACGATCTGCGTGTGGCGCGACCTCGGCGGCTTCGGCGATCCGAACCAGGCGCTGCTGGTCTCGTCCGTGCACGCGCAAGTGAAGAACGGCGGACAGCAGACCTTCGCGCGCTACGACGTGCCGCCGGTCAGCGTGAACGGCTTCTTCTTCGTGGGCGCGGTGCTCACTACGAACGCGAACTTCGCGCCGGCCACGATGGATCCGCAGACGCCCAACTTGCACCGCGCGTGGTTCGCGACCGGTTACGGCCCGGGGACCTTCGACCCGACCTTCCCCGGCTCGTTCGGCGTGAACAGCGTCGCGACGCTCGGGATCCAGGGCGTGTTCATGATCCGCGCCAACGGTCCCGACGGCCCGACACCCGAGGTGTACGGCTCGGCCAAGACGAACTCGGCCGGCTGCACTCCGACTTTGACGCTCAGCGGCTCACCCAGCGCGAGCGCAGGCAGCGGTTTCACCGTGGCCGCGGCGCAGATCCTCAACCAGAAGAACGGGCTGTTCTTCTACTCGCTGCAAGGTCGCCAGAGCGTTCCGTTCGGCGGCGGCCACTTGCTCGTGGCGCCTCCGCTGCGGCGCTCGGGGCTCTTGAACTCGGGCGGCTCGGCGAGCGGCGTCGACTGCAGCGGCTCGTTCAACTTCGACTTCAACGCCTGGGTCGCGTCGGGCGTTGACACGGCGCTGGTCGCGGGCGCCACGGTCGACGCGCAGTTCTGGTATCGCGATCCGGGCTTCCTGCCGCCGAACGCCATCGGTCTGACCCAGGGCGCGCACTTCGGTCTCGCGCCGTAGCGCCCAGGCCGGCGAGCTGTCGTCCACGCGTTCCCCGCGGCGCACTCCGCTGCGGGGAACGTTCGCTTTTGCGCGAGCTACAGATAGCCGAGCTGCTTGAGGCGCGCGATCACATCGGGCGCGAGCTCTTCTTCGCCGCGCGCCGAGGCCGTGGCCTCGCGCCACGCTTCGAGTTGGCGCGCGAGGTCTTCGAAGGGATAGGCCGGCTTGCCGCCGTCGCGGCGCAGGTCGTCGAGCTCGTTCGGATCGCGGCCGAGCGTGTAGAACTCTTCGCGCTCGGGGACGCGCTGCGTGTCGAGCCAGTGCGCCGAGCTCCAGATCAGCTTGCAGCCCTTGGCGCGCAGCGACATGCGCCGGCCGCCGATGGCGAAGCCCGACACGTCGCCCGCGATGTCCGAGAGCGCATAGGACGCGCGTTCGGCGTCGTCCGGAGCGCCCGAGGCGGCGACGACGAGGCTCTCGCCGCTGGTTGCGAGCGATTCGCGCGCGCCCAGGAAGTCCAGCACCGTGGGCGCGATGTCGAGCAGTCGCACCTGGCTCTTCACGCGCGTTCCGGCGTGCGCATCGCCGGGGAAGCGCACGATCAGCGGCACGTGCAGCTCCTCGTCGTACAGGTACGTCCCGTGGTCGAACCAGTAGCCGTGCGAACCCAGTCCTTCGCCGTGGTCGCTGGTGAGCACGACCAGCGTGCGCTCCCAGCGCCCCGAGCGCTTCAGCTCCTCGATCAGCCGCGCGAGCTGCGCGTCGGCATACGAAATCTCGGCCGCGTAGAGCGCCTTCATGTGCGCCACGGCCTGTGGGTCGTTCACCAGCGCTTCGCGTTCGGCGGTCGAGAGCTCGTACCAGTCGAACTCACCCGCGCGCGGCTCGGCGTGGAGACGCGCGAACTCCTCGGGCGGCTCGTAGGGCGCGTGCGGGTCGTACAGGTGCACGAAGGTGAACAGCGGCTCGTCGCCGCGCGAGCGCAGCCACTCGACGGCCGAGTCGATCGTGACGCCCGCGGGCCGATCGGCGCGGTAGAGCTCGACCCCGCGGCCGCGAGCGAAGCGGATCAGCGCGCGACCGAGCTGCGAGCGCTCGAGGATGCGCGGCAGCCACGGCCAGGCCGCCATCTGGTCGTCGTACCAATCGAAGCGCGGCGCGAGCCCGCACAGCTCGTCGGCCAGCGTGAAGCCCGACACGAAGGCCGCGCTCGAGTGCGTGCGCGCGAGCGCGTCAGCCAGCGTCTTCACGCGGTTCGAAAGGCGCACGCCGTTCGAGAGCGCGCCGTGCTCGGCCGGATACAGCCCGGTGAGCATCGTGGTGTGCGAGGGGCCGGTGGTGTTGGCCTGGCTGGTCGCCTGCTCGAACAGCACGCCCTGCGCGGCGAGCGCGTCGATCGTCGGCGTTTTCGCGTCCGCAGCGCCGTAGCAGCCGAGGTGGTCGGCGCGCAGCGTGTCGATGCTCACCAGCAGCACGTCCGTGCGTCCCGCGCTGCTGTCTTGGGGGCGACGGCGTTCGGGGTGCGCGAGCGCGCTCAGCACGAGCAACGCGATCAATCCGAGCAACGTCGCGTGCGGTGTGTTCCGACCGCCGAACGCGCGCGCACTGACCAGCACGCCGGCGGCGGCGAGCGCGTAGGCGACATATTGCAAGCCGCCTTCGAGCAGCGTGTGCGCCAGCGCGAACACGTTGGCGGCCGCGGACAGGCCGAGCAGCGCCCACCAGGTCGACAGGCGCGTGAAGAACGGCTTCCAGGCCAGCAATTCGCGCAGCGCGAGCGCGAGCGCGGCGCCGGCCAGAGCGGTGGGGAGGAGCAGCGGCAGACTGGCCTGGCCGCCGAAGGCCAGCGCGGCGATCGCAGCCGCCGCGCCGAGCCCGCCGCAACTCGACGGCGCGCACGCGCGATGGCTCGGCCGACCGAACACCGTGCGCGCGAAGAGCGCGCCCGCCAGGCCTAGCGCGGCGCCGAGCGCGGCGTATCCGGCGGCGTGCAAGGTCACCAGCTTCGCGCCCCACTGCACGTAGCGCGCGTCGTGCGCGAGCAGCACCTTCGCGCTCTCGAACAGGCCGAGCGCGGCGCAGGCCAGCGCGCCGAAGGCCAGTCCGCGCCCCGCCGTGGTCGGCAACGCCTCCAGCGTCGGTCCAGCCGGACCGATCGATTCGGACGCGGATTGGGGGCTGGTGGGGAGCTCCGCCATGGAAGGCGCGGGACGGTAGCAGCTATCGGCGGCGCGGCCAAAGCAACTGGGGTGCGCCGCGCGGCGGACGGGCGAGACCCGCCCGAGCAGCTCACGAGCCGCTGAGCTGAACACCTCGCAGCGCCGCTCGGCCGAGGTCCGTCGGCGCGCAGGTTCCGAGGTTCCCGCGTCGGGCCGCGCGTCCCTCTGGAGGCTCGTCAGCGGGAGCCACCTGCACGGCAGCTCGAGCAGCTCTCGCGGCGCGCGCGATGCCGAAGGGCAGGATCATCCGGAGTTTGCCGTAGCAGGCTCGTGTGCGGGTCAAGCTACGCTGCTCGGGCCGAGCGCTGCGCGCACGAGGCCTGCGAAAGCGCTTCCTGGTCCGCGCGGGCGGGCAAGGTCGCGGGAGCTTGCAGCGCTTTCCGATACAGGTGCTGCGCCTTGGTCCGGTGCGCATGACGCCCTACGTCCAACAACAGTTGCTGCTCGCGGCGCTCAGCGTCGCGCTGGCCTGGGGCGTCGACCTCGCGCTCGCGCGGGTCCGCGCGCTGCGCGAGCGGGCTTGGACCCGGCTCGCCGCGGCTTACCTGCTGCTCGCCGTGCCGCTGGCGGCCTGGGTGGCGCTGGTGCGCGCGCTCGACCACTCGCACAGCACCTTCCAATTCGCCTCGGTGGCGATTGGCTACTACGCAGGGGCCTTTGTGCTTCCGCTCCTGGCCGCCCTTCGCGCTCTGCGCGCACCGCGCCGCGCGTGGGGCCTGCTCGGCGCCTGCGCCGCAGCCTGGGGCGTGGGCCTGTGGGCGCTGCTGGTCGAACCCAATCGGCTGGTCACGGTCGAGAGCGAGCTGCGTTTGGCGAGCTGGCCCGCGGAGTGCGAGCCCCTGCGAGTGGTCCACATCTCCGACCTCCAGACCGTCGGCGCCTGCGAGCGCGAGCGCGAGGCCGCGCGCCGCATCAACGCGCTGCGGCCCGATCTGATCGTGTTCACGGGCGACTACGCCGCCGGTCCGTTCCGCGACGCCGAGCCCGCGCTTTCCGCCGCGCGCGAGTTCCTCGCCGCGCTCGAACTCCCGCGCCTGGGCATCGTGTGCGTCCCCGGCCACGCCGAGCGCGAGCACCATCGCACGCGCATCTTCGAGGGCCTGCCGATCACGTACCTGCGCAATTCGGCGGTCGAAATCGAGCTCGACCCGCCCGGCGCGCCCGCGCCGCGCAAGTTGCGCATCTTCGGCGCGCGCACGCTGCACGAAGGCTGCGACCTGAGCTCGTACCAGCCGCGCCGCGAGCCTGGAGTGCTCAACGTCGTGGCCTCGCACGAGCCGGACGTGCTCTGGGAGCTGCTCGAGCGCCCCGTCGACCTGCACCTGTGCGGCCACACGCACGGCGGACAGATCGTCGTGCCGCTGTACGGCGCGCCGATGACGCTCTCGAGTCTCCCGCGACGCTTCGCGCGCGGACTGCACGCGGTCGGCTCGCTGTGGCTCAACGTCAACCCGGGGATCGGCATGGAAGGCAACTTCGCGCCGCGCATCCGCCTGTTCTGCCCGCCGCAGATCGACCTGCTCGTGCTGCGCGGCGGCGGCGAGCGACCGGCGGCAGCGGTTCCCCAGCGCAGTTGATCCAAGGAGCCACGGCCGCCATGCACTCCAGCGAACGACGAGCGAGCGCCCTCGAGTGGGCGCTCGTCGCGCTCTCGGGCGCGTGCGCGGCCTGGGTGCTGGCCTGCGTGCTCCACGCAGCGCGCGGCGAGCTCGCCGACGACGCGTTCATCACCTATCGCTACGGGCGCAACCTGGCCGAGGGCTTCGGTCTGCGCTTCAACCCGAGCGACCCCGAGCCGACCTGGGGCGCGTCGAGCTTGCTGCACACGCTCTTCGCGGCCGCGGCGCACCGCCTGGGGGCGCATCCGCTGATCGCGACGCGCGCGCTGTCGCTGGCGGCCTTCGGCGCGCTGGCGCTGGCCTTCGGTTGGACCGCCGCACGCATCGCGCGCAGCACGCTGCCCGCCGCGCTCCTGGCGGGCATCGCCGTGTGCACGCTGTGGGGGCTGCTGCCCGAGAGCGCGACGCACCTCGCCTCGGGCATGGACGCGCTGCTGTTCACGCTCGTGCACGGCCTCGCCGCGTGCTGGGCCGCGCTCGCGCTCGCCAGGCCCACGCGTTGGACGGCGCTGTGGGGCTGGCTCGTGCTCACGCTGCTCGCGCTCGCGCGCCCCGAGGGCGGCTTGCTCGCGTTGGCGTACCTGCTCGCGCTCGCCTTCGCAGCTCGCATCGCGCGCGCCGATTCCGGCGCCGACGCGAATGCGCCAGCCTTGCGCCCGCTGGTCGCGAAGCTGGCGGTGGCGCTGCTGGCGACGCTCGCGGCTGTTGCGCTGTGGCGTTGGAGCTACTTTGGCCAGCTCCAGCCCAACGCGTACTACGTCAAGGTCGACAGCGAGCTGTTCGGCGGCTCGACCGCGCTGCTGCCGGGGCTCGAGACGACGGCGCGCTTCCTCGCGCTCCGCTGGCTGCCGCTGCTGGGCCTGGTGGCGGTGCTCGCGGCCGCGCTGCAGCTTCCTCGCGCGCAACGCTTGGCTGCGCTCGCGCTCCTCGCACCTGCGGCGCTGGTGGTGCTGGGCTACTCGCGCGCGATCCACGAGATGGCGGCCGGCTTCCGCTACGAGTTCCCGATGCTCGCGCCGCTCGGTCTGGCGCTGGTCGTCGCTCTGGCGGCGCTCGCGCGCCGTGCGCCGCAGCGCTTCGCCGTGACGCTCGCTCTCGCCGGCTTGGCGCTGCCCGCGCTGAGCGGCGGCTCGAACCCGCGCTGGCTGGTGTGGCTGCGCCACCCGCGCAGTCTGTCGACCGGCTGGGTCCGCCACGTGCCGGTCGACAACGCGCTCGCGCGCGTGGGGCTCGACCTCGCCGCCACCGGTCTGGGGCAGGAGGCGAGCATCCTGCTGTCGGGCGCGGGCCAGGCGCCGTACTACTCGAACTGGCGCGCGATCGACTGGATCGGGCTCAACACCGCGCGCTTCAGCGGCCGCGAAGCGCTCAGCGTCGAGCAGCTGTGGGCGCAGATCGATCAGCTCGCGCCCGACGTGTGCTTCTCGATCCTCCCGCCGGCCGCGCCGCTCTCGCGCTCGCCCGAGGAGGACGCGAACTGGAACAGCGCATCGGTCCAGGAGACTCTGCGAGGCCGCGGCTCGGCGCTGTTCAAGCACTGGGACGCCGCGCGGCTGGCCGAGTCGTTCTGGCGCGAGATGCTCTGGATCCGTGAGCGCTGCGAGTTCGGCGCGGCCTACAAGCTCGGGCCGGCGTGGGGCGCGGACTGGTGGGTGCTGGTGTACGTGCGCCGCGATTCGCCGCACCGCCAGCGCGTGCTCGACGTGCTGCGCAGCTCGCCGCGGGCCGATGCACAGGCCGATCTGGGACAAGTTTTCCCCTTCGACCCGCGCCTGCTCGGCGCGCCGTCACTGGCCGGCCGGCGCTGACCGGCAGCGACGATTCAGGAATTCCCATTTGGATTGCGGGGCGCCCTCGCGGCGCGCCGAAAGACGGGCGTCACCTGCCTCCCCAAGGCCGCTCCCGCCCAGCCCCGCATGTCCCACTTGCCCCTGTTCGGCGGCGCCGTTCGCCGGCGTCCGACCTCCTTGGTCTGGTTGTCCCTCGCTGCCGTCGCTTCCGCTCGCTCGGGCGCGCGGCGCGACGTGATCGAGCTCGCCGCGCGGCCGATCCGGCCCCCGCAGGCCGAGGCGCGTCCCGCTGAGTCCGCTGCGGGCGAGAGCGTCGAGGCGCCGTAGGCCGACCTGCTCGCGCCCGAGGATGTCGGCGCAGGCGTCGAGAGCGCGCCCGCCTCGCCCTGGACGGTGTGGGTCGGCAGCTCGACCGCGTTCCAGTCGCTGCAGGGCGCGAAGGGCGTGACCAACGACTACGTCACCGGTTACCTCGACATCGTGCTCGACGGGCGCCTGTGGGAAGGCGCGATGGCGCAGGTCGAGTTCGAAGGCTCCGGCGGCAACGGCCCCGACGCACAGATCCCCGGCTTCATCGGCCTGTGGAACGCCTGGAACGCCAACAGCGGCACCTACCAGTCGCCCGACGGCTTCGACCGCCTGCTGCTGGCCGAGGCGTATGTCTCGCTCGCGACCGCGCTCGACGGTTGGATCGTCGACGTGGGCAAGGTCGCGGTCACGAACTACCTCGACTCGGTGCGCGTCGCCAACAACTCGGTCAACAACTTCCTGGCCGGCGCGTTCACGAACGCGGTGGCCTTCCGCTCGCCGTTCCGCGGCGCCGGCGTGGCCCTGACCTACGTCGGCAGCGGCGACTTCGACGTGCGCGCCGTCGCGGTCCGGCCCGACAACTCCGGCGACGACGCGACCAGCAACATGTTCGGCGGCGCGCAGCTCTCGCTGTACTGGGGCCAGGACGCGCGGCCGGGCGCGGCGTACCTGTACGCGTGGTCCAACGGCGGCGACGGCGATCGCACCGGCGTCGGGCTCAACTTCGACCAGGACTTCGGCGAGCACACGACGGCCTTCGCGCGCACGGCCTGGGCCGATGAAGTCGACGCGGGCGGCGCGGTCGACACGGCGGTCGAGAGCTCCTGGATCGCGGGGTTGGAATGCCGCGGCAGCCTGTGGGGCAGCGAGCGCGACAGTTGCGCCTTCGCGCTGGGGATGAACACCTCGCACGACGATTCGCTCGAGGAAGAGCTGGTGCTCGAGGCGTACTTCAAGCGCGTGGTCAACGACTACTGCGAGGTCTCCCTGCACGTGCACGGGTTCGACAACCTGGCCGGCGACGAGAGCCAGGACTTCATCACGGCGCTCGGACTGCGCGTGAACGTGTGGTTGTGAGCCGGGGACGCCGCGCTTCCCGGCGCTGGCACGCGCCCGGTGGCGGTCGGATGTCGCGGAACTGAAAGGTCAAGCGCGCGGGAGAGATGGACGAAGCGAGGGCCCGGCGGTCGCTGCGGTTGGCGGTCGCCGCACGGTTGCGCCCAGGCGCGCGCAGCCATCGGGGTCTCGCATGAACTGGCTCAAGAACCTCTCCGTCGCGCACAAGATCAAAGTCCTGGTCGTCCAGGCCATCGTCGGCATCGCGCTCGTCGGCGGCATCTCGTTCTGGGCGACGCGCACGCTGTCCGACGCGACCGAGGCGATCGGACGCCAGCAGTTGCCGGCGGTCCGCAACATGACGCTGTGCGACATGATGCACGACGGCATGCTCGCGGTCGTGTACCGCTCGATCGTCGCGAGCGAGCAGAACGACGCCGAGGCGATGGCCGGCGCCGTGCAGGAGGCCGACGAGTTCGCGGCGAACTTCTATCGCTACTTCGGCGCGCTCGACGAGCTCGAACTCCAGCCGCACACGCGCCAGGCGGTGGCGGACGCAGCCGGAGACGTGAGCGAGTACGTCGAAGGCGCCAAGTCGCTGGTCGCGCTGTGTCAGCAGGGTCGACGCGCTGAAGCGCTCGCAGGCATTCCCGGCGTCCAGGCGGTTTACGACCGACTCGAGGAGAGCCTGGGGGCGTTGGGCGAACTCGTCGAGGCCGACGCCGACGCCAGCGTCGAACAGGCGCAGTCGTTCGCGAACGTGGCCAATCGCTCGGTGCTCACCGCGCTGATCCTCGGCGCGGGCGGCGCGCTGCTCCTGGGGATGTTCCTGGCGCGGCGCATCGTGACTCCGCTCCAGGCCTCGGTGGAGGTGCTCGAGTCGGGTCAGCTCGAGCGACTGGCCTCGATCGACTCGGGCGACGAATTCGGGCGCATGGCCAAGGCCGTGGCGCAGACCCTCGGCGCCGCGCGCGAGGGCGCCGCGCAGCTCGCTCAGCAGAAGCAGCAGCTCGAAGACAACGCGGCGCAGCTGGAGGCGGCGATGAACGAAGCCCGCTCGGCTGCAGAGCGCTCCGAACAACTGGCCCGCGAGGCTGCGCGCGTCGCCTCGATGGTCGAGAACTCGACGGCCTGCATGATGTACGCCGACGAGAGCCTGACGCTGCGCTACTTGAATCCGGCGGCGCGCGAGGCGCTCACGCTGCTCGCCGCGGCGGGGCGCGCGGGGTTCGACGTGCGCGAAGGCAAGCCGCTGTCGGCCTTCTACGAGAATCCTGCGGGCAACGCGGAGTTCTTCGCGAACCCCTCCAACCTGCCGTTCCAAACGCGCCTGGACGTCGGTGAAGAGACGGCCGACGTCTCCTTCCGCACGATCTACGACTCGGAGCGTCGCCGCATGGGCGTGCTGATCTCCTTCGAGGTGGTGAGCGAGCGCCTGCGCGTCGAGCAGCGCGCCCAGGCCGCTGCAGCAGAGGCGGCGCGCGTCGCTTCGATGGTGGAGAACGCGCCGGCCTGCATGATGTACGCCGACGCGCGGCTGGTGCTGCGCTACATCAATCCGGCCGCGAAACAGGCGCTGGCGCGACTGGAGCTCGACGGCGAGCGCTTGATCGGCCGCGAACTGGCCGAGTTCTTCCGCCACCCGCAGGGCAACGCGCAGTTCTTCGGCGACCCGCGCCATCTGCCCTGGACCACGCAGTTCCAGCGCCAGGGCGAGGAGCTCCGGCTCACCGCGAGCGCGGTTCCTGGCGCCGATGGCGAGCGCACGGGCCTGCTGGTCTCGTGGGAGATCGTCACCGAACACCTGCGCGCGGAGCGCAGCGCCAAGGAGGCCGCCGAGCGCGAGTTGCGCCAGGCGCACGAGCTGCAGACCAAGGTTGAGCAATTGCTCGCCGCCGTGGACGCCGCTTCGCGCGGCGATCTGACGCGCGCGATCGATGTGGGCGGCGACGACGCGGTGGGCCGGATGGGCGCGGCGGTGGGGCGGTTGCTGGAAGACTTCCGTCGCAGCATGGCCCGCATCCGCGACAATGCGCAGAAACTCGCCGCAGCGTCGGAGCAGCTCACCGCGGTCAGCGAGCGCATGAGCTCGGAGGCCGAGCAGACCTCGAGCCAGGTGAACGTCGTGGCGAGCGCGGCCTCCAAAGTCGACGGCAGCATGCGCAACGTGTCCGCCAACACGGACGCGATGACCGAGAGCATCGTCGAGATCTCGCGCAGCGCTTCCAGCGCCGCTCGAGTCGCACGCACGGCGGTCGACACCGCCGAGCAGACCCATCAGACGGTCTCCGCGCTCGATCGCTCGAGCGAGGAGATCGGCAAGATCCTCAAGACCATCACCGCGATCGCGCAGCAGACCAATCTGCTCGCGCTCAACGCCACGATCGAAGCGGCGCGCGCGGGCGAGATGGGCAAGGGTTTCGCGGTGGTCGCCAACGAGGTCAAGGAACTCGCCAAGGAGACTGCGCGCGCCACCACCGACATCGGCGCCAAGATCGAAGCGATCCAGTCCGGCTCGCGCGGCGCGGTGCAGGCGATCGGCAAGATCGGCGGGATCATCAAGGAGATCGACGGACTGCAGACCACGATCGCCGCGGCGGTCGAGCAGCAGTCGGCGACCACCAAGGACATCACCTCGACCCTGAACAACGCAGCGCAGGCCAGCACCGAGATCACGGCCAACATGTCGCAGGTCGCGACGGCCGCGCGCGAGACCTCCAGCGGCGCTACCAACACGCTCGGCGTCGCCAGCGAGGTCGCGCGCATGGCCGACGAAATGCTCGAACTCGTCGGCCACTTCCGCTGCTGAGCTACTAGCTCCTGCGAGCTTCGCGCTGTGCGCTCACTTCCAGCGGAAGTGCTCGCGGATCAGCCAGCGCGCTGGGCGCTTGGGCG
>WYBT01000055.1 GCA_011525785.1 Planctomycetaceae bacterium
CGTCCGAACGCCGCTTTGAATGGGCGCATCGGCCAGAGCGCCGACGCGCCCCGCGGCAATCGGCCGCGCTGACGTGTTGGTTGGGTCGCTGCTACCCCCTGGAGCCTTCGCGAAGACGCGAAGGTCCCAGGAGATAGTCGCTCCGGGCTTCTGCGGAGCGGGTCGCCAAAGCGCGAAAGCCCGTCGGCTCGGCTATGGGCAGATCGTGAACGCCAGCGCGTCCGAAAGGTTGCGGCCGCGCGAGGCGCTGGGATCGCGGTAGACGAACTGCGCCCAGACTCGCAGGCCCGCACTGAACGGTGTTCCGAGCGCGCCCGCGTTGGCCGACACGTACGTGCTCCAGTCGATGCTGACTGCGCCGTCACAGTTCCCGGCGCTGCCGCCGGTGTTCTGGACCGGCATGCGCTGGAGCGGCGGACGCACGCACAGAAGGCTGGTCGAGGTCGGGCTCCACGGCGTGCTGAGCGGTCCGCTCACTCCGTAGAAGAACTGGCCCGAGCGCGCGCCCTCGACACCGCTGACCGAGAGCGTGAAGCCGCTGCTGGCGCCGGCGAGCGCGGTGCCGCTGCTCGACATCTGCGCCACGCAGCCGGCGCTGCTCGTGCCGGCGGTGCAGTAGCTCTCGCCCTGGCAGACGCACGGATCGGAGTAGCGCGCGATGCCGTCGCTGCCCACCGCGCCCATGCGATCGAAGCCGCCGCCGCAGTACAGCGCCGGCAGTCCGCCGAGCCCGTCCGCGAAGGTCGCGAGTGCGCGCATCTCGTCGAAGATGCTCGCCTCACCGATGATCGACCAAGCCACGCCGTCGAAGACATCGACGCTGTCGCGATCGCCGGCGTAGAGCTTGCGGCCGCGCCCGTCGTCGTGGCTGTGGAGGCTGAGCACGCGATGCGGGAGTCCCGCGCCTACGCTCGACCACGCAACGCCGTTCCAACGCGCAACGCGCGGCGCCGAAACGCCGTCGACGGACTGGAAAGCGCCCGCGGCGTAGAGCTGCACGCCCTGCCCCGCGTCGTGCAGCGCCAGCGCAGACACGTAGTTGTTGAAGCCGAGCACGCCGACGTTGGACCAGCTCGCGCCGTTCCAGCGCGCGATGCGATCGGCGGGGGCGCCGCCGGCGAAGCGGAAGTTGCCGCCCAAGTAGAGCGCGGGGCCGCTGCCGTCGTCGTGGACGAGCAGCGCGTCGACCGTGCACGGATCGGTGGGATTGCTGACGCCGCCGCCGACGGCGCTCCAGCTCGCTCCGTTCCACTTGGCGATGTGGTTTACCGTCGCGCCGCCCGCGAGCGTGAACTCGCCGCCCGCGTACAGCGCTGCTCCGCTGCCGTCGTCGAAGCTCGCGAGCGAACGCACGATGCCGTTCATGCCAGCGCCGAGCGGCAACCATGCGGCGCCGTCCCAGCTCGCGATGCGGCTCGCGCTCACGCCGCCAGCCTGCGTGAAATCGCCGCCCGCGAACAGCTTGGGACCTGCGCCGTCGTCGAACACGAGCAGCGCGTACGCCTCGCCGTTCAAGCCGCCGCCGAGCGCGCTCCACGCCAGGCCATCGAAGCGCGCGATGTTCTGCACCGCCGTCGCGCCCGCGCGCGTGAACTCGCCCGAGGCGTAGAGCGCCGGGCCGCCGTCGGGGCCGGCTTGCGTCGTCGCCAGCGCGCGCGCCGATCCGTCCAGGCCCAGATCCGCCGTACCGACAAGGCTGTACGCGCCGATCCCGTCGCGCCGCGCGAAGTGCTCGAGTCCATAGACCGACGGATCGAACGTGGCGCCGACGAACAGGCGCGGGCCCGAGCCGCTGTCGAAGCCCGCGAGCATGTGCGCGGGCGAGCCGGGTTGCTGACTCGACGCAACCAAGCCCTCATTGCGCACGCTGACTCCGTCGTAGCTGAACAGCCCGCCGAACGCGCCGCCGCTCGTCGAGCCCAGGCCGCCGATGTAGAGCCGCGAACCGCTGCCGTCGTCGAACACCTCGAGCTCGAAAGCGCCTTGCGAGGCCAGGTTCAGTTGGCTGGGCGCGACGGCGCTGAACGACGCGCCGTTCCAGCGCGTGAGTCCGTCCGTCAGCGTGCCGTCGAGCAGTGCGAGGAAGCCGCCGATGTACAACGCCGGTCCGCTGCCGTCGTTGAAGACCTCGAGCGCGTTCACGGAGCTGAAGTTGCCTGTCCCCAGGCCGACCGGTTGCCACTGGTTCCCGTTCCAACGGCCGAGTCCGACCGTGCCCGGAAGCAGGTCCGCCGCGTAGAAGCCGCCGCCGACGTAGAGGTCGCCGCCGTAGCTTGCGAGCGCATAGGCCTCTCCGGCGCCCATCGGACCACTGAGCCCCAATCCCAGCGGCGTCCAGTTCCCGCCGTCCCACTTGGCGATCGAGTTCACCGTCGTACCGCTGACAGTGTCGAAGCGTCCGGCTGCGAAGAGTGCGGGCCCGCTGCCGTCGTCGTGAACGTGCAGCGCATAGATCGTGGGCGGCACGCTCGTTCCCGAGAGCGTGAACGCGCTGCCGCCGACCGCGCTCCAATTAGCGCCGTTCCAGCGCGCGAGCGTTGCGATCGGCTGTCCGCCGGCGCCCGAGAAGTTCCCGCCGACGTAGAGCGCGGGCCCGCTGCCATCGTCGAAGGTCGCGAGCGCGTGGACGGTGTCGAGGCTGCCGGTCGACAGGCCGCCGCCGACCTCGCTGAACGAGTTGCCGTTCCACTTGGCAAGTCGCCTCGCTCTGGCGCCGCCGATCTGGTCGAACGCGCCGCCGACGAACAGCGCCGGGCCGCTGCCGTCGTTGAAGACGGCCGCTGCCGCGACGTGCCCGTTGGCGCCGGGTGTCGAGAAGCCGGGGGACCATTCCGCGCATTGAGCGCTGGAGAGTGCTGGGAGGAAGTGAAGTGCAAACGCGGCTGCCACCGCGCTGCACACAGCATGTGTGCGACTTTTAGTGAACATAGGAGCTGCGCCGGACGTCCGCCGGACCCGACGATGGAAGTACCCGGCGTCTCGCGCGGGTAACGCCAGTTCCGAAACGCAGCTCGAACGGTCAGCGGCGCGCTCAGCTCAGGCCGGCGCGCAGGAAGGCCGAGATGTCCTCGAGCTCCTCCATGCACACCTCGTGCATCATCGGGTAGGTCTTGAAGTCGACCTTCCAGCCGCACGCTTCGAGCTTGCGCACCGAGCTCACGCCGCGGTCGTAAGTGACCATCGGGTCGTGGCTGCCGTGCACCCACAGGATCGGGATCTCGCGATTGACGGCGCTGGCCTCACGCTCGAGATCGTCGGCCTGCACCAGATAGCAGGAGAGCGCGACGATGCCGGCGAGGCGCTCTGGATAGCGCAGCGCGATGTGCAGCGCCATGGCGCCGCCCTGGCTGAAGCCGGCGAGCACGATGCGCTCGGCGGGAATGCCGCGCCGCTTCTCGTCCTCGATCAGGCGCTCGATGCTGCGCTGCGTGCGCGCGATGCCGACGGGGTCGTGCCGCGAGCGCGGATCGAGGTCGCGGATGTCGTACCAGGCGGGCATGACCATGCCGGCGTTGATCGACACGGGGATGCGCGGCGCGTTGGGGAACACGAAGCGCACGCCCAGCTCACGCGGCAGCTCCAGGTGCGGCACGATCGGCTCGAAGTCGTGACCGTCGGCGCCCAGGCCGTGCAGCCAGATCACGCTCGAGCGGTGGGGGCCTTGGGGCTCGACGACGACGCAGTCCAGGGTCTCGCTCATCGAGCGGAGGGTAACGTTTCGCGCCGTGCCCGAGTTGCCCGACATCACGGCCTATCAGGAGGCGCTCGAGGAGCGCGTGCTGGGCGCGAAGCTCGAACGTCTGCGCATCGCGAGTCCGTTCCTGTTGCGCTCGGTCGATCCGCCGCCGCGCGAGCTCGAGGGGCGAGAGGTTCGCGGCCTGCGCCGGCTCGGCAAACGCATCGCGATCGAACTCGAGGACGAGCGCTTCCTCGTACTGCACCTGATGATCGCTGGCCGCCTGCGCTGGAAGCCCGCGGGCGCAGCGCTGCCCGGTAAGCTCGGGCTCGCGGCCTTCGACTTCTCGAGCGGCACGCTGATCCTCACCGAGGCCGGGACCAAGCGTCGCGCGTCGCTGCACCTCGTGCGCGGTCGCGACAAGCTCGCCGAACACGACCCCGGCGGCCTCGACGTGTTCAGCGCCTCGCACGACGAGTTCGAGCGCGCGCTCACGGCCGAGAACCACACGCTCAAGCGCGCGCTGACCGACCCGCACGCCTTCAGCGGCATCGGCAACGCCTATTCGGACGAGATCCTGCACGCCGCGCAGCTCTCGCCGCTGACTTGGACGCAGCGTCTCGATCCTGACGAAGTCGCGCGTCTCCACGACGCCACGCGCGCGACGCTCGCGCTGTGGATCGAGCGACTGCGCGCCGAGCGAGCTGGCGGCTTTCCCGAGCACGTGACGGCCTTCCGACCCGACATGGCGGTCCACGGCCGCTTCAAACTGCCCTGCCCCGTCTGCAGCGCGCCCGTCCAGCGCATCGTGCACGCCGAGCACGAGATGAACTACTGCGCGCGCTGCCAGACCGGCGGCAAGCTGCTCGCCGACCGCGCGCTGTCGCGCCTGCTCAAAGGCGACTGGCCGAAGACAATCGACGAGTGGGAGCGGGCGCGGCCGCGCTAACCTGCCGCGATGGACGTCAACTGGTACTACCACCGCAAGTCGTGAACGAGCTGCGTGCGCGCCGACGAGTTCCTCGCCGCGCGCCGCGTCGCTGTCCGTGAGACGGCGGATGCTCGCAAGGAGCGTTTCGAGAAGCAGGATCTGCGCGAGCTGTTCAAGGGCGCGCGCACCGTGATCGCCGTCAAGGCCAAGAAGCGCGTGGAGTTCGACCTCGCGCGCGAGTTCGACGCCGAAGCGCTGGCGGATGCGGTGATCGGTCCGACGGGCGGCTTGCGCGCGCCGACGCTGATCGTGGGCGACACGGTGCTCGTCGGCTTCGGCCCCGAGGCCTGGGCCGAGTTCTTCGACGCGCTCTGATTGTCGTTGCGTTGCGCGAAACGCGGCCTAACCTGCGCGCCCCGCGCGGGAACCCCATGTCGAAGCTGCTCGAAGGACTGAACGACGAACAACGCCGAGCGGTGACGACGACCGAAGGGCCGGTGCTGGTGCTGGCCGGCGCGGGCTCGGGCAAGACCAAGGTCATCACGGTGCGCATCGCGCACCTGCTCGAGAAGGGCGTGCGCGCCGAGAACGTGCTCGCGTTGACCTTCACCAACAAGGCCGCGCGCGAGATGCGCGAGCGCGTGGGCGGCCTGATCGGCAAGCAGCGCGCCGAAGCGCTGTTCGTCGGCACGTTCCACAGCTTCTGCATGCACGCGCTGCGCGAGCACGGCGAGGCTGTCGGTCTGGGCAACGGCTTCACGATCTGCGACGCGTCGGACCAGGTCTCGACCGTGCGCAGCGTGCTGCGCGAGCTGCGCGTGGCCGACGCCTCGATCCAGCCGGCGCAGCTCCAGGCGCGCATCTCGCTCTACAAGAACAAGCTGATCTCGGCCGACGACGTGCTGAAGAAGCCGGGCGACGAGACCGACGAACTCGTGGGCCAGGCCTACCAGCGCTACGACGAGCAACTGCGCCGCACGCGCACGCTCGATTTCGACGACCTGCTCCTCTACACGCTGCGCATGCTGGCCAAGAAGCCCGTGCGCGACCACTACCGCGAGCGCTTCCGCTACGTGATGGTCGACGAGTACCAGGACACCAACGGCCCGCAGTACGAGATCGTCAAGGCCATCGCCGGCGGCCACCGCAACCTGTGCGTGGTGGGGGACGACGATCAGTCGATCTACGGCTGGCGCGGCGCGGACATCACCAAGATCCTGTCCTTCGAGAAGGACTTCAAAGGCGCGGCGGTCGTGCGGCTGGAGACGAACTACCGCTCGACCAGCCAGATCCTCGGCGCGGCCAATCGCGTCATCAAGAACAACAGCAAGCGCCACGAGAAGACGCTCAAGAGCGCGTTCGGCGACGGCGATCCGATCATGGCCGTCAACGTGCGCGACGACCTCGAAGAGGCCGATCACGTCGCGCGCGAGATCAAGGCGCTGGTCGAGAAGCGCCAGGCCAAGTGGCGCGACTTCGCCGTGCTGTTCCGCGCCTCGGCGCTCGCGCGGCCCTTCGAAGAGGCCTTTCGCGCGCGCAGCGTGCCGTACGTGCTCGTCGGCGGCATGAGCTTCTTCGACCGCAAGGAAGTGCGCGACGTCACCTCCTACTTGAAGCTGTGCGTGGCGCCGCAGGACGAGCAGGCCTTCCTGCGCGTGATCAACTGCCCGCCGCGCGGCGTGGGCAAGGCCAGCCTCGACAAGGCGCTCGAGTTCGCCGCGGCGCACGGCATCTCGCTCGTCCAGGCCTTCGAGCGCGCGGGCGAGATCCCGGGCCTCCAAGGCGGCGTGGCCGCGATCGTGCACGACTTCCAGAAGCTGCTCGCGACGGCTTCGCACGGCCACGAGCACCTCGCGCTACCGCAGCGCATCGAACTCATTCTCGACGCGGTGAACTACCGCCAGGAGGTCGAGCGGCTCTACCCCGACGAAGCGACGCGCCTGCTGCGCTGGAACGCGGTCAGCGAGATCGTGCAGCTCGCCGATCGCCACCAGGCGAAGAACAAGCGCGCGTCGCTCGCGACGTTCTTGCAGGAGCTGACCCTGACGGCGAACGACACCGAGTCCGAGGCCGACGGCGAGCGCGACGTCGTCACGCTGATGACGTTGCACTCCTCCAAGGGCCTCGAGTTCCAGCGCGTGTACCTCGTCGGTCTGGAAGAGGGCTACCTGCCGCACACGCGCTCGATCGCCGAGGACACGGTCGAGGAAGAGCGCCGCCTGATGTACGTCGGCATCACGCGCGCCAAGCGCAACTTGACCTTGTGCTACACGCAGCAGCGCGTGAAGTTCGGCAAGCCGACGCCGTCGATGCCGTCGCGCTTTCTGTTCGAGATCAAGGGCTCGCCGCCGCCCGAGGGCTGGGTCCCCGCCGGCCAGGCGCCGCCCAAGCCCGCGAGCATCAAGGGCCGCAAGAAGGCCGCCAAGGCGAAGAGCAAGGGCGCTGCGGCCGCGCGCAAGTCGCTCGCGCCGCACAAGCCGATCTGAGCAGTCGTGTCGCTCGCTCGCGCGCTCCGCGCGTTGGTGCTCAGTTCGCGATCACGAACTCGATCGCGTCGCTCAGGCCCGTGCCGAACGCGGCCGCTGTGTCGCGGTACCAGAACTGACCGTTGACCTGCACCCCGGTGACGAGATTGGGATCCACGCCCGAGCGGACCCACGCGTTGAAGTCGAGTGCAAGTCGCCCGCTGCAGTCGGCGACGTCGGCGTTGCCTGCGCTGTTGATCGTCATGGTGCGGACGATCGGCGTCGCAACGCAGCGGAGCGCTCCCTGGAACGGATCCGTCGCACGCCCGCCGACGCCGTAGAAGAACAGGCCGTTCGACTGGTTTCGCACCCGCAGCGCTGAGACCACGAACGGAGCAGGGCTGCTGGCGCTGGGCGCGCCGGCGAAGGCGATCTCGGGCAGGCAGCCCAGGCTGTTGAGCTTCGCGGTGCAGTAGACCTCGGCGTCGTAGCTCATGCGAAACACGTAGGCGCTGCCCGCTTCGCTCGAGAAGTTGTCGTCGCCCGGCGCACCGACGAGCACTCGCGCGCCTTCGATCGCTACGCTCTCGCCGAATCGATCGTGCGGCGCTGCCCCAGGCGCGGTGAGCACCTGCGTGAGCGTCCAGCCTCCATTGCGGCGGTAGACGTACACGGCGCCCGCGTCGAGACCGACCAGGTCATCGCGTGGCGCACCGACTGCGAGTGTTCCGCTCTCGAAGGCCATCACGGCGCCGAACGAGTTGGTCTGCGGCGGAAGCGGCGAGTCGATCTTGGCCCACGGAAGCCATTGATTGCCGTCGCGGCGAAAGACGTGCACCGCTCCCGCATTGGCGCCCGCGGACGAGTCGTTCGGCGCTCCCACGGCAATCGAGTGCTCCTCGTCGAGCGCTACCGGGTAAACGCCGCTCGGAGGCAGCAGAGGAGTCGCGATCAACGTCCAGTCGGTTCCCGTGCGCTGGTACACGCGGATTTCCGGGTTGCTCCACGACGGCGCGGGGTTGGTTTGCATCACCAGCAGGTCGTCGCGCATCGCCACGCTTCCTCCGGGGGGCAGCTGCTTCTCCAGCATCCAGTTGGTTGCGGTGCGCCGGTGCACGCGGGTGTTCTTCGTTCCGCCCTCGTCGTTGACATAGGCGTAGCGGTCCGCGGTGAGCGCGACGCTCGTCCCGAGAGTCGTGCAGCAGTTGATGGACGCAAAGCCCGTGACGTAGCTCCAGGTCGCACCCGTGCGCTCGAGCACGCGCACTTCGGGCGTCGAGGACCCGCTGTCGTGGTTGCGGCCGAAAACGATCCGATCGCCGAAGACTGCGAGTCCGCCCAGAGAGTCGAGCAGCCCCGCCGTGTTGATCCGCGCCTGGCGCGTCCAGTCGACGCCGTCGAACACGAACACCGAGAGCTGTGGACCCTGACTCCCGCCTTCCTTCCAAGCCGCGACGACGGCCGTGTCGCCGTCAATGTCGACCCTCGTGCCGAGTCGAATGGGCGTGTTCTCAGGTCCGCCCAGCAGCGTGGCTTCGAGCGCGGCGATGGTCGGGTCGACGGTGACGGGATACGTCGCACCGGAATCGTCGAAGCGGATCGTGAATTCACGGTCGACAGCGGCCAACCGCGAAGGGAGCACTCGACCGTTGGCGTCCCACACACGCAGCCCGGAGTAGGTCCACAGCACTCGGGAGCACTCGTCGCGCCACTCGACCGTGTCGGCGCCGCGCACGTTCGGAGTGAGCTCGCCGCCGACGCGCATCACGATCTCCAGCGCTCCGCGCGGCTGCTCCGCCGGCGGCGCCGCGATCGTGAACCCGTGCTCGAGTCCGGAGTGCTGATTGTGAAACCACTCACTCAGGCCATCTCGCTCTAAACAGATCCACGCGCCTCGCGCGCTGAGCTTCGCCGGAGCCGCGCGCTCGAGAGCGGTTGGCCGGCCCCACGCGGTCACATGGAGATCGAACCCACGCTCTTGCGCGTCGTGCTCGCCGCAGCGCGTCACGCGGAGCCCCTCGCTGTCGAAGCTCGCGACGAGTCGCTGCGCCGCATTTCGCGCCTCGAACTCGAGCGCGCTCGAACCGGGCGCCACGCACTGGTGGATGTCGAGGGAGCGGCCTTCGAGTGCGGCGCGCACGGCCTCGTTCAAGCCTTCCGCGATCGAAGCAGGCGACTGCGTCGGCCAGGCGAAGATGGCGAGTGCTGCAAGTGCGATCATGAGGTGCGCTGCCTGGAACTGAGAAACTGGGCTGCAGGAAGTCCCAGTGTGCCGCCGATCGAGTGGAGCGGGGCGCGCCAACTCGATTGTGACGCGCCCAGCTCGTCTGCGACGTTCAGCGCGCCGTGCCGTGGCTGTCGGCGGCGGTCGTGTCGAGACCACGCGCGCCTGCCAGAACGAACGGCCTTCGCGGCGCCAAGTGTTGGAGCAGAGAACGTGGCTCTCTCATCGCGCCTCCGCGCCGGTCAACATCGCGCCCAGGTCGAGCGAGAACGCGATGCCAGCCGTCTCAGCGCCGCCATTGCGCTCGTAGATGCGCGCGTTCGAGAGGTGCGCGACGTAGGCGCCCACTCGCGCCCAGCGCCCGAGCGCGTACGACAGCTCGAGCGCCGAGCGGAACTCCAGCGAGCCGCCGAGATCGATCACGTCGTGCTCGTCGTTGTCGTAGAGGCCCGCCGCGATGCTCGGCGTGAGCCGCCAGCGGTCGTGCGAGTCGAGCGCCCGCGGCCAGCGCAGGCCGCCGTACACGTAGCTGCCTCCGCCTTCGACGACGGTGATGCCCGCCATGGTTCCCAGTCCGCACTCCAGGCTTGCGGAGCGCAACTCGAGCCCGCCTTCAGCGAAAACCGCGTCCTGCGTGGTCGCGAACCCGCCTCCCAACATTCCGAGCGACGGGCCAGCAGCGCTCGGGGCGTAGCACGAGACGCTGACGAGCAGCAGTGCGGCGGTCGCCAGCAGGCGAAATGGACTCGGCCCCATCATGCGATGGCGCTTCGATGAACCGTCGCAGGATGCGTTTCGCTGCGCGGGTTGGACTTCAGTGGCTCACGCGCTGGCGCTGCGGTCCGGGCAGGCCCGCGATCAGCGCGCGCTCAAGCTGATCCAGTCGATGTGCGGCGCGCCGGCGGGCTCGAACAATTCGACCCACACGACGCCCGGCTCGAGCGGACCTGTGGTGACTTCGAGTTGCCGCCAGGAGTTCCAGTCCGCGCCGCTCGGCGCGAGCCGCAGCGCGCCGCTCGTGAACAGCGCTCGATCGCCGGATCGCACGCGCACCCGCAGCGAGCCCTCGTGCGGCGTGGCATAGCTCACGACGAGGCGCTGGGCCCCCGACTTCTCGACCACGAGCGGCAGCGCGAGCCAATTGCGCGCGTCGCTGCCCCAGTTGTGCGCGACGCACTGACCTCCCGAAGCCCCGCGGTTGTTGCCGAAGTAGCCGCCGCGGATCGAGCCGAGGAAGTACGCGTCTTCCGCTTCGCGCCGCGCGCCGTGCGTCGCCAGTGGGCTCCACTCCCGCGCTGCGTCGCGCAGCGTCGGGTCGGAACTGCGAGCGGCGCGCTCGAGCAGCGCGCGCACGGGCTGCGCGTGTCGCCGCGAACCGATGTACGCGACCGCGGCTGCGCGTTCGCCCGCCTCTTTGCTCGCGCTGCGTTGCTCGAAGCCATCGAACAACAGTCCGCCGGGCGCGGCCGACAGAGCGAAGGCGCTTGCGCCGCCGCGATCGGCCACCAGCGCCACGATTTGCCCGCGCGCGCTCGTCGCATCGGCGTAGGCGACGTCGGGGCTCTCGGGCGTGCAGCTGCGCTGTCCTCGAAAGTGGTGGACGAGTTCGCCGTCGAGCCACACCGCGCAATCGTCGTCGGAGGCGACGAACAGCGTGAGCTGCGTGCGCAGCTCCGGCGGCAAAGTCGTAGCGAGATAGAAGTACGCGGGCTCGCCCTCAGCGTCCGCGAGCGCCGCCACTCCGCCCGCGCCCGAACTCAGCGCGCGCCACTCGATCTTGTGCAGCGAGCCGTGCTCGGGGACCGCGCTCTCGTCCGCGCTGCGGGCCCAGCGCCACGCCAGATCCGCTGCGTTGAGCGGATCGAGCTCGAGTCCGTCCTCGGGGCGCTTGGCGAAGGGACCGGCGACCTTCCACGTCTTGACTGCGGTTCCGCTCGCATTGCTCGCGCCGCCCGTTCGCGCTGCGGCGAGCGACGCGTCGTCGAGCGGGAAGCGATAGCGCGCGAGGATCGGCCGTGCGCGGTCGGCGCCGAAGGCCGCGATCAGATCGTTCGCCATGCGAGCGGGCCACAGTCGCCACGGCACGTCGCGTCCAGCCGAAGCGGGCGAGTGCAGCAGTTTTCGAATCGCAGACCAGTCGCGCAGCCCATGGCTCGATCCCACGGTCGAGTTCACCAGCTCCATCAACAGCCCTGCGGCCGGCTCGTACGCGACGATCTCCTCGATCGGAAGGCGCGTGTCGAGGTACTCGCGGCGCGCTGCGTCTGGCAGATGCGCAGCGTAGTGTTGTCCGCGGCTGGCGAAGTCCTGGTCGAGCGGTGCGAGGTGTTCGACGACGGCTGCCTGCATGAACTCGGCCCAGCCCTCGTAGAAACCGTTCATCATCAGATGCGCGGCGCGGTGCTCGAACTGGAAGCCGTGCGCGAACTCGTGGAAGAAGCGCTCGAGCCAGTTCGCGTTGTCCCAGTCCGCGCGGCCTACGTGGACGCGAAGTTCGGCGTCGATGCAGCGGTGGCCCTGCGCCATCTGTGGATCGGGGAAGATCACGATTCTGCGGCCGAGGCGCGCACACGGGTCGACGCCCCACAGATGGGCGAGAACGCAGTATCCGAGGTCCGCACGGCGCACGAACTCGCTCTGTGCGGCGTTCTTCGCGAAGCCCGGAGTCGCAAGCGCGATCACTCGATGTCCGACCAGCGTGTGCGTCGCCTGCGGATTGGCGATGCGCATCCAGCTCAGGCACTCGCGCTCTTCGCGATCGCTGACCGGCGGCGCGGGGCTGCGCAAGCGCTCGTTCAGCTCGACGAGCGCGGCGCGGTAGTTCGCCGTGTGCAGCCCATCGCCCGGCAACTGTGGCAGTGCATCCTGGGCTGCACCCACTCTGCTGAAGGCGAACATCAAGATCGCGAAGCTCAGCATGCACTCATGCTAGTCACGCCGCGCGAGCACGATCGTGTCCGCCGCGTCATGCCCGTGATTCCCAACTCTGGGTCAGGCTGCGCGCGCACCGACGCCGATCCGGCGCAAGAACAGCTCCAACGGACAGAACTGCGTGAACGCGGACTGCAACAGGTTCGCGCCGACGAACGCGGTGAACCACAACCAGCCCGGGTGCACGTAGTGGGCGAGCAACAGGCTCGTGAGCACGAACGATCCGGCGAACGCACGAATCCAGCGATCGATCGACATGGCGGTTCCTCGAGCGGCGTGGCGCCGCGCTCTCACCCTCGGCCCGCTCGTCGCCGCGATCGCTACGACTGCCGTCGTAGCTCGGGTGGGAACAAGTCGGAGTTGGAAGCCTCGCGCAGCGGCTCAGCGCTCAACGTCCGATGCGCTGGCGCAGGCGCGCGGCCAGTTTCATCTGGGCGCGTGCGTACAGCTGCTGCGCCGCGTGCTGGGTGGGGCGCTGCAGTGCGAGGCGGATCTCCTCCCAAGAAGCCTCGCTGTACTCGCGCAGCAGCACGACGTCGCGATGCGCCGGCTCCAGCGCGCGAACACACTCGTCGTAGATCTCCCGCAGCTCGCGCGCGGCGGCCTGATCGGCCGGACTGAGCTCGCGCGAAGTGGCTTCGAACGCGGGTTGTTCCGTTCCTTCGATGGAGGACGCCGCGCCTCCGCCGGGAGTGCGCTTGAGCGCTTCGAAGTGATCCACGGTCCCGCGGATCTGATTCTCGAGCACACGCGAGAGGTACTCGATCACGCTCGAGTGTCGCTGGACCTCCAGCTCGCCAAGCCCGCGCAGCGCCGCTGCGAACGTGTTCTGCACCAGATCGTCCTGCTCGATCCACTGGCGCACGCGCACGCCGCTGCGAATGCGAGCGATGCGTCGAACGCGGTCGTAGTAGCGCTCGCACAGCGCGTTGAGCGCCTGCGGGTCGCAGTCACGCTGGTAGCGCGCGAGGAGCTGGAGCGAATCCTCGATCGCGCCGACCGGCGCGAGACCCGACAGGCTCGGCTCGCTGCGCTCTGACCCGGCGTTCATGGCGCGGCTCGGCGAGGACGGCGCGGTGCTCAGGGCGTGAACAGGACGCGCACTGCGTCGCTGGTGTTCAGGCCCGACCCCTGCCGGTAGGTGAACTGGAAGCTCCACGAGCTCCCAGCGGTCGCCAGAGTGCCGGGATACGAACCGAGCAGGTCGACGATCTTCGTTGCGCGGCCGGAGGCGTCGAGCGTGACCGGCGCGCCGACTCGCGCGACGATTCCGCTCAAGCACGAGTACCCGTTCGCGAAGGGCGCTTGCGAGACGATCGAGCCCATGCGGAACAGACCCGACTTGTTCGGACTCGCATCGGAGATCGAGAGCGTGAGCGAATTGAGCGCCAGCGAGCTCGAGCCGCTCGCGGTCAGATTCGCGCGCGTTCCGCCGGGGTTTGGAGAGAGTCGGCAGTGGTCGTACTTCACGAGGTCGTTCGAGACGATCACGTGAACCCGGTTGCGTCCGGGCGTCGCGCCCACGCCGTTGTCGGGATCGGTCGGCGCGCCGATGGCGAGGTCGGGCTCGCCGTCGCCGTTGACGTCGCCCAGCGCAGCGAGCGAGTAGCCGAAGTAGTCCCAGCCCGAGTATCCGGTCCAAGTCCGCAGGCCCGCGCCGCTGGCGCCGGAGTGCAGCGCAACCGATCCGATCGCGCGCCCGTGGTTGGCTGTCGTGCCGGGCACGCCGACGAGCAGCTCCGCGACGCCATCTCCATCGTTATCGCCGGCATTCGCGAGTGCGTAGCCAAAGGTCGGCCCGGTGTACGGCGTGTCGCCATCGACTTGCCACAGCTGGCTTCCGTCCAGGCCCGAGAACATGTGGCAACTGCCCTCGCTCTGCTGCGACTGCACGAACCAACTCGCCACGCATAGATCTTCGAGCCCGTCGTTGTTGACGTCGCCCATGCGTTGCAGCGCCGTGCCGAACTTGTAGTACAGCGACCGCAGCGTGCGCAGCAACGCTCCGTTTGCGCCCGAGCGGATCTCCACTTCGCCCAGGGAGAAGTACGGCGCGCCGACGGGTCGCTCGGGGACGCTGAACGCGAACTCGCTGCGCCCGTCGCCGTCCAGATCGCCGAGCAGCGCCACGCAGGCCCCGAGCGCCTCTTGCTGGAACGGGGCGCCGGAGTAGGAGTAGAGGACCTGACCGGTGGCGCCGGAGTAGACGCGCACCTCGCCGTCCGACTGGAACGCGCCGCTACTGAGATCGACCCGCGACCCGCCGACGATCAGGTCTGCGCGACCGTCGCCATCGACATCGGCGTCGCCCGCGAGGGCAGCTCCGAAGCTCGACGATCCGGGCCCCTGGAAGTGATGGATCAGGCTGCCGTCGGCGCCGGAGTAGACGCGCGCATAGCCGACACCCGGAGCAGCGGACCACGCGCGCGTCTCCGCCGAGCCGATCAGCACATCGTCAACGCCGTCGCCGTTGACGTCGCCAGCGTTGGCCACGGCTTGTCCGAAGCGATCGCCGCTGAACTGGCCCGACCAGGTGAAGCGCGTGGAGCCGTCGGCCCGTAGCAAACTCGCCATGCCGACCGACTGGCTCGCGCCGTTGCGCGTGCGCGGCGCTCCGACGAGCAACTCCGCTTGCCCATCGCCGTCCGTGTCGCCCACACCGGCGAGCGCCTGTCCGTACAACGAGAGGTCTTGGGTTGCGACGTCGATGCGCTGGTCGTCGATGCGCCCGAGCGTGTAGACGTTCGAGTTGCTCCCGTAGCCATCTCCGTTGAGCAGCCCGCCGATCACGACCTCGCTGACGCCGTTGAGGTCGATCTCGCCCCGTCCCGCGACGGCGATGCCGGTCATGGCGCCCCAGCCCGAACTGCTCGCCTTGGCCAGCACCGAGCCATCCTTGCCAGAGAGCACGCTGGCGCTGCCCGGTCCGATGGGGAACATCGCGAACGGATCGTCGCCCGGAGCGCCGACGATCCAGTCCCCGTGTCCGTCCCCGTCGAAGTCGCCGGCGCCGGCGATCGCCGCGCCGAAGCGCTCGGTCGGCGGACCGCTGTGGACTCGGAGCAACTCACTGCCGTTTGGCGCGGCATAGGCGACTGCGTAGCCCTGGCTCACTCCGCTGCAGGGCGCGCCGACCAACAGCTCGTCGAGTCCGTCGCGATCGAAGTCGGAGTCAGATCCGAGCGCGTAGCCGAACTCGTCGCCGAGTGTCGCGCCGCTCAGCACGTGCAGCACGGCGCCATCGCTTCCACGATGTACGCGCACGCTGCCGCGGCCTTGCTCGTTCGGCGCGCCGATTGCGTACTCGGGCAGCCCGTCGCCGTCCCAGTCCCACAGCCCGCACACGCTCGCACCGCAGCGATCGCCAGCGGCTTGACCGACGTGCGTGCGAAGCACTGCGCCGCTCTGCCCCGAATACAGGCGCGCGTATCCGGCGCCTCCGGACAAGCGCTGCGGCGCGCCGGCGAGGAACTCGTCGAAGCCGTCGCCGTCCAGGTCTCCAACGCGAGCAACAGAGAAGCCGAGCTCGTCGCCTGCAGCCGCGCCATGTCGCGCGTAGAGCTTCACTAGGTTGCCGGAGACCGCGTACACGCCGCCGCACTGCGCGCTGTTGTCGTCGTCGCCGGGAGCGCCGACGATCGCATCGGGCAGCGGGTGGGCGTCGAGCTTCAAGCGGCCCGCCACGGCGGCGCCGAAGCGATCGTCGATGCCGTCTCCGGTGACCGCCAGCCAGGCAGAGTTGAAGTACACGCGACCCGGGCCGTCGGCCGGCGCCCCGATCAGCACGTCATCGCGCCCGTCGCCGTCGCGATCACCCAGGAAGGCCACGCTGCGCCCGTACTCCTCCCAGCGGTTGCCGTAGACGCTGAATGTCACGCGCTGGGCCTGTGCGGCCGAGGCCAGGATCAGTGCAGTTGCCGTTCTGAGCGCAAGTTGGGTCTTCATGGATGAGCTGCTCCGCGAGCGATTGTGACCGGTGGGCGCGCGCTGAGGAGAGACGGCCCGCCTCACTCACGCGAAAAGCGGAGATTTCGAGCACGCAGGCTCCTGCGTTCGCGGGCCTTGCAAGCTGCGCGGCCGTGGCATCATGCCTGGGCCGCAGATCGCGCTGCGGAGCACCACGAGATGGACAACGAGCGCCCCCCGATCGACCCGCGGCTCGAAGACGCGCCGCAGCGCGCGGAAGAGTTGTTCCACTCCTGGCTGGTCAGCGTCGCCAACGGCCCGGGGAGCGCGCCCGACGAAGAGCGCTTCGAAGTGCTGTGCCGCGAGCATCCCGGTGAGGCCGACGACCTTCGCCGCTTGCAACACGACTGGCTCGTGCTCCAGCGCACGCGCAGTCGCATCGCGATCCTCGAGCGCGTCACCACGCCGGCGCTGCGGGAGTGGGTCGAACGTTGGATGCGCACGCAGACCTTCCGCGAGCGCTACGCCCCCGTTCGAGCGCTCGGCGAAGGCGGCCAGGCGCAAGTGAACGAGGTCATGGACCGAACGCTCGCGCGCCCCGTGGCGGTGAAGACCTTGCGTGGGCCTTCGTCCGATGCCGCGGCGCGAACGGTGCAGGAAGCTCAACTCGCGCGTTTCCTGGCCGAGGCGCAAATCACTGCGCAGCTCGACCACCCGGGCATCGTGGCCGTGCACGAATTGTCGATCGACGAGTTCGGCCAGCCGTACTTCACCATGACGCGCGTGCGCGGCGAGGACCTGCGTCAGGTGCTCACGCGCTGTCGCGCGGGCGACGCGCGCTGGCCGGTGGTGCGCGTGCTGTCGGTGTTGTTGAGTGTCTGCGAGATCGTTCGCTTTGCGCACGCGCGAGGTGTCGTGCACCGCGACTTGAAGCCGGCCAACGTCATGGTCGGCGCGTTCGGCGAAGTGTTCGTGATGGACTGGGGGCTCGCGCACGTGAGCGGCGCCGAGCGCGCGGACGCCTCGCTCATCAGTGACGCGCCGCACTCGCACGGAGCGAACGAGCGCATCCACACGCTGCGACGTGCGAGTGGGGCCGAAGACGCACTCGCGACTTCGACGCACGAGCACTTGGGGACGGTGTTCTACATGGCGCCCGAGTCGGCACTGAACGGCGCGGCGGATCCGACGCCCGCAGTCGACGTGTATGCGCTCGGCGCGATCCTCTACGAGTTGCTCGCGGGAGCGCCCCCCTACGGCGAGAGCTCCGCCGTGCGCACGCAACTCCAGGTGCTCGATGACGTGCGTCGCGGTCCGCCCGCGCCGTTGTCCGAGCGGGCGCGCCAAGCGCCGCCCGAGCTGGTCTCGATCGCGCAGCGCGCCCTCGCGCGCGATCCGCGCCAGCGCTATCCGAGCATGGACGCGTTCGCGGAGGACTTGCGCAGCTTCCTCGAAGGTCGCGTGGTGCGCACGCACGAGGTCGGCGCGTGGGCTGAGCTCCGCAAGTGGGTGGCGCGCAACCGCAGGCTCGCCGCCGCGCTGGCGCTGGTGCTCGTGAGCGTCCTCGCAGGCCTGGCCGCCGTTGCGCGCGTCGAGGCCCGCGCGCGCGAGGAGCTCGATCTGCAGGCGGACCTCTACCGCCTCCCGTACCTCGAACGCGAAGCCGCGCGACTCTGGCCCGAGACGCCGGAGCGCATCGCGGCGCTCGAGGCCTGGATGGCGAGCGCTGAACGGCTCGCGGGCCGCGCGCCGTTGCACGAGCGCGAGCTGGAGGAGCTGCGTGTCGAGCGCGCCTCCGATCGCGTGCAACACCAGGCTCTGAGCGAGATGCTCGCGGCGCTCGAGTCGTTCGCACACCCCGCGCACGGCCTGAAAGCCGACGTGCGCGGACGTCTGGAGTGGGCTCGCAACGTCGAGCGAATCACGCTCAGCGAGCCGCGTGAGGACTGGGACGCCGCGTCCGAGCGCGTCGCGCGTCGCGACGGGCCCTACGGCGGGGCGCGGCTCGTCCGCACGCTCGGGCTGATTCCGTTGGGTCCAGACCCCGCGTCGGGGCTCGAGGAGTTCGCCTTCGCTCGCAGCGGCGCCGTTCCCTTGCGCGACCCGACGACTGGCCAGCTCTCGCTCGGCGAACAGAACGCGATCGTGTTCGTGCTCGCGCCGGGCGGCGAGTTCCTCATGGGCGCGCAAGCCGGCGACGCCAGCGCTCAGGGGCACGATCCGCTCGCGCGTCCGGAGGAAGGGCCGGTTCGCACCGAGCGCGTCGGGAGCTTCTGGATCGCCAAGCACGAGTTGACGCGCGGGCAGTGGGCGCGCCTGGGAGGAGCGCCCGTCGGTGCGAGCGCAGAGACGCTCGAAGGCGGCGCGGCCGAGAGCCATCCGATCGAAGGCGTGAGCTGGAGTGCATGCGTCGAGTTGCTCGCGCGCTTTCAACTCGCTCTCCCGACCGAGGCGCAGTGGGAGTACGCGGCGCGCGGCGGAACGAGCGGCGGCTACTTGGGCCACGAGTCGGCGCGCGCGCTCGCCGGCGCCGTCAACCTCGCCGACTCGACGGTCATCGCCGCGAAGTTGGGCTGGCCGCAAGCGGCGGGGATGGAGTGGCTCGCCGACGGGTTCATCCGGCACGCGCCGGTGGGGAGCTTCGCACCCAACCGTTTCGGTCTGTACGACGTGCTCGGCAATGTGTGGGAATGGTGCGCGGTCGAGCCGCACTCCGGCGACGCTGCTGCGCCGGGGCAAGTTGCTGCTCCGATCGGGGCTGGGGCCACCTGCGTCGCCCGCGGCGGCGGGTTCATCAACAACGCCGCGTTCGCGCGCACGACGATCCGCGACACCGGGCGCTCACGCTCGTTCGACAGCGCTTATCACGGGGTGCGGCCCGTGTTGGTCTCCGCGCCGACCGACCGATGACGGCGCAGGGATACGTCCGCGCGCCGAGCAACGCGCTATCGCGCTCGCGTTGTTCGTCCGGCCGGTCGATCTGACGCGTGCGGACTCCGGGAAAGGAGCTGGGACGAGCTACGACGTGCGGGCGGCGCTGCCCACAGAGCTCGCAGCCACGGCGTTGGGTCCGCGCTTGCCGCGCTGCACGAACCACACGCCCGCGAGCACGAGCGGCCCGCCGAGGAACTGCTGCAGCGTGAACGGCTCGGAGAGGAACGCGAACGACGCCGCCACCGTCACGAAGGGCTGGATGTACTGGAACGAGGCGGCGCGCTCGGGGCCCAGCGTCGCGAGCGCGTTCGAGAAGAGCCACATCGCCAAGCCGCTGGCGAACACGCCGAGGAACACCAGCGCGAACACCGACTCGACGCTCGGCGCCGAACTCCAAGTTTCGCCGAGCGCTGCCGCCGTTGCGCTTGTTGGCAAGACCGACAGAGCGAGCGCCGCGGCGCTGATGCGTAGGCCGCCGCTGCGCTGAACGGCCTTCAGCGAGAGCAACGAGTACGTCGCCCAAGTGAAGGTCGAGGCGAGCATCAGCGCATCGCCCACTCCCGCGCGCGCGAGCTGCGCCGGCCGCGTCGAGGTGAGCACGAACACGCCGCTGGTCGCGACTGCGATCCCTAGCCAGCCGATCGCTCGCATGCGCTGCTTCAAGAACAGGTGGGCGCCGGCCGCGACGAGCGCGGGAATGAACGCGACGATCCACCCGGCGCGCATGGTCGACGTGAAGCGCATCGACAGCGTCTGGATCAGCATGTGCGCGGCCATGATCGCGCCCAGCAGCAGCACGCGCCCGCGATCCTCTCGTTCGGGCAGCAGCGCCCCGCCGCGCGCGCGCAGGATTGCGTACAGCACCGCGGCGCCGAGCGCGTTGCGCATCCACACCACGCCCAGCGGCGCCGCCGACTTCAGCGCGAGTTGGATGGCGAGGAACGAGACGCCCCAGATCAGCGTGGCCCCGATGGCCTGGAAGAGAGCTTTGCGCAAGCGCGGAATCCTACGCATGCGCACTGTGCGCTGACAGTTGCTGGCTCGTTGGGCTCGCCGTGGCGCATGCGGGCTTTCACGCTCGATGCCTTGCGTACGAAGCGCAGCTCCACCGTGGGCCACACAGAGGGCTCGCGCTGCTCACAACGGCACAAGGGAGTTCCGGGCCGGCGCGACTACAAGTGAGCGCGTTCCAACGAATCCCCTTGAGCGCCCGCTGTTGGGATCGGTGTCCCACCTGGCGCTTGGAGTTGGAGCGCGAGAAGGAGACTTGAGTCATGAAGTCCGAGTTTCGAATCCAGCGTCGAGCGGTCGCGGTCGCGTGCGGGCTCCTGTCGCTGTCGAGCGCAGCGGCAGCCCAGATCTCGTTCCAGGCGCCGATCGCGTACCCCAGTGGCAGTGATCCCCGCGGCGTCGCGCTCGCAGACTTCGATGGCGACGGAGACGTCGACATCGCCGTCACGGTCCACAATCCCGCCCGTCTCGCGCTCTTGCGCAACACGGGCGCCGGCGCGTTCCTCGCGCCCGAGCTCACGACGCTGATCGCCGGCACTGACCCCGTGGGGATGGTCGCGCGCGACTTCAACCTCGACGGTCACGTCGACCTCATGCTGGCCAACAGCGCTACCAACGGCGTGCGCTTCCTGCGCAACCTCGGCGACGGGCACTTCGTCTCCGGCGAGGGGCTGGTGGTCGACGACGACCCGCAGAACATCGCCGCGGCCGACTTCGATCTCGACGGTGACTACGACGTGGCCGTCACGTGCCGCGGCGACGACACCGTGAAGTTCATCCGCAACGAGGGGCTGGGCCACTTCGTCGTCGCCCAGACCTTGGCGGCCGGCGACAGCCCGCGTGGTCTCGCGTTCGGCCGGCTCAGCGCCGTGCCGTCGCTCGGGGCCGCTCCGCTCGACCTCGCGGTGGTGGCGCACGGTTCGCGCCAAGTGCGGCTGTACCGCGGCCAGGGCAACGGCACGTTCGTGGCGAGCGGCGTGCTGACGCTCGGCGGCATCGAGCGCCCCGAGTCGATCGCCATCGCCGACGTCGACAACGACGGCGACGATGACCTGCTCGTGACGCTGGCCGACACGACGGTCCACGACATCGGCGTCTTCCGTCAGCTCTCGCCCGGCGTGTTTTGCCAGTGCGACTACTTCGATGTCGGCGGCGTGCACCCGGTGGGGCTGGTGGTCGGCGACTTCGACTTCGACACCTACATCGACGCCGCGGCCGTGAACTCGGTCACGAGCTCTTTGAGCGTGCTTCGCAACCTCGCCGGTCAGCAGTTCGGCGAGCTGCAGACCTTCCCCGTGCTCGGGCCCGACGCCATGGCGCTCGCCGCGGCCGATCTCGACGGCAATCACTATCTGGATCTGGTCGTGACCAACGACGGCGGCAACAGCGTGTCGGTGATCCTCAACGGGCGCGACAATCCGTCGAATTACTGCCTCAGCTCGCCGAACTCCGCCGGTTCCGGCGCGCACATGGGCTGGAGCGGCATGCCCAGCGTCTCCGCCGGCAGCTTCGCGCTTGCGGTCAGCGGCGCCCCGGCCTCGGTCAACGGCCTGTTCTTCATCGGCGAGACCCCGACGCAGGTTCCGTACTCCTCGGGCTACCTGTGCATCGCTCCGCCGGTGGCGCGACTGGGCCCGGCGCTGATGACCAGCTCGACCGGCTCGGCCTCGCGGCTCCTCGACTTCAACGTCTGGCCGACCTCGGTCATCGATGCCGGCAGCGTCTGGAACGCTCAGTTCTGGTACCGCGATCCGCTCTCGGGCTCCGGCGGCACCAACTTCAGCGATGGACTGCGCGTGGTGTTCGAGCCGTAGCGGTGAATCCGCTGCGCTGAACCCAGCGATGCGCGCGGCCGAGCGAGTGTTCGGCCGCGCGCATTTTCGTTGTCCGCGGGGCAGCTACTCCCGCGGCCTGAACACGACCACGCTCGCGGTGTAGCCGTGCAGGAAGTTGCGGCCGCCGACCGGGCCCACTTCGCCCATGGCGAAGAAGCCCGCGACGGGGATCGACTTGTCGAGGCCTGAGCGCACGCAGGTGATGTCGTGGTTGGCGGTCGCGAACATGCGCGAGCCGCGGCCGTTGCAGGAGAAGAGCAAGGCGCCGGCGGAGCTGGTGGCGCTCGCGTCGGCGAGTTTGCCGCCGCCCTGGCTCGACATGAGCTGCGTGAGGTCTTCGGTGGCCGAGGCCGCGTCGCGCACGAGGAACTGCACGGTCTGGCCGCGGCGCAGCACGTCGGTGATCGCAAAGGCCTTGTGCTCCTGCGAGACGCCGCGGATGTTGCGCACGAGGAAGTCGCCGCGCTCGAAACGGCTCTTGGTGACATCGATGGCGATGCCGATGAAGGGCTGGCGCTGGAACAGCGCGCGGTCGGCGGGCTCGAGGGCGCGCACGGTGTCCATCAACACCTCGAGCGCCGGCTTGCCGCCGAGCTTGTGGATGAAGTGCTCGTCGCAGGCGGTGACGACGAAGGGCTGGCCGACGGGGCGGCAGCCTTGACTCACGACCGAGCGCACTTCGACGCCGCCCTCGAGCACGACGCCGATCGCGCCGCCGGCGAACAGACCGTCTTTGGTGATGAGCAGGTTCTGGCCCGGCCCCATGCCGCCGCTCGCCATGCCGCCGACCACGGGAACTCCGGGGAAGCGTTCGTTGAGGCGCTTCAAGTACTCGTCCATCGGGAACGAGTAGGGATCGCCGAGGATCAGGATCGACGCGTTCTTGGGATCGCGCACGTCGGGCAACGCGTCGAAGTCGATCTCGCGCTCGCCGACGAGTTGCGCCTGCGCCTGAAAGGCTCGCAGCTCCGTGCCCGGCAGCGCGGCGCACCACACCGAGAGCGCGGGCTCGTCCTCGACCTCGCGATCGCCGCCGATGATGCTCTCGCCGGTGCAGCCGACCACGACCTTCGCGCCCGTCGCGCGCGTGAGGCGTTGGCCGAGCTCTTCGATCGCGCCGCCGTAGTGGTGCGAGACGAAAACAGCGCACAGATCGGCCTTGGCTGAGCCGAGCTGCTCCGCCAGGCGCTCGAGCACCTGTGCTTCGGCGCGCTCGGCGTCAGGGTCGACGGACAGTGCAGAGGCGAAGCGCGGGGCGTTGGGCATGGCGTTCGTGGGTGCTCGGGACTCGCGGTCCGGATTGCGCATGTTGCCATGCCGGAGGGCCGTGTGGCGCCGCGCCTCACCGCAGGCCTACGCATAAGGGCGTCGTTGTCGCGCGCAGCCCAGGGATAGAATCCTGCGGCTCTTTTCTCCGCCGCGGGCGCCGGTGGGCCGAATCCTCCGCGCGCCGAACGCAGGCGGTTTCCTCGTCCTCACACAGCCAGCGCACCATGACTCAGTCGAGCGCCAAAGACGCCGAGCTGCCGCTGCAGCACTTCGAGAGCGTCGTGATCCGCTTCGCCGGCGACTCCGGCGACGGAATGCAGATCACCGGGAATCAGTTCACGCACACCTCCGCGGTGATCGGGAACGACCTCGCGACGTTCCCCGACTATCCGGCCGAGATCCGCGCGCCTGCGGGCACGCGTCCGGGCGTGTCGGGCTTCCAGGTGCGCTTCAGCTCGTCGGACATCCACACGCCGGGCGATCAGCCCGACGTGCTCGTGGCGATGAATCCCGCGGCCTTGGTGGTGAACATCAAGGACTTGAAGCCCGGCGGCATCGTGGTGGTCAACACCGGGCAGTTCTCCGACTCGGACCTCAAGAAGGCCGCGCTGACGAAGAACCCGCTCACCGACGGCTCGCTCTCGGGCTATCGCGTGATCGAGATCGACATCAACAAGCGCGTGACCGAGGCGCTCAAGGGCACTGCGCTGTCGAGCAAGGAAGTCCAGCGCTGCAAGAACTTCTACACGCTGGGGCTGATGTACTGGCTGTACCACCGGCCGCTCGAGACCACCATGAAGTGGCTCGAGGAGAAGTTCGCCAAGCGCCCGGAGCTGGCCGAGGCGAACAAGCTCGCGATGCAGGCTGGCTACAACGCCGGCGACATCCACGAGCTGTTCCAGGGTCGCTACGAGGTGCTGCCGTGCACCTCGATGACGCCCGGCACGTACCGCAACATCATGGGCAACGACGCGACGGCCATGGGGCTCGTCGCGGGCGCGCAACTCGCCGGACTGCGCCTGTTCCTCGGCTCGTACCCGATCACGCCGGCTTCGGGCATCCTCGAAGCGCTTGCGAGTTACAAGCATTTCGGAGTGATCACCTTCCAGGCCGAGGACGAGATCGCGGCGATCTGTTCGGCGCTGGGGTCCGCATACGCGGGGTGTCTGGGCCTGACGACGACGTCGGGGCCTGGAATCGCGCTAAAGACCGAGGCGATGGGCCTCGCGGTGTCGGTCGAACTGCCGCTCGTGATCGTCAACGTGCAGCGCGGCGGTCCTTCGACGGGACTTCCGACCAAGACCGAGCAAGCCGACCTGTTCCAGGCGATCTTCGGTCGCAACGGAGAAGCGCCGATCCCGGTGATCGCTGCGTCGACGCCGGCGGACGCCTTCGAAACTGCGATCGAAGCGTGCCGCATCGCGGTGCAGTACATGACGCCCGTGATCCTGCTCACCGACGGCTACATCGCCAACGGCGCCGAGCCGTGGAAGCTGCCCAAGGTCGAGGACCTCACGCCGTTCCCGGCCACGCAGCTCAAGGCAGTCCCCGAAGGCGGGTTCCTGCCGTACGCGCGAGACGCGCACCTCGCGCGGCCGTGGGCGGTTCCGGGCACGCCGGGCCTCGAGCACCGCGTCGGCGGACTCGAGAAGGCGCACCTGACGGGGAACATCAGCTACGACCCCGACAATCACGAGTTCATGGTGCGCATGCGCCACAACAAGGTGATGGGCATCCGCGATTCGATCCCGACGCCGAACGTGTTCGGCGATTCGACGGGTGATGTGCTCGTGCTCGGCTGGGGCTCGACGCGCGGCGCGATCACCAGCGCCATCGAAGAGCTGCGCAAGAAGGGCCGCAAGGTTTCGAGCCTGCACCTGCGCCACGTCTGGCCGCTGCCCAAGGATCTCGACAAGATCATGGCCTGCTTCCGCTCCGTGCTCGTGCCGGAGATGAACATGGGCCAGATGGCGCGCATCCTGCGCTCGGAGTATCCGCAGCAGAACATCATCAGCTACCCCAAGATCCAGGGGCAGCCGTTCCGCACGACCGAACTCGTCAAGAAGATCGAAACGCTCCTGGAGAAATAGCCATGGCCGAAGCACAAGCGCTGACGAAAAAGGACTTCAAGTCGGACCAGGAAGTGCGTTGGTGCCCCGGCTGCGGGGACTACGCGATCCTCAATTGCGTGCAAGGGATCATGGCCGCGCTCGGCGTGCCCAAGCACCAGATCTGCTTCGTGTCGGGCATCGGCTGCTCGAGCCGCTTCCCGTACTACATGAACACCTACGGGTTCCACTCGATCCACGGCCGCGCGCCCGCGTTCGCGACCGGCATCAAGACGGCGAATCCCGAGCTCTCGGTGTGGCTGGTGACCGGCGACGGCGACGGCCTGTCGATCGGCGGCAACCACATGGCGCACATCCTGCGCCGCAACGTCGACGTGAAGATCCTGCTCTTCAACAACGAGATCTACGGCCTCACCAAGGGCCAGTACTCGCCGACCTCGCCGCAGGGCCTCAAGACCAAGACCTCGCCGATGGGCTCGGTCGACCGTCCGATGGATCCGGTGAGCTTCGCGCTCGGCTGCGGCGCGACCTTCGTGGCGCGCACGATCGACACGCACCTCAAGCACATGGAGCAGGTGCTTCTCGCCGCTGCGCATCACAAGGGCGCGGCCTTCGTCGAGATCTACCAGAACTGCGTGATCTTCAACGACGGCGCCTTCGACGCCTTCGCCGACAAGACCGTGCGCGACGACAAGACCATCGACCTGCGCCCCGGCCAGCCGATGGTGTTCGGCAAGAACCTCGACAAGGGCATCAAGATCGACGGCTGGGAGCCGCGCATCGTGCCCGCCGCCGAAGCTGACGTGTGGCGTTCGGACACGCACTCGCCCGGCCCGGCCTTCGTGATGTCGCAGATGGACTCCGACCCGGCCATGCCGCGGCCGATCGGCGTCTTCCGCGACGTTCCCGGCCCGATCTTCGACCGCTCCGTGCACGAGCAGATCCAACGCGCCCAATCGACCAAGGGCGTCGGCTCGCTCCAGAAGCTGATCTACTCGGGCGAGACTTGGACCGTGACGTAGCGCCCGTCAAGCAGCGCCAAGCGCCGCTGTACGTCGCTCGCCGCGCCGCCGCTGGTCGATCCGCTCGACCCGCTGCGGCGCGCTTGTTTGGGGTCGCCGACGGTCATGGCGCCTCGGCCCGATGGCGTGGCCATCGGCCCACCGCTCCCACTGCGAGAAACGAGGGCGACCGGTACGATCAGTTATCAGACCGCGCCGGCGGACGCGGTCGATCGTGCGCGTGAGACCGCGCACATCACATCCATGCTTCAGCGACTCGCAGTTGTGTTCACTTTCTCAGGCTTGGCCATGGCCGCGCAGGCGCCTACGCCTTGCATTGCGCAGTGGCAGCCCACCTTCGGCAGTTCCGATGAACTTGACGGTCTCGTGCGTTGCGTGGCCAGTTTGGACTTGGGTGCTGGCCCCAGGCTCTTCGCGGGCGGCGACTTCAATTCGGCCAGCGGCGTGTTCGCCCGCAGCGTGGCGATGTTCAACGGCGCGAGATGGGAGGAGCTGTCGGGGACGATCTCGGGAAAGGTCCTGAGTCTCGCCGTGTTCGATTCCGGGAGCGGTCCCGAGTTGTATGCCGCGGGCACGGTCCCTGGCGGCGTGATGCGCTGGAACGGCCTCGACTGGTCGATTCCCGGCGGCGGACTGTCCACCTCGAATCCCGAGATTCTCCCGGTCGGGCACGCCCTTGTGGTTCACGACGACGGGAGCGGTCCAGCGCTCTACGTCGGCGGCGCCTTCCAGCGAGCGGGTGGACTCGACACCAACAACCTCGCGCGTTGGAACGGTTCGAGCTGGTCGGTCGTCAGCGGCGGCGTGACGAGCAGCATTGGCTGGGTCAACGCGACCGTGCGGGCTCTCACGTCCGCGGATCTCGGCGGTGGCGCCGCGCTGTACGTCGGCGGTGACTTCACCACAGCGGGGTCGATCTCTGCGTCGAGAGTTGCGTGCTGGTCGGGGGGTGCGTGGACCACTCTCTCGAGCGGCTGCACGGGCCCCGTGAACGCGCTGCACGCGTTCGATGCCGGCGCGGGCACGCGGTTGTATGCGGGCGGGGATTTCGCGAACGCGGGAGGAGTGAGCGTGAGTCACGTCGCGAGTTGGAACGGCTCGAGCTGGTCAGCGCTCGGGTCCGGTCTCGGCGCGCCCGCCAATGCGCTTGCGAGCATGGATACGGGCAGCGGGCGTCAGCTTTTCGTCGCCGGCAAGTTCACCACCGCAGGTGGAGGCGCTGCGCTGCGGCTCGCACGTTGGGACGGCCTCGGCTGGTCACCCGTCGGCGCCGGCGTGAATGGCGAGCTGCTGAGCCTCGCTACCCATGATTTCGGCGCTGGCACGCGCCTGTGCGTCGCCGGGAGCATCGGTCAGGCCGGCGGCCTGGCGGTCAGCTACGTCGCCCACACCGACGGTGTCGCCAACTGGTCGGGACTCAGCCGTGAGCTGAACCAACCGGCGCGAGCCTTCGCTGCCTATGACGACGGCTCGGGCCTCGCGTTGCATGCGGGCGGCACGTTCACGACCGGCGGCGGAGTTGCGCTTTCGCGCGTCGGGAAGTGGACCGGCTCGCAGTGGCAGCCGCTCGGGTCGGGGATGAACGCCGCGGTGAACGACCTGCTCGCACTCGATCTGGGCGCTGGCTCGGAGCTGTACGCGACGGGGACCTTCACGGCTGCGGGGGGCGCCGCTGCGGCGCGTGTGGCGCGCTGGAATGGCTCGGTTTGGCAGCCGCTCGGACTGGGGCTCGACGGCGCCGGTCAGGCGCTCGCGGCGCACGACGATGGTTCGGGGCTTGCGCTGTTCGTGGGGGGCTCGTTCGTCAACGCGGGTGGTCAGCCGGCGAACGGAGTCGCTCGCTGGAACGGTTCGGCCTGGTCCTCGGTTGGCGCGCTTTCCGCCGGCGTGCGTGTGAAAGCCCTCGTCGTGTTCGACGACGGCGCCGGCCCCAAGCTGTTCGCGGGCGGCATCTTCCCGTCGCCCGGCGGCGGTTTCACGGCGGTCGCGCGCTGGGACGGCGCCACTTGGTCCACCATCGGCGCCACCGACCTCGGCGTCGAGGCGCAAGCGTTGGCGGTGTTCGACTCCGGATCCGGGCCTCAGCTCTACGCGGGTGGGAACTTCGGCGTGAACGGGCCGCCCCCCTTCGAGACCGGTATCGCGCGTTGGACGGGATCGGCGTGGGCCGACGTCGGAGGTCAGAGTTTCCAGCTGGTGTCCGACCTCGCGGTGTTCGACGCGGGGACCGGACCCAGGCTCTACGCGGCCTACACGAACTCGTTCCCCAGCCTCGGCGCCACCGCGTTGGCGAGCTGGGACGGCGTGCAGTGGCAGGGCGTCGGCGGATTCTCCGCCATGCGTTCGATCGAGAGCCTCGATCTCGGCGCGGGCTCGACGCTCTACGCGAGCGGCGACTTCCTCACCAGTCCGGCGGGCGACGCGCGCGTCGCCGTGCTCGCCTGCCCGGGTACGCCGACGACCTTCTGCCGTCCATCGGCGCCCGGCTCGTTCAACTTCTGCATCGCAACGATTGCGGCCAGCGGTCAACCGAGCGTCTCCGGCGCAGGCTCGTGCGTGCTCACCGTCTCCGGCGTCGATGGACAGCGCAATGGTCTGTTCCTCTACGGTGTGAGCGGACAGATCAGCGTGCCGTGGTGCGCCGGCAGCTCGAGCCAGTTGTGCGTCGCGCCTCCGCGACAGCGCATGCAGTTGCTGTTCTCGGGCGGTAGCAGCGGACTGTGCGACGGCGTGTTGCAGCAGGACTGGAATGCCTGGCAGGCGGCGCGTCCGACGGCGCTCGGCCAACCCTGGAGTTCCGGTGCGTCGGTCGACGTTCAGGCCTGGTTCCGCGACCCGCTGTCATGCCGGGGCAGCGGTCTCTCCGAGGGCATCCGTCTGACCTATCAGTGAGAGACTCGAGCGTCGGGCGCTGGGTGGTTAGCCAACAAAGCCCGGCGCCCCACCCAGGCCCGCCCGCGCGCCACGGCCCCCGCCGCCGGGCGGGGCCAAATCACCAAACAAACGCGCGCCCGCGCGGGGGCCCTGCCGCGCTCGGGGGGCTGGGGGGGGCGCGGCGTGTTGTTGGCTTCCCACCACCCGCCCGACGCTCGAGTCTCTCACTGATAGGTCAGACGGATGCCCTC
>WYBT01000056.1 GCA_011525785.1 Planctomycetaceae bacterium
CCGCGCCGGGTCCGCTTCTCTCCGCGGTCACGTGACCGCGGCACCGTTGAAGCGTAGTCAGCTCCCGACAGCGGCAGTGGGTTCAGCTCCTCTCCGCGGTCACGTGACCGCGGCACCGTTGAAGCTGATCATGGCCTACGTACTGATCGACGACGGACTCTCCTCTCCGCGGTCACGTGACCGCGGCACCGTTGAAGCTTTCGATGACCGGGCAAGCCCTGCGGCGCGAACAGCTCTCTCCGCGGTCACGTGACCGCGGCACCGTTGAAGCAAGGCCGACCTCGTCGCCGAGCGGGACCCCGTCGATCCTCTCCGCGGTCACGTGTCCGCGGCACCGTTGAAGCGGGTCCAGCTCCGACCAGTCGCACCACTCGATGCGCCTCTCCGCGGTCGCCGTGACCGCGGCACCGTTGAAGCTCGTCCTACTTGAGTACGAACCGCTCGGCCAGCCAGCTCCCCGCGGCCACTTCGCCGCGGCACCGTTCCCGCGTCGCTCAGCGCGCTCCCCCGAAAGCCGCAAGGCCGCTGCAAGGGGAGCAGCGGCCTCGCGGAAGTGAAGCGGACCCGAGTCCGACTCTCACGCAGGGGTTTGCATCACGAACGCCGGCGATAGGGGGCCGGCATGGGGCACATGAAAATCGCTATCAGGAGTTCAGCAGCGTGCGGCGGGCCGCACGGGCGACAAGTGCGGCGGGCGCGCGCGGCTGGACAAGAAAGTCCGCGGCGGCACGAGAAGTTGGGCGAAGGGCTGGACGGGAAGCTGCGCCCAGAGCTGGACGGGAAGCCGCGCGCGAAGCTGGAGAACGGGCTCGGCGCGAGCCGGCGAGCGGCGCGCGGAAGTTTCAGCCGGCGCGGTCGAGGTTGAGCGTCAGGAGCAAGTCGCGCTTGGCGAGCGCCCCGACGAGCACGCGCTCGCGCTCGTCGTTCACGACCGGCAGACGCTCGCCGTCGTGCGCGAGCAGGCGCCCGAGGGCCACGCCCAGCGGCGCGTCGGCGGGCAGGGCGGGGAAGTCGGTGTGCATCAGCTCGGAGGCGAGCACGAGCTGCGAGAGTTCGGGGCGGCTGAGCAGCGACTTGATGTCGTGCAGGCCCACGGCGCCGAGCAGGCGCGCGCGCTCGTCGACCACGTAGATGTAGTTGTGGCGGTGCGCGCTGAAGAGCTCGACCAGTTGCTCGAAGGTCGCGTCGGGGCGGACGGTGAGCGGGCTCGGGCGGATCAGCTCGCGGATCGTGCGCTCGCTCGCGGCGGGCGCGTGGCGGTGCGCGAGCTTGCCCGAATAGAGCGAGGCGGGGTCGATCGCGCGCGCCGTGTAGTAGGCCGTGACGCAGGCCAGCATCAGCGGCAGCACGATGCCGTAGTCGAGCGTCATCTCGAACAGCATCAGGATCGCGGTGAGCGGCGCGTGCGTGGCGCCGGCCAGGAACGCGCCCATGCCGACCAGGGCGTAGGCGCTCGGCGAGGCGCTCCAGCGCTGGAGCACGCTGCTCACCGCGCTGCCGAACAAGGCGCCGAACGACGCGCCCAGGAACAGCGTCGGCGTGAACACGCCGCCGACCGCGCCGGAGCCGACGCACGCGACCGTGGCGGCGAGCTTGAACAGCAGCACCGACGCGATCAGTCCGACGGCGCCCTCGCCCGAGAGGATCGCGCCGATCTGCGGGTTGCCGTTGCCCCACACTTCGGGCCGCAGCAGCGAGAGCGCGCCGACGATCGCGCCGCCCACGCACAGGCGCAGCGGCACGGACGGAACCAGGCGCGTGAAGTGCTGCTCGGCGACGCGCAGTGCTCGCACGAACAGCGGGGCGAGCGCGCCGAGCATCGCGCCGAGCAGCAGGTAGGGGCCGAGCTCGAGCGGGCTGACCAGTTCGAAGGGCGGCGTCTCGAACAGCGGGGCCTGGCCGAGCAGCTCGCGCGTGGTGACGGTCGAGACGACCGAGGCGAACACCAGCGGGCCCAGGCTCTCCATCGCGATCGTGCCGAGCACGATCTCGGCCACGAACAGCGCGCCGGCGATGGGGGCGTTGTAGGCGGATGCGATGCCCGCTGCTGCGCCGCAGGCGACCAGGAGCTGCAGCCGCGGCTTGGGGAGGCGCCCGCGGCGGCCGAGCCACGAGCTGAGCATCGAGCTGAGCTGCGCCATCGCGCCCTCGCGGCCGATCGAGCCGCCGCTGGCGATGCTGAGCAGTGAGGCGCCGCTCTTCACCAGGCTCGGGCGCACGCGGATCGTGCCGTCGCCGAGCGACACGGCCTCCATGAAGTCGGCCGAGCTCTGGCCTTTCGCGAGGTGCGCGCCGAAGCGGATCACCAGGCCCGCCGCCAGGCCCCCGAGCGCCGGCACGAGCAGCTTGCGCGCCCAGTGCAGCTCATCGGCGAAGCGCGCCGGATCGCCCTCGACGCCGAAGAACAGGCTCTGGGCCGCCTGCGCGAGCATGCGAAAGCCCACCGAGCTCAGCGCGCCGACGAAACCCACGATGCCGGCCCACGCCAGCGCGCGCTGCGTGTCGCTCAGGCGCAGCCACTCGGCGAGCCGCAGGCGTTGCGCGGGGGTGCTCATCGAGCGGCGCAGTCTACGCAGCGGCGACCCGTGATCCGTGACGGCCGGGAAATGCCACGGGGCGCGATCGGCGGCTCAGGGCCAGCTGTGCGAGCGTCGCCGGGGCCGGGGAGCGGCGCGCGCGGGCTCGAGCTGATCGCGACGCGCTGAGCTGGCGGCCTTCGGGCGTCGGCTGCGCAGGGTCGTTCGGCGAGCGCGTGCTCGCCAGCGGAAGTTGGTCGCGCGGGGAGTCGACTGCGCCCGGCATCGAAAGGCCGCAGGGCGGGAGATTCGGCGTCGGCCGTCGCGCGCCGAGCGTTCGCTCGCGCGGGCTCGAGCTGATCGCGACGCGTTGAGCTGGCGGCCCTCGGGCGTCGGTGCGCAGGGTCGTTCGGCGAGCGCGTGCTCGCCAGCGGAAGTTGGTCGCGCGGGGAGTCGACTGCGCCCGGCATCGAAACGCCGCAGGGCGGGAGTTTCGGCGTCGGCCGTCGCGCGCCGAGCGTTCGCTCGCGCGGGTCCGGGCTCCGCGCGGCGTGCTGGGAACTCCGGAAAGTCTGACGGGTCGTTCGCGGCCGGAGCGCCGCGCCAAGTCCGAGTCGCGGCGTTCCCGCTCGGGCGGCGCGAGCGACGTCGCCGTCTCCCGTCGGCGGGATAGACTTCACGAGAGGTCCGCGGCGCCGCCACTCTGCCGCCGCGCGCCCCCGATGCTCCCGGATCTCCAGTCGCTGGTCCCGTCCACGCGCCGCCGGCGCACGCTCGCCGTTTATCTGGTGATGTCGCTCGGGGCGCTGGGCATCTACCTCGCCATCCGCGCGCGCGGCGAGGGACTTTCGGCGCCCGCGGCGAGCACCACCGACGCGCCGATCCCCGGCGAGCACGCGGGTCAGCTCGCGCACGTGCTGCTCGCGCTCGCGGTGATCACGGCCCTGGCGCGCCTGATGGGCGGCTTCGTCAATCGCTTCCTGCGCCAGCCGCCGGTGATTGGCGAGATCCTGGCCGGCCTGATGCTCGGCCCTTCGCTCTTGGGCTCGGTGTGGCCCGAGGGCTACCAGTTCCTGCTGCCCAGCGACGTCGCGCCGTTCCTGGGCGTGATCAGCAAAGTCGGCGTCGTGCTGTTCATGTTCCTGGTCGGGCTCGAGCTCGACCCGCGCCTGCTCCGCGGCAGCGCGCACTCCACCATCGCCGTCAGCCACGCCAGCATCTTCGTGCCGTTCCTGATGGGCGCGGGGCTCGCCCTGTGGCTCTATCCGGTCTACGCGACGAGCGCCGTGAGCTTCACGTCGTTCTCGCTGTTCCTGGGCGTGTCGCTCTCGGTCACGGCCTTTCCGGTGCTCGCGCGCATCCTGCGCGACCGGCGCGCGCAGCGCACGCGTCTGGGCGCGACGGCCCTGGCCTGCGCCGCGATCGACGACGTGAGCGCTTGGACCTTGCTCGCGATCGTCGCGGGCATCGCCACGGCGCAGCTCTCCGGCGCCGCGTGGACGGTGCTCTACGTCGCGTTGTACGTGCTGGTGATGCTGTTCGCGGTCGGACCGCTGCTCAAGCGCTTCTTCGTCGAGCGCGAGCAGGCGCGCGAAGGGCCGCTGTCGCACTCCGCGCTCGCGACGGTGTTCGTGAGCCTGCTCTTGTCGGCCGTCGCCACCGAGGCCATCGGCATCCACGCGCTGTTCGGCGCGTTCCTGCTCGGCGCGGTGCTGCCGCACGACGGCCGGCTCGCCGAGCAGATCCGCGCCAAGCTCGAGGACGTGGTCCTGGTGCTGTTCCTGCCGAGCTTCTTCGTCTTCACCGGCATGCGCACGAGCATCGACCTGCTCGGCGACTCGCGCGACTGGCTGTTCTGCCTCGCGATCATCGGCGTGGCCACGCTCGGCAAGTTCGGCGGCTCGTTCGTCGCCGCGCGCATCGCCGGCATGGGTTGGCGCCACTCCGCCGCGCTGGGAATCCTGATGAACACGCGCGGCTTGATGGAGCTGATCGTGCTCAACCTGGGCCTCGACCTCGGCGTCATCACGCCGACCGTGTTCACGATGATGGTCTTCATGGCGCTCGCCACGACCTTCATGACCACGCCGCTGCTCGACCTGTTGCTCGGCCGGCGCGGATTTGCGGACTCGAGCGAAGCCCCCGTCGCCGCTCGGCAGCGCGGCGGGGTGGGATAGCGCGATCGCATAGATGAATCGACGGCCAGTTGGGCGGCGGGCGAAACGGGCCGTCGGTCCGATCGACTCCGATGGCGCGTGCACGTCAGACTCGCGGCTCCAGCGGAAGGAACCATGACCCAGGAGCTCGCTCAATTCGCGCTCGTCGTGCGCGACTACGACGAAGCGCTTGCCTTCTACGTCGGCGTGCTCGGGTTCGAACTGGTCGAGGACACACCCGTGCCCGAGCAGCACAAGCGCTGGGTCGTGATCGCTCCACGCGGTTCGGGCGGTTGCCGCATCCTGCTCGCGCGCGCCGCGTCGGAGCACCAGGCGACGCGCATCGGCGACCAGACCGGCGGACGGGTCTCGTTCTTCCTGCACACCGACGACTTCGAGCGTGACTTCCGCGACTACCTCGCGAAGGGCGTGGTGTTCGTCCGACCGCCGAAAGACGAGCCGTACGGACGGGTCGCCGTCTTCAAAGACCTCTACGGCAATCTCTGGGACTTGATCGAGCCGGCCTGACGAGTCGCGCGCTCTTCGATGCGCGGGACAGGCACGCGACAAGCGCCGACGGACTTGCTGGTGCGACAGAGCGTCGCCGAGCGTTCACGGAGAGTTCGTCGCTCGCTCACCACACACTTCGCGTTCGTCGCCAGCGTTCGCCCCGCATGCGTCGCCGCTGAACAGGCATGCGACGTGTGGCAGCGCCGCTTCCATCGCTGGAGCTCGGATCGCGGAGCTCCGTCGGACAAAGGACCTCGAGGTGGGGCACTTGAGGCTGCAGAAGCTGATCGCAGACCTGGGCCTCGACCTGTTGCTCGGCCGGCGCGGGTTTGCGGACGTGAGCAACTCTCCGGCCGCCGTTCGACGGCGCGGCAACTCCTCGATCAGCGCGTTCCAGGCAGCCGGGCTATGGCGGAGTTAGTTGCTCGCCGCGTTCACTCGAGCCCCAAGCGCTTGCCGCACTGCTCGAAGAGCGCGGTAGCGACTTGCGCGGGGTTGTAGCCCGCGGTGCAGCGCGCGAGCGGCTTGGAGTGGCGCGTGCAGAGGTCGTCGACGTCGTTGAGCGCGTGGCGGATGAAGCGGATCAAGAGCACGACCGCGGCCACGTCGGCGCGCGCGATCACGGGCTCGAGCGAATAGAGGTCGGGCGCGTCTTCGCGCGTGACGGGCCAGATGAGCTCGCTCAAGCCGAAGGTCGTGCGCAGGCGCTCGGCGTGCTGGTTGCGCGGGTCGCCGCCGATCACGAGCAGCGCTCGACCGCGCAGCGCGCCAGCGACGCGCTCTTCGACGCTCAGCGGGCGCGCGGGCGAGCCTGATTCGCGCCGCGTGGCGAGGTTGAGCTCGTGCAACAAGCGCTGCGCGTCCGCGGGCAGGCGCCACTGGCGGAGCAGCGGCGCGTCCTTCTCGAGCAGCTTGTGCACGGCGAGGGTCTGCGCGTCGGGCCGCTGACCTTCGAGGCCGTCGAGCACCGCGGCCACGCGCTCCCAGTCCTCGGCCTCGGGCTGCTGCAGGAGGCGCGCGAGGTGGAACTTGAGCTTGTTGAGCAGCTTGCGGTCCATCGGCGGGGTCGCGAGGGTGGCGCACGGGCCGCTCCGGATCAACGTGCGAGGCCTGTCGCGGAAATTTCGCGGAATTGCGGCGCGAGCGGCCTGCGCGGCGCGGGATGCGAGGATGAGCCCATGAGCGAGTTCTCCCTGAGCGACGGCGATCCCCTCGAGGCGGGCCTGGCGGCCGGCTTCGGCGGTCAGCGCATCACGGCCCTGCACGCGATCGAGCGCGTGGCGGGCGTCGCGATGACGCGCGTGAGTCTGCGCGGCCCCGCGAGCGTGCGCGTGCCCCGCTCCCGCTCGATCGAAGCCGGCGGAGAGGTCGCAGGTCGCGCCAACTACCTGGTCGAGGGCGAGCTCGCGCGCGGCGGCATGGGAGTCTTGCTGCGCGGTCGCGACGTCGACCTGGGCCGCGACGTGGCGCTGAAGGTGCTGCGCGAGGACCTCGCCGCGCGCCCCGAGATCGTGCAGCGCTTCGTCGAGGAAGCGCAGATCGGCGGGCAGCTCCAGCACCCGGGCATCGTGCCGGTGTACGAGCTGGGGCTGATGGCCGACCAGCGGCCATTTTTCGCGATGAAGCTGGTGCGCGGGCGCACGCTCGCCGATGCGCTGCAAGGAGCCGACAAGAGCCACCGCCGCAAGCTGCTCGACGTGTTCGCGAGCGTGTGCCAGACGATCGCCTATGCGCACTCGCGCGGCGTCGTGCACCGCGACCTCAAGCCGGGCAACGTGCTGATCGGCGACTTCGGCGAGGTGCAGGTGATCGACTGGGGGCTCGCCAAGGTGCTCGGCGCCGGCGCAGGTGAGGTGCGCGAGGGGAGTGAGCTCGTCGCGACGGTGCGCAGCGCCGGAAGCGGCACGCACTCGCAGGTCGGCGCCGTGATGGGCACGCCGGCGTACATGGCGCCGGAACAAGCGCGCGGCGAGACGGCGAAGATCGACGAGCGCGCCGATGTGTTCGCGCTCGGCGCGACGCTGTGCGAGATCCTCACGGGCGAGCCGCCGTACAAGGGCGACGCCGAACGCACGACCGTGCAGGCCGCGCGAGCCGAACTCGACGATGCGCGGGCGCGGCTCGAGCGATGCGACGCCGACCGCGAGCTGGTGGAGCTGTGCCGCGACTGCCTCGCGCCCGAGCGCGATCAGCGACCGCGCTCGGCGGAGCTGGTGGCGCAGCGCATGAGCGCGTACCTCGCCTCGCTGGCCGAGCGCGCGCGCAACGCGGAGCTCGAGGCGGCGCGCTCGCGCGAACGCGCGAAAGCGAGCGTGCGCATGACCGTCGCGGCCGCGTTGCTCGTGGTGGCCGGCTCGAGCGCGTGGTTCGTGCGGCGCGAGGCGCGCGCAGCGGAGATCGGCGGCCTGCAGCGCAACGTGCTCGCGGACCTGGGTGAAGCGGGCGAGGCTCGCGCCAGCGGCGACTTCGCGCGCGCGCTCGCGGCTGCGGAACGGGCGCGGGCGCGCACCGAGGGGCGCGAGGAGCTCGACGAGCTCGGCCGCGAGGCGAGCGCGTTGATCGAGAGCGTGCGCGCGCAGGAGCGACTCGCGCGCGACGCGTTCGAACTCGAACGCTCGAACGAAGCGCTGTTCGCCGCGGTGGAAGAGGTGCGTCAGCCCGAAGGCGACGACGTCTACCCGACCGACTGGGAGTTGCTCGACCGCGCATTCGAGGCCGCTTTCGAGTCGAACGGGCTCGCACTGGAGGGTTCGACGCGTGCGCCGCTGCTCGACGCGCTCGCACGGCGCGGGCGGGCGAGCGAACTCGCCGGCGTGCTCGACGAGTGGTCCAGCGTGCGGCGCAACGCGCAGCGCAAAGAGCCCGCGCAGGCCCTCGCGTCGCTCGCGAGCGCGCTCGATCCCGATCCGTTGCGCGTTCGACTTCGCGAAGCGCTCGCCGCCAAGGACGTCGACACGCTGCGCGAGGTCGCAGCGCAGTCCGCGGAGGCGCTGGTGTCAGCTCCGACGCTGTGGCTGGTGGGTCACGCGCTGGCGCAGGCGGGCGAGCTCGAGCGCGCGATCGCGTTGCTCCAGCGCGCGCGGTTTCGCTACCCGCACGACTTCAAGCTCGCGCTCGAACTCGCGCGCACGATGCACATCGCGCGCGGGCGGAGCTCCGAAGAGGCATTCGCGCACTACGAAGCGGCGCTCGCACTGCGGCCCGATCGCGTCGCGGTTTGGCACGACTTCGGACAAGCCCTGATCGAGGCGGGCCGCAACCAGCGGGCGCTCGAGCTGTTCCGGCGCGCTGCAGAGCTGGCGCCCGACGATCTGCACATCGAGCAGCACGTCGCGAACACGCTCAGTCGGCTCGGACGCTATGAAGAGTCTGCGCGGGTGCACGAGCGGGTGCTCGAGCGCCATCCGACTTCGGCGCTCTCGCACGTCGAGCTGGCGCTTGTTCTCAACGCGCTGGGCGATACCGAGCGCTCGCGTGAGCACCTGGAGCGCGCGGTGGAGCTCGAACCGCAGTTCGCCAATGCGCATCTCCACTTGGGTTCCGAGCGCATGCGCTCCGGGCGGCGCGCCGAAGGGCTCGAGCATTTCGAGCGTGCGCTCGAACTCGCTCCCAACGATCCCGACGTGCACTTCTGGCGCGGCTATGCGCTGGCGGAGCTCGGCCGGAGCGAGGAGGCGGTCGCCGCCTATCGACGCAGCCTGGAGTTGAAGTCGCGGCGAACGGACGTGGGCCTGTACATGTCGCTCGCGTTGCAGGACGCGGGGCAGTTCGAGGAGTCGCGCGATGTGCTCGAGGAGGGGCTGCGCGCGCAGCCCGACGACATGCGCATGCTCGCGGCGCTCACGTCGCTGCTCGCGCTGCAGGCGGATGAGCGGCTCGGCGGCCCGCTGCGCGCGCTCGTCTACGCGCGGCGCCTGGTCGAGGTGCACCCCAACTTCGACCTGGGGCACGTGATGCTCGCCGCCTGCCTGATCGCGGCCGACGATCCAGCGGGTGCGAAGGCCGAGCTCGAGCGGGCGCTCGAGCTGGGCGATCAGACGCCGCTGCGCGAGTGGCTGACCGCCGTGTGCGCGCTGCGAATGGGCGACGTCGAGGCCGCTTCAGCGACGTTCGAACGGCTGCGCGATCAGTTCGAAACGCTCTCGCGCTCGCACCCGCCGCTGCGCTCGTGGATCGCGGAGTCGCGCGCGCTGATCGACTGATATTGGTTGTACGGTGCCAGAGCAATCTGTCCCACGCCGCCGTTGCGTTCGGGTCGCCATTGCGTTGCGCGGCGTGGGACAGATTGCTCTGGCACCGTACAACCAACGCCGTCAGTCCTTGGAGCCGCGCAGCACGCTCAGCATCCACTCGCACTCGCGCTCGAGCGCCTGGCCGCTGGTGGGGCCGCCGCGCTGGCGCACGATCTCGCGCAGCGCCTCGAGGAAGTCCTCGCGCGCGTCGGCGTAGAGGTGGTGCAGGCGCGCCGCGTCCTCGCGCCACAGCTCGGCGATCTGAGGAATCGTCAGGCCCTGCTGGAAGCGCAGCTCGAGCAGCTCGACGCGCCGCATCTTCACGCCGCCGGCCGCAGTGGCGCGCGCGCGCTGCAACTCGCTGGCGTCGCGCATCACTTTTTGGGCGAAGGCGCGGTCGAAGGCGACGCTGAGGCGGGTCTCGCGCGCTTCATGGCTCTCGCCATCGAGTTCGACGGCGCCGCCGCGCGCGCGGCGCTGCTCGAAGCGCAGTGCGACCGTGCGCGCGACGCCAGCGAGGAACGGTCGGAACGGCCGCTCGGGATCCGCGCGCTCTAGCGCGCCGCGCTCGCGCAGGCAGTCGATCCAGACCTCCTGAACAGCGTCGTCGATCTCGCTCGCGAGCACGCCGCTGCGCCAGCGCGCGCCGAAGTAGGCGCGCACGACGGGCTCGTACTCGCGCGCGAAGCGCTCGCGCGCAGCCTGATCGCCTTCGCGGGCGGAATCGATCAGGGTCCAGCTGGTCTCTCGAACGGACATGGGAGTCGTGATTGTCCGCGCGGTCGTCCGCCGGCCGCAAGGAGCGCAGCTCGCGCAGGCTGGAATTTCGCAAGAAAGCGGCCGCGAACTTTCATGGTGGCAGTGGAGAGGTCCCGCGCCAAACGAGCGCATTTCAAATCACAGAAAGATCTCTATGTCTCGATTCTCTCGACTCCGTACGACGGCGGCGCTCCTGCTCGCTCTGCCGTTCGCCACTGCGCAGGACAACCATCAACTCCATCGCACGCCCCAGCCCGATCGCTCGCCGCCGCCTCGCCAGCTCGAGCCGGCCATGCCCTTTTCGCCGCGCGCCATCGCAGCGGCTCCGTTCGAGCGCGTCGCGTTCGATCAGCCCGGCGACGGTCGGCTGTGGGCGCGCGCAAGCGCCTACAAAGCCAGCTTCGACGAGCATGGCGCGAGCGTGATTCCGTTCTTCGGCTCGGACGCGCCGCAGAACTTCCCGCTCGAGTTCCGCGTGAGTTCGTGCGCGCGCGGCGGCGAGCCGTTCGCTCTCGATGAACGCGGCGTTACGCGCAGCGGCGACACCGTGCGCATCGATCGCGGCGCCTTCGTCGAAGAGTACGAGCTCGCGCTCGACTCGCTCGAGCAGCGCTTCGTATTCCACGAGCTGCCCGGCGACGGCGACCTCGTGTTGCGCGTCGATCTCGCCACGGAACTCGCCGCCCGCGACAACGGCGCCACCCTCAGTTTCGAGAACGAGTTCGGCCGCGTCGACTACAGCGAGGCCTTCGCGCTCGATGCGAACGGCGTCAAGCTCCCGCTCGACAGCCAGCTCGTCGATGGAGCGCTCGAACTGCGCGTGCCGGCGGAGTTCGCCGCGAACGCGCAGCTCCCGCTCGTGATCGATCCGTTCGTGACTTTCTTCACCGTGACGACCGCGAGCCCCAGGCACGACTTCCTGTGCGACGTTGCCTACGACGCGAGCTCGGCGCGCTGGGGTGTGAGCTTCGTGAACGTGTACTCGGCGACCGACTACGACGTGTTCGTTCGGATGGTCAGCGCCACCGGCGTGCTCGAGTCCACGGTCACGATCGACTTCACGACCGTGGTCTGGACCACGCCGGCGATCGCGAACAACAACTGGACGGACCGCTTCCTCGTCGTCGCCGCAACGGTTCAGCCCAGCGGCATCGCGGACATCCGCGGACGACTGGTGGATGCCGTGTCGGCGTCGACGGTCGCCGACCAGTTCCTGATCAGCCCCGCGGACGGCGCCTATCGCAACCTGCCCGATGTGGGCGGCGATCCGTTCCTGGGCAGCAGCTTCTACTGCGTGGTCTGGCAACGCTCGGTGAGCGCGAGTGCGGTCAGCATCGAGTTCACGCGCGTCGATCGCGACGGCGTCGTGACGCCCGGGTTCGTGACGCTCGACGGTCCGTCGACGTGGAGCGAGCGCCCGCGCATCTCCAACGGCTACGGCATCGACCCGGGCGACAGCACGCCGGCCTGGACCGTGGTGTGGCAACGCCGTTGGCTGCCGAGCGACTTCGACATCTACGGCGCGCGCGTGAGCTGGGCGGGAACCGTGGTCAACACCGCCTTCCCGATCGAGACCTCGGGCTACGACGAGCGCAATCCGAGCGTCTCCACGTTGAGCGATCCGCTCGCCACCAACGTGGATCGTCCGTACGTCGTGGTGTACGAGCGCGACTACGGCGACAGCGACGTGATGGCGCGCGTGTGCCGCGGCTCGGCCGTCGGGCCGGCGATCAACCTCGTCAGCGAGTTCCCGCTCGCGAGCCAGACGCGCGAGCAACTCAACCCTTCGATCGACTGCGACGGCGAGCAGTTCTTCCTGGGCTTCGACGAGCGCGACGCCGGCGGTGAACCGGATGTGTGGACGTGCACCTACTACGTCAACGGCTACGCGCTGTACCCGTGCGAGCTGCGCCGCAACTTCGCGGGCTCGCCGGCCGTCGAAGGCGAGTGCAAGGTCTACGCGCAGGCCGCGTCGGGCGGCGCGAAGGAGCGCTACTTCGGCACGTGGGTCTACCTGTCGCTCAACAACGGCTACGACGTGCAGGGCGGACTGTGGAACGGCTGTTCGGGCGGCATGATCGAGAGCTTCTGCGCCGGCGACGGCACTGGCCCGGCCTGTCCGTGCTCCAACACCGGCGCCTCGGGCCGCGGCTGCCGCAACTCGGGCAACGCGAACGGAGCGCTCCTGAGTGGTTCAGGCGACGCGAGCATCGGGGCTGACACGTTCGAACTCGATGTCGTCGGCATGCCGCTCAACAGCTCGTGCCTCTTGTTCCAAGGCACGACCGCGGGCGCGGCCACGCCGTTCGGCGACGGACTTCGTTGCGTGAACGGCGTGATCACGCGCTTCCCGCTGAGCCTGGTGCTCAACGGTTCGGCGCACTATCCCGCGTTCGGGCAGATTCCGATCTCGGACTTCCAGCAAGCGCTGCAGCCCGGCGATGTGCGCTACTACCAAGCCTGGTATCGCGACTCGGCGTCGTTCTGCACCGCCAGCACGTTCAACCTCTCGAACGCGCTGAAGGTGACCTGGACGCCCTGAGCGAACGCTCAAGGACAGAGCGTGATCTCGAGCCCGTCGGAGAGTCCTGACGTGCTCGAGGCCAGCGGGTCGCGGAACCACGTCTGGCATTGCACCTGAAGGCCCGCGGCGAGCATTGGGCCCGCCGCGGGCTGGTTCATCACATCGGCCAGCGTGTACTGGAACGCGCCCTGACACGTTGCGGCGCCGCCGGAGTTCGCGGCGCTCAAGCGATAGAGCGGCGGCGCGACGCACAGGATGCCGCCCTGGAACGGCGCCGAAGCGCGCCCGTTCAGCCCGACGAACATCACGCCGGCCTTGTCGCGCTCGACGTTCAGAGTGCTGATCTGGAAGCTCGCCGGCGCACTCAGGCTCGGCGAACCGCTCGACTGCATCGACGGCACGCAGCCGCTCGAGCTGACTTTCGCCGTGCAGTAGCTGCTCGCGCCGCACGAGGGCCCGCTGCGCTGCCAGATCGCCGAGGTGGGATAGAAGCTCGTGATGAAGCCGTCGTCGGGGCCTGCGAAGGTGCTGCCGAGCGCGTCGCTGCCTCCGATGCCCGCCGGTGCGAGCGGGGTCCAACTCGCGCCGCCGTCGTCGCTGCGCGCGACGAAACCCGCGTTGCCGGTGATCCACACCACGCTCGGGCTGAGCGCTTCGACGGTCCACAGCGCCGCTGCGCCGACGGTCTGCGAGCTCCAGTTCGCGCCGCCGTCGGTCGTGGTGAGTACGACGCCGCCGTCTCCGATGGCCCAGCCGTGCAGTGCATCGGCGAACGAGACCGCGCGCAGCGTGCTGCTCGGCGTCGCGAGGTGCGTCCACGTCAGTCCGCCGTCGACCGTCTTCACGATGTCGTAGCCCACGGCCCAGCCGCGCTGCGCGTCGACGAAGTCCGCGCCGAAGAAGCCCGACAGTGGCGCGGAGTTGATGAAGCTCCAGCCCAGGCCGCCGTTGCTCGTGCGCCACAGTCCGTTGTCGGCGCAAGCGACGGCGATGTTCGGTGCGAGCGCGTCGACGTCGGTGAACTGGTACATGCCCAGCCAGTACGTCGGGTTCCAGGTCAGGCCGCCGTCCTGCGTCCACGCGCTGGTCGGCGTCGAGCCGAAGCGCCGGCCGACGGCGTAGCCGTTCAACGCGTCGAAGAAGTCGAGCGCGACGTAGCTGACCTGGCTCAAGCCGGCGTTCACCGGCGTCCAGCTCGCGCCGTTGTCGCTCGAGCGCAGGATCGTGCTGTTCGAGAGGCTGGCCCACACGTGCGCGCCGACGCGCTCGACGTCGTACGCAAGGTCGGTCGACGGCGCGCCGCCGCCCGCGATGAGCTGCCACTGCGCGCCGCCGTCGTTCGTGCGGTAGATGCTGCCGTTCGCGCCCACCGCGAAGCCTGCGAACAGATCGCCCATCGAGACGTCGAACAGCGCGGTTCCGCCGCTGGAGAACTGCTGCGACCAGGCCGTGCCGCCGTTCGTCGACGCCGCGATGATCCCGGCCGTGCCCGTGCACCACAGCCAGTTGCCGCCCAACACCGAGAGCCGATCCGCGCGCGCGCCGCCGCCGATGTTCCAGTTGGTCCACGTGCCGCCGCCGTCGAGTGTGATCAGCACCGAGGCGCCCGCCGCGATCCAACCGCGCTGCGAGTCCGCGTAGAACACATCCGTGAAGTGCGAGCTGTTCGGCACGTTCACCGCGCTCCACGTCGCTCCGCCGTCGACGCTCTTGAAGTGCTTGCCGCTGTCGCCGACGACCCAGCCCGTGGTCGCGTTGAGGAAGTGCACGGCGCGCAGCGTTCCGCTCGAGCCCGGCACGTTGCTCTGCGTCCAGCTCGCGCCGCCGTCGCTCGTGCGGAACACGCGGCCGCCATCGCCGACGGCCCAGCCCGCGCTCGAGGTCGCGAGGTGCACGTCGCGCAGGCCGCTGGCGTTGAGCGGAGTGCTCCAGGTCTGACCGTTGTCGATGCTGCGCTGCAGCCCGTCGCCCGCGCCGCAGACCCACGCGCCGCGCACCGCGACCGCGGCCAGCGCTGCGGTCGGCAGTTGCTGCGAACTCCAGGACACGCCGCCGTTGGTGGTGTGGCGCAGCTCGCCGTTCTCGGCGGCGACCCAGGCCTCGAGCGCGGAAGTGCTCGCGACGTCGACCAGCGCCGGTTCGACGGGCGGCCAGCTCTGGCGCCACTGGCCGAGTTGAGCGGCGGCGAGTTCGGAGAGGAGTGAGAGTGCGAGGGCGAGACGCAGCGGGGTGCGCATGGGGCGTGGAGCGTGGGCGTTGGCGGTTGTTTGGCGCGCGCAGCGCTGTGGGCAAGTCGCTCTCCGTGCCCGTGGAGTGGCGCCGAGCGTGTCCGCGCGAGCCCCCGGTCCGCGGGCTGGACCGCGGTCCAATGCGCGGACGCTGCGTCGGACGAGCACGCCCAGGGCCTGCTCAGGCCGGCGGAATGAGCGTTGCGCTCGGGCCGGCGCGGCTCGGCCCGAACACCCAGGCTCTCCATGCTCCTTCGAACCCTCTCGCTCTCGCTCTTGTCCTGCGCCGCGGCGCAGGCGCAGTTTTCGGCCTCCGTCGCGCTGCCCGGCGACCTCACCGTCCGCGCCTCGGCCGGCGACCAAGGGCTTTCACAGCTCGCCTTCGGCGGCTCGCACTACCTCGCGGTGTGGGAGGACTCCCGCAGCGGCCTGGGCGGGTTCGTTTCGCCCCCCGACGGGTTCAACCCCAATCGCGACGTGTACGGCGTGCTGCTGGACGCCACGGGCGCGCTGATGTCGAGCTCGCCGCTGGTGGTCGACGCTTCGCCGTGGGACCAGACGCACGTCCACGTGGCGTGGAACGGTCAGAGCTACCTCGTGGTGTGGGAATCGACGCGCCCCACGCAGTTCTATCGCACGCAGGGCGTGTACGCGGCGCGCGTCGACGCGAGCGGGCAGGTGCTCGACGACCCGCCGATCGTGATCGACGACGAGGACGACTACGACGAGCGCTTCCCGGTGGTCGCGAGCGACGGCGCGGGCTGGATGGTGGCCTGGACCGATCGAATCGGCGCCGTTGGCGCGCGGCTCGACGGCGCGTACGTCGACGCGAGTGGGCTGGTGCTGTTCAAGCGCACGCTCGTGCCGAGCACCGATCCGCTGCCGGCGAACTTCAACGCGAACTTCGCGGGCGGCCGCTTCGGAGTCGTGTTCGAGCGCAACTACAACGGCACGGTCGCGGCGCGCGTGTACGACACGGCCTTGAACCAAGTCGGCGCTGAGAGCGTGCTCACGACGAGCAACGGCACGTTTCCGGCGCTCGCGTCGAACGGCGCCGAGTTCTACGCCGCGTGGCGCTCGGCCGGACTGCGCGGCACGCCGCTGACGAGCGCCGGCGCGCCGCTGGTCGCGGGAGGTGCGGCGCTGAACGGCGCGCTGTCGCTGGGCGATACGCGCGTGGCCGTGGGCTGGAACGGAAGCCAGTGGCGTGCGGGCTTCAGCGAGTCGGGGGCCATGTACGCGACCGACATCGATGCTGCCGGAGTTGTCTTGGGCGCGCCTTATGCCGTCTCAAGCGGGGCTTGGTCGACGGGCGGTGCTGCTGCCGCCAACGGAAGCGGTCGTGTGCTGCTGACTTGGACCCAAGGAACGACCAGCACCAGCGACGCGATCGACCCGTTCGACATCTACGCCGCGCGTCTGGCGCCGGCCGGCGGCGCGGCCTACCCGATCAGCGTCTCACCCGCTGCGCAGGTCTACCCGGCGGTCGCCGGCGACCCGCAGGCGGGCTACTTGATCGCGTACCACAGCCGCAGCACCGGGCTGGTCAACGTGCTCGCGCAGCGCGTGCGCCTCGACGGGACGGTGCTCGACGCGCAGCCGATCGTGATCGCCAGCGGAGGGCCGAGCATCGGCGGGCCGCTCGACGTGGCCTTCGACGGCGCGCGTTGGATGGTGGTGTGGAGCGAGCGCATGCCCGGCGGACCGCCGTACCTGTACCGCAGCTCCGCGCGGCGCGTCGGACTCAACGGGCAGCTGCTCGACGCGGCCCCGATCGACCTGCAGCTCGGCGATCGCCCGGTGACCGCGGCGCTGGGCGGCGAGTTCCTGGTGATCTCGCACTACCACTACCCGCCGGTGCAGTCGAACCACGTGCTCCACTACAAGCGCGTGCGCGGCGCCGACGGCGTCGTGCTCGACCCCAGCGAGGTGTTCGTCGGCTTCGGCAGCACCACGGGCGATCTGCTCGCGTTCGACGATCGCTACCTGTTCGTGTGGGGTGCGGTGAGCGGCATCTTCATCGACGCCCTCGGAGTCGTGGGCTCGCAGTTCCTCGCGGCGGACGCGGGCAACGGCAGCTCGGGCGTCGTCCATCCGCGCCTCGCGCGCAACGGCGACGAAGCGCTGATCGTGTGGGAGTACAACGCCTCGCTTCCGTGGAACGCCGACCTGCGCGCGCGGCGCATCCGCAAGAACGGCGTGTTCCTCGACCTGCCCACGGGCTCGTTCGTAGCCAGCGCGAACAACGCGCAGTTCCTCCCGAGCGTCGCGTGGTGCGACTTCAACTACCTGGTGAGCTTCACCGACTTCCGCGACCACCCCGCCATCGAGCCCGGCCTGGGCGACGTGTACGCGACGCGCGTTTCGGCGGGCAATCAGGTGCTCGAGCCGCAGGGCCAGCCTGCGCAGAACCGCTGGCCGGCGCCCGAGGGCCGCACGGCGCTCGCGGGCGCGAACGGCCGCGCGCTGCTGGTGAGCAGCGTGCTCGACAGCGCGCCGTTCGGGACCTGGCGCATCCACGTGCAGAGCTTCGTGGACGTGGCCTCGCCCTACACGTACTGCACGGCGAAGACCAACACGCTCGGCTGCGCGCCGACGATGGGCCATGTCGGAACTCCGAGTGTGGCCGCGGCCAGCGGTTTCGTCGTGACCTGTTCGAACGTGCGCAACCACATGAGCGGCCTGCTCTTCTACGGAACCAACGGTGCGGCCGCGGCGCCGTTCCAGGGCGGCTTCATGTGCGTCGCGCTGCCGACGGTGCGCACGCCGATCGCGAGCTCGGGCGGAACGCTCCCGCCGGTGAACGATTGCTCCGGCGTGTTCACGCTCGACATGAACGCACGCGCCGCCAGCGGTGTCGATCCCGCGCTCAGCGCGCTGGGGACGGTCGTGCGCTGTCAGCAGTGGAGCCGCGATCCGGGCGCGCTGTTCAACACCAGCCTTTCGGACGCGCTTTCGTACGTCGTTGCTCCGTGAGCTGCTACTTCGCGGAGTCCTCGCGTGGCGCGTCGGCGCTTCGGCGGACATGCCCACTGGTTGCGGCGCTCGGCTGCGCTGAGGAGCGGCGCGGGCGCGCGCGTCGTACATTCGCGCGATGCGCAAGCCCATCCAGCTCTTCCACGTCGCCGTGAAGGCCTTCATCGTCCGCGACGGGCGGCTCCTGATGCTGCGCGAGGCCTTCGGGCCGCAGTGCTGGGAGCTGCCCGGCGGGCGCATCGACGTGGGTGAAGAGACCCAGCCGCAGGCCCAGATCCTGCGCCGCGAGTTGCGCGAAGAGCTCGGCCCGCAGTTCGAGTGCGAGATCGCCGCGCCGCTGGTCACCTGGGTGCGTCCGATCGAGCCGCACCGCCCGCACCCGGCCTTCCTAGTGGGCTTCGAGTGCCTCGCTCCGCGCGGCGAGATCGTGCTCAGCGACGAGCACCTCGAACTGCGCTGGACCACGCGCGAGGAGTCGCTCGCGCTCGAGCACGCGCCGGGCTACTCCGCGGCGCTCGAGCACTTCTGGCGTCGGCTCGCCGGCGCGTAGTGAACTACTTCGAGCTGCGCCGCTCGTCGCGCAGCCGCTTGCGGAACGCTCGCAAGGCCACCATGTAGCGCCACGTGTCGTGGAACACGCGCACGGTCGACTGCTTGTCGCCGCGGCGCACGAAGGGGCAGGGCACTTCGGTGATGCGCAGGCCGGCGTTGTGGGCGAGCACCATGATCTCGGTGTCCCAGAACCAGCCGCGGTCGCGCGTCTGGTCGAGCACGGGGAGCACGCGCTCGCGCACGAAGAACTTGTAGCCCGTCTCGGTGTCGCGGTAGGGCAGGCGCAGGAACAGGCCCACGACCCAGCGGTAGCCCTGACTGAGGACGTGGCGCACGAAGCCGTTCCAGCTCACGCCCACGGAGTACTCGCGATAGGCCGTGGCCCCGTCGGCGCCGGCGTTGATCGCGGCGAGCATGCGCGGGATGTGGCGGCAGTGGACCTCGAGGTCGATGTCGAGGAAGCCCACGATGCGTCCGCGCGCGAGGCGGAAGCCCTCGCTCACCGTGCCGCCGCGGCCGACGTTCTGCGCGTGGTAGACCGCGCGCGCCTGCGGCAGCCCCGCAACCAGCTCGCGCACGATCGCGGCCGTGTTGTCGCGACTGCAGTCGTCGAGGAACACCAGCTCGTAGCTCACGCCGCTCTCGTCGAGCGTTGCGACGAGCTCGCGCACCGACTCGCGCAGGTGGCTCTCCTCCTGATAGCAGGCGATCACGACCGAGAGCTCCGGCGAGGGGCTCGCGGCCGCGCGCTGCGCAGTGCGATCGCTCATCGACGCAGCCTAGCCTTCCACACGGTCACGCCCGCGAAGGCCTTGGTCTCGAGGATCTCGACCTGCGGGCTCGCGACTAGGCTCTCGACCGTCGTGTCGCCCGGCGGATGCCAGTGGTTGCGCATCAGGTAGAACACGCCTTCGCCCGCTCGCGCGCGCGGATCCAGCGACCCCGGCGTGCCGTCGCCCGCGCGGTACACGAGCAGTTTCGCGTTGGCGAGCAGCTCGGCCTTCTGGCGCTCGAACTCTGCGAACGTGCGCTCGGCGAAGTCGCCGAACCACGCGCCGAAGCGCTTGCGCACCTTGCCGCCGATCGCGCCGAGCTCCGCCGCGGGCGCGAGGTTCCGCACGTCTTGGATGCGCTTGTCGTAGTAGCACAGCGAGCGCGGGTTGGGCTTGGAGGTGAAGATCGGACGTCCGACGACACCGGAGTCGATCTCGGCCGACAGATAGGCCGTGGCGCCGGCCCAATCCGGGTTGGGCTTGTAGATCGTCCAGCGCTCGTCCTGGTAGCGGAACATCGTCGCCAGGCTCGCGATGACGATCACCGCAGTGAGCCCTCCGAGCAGCACGTTGACGCGCTTGCCCGCCGCGTCGAGTCCGGCGCCGAGCCACAACAGCACGAACGGCAGCGCGGCGATCGTGCTGCGCTCGATGTAGTTGCGGTGCATTCCGACCAGGGGCAGCGCGAACAGGAACCCCGGGATCGCCAGCGCGAGAACCGCGAGCCACGGCCCGTCGGTGCGCTCCGCGCGCGCGCGGCGGATCGCGATGCCGCCGAGTACGGCCAGCACGACCCACAGCGCCGCCGCGCCGATGCGCAGCGCTTCACCCAGCGCCTCGCGCTCGGGCGCCAGCGCGCGAAACACGTTGCCGGTGAACATCCAGCCGCCGAACAGCGGGAGCAGCTCCGCCACACCGAGATCGCGCATGTAGTCCTGCGACTTCTCGAAGTGGCCGAAGGCGATCTTCACGCCGACGAACGCGGCCAGCAGCGCGAGCGCGCCGCCGTGTGCGAAGAGCAGGCGCTTCACCGCCGGCGTGAATCCGCGCGCGACGAGCGGCGAGAGCAGCGCGAGCAGCAGCACGTACACCGCCAGGTAGTAGTGCAGCGCGATCATCACGAGCAGGTTGAGCCCGTGCACGAACCACAGGAGCCTCGTGCTCTCTCCGCGCAGCAGTCGATGCCAGCAGCCGACCGCGATGAGCGCCGCAAGCGGCATCGGGCTGTAGAGGCGCGCCTCGGCCGAATACCACACGTGCACCGGCGAGAGGGCCAGCAACGCCGCCGCGATCAGCGCTGCGCGGTCCGAGACGAAGCGCCGGCCGGCCCAGAACACAGCCGGGATGCTCAGCAGCCCACAAACCATCGGCGGGACCCGCATCGAGAGCGCGGAGTCGCCGAAGGTCGCGTTCCACACGTGCATGAACGCCACGAACAGCGGCGGATGGATGTCGACGTACAGCGTCGCGAGCAGTTGCTCGAGCGTCCCGGTGCGTTGCGTCGACATGCACGCTTCGTCGAACCAGACGCTGCGCGAGAGCAGCGGCCAGCGCAGTGCGAGCGCGAGCACGACCAGGAACAGGAGCAGCGCGACGGTGCGCGCGCCGGGGCGCGGCGCGTCAGGCGCGGTGCGCATGCACGCCCTCCAACGCGGCGGATCCGGAGGCGCGCGCGGGCGCCACAGCCTCCGCGAGCCGCTGCTCGCCAGCCCCGGGCGCCGCACACGGCGCGCTCACCGCGCGGCCGTGCGGGCCAACCGCCGACGACCGCCCCGAGGGCGCGCCAGCGTTGGGGCGATGGATGGACATATCCAAAGACGGTAACCCACGGCGCGGCCTCTTAGGGAGTCCGCGGGCGCGCGGCCGTGCGCTGCCCGAGCCAGCGGCCCGGACCGCGCGAGTGGGGCGAGCGGCTGGCAAGTCGCGCAGTTGAACAGCGCGAAGATCTTGCGCTCGCGTCGCGTTCAGCTTCCGCAGAACGAAGGCCGCGCCAGTCCGCGGGCGGGCTGTCTCGCCGTGGGGAGCTGCATCGAGTCGGTGTAGCCGAGTTGCAGGAGCTCGCGTGCGCGCTCGACATCGACCTGCGCCGTGTGCGCCGGCCCCGCGGCGCGTTCGACGTAGAGCGCCTCGATTGCGCACTGCGCCCGCAGCGCGCCCATCAGCCGCGCAACGACGTCCGCGTGCGTCGCCGCCACGTCGGAGAGCTCCTGGGGATCTCGGGCGAGGTCGAACAGCTGTGCTGCGCGCCGCTCCTCGTCCCACACGAGGCGCCAGGGGCCCTCGCGCACCGACCACAAGCGCGCCTCGCGCCCGGGCTGGCCCAGTGCATGGCTGAACGAGGGCTCTCCGCGCAGCGACTGTCCGGTGAGCAGGCGTCGCAGGCTGCGCCCCTGCATGGCGTGCGACTGGGGCGTCGCGTCGAGCAGCTCGAGCAAGGTCGGCATCACGTCGACGGTCCGCACGAGGTCGCGCACTCGCCGCGGCGCGACGTTCGGCGCGCGCACGATGAGGGGCACGCGCAGGAGCTCCTCGTGGAGTGCGGCGCCGTGCCCGAAGCGCCCGTGCTCGCCGAAGGCCTCGCCGTGGTCGCTGACCAGCACGACGATGGTGTTCTCGCGCAGATCGGCGGCGGACAAGCGCGCGAGCAGCGGCTTCAACTCCGCATCGGTGTAGCGCACCTCCGCGTCGTACAGATCGCGCCACAGCGCGAGCCGCTCGGGATCGAGCGCGCCCACGCCGCACTCGCGCATCTTCTCCTCGAGCCCGCGCAGATCGAGGTCGTTGGCCGGCGCGCAGTGCTCGCGATGCGCGGCGAGCAGCTGCAACCCCGCAGCGTCGATCTCGTGGGCCTGGTTCCAGCGCTGACGCACGTTGGCGAGCCGCTCGTGCTCCGCTCGCGCATCCCAGTCCGGCCGAAAGCGGCGCACGAACTCCTCTGGCGCCGCGAACGGCGTGTGCGTCTCGTAGGTGTGGAAGAAGAGGAAGAATGGCTCGTCCTTGCGCGCTTCGACCCAGTCCAGCGCATGCGCCACGTTCGAGTGCAGCCGACCGTGGCTCTTGCACTCCTCGGAGCACGGCTCGCGCGGCGCGATCTCCGCGTTCTCGTAGGTCTCGAAGCCCTGGCCGAGCCCGAAGTCCGCAACCGCGTAGCCGCCTTCGGTGAACGCGCCCGTGCGATAGCTCTGAGAAGCGAGCGACTCCGCGAGCGTCACGACGCGCTCGCTCATCACGCCGGGTTCGTCGTAGCTCACCACGCCGTGGACGCTGGGGTAGAGCGAGGTCATGAGCGAGATCAGGCTCGGAGCGGTCCAGGGCGCAGCGCTCTGCGCGTTCTCGAACACCACCGAACCCGCGGCCCAACGATCGATGTTCGGGCTCGTGGGTCGGGCGTAGCCGTAGCAACCCAGCGAGTCCGCGCGCAGCGTGTCGAGCACGATCACGGCCACGTTCAGCGGCCGCGGCGCGGACGGGCCGCATGCTGACGTGAGGGCGAGGATCGTCGCCAGGCCTGCGATTCGCAGGCTCGTTCGCGTGTCGTCGTGGGCTCGTGCGACGCGTCGCGGAACTCCGCGGAAGTCGCGACCGCCGTCGCGAACGCGCGCGTTGTCGCGCACTTGGCCATTCATTCGCCGTCTGCCTCTCGTCTCTCTCCAAACGCTGTGACGGGCCGTCGGAGGCGTCTCGCATGTCGCGAGCCCGGACCCGCTTCGAGCGCGCGCAGCGGCGTGAGTTCGAAGACGGCTCTCGGCGCGCGCTCGACTGGTGGCGAGAGCTCGTCGCGTCAGCCCGTGAGCATTTGGAGCTGCGCGAGCGCTCTTCAGACGAACTTTGCGAGTCGAGCAGTACGGCGACAGAGCAGTTCTTCCACGCTAGCCGCGGCGAAGCTGCCAGCGCCGGGCGGTCCGGCGGCTAACGTGGGAGAACTGCTCTGGCGCCGTACTGCTCACGGACACACGTCGAAGCGCAGTCCGTTGCTGAGGTTCGTGGTCTTGGGGCTCGGAGGGTCGCGGAACCAAGCCTGCGCGTAGACGGTCTCGCCGCCTGTGAATGGCGCGCCGAGTGCGCCGGGGTTGGCGGCGATGAACTGATTCCAGTCGAGCGAGAACGAGCCGCCGCACGAGTTGGGCGCGCCGCCCGAGTTCTGCGCCTGAGTGCGCTGCGTCGGCGGAGCGGCGCACAGGAAGCTCGAGCTCGAGCCCCACGGCGTCGCGAGCGGTCCAGTGACGCTGTAGAAGAACAGGCCCGACTTGTCGCCCTCGAGGTTGGCGACGTTGAGCGTGAAGCCGACGCCTGCGCTCGCGCTCGCAGCGCCCGTGCCGCTGATCGACGGCAGGCAACCGTTGGTCGTCGTCCCCGCCGTGCAGTACGCGACGGCGCCGCACGCGGGCAGTCCGCCGAGCCGCCACAGCAAGCCATTGGGACTGCCGACCCAGCCCTCGCCATTCACGCCGTCGAGCGCGATGCCGCTCAGGAAACTCACGCCGCTCGGCAGGGCGAGCTCCTGCACGAGCGCGCCCGCTGTCGTGAACTCGGCGACGGTCGATTCATCGCTGCTGACCAGGAGCAGGTGGCCGCTCGGCGAGATGTCGAGGTCGCCGTAGTTGATGATGAAGCCCGCGCTCGAGACCTGGAACGTGTTGAGCACCGCGCCGGTCTGCGGGTGCACCTCGGCGATTCGATTCGCCGCTGAACCGCCGGGCACCTTGTCCTGCAGCAGGAAGAACGTGCCGCGCGTGCGGTGGTACGCGCCGCCGACCACGTGGCTGACGCCGAAGCTCGTCGTCAGGCTCGCGAGGACCGCGCCGCTCGACTTGTCGATCGCGTAGATCTCGGCCACGCCGGACTCGCCGTTGATGAACAGCAACGTGCCTTCGGGAATCGCGGTGGAGTTCAGCACGAAGCCCGCGGGCGCGAGCTCGACATCGCAGTCGTCCGCGCTCTCGCCCGGTCGCGCGACTTGCGACACGAACACGCCAGCCGGCGTGTATTGGGCGATGCTCGTTCCGAAGCAGTCGTAGACCCACAGATTGCCGGTGGCCGGGTCGAAGCCGACTCCACAGGGATCGATGTTGTTGAGCGGATTGAACGAGCCCAGGTTCGTCAGCTGCGCGTGGGCGACGGCTGAGAGCGAGAGACAGATGGCGATGCGGAGCATGGCGGGACGCCTGTGGTTGGGGTGAATGGGGCGCTGACGGCAACGGCAGAGCTTCCATCCAGGCGCGCGGGCCGTCGTTACGCGGCAAAGCCGCAGATCTCGCGGCCGCCGCGATGCTCACACGTTGCGGAACAGCAGCGCCAAACGCTCTCGCGCCTGCGCACGCAGCTCGCACAGGCTCGCCACGCTCTTCACGCGCCGCCACGGGTAGCTCGGGCGCAGCACTGCGACGAACCTCTCGAAGGGCGTGCAGTTCGTGGCGCGGAACCCACGGCACGGCCTCGTAGGACGCATCGACACGCGCCGAGGGACACCTGGGATCCGGTGAGCGGAGTACGCTCACGTCTCGGCCCATGGCCGACCCCAACCCGCTGCTCTCCGAGGACTCGCGCGACTGGGAACGGCTGATCGAGTCGCTCGGACCTGCATCGCTGCTCGTAGCGATCGAGGGGCGCATGAGCGCGGAGTCTGCGTGCTGTTCGGCGGAGCGAATCCGACCGCGGGACCGGCGAACTACTCGGACCCGTGGGAATGGGACGGTGTCAACTGGGTGCAGCGCACGCCGGCGATCGTCCCGCCGACGCGCATCCATGCCGCGATCAGTGGCTCTCGCTCTTGAGCGGCGGCGACCGGTCATTCGACGGCATCCGGCGAGAACTGTCCGTGATTCAAGGACGCCTTCCGCTGAAACTGTCCCTGGATCGAGGACAGATACCGAAACTAGCTTGGCCGACGCGACGTCGCGGGCCCTGTGCACGAGCTGCTTGAGCACGATGGAACGGTCGAGTCCGTCGCGGCGGCGCTCGCACAGTGCTCGCCACGCGTGCGGCAGGGGCGCCCCCGAGGGACTGGGACGCATGCTGCCCGCTTGCGCGATGTTCGACGCGAGCGTTGAATCAGCCCGTTGTGGTCGAACTTCCTGGAGCGGTGAGCCAGCTGGCGTCGGATGTCGCGCGGCTCGCGCGGGCGCGCGTGGCGCCAACCGCGCGCGTGCTGCTGTTCGGCTCGTGGGCCCGCGGGACTGCCGTACCTCGCTCGGACCTCGATCTCGCGATCGACGCGGGAGAGCGCATACGTGCCGACGTGCTTCAGCGGCTGGCGTTCGACTGCGAGGAGCTGCGCACGCTGCGCAAGATCGACCTCGTCGATCTCCACGCGGCGGATCCGCAGCTGCGAGGGGCCATTCTTCGCGACGGGATCGAGCTGTGAGCGCGCACCTCGAGAACTTTCAGCGTGCCGTCAAGCGCCTCGCGGTCGTACTGGGCGAACCCGAGTCGATGACGCAGCGCGAAGCTTCGATCCACGGCTTCGAGTTCGCCTTCGAACTCGGTTGGAAGGCGATCCAGGCTCGCCTTCGCTCCGAGGGCATCGACGCGGCGACTCCGAGGGCCTGCCTGGAGCACGCTTGGCGCGCCGGATGGATCGACGACGAGTCGGAGTGGCTCGACCTGCTGCGTGATCGCAACCTCACGAGCCACACCTACAAGGAGAGCCTCGCGCTCGAAGTCGTGGAGCGCCTCCCCGAGCATCTTGAGCAGTTGACGAGCCTAGCCGCACGACTTGGGCGCTGAGTAATCGCAGCAGCGCCTGCGCGGTTACGTACGCGGGCTCGAGTGCGGCCGCGGCGGCTGTGAACGGGGATCGAGGAGCTCTTCGCGGCTGAGCCCCTCCCACGGCGGCTCGAGACGGAACACGCCGCGCTTCACACGTTGCGGAACAAGAGCGCGAGGCCCTCGCGGGCTTGCGCGCGCAGCTCGTAGAGGCTCGCGACGCTCTTCACGCGCCGCCACAGGTAGCTCGGGCGCAAGTAGAAGCGCCGCACCATGCGCTTCTTGAGCGCGAGCATCGTGTCGCGGTCGAGCGCTTGCGTCGGGAGCTTCGCCTCGGCGCCGCCCTGGTCCATCACGAGGTCGTTCTCGTCGACCAGTCCAAGTTCGATCGCGCGCGCGCGGAACGGCGTGCCGAAGCGCGGCACGGCCATGTTGAGGCTCATGAAGTCGAGCTCGAGCTCGAGCGCGAGGTCGAGCGAGCGGCGGATGGATTCTTCGGTCTCCTCGGGCAGTCCGATGATGAACGTGCCGACCGTCCTCAAGCCGTGCCGCTTTGCGCGCTGGAAGCCCTCGCGCACGTCGGCGACGTCGTACTTCTTCTTGTAGCCCGCGAGCACCTCGGGGTCGGCGCTCTCGACGCCCATCATCACCGTGTGGCAGCCCGCGCGCTTCATCGCCGCGAACAGCTCGTCGTCGGCGTGATCGGGGCGCGCGTACGTCGTCCACGACAGATCGCCGCGGCGCTCCCACTCGGCGCACAGCTCGAGCCCGCGCGGTTTGCGCACGCCGAAGGTCTGGTCCATCACGAACAGTTCGCGGATCCCGCGCGAGCGCAGCTCGTCGACTTCCTCGAGCACTTCGGGGATCGGCCGCGAGGCGTAACCCAAGGTCGACATCACGCAGAACGTGCACGGGAACGGGCAGCCCCAGTCCGTGAGGATCGTCGCGAAGCGCTCAGAGCGCGCGAACGAGAAGTGGTAGCCGTGGGTCGGGAAGAGCTCGTGCCGCGGCCGCGGGATCGAGTAGCCGCCGTGCAACTTGCCGCGCGCGTCGAGCTTCTCGATCGCACCGTCCGGTTTGCGCACGACCGAGTCGCGCACGTCGTCGTAGCGCCGCTCCAGGATCTTGAGCACATCCGCGCCGACGAAGTTGCCCAGCGCGGCCTCGAGCCAGGGCTCTTCCGCGAGGCGCGCCTCCGCACGCTCGTGCAGCACATCGCCGATCGCGATCACGCGTCGACCGCGCGCCGCTTGCGCCGCGAGGAACACGCGATCTTCGTCCCACGAAACCGAGCCCACGAGGCTCACGATCGCCTCGGGCGCGAACGCATCGAGCCGCGCGTCGGCGGCAGCGACGTCGAGTCGCTCGGCGATGCAGTCGAGCACCCTGACCTCGTGCTTCGACGCGACGATGCCCGAGAGCATCACCAGGTCGATGGGGTGGAACAGGTAGTTCGACTTGGTGGTCTTCGAGCAGAAGTAGTCGCGGATGAACATCCGCGAACCCGGCGGGTTGAGCAGGGCCACGCGCATCGCGCCAGCCGCCTCAGCTCAGGTGCGGGTCGCTCGGGTCGCGCCGCGAGTCGTTGCGCGGGCGCCGGCTCGGCGCGCGGTCGAGTTCGAAGCCGCGATCTTCCGCGAGCGCCACGGCAGCTTCGTGCACCTCGTCGACGCTGAGCGCCACCAGGCACTGCGGCTCGCCGAAGATGCAGCTCGAGAGCTTGTTGTCGTGCACGTTGATGCACGGACTGCACGGCGGCGGACGGTAGAGCGCGCGCGCGCGCAGGCCGATCGGGCCGTACATCACCGGCGTCTCGGGGCCGAACAGACCCAGCGTCGGCGCGCCCATGGCGGCGGCGATGTGCATCGGGCCCGAATCGTTGGAGACCACCACGGTCGACTGCGCGAACACCGCGGCCAGCTCCGGGGTGCTGAGCTTGCCCGCCAAGTTCGCGACGCGAGCGCCGCCGATGCGCGTGCGCAGGGTCTCGGTGTACTCGCGCTCGGCGCCAGAGCCGATCAGCGCGATCGACCAGTTCTGATCGGCGATCAGGCGTTGCGCGAGCTCGATGAACATCGAGGCCGGCCAGCGGCGCTCGAGCGAAAGTGCTCCCGCGTTGGGATTGAGCACGGCGAAGGCGCTCTCGGGATCGACGCCCGCGGCGCGCACGATGTCGAAGGCGCGCGCCTCGTCGCGCTCGTCGAAGCGCAGCGGTTTGGTGTCGCGCGCGGTGACGTTCAGGCCGTTCTCGCCGCCCGCGAGCACGCGGAAGTTGCGCGCGACGTGCCAGTAGCGGTTGAACACCACGCGGTCGGTGTGGAACGCGCCGCGCCAGACCTTCTCGCTCTCGAAACCGTGGCGCCGCGGCGCGCCGGTGAACAGCGAGACGATCGACGAGAAGCGCGTGAAGAACTCGAAGTCGTACACGACGTCGTAGCCGTAGCCGCGCAGCTCCCACAGGAGGCGACGGATGCGCAGCGCGAGCGTGAACCAACCGGCATCGCGCACGTCGAGCGACAGCACGCGGTCGAACACGCCCATGCGCTCGACGAACTCGCGGTTGGACTCGAGCGTGAGGAAGGTCAGCTCAGCGAACGGGTGCTTGCGGCGCAGGCTGGTGATCGCGGGGGTCAACAGTTGCAGACTGCCCAGGCCCCAGAACTTGATCGCCAGCACCTTGCGCGAAGGGTGCTCGACCGTGCGAGCCGGCAGCCAGCGCAGCGGCTGGAGGAGCGCGCACGCCGCCGCTCCGAGCGCGCTGTCGACGCGCTGCAACGTGTGCATCGGAATGTCGCGGGTTTCGGCCACGCAGCGGCCCCGTTGGGCGGGCTCGCGAGCATAGCACGCGGGCGACAGCACCCCGTGTCAGGCCGAGGTTTCGGCGCTTGCGACAGGCTTCAGCCGCGTTTGAAGCCCAGCGCCGCGCCCGCCAGCAGTGCGCCGGTTGAAGGGACGCGGCGAGTGACGAACTGCGTGACGGTGTCGTTCTCTTTGAGGTTCAGCACCGCGCGATTGAGCCAGTCGACCAGCCCGCCCCAGTCGACGCTGGCCACCTTGGCGTAGGTCAGCGCCTGGATCGCGATGAACGCCACGGCGAGCACGATCAGGCCGATCTTGAAGATCTTCCGCGTGGTGTAGCCCAGAGCGAAGCCGATCAGCGCGAACAGGCTGCCCTCGGTCACGTAAGGCAGCGCGTCCTCGAACACGCTGCTCGAGGGCGGCTCCTGGGCGGGCGAGCGCGTCGAGGCGAGGTAGTTCGATGGTTCGAGCGCGGTCTCCGTCGCGGAGCTGCTCGGCGAGCGCTTGGCGAGCAGCACGCCGCGCGCGATCGCGGATCCCACGAGCAGCACGCTCAGCACGATCAGCACGGCGCGCTGCACGCGCGTGAGTCCGGCCTGCGCCGGGGGCTTGGGTGTGGCTGCCATCGGCGCAGATCGTGGGCTCGCAAGGCCCCGCAGCGCAAGGCCGGCCCGCGATCGGACGCGGGCGGAAAGCGCGAGCCGCCAGGGCTACACTACGCGGCCAGCTGCCTGCGCCGCGTCGCCTCGGAGTCGAGGCCGCCCGCGCTCGCTCCCCGTCACCGCGCGCTCTCTCGAAAGATCCACCGCATGTGCGGATTCATCGGCATCTACGGCCCTGACGGCGTCGACGTGGCCGTCGAAATCTACGAAGGCTTGCTCGCCGTCCAGCACCGCGGCCAGGACGCGGCCGGCATCACGACCTTCACCGACAAGTTCCACGTGAAGAAGGGCCTGGGCCTGGTCCGCGACGTCTTCAACGAGCGCAACATGGCGCGCCTGCGCGGCCACATCGGCGTCGGACACGTGCGCTATCCGACCGTCGGCGTCGGCTCGGACGAGGACGTGCAGCCGTTCCACATGGTGTTCCCGCTGGGCATCGCCATGGCGCACAACGGCAACGTCACCAACTTCCTCGAGCTCAAGGAGCGCCTCAAGGTCAAGGGCGTGCGCCTGGGTTCGTCGTGCGACGTCGAAGTGATCCTCTACGTCTTCGCGCGCGCGCTCGCCGACCGCGTCAAGCCCGCGCAGCGCATCGAGCCCGAGGACGTGTTCGCCGCAGTCAAGGTGGTGTTCGAGAAGGTCAAGGGCGCGTACTCGGTCGTCGCGGTGCTCGCCGACGGCGGCATGGTCTGCTTCCGCGATCCGTTCGGCATCAAGCCCATCGTGTTCGGCCAGAAGGCCACCGAGAAGGGCGTCAGCTACGCCTGCGCGAGCGAGTCGGTGGTGCTCGACGTCAACGGCTACGAGCGCACGCTCGACATCGGCCCCGGTGAGTGCGTGTACGTCTCGCCCGACCGCCGCATCCATCAGCGCAAGCTGGGCGACAAGCCGCACCGCCCCTGCATCTTCGAGTGGGTCTACTTCGCGCGGCCCGACTCGATGCTCGACGACGTTTCGGTGTACCGCACGCGCCGGCGCTTCGGTCTTTCGCTGGCGCAGCAGTGGAAGCGCGAGGGCGCGCCCGTGCCGGACGTGGTGATCCCGATACCCGACAGCTCGCGCGACGCCGCGGCTGCCTTCGCCGAGGAGCTCGGCCTGCCCTACCGCGAGGGCTTGGTCAAGAATCGCTACATCGGCCGCACGTTCATCATGCCCAGCCAGGGCGCGCGCACGAGCTCGGTGCGCCGCAAGCTCAACACCATTCCGCTCGAGTTCGACGGCAAGGACGTGGTGCTGGTCGACGACTCGATCGTGCGCGGCAACACCTCCAAGCGCATCGTGCAGATGGCGCGCGACGCCGGCGCTCGCAAGGTCTACATGGCGGTCACCAGTCCGCCGCTGATCTCGCCCTGCCCCTACGGCATCGACATGGCGACCAAGACCGAGTTCATCGCCACCGGGCGCACGCCGGCGCAGGTGGCCGAGTCGATCGGGGCCGATTTCGTGCTGTACCTCGAGCGCGAGGCGATGAACGACGCCGCGCGCGCGGGCAACCCCAAGCTCGAGAAGTTCTGCAACGCCTGCTTCACGGGCGACTACCCGACCGGCGACGTGACCCGCGAGATGCTCGCCGCGATCGAAGGCGAGCGCTGCAATTCGCAGCAGCAGATCACGCTCTGGAGCAGCTGAACGGCGTCGCGCCGCGCAGAAAGTGCGAATTGGGCCTCAACGCCCAGGCGGGATCGGAGCTTGAGCAGGCCGCCTCGCGCGAGTCGTCAGGAAGCGGCCGGGCGAGGGCGGGGGGTGGGCCTGCGGGACGCCCTCTGTGTGTCCGTGCAAGTCCCCAGCCCCGAGCGTTCACCTTGGAAAGCAAGCCCCTCTTCGTCGCGCGGCCCCGCGCGGTTCTCTTCGCCGCTGCCTGGCTCGCGACCGGCGCAGGCGCCTTCGGCCAGAGCCTGTTCTCGACCTCCGCCAACATCATTGCCACCAACGGCGACGCGATCCCCGGCGGCGCCGTGGGAGAGACCTTCGGCGGCTCGAGCACCTTCGACACGGGCGTGCTGGCCGACGACGGAAAGATCTTCTTCCGCGGCCGCATCCTCGGCAGCACCGTTCCGACCGAGCGCGCGTACTTCTGGGGTGATTCGCGCACAGGTTTGCAGATGGTGGTTCGCGGCGGCGACCCCGAGCCGTCGGGCACGTTGCCTGGCGTCACGCTGCTCAGCAGCACCGGCACGTCCAGCGGCCTGGGCAGCTCGGTGCGCGTCTCCGCGAACGGAACCATGCTCTGGTCGACCAGCCTGTTCGGCACGGGCTCGACGGCCAACGACACGGCCTACTACATCGGGACGCCGGGCAACTTCTCGATCTGGATCCGCGAAGGCGATGTGGCGCCGGGCACGGTTGGCGCGACGTTCAGCTCGAGCTTCTCGAGCCTCAGCACGCAGCAGAGCGGTGTGAACAACGCCGGCGTCGCGTGGGTGCTCTCGAACCTCTCGGGCGGCGACGTGGTCGGCACGACCAACAGCGAAGGCCTCTTCACGGGTCCGGCGGGCGCGCTGGTGCTCGCGGCGCGCCGCGGCGACCTCGGTCCCAACGGCCAGATCGTGGCCGACATCGCGCCGAGCTTCATCGGCCAGATGAACGACTCGGGCCAGATTGTGTTCGACGTGTCGTACGTCATCGGCTCCGGCTCGCCTGCGGTCTCGACCCTCGACGACCGCGCGCTGTGGATCTACACGCCCGGCGTCGGCAGCCAGGAGCTGATCTGCGAGAACGACCCGGTCACCGGCTTTCCGGGCCTGACCTACTCGGGTACGAGCGGTTCGCCGTTCACGGCCGGCGCTTCGAACTTCAGCAATGCCGGCGTGTTCTGCTCGCGCGTTTCGGTCGGCGGCGGCGCCCCGGCGATCGCCAAGTTCACGCTCGCCGGCGACACGATCGTGGTGCAGGGCGGGGACCCGGTGCCCGGCATCCCCGGCGGCGCGACGTTCGACGTGTTCAACGACGCCAGCGTCACGATGAACAACAACGGCGACGTTTGCTTCCAGGCGGCGTTCAGCGGTCCGGGCGTGCTCGCGACGGACGACTCCGGCGCGTTCACGACCAAGGGCGGCTCGGTGCAACTCGTGGTGCGCGAGGGCGACCTGGGGCCGGGAACGACCTGGACCTTCGGCACCGTCACGTCGTTCTCGATCATGCAGAACGGCGCCGGCCAGATCCTGTTCAACAACAGCATGACCACCGGCGGCACGCCGGTGTCGACCTACTGGGGTTGGACGCAGGGCGCGGGCCTGCAGCTGATCGTCGCCGGTGGCGATTCGATCGAAGTCCAGCCGGGTGTGTTCAAGTCGGCCACCACCAGCGGCGGCATCCAGTTCACCAACTGCAACGGCCGCCCGTTGACCTTCCACGACGACGGCCGCATTTCGCACCGCCTGAGCTTCAACGACGGCACGTCCGCCAACCTCACGGTGCTTTACAACCCGACGATTCCGCCGGTCGCGTACTGCACGGCCGGCACTTCGAGCAACGGCTGCGTGCCGGTGATCACCGGCACGGGCACGCCGAGCGTCGCCGCGAGTTCGGGCTTCACGATCGGCGTCGCGAACGTCGAGGGCGCCAAGCTGGGCCTGATCTTCTACGGCATCAACGGTCGCGCCTCGGCCACCTGGGGCGCGGGCGGCAACAGCTTCTTCTGCGTGAAGGCCCCGACGCAGCGCATGGGCTCGCAGAACAGCGGCGGCACGGCCGGCGCCTGCGACGGCTCGCTCTCCGAGGACTGGCTCGCCTACCTCGCCGCGAACCCCGGTTCGCTCGGCTCGCCCTTCAGCGCCGGCGCGACCGTCAACGCGCAGGCCTGGTACCGCGACCCGCCGGCCGTGAAGACCACCAACCTCAGCGGCGGCCTCGAGTTCGTCACCGTTCCGTGATCGAAGCTCGCGCCTGAGCCTCGCGCTCGGGCGAAGCATCGCTCACTGGCTGCACCTTTCGTCCAGCAGCCCCCCCAGGCAGCGCGGTCCGCATGGGCCGCGCTGTTTTCGTTGGTGCGGCGCCGCGCGAGCTCCACCACGTCTCTTCGCTCGCCGCAGCGAAGTTCGCGGTGACAGCCCGGCGGCGAGCGGCTATGACCAGCACGTGGTGAAGCCCGTCGCGCTCGTCGGATTGCTGCTGGTCGTTGTCGTTGCGGCGTTCGTCGCAGTGCGCTGGCCGCGCGGAGCAGCGACGAGAACAGAGGCCCCGGCGTCGGACGCGGATCTCATGCCGCGTTCTTGGGGCGCGGACGAGCTCGATGACGCCACATCCGCGGCGGCAGGTCGCCACGGGAGCGACGCCGATGCAGCGCGAGTGGTGATCGCACAACCGACCGCTGAGGTCGCTCCACCGCTCGAGCCCGTCCACGTGCCGGCGAAACTCATCGTCGAGGTCGTCGACGCGCAGAACAGTCCGCTCGTCGACGTAGCTGTGTCGCTGCTCGAACGCGAACCCGGACGGGGCTGGCGCGCCGCGGCGAGCGTGCGCACCGACGCATCCGGGCGCGCGGAGCTACCCGCGGGAGCGCCGCACCTCGAGCGCTCCGTTCAACTGCCGCTCGTCGACGCGGCGCCGGCCGAGGCTGCGCTCGCTCCGCGCGCAGCGTGGCCCGAAGTCGTGCGCTTCGTTGCGAAGTCCACCGGCGCGCTAGAGGTGCGCGTGCTCGGCCTCGACGAGCGTGCGGTGGGGGAGGAACTCGCGGTCTGGCTGCGGCGAGAGGACGGTCCAGCGGCCTCAGCGCCGTTCGAGCAGGCGGATCGACGCACGGCGACCAACGGCGTCGCGCGATTCGAGCACGTCGCGCTGGAGAGCACGTTCACGGCGCGCGCCGAAGGCGCCGCCACTCGCTTCCGCGGCGCGCAGGTCACCGGGCCAGTGCGACCCGGCGAGACGGTGCGCGTCGATTTGGCGGCGCTCGCGCCCGCAGCGCTGCTCGCAGCGCAGCTCGTGCGCGAGGGTGGCGAAGCGCTGCGCGCGCACGACGTGCAACTCGTTGCGCCCAGGGGCGACGCGTCTCTCAAGGGTGTCCTGCTCTGGAGTGGCGTCACCGACCGAGAGGGTCGTGTGGGGATCTCTGTGCAAGAGCCCGCGGCTTCTCCGGGCTCGCTGCGCGTCTTCGCGACATGCCCTGACGGGACGCTCCTCACCGCGGCGCTCTCCGGAGGAACCCCGTCCGCGCTCGCCCACGGCCGTCAGATGCTCGATTTCGGCGTTGTCGAGCTGCGGCCGGCGGCCTGGCTCATCACGGGGCGCGTGCTCGATCCCGCGGGCGCGCCCATCGCCGGGGCAGCCGTCTCGCCGTACTGCTTCGATTCCTCGCGTGTGGGGGAGATCGCCGCCTGGCCCGAGCGAGTCCGGACAGACGCCGACGGCGCGTTCGCGCTCGCCAATGTCGCGGGGATCTCGACGGTGATGCTGACGGTCTGGGCCCCGGGCTTCACGACGGCAAATCTGCGCGGCGTGCGCAGCGGCGCGCGCGACCTCGAGGTGGTGCTCGAGCCGCGCGGAATCGTGCGCGGCCGCGTGCAGATGCCCGACGCGCTGAGTGCGGATGCGCTGGAGGTGCAGCTCGAGCAGTTGAGCGCGGCGGATGAGGCGCGCATGTTCTCAGAGCGGCCCGGCGTTCACTCGAGCGCTGCACACAGCACCACCGCTGCCGTCGAGGCCGACGGACGGTTCGAGTCGCTGCAGGTTGCGCCCGGGACGTGGCGCCTCGCCGTTCGCTTGGAAGAGGAGACGCTGCTGACGATGCGCGAGTTCGTCGTCGAGGCCGGGGCCGTGCTCGACCTGGGCCAGCTCGACCTCCGCCAGCGCATCACGCCGCTGCACATCGACGTGGTCGACGAACGCGGCGAGCCGCTGCCGCGCGCCATGGTCACCCTGCTTTCCGAGCGCGGCGCGTGGCCCATCGAGGAGTACACCTCGCGCGCCGGTCGCGCGTCGTTCGTCACGCTGGGCGCGCCGCTCGACCTGCGCGTGTGGAGCGCGGGGCGTCGCTCGCTCGAGCTGAAGGCCGTTGCGTCGCACCAGCGCGTCACGCTGCCCACGGGCATCGCTGTTGAGTTCGTCTTCCCGCGCGATCTGCCGCCGGTCGCGCCGCCGCTCGAGTTCACCTTGTCGGTCACCGACGAGGACGCCGAGTCGCTCGAGATCATCGAGTGCTTCGCGACCGACTGGCGCACGCGCTATCTGCTCACGTCCCGCACCGCGCCGGTCGGACCCTCCGATCGCTGGACGCTCCACCTGCCGCACGCCGGCGACTACATGGTGATCGGCCACGTGCGCGACTCGCGCACGCTGCGCTCCGTGTGGAGCTCGCCGCGACCGCTCGGACCCATATCGATCGATGGCGCCGCGCCCACGCCGGTTCACCTGTCGTTCGACACCGCATCGCTCTCCAGCGCGCTCGCCGCACACGCCGCGCTTTCGACCTCGCCCTCGCAGCGCTGACCCGTGCGGCGTCAGGTGTCTTCTGCCGGCTTCACGCGATCACTCCCCTGCGCGATCTCGCGGGCGGAGAAGTCTTCGGCTTCGCAGCGCGCGGTGTTCCGGGGAGCCTGGGGATGACCAGGCCGGCGGCGACCCCGAGTACGAAACTGATCCACGTGGCGATTCGAGCCGCCCAGGTGGGCATGTAAGAAGAGTCCGCGCTCTGCGACAGCAGGATGGCCTCAGAGCTCGCCGCTGCTGCGACGAACGCGAGCTCACTCCCGCCGCGTTCGCCGTCTCTTCAACTCCCAGCCCTGCTTCAAGCAAGTGCTGGATCTTCAGCCGTGTCATCGCGTCGTACACCGGCGACCACGACGCCGTCCCGACCCCAACCCGAGGGAGACCGTCGCCACCCTGTCTGGTTACCGCCCTCAGGCCGAGGAACTACCCGCCAGAGTTTCCGGAACTCACACGCCTAAGCGCAGAGCGGCGGGCATGGAAGTGCGCGATGGTGCGCCGCGCCCAGACTCACTTCGACTTCGGTGTGAGCCACTGCCAAGCCTCGTTCATCGGCGTGAAGCGCAGGAGCACGCGCGCCTTGGGCTCGTCGACTTGCATGCCGCCGACGAGGGTCAGCGAGCGATCGTCCGTCGCGACTCCCGGCATCACCAGTTGGACGCCGAGCGGCGTCGTGCGCTTCCAGGTCTCGCTCTTGGAGTCGTAGCGCCACGCCGACTGCTCTTCGAACACGTACAGGCTTTCGCCGAGCGGGCCGACCTCCCCGATCACTCCGTGCGCGCCGAACTTGGCCCACAGCGGCGCGGGCGGCTGCGGCAGCGCGCGCCAACCGTCTTTGCCGCGCACCCAGTGCTCGCGTTTGGGCTCGAACGCCTCGCCGTCGAGGCCGCCGACGACGTGCAGCTCGCCGCGCAGCGCGACCACGAGGTGGAAGTGATCGCCGGCCGCGAACTCGGGCGGCGGCGGCTCGCTGCGCACGGAGCGCTTGTCGGTGTCGACGACGAGGAGCGCGGCTTCACTGCCGCCGTAGCCGCCGAGGACGAACAGCTCTCGCCCGATCGCAGCGGCGCCGAAGTGCGAGCGCGGCAACTGGCCCGCGGGTACGAGTTCGCTCCACTTGTCGCGCGCGAAGTCGTAGCTCTCGACGCTCTCGCCGATCGCGAACACAGCGTCGCCGATCCGCGCCGAGCCGAAGAACGCGCGCCCGCGGCCCATGTCCGCGCGGCGCACCCACTTGTCCGCGCCCGGCGCGAGCCACCAGGTCTGGCGCTGCTCGCGGTCCTTCGCCTTGGCGTCGCCGAAGCCGCCGAACGAGAGCAGGCCGCCGTTCAACAGCTCGACGCGATGGCCATGTCGCTCCGCGGGCAGCGCGACGGGCCACTTGGGCGTGGGCGGACCCGAGTGACCGGGTCCCTGAAGCGCCAGCGCCGCGAACAGGAGGATCGACATGGCATCGAGCGAGAGCTGGGGCCGTAGCGTCAGCGCTTGTGCACCGGGAGTCTAGACACCCAGCGTATCGTCCGCTCATTCCGCCCGGCGCGCTACGACCGTTGTCTTCTCTCCGGCGGGCAGGTCGACGACGATTCGGCGTTCACCGTCGAGGCTTGTGAAGGTCGGCGAAAGCAGGCGAAGCGTGTAGATGCCCGGCTCGAGGCCGGACACCTCGAAAGGTGGAGACATCCCGCTGCTCAAGGCTCCCGATTGACGCACGCGTCCGGACGCGTCGGGCGTGGGCGTGCCGTGAGAGAGGAAGACCATGACAGCCCCTGAGTAGCTCGAGCCGTCTGGATTGCGCAGGTCGAGAGCGAGCGCCGCGCGCGCCGTCAGGTCGACGACGATCGTCGTCGGATGCTCGCCGATCTCCACATGCTGGGTTGGCCCGGATGGGGAAGGGTATCGAAGGCCGGTCGCATGAACCGTCCACGTGTAACCGCCGAAAGGAACGCCCTCGACTCGCGCGCGCCCCTGTCGATCGACTTCGAACTCGAAACGAAGCGGCAGTACGTCTCCGTCGATCAGTTGAACCTGGCCGGTGCTCGGGTGCGGACCCGCATCGCCCGACGTGCGCCACGAGGGGCTTCGAAACTCGATCTCGAGCGCTCCCAAGCGTGTGCCCAGTCGGCGAAGGGGTAAAGTCGCCGATGCAACGCCCTTGTCGACGGGCGTGCAGGTGAGTTCCGCCCGGCCGCGTTCGTACCCGGCGAACTCGTAGTCTAGAACCAGCGGGCCCAACTCGTCTCCCAGCGTGTCTGACGTGTAGAGCTGCAGCAGGAATCCGGCGGGAAGCTCTCGAAGCGCCGGGTCCAGCCCCGAAAGCCACGCGCACCACCTCATTCCGAAGTGGTCAGCGCCCGCGCAAGACGATTCAAGGCGTCGGTGGCCATGTTTGGGCAAGAGCGACTCGAGTGGTCCCGACTCTGGAACGAAGTGCACCAGCACGCCGAACAGTCGCGACACTGTGAGCTCGATCGAGATGTCACCGGTCTTGGCCAGCGCGACCGGGGGTTGCACCATCACGTACCCGGCGCCGGCGGCGAACAGCATGTACTCTGCTCCGCCGGCGAGCCCATCGACGCAAAACGCGCCGGCTGCGTCCACATCCGCCGATACGACGGTCGGATCGTTCTCGAACAGTCCCCCTAGAACTTGTTCATGGTCCAGGACCCCGCGGGCGAGCGCCACGACGCGCACACCGGGCGTGGGAGCTACTCCCGACGCGGTCAAAACTCGCCCGCAGATTGGCGCGGTGGGCGTGAGGATCAACACGACTTCCGCTGGGAACGGTTCCGAAATCAGGGCCTTGGCGGGCACGTAGCCGGCGTGTCGTGCTGCGACCATCGAGCCGGTGGCCGCCGGTGGCCGCAGCGCAAGCTCGCCGCCGGAATCGGTCAGCCCGAAATGCCTCCAACCTGCGGAGCTTCGAACGTGCACCTCGCAGCCAGCCAGTGGCTCGCCTTTCGGATCGGTAACCCGCACCATGAATCCAGCGAGCCGCTCCGGCTCGGGCACGTTCGCGCGGCCCGTCCCCTCGGACGGAGCCTCTATCGCAGCCACCTCGCGCGTCGGGACCGTCGCCGCACTGGGGCGGCCCTGCTCGCGTGTCTGCTCGCGTGAGTGAGGATCGCCGACAAGCTGCCAAGCAATCGCCAACGCGAGCATGGCGACTCCCGTCAATGCGAGTCGCCGTACTCGACTGCGAGCCACTTCCTTCACTGGATCACGCGCCCCGCGAATTGAGCAGCCTCTCCAGTCGGGAGATCTCCACGCCGCCGCCGCGCGTCACAGTGCGCACTCGGCCCACACGGAAAGCCCCATCCCATCGTAGATTTCTTCGAACCGTTTAGTGCAAGGATCGGAGCCTCCGCAGCTTGGATTCGTCCCGCCGCAATTGCCGGTTGGCTCAGAACTGTAGTACCCAGGGCTCGTTTCGGTGAAGACGAGATGACAACATCGCGGTTCGACCTGACCGCCGCACTTGCACGTTGAGTAACCCGCTCCGTAGCCGGACGCTCCAACGGAGCACCCTGCGGGGCATCCCGTACTGATGCAGGATACGGTCCAAGGGGGTATTACGGTGGTCGTCAGCACCGTCTGACATCCTGGCGCGCTGCATGGAGCAGGCCCCGCCGTCGCCAACGAGATCCGGCCAGCGGCGAGGCCGTGAAGAAGCGCGGCTGCGCCAAGGAACACGAGGATCCATATGCAGACGCGAATCGGCAGTTGGGTCATGGTTGTCTCCGTTGCGGGTTGCGCGCCGGTGCGCTCGGGGCGTTTCAGGTTTCGTCTCGGCGGTTGCGATTCCCGCGGGATAGACGTCTGGCGACGCGCAGCTTTTCATTCTTTCGTGAATTCGATCGCATGACTCGATGGTTGACCTTTGCGATCGCGTGTCGAGTGAAGCCGAGCCGGCGCGCAACCGCCCTTAGGAAGACGCGCTCCGCCCGCCACGCCGTAGCAACTGAAACGCCCAAGGACTGGGCCACGCGATCGAGGGTCAGCCCTTCGAGACGCAACGTGGCTACCGCACCTGGAACGGGCGGCAAGGACTGACGGGTATCCTCGGCGATGCGCTCGAACTCCACTTGCGCTGCCAGTTCGCCCCCCCCCCAGTCGCCGTGCGCAACGAGCTCGGAGGCGACCGCCGCCAAGTCGATCTCGGTATTGCGTCGGGCCTCTCGTCGCGCTGCATCAGCGGCGGCAGCCATCGCCACGCGTGCGATCCATCGCTCCGGGTGGACTGGAGAGCCGTGGCGCGTGCAGTAAAGGGCGAACCGCAGAACTACGTCTTGCACAAGGTCTTCGGCGGCGACTCCTCGCCTTGCACGACGCAGGCAAATGCGGCGAATCTGCTCGAGCGAGTCGATCAGCGCATCCCAGGGGACCTCCGGATGGGCGGTGGGGTGTTCTCGACGGCCAGTCACGCGAAGTGAGTGTCCGCTTGATGCCGATAGTTTCTGGATTCTCCAGGAATCCTTCGAAGTCGTGGGCCTCTAGCCCGACCTATTCACGAGCCCGCTACTGCAAACGCCGGATCATCCTGCTCTGCTGCGCTTTATTCGACGCGAGATGTTCTCAGCGACTTGGCAGGTCGCTTCCGAGCCCTCGCGCCGAAGAACCTTGCAGGACCGGCGCTCCGACGTTTTCGCTACGCGGTTCGTGAATAGGTCGGGCTAGCGCTTGCGCACTGTGAGCGGCGGGATCTGCGGACGCGCGACGCTCGCCGGCTCGATGTCTACCAGCAGTTCCTCGATCGCGCTCTCGCCGGCGCGCACGGTGAGGCGGTAGCGGTCCGGCGGCAGGTCGGTGAAGCGCAGCACGCCGAAGGCGTCGCTCACGCGCGGCGGCCAGACGCGTGTGGCGTCATCGGCGTCGGACAGGATCGCGTAGGCGCCGTCGATGGCGACGCCGCGCGGGTCGACCACGGTGCTCTCGAGCGCGCCGAGCTCGAGGCCGAAGACGGCGAAGTCGGCGCCGCCGGGGCGGTGGTCGAGTTGCGCGTCGGCCAGCGCGACGAGGTCCGGCCAGCTCCCGCCAGCGGCCCAACTGGGCAGCACGCGCACGAGGTAGTCGCCGTGGGCGAGGTCCTCGACGGCGAAGAAGCCGCGCGGGTCGACGCGGATCCAGCGCTGGACCGCGCCCTTGAGCTCGGTCAGGTCGCCGCGGGGCGTGAACTGGAGCTCGTAGCCTTCAGGATCCTCCCAAGTGTTGCCCAAGGGGTGAGCAATGCGCCCAGAGAGTGCGCCGGAGGAGAGCTCGGGCAGGGGCGGCGGCGGGGGCTTGGGGGGGGCCAGGAGCAGCTGCAGGTCCTCGCCCGGCGCTTCGACTCGGACCGAGCGCGGAGGGAAGCCCCATTTGACCAGCGCCACGTCGTAGGGGCCCGGGCCGAGGCCCTCGAGGCGGAAGCGGCCGGCGGCGTCGGTCTCGGTCCAAAAGGGCGTCTCGTTGGAGCGCAGGAACACGTTCACGCCCGCCGCGGGCTCGGAGTCGATGTCGACGACCTGGCCGGCCAGAACGTGCTCGCCCGCCGGCGGTTCGAGCGGCTCGAGCTGCGCGCCCGTGGGGGGCAGGAACACCGGCAGCGCGAGCTCGGAGCGGGCCATGCGCGCGTGGAAGAACCCCACGGCGAGGACCGTGAACACCACGACGGTGAACACCAGCGGAAGGTGGCGCATCGCTAGCAGGAAGGCCGTCGGCGCGCGCCGGACGCAGAGGCGTGGCGCGGGTGGGCGGCTGGACGGTGATGGGCGCGGCGGGCGCGGGGCGGCTCGCAGCTCGCGCGCTGACTCGCGTCGTCGCCCCAGCTCGAGGGGCCGCTGCCGGCGCCGGCTCGCGGGGGAGCGGTGACCCCGGGGCAGCGGGCCGCACCTGAGCGAGGCTCGGCGCGGGGCTCGCGCTCGTGCGACCAAGCTACTCCTGCCCGCGTTGAGGCTCCAGCGCTGCGCCTCTATACTCTTCCGCCTTTCCTCGCGCCCGACAGGGTCCGGGCGAATCGTCCGCCGCCGGTGCGCGCGGAGGTCGCCGCCGAGACCCGCCGCAGGCGCGCGCCCCCTGCTCCATGCTGTTGCGCCTGCGTCGAAACCTGAGCCGAGCCGAGCTGGACAGCGTTCTAGCCCTGGCGCGCGGCCTGGGGTACCGCGAGCGCTTCCTCGACGGCGGTCAGGAGCTGCTCCAGCTCGACGGACGCGGCGGGCCCGATCACGTCGCGCGCTTCGAGGACCTCTCGGGCGTGGCCTCGATCCTGGACGCCGGCGACGCGCGCGAGCGCTACCAGCGCGCGCCCGGACAGGCCGACAGCGTCGTTTCCGTCGGCGATGCGCTCTTCGGCGGCGGGCGCGTCGCGCTGATCGCAGGTCCCTGCGCCGTCGAGGACCTCGAGCGCGTGCTGACCATCGCGCGCGGCGTGCGCGAACGCGGCGCGACCGTGCTGCGCGGCGGCGCGTACAAGCCCCGCACCTCGCCCTACTCGTTCCAGGGCTCGCGCGAGCGCGGACTCGACATGCTCGCGCGCGCCAAGGCCGAGACGGGCCTCGCGGTCGTGACCGAGGTGCTCGACCCGCGCGACATCGGCGCGGTGAGCGAGGTGGCCGACATCCTGCAGGTCGGCTCGCGCAACATGTCGAACCAGGCGCTGCTGACCGAGCTCGGCCGCACGCGCCATCCGGTGCTGCTCAAGCGCGGCTTCGCGGCCACGCTGCGCGAGTTCCTGCTCGCGGCGGAGTACATCCTCGCCGGCGGCAACGCGCAGGTGATCCTGTGCGAGCGCGGCGTGCGTGGCTTCGACCCCTCCACGCGCAACGTGTTCGACGTCGGCGCCGTCGCGGTGCTCAAGCGCCAGACGCACCTGCCGGTCATCGTCGATCCCTCGCACTCCGCCGGTCGCCCCGACATCGTGCGCGCCCTGGCGCGCGCAGGAGTCGCCGCGGGCGCCGACGGCGTGATGTGCGACGTCAACCCCTGGCCGGCCGAGGCGCACTGCGACGGTCACCAGGCCATTTCCTTCGAGGAATTCGCCTCGATCGCGGCCGACTCGCGCGCGCTGGCGCGGCTCGACGGGCGCACGGTGTGCGAAGCCACGCAGCGCACGGAGAGCACCAAGTGAAGCGCAAGCCCTTCCTGGCCGGCAACTGGAAGATGAACCTCGACCGCAAGAGCGGGGTCGAGCTGGTGCGCGCGCTGCGCGACGGCGTGGCGGGCGTGGGGGACCGCGACGTGGCCGTGTTCCCGCCCTTCGTGTACCTCGACGAGATCGTGCGCGCCGCCGCCGGCTCGAACGTGCGCGTCGGCGCCCAAAACCTGTGCGACGAGAAGAACGGCGCGTTCACCGGCGAGGTCTCGGCCGAAATGCTGCGCGACGTCGGCGTCACGCACGTGCTCGTCGGGCACTCCGAACGCCGGCAGCTGTACGGCGAGGGCGACGAGCTGTGCAACCGCAAGGTCGTGCGCGGGCTCGCGGGCGGGCTGCACGTGATCCTGTGTGTCGGCGAGACGCTCGAAGAGCGCGACTCCAACCGCACCGAGCACGTCATCGGCCGCCAGCTCACCAAGGGCCTGGCGGGCATCGACGCCGGCAGCCTCGAGCGCATCACCATCGCCTACGAGCCCGTGTGGGCCATCGGCACCGGTCGCAACGCCACCACGGCGCAGGCGGGCGAGGCGCACCGCTACCTGCGCGGCGTCCTCAGCGGCCTGTACGACGAGCGCGCGGCCGACTCGATCCGCATCCAGTACGGCGGCAGCGTCAAGCCCGACAACGTCGCCGCCCTGATGGCCGTTCCCGACGTCGACGGGGCCCTGGTGGGCGGCGCTTCGCTCAAGGCCGACTCGTTCCTGGCCATCGTTCGTTACAAATAGCGCTGCGCCGCAGTCGCCAGCGCCTTCCCGCCCCGAGCTCTCCACGCCATGTCGCTCCTCACCGTCCTCTGCTACATCCTGTTCGTGATCGCCGCGATCGTGCTGATCGTGGTCGTGCTGCTCCAAGAAGGGCGCGGCGGCGGCTTCGGCGAGGCCCTGGGCTCGCACGGCCGCGAGACCTTCGGCGTCGGCTCGAAGGGCATCAACACCTTCACCGCCTGGACCGCGGGCGTGTTCCTCGCGAGCGCGCTGTGCATCCACGTGCTCAATCGCGGCAAGGTCGAGGGCAACATCCTCGGCGACGACGCCGCGCCGAGCCTCAACGCGGCGCCCGATGCCGGCGCCACGCCTCCCGCGGCGCCCCCGGCGGCGCCTGCGGGCCAGTGACCGTCCGCGCTGACGTCCACCGCTCGCGACCATGAACCAGGAGCAAGTGCTCGAGCTCTTCCGCCGCACCGGCGCGATGCTGGAGGGCCATTTCCTGCTCTCGTCGGGCCGCCACAGCGACCGCTACTTCCAGTGCGCGCTGCTGCTCGCCGATCCGCGCAAGGCCGAGCAACTCGCGCGCGCGCTGGCGCTGCAGATCGAAGTCGCCGCCGACATCGTGGTCGGGCCGGCGCTCGGCGCGGTGACCTGGGCGCACGAGATGGCGCGCGCCACCAACCTCAACTCGTACTTCGTCGAGCGCGTCGGTGAGAAGTTCGCGCTGCGGCGCGGCTTCCAGCTGCACCCCGGCCAGCGCGTGCTCGTGGTCGAGGACGTGCTCACCACGGGCAAGAGCGTGCGCGAGGTGTTCGACGTGCTGCGCAGCTACGGCGCCGAGCCGATCGGCGTCGCCTCGATCGTCAATCGCTCGGGGCTCGACAATCCCTTCGAAGCCGAGGGACTCCCGTTCTGGCGCCTCGCCGACGTCGACGCGCAGTCCTGGACGCCCGACGAGTGCCCGCTGTGCAAGTCGAGCGAGCACGGCCCCGCGATCAAGCCCGGCAGCCGCCCCGGCGCCGTGAAGAGCGCCTGAGCGCGCGTTCGAGTCGCTGATGCGCTCGATGACCGGACTGGGCGCCGCCTCGCGCAGCGCCGCGACGGGCAAGTCCAAGCGCGACGCTGCGGCGCTCGCGCTGAGCGCCGAGGTGCGCTCGGTCAACCACAAATTCCTGCAGCTCAAGGTCCGGCTGCCCAGCGAGCTGCAGCTGCTCGAGCCCGAAGTCGAAGCGCTGGTGCGCAAGCGCCTGGAGCGCGGGTCCGTGACGCTCAACGTCAGCTCGCACGGCGCGGCGCAGCTCTCGGCGGTCGAGCTCGATGTGACGGTGGCCAAGCGCTACCACGCGCAGCTCGTGGCGCTCGCCAAGGAGCTGGGCCTCGAGCCGCAGATCGAGCTCGACGACCTCGCGGGCCTGCCGGGCGTGTTCTCGAGCGAGCCCGACACCAAGGCCATGCAGCGCGGGCGCAAGCTCTTGCTCGAAGTGGTCGAGGCGGCGCTCGACAACCTCGAAGAGATGCGCGAGCGCGAGGGCAAGGCTCTCGCGCGCGACCTCGCCAAGCACGCGGCGCACATCGCGCGCATCGCGGCGCAGATCAGCGCGCGCATGCCGATCGTGGTCAAGAACCACCAGGACAACCTGCGCAAGCGCGTGGCGGATTTGCTGGGCGAGAAGGCGGCCATCGCGCCGGGCGACGTGGCGCGCGAGATCGCGCTGATCGCCGATCGCATGGACGTGAGCGAGGAGCTCACGCGCCTGGAGAGCCATCTCGCGCAGCTCGATGCGCTGTGCGCCAAGCCCGGCTCGGTCGGCCGCCAGCTCGACTTCCTGGTGCAGGAGTTCCTGCGCGAGGCGAACACGATCGGCTCCAAGTGCAACGACGCGCAGGTCGCGCACGCGGTGGTGGAGCTCAAGACCTCGATCGAGCGCTTGCGCGAGCAAGTGCAGAACGTGGAGTAGCCGTGGCCGCGCAACGCGGACAGATGGTGGTGATGAGCGGCCCGTCGGGCGCCGGCAAGAGCACGCTGTGCAAGATGCTGCTCGAGGACCCGCGCGTGCGCTTCTCGGTCTCGGCCACGACGCGCAAGCCGCGCGTGGGCGAGGTCGACGGCACGGACTACTTCTTCATCACGCCCGAGCAGTTCCGCGAGCTCGTGCGCCAGGGCGCGTTCATCGAGCACGCCGAAGTGCACGGCAACATGTACGGCACGCTGCGCAAGCCGATGGAGGACGCGCTCTCACGCGGAGAGACGTACCTGCTCGAGATCGACGTGCAGGGCGCGAATCAGCTCAAAGCGCTCGGCGAGCCGGGACTCTACGTGTTCGTCGCGCCGCCCGACTTCGAGACGCTGCGCAAGCGCCTGGTCGGCCGCCGCACGGACTCGCCCGAAGTGATCGAGCGACGCCTCAAGAAGGCCGAAGACGAGTACCGCGAGCGCGTGAAGTACGACCACGTCGTGATCAACGACTCGCTCGAACGCGCGCTGGGCGAGATCCGCGCGCTCATCGGACTCGACTGAGCGCGCGGCGCGAGCGTCGGGCCGCCGCGCGACGCGCTACGGACAGATGCGCGCCTCGAGGGCGTTGGTGAGCGCGGTGAGCTTCGCGCTCGGCGGATCGCGGTACCAGCCTTGGCAGTAGATCGAGCTGCCGACCTGGAACGGCTGGCCGAGCGCGCCGGGGTGCGTCGAGTGGAAGCTGTTCCAGTCGAGCGTGAGCACGCCGTCGCACGCGCCGAACGAGCCGCCGGAATTGTGCATGTTGCCGCGCTGCGTCGGGGACTTGACGCACAGGTAGCTCGAACTCGAGCCCCACGGGTCGGCGATTCGGCCCGTGATTCCGTAGAACAGCAGGCCTTGGCGCAGACCGTCGACACCGACGGCGGTGATCGTGAACGGCGAGGAGAGCGATGCGCTCGGCGCGCCGGTCGTGCTCAACGTGGGCGCGCAACCGATCGAGCTCGTTCCCGCGGTGCAGTAGCTCTGCGGCGGGCACGGACAGGCGCGATCCAGCACGCCGAAGCGCAGGTGCGCTGCGCCGTCGACGGTGGTGAAGCGCCCGCCCATCAGCAGTGACGGCGGAGCGCCGGCCACGAGCGACGCGGACGCGAGTGCGTGGACGGGACCGTTGGGCTGGCCGGCCGACAGCCAGCCAGACCCGCGCCATCTGGCGAGGTAGCGCGTCGGGCCGCCATCGATGGACTGGAACGTTCCTCCAGCGAAGAGCGCCGGCCCGCTGCCGTCGTCGAACACTTCGAACGACAGGACCTCATCGCTGCCGCTCACGTCGCTGCCCACCGGCTGCCACGACAGACCGTCCCAGCGCGCGACTCCAACCGCGGCGACCGGCGGCGCCGACGTGAACGGGCCGGCGGCGTAGAGCTTGGGCCCGTTTCCGTCGTCGAACACCGCCAGCTCCACCACGTCGTCGTTGAAGCCGTTGCCCACGGTGCTCCAACTCGCGCCGTTCCAGCGTGCGATGCCGAAGCAGCCGACCGTTCCGACGTTGACGAACCCGCCGCCCACGTAGAGCTGCGCGCCTGCGCCCATCCCGTCGTCGTGGACTGCGAGCGCCCGCGCGACGTTGCTCGGCCCCGTGCTCGGGCTCCACCACGCGGCGCCATCCCAGCGAGCCACGCGCTTGGCCGGCACGCCGCCGATCGAGGTGAAGTCGCCCGCGACCCACAGCGCCGCGCCCGAGCCGTCGTCGAACGTCGCCATGTCGTGCACGTTCTGTCCAACGTCGACGCCGCCGCCGAGCGCGGACCACTGCGCACCGTCGAAGCGCGCGATGTCGGTCGCCGGCGCGCCGCCGATCTGGGTGAAGTCCCCACACGCGTACAACGCGTCGCCCGAGCCGACGTCGAGCGTCTCGAGCTTCACGATGTTGCCCGCGAGCGCGATCGCGCTCCAACTCGCGCCATCCCATTTGGCGAAGCCGTCGGCTTTCGTCGTTCCGGCCCAGTCGTACCAGCCCGCTGCGTAGATCTCCGGCCCCGTGCCCGAGTCGAAGGCTGCGACCGCGTTGACGCGATCGTCAAAGCCTTGCCGGACTCCGAGCGACGACCACGCGCCGCCGTTCCAGCGCGCGATCAAGTCGGCGCGCACGCCGAACGCGGTGTCGGAGTCTCCGCCGGCGTACAGCGCGGGACCCGTGCCGTCGTCGAAGTCCTCGAGGCAGTCGCCGCCCGCGCGCCCCGGCGGGGGGCCGAGCGCCGACCAAGCGCCAGCGCGCCAGCGCGCGATGTTCCTCACGGTCACGCCGCTCGCCGAGGTCAAAGCTCCGGTCACGAACAGCGCGGGCCCTCCGCCGTCGTCGAACGCGTGGAGGTCCGCGACCCACGGTCCGCTCACGCCAGCGGCCAACGGTGAGATGGTCGCGCCGTCCCAGCGCGCGATGTTGCTTACGCTGACGCCGCTGAGCTTCTGGAACGCGCCGCCGATGTACAGAGCTGGGCCGCTGCCGTCGTCGAAGACCTCGAGTGCGTTGATCTCGCCCCACGCTCCGTTGTTGAAGGTGGCCGGCAAGCCAGCGCTGACCCAGACGGACCCAACGCGCCGAATCAGCGAAGAGGGGAAATTGAGGTTGTATCCGCCCGCGAACAGCGCGGGGCCAGAGCCGCTGTCGTAGACGGTGAGCGCGTTCACTTCAGCGAACGGTCCAGGCGAGAGGTCGCTCCAACTCGCGCCATCCCACGCGGCCAGCGTGCTCGTCAGTCCGCCGGTGTTGCCGAGCGTCTGGCTCGTCCCGACGAACAACTTGACTCCGCTGCCGTCGTCGAACGACACCATCGAAGCGGGAACGAACCGGAGCCCTTGTCCGAGCGGCTGCCAACTCGAGCCGTCCCAGCGCGCGATGTTGTTCACGGTCACGCCGCTGATCGAGCGGAAAATGCCGCCCGCATAGAGTTCGGAGCCGGCCCCGAAGTCATGGGCGTGGAACACTCGCACCGTCGTGTAGGAAAAGGTCGGCTGCGGCTCGAGATCGCCGATCGTTTCCCACGCGCCGGAGCGCCAGCGCGCCAGGCCCGCTGCGGCGACGTCTCCCGCGGCCGCGAACACGCCGCCGACGTAGAGCGCCGGGCCACTGCCGTCGTCGAAGGCGAGCTGCGCGTCGACGCTCGAGGCGAACAGTGGGTCGGGGGCGACTCCGGAGGCGCCGAAGCCGTCGCGCCACTGCGCGCACTGTGCAATGGCGCTTTGCAGCGAGAACAGGGCGAGCGTTGCAACGCCAAATGCGGCGCGGTGGAGCATGAATGCGCTGGCGCAACCTCTGTCGCGCCCCTCGGTGGAAGAGCTGTCTCGCGATCCGATGCACGCCCGCCCGGCGGCCGGATCACCCTGGCGAAACTAACCGCTGCGCGCCGATCGCGCGTCCGCCGCAGTTCGAATGCGGGCGAGCGGAGGGGGCCCGCGAGGGGTGCGAGCGCCTGCGGTTTCAGCGCGCTACCCTGCCGCCCCCTGCATGTGGCTGGAACTGGTCATCATCATCGGTTTGATCCTGGTGAACGGCGTCTTCGCAGGCGCGGAGATCGCCGTGGTCGCGGTGCGGGCTTCGCGCGTCAAGGAGCTGGCCGAGTCGGGCCGCGGCGCGGCGCGCGCGCTGGCGCAGCTGCGTTCGGACCCTGAGCGCTTCCTCTCGACCATCCAGGTCGTCATCACGGTCGTGGGGGCCGCTGCGGCGGCGTTCGGCGGCTCGGCGTTCGCGGAGGACCTGGCCCCGATCGTGGCGAAGGTCGCCTGGCTCGCGCCGTACAGCGAGGAGGTCGCGCTGGGTCTGGTCGTCACGCTGATCTCCGTCATGTCGCTCATGTTCGGCGAGCTGGTGCCCAAGTCGCTCGCGCTGCGCACGTCCGAGACCTACGCGCTGATCGTCGCGCGGCCGCTGCTCCTGCTGGCGCGCCTGTTCGAGCTCCCGGTGCGGGCGCTCACCGCGAGCGCGAATCTCGTGCTCAAGCTGTTCGGCGACCGGACGACCTTCATGGAGAGTCGCATCTCGCTCGAGGAGCTGCGCTCCATCGTCGGCGAAGCCCAGCAGCGCGGGGACGTCCAGCCCCACGCCGGCGCCATCGCGTCGCGCGCGCTCGAGTTCGCCGAGCTCACCGCCGCCGACGTGATGGTGCACCGCAGCTTCGTTCTCGCCATCTCGGCGCACGCCGGCGCGGCCAAGGTCGAGGAGCTGGTCCTGCACGGCGTGCATCAGCGCTTCCCGGTCTACGAAGGCACGTTGGACAACGTGCTCGGCTATGTCTCGTGGCGCGACGTGCTGCCGCTGGTGCGCCGGAGCGAGCCGATCGAGCTACCCAAGCTCGTGCGTCCGACGTTGTTCGTGCCGCAGTCGAAATCGGCGCCTGCGCTGCTCGAAGAGATGCGTCGACGCCGCATGCACATGGCCATCGTGGTCGACGAGCACGGCGGCACGGCTGGCATCGTCACGCTCGAAGACCTGCTCGAGGAACTGGTCGGCGAGATCACCAGCGAACACGCGCCCGCGGAGCGCGATCCCATCCAACGCTCGCCCGACGGCTCGGCGCTGGTCGCGGCGGCGATGGCGATTCGCGACGTCAACCGCGAGCTGGGTCTGGCGTTGCAGGAGCCCGACGACGTGAGCACGCTCGGCGGCCTGTGCCTGTCGCTCGCCGGCGACCACATCCCGCGCAGCGGAGAGCGCTTCACCGCGGTCGACGGCACGACGCTCGAGGTCGCGGACGCCTCGGCTCGCCGCGTTCGCACGGTGCGCGTGGTTCCGCGGGCGAGCTAGCCGGCAACCTGTCCCGCGCTGATCCGGCGTCGGTGTCGAGCGACGAGCTGCCGGAGACGTTCGATGGACTTGCACCGTGCGTGACTAGACTCTGGCTGCGATGACCAGTGTTCGACGCGTGCCGACGACAATCACCTCTTCGCGCGCGCTCGTCGCGGCGCTGGAGCAAGGCGGCTTCAAGGTCGTCGAGCGGCACAGCGCGCCACAACCGCTGCTGTCGTGGCGCAAACAGCCGATGGGAGTTTCGGCCGAGATCATCGTGCGCCGGGCGCAGATCGGCTCGACGGCCGATGATCTGGGCTTCACGCGCGGGCCGAGCGGGGCCTTCGAAGCGATCTTGAGCGACATCCACCTCTCGCGCTTCGATCGACGCTGGTTCCAGAAGCTCGCCGAGCGCGCCGCGAGCGCGGCTGCTGCAGCGGGGGAGTCGTACGATGCGCCCGTGGCCGTCGAGCGAGCGCCTCTCCGCGCGCCGCCGGTCGATGCCGCGCCTCCGACGCCCGACGTGGCTTCCGTCCCGCGTCGGCCCGCGGTGCAAGCGGACGCTTTTGAGCGCGACGCGCGCGAGCGATCGCGTCGCACGCCGCCTGCGGCGGTCGCGAGCGCCGTCCAAGACGTGCTGCAGGAATTCGAGTCGCTCGAGAGCGCCGCGGCCGGTGCAGCGCCAGCGGCCGGCGAGTCGCTCGATCTCGAGCGTGAGCTGCTCGACGTGCTCGGCGCCGCTCGCAAGGCCGGCGGCTCACTGGGCTGCGCGCCGGTCGTGTTCGGCTGGCTCCTGGTGAGCGCCATTGGGCTCTCCAATCGGTCACCGCAAGTGCTCTTCTTCGCCAGCGTGGTGGCCATCGCCCTGTTCCTGCGCGCGGTGAAGCAACGCAGCGAACGCATGGCCGCCGCGGGTGCAGCTGCGTTCGCCGCGCGCTTTCGCGGGAATCCGCAGTTGCGGGAGCACGCGTTGCGCAAGTTGCGTGCGGGCCTCGTGAAGCAGGGTGCCGACCTCAAGCCGGTCGTCGAACAGATGCTGCGGCGCCTGGGCGGCTGATCTCGGCCCCGGCGCTACGCCGGCGGCTCGCTGGCGCTCGAATGCGCGACGCGCTCGAGAACGCTGAGCTTCTGCCAGATCTTGTTCGACAGCCCCGTGGTGAGCTCTTCGACTTCGTCCACCGCCGCGATCGCCACGGCGTCGTCGAGGCTCTCTGCGTACAGCGCGCCGATCTTCGCGATGAGCGCGAGCAGCTCGCTGCAGTAATCGAGGTAACGCGCCAGCAGGAACGGACTCTCGATGCGTCGGGGCGACGACTGCGTCGGCTCGAGTCGCATCAGCACGCGATCGGGCTCCTTGGTGAGCTGATGCATGTCGACGATGTGCGCGAGCGAACGCAACTCGTGGATTGCCGACAGGGCGCGACCGCGCTTCCAGCGGATATCGAGCGTGAACAGGAACAGCAGCGCAGCGCCCAAGTACACGACGATGCCCAGCGCCGCTTCGACCTCTTGAATCAGCTCGGCGCCGGACTCGGGCGTCCAATCGATGCGTCCGGTGACCAGCGAGCTTGCAACGTAGGCGATCACGGCCGCGATGACGATCAGGAGCCCGATGATCGAGGCGCGCAGCACTGGATTCGAGCGCCGCAGTCGGCGCGCCTGATCTGCGTTTTCGCGCGCCACGGCGAGCACTTGCTCGGCCACGCGACCCAGACCTGAATCGGGGAAGCGCTCGGCGATCCGCGCGCGCAGGCGCTCGAGTGTCTTGATGATCTCTTCGGCACGCAGTTGTCGGTACGCGTCCATTGCAGCTCTCCGTTGCGCGGCAGCATCCGCCAAGCCTCGGGTGGGTTCCAGTGCGGCGCGCACAGCGGTCGCAGCGCGCCGCTTCCCTTGCGCGCACGCCACGCGACGTCTAACGTCGCCCCGCCATGGCGCGCATCGTTCTCGGAGCGGCAGCTTCCGTCGCGGTCTACAAGTCGGTCGACCTCGCGAGCAAGCTCACGCAAGCCGGGCACAGCGTGCGCACGGTGCTCACGCCGCGCGCGGCCAAGCTCATCAGCCCGCAGCTCTTCGCCGCCGTGACGGGCGAGCCTGCCAGTGTGGACGAATTCTCCAGCGAGCGCCGCGGCGCGATGGACCACATCGAGCTGGCGACCTGGGCTGAGTTGATGCTCGTGGCGCCGTGCAGCGCTGGGCTGACCGCGCGACTGGCGCTCGGCCTGGCCGAAGATCTGGTTTCGACGGTGGCGCTCGCCCTGCCCGCAGGCCGCCCGAGGCTCGTGAGTCCGGCGATGAATCCGCACATGCTCGCGAGTGCGCCAGTGCAACGGAATCTCGCGACCCTGCGCGCCGACGGTTGGACGGTGATCGAGCCCGGCGCGGGCCACATGGCCTGTGGAGTCGACGGCAAGGGGCGTTTGCCCGATCCCGCGGAGCTGGTGCAAGCCGTCGAGCGCGCGCTGCGCTGAGCACGGGGCGGCCGCGAGAGCGAGGCCGGGGCGAAAGTGTTGCGGCGTCGAGCGCGACGCTGCGCCGGATGCGGACGCGCGAGGCTCGTTCGTGTTCCACGCAAGCGCTCGCCTCGCGCCTACACTTGAGTCATCCGACGTTGCGCGCCTTGCGCGCTCGTTCCCATCCGCGCCGCGCCCCGCGAGGTTCCCCCATGCTTCGAACGTTGCTCTCGGTCTTGACGTTGACGCTCTGCTCGACAGTGGCGAAAGCCGAAGTCGTCCTCACGTTCGACGCGTCGCGCTGCGCAACTGGCGCTTACCAGTACTACCTCACTGGCAACGGCATGGACGGTCCGCGCGCCCAGCTCCTGGCGCAGGGCCACACGATCCAGACCACGACCTTCCTCACCGCGACCGACTTGGCCGGCGCCGACCTGTTCGTGACCAGCCAGTTGGACGGCGGACTGGCGATGGGCGTCAGCGAGGCCAGCGCCCTGCAAGCCTGGGTTGCCGCGGGCGGCTCTTGCCTGGTGTTCGGCGAAGGCTCCTTCTTCGCGCCCTTCTGCAATCAAATGGGCGCGCTCTTCGGCGGACTCACGCACGGCGGCGATCTGCAGCAGTTCGGCATGAGCATGACGATCGCCTTGCCGGCGCATCCGCTGGTGAGCGGCCCGTTCGGCCAGGTGACAGCGATCACCGGACTCAATCTGGCCGGGCGCTGGCTCAACGTCCCGGCGAGCGCCTCGATCGTGGCCGTCAACCCCGACGGTTCTGCGGGGTTGATCGCGCTGAACTACGGCGCCGGTCGCGTCGTGTTCACGAACGACATCAACTACTTCGCGTATCCGCCGGCCTACAGCGCCGATCACGCGCGACTGTGGGACAACACCGTCGACTGGCTCTTGGGCGCGTGCAGTGCTGCGGCGACTTACTGCACTTCGAGCACCTCGACCAACGGCTGCGTCGCTTCGATCGCAGCGAACGGACTGCTCAGCGTCGCGGCCTCGGCGGGATGCGTGCTCGACGTCAGTTCCGTCGAGGGCCAGAAGCAGGGCCTGATCTTCTACGGCGCGAGCGGAGCCGTGGCGTTCCCGTGGGCGCCCACCAGCACGAGCTTCTTTTGCGTGAAGTCGCCGACCAACCGACTGGCGCTGCAAAACAGCGGCGGGACGAACGGGCAATGCAACGGCGCGTTCGCGAGCGACCTGCGCGCGCACCTCGCGGCGAATCCCACCGCCCTCGGCAATCCGCTCGTCGCAGGCGCCAAATTGCAGGCGCAGGCCTGGTTCCGCGATCCGCCGGCGCCCAGGACCACCAATCTGTCGAACGCGGTCGAGATCACGGCCTGTCCGTGAAACGGCAGCTCACCAGCCAAAGTTGCACACCATGGTTTCATCGAAGTTGATCAGCGCGCTGCTGTGCGGCGCGATCGTGAGCGCCGGCGCTGACTCCGCTCGCAGTCAGTCACAGGACGCCGCGGCGGCGTTCGCTCAGTTCCGCGAGCAGCAAGGCGAGCACTGGCGCGCGTTCTTCGACGGTCAGACCGGCTCGGTCGAGTTCCTGCACGGCGGCGCGCTCGAACTCGGAGTCACTCCAGGCAACGACGAGGAGTGGATCGAGCTGGCGCGCCTCGCGCTCGAGCGCACTGCGACGCTGCACGGAATCGACGTGTCGACACTGCGTGCAGAGCGCGTGCTCTTCTTGCCGCTTGGCCAGGTCGGCTCGAGCGACAAGTGGACGGTGCGCCTGCGTCAGTTCGCCGGCGAGACGCCGGTCGAAGGCGGCGCGGTCAACGTGCTCTTCGATCGCCGAGGCCGCCTGTTGTCGGTGCAGTCGCGGGCGCTGCCCGGCGTCCTGGAGTTCGACTTCGCTACGGCCGTGACGCCCGCCACGGCCGGCGCGGTCGCCAGCGCCGCCTTCATCAAGGACTGTGGCGTGGCGCCGAGCTGGGTTGGCGAGCCCACATTGTGCGTCGCCCAGGTCGAGCGCGGCGAGCGGCGCGAGGGCCGGCTCGCGTGGCGGGTCGAAGCGCACTTCGAGCTCGACGGCGCGCAACCCGAGGGCCAGATCTACTTCGTGGACGCGCACACCCGTGAAGTCGTGCTGCGCGAGAACGCGGTGCACGAACTCGACATCAGCGGCGTCGTGCGCACACGCGCCACGCCCGGCACGGCGCCGGACACTGCCGGAAACCCGACCACCGTGCAGAACCTCGCTTACGCGCGGGTCTCGAGCGGCGGTGTCACCACCACTGCGGACTCGAACGGCGCTTTCACGCTGGTCGGGGTCAACGCTCCGGCGCTCGTGACGGTCGGCTACGACGGACTGTTCAATCAGGTCAACAACGAAGCGGGGCCTGAGCACACGATCGACTTCAACGTGACGACCGCCACCGGCGCGGTTCTGACGCTCAATCCCGCGCCGAGCGAACACGTCAACGCTCAAGCCAATGTGGCCATCGGCGTGAATCGAATGCGCGACTGGGTGCGCTCGATCAATCCCTTCGATGTCACCGCGGACTTCGTCCACACCTCGTTTGTCAACGTCAACAGCTCCTGCAACGCGTTCTTCAACGGCGGCTCGATCACGTTCTTCATCCAGGCCGGCGGGTGCGTGAACACGGCGTACTCGACGGTCATCGGACACGAGGACGGGCACTGGCTGAACGTGCGCTACGGAACGGGCAACGGTCCCGACGGCATGGGCGAAGGCAATGCCGACATCTGGGCCATGTACGCCTATGACGACTCCCTCGTCGGGCGCAATTTCTGCGGGAGCGGCTGTCACATTCGAAGCGGCCTCAACACGAGGCAGTTCTGTGGCGACGCCAATCCCGGGTGCCACGGCGGCGTGCACGCGAGCGGCGAAGTGTGGATGGGCGCTGCGTGGAAGATCCGACGCAATCTCGGGACTTCGCTCGGAGATGCGGCGGGCGATGCGACGGCCAACGCGCTCTTCCTGGGCTGGATGAACGCTTTCAATCAGACGCAGATCCGCTCGGTGATCGAGAGCCAGTGGCTCACGCTCGACGACGACGACGGATTTCTCTCCAACGGCACGCCGCACTTCAGCGCCATCGACAGCGCGTTCCGCGAGCAGGGCTTTCCGGGCGTGGCGCTCCCGCCGGTCGTGGTGTGGAGTGTGACCAACTTCGCCGACAGCGCCGTTCCCGCCGGTCCGTACGTCGTCGAGGCCAACGTGCTGGCGACCAGCGGCAACTTGACCAACGTGCGGCTGTACTACGGCACGCACTCGGGTGGATTCAGCAACGTCGCGATGGCTGCGCTCGGCGGAACGCTGTGGCGCGCGTCGATTCCCGAGCCGGCGGGCGCCGCGCGGGTGCGCTACTACATCGAGGCGACGAACAACTCCGGAAGCGTTGCGCGCTTTCCTGCGGGCGGCGCGCTCGATCCGTTGTATTTCAACGTCGGACCACTGGCGCACGTGTTCGACGACGGCTTCGAGTTCGAGCTGGGCTGGAGCGTGCAGAACGAGAGCCTGTCCGCCGGTGCGTGGACACGCGGCGACCCGATCGGGACGCGCCTGTTCAGCAACCAGGCCCAACCCGAAGACGATGCGACTCCTGGCGCCGGCTATCGCTGCTGGTTCACCGAGCAGGGCGTGCTGTACGGGCTGCCGGAACTCTCCGACGTCGACGGCGGTCCGACGCGGCTGGTGTCCCCGCCCGTGAACCTCACGGGCCGAGTCGCCGAGCTGCGCTACTCGTACTGGCTGTTCAGTTCGTCGAACGACGACGAGCTGGTGGTCGAGCTCTCGAACAACGACGGCGCGAGCTGGACGCTCGTGCGAACGCACTCGCTCTCCGGAGGCGGCTGGACGCAGGCACGGCTGGACGTCAACGCCGTCTTCACGCCGGGCGCCGCAGTGCGCGCGCGCTTCTCGATCGCCGACAGCGGCAACAACTCCGTGACCGAGGCCGCGCTCGACGACGTGCGCTTCGTGGCGCTGTCGGACGTGAACGTCCTCCAGCCCAGCGTGTTCTGCGCGGCGAAGATCAACAGCCAGTTGTGCCTGCCCGCGATCGGTGCGAGCGGCTCGGCGAGCGTGACGAGCCCCGCAGCTTTCCACATCGGGGCTTCCGAACTGATCAACCAGAAGACGGGCTTGATGTTCTACGGCTACGGCGCGAACTCCGCGCCGCTGCAAGGCGGGACGCTCTGCTGCCAGTCCCCGATTCGTCGCACAGCCACGCAGTTCACCGGCGGCGCGAGCGGAGTCACCGACTGCAGCGGCACGTTCGTGTTCGACATGAACGCGCGCATCCGCTCCGGCGTCGATCCCGCACTCAGCGCGGGCGCTACCGTCGCCGCGCAGTTCTACTACCGCGACCCACAGGACGGCTGGGGCACGGGCTTGACGGACGCCGTGCTGTTCCAGATTGCGCCCTGACTACAGCAGGGACATCACGATCTCGAACGCGATCATCAGCACGATCAAGAGTTCGAGGAACTCGGCGCGCAGCGATGCGGCGTGGTCGTGCAGCTTCTCGTAGACGTTGTCGAGCGCGCTGAGCTTGCGCTGCGCGGCGGCGTTCCACTCGTCGAGGCGGTAGCGCACGCTCGCCTGGCGCAGGAGGCGCGCGAGGAAGGGATCGCCCGAGATCTTGAGCGTGTTGCCCAGCCGCTCGAACAGGAAGGCCGCCTCGAGCTGGAGGTTCGAGAGCCGGCGCAGGTCGCGCTGGAGCGCCAGCGGGCCGAGCACGCCGCGCGAATCGCGCCGTGAGACCATGGCCATGGCCTTCTCGAGCGCGTCGTCGAGCTGGGCGTCGAGGAAGCGCATCTCGAGCAGCTGGACGTTGGCGAACTCGAGCACGCGCAGGACATCGAGCGGATCGTCGTCGAACACCACCGCGGCGTGCCAGTCGACCAGCGCGAGGTCATCGGGGCCGTACTGCAGTCGCACTGAGAGCGCGTCGGCCACGACCTCGCGCGAGAGCGGCTGTCGCTCGGCGCGCAGGATCGCGGCCAGTTTGACGTCGTGCTCGCGCAGGAAGGCGTCGGCGTCGCGGTTCAGGGCCGCGCCGCCGAAGCGGAAGATCGAGTAGTCCTCCAGCAGCGCGCTCGTCGCAGGTCGAGTGAGGTGCGCGGCGATGGTGCGCGCGAGCTCCTCCACGCGATCGCGAGCGGCGTCGGCGAGTCGTGTGTCCGCGGCGAGCGCGCACGAGAGCTCGGAGCACTCCTCGAGGGCGCCGCCGAGCGCGATGGTGTAGCTCACCAGCACGGCGCCGAAGTCGAACAGCACGACTTCGACCGTTTCGGATGTCTTCCAGCGCCCGATCGAGAGCGCAGCGCCATTCTGCCGCACGCGCAGCGGCGGCGGGGTGAACTTGAAGTAGCTCGGCGCGGGGTGCGTGCGTCCGAGCTGGCCTTCCTGGCTGGGGTCGCGAACGGCGCGCGCGGCGCCGACGAGATCGATGGCGTGCGCGACGTCGAAGGCGAACAGGACGCGGCACTCGCCGGTGCCCGAGTCAGCCAGGGCGCGAGCTTCCATTCCTGCACTCTAACCGCACCGCCGGAGGAGATTGCGACGACGGCGCGCGGCTGCTCGACTGTTCGCCCCCATGAACCTGATCGTCTTGCTCAAGCTGCTCGGCGGCTTTGCGTTGCTCGTGGCCGGCGGCGAGTTGCTCGTTCGCTCCGCTTCGCGACTGGCGAGTTCCTTCGGCGTGTCGGCGCTGGTCGTCGGCTTGACCGTCGTCGCCATGGGGACGAGCGCGCCCGAGCTGGTGGTGAGCGTCGTCTCGTCTTGGCAAGGCAAGGCCGACATCGCCTACGGAAACGTCGTCGGCAGCAACCTCTGCAACATCCTCCTGATCCTCGGGCTCTCGGCCGTCATCGCGCCGCTCGGAGTCGACCGCAAGCTCGTGCGCGTCGACACGCCGATCATGATCGGGGCGGCGGTCCTGGCCTACGCGCTCAGCTATGACGGTCGCATCGGCCGGCTGGACGGTCTGGTGCTTGTCGGACTGCTGGTCGCCTACACGGTCTGGAGCGTGCGCTCGTCGCTCCAAGCCTCGCCGGTGCTCGAAGAGAAGATGGAGCGTGAGTACGCGCCGCGTGAGCTGCTGACGACCTACGGCCGTCCCGTGCTCGTACTCCTGATCCTTGCGGCGCTGGGAGTTCTGATCCTGGGTTCCAACTTGTTCGTCGACGGCGCCGTCGCCGTCGCGCGCTCGCTGGGAGTGAGTGAGCTCGTGATCGGACTGACGGTCGTCGCGGTCGGCACTTCGATGCCCGAACTCGTGACTTCGATCGTCGCAGCCATGCGCGGCGAGCGCGACATCGCGGTGGGCAACATCGTCGGCAGCAACATCTTCAACGTGCTGGGCGTTCTCGGCGGCGCGGGCGTCGTTGCGCCCGAGGGCGTGGCGGTCTCCGGCGCGGCCCTGGCGGTCGACACGCCGCTGATGTTGGTCGCAAGCGTTGCGTGTTGGCCCGCATTCGCGAGTCGTTTCGTCCTGTCGCGCGCCGAAGGACTGATGTTCCTCGCCTACTACGCGCTGTACGTCGCTTACTTGATCCTCGACGCCCAGAAGAGCGCGTTCGCCCCGCAATTGGGACACGCCGTCGTCTGGTACGCGCTGCCGGCGACGGCCGCGGGCCTCGCACTGAGCGTCTGGCGCTCCAACCGAGCCGTCCGCGCTCCGCAGGCCTGAGCGGCGAAGCTGCGCGAAGTTCCTTCCGCCGCGGGACGAACTTTCCGCGCTCTGCCGCCGACTGAACGCGCGGCGCAGCTCGGCGGCGGGCGTGAGCACTTGGCGCCGACGTTGCGTCCGTGGAGGGCGTGAACGAAGGACTCCTGCAAGGCGTGACGACCATGCGCTCGGCCGAGAAGCGGCTCGAGACCATCGCAGCCAACCTCGCCAACGTCGACTCGAACGGCTTCAAGAAGACCACCGCGTCGGTGCGCGAGTTCGAGCGCGTGTTGCGCGGCCGCGTCGAGCGCGAGATCTCGACCAAGCTCGAATACAACTTCGCGCAGGGCGCGCTGCGCCAGACCGCGGGAACCTATGACCTGGCGCTCGCCGGCGAGGGCTTCTTCGCCGTCGAGGGCGAGCAAGGCGAGCTGCTGACCCGCGACGGACGCTTCTTCGTCGACGACAAGGGCACGCTCCAGACCTTTGAAGGCCTGCCCGTGGTGTGGTCCGGCCCGCGCGGCACGATCGATCCGGCGGGTGTCGAGATCACGGTCGACGGCGAGGGCTTCGTGCGCCAGGGCCTCAACCAGGTCGGACGCTTGCGCGTCGTCGACTACGAGGACAAGACCAGCCTCACCATCGACGCGCGCGGCTTCTTCGTCGCGCCTCCGACCGCCGTCGAGCGCGCGGCCGACGCGCAGGTGCGTCAGGGCTACCTCGAGCAGAGCAACGTCTCCGCCGTGGACGAGATGGTCGCGCTCATCGCCGCGCAACGACAGTTCGAGTCGGGCGCGCGCGTGCTCAGTTCGATCGACCAGACCTACCGCCGACTGACCGCTCCGCGGTAGTCGCTGAACCAGGCTTTCGAGAAACAGGAACGCAACAGCCATGCTCCGAGCGCTGATGACCGCTGCATCCGGGATGAAGGTGCAGCAAATGCAGGTCGACACGATCGCCAACAACATCGCGAACGTGAACACCACCGGGTTCAAGAAGAACGAGCTCGCCTTCCGCGAGATGCTCTACGAGACCATCCGCAGCCCGGGCGCGCCGACTGCCGCCGCGCAGATGTCGCCCACCGGTCTGCAAGTCGGCAGCGGCGCCGAGATCGCCGGCTCGGTCAAGACCTTCCGTCAGGGCGAGCTCCAACCGACGGGCAACAAGCTGGACATGGCCTTGGCCGGCGCGGGCTTCTTCCGCGTGCGCTTGGGCAACGGCGAGTACCGCTACACGCGCGACGGCGGCTTCCGACAAGACGGTTCGAACACGCTGGTCACGAGCGAGGGCTACCCGCTCGACCCGCCGGTGCAGATCCCGCCGGACGCGGTCGAAGTGATCATCGGTGAAGACGGGACGGTCTCGGTAGTGCGCTCCGACTCGGGTCTGCCCGAGCAGGTCACCAACATCAGCTTGTTCCGCTTCGCCAATCCCAGCGGCCTCAAGGCGCAGGGATCGAACCTGTTTTCGGACACGGCGAGTTCGGGACAGCCCCAGCAAGCGACACCGGGCGTGGACGGCACAGGCACGGTCCGTCAGGGCTATCTCGAGCGCGCCAACGTCTCGACCGTCGATGAACTCGTCGCGCTGATCCTGGCCCAGCGCAACTACGAGATCAACAGCCGCGCGATCCGCGTGAGCGACGAGATGATGAGTCAAGTCAACAACATGATCCGCTGACGCCATGACCATCCTTGCGAGTCTGATCCTGGGTGGCGTGACGCTCACGCTCTCACCGCAGGCGCGCGTGCGCGGGGCCGAAATCGAGCTGTCGGCGATCGCCACGGTGGCGGGCGACGACGCGGCCGAAGTCGAACGCGTGCGCGCGCTGAAGCTGGGTTATGCGCCGGCGCCCGGGCACAGCCGCCTGATCGCGGCGCAGCGGCTCGAGGCCGATGTCGAGCGCCTGCTCACCGGAGTGGACGTCACGGTCGTCGGCGCGAGCGCCTGTCGAGTCCTGCCGGCGACGGAATTGCTCACCGGCGCCGCGCTGACCTCCGTCGCGAAGGCCGAGATCGTGCGCTGGACGCAGGGCCGTGACGCTCAGCTCGAGCTCGTGTCGAGCTTGGCGGACATCGAGGTGCCCACCAGCAACTCGCCGCTCGATCTGCGTGCGGTGATCGCCGAACCACAGGTGCGCGCCGGAGTGCTCAACGTCCCGATCCGCATCACGGTCGACGGTCAGCTCTACCGCACGGTGTGGAGCAACTGGCGCGTGACGCTCTATCAGGAGGTGAACGTGCTCAAGAACGCCATCAAGGCCGGCGACGCGCTCACCCCAGAGCTGTTCGAACGCAAGCGCGTGGCGCTCACGACGGGCGGCGAGTCGCCGGCGCCGCTCGAGCTCCAGCGGGGCGTGAAGGCGGCGCGCGACATGGCGGCTGGCGCGATGCTCAAGAGCTCCGACGTCGCGCTCGACACGCTGGTCAAGCGGGGCGACACGCTGTTCCTCGAGATTCGCCGCGGCGCCATCACGGCGCGCGTGGCTGCCAGCGCCGACCAGGACGGCCGCGCCGGCGACCGCATCCGAGTCACGCTGCTCGACTCAGGCAAGAACATCAACGCCGTCGTCCAGTCGCGCGAACTGGCGGTGATCGACCTGGCGCGCGAAGGCTGAGCCCAATCCCACAGCATGAAAACACTCCTCACGATCCTGGCTCTCGTCGCTGCGGCGCTCCCTGCGAGTGCGCAGGCCCGCAAAGGCTCGATCTACGACCCCGACAACAGTCCCGGTGCGCCGATGGCGGCGCGCATCGCGGTGCGCCGCGGCGATCTGGTCACCGTGCTCATCAGCGAGAACCAGAACGTGCGCAATCAAGAGGCCTCCGACCTCTCGAAAGCCACCAACCTCAACTACAAGATCAACCTGTTCGACATCAAGCCGGACGCGTTCACGACGCTGCCCAAGCTCGACGCCGACTCCACCGATGGCTTCATCGGCGCCGCCAAGTACGAAAAGAGCGGCGCGTTCACCGCGCGCCTGGCCGCAGTCGTCGTCGATGTGCTGCCCAACGGCAATCTGGTGATCAGCGGCCGGCGCGAGATCCGCATCGACCAGGAGACCAAGCTGATCGAGTTCAGCGGCGTAGTGCGGCGCTTCGACATCGGGGCCGACAACTCGGTCACCAGCGAACTCGTGGCCAACGCGCAGGTGCTCTACAAGGGCTCGGGCCCGATGACGCACCACACCAACCGCACGGGCGTCGGCCGCTGGTTCCACGACGCGATCTCCTGGCTGTGGCCCTTCTGAGGCGAGCACGCGCGATGAGAACCTTGGTGTGGATTGCGGTCGCGATGCTGGCTTGCGCCTCGCTCGCGCAGGAGTCGACGCCGGCGCCGGCGCAAGCACAGACGCGTCGTGCGCGGCCTTCGCGACCGGTCGCGCCGCCGGTGGCGCGTCCGCCTGCGCCGGGCTCGGGCGGCGGCTCGAACGGAACACGTCCGAACACCTCCGGTCCGTCGCGACCGGCGCGGCGCGAGCTGATCGCCAAGCTCACCGGCGCCGCCGCGGAGTCGCCGACGGTGCAGGCCCCGTCGTCACCGCAGTCGCCGCAGATCGACGTCGCCCGTCCGATCGACGCCGCGCAGGACCCGTCGTTGTGGCTCGGTCAAGGCGGAGTGCAGGCGCCCGCTCAGCCGAGCACGCGCTCCACCGCCGAGTACGAACGCGGCGAGCGCTTCGTGCCCAAGCCCGGGCGCGGCGCGTCGGGGCAATCGATCACCACGACCGTTCAAACGGTCTGCGACGTGCGCGGTCAGGAAGAGAACGACATCTTCGGAATCGGCTTGGTGACCGGACTGTCGGGCACCGGCGACTCTCCCAACATGACGCGCCAGCTCGTCGACAACGTGCTGCGCGTGGCGGGCGTGCGCATCGACGTGAACAACCTCGCGCCGAAGAACGTGGCCTTCGTGCGCGTCGAAGCCAAGTTGCCGCCGGGCATCCAGGCCGGGCGCAAGATCGACGTGCGCGTCTCGACACTGGGGGACTGCAAGAGTCTGCAGGGCGGAACGCTGCTCTTCACGGAGCTCACCGACGTCAACGGCGTTGTCTATGCGACCTCGTCGGGGCCGGTGGACGTGGGCGGCTTTCTTGCGAGCGGGCAGGGCGCCAGCGTTTCGAAGAACCACGTGACGGTCGGCACGATCGCCGGCGGCGGCAAGGTCGAACGCTCGGTGCCGGTCGAGATCGTCAGCGACCACGGCTTCATCTACCTCGACCTCCGTCCTTCGCAGAGCTCGTTCACCAACCTCGTGCGCATCTGCGAGGCCGTCAACGCGGTCTATCCCGCGGCGGCCGAAGCGGCGACGGACGGACGCACTGTGAAAGTGCAAGTCCCCGGCGAGTTGCCGCAGAACGCCCATGTCGCGTTCCTCGAGTCGATTCTGACCCTCGAGATCACGCCGCAAGTGCAACCCTACGTCGTCGTGAACGAGCGCACCGGCACGATCGTGATGGGTGAAGGCGTGCGTCTGCGACCCGGCGCCGTGGCGATGGGCAATTTGACGGTCTCGGTGGCCGAGTCGCCTGAGACCAGCCAACCCGGTCCGCTCTCGGGCGGTCAGACCCAACAAAATCCGCGCACCGACATCAAGGTCAGCGAAGACAGCAATGGACTGGTCGAGATTCCCGGAGCGGTCTCGCTGCAGGAAGTCGTCGACGTGCTGAACGTGCTGGGCCTCTCGCCGCGCGAGCTGATCATGATCCTCGACGCCATGCACCAGGCCGGCATGTTGCTCGCCGAAGTCAGGAGGATGTGAGCCATGCAGAGCGACTCGATGATCGCGCAGGCCGGCGCGCTCGCTCGGCCCGATGAGTTGGCGCAGGCCACCGCGGCCGGCGATCGCGCGCGCGCAGGCAAGGTCGACGAGGCGGCCCAACGCTTCGAGGAGTTGCTCGCCACGATGCTCGTGCGCGAGATGCGCCGCGGCGTCGAGCAGGGCTTCTTCGGCGAGGGCGCGGGCTCGGACGTGTTCGAGGGCTGGCTCGACGAGACCCTCGGCCGCAGCCTCGCCCGCGACAACATCTTCGACCTCGCCCAGTCGGTGCGCGTCTCGCTGGGCGGCGGCGCGCATGCACAAGCGAGTCCGGGAGACACGACCCAGGGACCGACCAACAAGGGGTTGCGATGAGCAGCGCTACGACCTGGCTGCGTCAGCTCGAGGCCTACGTGCAGGAGGAACTCGGTGCGCAGGGACGCTTGATCGCGTTGCTCGAAGATCAGGAGCGCGCGCTGCTGTCCCATTCGCGGCCCGCGATCGAGTCGGCCAGCCACGCCCTGCAAGCGCAGTTCGCGGCCAGCTCGACGCGCTCGCGCCGCCGCGAGGAGCTGGTCGCGCGGCTCGCGCAGGTCTGGGGCGTCGCGCCGCAGACCTTGACGCTGGCCAGCATCGCCGAACGCGCCGCCGCCGACGGCGAGCGGCTCGCGCGTCAACGCGCCGAGTTGCAACGCGCAACGCGCAAGGCGCAGCGCCTCGCACGGCGCACGGCTGCGGCCGCACGTCTGCACTCGCGCCTGTCGAACGAGATCGTCCGAGCGTGTCTGGGCGCCGATGCGCTCTCCCCCAGAGTCGACGCTGGAACCGTCGTCGACGCGGAGGCTTGAACCCATGTCGTCCCTGGGACTCAACATCGGACTCAAGGCGCTGCTCACCTCGCAGGCGCACCTGGAGACGATCGGACACAACGTCTCCAACGCCAGCACGCCGGGTTACTCGCGCCAGACGCTGGGCACCTCGGCCAGCACGCCGCTGCGCATGCGCGGCCTGTTGCAAGGGTCGGGTGTCCAGGCCGACGTCGTCAATCGCACGGTCGACCTGCTCCTGCACGCGCGGATCACCACTCAAGTTTCGTCCCTGGCGCGCATCGACGCGCGCCTGGACACGCTCTCGAATCTGGAGAGCTTCCTCGGCGGGACGAGCGACAGCGGCGCACCCGCGTTGTTGCGCCAGATGTTCCAGTCGTACTCCTCGCTCTCGACGGCGCCGGAGGACTCGGTGCTGCGCACCGGCGCGATCCAGTCGAGTGTGAACTTCGTGAGTCAGGTCAACTCGCTGGCGACGCGCTCGCTCGACCTGGAGCGCAACACGTTCCTGCGTCTGCAGTCCAACGTGGAGCGGGTCAACGTGCTGGCCGAGCGCATCGGAGAGCTCAACCAGCAGATCAGCGCCGGCGAAGTCGGCACCGTGACCGCCAACGACCTGCGCGACTCGCGCGACCAGGCGCTCAAGGAGCTATCTCAGTACGTGGACGTTCGCGCCGTCGAGGACCAGCGCGGCGCTGTGCGCGTGCTCGTCGGCGGCCGCATCCTGGTCAGCCCGACGACGGTCGAGTCGATGTCGCTGGGCGGCGATCCCGCGACGGGCAATGTCCAACTGAACGTTGCCGGCCAGCCCGTGGACCCCGGCGGCGGCGCGTTGGGAGGACTCTTGTCGATGCTGCGCGGCCAACTGCCGGCGTTCCGCGGACAGGTCGACGAGCTCGCGCGCAGCCTGATCCTCGAAGCCAATCGGGTCCACTCGACGGGCGTTCCCACCAGCGGCTCGTTCCGCGCGCTGAGCGCCGCGAACGTGCTGAACGATGTCGACCTCGACGGCGATGTCTCGGACGAGCTGCTCTCCCAGGCCGGGCTTCCCTTTCCGATCACGGCGGGTCGGCTGTATGTGAACGTCGTCGACGACGCGAGCGGCGAGCTCGAAAAGCACGTGCTCGACATCGATCCCGCGCGCACGACCGCCGCGAGTCTGGTGACGCAGCTCAACTCGATCGCGAACCTCTCGGCCAGCATCGACAGCCAGGGCCGCATGCAGCTCGTGGCGAACGCGGGCCATCGCTTCGACTTCTCGCCGCGGCTCGACGCGTCACCCGACGGCATCGGGAGCTTCGGCGGCGGTCGAGCATCGCTGGCCAGCTCCAACGCCGAGCCGTTCGCGCTCGCCGTGGGCGACACGCTCGACTTCAACGGTCCTGGCGGGGCCTTTTCGGTCTCGTTCTCGAGCACGGACTTCGCGCAGGTCGGCGCAGCGACGGCGGCGGAAGTTGCGGCCGTGCTCAACGCCAACGCCGCCTTCAGCTCCAGCGGACTGGTCGCGAGTGAAGTCGCTGGCGCCCTGGTGCTGCAGACGGCGGGCGCCGGATCGACCCAGACCTTCCAACTCGCGGGCGGCACGGCAGCAGCGGCTTTCGGCTGGAGCGCTGGAACCACGGTCGTCGGCCAGGACAACGTCGTCGCTCCGCGCATCAGCGGCACGTACACCGGGCAGAGCAACGGCGAGTACATCTTCCGCCCGAACATGGACGGCGTGATCGGGACGACGCCGGGTCTGCGTATCGAGGTCTTCGACGCCAGCGGAACCAAGCTCACCGATCTCGACGTCGGCCCGGGCTACTCGCCAGGCGACGAGCTCGATGTGCTGAACGGAGTCAAGGCGAGTTTCGGCTTCGGCTCCGTGTCGGCCAGCAACAACGACCTGTTCCGAATCGACGTGGTCGCGGACGCGGACTCGTCCGACGTGCTCGTGGCGCTCGGCCTGAACTCGCTGTTCGTCGGGAGCGACGCCGGCACGCTCGCGGTGAATCCCGACATCGTGCGCGACAACACGCGCCTGGCTGCTTCGTACTCCGGCGCCGCGGGCGACGGGGCGGCCGTGCTGGCGTTGCTGCAGGTCGAGTCGCGCGGACTCAGTTCCCTGGACGGCGCCTCGCTCGACGAGCACCTGGCGGACATCGTCAGTTCGGTCGCGCTCGAAATCGATTCGCAAACCGGCGCGCGCGACGCCGAGCAGTTCCTCCTCGACGGACTCGAGGCGCGTCGCGACCAGGTCTCGGGGGTCAACACCGACGAAGAGCTGGTGCGCATGATCGAGCAGGAGCAGGCCTACAACCTCGCTTCGCAGTACCTGCGTGTCGTGAACGATGTGATGACCGAGCTGCTCAACATCATCTAGCCATGACGATCCGCCCCACGCAGCAAGCCACCTTCTCGCAGCTTCAGCGCGGGCTGTCCGCCAACTTCGCGCGGCTGGTGCGCGCCCAGGAGCAGGTCGCCACCGGCCGGCGCATCGTGCGGCCCTCGGACGACCCGGTCGGCGCCTCGCTGAGCCTGTCGTACAAGCGTCAGATCGCCGCGAGCGAGCGCTACAAGACCGCCGTTCAAGGCGCGCGCGTGATGCTCGACACGGGCTCGAGCCTGCTGCAGGACGCTGGCGGCATGCTGGCGGAGGCGCGCTCGACCCTGCTCGCCGCGATGAACGGCACGCAGTCCGAAGACGACCGACGGTTGCTGGGGAATTCGATTCGACTGATCCGCGATCGAATGCTCGAAGTGGCCAACGCCCGCACCGGCAATCGCTACTTGTTCGGCGGCGCCAACTCCTCGAGTGCGCCTTTCGAACAGACCACGCGCGCTGGGGTCAACAGTGTCGAGTACGTCGGCTCGCGCCAGATCCAGGAAGTGCTGGTGGGGCTCGATTCGAAACTCGACGTGACGCTCCCGGGCGACGAGATCTTCGCCGCGAAGGCGCGCAGCGGCGCGGGCTTCTCTGGTCTGACCGGGGTCGGCGCGGGCGCGTCCGCCAATCAAGGGTCTGGCTACGTGTACCTGCGCGTGCGCCACGACACCACGACGCCGGCAGGTCTGGGCGCCGGGCTGAACCTCGCCGCGGGCGGGGCCAACGACACGATCCTCGGCGCGCACACCCTGGTCGTCGATCCGGTGGCCAACACGGCGCGCCTTGGGGCCGGTGCAGCGGTCGAACTCCCGGCCGTCGGCTCGCCGTCGGCTCAGTCCGTGCGCATCGCCAACGAGAACGGCGCCGAGGTCTTCATCGACTTCTCGGGCTGGACCGGCGCCGCTGTGAGCGCGACCTTGACCGGCGCGGGCTCGATTTCGCTCGACGGCGCGAACTACACGCCGATCACGCTGACCGAGACCGACCTGCAATTGACCGCCGATGGCGGCGCGACGGTGCTGCACCTGGACACCACCGGCATCCACCGCGCTGGAGTCGAGCTGGTGACCTTCGCCGGGGCGGTCAACATCTTCGACACGCTTCAAGGCATCGTCGACGACCTCGAAAACGGCGACGGCCTCGATCCGCGCGAGTTGCGCGAGCGCCTGGACATCTGGCTGGGCGAACTCGACCGCAACCACGAGAACCTCCAGATCGCGACCGGCGAGCTGGGCTCGCTCTCGGCGCGTGCGTCGAGCCTGGAGAGCTCCTTCGACGACGAGCAGATCGCCGTGCGCGGACTGTTGTCGGGCGTCGAGGACGTGGACTTCGCGCAGGTCGCGCTGGACATGACCCGCTCCGAGCAGACGTTGCAGCTCGCGCAGGCGACCAGCGCGCGACTCTTGCAGACTTCGCTGCTCAACTTCCTGCGGTAGCCGCCGACAACCTGGGTGAACCGCCCATGAATGAACCGCTGCCCATTCGTTCTGTCGACGCGACCTCTGGCCCTTTGCCGCAGCGCGCGGCGGCGCGGGATGAGCGCGGCGCCCTGGCCTTCAAGGCGCTGCTCGACGAGCTCGACCAGCGCGCCCACGCGCTCGAAGTCGAGAGCCACCAGGACCTCTCGAAAGACGATCTCGCAGGGGCCGTCGACAACGCGCGCATCTCGCTCGAGCAGATGCTCAATCTCAAGGACCAGTTGATCGAGGCTTGGCGCGCGTCGCAGCTCGAAAAGCCCTCTGGACTCGAGGGCGAGCGCGCGTAGCGCCCGCGGATTCCGAGACGATCCCGCGCGACGTGCGGATAGGCTCGCAAGCGAACATGGAGCAACTGGCGCAGAGCGTTAGGGCGCGAGCTGTCGCGCTGATGGAGCAGGTGCTGCGCGGCGGCCGCCCGCTCGCGGGTGAGTATCCGCTGGTGTTCGATGCGCGCTTTCCCGGTCGCGTGCTGGCGATCGAGGAGCAGGGACAAGTGGTGAGCGCCTGCGCCGCCATCGTGCGCGACTTCGTGGTCGGGCCGCACACCGTGCGCGTCGGCCTGATCGGTTCGGTCGCGACCCATCCCGAGCACCGCGGTCGCGGCCTTGCCACCGAATTGCTCGGTGCGGCCGAGCGCGCGCTGGCGCAAGACGGCTGCTGGCTGGCGCTCTTGTGGGCCGACGATCCGGTGTTCTACGACGAACGCGGTTGGACGCCCGTGGGCTGCGAAATCGACTTCGTGCTCGAGAGCTGGCAGCAAGGCCGGCTGTGCGGCACCAACGGGATTCGCGCGGCAGGACCAGACGACTGGGCCGCGATCCACCGGCTCTACGGCATGCACCGAGAGCGCGTCGATCGTTCGCTCGAGGAGACGCGCGCGCTGCTCGCCGGCCCTGGAATCGAGACGCTCGTGTTGCAGCGCTCACGCGATGTCGTCGCCTACTCGTGTCTGGGCCGCGGCGGCGACTTTGCACGCACGGTCCACGAGTGGTCCGGCGCCGACGAAGACGTCGTGGCGCTGACTCGCGCGCACATGCAGCGGGCCCAGGCGCGCGGCGAGGAAGGGCCGACGTACCTGCTCACGCCGCCGAGTGCGCGCACGCTCCACGAGCGCTTGCGCGGCGGCGGAATCGCGTGCGCCGAAGGCGTGTTGGCGCAAGGCAAGCTCCTCGACCTGCACGCCGCCGCCGCGTTGCTGGGGGCGCTCGCGGGCCCGCAGGGCAGCGTTTCACTCGAGTCGCAAGTCGAGTCGCAGGGCGGCGCCGCACGCGTGCTCTTGAGCGGCCCCCGCGGCGCGCTCGCGATCGAAGCGGGCGAGTTGCTCGACGTTCTGATCCCCGCTCGCGGACGTCGAACACGCGTCGACGCCCTGGCGCGCGCCACGGGCCTTTCGCTCGACGGTTTGCCGCTGCCCCTGTTCGCCTGGGGACTCGATTCGATCTGACCGATCGCGTATCACGCTCGGTTCCCCGCGCCGCGACCGACGCGCCGGGGCCCCACGAGCCAACTGACGACGGACCCACCGATGACCGCCCCCGCCATTCGCTACCAGACCCCGGAAACCCCCGACGGCATCGTGCGCAAGGTCGAGTCGAGCCGCAGCGGCGAGGCCGCGCTCGACGCGGTGATCGAGTTCCGCGTCAGCGCCGATTTCAAGAGCCGTTGCGAGGGCCGGGCCGAGCACGTGGCCTTCGCCGCGCGCAGCCGCATCGCGCGGCTGGGCATCGACGTCGAGCCGACCAGTCGCATCCAGTTCGAGAACGGCAAGGCCTATCTGACGGCGCGGATCTCCGCGAACGTCCAGGACTACGGCATCGAGCGCTTCCTCGACTCGTTGATCATCCGCGACCTGCGGCTGGGGCGACTGGTGCTGTGCGCGCCCGAGAATCAGCTCTCGAGCGACGAGATCTACGCCGAGCTCGAGCGCAACGAGTTCCAACTGCCGAGCGGCTACTCGATCGGCGCGGACGGCTCGTTCACGATCCAGACGCACAAACTGCTCTACCAGCTCTCCAAGAAGCTCTCGCTCGAAGATGCGCTCGCGATCCTGACGCAGGAGGGCGGCAAGAGCATCCTCAACCGGCTGCAGATCCCGCGCAGCGTCGACAATCTGGTGATCCCCGCCGGACAAGGGCTGATCACGTCGTGCTCGATGTTCCTGCACAAGCACTACGCGGTGATCAATCCCGTGGCCGGCGCGCACGGCAAGCACCTGCACGCCATCGTGCTCGATCCGGTCGCAACGCGCGGCACGCGCGTGTTCCTCGAGATCAGCAACAGCTCGACGCGCCAGATCGTCAATCCGTTCGTGACCGCCAAGATGTACACGGCGGACGAGAAGCTGGGTTCCACGCGTCTGTTCGCCGCGCCCAAGCTCGACGAACTCGCTAGCCAGCAGCGCGAGCCGAGCGCGCCCTCGTACGAAGCGCTCGCGGCCTACTACGAGACCAACATGCCGCCCTCGGCGGAGCGCAGCTACCAGCATCGTCCGCTGCTCGTGGTCGAAGACCTGAACGCGATCATCGAGCAGCGCCTGCCGTCGATCGTCTCGACGCGGCCCGAGCCGCGCGGCGGCAAGCGCGCGCTGGCGAGCTTCCGCTCGACCCTCGACTACTCAGTGGCGGGGACCGACGCCGACCAGTTCGCGACGCGCGCGCTCACACAGGCGCCCGAGGGCAAGCAGCAGTGGCTCCTGCTCGAGTACTTCCCCAACCTGATCGAGCACATCTCGATCTGCAACGCGATCCTCCACAAGCGCATCGGCGGGATCATCTTCCGGCGCGCGTCGTTCGAGCATGGCCAGTTCTTCTCCGGCCACGACCACACGCGCCTGGCGGACTACGAAGCGCTCGGCGCCAAGGTGTTGTGGCTGCACGACGATCGCCGGCACGTCGCCAGTCACGCCTTCCGCGGCCTGCGCGGGTACTTCGTCGAGCCCGGCAGCGAGCAGCGCTTCCGCAACTCGCTGGTCGTCGCGGTCTACGGCTCGGCGGCCAAGCTCAACCAGGAGCACGCCGACGGGTTGCGCGAACTGCTGGTGCAGATCAAGGAGCTCTTCGGCGGCGCGGTGGCGATCCTCACCGGCGGCGGGCCGGGTGCGATGCAGCAGGGCACCGACATCGCGCTCGAGCAGGGCCTGCTGGTCGGCGCGAACTACATCGAGACCATCGACCAGGGCACCAACAAGGCGGCGCACTTCTACCAGTGCTTCCAGGACCGCAACCGCCACAACCGCCAGCGCTGGTTCGACATCGCCAGCTTCACCGTGTTCTGCGTCGGCGGCCTGGGCACGCTCGAAGAGGTCGGCCTCACGCTGACCGACATGAAGCTCGGCATGGTCGAGCGCGGTCCCGTCGTGTTCTTCGGCAAGTACAAGGACGACGCGTACTGGAGCTACATGAAGCAGCTCTTCGAACGCATGGTCGCCGCCGAGCGCGCGCCGCAGTGGGTGATGGACAACATCCTCTTCACCGGCGACGCGACGCGCCTCACGCCGTTCTACAAGCGCGTGCTGGGCTTGGGCTGAGCGCGAGAACCCGCGTACCGGTAGAATCCAGGAGTCGGCGCGGGCTTGCCCGTAGCCATTGGAAGTCGCGATGAAGCCCCGTGCTCACAAGTTCAACCCGAAGCGTCGGATCCTCCCGCGCGCGCGAGCCGAAGCGCTGCGCGAGCAACTGTGCACACTGGCTGACCGCGTTCGCTATGGCGGAAACGCTGAGCACAAGCGCAGCCCTGGCGACTTCGGACTGAGTCCGCCGGCTCTGCCTCGAGTGGGGAAGTCGTTGTGCGATGATGCTGGCATCTTCAAGCGCGCGGAAGCGGAGAGATTGCTGAAGACGGGGCTTGCGAGCGGCTTGGTGTCTGACCGATTCGAGGGCGAGTGGCCGTTCAACGTCTGGGCCGTCACACAAGACGGCGCGCCGCTCGAGGCCCAGTGGGAGGGCGCCGGCGTCTACCACGGGTATCCGATGCCGGAGGACGATCCGCTGAGGCCGTTCGTGTTGAAGCGTTGGAGCGAACTCCAGTGACCGAAATCGACATCAACATCGTCGAGTGGCTCGGCGGAGGTCTGGGAACGCGTGAAGATGTTGCGACCCGTGGTCTGCTGCGGGTAACCGTTGGTGGCATCTGCGTCACGCGCAACGAAAGCGAGTGGTCGCGTTCCACGTCCCAGTATGTCCACGTTTCGATGTATCCGTTGGCCATGTGGTTTGCCGCGAACTGGTGGCGGCTGTGCTGGGAGCCAAGGCGCACCGAGTCTGAACTCGACTACGAGTGGCGCGCGTCGCACGAATGGACCTCTGTTGGTGGAGGCTACCTCTGGCCCAACATCTGCGCGGTCTCTGACGGTGAAACGGTGGCGATCGAGTCCCGCTCCACGGATCCAACCGCCAAGCAGCCGGTTCGGTATCTCGCGAACGCTGTCCAAGACGTAGCCCGCTCCAACTTCGAGGGAGCAGTTTCGGCGTTCGTTCAGATGGTGCTCGCGCGGCTGAACGATGAGCACCTACGCGGAACAGAGCTGGAGGCACTCTGGTCAGACGTAAGTCGAGAGCGTTCGACACCAGGGGAGGCCCAAGGGCGGCGTCTTGAAGCTCTCTTGGGATGCGACGCCGACGAGGCGCCGGTAGAGACCCTGTCGGCACTCGTTGATTTGCAGTCCGAGGCCGGTGCCGCCGCGACTCATGAGTTGGCGACTGCTCTCGCGGGCAGGGATGTAACGAGGATCGTGGAGCAGTTGCGAACGGCAACTCGAAACGGAGCGGGGTGCATCGCGAGGCTGGACGCCGCGATGAAGCGCGATCTCTTCGCCAGTCGCTCGAGCGCGGAAAACTCGGGCGCCGTACCCTGGGAACGCGGCATGGCGGCAGCCCGCGCTCTGCGCTCCCGGCGCGGGCTCGGGTCGGATGAGTTGCAGACTTCGGATCTGCTCGCGCTGCTCGGCTTGAACGCGGGTGTCCTCGAAGCTGATTCGAAGCTCGACTGGCTTCCGGCGGGACTCGCTGTCCGCCGCGATGACCAGTTGCGTTTGCTGCTGCGTGCGCGCGACCCGCGTTCCCGGCGGTTCGAGCTAGCGCGCGTGATGGGGGACTTGGCCGCGGCACCCGAGAGTGACCGGTGGCATCCCGTCACCCGACTCAAGACCGCGCGACAGAAGGCGCAGCGAGCCTTCGCTGCGGAACTTCTGTGCCCGGTCGAAGGACTGAGTCACTTCCTAGGCGGCGATCGCTCCGAAGACGCGCTCGACGCTGCCGCCGAGCACTTCGACGTGTCCACGCGAGTGGTGCAGCACCAAGTCGGGAACCACCTGGACTGGTGACCCGGCGGCGACGCTTCGCCAACGCTACGGCTTGCACCTGCTGCGCGTGACTCGTTCGGGCTTGGCTTCCTCAACAAACAACGCAGTCAGCTTCTGATGCCGCTCGAAATCGCGAGCGCGCCGAAGATCTACGTGACCCAAGGACGCGCGGCGTCGTCTGGCTAGTGCACCAGCGGCGCGCCAGCGAAGCGGTCACGTGATCGAGCGCGCTCGGCGCGGGGAATTGCGCTTGTTCGTTGCGCTCGCGACCCAACTCGACGCGCATGCGCCCGAGCGCAGCTTCAGCCTGCGGACTGAGGCGCGACCCGTGTGTGGACTGCTCACAATGGGGGCGACACGTCCACGGGCTCTGCAGTTCTGCCGGCGGGCTGTTTGCAGCGAACGGACGTGCGCTCACGTCCATTTGAGGATGCCGATCGCCGTGAGAGCGACCACCTCGAACGCTGCGAGCGCCGTCGCGACCTGCACCACTCGATAGCGGCGCGGCGCGACGCCGACCTGCTTGACGAGCCCGAAGTAGCGCGGCGCGATGAACAGTGCGATCGGCGCCGTGCACACCAGCGCCGCGGCGATGATCAGGCCCTCTCCCAGACGGCGCGCCCGGACCAAGCGCGGATCGGGAACGTCTTCCGGCGGGACGCGCAGTTCCTCGTTCGCCGCGGCGCCGTCGAGTTCGAGCAACTCGCGCGCACGCTCGAAGTCCTCGCGGGCGACCAGCACGCGCAGCTCGAACACGTTGCCCCCGGTTTTCCAGGGTTCGAGGATGCGCACGTTCTGGTCGGGGACGAAGGTGCGCAGGCCTTCACTCTGCAAACGCTCGCTCACCGCGAGCGCCATTGCGGGAGTGCCTTGCCAGACCAATCTCCAGTCGTTCGAGAAACGGTCCATGCCCTGAGTTCGTCGGGACCATTACAGCGCACGTTGAGCCAAGTTGCTCGGGCGTGGGGCGTGCGACAGCCGCTGCGGGCAGTGCAAGGGCCGCTGCGAGGGTGCGAGCTGCGCGCGAGAGTCCGCCGCGCCTGGAAATAGCGAACGGCCGTGTAACGGGCTCTCCCGCTCCGGGATCGAGACTGCGACGCACTGCTCCCACGAAGCACCCTGAACCACCCCGGATCACCACCATGTCGAAGCTCCGCCGCACGCCGCTGAACGCCCTCGCCACGGGCGCACTCCTGACCGCATCTGTGGCCTCCAGCGCCTCGGCGCAAGGCAAGGAGCTCAGCCTCACGAACACGTCGACGTCCAACTCGTCGTACGTGCGCATTCCCGACGCTGCTTCGCTCGAACCGCAGCGCTTCACTCTCGAGGCGCGCGTTCGACCGACGGGCAACGGGTTCGGGCAGACGAACACCGCCTTCGGAGCGACGATCCTCTCCAAGTCGATCGAGAACACGGTCGGCAGCTACCTGTGCAGTTGGGCGCTCGGCTGGGAGCCGAGCACGTCGCGCCTGTACGCGATGGTGGTCAACACGCCGGGTTCGATCGGCGCCTTCGTGTACAGCAACACGACGCTTCCGGTCGGCGTCGAGAGGCACGTGGCCATGACCTTCGACGGCAGCACCCTCGCGCTGTACATCGACGGCCAAGTCGACGCGGCGGGGTCGACGAGCTTCAGCACGGTCTACTACGGGCCCGAAGACGTCCTGGTCGGCGCATCGAATCTGGGCGCTGGCTTCTTGCGGCGCTTTTCGGGCGAGATCGACGAGCTGCGCGTCTGGGATCACGCCCGTGACGTGAACGCGATCGCGCTGCTGTCGGGCTGCAAGCTGACCGGGCAGGAGGCGGGGCTGCTCTTGTACTGCGACTTCAACGCGAGCAACGCCTTCGACAACAGCGGCGGCGGCAACAGCGGCGCGCTGATCGGCTCGGCGCTTGGCTTTGTGAATGAAGCCACGCCGCTTACGCCCTGCGGATCGCCTTCGCTCAGCTACTGCACGGCGGGAACCACTTCGAACGGGTGCACGCCGGCCATGGCCGCCACGGGCCTCGCGAGCGTCGCACAACCGGCGGGCTTCACCGTGTCCGCGAGCGGCGTCGAAGGCCAGAAGTCAGGCCTCTTGTTCTACGGCACGCGCGGCGCTGCGGCGCTTCCGTGGCTCAGCGGGAGCTCGAGCTTCCTGTGCGTCCGACCTCCGACGCAGCGCCTGCCCCTGCTCTCGTCTGGAGGCAGCGCTGGAGCGTGCAACGGCTCGCTATCGCTGGATTTCCTCGCTTACTTGCAGGCAAATCCCGGTTCGCTCGGTCAGCCGTTCGGCGGAGGCGAAGCCGTGTTTCTCCAAGCCTGGTTCCGCGACTCTGGCGCGCCGGGCGGCACGAACCTCTCGGACGGTCTGTGCGTTGTGCTCGCGCCGTAGCTGCGCAAGAAGCTCCGCCGCTCAGTCGAAGAGCGTGTCGCGCGCCGCCGCGCTCAAGCCTGGACCGGGGAGCGTGTCGAGCACGCCCTCGGCGAGCGCAAAGCCGCCCTCGAAAGGGTCTTCGGCGAGATCGAGACTGCCGTCGAGGTCGAGGAAGCGTGTCGCAGCGCTGGAGTAGGCGGCGTGCAACGCGGCTGCGATGCCGAGCACGCTCTCGTCCATGCAGCCCCACATCACGCTGAGCCCGGCGCGTTCGCACGTGCGCGCGAGCTCGAGCGCGGGCCGAACTCCGCCGCACTTCATCAGCTTGATGTTCACGCAGCCGAAGGGCGCGCCGCTTGTGATCCAGCGCTCCAGCTCGGCGAGGTCGTGCACGCTCTCGTCGGCCGCGATGCGGGCGCGCAAGCGCTCGTCGACGGCGCGCCAGCAGTCCTCATCGCCGCGCGCGGTGGGCTGCTCGACGAGTTCGAGGTCCAGCGCGTCGATGCAGCTCGCAAAGCGCCGCCAGGCGCGCTCGTCGTTGCCGCCGTTGGCGTCGACGCGCAGAGCGAGCCGGGCGCCATGTTCCTCGCGCAGCCGCACGATGCGCTCGAGGTCGAGTTCGACGTCGACGCCTGTCTTCACTTTGAGCGCCACAAAGCCGCGCGCGACGTACTCGCGCGCTTCAGCGAGGGTCTGGGCGAGTCCCTTGAGTCCGATCGTGACCGAAGTCGGCTGCGGTGCGAGCCTGCGGCCGAGCTGATCGACCAGCGGAACTCCGGCGCGTCGTGCGCGCAGATCACACCACGCCATGTCGAGCGCCGCGCGCGCCGCAGGCGTGCCCGAGAGCGTGTCCAACGCACCCTCGAGCGCCACCTCGTCGCGCAGCTCGCGCGACAGAGCTGCAAGTGCTCGTTCGCTCGCCGCAGCGCTTTCGCCCGTCACTTCCTCGGCGGGGGAGGCCTGGCCCCAGCCGCGCGCGCCGCGCTCGTCGCGCAACTCGACGAACACCATCTCAGCGCCGTCCCAACTGCCGCCCGCGACAGCGTAGGGCCGGGTCAACGCCAGCTTCACCCGTCGGTGGCGTACTTGCAGCATCGCTAGCGCGCGGAAGTCGCTGCGACGTGTCGCGCGACGAGTTCGGCGACGGCGTCGACGCCTTCGAGCAACGGATAGACCGCGCGCAGGCCGCTCTCGCGTTGGAGCTGCTCGCGAGCGAGTTCGCGCTCGGCGGGCGTCAGGTGCTCGTGATTCAGCGTCAGCGCGAGCACGCGCGCGCCGTACATCCCGATCAACTCCAGCTCGGACGCGATCGAGGGAATGCGCTGGCCCAGGTGCTCCTGGTCGTCGAAGAACTCGCGGCCGGGCGCGTGTTGGAGTACGACCGCGCGCGCGCCCCCCGAGAGCAACAGTTCAGCGCCGCACGGGCCCGACGGGTTGCGCAGCGCCGACTGGCCCTCGAGGAAGATCACGTCGGGCCCAAGCTCGCTGTCGCAGCTCACGATGGCGTGCTCGAGTTCGCCCGAGACGAAGTCGTTGGGCGTCGAATCGAGCACGAAGCCGAAGCGCGCGCCCTGCAGCCAGCCGGTCTGACCGGTGTAGATCATCTCGGCGCGCAGGCCGCGCGAGGCGCAGGCGGCGACCAGCAGTTGCGCGGTGGTGCGCTTGCCGAGCGCGCAGTCGGTGCCGAGCACCGCAACGCGCGGCGCGCGCACTTGGGCGATCGCGCCGCTCCAGAAGTGGAGCTCGCGGCGCGGCTTGGGGCGGCGGATGTCGACGATGCGCGCGCCGCTGCTGCGCGCGGCCGCGGAGAAGTGCGGATCGTCGCCGACCAGCTCGTGCAGGCCGTTCACAACGCCGATGCCGCGCTCGAGCGCCTCCAGCACCACCGCGCGCAACTCGGGCGGGAGCACTCCACCCGAAGTCGCCACGCCGATCACCAGCCAGGCGGGGCTCGGGCCGCGCGCGAGCAGCTCGCCCAGCGTCGCGTGAATCGGGATGTTGCGCGGAACCCCGTCGAGCACATCGCCCGCGTCGCGACCGGCGCTGGCGGCGTCGACCAGGCCGACGAGCTCGAATCGGCTGGGGCCACGCACGAGCCCGTGCGCGGTCTTGGCGTTCGAAGTGGCGTACAGGCCGCCGGTGAGGATCGCGGCGCGCTCGCGCATCGGGGCCGGGATGATAGCCAGCGCGGGCCGTCGGTCCGCGTCCGCGTCTGCGGACAAGTCCGCAGACCGCGCGAGCGTTGTCGCGGCCTTCTTGCGCACTCTTGCGCACGGCGCTCCTGCGCTCGCGCCTCCATCATCGCTCGCGACCCGACGTTCTCGCCGTCTCGCAGCCACGCGTCTTCGACGCAGGGCGCGGCGCGGCGAACGACGGTCCCCCCGAGCGCCCCATGCCGCCCCCCGTGCCCCGTGTGCTGGTCGTCGACGACGAGAACCTGCTGCGCTGGAGCCTGCGTGAGGAACTGCAGCGCGCCGGCTACCAGGTCGACGAGGCCGCCAACGCCGGCCTGGCCTTGGAGAGCGCGGCGCGGGAGACGCCTGACCTGGTGCTGCTCGACCTGCGTCTGCCCGACCGCAGCGGCGTCGAAGTGCTGCGCGAGCTGCGCCAGAGCTACCCCCGGCTGCCGGTGGTGATGCTGACGGCGCACGCGAGCATCGACGGCGCGGTCGAAGCGTTGCGGGAGGGCGCTTACGACTACTTGGCGAAGCCCTTCGACATGGAGCAGGTGCTCCGGGCGCTCAAGCGCGCCACGGAGACGGCGCAGATGCGCGAAGAGCTGGCCCACGTGCGCGAGCGCGCGGCGCGCGAGTTCGACCTCGCCGGCGTCGTGGCGCACAGCCCGGCGATGCGCGAGGTGGTGCGCATGGTGGCGCGCGTCGCAAGCTCCGAGGCCAGCACGATCCTGCTCCTGGGCGAGAGCGGCGTGGGCAAGGGGCTGATCGCCCGCGCGTTGCACGAGCAGAGCGGATCGCACGACCGTCCGTTCCAGAACATCACCTGCACCGCGCTGACCGAGACGCTGCTCGAGTCCGAGCTGTTCGGGCACGAGCGCGGGGCCTTCACCGACGCCAAGACGCACAAGCGCGGACTGTTCGAGCTGGCCGACGGCGGCACGGTATTCCTCGACGAGATCGGCGACCTCTCGCCGGCGCTGCAGGGCAAACTGCTGCGTTTTCTCGAGGAAAAGGCCTTTCGGCGAGTTGGCGGCACGCGCGACATCAAGGTCGCCGTGCGCATCATCGCGGCCACCAACAAGGACCTCGCGCGCGAAGTCGAGGCCGGCCGCTTCCGCCGCGACCTGTTCTATCGACTCAGCGTGATCCCGATTCTGATCCCGCCGCTGCGCGAGCGACGCGAGGATCTCTCGGCGCTGGCGGACAGCTTCATCGCGCGCTTCAACGCCGAATTCCACAAGAGCGTGCGCGGCCTGTCGGAGAGCGCGAAGCAGGTGCTCGCTGCGCACGACTGGCCGGGCAACGTGCGCGAACTGCGCAACGCGATCGAGCGCGCGGTGCTGCTCGCGGAGGGCGAGTGGCTCGAGCCGCGCGACCTGCCGCTCGTCTCGCGCTGCGCTGCGCTCCCCGCTGCTGCGGCCCAGCCCGCCGGCGTCGAAGTCGATCCGTTCCTCCTGCCCAGCGGCGGGCTGGTGCTCGAGGAACTCGAGCGTCACCTGCTGCGCCAGGCCCTCGAGCGCTCGCACGGCAATCGCACGCGCGCTGCGCGACTCTTGGGTCTCAACCGCGATCGCATTCGCTACCGCATCCAGAAGTTCGGCCTCGAGGAGTTCGCGCTTGGGAGCAACTAGCAGCTTCACGCGCGCACGCCGGCCTGCCGCTTGCACACAAGGGCCGAGCACGCGCGCCGTCGCGCACGGACTCGAGCGCCCCCCGTCCTACCCCCAGACCATGCAGCGCCCATCCCCGACCTGCGACCTCTGTTCGCGCCCGGCCGCGTGGCGCGGGCCCATCGCACTGGCGCTCGCGAGCGGCGCGCTGTCGTGCGCCGGTGCGCGTGAGTGGCAGCAGCCCATCATTCCTTCGCGCGCGCCGACGGCGATGGCGATCACCAGTCCCGCCGAAGCGCCCGCTCCCGAAGAGCGCGGAGTGGTGGCGATGGCCGCCGCCAGCGCTGCGAAGGATCCTGCGGCGAGCGCGGACACTTCCGCAGCAGCGCGCGAAACTTCGCAGGCCCCGGCCAAGTCCTCGACCGACGAGGAGTTCCCGATCCACGGCAGTTTGACCAGTCGCTATCGCTATCGAACCGGCGGCGGCGGGCAGGATCAGGACCTGTACGAGACGCTCGTGCTCGACGCGGGCGACCGCAAGCGCAACGGCTTCACCGCGCACGTGATGGCGACCCTGTTCGCCGATCTCGACGGCCGGCGGGACCGCGACGATCAGTTCGTGTTCCCGAGTCTGGCCGACACGTTCAACGAGCCGGTTCAACCGATCCTCTACCAGGCGTTCGTCGACATCGACAAACCGCCGCTGGTGGGGGAGCTGCGCGTCGGCCGGCAATTCGACTACTTCACTCCGGAGTTCGCGCACTTCGACGGTGTCCGCGTCGCGACGGCGCCCGCCGGGAAATCCAAGGTCGTGGCCGGCGCCTATGGCGGCGTCCCGGTGCGCATCTACGACGCGACCTCGATCGGCGACTCGATCCTGGGACTGTGGGGCGAAGGCCAGCCGTGGGGCGGAGGTCGCGTGCGCTTGGACTGGATGCACGTCGACGACGACGACCGCTTTGGCGCCAACTCCAATGACCTGCTCGGTGCAACGGTCTGGCAACGCTTGACCGACAACGCTCGCATGGAGGCGCGCTACACCCGTCTCGAGAACGAAGATCGCGACGTGCGGCTGCGCGCGAACTGGGACGATCCGGAAGCGGATCTGCGTCTGCAGGCGAGCTACTACCAACTGCTCGAAACCCAGCGGAATTTCGCCAACGAGTTCGATCCGTTCTTCAGCACCCTGCAGGACTACTTCCCGTTCGGGCAGGTGCGTTTGCAGGGCTCCAAGGGGCTCTCGCGCCGGACTCGGCTCGACGCGGGCGTCGACGTGCGGCGCGTGAACGATTCGTCGGACGAAGGCGCCTTCAACCGCGACTTCGACCGCGAGTGGCTCTCGCTGGTGCTGCTCGACCGCTTTGCGCCGGGGCTGACCTTCACTCTGACCGCGGACCTGTGGAACAGCGATCAGCGCGACATCCAGACCTGGGGTCTCGATGCGTCTCGCGACCTCAAGACCGGGCTGCGCTGGTCGCTGGGCTCGAACTACGCGCTGTACCGCTACGACTACTTCTCGGGCAACGAGCGCGACAACGTGCGCGTGTGGTACGCGCGTCTGCGCAAGGACATCGGCCGCGGCGGTTCCGTCGACCTGCGGTACGACTACGAAGAGTTCGACGGCGACACATTCCACGTAGTGCTCGTAGGTGCGACATGGCGCTTCTGAGCGTGCTCCGACGGATCAAGGGCGCGCGCATCGGCGCGAGTGTGGCGTTGGCCGCTGCGCTGACTGGGTGCGTGATCTTCGAAGCGTTCCAGCCGCGCGCCAGGCGGTACGCCTTCAGCCATCGTGTGCACGTCACCGAGCAGGAGCTCGACTGCGACGCGTGCCACGTCGACTACGAGAGCGCCGACCAGCCGGGCATGCCGGCGCTGGCGCAGTGTGCGCTGTGCCACGAAGAGCTGGACGCGGAGAAACCGCCCGAGCGCAAGGTCGACGTGCTGTTCGGCGAGCAAGGCTTCCTGGCCGCGCGCCGCGGGCGGGTCGGCGACGAGCCGATCTTCTCGCACTTGAAGCACGTGGAGACCGGCGCGGAGTGCTCGACCTGCCACGCGGGCATCGAGCAGAACGACGACGTGCTCGATCTGCCGCGCGCGAGCATGGCCTCGTGCGTCGGCTGCCACGAGAGCCTGTCCGCGCCGAACGAGTGCTCGACCTGCCACACCCGCCTCGACCTCGACGTCGCGCCGCCGTCGCACGACGCGAACTGGCTGCGCTCGCACGGGCCGACGGTCTGCGCGCGCGACGACGCGACTGCGAGCCAGTGCTCGATGTGCCACAGCGAGGCGAGCTGCGTCTCGTGCCACAACGAGATGCCGCCGCAGAACCACACCAACTTCTTCCGCCTGCGCGGGCACGGGCTGGTGGCTTCGCTCGATCGAGCGAGCTGCATGACCTGCCACCAGGAGGATTCGTGCGCCTCGTGCCACGCCAGCTCTCCGCCGCGCAACCACACGGGCGCGTGGGGCTCGCCGGTCAACCAACACTGCGTGGGCTGTCACTTCCCCGTGCAGAACGAAGGCTGCGTCGTGTGCCACCTCGGCACTCCCAGCCACGCCACCGCGCGGCCCAAGCCGCCCGATCACCACCCCGCCATGAATTGCCGCCAGTGCCACGGCGTCGGCCAACCGCTGCCGCACGTGGACAACGGCGACAACTGCAACCTCTGTCACCACTGATGCGCCGCGCCTCGGCGCGCGCTTGGAAGCCCTCGCCTGTCAGCAGGAGATGCCATGAAGCTGGTCCCCAATGTCCGAATGAAGAGTTCCCCCGCTCCGTGGAGACGTTGGCTTCTCGTCGGCTTCCTGGCGACGTCGCTCGCGTGCAGCGGAGACGACGGCCGCGACGGCCAGGATGGTCAAAATCCGCCGGACGAGCCCACGCCGACCGAGTTGGAGCAGGGCGACGACGCGCCGGGCGTCGTGCTCGAGGTCCTGGCGCTGACCGGCGGCTCGGGGGCCGGCGGGACGTTCCAGGTAGGCGACACCGTGTCGGTCCGCTACTCGGTCGAGAAGTCGAACGGCGATCCGTGGATGCTGAGCGAGTTCAGCTACGGCCGCATCATGATCAGCGGCCCGACCTTCAACTATCAGCGCGTCATCCCCGAGAAGAACGACGTGCTGACTCGCTCGGTAGAGAACGACGACGGATCGTTCACTTACACCTTCGCCGACCCGCTGCCGGCGGTTTACGCGGCCCCGTACAACGATTCCGCGAGCTTCGGTCTCGACGACGGCGAACTCACCGGCCAGGCGTTGCTCAACGGCACGTACACCGTGGGTCTGTACATGGCCTGGGCCTACACCGTCGAGGGCGAAGGCCACCGCGACTCGGGCAACATCACCGCCGACTTCCTGATCGGGACCGGCACGCTGCAGCCGCGCGAAGTCGTGGCGCAGGACAACTGCAATCAATGCCACGAGAGCCTGCGCGCGCACGGCGAACTGCGGCGCGACGTGAAGTTGTGCGTGCTGTGCCACACCGCTGGCTCCGAGGACAAGAACGTCGGATCCGTCGCCGGTGGAACACCTGGAGTCTCGATGGACTTCAAGGTGATGATCCACAAGATCCACAACGGCGCTCACCTGCCCTCGGTGCTCGGCGTCACCACGAACCCGGACGGCACTCGCAAGTACGACGCGACTCCGCAGCCTTATCAGGTGGTGGGATTTGGCAACTCGGTCACGGACTTCTCCCACGTGAAGTTCCCGGTGTGGCCGTCGCTGAGCATCGCCATGCCGCGCGACGCGGGCTACACCGCGCTCTCGTCGACCAACAAGGCCAAGGAAGACAACATTCGGCTAGGTGTCGTGGCCTGCGACAAGTGCCACGGCGATCCGGACGGCGCGGGGCCGCTCACCGGGCCTGCGCAGGGCGATCTGTACAAGTCGCAGTCCTCGCGCGCGAGCTGCGGCTCGTGCCATGACGACGTGGTATGGGGGCAGAACTACACGGCTAACACCCAGACCATGGGCGCGCAGGCTAACGACTCGAACTGTCTGCTCTGCCACGCGCCTTCGGGTGATCCGCTGGCAGTCGAGGACGCGCACCGCCACCCGCTTTACGACGAGACCTTCAATCCAGGTCTGAACGTCGACGTCTCCGCAGTCGCGGAGGCCGGAACCAACAACGGCGATGGGACCATCGACGTCGGCGAGAAGATCGCCGTGACGCTGGCGATCACGGACGACACAGGCGCAGCCGTGAGTCCCTCGGTAAACGGCATCACCAGCTACAGCGTGGTGATCTCTGGTCCGACCAGCAATTCGAACCTGCTGCTGAGCGGGTCGATCCCCGTCGCGGCGCTGTCGGGCGCGCAGCCCTACACGGTCAACGTGCCGCAAGTTCAACTGCTCGAGTTCGTCGGCGACTCGGCGGGCGGGGTCGGTGAAGTGTTCACGACCGACTTCACTCCGCACTGGAACATCAGCGGCGCAGCGACCAGCGTTTCGACCGCTGCCGTTCCCGCGCCCGGCCCGACGGTCGGCTCTTCGACTCTCAGCGCCGCAGCGCCGGTGCTGCAGAACTTCATCGACGTCGCCAGCGCCACCGGCTTCGCGAAGGACGATTACCTCGTGATCGACGCCGGCCTGGCAGGCGAGGAGTACCTGCGCATCCAGTGGGTCGACGGGACTCGGCTGTGGTTCGCCGCCGCCGGCTCGACCACTTATCAGCCGGCCACACGCGTTGCTCACAGCGTCGGTGCGACCGTGCAGGAAGTGACTCTGACCAGCAAGGCCGTCACCACCGACTACACCTTGACCGCCTCGACAGGGACCATCACCACGGTGACCGACTTCGGCGCCGGCAATGCGGTCCTGGTCAACTACACCTCGGATTACGTGATGCCGAGTGTGTACCCGGTCGCGCTCAACGAAAGCCCGGGGCTCGACGAGAGCTGGGGCGAGTGGCGCGGTCTGCCGATCGTGAGCGGCACCTACAACGTCGGTATCTGGAGCGCGCGCAACCTCACCTTGAGTCTGTGGGGCGAGAGCAACAGCTACCGCGGAACCTCGTGGACCTTCTCGCGCGACTTCCTGGTCGGCTCGGCCAGCACGCTCGAGCCGTACGCCGCGATTCCGGATGCGACCAGCTGCTACAACTGCCACTCGGACATGTTGTTCCACGGCGGCGGCCGGCGCGGCTTCGACAACTGCATCCTGTGCCACGGCACTGCGGGCAGCGAAGACCGTCCGCGCTACGTGGCGCCCGGCGCGCCGGCGACCGACGGCGTGACCATCAATTTCCGCACGATGGTGCACAAGATCCACATGGGCGAGGAGCTCGCGAACGCGTCGAGCTACGTCGTCAACGGGTTCGGCAGCACCGCGTATCCGAACAACTTCACCTCGTACACCTATGACGAGGTGCTGTTCCCGGCGCTGCCGGGCGGCGCGGCCAACTGCACGATGTGCCACGGCGCATCGAGCAAGTACTACGACCCGACCGCGCGCACTCACCCGGATCTGGGCGCGCAGGACATCGCCACCCGTGAGTGGCGGGCGACCTGCGGCGCGTGTCACGACTCCAACGCAGCGACCGCGCACATCGACGTTCAGACCTCGGCCGGCGGGCTCGAGTCCTGCGCGGTGTGCCACGGTGACGGCAAGGAGTGGTCGGTCCAGCGCATGCACAAGCGCTATTGATCGAAGGTGTGGGTCATGATCGCGGGCGCTCGTGCGAACTGTGGCGTAGAGCCTCGCACGAGCGCCCGCGCGATCGTTAGGAGCGTGGTGCGAGTTCCTACGCGCCCCCTGCATCCAAGTCCCATGCGAGTCGACCTTCACGCCGCGAGCGCGCCGAACACGAGCTTGGCGTTGTCCTTCGCTGCTCGCGAGCGGCGTGCGCAGCGCGAGTTGCTGGCGCTGTGCGGCGTCGCACTGGTCGCGCTCGCGACCGTAGCGGTCAGCCTGAGCGGTCAAGACTTCGACCTGGCGGCCTCGGGCGCACGTTCCTCGCGAGACGCTGTCGGCGCATCAGGCCCCGCGGCGCTCGACGCGGATCGCGGGCGCGATCGAAGCCTCGAATTCGCGCGGACTGCGGCCCGCGAGGCGGACACGGGTCCCGCGTTGCACTCCGACGATGCGCCGCCCGCGCTGGTCGAGCGCCAGCGTGCTCCGCAGACCGGCGCGCAGCACGCAGCGAAACTGCGCGCGATCCAACACGAGGCGACGCTGCTGGAGGCGCTCGACGACGCCCTGCGCGCCGATCAGCCCGCCGCCCTCGCCTTCGCCGCGCTCGAAGTTGCGTACGAACGCCTGGGCGAGCGGTCCGCCGAACATTTTTGGCGCGCGGCTCGTGACTTGACCCACTCGAGCCCCAACGCCGAGTCGGTGGGGCGCGCGGGCGTCACCTGGCTGTCCAAGCGCGCAACGAGCGAATCGAACGCGAGACACGTGCTGCTCGAACTCTCGCAGAGTCCCGAACTCGCGCCCGCGCTGCGCGCTTCCGCCGCCGTCGCGCTCGTGCAGTCAGCGCCGCTGAACGACCTGGCTCGCTTCGAGGGCCGACTGCTGCGCGATGGCGACCCGCACGTCGCGCAGTGCGTCGAGTCGGCGCTCGCGGCCCGGCGCACGTCGCCCAGCGGCGAGCTCGTCGCGCTCGAGCCCATGAACCAAGAGTGACGCGTCCGGCGTCCTCACAACCGCTACGGAGCTGACATGAGAACCCACACTTCGACCCGATCCCGCTGGCTCCCCACCGTGACCCTCGGCATTGGCGGCGCCTTGGTGATGCTGCTCGCCGCGTTCACGCCCGGTGCTCCCGCGCAGGACAAGAAGCCCAATAAGTTCGTCGGCGCGTCGAAGTGCAAGAGCTGCCACAGCTCCGACGAGACGGGCAATCAGCACGCCGCGTGGATGAAGATGGACCACGCCAAGGCGTATGAAGCGCTCGCTTCCGAAGAGGCCAAGAAGGCTGGCGCCGCCAGGGGCGTCACCGATCCGCAGAACGATCCCGCGTGCCTCAAGTGCCACGTGACCGGGCACGGCGCGCCGCCGGAGAACCTCGCCAAGGGCTTCGACATCAAGCTCGGCGTGCAGTGCGAGTCGTGCCACGGCCCGGGCGAGCTGCACATCAAGAAGCGCATGGCGGCCGCGGCCAAGGCCGAGAAGGGCGCGCCGGTCGTGCTCGAGAAGGACGAGCTCGCCCCGGTGACTCCGCAAACTTGCCTGGGCTGTCACAACTCCGAGAGCCCGACCTTCAAGCCGTTCTGCTTCTTCAAGCGCCGCGAAGAGACCAAGCACCTCAATCCCAAGGCGCAGCGCACGGAAGAAGAGGCCAAGCGACTCGAGCTGGTGTGCGGCGAGGGCGACAAGTGCCCGACCGAGAAGTGCGCCAAGGGCGAGGGCGGCATTCCGAAGTCGAAGTGACGCGCCGCGCCGAGCGAGCGTGAACGCGCGCCGCGCCGCTCAGCCGGCGCGCGTCATGCGGAACTCGAGCGGCGCGGGCTTGTTCCCGTCCTTGTCGGGCTGCGGCTGCACTACGAGCAGCAGCGTGTTCGCATCGACGCGCGTGTAGCTCACGCGCTCGAGCGATCCGGCGTGCGACGCGTCGCGGTCTTCGAGCGGCACGAACGACACGCTGCTCTCCGTCTGAGTCTCCAGTCGCAGCACCATCGGCACGGCGCGCCGCGGGTCGGTGTCGAAGTTGCCGTGCACGTGGATCTGGCGCAGCCGCACGCCGTCGCTGCCGGCGACGATCTGCGTGAACTCGTAGAACGGCGTCGCGCCATTGCCGAGCACGCGCCGGAACGAGCCCAGGATCGCCTTGCCGCGCGGCGCGCCCCAGGCCTCTTCGATCAGCGCGCCGCCGGGCTGCTCGAGCACCCAGGTCCCAGTCAGGAAGGCGAGCGGCGCGATGGCGGCGTCGGCCTGCGGGCCGCGGGCGGTGAGCTGCGTGTTGGTCGAGCTCGCGACGTTCGCGGCGCAGCCCGAGAGCAGCGCAGCGCAGAGGGAAAGGGCGGCGAGCGGACGAAGGCTTGAAGCGTGGTTCATGAGACCTGTGAGGGTACTGCCCGGCGCGCGAATCGCGCACGCGCGAACGCTGGGCTGGATCGGTCGAATCCAGCTCGCGGGTCGTGTCGAAGGAACGCGCGGGCCGCGCGCTCCGAACCTCTGGGCGCCGCGCTCGAAGAGCCGCGACAGCTACAGTCCTTCGCCATGCAAAAGCCCGTTCAACTGATCCTCGGCGCCTCGGGCGCGATCGGCAGTGACCTCGCGCGTCGCCTGGCCGCGCGCGGCGATGCCCTGGTGCTCTTCGGGCGCGACGCGGACAAGCTCGCGGCGTTGGCGAGCGAGTTGGGCGCGGACTCCGTGGTGGGCGATGCGACCCTCGCTGCGGATGTCGAGCGTGCGGTGCAGACCGCGCTCGCGCGCCACGGACGGCTCGACGGCGCGGCCAACTGCGTCGGCTCGGTGCTGCTCAAGCCCGCGCACCTCACGCGCGACGACGAGTTCACCGCCACGCTCGCGACCAACTTGCACTCGAGCTTCTGGCTGGTGCGCGCCGCGGCCAAGGCGATGGAGCCCGGCGGCGGCGCGATCGTGCTCGTGTCGACGGCCGCGGCCTCGATCGGACTTGCGAACCACGAAGCGATCGCCGCGGCCAAGGCCGGCGTCGAAGGGCTCGCGCGCTCGGCGGCTGCGACCTACGCGGCGCGCCGGATCCGCGTGAACTGCGTCGCGCCGGGACTGGTGCGTTCCGCGCTCACCGCGCGCATCACCGGCAGCGAGAGCGCGCTCAAGGCCTCGCTCGCGCTGCATCCGCTCGGCCGCGTGGGCGAGCCCGGCGACGTGGCGCGCGCGCTGGAGTTCCTGCTCGATCCGCACAACGATTTCATCACCGGGCAAGTGCTCGGCGTCGACGGAGGTCTGGGGACGTTGAAGACGCGGGGAAACGCATGAGCGGGAAGATCGCGATCGTTGGAGCGGGACTGGCCGGACTCGCCTGCGCTCGGGCGCTCACGCGCGCGGGCCGCGAGGTGTGCGTGCTCGAGCGTTCGGACGGCGTCGGCGGGCGCGTGCGCACCGATCGCGTCGAGGGCTTCCTGCTCGACCGCGGCTATCAGGTGCTGCTCGATTCCTATCCCGAGGCGCGCGCTCAGCTCGACTTCGCGGCGTTGGAGCTGCACGCCTATCGCCCCGGCGCGCTGGTGCGTTGCGAGGGCGCGTTCCACCGCGTCGCGGATCCCTTCCGCGAGCTCGATCAGGCCTGGAAAAGCGCCTTCAATCCGGTCGGAACGCTGATCGACAAGCTGCGCGTGCTCGAGCTGCGCAAGCGCGCGCTCGCCGGATCGCTCGAAGACCTGCGCCAGCGCCACGAACAGACCAGCGAGAGCGTGCTGCGCGAGATGGGCTTCAGCGAAGTGATGCTCGAGCGCTTCTTCCGGCCGTTCCTGGGCGGGATCTTCCTGCGCCGCGATCTCGGCAACTCGAGCCGCATGCTCGACTTCGTGTTCCGCATGATGTCGCTGGGGCGCGCGACGCTGCCGGCGCGTGGCATGGGCGCGATCGCGGACCAGCTCGCGGCCGGGCTCTCACCCGGCGCGCTTCGACTTCGGTCCGAGGTGACGCAGGTCAGCGCGCGCCGCGTGAGCCTCGCGAGCGGCGAGCAGCTCGAGGTCGAGGCGGTCGTGGTTGCGACCGAGGGCGACAGCGCGGCGCGGCTGCTCGCGCTCGAGCGGACGCCCGCGGCGTTGGGCGTGCTCAACGTGTACTTCGCGGCCCCATGCTCGCCCGTGGGCGGTCCGGATCTCGTGCTCAACGGCGAAGGGCCGGGCGATGGGCCGATCAACGTGCTCAGTTGCCCGAGCGATGTCGCGCCGCTGTACGCGCCGCGCGATCAGGCGCTGGTGTCGGTGCAGGTGCTCGAGTTCGCCGGCGACGACACTGCGCTCGAGGCGGCGCTGCGCGAGCAGCTCGCGCGTTGGTACGGCGCGGCCGAGGTGGCGCACTGGCGCCGACTGCGCGTCGATCGCATCCGCTTCGCGCAGCCCGACCAGCCGCCCGGCGCGCTCGAGCCCGCGGCGCGGCCCGTGCGCGTCGCGGATGGGTTGTATGTGTGCGGCGATCACCGCGAGGACGCCTCGATCGACGGCGCGTTGCGCTCGGGGCGGCGCGCGGCCCAGGCGCTGCTCGCCGACCTCGGCGCCGCGGTTCCGGTTAGGGCGTGACCAAGCTCGCGAGCGCGTTCGACAAGTTGGCTGTGTGCGCGCCCACGCGGCCGCGCGAAATCGGCGCGACGGACCGGGCTGCAAATCAAACTCGCTCGCCAGCGCCCGCGATCATCGGGTGCTGCGCGAGCGAGCTGTCCTCTGTCCGTGGCTTCAGGGTGTGCGGTCGCAAGTACTCTGAGAGTCCGCCTTGTCGACGCACACTCCCTGCTTCGACATCGGCGCCGCGCAAGGAACTCGCTGCAGGTATCCGTACTCATTAACCGTCCACGCATCGCCGAAGGTCGTGAACCACTGGCCGCAAGCGAGTCGGAAGTTGAAGTAGCGAGTGCACTGTCCAAGGTTGTTCGCGCCAGGTTGCGCGGTCCAGCCGTCCGTCACGACGGTCTCGCTACCCTCCCCGTACTCGAAACCGCCTCCACTAGTGATCGGTGTGCCCGTGCCCGCTTTGAACTCGAACGTGACTTTCCACTTCGAGGTCTCGCCTCGACGGACTCCGATGGAGGCGCCCGCCGGCCGGCAGAAGCGTGGGCTGCGCATGCGGACGATGTGACACTCCTTGGCCCCGGGAGTTACTCCGCAGCCCGATGGATCGGCCACGGAGCAGTCGCACTCCCAGCCAGGCGGCATGTTGGGGACCACAGGCTCGCAGTCGGTCACGAGGGCGGACGTCGAAGTGAACAAACTAGTCGAACTCCCCGCGCCGCCTGCGCCATTCGCGCCAGCGCGCGCGAGCGACTCACCACAGCCGATGCAGTCGTCGCGCATGACGCTGTCGATTCCGGCGCCTCCGCGCTCGGGAACCGTGATCTGCGGCGGCGCGTCTTGGATGGCCAGGGTCTGGGCCGGGCTCGCGTCGCTCTGCGGGCGCGCGAGCAACGCCAGATGTCCCTGTCGCAGTTCGCCGGTCACCTTGACGAACACCTTGGGGCCGATCACTCCGAGGGACTCGATCGAGAAGGAAGTCGGCGTTGACGTCTTGGTGTAGTTGAAGGCGTCGATGGTCACACCGCTGGTGAGATCACCCAGCAGATCGAGGCCCACGATGAAGCCGCCGCTTCCGATGCGGACGTCGGGAACCACGAGCGCGACCCCGCGCGTGTACTGCACCGACTGGTGGATGGAGTCGCCGCGATAGCGCAGGTACTGCTCGATTGCCTCGCCGTCGAGCAGTGACGCAGCGTGTGCACGGAAGCGCAGCGTCGAGCCTGCCGGGACCAGGACACACCAGTGCTGGAACGAGCCGTCCTGTGCGTCGATGGTCGTGGAGGTGTTCGCCGCTCCCTGGACGACGATCGGAGTTGCGAGCGGCTGGGTCCGCGAGATCTCGTTGAGCGCCGCGTCCTCTGCGCTCGGTTCCGCCGGGGGCGTGAGCGTCTCGATCATGCCGATCAGCACGCCCTGCGCCTGAGTCGTCTCCGCCAGCGTGAGAGTCAGAATTCCCGCGGCGCCCGCGTTCACCCACGGGGTCTGACCCTGGGCGTCTGAGACGACGACGTTCTCACCCGTGCTGCTCGTCAGCCGCACCGTCGCGCCGGTGACCGGTTGCAGCCGGTCCGAGAGCACTTGCACGCTGGCAAGACGGAGCGGCGCGGGCGCGCTCTGAGCGGAATGGAGAAACCTCTGCCCGGCGAAGAGTGCGCCGAGTGCGCCGGCGCCAAGTGCGGTCAGTCGGAGTGCGAGTCGGGACATGCTGAGAGCCTCGGATCAAGGTCTTCGGAAACGGGATCGGGAGGATCCCCGGTGCTGGCTGGCCTCACGGCGAGGCCGCGGACCGGTGTCGACTTCGAGACACGCTCTCCGCCAGCTCCGCGTTGGTGTCCGCAGCCCCTCGATAAGTTTCGAGGAGTTCGCGTTTTCAGTGCAGTGACAGCGCTGCTCGCAAGTTCCGGCTCGGCCGGCGCGCTGGCCCGCTCGGGCCTCGTTTCGCGACGGGATCACCACCCGCCGCCTCACACGAACCCTTCACGAGTCGCGCAGGAAGTCGCTCGTCCAGACCGCGCCGCCAAAGCCGGCAGCTTCCCACTGCGCATCCGTGAGTTCGCGCGCGCTCTCGAACTGTCCGTTGTTGTCGGCGTCCAAGAGCAGCAGGCGAACACCGTCGACGTCGTTGAAAAGGAGCCACACGCGCCCCTCAGTCGCGTGCTGGCGCCGCGCGAGGCTGTCGTAGTGCTCCAGCGACGGAAGGCCGAGTTGATCGGACAGATCGCTCCGTTGTCGAGTCGCGAAGTCCAGGCGCGACAAGCGGCGCGGCGCCCCGTGGAGGAACAGCAGGAACCGTCCATCCGGGTCCGCGGCCATCCGATGCAAGTCGCCGGGCGCGGACTCGCTGGGGAGCTCGAATCTGCGCACCGCAGGCGCGCTCGCAGGATCGTCACTCGCCTTCTCGAACTCCCAGCGTTCGATCACGGGCGCGCCGTCGCGCTCTCCCAGAACGAAGAGCTTGTCGCGAACCTGCGCTGAGACGTACCGCACCTCGAACGGTTTGGGGTACTCGAATGTGAACTCAGTCCATTTGCCGGAGCTGCGATCACGGTGCTTGTGCCGCAAGTAGATCGCCGATGCGGGAGCGCCCACGGCCGACTCCCTCCAGCGCATGCCTTGAACGAAGTCCGAGGACTGATGCACGGGGTACATCCCCGTTCGCGGTCCTTCACCGGCCTTGAGCGCTCGCCCGTGAGTGAGCGTCTCGGCAGTTTCACGCGAGGCCGTGCGTTCTACCGCGATGTCGACACACGCGATGCTGGTCCACGCCAATGACCCGGCGATCACAAGCAGCGGCCCTCGAGTGTGCGCGCGGTCGTTCATGGCTTGCTCACGTTCACATGCCCGAAGCTCCGCTCGCCGCGAACTCGATCTCGAGGCGGCGCGGATGCGGCCGGCGACTAGGCCAAGGCGTGCGACGGACCCCGCTCAAGGCGTGCGCAGCGACTGCTCGGGCGCGGTGCTGTGCGCGGGTTCACGCACTTCGCGCGTGGCCCACAAGTAGTGCGCCCCCGCTGCGGCGATCAGGCCCCATTGCGCGAGGTAGTAGCTCCACAGCGCGGTGTGGATGCCGCTGGTGAAGCCGTAGCTGTGCAGGCCCACGCCCAGCAGGTTCACGCCGAACCACGAGAACGCGATCACCGTGCCCTGGAATGCGGTCGCCATCGCGATGCCGAAGTCGCGCAGGTAGCCGCCCTGGCGCGCGTGCAGGATCACGAGCTGCGCGAGGCAGATCAGCAGCGCGCCGTTCTCCTTGGGATCCCAGCCCCAGAAGCGGCCCCAGCTCTCGTTGGCCCAGATGCCGCCCAGGATCGTGCCGACCACCGAGAAGATCAGTCCGAAGCACAGCGCGCCGTAGGTCATGCGCGCGATCGATTTGCGCATCGGCGCGAGCTTGGTCGCGCGGCCGGTGAAGAAGCCCGCGATCAGGTTCGCGTTGGCGAGCAGCGCCGCGAGCAGGCCCGCGGAGTAGCCGATCGTGATCGCAGTGACGTGCGTGGCGAGCCAGAAGTTGGTGTCGAGCACGGCGACGAGCTGCGGCATGGTGTCGCGCTTGTCGAGCTCTTCGTAGCGGCCGGAGAGGAACAGTCCGAGCGCGCCGAGCACGATCGCGGCCGAGAGCGCGAGCCGCTGGCGGTTGATCCACTCCATCACGAGCGCGGCGAGCACGCCGGTCGCTGCGACGAACAGGATCGTCTCGTAGAGCGTGCTCACCGGCGGACGGTCGCGGATGATGCAGCGCACGACGATCGCGCCGATCAGGCAGCCCAGTCCGACCAGCGCAGCGATGCCGGCGCCGGCGTAGAGCAACTTCACGCGCGGTGCGAGCCACATGGCGGCCGCGAGCACGAAGGCGAAGAGGAAGAACACCAGGCTCTTGCCGAGCAGGTCCGAGCGGTAGTAGCTGACCTCGAGGTCGACCTTCTCGAACTCGCCGCGCGCGTTCGCCATCGCGATCGACTTGGCGCTGAAGTCCTCGAACGCCGCGGAGAAGGCCGCCATGTCGCCGCTCGAGCGCGCGGCGCGTTCGAAGGCTGCGAGGAGCTCGACGTGACCCTGTCCCGATTCGCGGGCGCGGAACGCGCTGGCCACGGCCTCGGCCGGCGAGAGCCAAGCCGAATCGGCGGGCGCGGTGCGCGCAGGCGGACAGAGCGCGAGCGTCGTCGCGTCGCCGAGCGCTTCGTCGAGCGCGTGGAAGAACGCGGCGGCCGCCTGGCGATCTTCGGGGCTGGACGACTCGCTCGCGAGCTGCACGTCGAGCGAGGCCAGCTTCCCGGCGTTGGCCGCGACTTCGGAGATGGAGACGCTCTGGCGGCCGTCGAACACGCGCGCGAGGCCCTCGCTCGCGCCGACGGCCAAGCTCGTGCGCGCGAAATCGGCGTGGCGCGCGAGCGAGTCGTACTCGTCGACGTTCATCGCCAGGGCGACGAGTTGCGCCTGCAGCGTCGTGCGCTGCTTCTCTTCGATGTGGCGGTACTGCTGCGCCAGTGAGAACAGCTTCGAAAAGCCCGGCTCGAGCTCGGCGAACGAGTAGCGATCGCGCTTGCGCTTGCCTTCCAGCTCCAGGCCGATCGCTTCGATCACCTGGATGTCCTGGACCATGAAGCACTCGTACTGCGCGGCCTGCTCGGGGAAGAACAGCACGTCGAGCATCCAGGCCGTGGGGGAGAGCTTCTCGCCCTGCGGCGTCGCGAGCGAGCGCTTGCCGTTGAGGCGCAGCAGGAAGAAGCCGGCGTAGGTGCTCAGCGGCTTGACGCGGCCGCCTTCCTGAATCGGCGTGCGCTCCGCGGCGTCGAGCACTTGCTCGGGCCAGGGACTCGTGCGCTGGACGCTCGACTGTGCGAACAGCGGCGCGCTCGCGAGCCACGCTGCGAAGAGAACGACGACGGTGCGGAGCAGGTGTCTCATGGCGCGGGGCTCAGGCGTTCTTGGCTTCGACGCGGATGTGGCGCACGAGCTTGCGACCGAAGTGCAGCAGCATTCCGATCGCGATCACGATGCAGGCGATCAGCGGGTGCTGATCGGCGGGATTGCGGACGACGGCGAGCGTGGAGAACAGCGGATCGCCGGGGCGCGCGTTCGACGGTCCCCAGGAAGCCTGGTACAGCACCAGCCCGTGCGAGCGCAGCGGCTCGTTCATCTCGATGCGCACGTTGCGCGAGGCGCCTTCCTCGACCACCGTCACGTCGCTCGAGAAGGACTTGGCCATCGCCATGCGCGGGTGGTCCTCCTTCTTGAAGTCGACCAGGCGCACCGTGAAGGGCATCACGAATTTCTCGCGGCGCAGCTCGATGCCGAACGTGCGCCCGTCGATCACGAAGGTGTGCGGCGCGCTCGTCACGCCCCACAAGAGCACCTCGCGGCGCGCGCCCGCGGGCTCGACCACGGTCGCGTACAGGCCGGCGAGGTTGGCCTCGTTCTCGTTCTCTTTCTCGAGCGGATCCAGCACATAGCCGTTCACGACCGGCAGCGCGCTCTGCACCATCGGCCCCTTGGGAAACACGCGCGAATTCGGCTGGAAATGCCGCAGTTCGAGCGCGAACGGCCAGTTGGGGCTGGTGACGCGCGCGGGCTCGTCGGCGCGGGCCCAGGTGAAGCTCTCCTCGGGCACGACGCTCTCGCGCACGCGCGCTCCATCGAGCTTCTCGATCACCGCCACCTCCCAGTGGTGGTAGCTCTGGAAGGTGTTCGAAGCCTGGCCCTCGTAGAGCGTGACGTGCCCGTCGTCGGACCACTGCATCTTGATCAGGCCCGCGACGACCAGCAGCGCGATGCCGACGTGCGTGATGAGCACGCCGAGCGTGGCCGCGCCTTTGCGCATGCGCACGATGCCGCCGACGATCAGGTTCACGAACAGCACGCCCATCACCAGCGCCGCGCCCGGCAGCGGGATCGGCACGTCGCCGGCGTAGTGGATCAGGAACAGCGAGTCGAAGTACTTGCGCTGGACCTCGAACAGTCCCGTGTACTGCTGCTCGAGCGTGCCCAGCCACGTGAGCAGCGCGAGCAGGATCAGCAGCACGCAGCTCAAGCCAAGCGAGGACAGCACCGCCAGCGCGCGGTCGAACAGGCTCTTCATCGCACTCAACCCTTGGCGCGGAACGACGCGACCAGCTTGTTGAAGTTCTCGAGCTCCTTGGCGATCAGCTCGCGCGGCCCGGTCATCTTCAGCGTGCGCAGCTTGTCGCCCGTGACTTGCAGCAGCCCGACCAGGCGCCAGTCCTTGGCCGACGCGTCGCCGCTCATGCCGCCCCACTCGCCTTCGATGTCGAGTAGCACCGCCGGCTGGCCCATCCAGGTGACGGTCGGAAGCGCTGCGATCTGCTCCGCGGTCAGCGGATCGCGCTTGAGCTGCCCGCACCAGCGATTGACGTTCGGCGCGAGCCCGCCGCCGCCGCCGCCGAGCGTCGTGACATAGCACTCGGCGTTGTCCGCGCCCGCCACGCGCAGATTGACCTCGCGGAACTGCGCGGGCGGGAGTGCGAGCCAACCGGTCGGGAGCTCGTACTCGAACGCCGCGCTCGCCGTCGCTTGTCCAGCGCCCTGCGCGGACCCGCTCGGCGCCGCGAAGTCTTTCGCAGAGATGCCAAAGCGCTGTTCATCGCTCGCATTCCACTGCACCGGCTTGCCGACCGGCTCGTACTCCTTCGACTCGCGCACTTCGCTCTCGCGCGCCTCCTTGGAGCTGCAAGCAGCGAGCGTGAACGCGAAGGGCAGGGCGAGCGCCAACACACTGGCGCGGATCGGGCGGACTTGCATGGGTTGGGCCTCTGGAGTGCGGACGCGCGACCGTATCGGCGTCTACGCAGTCTAGGGGCCCGGGCCTAGGCTCGACCTACGACCGGAGGCGTATCAGGCGGCGGCGCTGGTGGTAGGCGCCGCCCCCTGACGTTCTCAACCGAGCGCCGGCTTCATGTAGGCGCAGTAGACCGCGACCGTGACGAGCGCGACGGCGATCAGCGCGAGCACGTTCTTGAGGCTGGGCGCGCGGAAGGCGATGCCGGCGAGGCCCGACAGCAGCAGCCAGCAACCGACCTTCACCAGCGCCCACATCGGCCAACCGAAGCCGCCCTTGTGCAGCAGGCCGACGCCGGCGACGACCATCACCAGGCTCGCGATGCCGGTGATCATCAAGTGGAACCCGCGGCGTTCGGCGTTGGGCGCCGCGAAGGCGGAGAAGGTGTAGCCGACGAGCACGAAGCCCGAGACGACGTGAAGGATGGAGTAGATCAACGGATTCATGTCGGTAGCGTGTGCAACGCGCGCGCGGGACTCAACCGCCAGCACGGTCTCGAATCCGAATCAACGCTCCAGCGGCGCGCGCTCCAGCCCCTGAGTTCCCGCGCTACCCTGTGAACACCATGAAGCTCCCCATCCTCGCCACTGTGCTCCTCCTCGCAGGCTGCAACACGACTTCCCCGGTCAAGCCGACTGCCGGCGCCAACGGCTTCGACGGCCCCATGACGGCCACCTGGCGCGCCGGCAACACCGGCGGTGCAGGACCGACCGCGACCTGGGAGATCCGCGCCGACAAGCACGCGGTCTCCGCGCCCAACGTGCTGGCGCTGACCAAGGAGAACCACGAGTCCGAGGACCGCTTCAACCTGTACTGGAGCGATGCCCCGCGCTTTGGCGACGGGCGCCTGTCGGTCGCCGTGCGCGCGGACGACGGCTACATCGACCAGGGCGGCGGGCCGATCTGGCGCGTGCAGGACGAGAACAACTACTACGTCTGCCGCATCAACCCGCTCGAGGCGAACTATCGCGTCTACGTCGTCAAGAACGGCGTGCGCAAGCAGCTCGGCACCGCGCGCGTCGACATCGCCAAGGGGCTGTGGCACAAGCTCGAGGTCGAGCACGTCGGCGAGAAGATCACTTGCTGGCTCGACGGCGAGAAGCAGCTCGAAGTCAGCGACGGCAGCATCAAGTCCGCTGGCGGGGTCGGTGTTTGGACCAAGGCTGACGCGCTGACGAGCTTCGACGACTTCCTCGTGAAGTAACGCCGCGCGTCAAGTCGCGCGATAGATCTCGAGCAGCCCGTCGACGTCGTCGGACACCGTCCGCACGCCGCGACGCGGCTGCAGTTCGTTCCAGACGCCCGGTTCGTCGAGAAAACGTCGCAGCGCCCGCGACAAATCCGCCGCGTCGCCGGGCTTGAACAGCGCCGCGTTGCCGAAGCGCTCGGCCAGCTCGCGCATGCCGCCGTGGTCCGCCGTGACCAGCGGCATGCGGGCCATCACTGACTCGTGGATCGTGAGCGGCGCGTTTTCCCACCAGCGGCTGGGCACGACGACGACGTCGAGCTCAGCGAGGATCTGCGCGATGCGGCGGTTGTCGAAGCGCCCGCGGAACTGCACGCCTGGATGGCGATTGAGCGCGCGCAGCTCGGCCTCGTACTTCGCCGCGCTCGGTCCGCTGGCCGCGCCGAAGATGTCGAGCGTCGCCGCGCCGACGGGCAGCGTCTGGAAGGCCTCGATCAACAGATCCGGCCCCTTGTTCGGAATCAGCGTGCCCGTGAAGCCGAACTTCACCGGCCGCAGCGCCGGATCGCGCGGCGAGCGCGGCGCGAGCGCGCTGAACGGCGCATCGTTCATGCCGTACTCGCTGAACACGATGCGCTCGCGCGGCACGCCCTGCTCGACGTAGCGCTCGGTGAGGAAGTTCGAGGGCGAGAGCAGCACGTCGGCCGCGAGCAGCGCGTCGAGCATGTGCGCGCTGCGGCGCGCGATCGGCGCCGTCCAGGTCTCGTTCGCGAGGTAGCGGACGGCGTGGGGTGCGAACGCGAGCAGCTTCGTCGCCGCCGAGCGGCCGCGACTCTCGCGCACGGCGCCCTTGGGGTACTCGCCCAGCCAACGCACGAAGTACGCGGCGCGTTTGCGGCCGACGCACAGCGCGCAACGCCACGGCTCGACCGTCTCGCACAGGTGCAGGCGCGGCGTCATGCGCTGCCCGCGCGGGCAGTGAGCCCAGAAATCGTGCAGCGTCATCACCAAGCGCACGCCGGCGCGCTTGGCGACGCGCAGCACGCCCGCCGACACGCCGATGGTGTGTTGCACGTGCACCACGTCCGGCTTGAGGCGCGCGAGCAGCGCCTCGAACACGCGGTCGACGTCCGGGTCGGTGTAGGTCTTCTCGAGTCGATCGATGCCCAGGAAGTGCTGGTTCAAGCGGTGCACGCGCACGCCGTCGAGCTGCTCCTCGACCAGCGCGTGCTCCGCGTGACCGTCGCGCTTGGCGGGCGCGAGCACGTGCACCTCGTGTCCGCGGCGCGCTTGCTCGCTCGCGACGCTCCAGGTGTACACCTCGGCGCCGGCCATCTGGTCGGGCGGGTAGCCGTGGGAGACCTGGAGGATGCGCATGGGGCGATGCTACGGGATCGGCTCGGACGCTCGGCGGGCGCGACGCAGCCGCGTTGGAGTTTCCAATTCTGGCTCGCGCAATCCGCGCGGCTCCAGCGCTCGACGTCGGCGGCCGATCCCCGTCGCTGCTGTGAAACGCTCTGGTCAGCCCCGGACGACGGCCGCGTTGCGCACGCTTGCGGCCGCGCTGCTGGGGTCTGCCCTCGCGGAGCTCGCCCGCTCGACTCCTCAGTCGGCGCAGTCGCGCAGCGGGCCGCAGACCGAGCTCTCCGAGCTCGACCTGAGCGAGCTCATGCAGCTCGAAGTCGAGGAGGTCGTCGGCGCCGCGCGTCGCAGCCAGTCGCGCGACGAAGCCCCGTCCGCGGTCACGGTGCTCACGGCGCGGCAGATCCGCGATCACGGCTACCGCACGCTGACCGAAGCGCTGCGCGCCGTGCCCGGTCTGCAGGTGACCTACGATCGCAACTACGCGTACCTGGGAGTGCGGGGCTTCTACGCGCCGGGCGACTACAACTCGCGCGTGCTGCTGATGGTCGACGGCCATCGCCTGAACTACGGCGTGTACGGCGGGCTGAACCTGGGCTTCGAGTCGCCGGTCGACATCACCACGCTCGAGCGCATCGAGATCATCCGCGGGCCGGGCTCGAGCATGTACGGCAGCAACGCGTTCTTCGCCGTCATCAACCTCGTCACGCGCAAAGGCGGCGCCGAGCCCGGGATGGCCTTGGACGCGGAAGTCGGCGAGTGGGGAACGTACTTGGGTCGCGCGCGCTGGAGTGCGGTGCTGGCGGACGGCAGCGAGCTGTTCGTCTCCGCGCGCACCTACACGAGCCAGGGCGCTGCGATCGAGTACGACGAGTTCGCCGGCGGGCCGTGGGGCGGGCTCGCGCGACACAACGACTACGAGCGGGCGCAACAGGTCCAGGCGCGCTGGGACCGCGGCGAGTGGACCGTCGCGGCAGGCCTGGCGTGGCGCGAAAAGGGGATCCCGACCGGATCGTACGGAACGGTGTTCGAGACCGACCGCAACCGCACGATCGACGTTCAAGGCTACTTCGATCTGGGTTGGCGCCGCACCCGCGACAGCGGGAGCTCGACGCAAGCGAATCTGCGCTACGACGAGTACGAGTACCGCGGGCGCTACATCTACGACGACACGGCGAACGGCGGGCCTCCCGACCTCGTCTTCCGCGATCGCACCAACGCGCGCACGCTGAGTTTCGAGGCGCTCCACGCGATGGATGGCGCCTGGCGCGATCGACTCACCTACGGCGGCGAGGTCCGCTGGAACTTCGACGCCGACCAGCTCAACCTCGACAACGTCTACGGCGTTGCGCTGTCCGATCGACGCGATCACGTCAACGGCGGCGTGTTCGTGCAGGACGAGTTCTCGCTGGACGACTCGACCACGCTGCTCGCGGGCCTGCGCTTCGACCACTACCAGTGGTTCGGAGGCTGGCTCACGCCGCGCATCGCGCTGCAGCGTCGCCTGGGCGAGCGCGCGCGCGCGAAACTGCTCTACGGCGAGGCCTATCGAGCGCCTTCCGAGTACGAGCTGTTCTATTCCGACGGCGTCACGCAGGTCGGCAACGAGGACCTGACCCCCGAACGCATCGGAACGCTCGAGGCCATCCTCTCGGGCGAGCTCGGCGCGGGCCTCGAGGGTTCCGTCGGCGTGTTCCACAACGAACTCGACGACATGATCGTGCTCGGGCCGGGCCCGGGCGGGACGCAAGCCTTCGACAACGCCGACGCGAGCCAGGCCGACGGCGTCGAGCTGGAGCTGGTCAAGCGCTGGGAGAGCGGTGCGCGAATGCGGGTCTCGCACAGCTACCAGGAGGTGGTCGACGAGCGGACCGGCGCGCGACTGGCCAACGCGCCGCGCCAGCTCTCACAGCTCGTACTGGAGTCGCCGCTGTTCACGCCCAGGCTGCGCGCCGGCCTCGAACTCATCCACGTCGGCTCGCGCCTCAGCGTCGCGGGCGGCGAAGCTCCGGCCTACGTGCTGACCAACCTCGTGGTTCGCGCGCCCGAGCTGCTGCCCGGCCTCGAGCTGTATGCGCGCGCCATCAATCTGTTCGACGTGACCTACGAGGACCCCGTGGGCGTCGATCTCGTGCAGGACACACTCGAGCAGGACGGCCTGCGCGTGACGCTCGGCGCGCGACTGTCGCGTTGACCCTTGCGCGTCGCGCGGCTCACAGTCGGCGCTGCGCTTCGTCGCGTCGGCGGCGCTCGAGCACGAGTGTGAACGTGGCCTCGTCGAGCGCTTGCATGCGTTCGCGGCGCTCGGGGTCGCCGTCGTCGAAGGCGAGATCTTCGGCGAGCAGCAGCGCGAAGCATCGTTCATCGCGTCCAGCGGCCGCAGCGCCGCGCTCCAACTCCGCACGCCGGCGGCGCAACTCGTCGCCGAACTCGTGCTCGCGCGCGGGCAGCTCCAGCACGCGCGCCAACCAGGCCTCCGCGAGCACGCGGCCGCGCGCGCGAGCGAGTCCGTGCTGCGCGATGAGTTGCTCGAACAGCCCGCGCAGCGCTTCGTCGGCGATCCAGCCGGGCTCGACGGCCGTCGGGTCGAGTGCGAGTGCGCGTCCGTAGCCAAGGCGCGCGTCTTCGTGGTCGTCGCGCGACCAAACGTCGGCGCGCGCGGCCCACAGGCGCGCGTCGAAGCGCTGCAACGCAGCTGCGCCGGGCGGCTGCGCCGTCAGCGCGCGATCGAGCGCCCGCCGCGCCGCGTCATTCGCGCCCAGCACCAGCTGCGCGCGCGCCAAACTCGCGCCGTCGACTTGCGCGGTGCGGGAGCACGCACTGAGCCGCCGCGCGAGCACGTCGAGCACCTTGCGCGCCGCCCCGGACGCGAGCTCGCCCGCGCGCGACCACTCCGGCGCGTCCCACAGCGCCGCGCTCGCCTCGCTCAGGCCCATCGCCTCCAGCCAGTCGACCGCCGCCGCCATTTCGCGGAACGACTCGCGCTCGTCACTGGACTGGGCGGCGGCGGCGATCTGCACGCGCGCCTCGCGGATCTCGAAGCGTTCGAGCGCGTCGAGGGCCTTCTGCCAGGCGCTCTGCGCGCTGGGGAACAGGTCGAGTTGACGTTGCTGCGACGGCACGGCGGACGCTGCGTAGGGTATGCGAGAGGCGTAGCTCTCGATCACGTCCCATCTCACCTTTGTCCGGAGTCCAAGCCATGCCGACCTGCGACAAGCGCGTCGACGCGTACATCGAAAAGGCCCCCGAGTTCGCGCGCCCGATCCTGAGCGAGTTGCGCGCTCGCGTTCACGCCGCCTGCCCCGAGGTGGTCGAGACCATCAAGTGGAGCATGCCGGCTTTCGACTATCGCGGTCCGCTCGCGGGGATGGCGGCCTTCAAGAAGCACTGCGCGTTCGGCTTCTGGAAGCACGAGCTCGTCGTCGGCGATGACCCCAAGGCGAAGGAGGCCATGGGCAGCTACGGCTGTCTCACGTCGCTCGATCAGCTTCCCACCAAGGCGCAGTTCGCCAAGCAGTTGAAGCTGGCGATGAAGCTCAACGAGGACGGCGTGAAGGTCCCCAAGCCCAAGAAGCAGGCCGATGCGACGACCGGGGCTCACCCGCAGTTCGCGGCCGCGCTCGCGCGCAACAAGCGCGCGAAAGCCGGGCTCGAGGGGCTCGCGCCGAGCCAGCAGCGCGAGTACCTCAAGTGGATCGCCGAAGCCAAACAGGACGCGACGCGCGAGCGGCGCATCGAGCAGGCGCTCGAGTGGTTGGCCGAGGGCAAGCCGCGCCACTGGAAGTACATGAAGCGCTGACGTGCGGCGAAACGGCCCGGAGCGCGCGAAGCAGGGCCGCACGTCGGGCGTGCTCTCAGCGCGGCCTTCACGTCGCAGCGAATGGGCGCATAGTCCACGGCGCCGCTGCGCCCCGCGGTGTTCGGCCGCGCTGAGATCCTGGTTGGGTTGCGTCTGCCCCGCGGAACCTTCGCGAAGCGCGGAGGATCCAGGCGGTACTAGCTCAGCGCTCGCGCTCCGCACCTGCGCGCAGCTCGACCTGCACCGCCCCGCCCTCGCTCAACTCGAGCCATGCGCCGCTCGCCGGCTCGCGATCGGGGTGCAGCACGTACAGCTTCAGCGCTCGGTCCGTGGGGACGTGCGCGCGCGTGAATCGTCCCTGCGCGTCGGTCTGCGCGCCAGGCTTCTGCTGGAAACCGCGGCCGCCCGTGGAGCGCAGCTCGGCGTCGGCGCTCGCGAGGCTCGCGTGCGAGAGCCCGCCGTCGCCGAGGATGTGGACGCGCGCGCCCGCGAGCGGCGCGCCGTTCGCGTCGAGCACTCGGCCGCTGACGGTTGCTCCGCGCGCGAGGCGCACCGTGAAGCCCGCAGCGATCTCGCGCGCGTCCAGTTCGATCGGACCGACGAGCGCGGGTGCGTATCCCTCGGCGAACACGCGCACGACGTAGCGACCGGGCTCGAGCCCGTCGTAGATGAAGCTGTTCGCGGGCGGCGCGGGCGGCAGGTCCTCGCCGGAAGGCACGCCGGTCGAGATCTGCGCGACCACGGCCTGCATGACGAGCGGCGCCCAGTCGCGGTCGAACAGCGCCGGCGAATCGTTCGGCACGCGCTCGAGCCACGTGGTCGTGATCTCGTTTTCGACCGGAGCGCCCGTCGCGGCGTCCATGAGCGCGCCGTGGATCTCGGCGGAGTGGTTGCCGCTGTCCGTTGTGTCCTGCACGAGCTTGAGGCGCAGCTTCACTTCGCTGGCGCCGGGCGTGACGACCAGAGTGAACGACGACCACGAGTCATGGCGGAAGTTCAACTCGTGCGGCACGGCGGCGAGCGCCGGAATACGGAAGCGGCCGGGCTCGGGAAACTCGGCGTCGAGCCACGAGCCGCTGCTGGGCTCCTTGGCGAACAGCGCGGTCGTGTTCTCACCCAGCCGCTCGCGCGTGATCGGAACTCCGCGGTGATCGACGATCGAGCCGGTGAGTTCGACGCCGCGCTGAAGCACGAATTCGCGCTGCGTGAGGCCATCCTGCGCAATCTCGATCCGCTCCTGGAACATGGCGAAGCCGAATTTGCGCGCGTCGATCGTGATCAGCTTCACCCCGTGGCCCTCGCCGCTCAGCTTGACGATTCCTCCTCGCTCAGAGACGGCGCCGTTCTGATGTTGTGGCCACGAACCGCCCGAGGCGTGGCGCACGATCGTGTGCAGCTGCGTGATCGCGCCGTCGATCGGGCGGCCGTCGCTGTCGCGCAGCGCGAGCTCGAGGCGCCACGCGCCGCCAGTTTCCGCGGCTTCGCTCTCGAGCGTGATGCGCTGCGGCTCGCACAGCACGCCTGGGCGCACGCGCAACACGTTGGCATTGCCGTGGAAGTGCGAGGTGCTCGCCGAGAGGCGGTAGCCCTGACCGCTCTGGAGCCGCACGGGCACGCTGAGCGCGAACGACCCATCGCGTGCCGTGCGCGTCTCGGCGCTGTCCGCCGCGAACTTGCCGTCGCGCTCGACGCTCTCGGCGCGCACGAGCACGCCTTCGAGCGGCAGGCCGAACGCATCGACCACGCGGCCTTCGATGCGGCCCGGTTCGAGCGCTTGCGCGGCAGCGCCGCCCGCGGGCGACGGACTTGGGCGCGCTGCGGGCTCGACGGCGCGGCGTTCGGGGCTCTGCGCGGGAGCTGCGCTCGCGGCGGGATTCTGCGCGGGAACCTCGATGGCCGCCGGCGCCGAGGCCGACTCGAGTCCGCGCAGGCCGTCGTCGCGGCCCAGGCCGAGCGCATACCACGCTGCGAGCCCCGCGATCACGGTTGCAACGAGCGCTGCGACAGCGACTGCGACGGAACTCGACGACGCGCCCGCGAGCGAGAGGAGCTTGCTCTCGAGCCCGGCCGGCGCCGCCGTCACGACGCGATCCCGTCCGAGCAGACCTTCCAGATCTGCGCACAGCGCGCCCAGCCCTGCGCGACTGAGCTTTTCGCGCAGCTTCTCGAGCCCGCGCTGCACGCGTTGGTGCGCGCTGGGGCCGCTGATGGCGAGCACGTCGCCCATCTCGTCGAACGTGAGCTCTTCCTGGAATCGCAGCACGAGCGCCGAACGCAGTTCGTCCGGCAACTCGCCCAGCGCGCGCCGCAGCGCGGCCAATGTGTCCTTCGACTCGCTCGTTCGATCCTCGACAGCTTCCGGTCGTCGCATGGCGTGCTGCTCCTCGCGCCGGCGGCGACTCGATGCGGCGCGCAACGCCATCAACGCCTCGCGCGCGGCGGCGCAGCGCAACACACGCTGCTCATCGAGCGCCTGCGCGAGGTCGAGACTGCCTTCGAGCACCCGCACGAAGACTTGCTGCGTCACGTCGAGCGCGAGCGCGTCGTCGCGCGTCACGCGCAGCGCCGCAGCGTGAACTGCGGCGTGGTGCTCGCGCACGAGACGCTCGAACAGCTCGGTCCGCGCACGAGTCGGTCGTTGAGGGCTCATCGGGATTTGCGCGCCGAACGCGGTAGTGCGCGCGCGGCGCGGTGTGGATGCAGCCGAGGCCGGGATCTTAGGCGTGAAGCGTCAGAAACCCGCTGCTAGCATCTTCCGACCCATTTTCCGCGGGAACGCGGCCGGACGGACATGCCCACGCTCTTCACACCCCTCGAAACACGCCCCGGCGAAACGCGCGTCGCGGCCAGCCCTGAGACGGTCAAAGCGCTCGTCAAGCTCGGGCTGACGGTCGAGTTCGAGCCCGGCGCGGGTCTGCGCGCGGGCTTCACCGACGCGATGTACACCGCGGTCGGCGCCAAGCCTGGTGCTGCGGCGTCGTGGGGCAGCGCGCAAATCGTCGCCAAGATCGGCGCGCCCACCGAGGCCGAGGTCGCGCGCCTGGCGAAGGGCTCGATCCTGATCTCGTTCATCTCGCCCAGCACCAATCGCGCGGTGGTCGAGGCCCTGCGCGAGCGCGGCGTGTCGACGCTCGCGATGGAGCTGATCCCGCGCATCACGCGTGCGCAGGCGATGGACGCGCTCTCGTCGCAGGCCACGATCGCCGGCTACAAGGCGGTGCTGATCGGCGCTACGCACATGACCAAGCTGTGCCCGCTGCTCATGACCGCGGCGGGCACGGTTCCGCCTGCCAAATGCGTCGTGTTCGGCGCGGGCGTCGCGGGCTTGCAGGCGATCGCCACTGCCAAGCGCCTCGGCTGCACGGTCGAAGCGACCGACGTGCGCATGGCGGCGCGCGAGCAGGTGCTCTCGCTGGGCGCGAAGTTCATCGACGTGCCCGGGATGGGGGACATGGAGGACAAGGGCGGTTATGCGAAGGAGCAGACCGCGGAGTTCCTCGAGAAGCAGCGCATCGAAGTGGCCAAGCGCGTCGCCGACGCCGACCTCGTCATCACCACCGCGCAGATTCCCGGCCGGCCCGCGCCGCGCCTGGTGAGCCGCGCGATGGTCGAGTCGATGCGCCCCGGCGCAGTCGTGGTCGACCTCGCGGTCGAGAGCGGCGGCAACTGCGAGCTCTCCAAGCTCGGCGAAGTGGTCGAGCACAACGGCGTGAAGATCGTCGGCGTGCCCAACCTGCCCGCCACCGCGCCGCAGCACGCCTCCGAGCTCTACGCCAAGAACGTGCTCAACCTCGTGAAGCTGTTCGTCGGCAAGGACGGCGCGCTCAACACGGAATTCAAGGACGAAGTGCTCGCCGGCTGCCTGCTCACGCACGGCGGCGCGATCACCCACAAAGTCACCGCCGACGCCTACGCCGCAGTTGCAGGAGCCAAGTCGTGATCGCCGCCATCGCCGCTGAGGGCTCTTCGAGCCTGCCGTTCCTTGTCGTCGGAGTGTGGGTGCTCCTGCTCTCCGTGTTCGTCGGGTTCATCGTGATCCAGAAGGTGCCGCCGACGCTGCACACGCCGCTGATGAGCGGCTCGAACGCCATCAGCGGCATCACCATCGTCGGCTCGCTGTACTGCGTCAGCGTCGAGTACCCGACCGCGAGCGTCGTGCTCGGCTGCATCGCGATCGCGATGGCGATGGTCAACGTGGTCGGCGGCTTCGCGGTCACCAGCCGCATGCTGCAGATGTTCAAAGCGAAGGACGCCCCCAAGAGCGGAGCGAAGAGCTAGCCATGTTGGGCGTCATCTCGATTCAGTACGTGGCCGAGTTCGGCTACATGGCGGCCTCGGCGCTGTTCATGCTCGGGCTGATCAAGCTCGGCAAGGTGAAGTCGGCGCGCCAGGGCATGAGCTGGGCCGCCTGGGGCATGGCGATCTCGATCGCTGCGACGGTGGCGCTGCTTTTCGCGGACGATCACTGGAGCACGAACTCGGTGCTCTTCGCGGTGGGGAGCGCGATCGCCGGATCGGCGCTGGGCTACTGGATGGCCGTCAAGGTGCCGATGACGTCGATGCCCGAGTTCGTGGCCTTCTTCAACGGCCTGGGCGGGCTCGCGTCGACCTTCGTGGCGTCGGCGGAGATTCCGCGCGCTGCGCACTTGCAGCTCTCGCTCTCGGATCTGGGCGACAAGGACCACCCCGGCGAGGGCGCGATGTTCGCGATCGCAGCCGCGCTTGCGATCGTGATCGGCGCGGTGACCTTCTCGGGCTCGATGATCGCCTACGCCAAGCTCGCGGGGAAGGTGAACAAGAATCGCGCGGGCCCGCTCGGCTCGCAGGGCCTCAACGCGCTGCTGGGACTCGCGTCGATCGCGCTCGGCGTGTGGGGCGGCTTCTTCGCGGCGGATCCCACGCAGCTCTACATCGCTGGCGGCGTGCTGCTCGTCGTGTCGCTCGTGCTCGGCGTCGGACTCACGATGCCGATCGGCGGCGCCGACATGCCGGTTGCGATCGCGCTGCTCAACTCGTACTCGGGCATCGCGGCGATGACCACCGGGTTCGTGCTGCAGAACAACCTGTTGATCGTGGCCGGTTCCTTGGTCGGCGCGTCGGGGATCATCCTCACGCAGATCATGTGCAAGGCCATGAACCGCTCGCTCTCGAACGTGCTGCTCGGCGGCCTGCAGGACGCGGGCGACGGCGGCGGCGCGAAGAAGGACGAGGGCTACACCAAGGTCAAGACCACCAGCTCCGACGAACTGGCGCAGGTGCTCGACAGCGCGACCAGCGTGATCTTCGTGCCGGGTTACGGCCTCGCGGTCGCACAGGCGCAGCACAAGGTGCGCGAGCTGGCGACGCTGCTCGAGAAGAAGGGCGCCCTAGTGCGCTACGCGATCCACCCGGTCGCCGGACGCATGCCCGGGCACATGAACATCTTGCTCGCCGAGGCCGATGTGCCCTACGAGCAGCTCTACGAGCTCGACAAGATCAACGACGACTTCAAGAACACCGACGTGGTGGTCGTGCTGGGCGCGAACGACGTCTGCAACCCGGCCGCGACGCAGGATCCCAAGTCGCCGATCGCGGGCATGCCCGTGCTCGAGGTCTGGAACGCGCGCACGGTCGTGGTCGTCAAGCGCTCGCTGGCCTCGGGCTACGCGGGCATCCGCAACGAGCTGTTCCAGATGGACAACTCGCTGATGCTGCTCGCGGACGCCAAGAAGGCGCTCGAGGACACGATCACCGAGCTCAAGGCGCTGTAGCGCTCCGTACTGCTCTCGGGTCAGTTGGCCGGCAAGCGCGCCTCGAGCTTGTCGAGCTCCTCGCGCACGCGCGCGAGGAATCGGAAGTGCTCGCGCTCGTCGGCGCCGAGGCGGCCCTCGCCGTCCGCTTGCTCCAACATGCGCAGCGCGGTGTTCATGTCGTCGCGCGCGGCCGCTAGGTGCGAACGCCGCTCGTCTACAGCGCACGCTTCGTCGCCCGCAGCGGCGAGTTCGACCTCGGAGCGGTTCGAGTACGCGAGCGACATGCCGTACAGCCAGTCCGGTCCGCGCGCGGGGTCGTTCTCGAGCGCGAGGCCTGAAGCCAGCGCTCCGTCCGCCAGCTCGAGCGCCTCGCGCCACTGGCCCATGTCGGCGAGCAGCGCTGCGAGTTCGGTGCCCAGCGCCGCGCGCGTGAGCGCCAGGGCCCGCTCCTCCGGTCGGCGTGCGATGCGCTCGTCCACGCACTCCAGCGCGCGTTCCAGCGCACGGCGCGCAAGTTCGAACTCGCCCTGCTGACGCGCGCTCGCGCCGACGGCGTAGGCGAAGTTCAAGAGCCCGTCGCGACCGGCGAGGTCCTGGGGTTCGAGCCGCACGGCCTCTTCCTTCGCGTTCCAAGCGCGCTCGAAGTGTTCGAGCGACTCGCGCGGGCGGCCCGCCGAGGCCAGCACCCCGCCGAGCTGGTAGTGGATCGCGAGCAACGCGCCCGAGTAGGTCCGGTTGAGCGGATCGTCGCGCTGAAGCGCTTCGCACAGCTCGATCGCGCGCCGCAGGTCGGACTCGGCGGCAGCGACATCGCCCCGTTCGTTGGCGGCGATGCCGCGGTGGTTGAGCGCGGTCGCGAGCCCGTAGCGGAAGTTCGACGACTGCGGGTAGGCCTGCACCGACAGCTCCAAGAGCGCGAGCGACTCGGCGGCGAGGCGCTGTTCTTCGTCGCGCGCGAGGGTGCTGCGCGCGAGCAGGATCAGCTTGTCGAGTGCGTGCGCCTCGCGCACCAGAAGCCCTTCGTGCTGCGCGCGACCGGGTTCCGCGCGGGCGGTTCGTGCGATCCCGAGCGCGCGCTCGAGCGCGTCACGCGCCTCGCTCTCGCGCCGCGCGTGCAAGTGCAGGTCGCCCAGCAGCGCCCACAGCGCCGAAGCCGGGCAGGCGAGCTCGGTGTCGAGCGGCGCCGCCGAGAACCAAGGTTCGAACTCCTCCAGCGCGAGTTCGGCCACACGCTGCGCCTCCGCGTACTTGCCCGCGTTGGGGCGCGAGGGTTCGCCCAGCGTGCTGGCGAGCTCGCGCCGGCTCCAGGCGAGTTCGACCGCCAACGCGCGGCTCTCCGGCGCCTGCGTGCGCAACTGCTTGAGTTGCCCGATCGTTTCGCGCAGCAGGGCTTCGCGTTCGGACACCACGCCCGCGAGGTTCGCGAGGCGGTTGCCCAGGCGATTGGAAAAGCTCGTCGAGAGCCGCACGACGCTCGCCAGCCGCTCGTCGGCGATGCGCCGCGACTCCAGGGCCTCGCGATACTGCGTCCAGGCCACGGCCGCGCCGACCAGCAGCGCTGCGGCGACCGCGCCGGCTGCTGCGACGAGCAAGCGATGGCGGCGCACGAACTTCGCCGTGCGATAGCTCCACGTATCGGGCCGCGCGAGCACAGGCTCGCCGCGCAGCAGGCGTCGCAGGTCCTCCGCCAGCGCCCGCGCGCTCGAGTAGCGCCGCGCCGGATCGAGTTGCAGCGCCTTGAGCACGATCGTGTCGAGCTCGACCGCGGAGGCGAGCTCGCGCGCCGAGCGACTGGGGGGCGCGGCTTCGGTATCGGGAGTGCGGGTCGCGTCGAACGGGCGCGCGCCCGCCAGCAGCTCGAACAGCACCACGCCCAGCGAGAACACATCGCCGCGCGTGGAGACGCGCTCGCCGCGCAGTTGCTCGGGGCTGGCGTACTGCGGCGTGAGGAAGCGCTGGTCGGGCGCGGTGAGCGTCGGCGTGGCGCCGCTCGGATCGCTCTCCATCAGCTTCGCGATGCCGAAGTCGAGCAGCTTGGGCTCGCCCGCGGCCGTGACGAGGATGTTCGAGGGCTTGAGGTCGCGGTGCACGACCAGGTGCTCGTGCGCGTACTCGACCGCGTCGCACACGGCGCAGAACAGCGCGAGCTTGCGCTCCAGCGCGAACCCGGCGCAGGCGGCGTCGAGCGGCCGGCCCTCGACGTACTCCATGACCATGTACGGTTGCCCGTCATCGGTCGAGCCGCCGTCGTACAAGCGCGCGATGCCCGGGTGCTCGAGCGCCGCGAGCAAGGCGCGCTCGCGTTCGAAGCGCTGCACGAGTTCGTCGCTGTCCATGCCGCGCTTGAGCAGCTTGATCGCCGCGCGCTGCGCGAAGCCGTCGACGCGCCGCGCGAGCCACACCACGCTCATTCCACCGCGGCCCAGCTCGCGTTCGAGCTGCCACGCGCCGATGCGCCGGCCCGGCCGGTTGGGTCCGACCAGCTCGCGTTCGACGCGCTCGTGGTCGGGCAAGTCGAAGCCGCGCACCTGCGCGTCGGCTGCCAGGAGCTCGCGCAGCTCCGCCAGCAATTCGCTGTCGCCTCCGCTCTCGCGCGTGAGCCAGGCCTCGCGCTCGGGCAGCTCGACCTCGAGCGCGCGCTCCAGCAGCGCACGCACCTTCGCCCATCGCTCGCCTTGCACTTGGGTGGGCTCCGTCGGCTGCGCCTCGAGACAGACTACACCGACCTGCGCGCGCGGCCAGGACGGCCGCCGGCTTGCACGGCCCCTTCGCCGACCGCCGCGCGCGGGGCGTGGTAGCTTTCGATGCCTGTTCTGCCGTCCGGCGGCACGACGTCCGCAACGCTGGCCGCCGTCCGCTTCTCGCCCCTTCGACTCGCCCGAGCACCCCGTGAGCCCGCGACCGACGCTCAGTTTGCTGCGCCCCGTGGACGAGCAGTACGAGTGGCGTCCGGTGCCCGCGAGCGGGGCCGTCATCGGCCGCAAAGAGGGCTGCGACATCGTGCTCGCCAGCGTGGACGTCTCGCGCCAGCACGCCGAAGTGCGCTACGAGCGCGAGCGTTGGATCGTGCGCGATCTGGGCAGCTCGAACGGGACCTTCGTCGGCAGCGAGCGCATCAGCGAGCACGAACTGCGCTCCGGTGAGCGCATCCGCATCGGCGGCTTCGAGCTGGAGTGCCATCTGGCCGCTCCCGACAGCGTCGCCGTGGTGGACTCGACCAGCGCGACCGCCGCCGTGCGCATGGACATGCGCAACTTCGACGCGCTCGTCTCGCAGGTGCTGCACACGCCCGAGCCAGCGGCTGCGCCGAGCGTGCTGTCCGGCCACGCGCGAGCGGTGCCCGCGGCCAAGCCCGACACCGAGCGCGGCGCGCGACGCGTGGTGCAGTTGCTCCACGGGGCCGCGCAGGCCCTGATGGCGCAGGACGACCTCGACACGACGCTCGAGCGCGTGGTGGCGCTGGTGTTCGAGCACCTCCCGGCCGAGCGCTGTTTCGTGCTGCTCAAGGACGAGAACACGGACCAGCTGACGCCGCGCATCGAGCGTGCGGCGCCGGGCGCGCGCGTCGGAGAACTGCGCCTGAGCCGCAAGATCGTCGACGCGGCGGTGCGTTCGCAGCAGTCGATGCTGGTGCGCGACACCGCGGCGGACCAGCGCTTCGCCGGGGCCGAGAGCATCGTCTCGCTCGGCATCTGCGCCGCGATGTGCGCGCCGCTGACGCACCAGGGTCGCGTGGGCGGGCTGATCTACGTCGATCGCTCGAGCGCGCAGGAGGAGTTCACGCACGACGACCTCGGCGCGCTCTCGATCCTGGCCGCGATTTCGGCTTCGGCGGTCGAGCGCGCGCGCATGCGGGAGCACCTCGAGCGCGAACGGCGCGTGCGCGAGCGCCTGGCGCGCTACCACGCGCCGAGCGTGATCGAGCGCATCGTCTCGTCGACCGAGCGCGACGAAGGCGCGATGGAGGCCGAGGAACGCGACGTGTCCGTCGTGTTCGCCGACTTGTCGGGCTTCACGACGCTGGCCGAAGAGCTCGGCGCGCGCGAGATCACCGCCACGCTCAACCAGGTCTTCGGCGCGCTGACCGAAGAGGTCTTTCGCGAGGCCGGCACGCTCGACAAGTACATCGGCGACGCGCTGATGGCGTTCTTCGGCGCGCCGCTGCAGCAGCCCGACCACGCGCTGCGAGCGGTTCGCGCCGCGCACGCGATGCTGCTGCGGCTCGAAGAGCTCAACGCGCGCCGCACAGGTCAGCGTCGCCTCGGCCTGCGCATCGGCATCAACTCCGGGCCCGTGATCGTGGGCGACGTCGGCGCGCTCGAGCGGCGCGACTACACCGTGATCGGCGACACCGTCAACGTCGCCAGCCGACTGGAGTCCTCGGTTGCGCGCGAGGGCCAGATCGTGATCGGCCCGCGCACCTACGAGGCGGTCAAGGCCTGGTTCGCGTGCGAGGCGCTCGCGCCGGTGCTGCTCAAGGGCCGCAGCGTTCCGATGCAGGCCTGGCTGGTGCGCGGCCCGCTGCGGCGCGGCTGAGCCGAGCCCCGGCTCACGCCTGCGGCGGCGCGTCGACCAGGAGCCAGCTCGCCAGACCGAGCAGCGCTCCCATGCTGACCACGTCGGTGGCGGTCGTGAGGAAGATCGAGGAAGCCGTCGCCGGATCTGCGCCCAAGCGCCGCAGCGTGAGCGGAGTCACGACGCCCGCGATCCCACTGGCGACGCAACTCACGGTCATCGCCGCGAGCACGATCAGCGCCAGTTGGAGCGCGTCGCCGGAGCCCTGGGCGCGCGCGTAGGCGTACATGCCGATCGCGCCGGTCAGTCCGACCAGCACGCCGTTGAACAGGCCCAGCGCCGCTTCCTTGAAGAGCATGCGCCGCTCGTCGCCGCGCTTGACGTCGCCGAGCGTCATGCCGCGCAGCGTCACCGCGAGCGCCTGGCTGCCGGTGTTGCCCGACTGCCCCGCGAGCACGGGCAGGAACGCGGCGAGCACGACCACGCGGTCGATCGTGTCCTCGAACAGCGCGACCACGGCCGCGGCGAGGAACGCGGTGAGGATGTTGAGCTGCAGCCACGGATGGCGGAAGCGCAGGCTGCGCCACAGCGGCGTCGACAGGCGCTCTTCCTTCTCGACACCGACCATCGAGCCGGCCTGCGCGCTGAGTTCGATGGCTTGCGCTTCGAACAGCGTCGGGCCGCGCACCAGGCCGGCGAGCTTCCCGCTCGCATCGCACACCGGATAGACCGGGAAATGGCGGTTGACCGCGCGCCGCATGGCGTCGATCAGGCTCTCGTCGGCGCGCAGGAAGAACGGCTCGCGCAGCATCACTTGCTCGAGGCGCGCGGCGGGCGGCGAGAAGAGCAGGTCGCGCATCGTCACCACGCCCAAGAGCACGCCGGACGGATCGACCACGAACACGTAGGTGATGAAGGCGCGCTTGACGAGCTCGCGCAACTCCTCGGTCGCCTGCGCGACGGTGTGTTCGGGCGAGAACACGCCGATGGGCAGCTCCATCAGCGAGCCGATCGCGTCGGCGGCGTAGCCCTGCGGACTGGCCCACTGGCGGCGGCGCTCGGGCGTCGCGGCGGCGAGCAGTCGCTGGCGGCGCGCCGAGGACAGCTGCTCGAGCACCTCGCGCGCCTGCGTCGGCACGACCTGTTGCAGCGCTTCGAGCGCGGCCTGTTCGTCGGCCGATTCGAAGGCCGCGAGCAGCGACGCGCGCTCGCCCGCGCCGATCAGCGTCACGAGGGCTTGAACACGGGCGCTGTGCTGCGCGGGAGCATCGGCCGCGCTGGCCGGCGCGCCGGCATCGCGTTGGGAATCCATGGCGGGACCTGGTGGAGCTGGGGAGCCGGTCGAGCGAGCTGGCCCTCGAAGGGCCGTGGGGGCGCGCGAATCCGAGCGAAAGAGAATAGGGCGCGCGCGCTCTCCCGGGCGCACTTGGCTGGCGGGAGCGCGTCGGCGCCGGGGGCGACGGCGAAGTAACGCGCTCGGGCGCACGCAGTAGCTTGTCGTTCGCCACAATCGGCGGCCCGGCGCTCGTCCGCGGAGGAACCCATGCCCAAACGCCAGCGTTCGCTCGCTCTCCCGTTGCTTGCTGCGGCGCTGGCCGTGGTGGTCGGCCTCGTCGCGTGGCTCGCGCTCATGGGCGATCCCAGTGGGGCGCCTGCGCCGGCCGAGGGTGCGGGTCCGGGCGCCCAGCGCGCGTCGGCTGGCCCGCGCTCGGACGCGAACCCCGAACTCGCGCGCGACACCGACGACGCGGACGAGCCGGCTGCGCAAGCGCGGGCGAGCAGCGGGCGCGCGAGCGGCCTCGACGCCCAGCGCAAGGAGCGCGAGTTCGACAACGTGGTGTGGGTCGAGGGCCGCGTGCTGTTTCCGACCGGCACGCCGCTCGACGAACGCGTCGAAGTCATCGCCGATGGCAAGGACATCCCCGGCGTGGGGCAGCACCGCGCGCAGGTCGACAACGACGGCCGTTTCCGCGTGGCGTTCTCCAAGGAAGGCAAGACGGGCGCGCTCAAGCTCAAGGCGCGCTTCCTGCACCTCGACAAGCCGCGCACGATCAAGCTCTCGCCGCCGCCCGCCGACTTGCTGCTCGAGCCGGTGCTCGGCGGCGCCATCGCCGGACGCATCGTGCCGCCCAAGGGCGTGGGCGCGGACGACGTTCGCGCGGTGCTGAAGTCGGCGGCGGTCAAGGCCACGAGTTGGACCGGTGAGCGACTGCCGCTGACGAGCAAGGCCGAGATCGACGAGGACCTGCGCTACGAGCTCGGCGGCCTCGCGCCCTCGGAGGAGTACAACCTCGAGTTCAAGCCCAAGGGCTGGGTCGCGTTCGACAAGGACGATGTGAAGGTGCGGCCGGGCGAGGTGCTGACGCTCGACATCGAGTGCGCGCAGGGTGCGCGGCTCGCGGGGCGCGTTGTCGATCCGCGCGGCGCGCCGGTCGTCAACGCTGCGATTGAAGTTCACGGCGCCGGCAAGAACGAGGAGTTCCGCTGGCGCGGCGTCGAGAACACCACCTCCGACAAGGACGGTCGCTTCTCGCTCTCCGGCATTCCGGAGGGCGAATACGAGCTCGAGGTCTCACGGCGCGGCTTCCGCGACTTGAAGTGGCCGGTGGGCAAGCTCGCGAACGGCGACGCGCGCGAAGGGCTCGCCCTCGAACTCGACGAAGGCGCCTGGGTCAGCGGCGTCGTGAAGTGGGCCGACGGCCGCGCGGCTGCGGGCGCCTACGTGCGCGCCGAGGCCGCGACTCCCGAGGACACCGGGCGCTTCAACTTCGAGTTCAACATGGACGACACGCAGCGCGTCGGCCCCGACGGCGCGTTTCGCATCAGCGGACTTGACGACGCCCCCGTGCACGTCTTCGCGACGGCCAAGGACGGTTTGAGGCCCGATCTGAGCGGTAACCCCGATGGCAAGCGCAGCGCCGCGAAGGGCGCGCGCTGGCGGGCGCAGGCGCTCAACGTCGCGCCCGGCGCCACGCTCGAGCTGATCTTGCAGCCCGGGCTTGGGCTCGCGGGGCGGCTGGTCGACGACCGCGGCGAGCCGGTGAAGGAGTTCTGGATCAGCGCGATGGAGGTGCGCGAAGAGCGTCGCGGGCTCCCGCTGGGTTTCGAGGACGCGGTCAGCACCAAGTTCGAGTCCGAGGACGGCTCGTTCGTGCTCGAAGGGCTCAAGCCAGGGCGCTGGAAGATCGGCGCGCGCGCGCGCGGGCACGTGAGCGCCTCCGCGCCGGACACCGATGTGCCGCTCGAGACCGAGCCGCTGGTCCTCGCGCTGCAGCGCACCTCGTCCCTGACGGGCGTCGTGGTCGACGCGCTGGGCGAGCGCGTCGCCAAGGCCGAGATCAACGTCGACGTCGGCCAGCGCGATCTGTTCACCATGACCGACGTCAACCGCAGCACGACCGCCAACTCCAAGGGCGAGTTCAAGTTGCGCAGTGCGCCCAGCGGCCTGATCAAGCTCGTCGCGCAGCACCCGCAGTTCGCCCGCAGCGCGCCGCTCGAGCTCAACGTCGCCCCCGGCTCGACGCTCGAGGGCCTGCGGATCGTGCTCTCCGCCGGCGGGCGCCTGAAGGGGCGCATTCATCCCTCGCGCCTGGCCGACGACGTCACCTGGCGCGTGTGGATCAACGCGGTCGAAGGCCAGGGCTACCAGAGCACGCGCAGCGACGCACGCGGCGAGTTCGAGTTCGAACGCATCGCGCCGGGCGAGTACTCGGTCCAGGCCAATCGCAGCGCGGACGGCGAAGCCCAGGAAGGTGCGGCCGCGGTGCGCAACGCGCTCTCGGCGAAAGTCACGATCTCCGAGGGCGTGACCGCGGAGGTGCTGCTCGGCGCGCCGACCGGCGAGAGCATCGTGGCGCGCGGGCGCGTGAGCATGGCGGGCAAACCGCTCGAGGGCGCGCGCGTCGAAGCTCGCCGCGACGAGTTCGAGGTGAGCACGCGCAGCGCCGCCGATGGCAGCTACGCGGTCGTGCTCGAAGGCGCGGGCGAGTACTCGTTCACCGCACGACTCTCCCAAGGCGGCGTTTTCCAGCGTCAGACGGCCAGCGCGGTCTCGGGCGGCGAGCTGGTGGTGGACTTCGAATTCCCCGGCGGGCGCCTCGGCGGTCGCGTGGTCGATCGACGCGGCGAGCTCGTTCCGAACGCTCAAGTGCGCGCGCGGCGCGTCGATGCGCCAGCGCAGCCCGTCAGCAGCGGCGTGGGGTCAGTCGAGACCTCGGCTACCGGTGAATTCGCCTTCGAGGGACTGGCGGCGGGCACGTACTCGGTGAGCGTCGAAGACCGCCAGAACTGGTTCCGCTCGAGCGCGCGCTTCGCACGCACGGAGGTCGCCGGGCTCGTGCTCGAGGACGGCGCGTCGCTCGAAGGGCTCGAAGTCGTCGTGCAGCCGGCTTCCGACGTGACTTGCGAAGTGCGCGGACTCGACGGGCAGCCGGTCGCCGGCGCCACGGTCGTCGCGCGGCGCACCGACGCGAGCGACACCGGATTCGGAGAGAACGCCAGAACCTCGGGGCTGGGCGTCGCCGTGCTGACGGGACTGGCGGAGGGCGAGTACGTGCTCATCGCGCGCAAGGACGAGGACGTCGGCGTGTCGAACTCGCGCGTGCGCGTGCGCAGCGGCGAGCCCGAGCAGGCGAGCGTCGCGCTGCGGCGCGGCGGGCGCATCACGCTGCAGGTCCAGTCGGCGACGGGCGAGGCGATCAGCGCTGCGATGCACGTGGTCGACAGCGACGGGCTCGACTGGACGCGCGGCGGCTCCGATTGGTCCCTCGACGAGCAGGGCCAGCGCTGGACACTCGGCCCGCTCGCGCCCGGCGCCTATCGAGTGAGCGCCGAACGCTCCGAACAGGGCAGCGCCGAGGCCAAGGTCCAGTTGTCGAGCGGCGAGCAGGAGAACGTCGTGTTGCGCTTGGAGAAGCCCTGACTCACGCGGCCGCGGTGCGCCCGTTCAGCGCTCGCACAGCTCGCTCCACGCCTCGAGCGAGCGCGAGAGCGAGTCCTGCGCGAGGCCCACGACCCGCACCGCGCCCGCGGGGCTGGTCACGAGCCGATCGACCCAGCCGGCCTGGCCCGGGATCTCGAGCGCACCCAGCGATCGGAAGCCGAACGAGCTCAGGAGCTGCGCGCAGCACGGGATGCGATCCGCGTGCGCCAGGCGCAGGCGCCGACCGTCGCTCCAGACCTCCACGCGCTCGCCAGGCGCGAACGAACTCCACAGCACGCGCTGTCCCAGCTCGTCCTGCAGGAGGCGCGTGTGGCGCACTCCGAGGAAGCGTTGGAACGGCTGAGGATCCCCGTCGAGCACGACGTCGACGCGCACCGCGTTGCACTCGTGGTAGCCGGTGTTCAGTCCGCTTTCGGCGAACTCGAGCTCCCAGCCGTCCTCGACGACCCGCGTGGACAGCAGCGTGACGCACGCGGGGTGGACGACGCGCTCGAGGCGCGCGCTGCGCCCGCCCACGATGCGCACGTTCGCGCTGGCGCGGTCGCTCGTGTCGAAAGTGAGTCGGCGCGGCTCGAGTTGCAGCGCACACGCCGGCGCGCGCAGCTCGAGCGGCACGCTCGGGAACACGCCGCCGTCGAGTTCGAACTCGAGGCGCCGATTGTCGAGCAGCACCGGAGAGTGCAGGTCCCATTCGAACTCGAGCTCGACACCGCTGAGCGGGATCTGCAGCGGCAGCTCGAAGCGGCTCGTGAGCGCGCAGCCGCTGCTGACCGAGCGCAACTGCCAGGGTTGGTCCGCGTTGGGGCCGGCGCCGCGACTGGGCCGCAACAACACTCGTCCGCGCGCGAGGGCCTGCTCGCCCTGCTGCTCGAGCACGAGCGTCGGCTGCGAGTCGCCCCAGGTGGGTGGCGCGAGCGACGCCATGCACGCCGCGGCTGCCGCGACGGCGGGACGCGCGCTGCCGAAGTACGGCGTCGCGCCGGGCAGAGCGGAGAACTCGAGCGCTCCCGCGGGCTCGGACCAGGCCGCGTCTTCGAAGCCCGCGGCATGGAACGTCGCCTCGCGCGGGGCGTCGCTGGCGGCGCGGCTGACTCCCGCGGCGAGGAACACGGCGTCGAGGGCGCGCTCACGTGCGGCGGACTCGTCGCTGGGGAGCTGGGACACAACGAACAGTGCAAGGGTGATCACGTACGGTTCCTCCGCAGGCAGACAACAGCGCCGAGCACGACGCCGACGAAGGCCATGGCCCAACCCACACGCGTGCGTCCCCCGGAGCGCTGTGAAGCCTCGATCTGTCGCTCGAGATCCTCGCGTTGCAGGGTCGTGGGCGGCGCCGAGTGCGGCGTGCCCAGCGCGCCGCTCCAGGTGAGCAACTCGTCGAGCTCGAGTGCGCGGTCGGTCGAGCTGGGCGCGTCGCCCGCGCGCTCGATGCGGAAGTCGGCGATCGTCGTGCGCGGCGGCAGCGTGAAGTCCGAGGGTTCGGGTGCGTCGCGTCGCTCGATGGCTTGCCAGATCGAGAGGTGCGCGACTTGGCCACCGTCGCCGACGCGCGCACTGGTGATGCGCGTCGGACGCTGGGGCAGTCCCTCGGGCCCATCGACGTGGCCCTCGAACACGATCCAGTCGACCCACGCGCTGCCCGGAGTGCGCGAGGAGATGCTCACCAGCGCGCCGGCGCCGCTCGTCGAGTGTTCGAGGCGCCAGAGCTTGCCCTCGGGGCTCACGAAGTCGACGCGTTCGCGCCCCGCTGCGAGTTGCTCGCGTCCGGCGAGGCTCGCGCGCCGCAGCGTCGACTCGCCGTCGACCAGCCCCAGCGCGAAGAACGCGATCATCGGCAGTCCGGACCAGCGCTCGACGATCGCGGTCTGTGTCGGACCTCCAGCGAGCGCGAAGGCGCGGGCGTAGAGCCCAGAAGTCAGCGAGTGGTAGCTGCGCGTGCGGCGCGGCGTCGAGCGGTGGCCCTCGGCGTCGAGCAACTCGACGTAGAGCTCGTCGCTCCAGATGCCATCGGCCTCGTAGCGCAGTCGCGCGACGCCATCCCAGATCATGCGCGCACCCTCGCTGTCCCCGTCCGGGCGCATCTCGACCCGCCGAAAGCGATAGTCGAAGCTCCAGCCGTGCGCGTGCAGCGCGATCTCGTCCGCGGTCGCGAAATAGGCATCTTCCCCGCGTTGCGCCGCAGCTCTGGCGGAGATCGACGGGAGCGCCAACAGGGCGCACAGGGTCCAGGCAGGGTTCATCTTCAGCCTCGCTGTGTTCCGGGGACAGGCCGGAGAGCCTCTGCAGCTCTCCGGCCCTTCGACTTCAGACTTAGAGCTCCTGTCGAAATGCCCCGCGGCGCCATCACGCTCGTGCATCCACGGTTCATTCCGATAGGAGCTCTCAGGCGGCGTCCACGCAGTTGATCTTCTTCTGCGTACCGCTGCTGTAGACGCCGTCATTGCTGCACGCGCCGCCGCCGAACGGACAGCCGCAGTCACGGCACATCGAGCCGGTGAAGGTGTCCGTGAACTCGCTGCACGGTCCTTCTTCGTTCAAGCACTTGCCCGGAGTGACGATCACCGCCTTGCACGGATCGGTGCACCACAGGGTGCATGTCGGCTCGCACGCGGGGACGATCGGAATCGCCTGCACAGCGCGTTGACAGGGCCCGCGCTTCGCGGCGCCGATGTCGCCAACCGTGGTGGACTCGGACAGCGCAAGACCGCCCATCACGAGCATGGCGGCGGCGAAGAACGACAAACGCTTCGATTGCATGAGAGACTCCTGGAGCAGAGCTCCGCTGAGAAACAGGACCGAGCCGACAGCGCCCTCGAGTTCGCGAGGCCGTTGGGTCTGGCGGGAACGGACCTACGGGATGACGGACCAACGGGAGAGCCTTGGCATGCGCACGCGCCGCGGTCCTGCGGCGAGTGCTTCGGGGTCCCCAACGCCAAGGTGGAGTTCGCGCAGGCGCGGCGGCGCCAGTGCGCTGAGGTCGAGCTCGCCGAGCGCTTCGAGGCGCGCGCCGCGAGCGTGAGCAGGCAGCTCCGCCGCCTCGCTCTCGAGTGAGACGCGCAGTTCGCCGGGCGCAGCACTCACGTCGAGGACTCCGCAGACGAGCGCCGATTCGCCGTCGCCGATCCCTCGGACGAAGTAGCGCCCGGGCGCGAGCGCTGCGACGAGTTCGCCCACGCCGTCGCGCAGCGCCACGGAACGGATGCGCGTGGACGGCTCGCGCGCCAGTTCGCAAAGGAGCATCTGGCTCGCACCGAGCAGCGGAGCTCCATCGAGACTGACGCGCACCGGCGTGCGTTGCTGGCCGCCCCAGTCGATCCACAGCTCGCGGCCATGCGCCGGATCGAACGGGAGCGCTCGCGCGTCGAGGCCCTGATCACTCGACAGGGCTTCGACCACCAGCGTGCAGGCGCCGGGCACATCCCACTCGCGTTGACCCTCGGCGGCGGTGAGTTCGAACTCATCGAGCGGCTCGCTGCCGTGGGCGGACTCGGCGCGCGCGCTGACCCGATCGCCAACGCGGCCGCCGCTCCAGCGCACGAGCGCCTGAGCGCGCGCCAACGGAGAGAACGCAATCGGTCCGATGGCGCGCGACGCGTCGATTCGAAAGGTCCGTGTCTCGCTGACGCGACGGCGCGTCGGGGTCTCGACCCAGACGCTCACGGTGCTGTCCAGCGGCGCCTGCAGCGACCACTGATCGCCCGCGTCGCGCGTCACCGCGATCGGCTCGTCGCCGCGCGTGCTGCTCGCGCGGGCCACGACGCGCAGCGACTCGCCAGCAGCGGCGAAGCGCTCGGGCTGCGGCCACGGACCCCACACCACGGCGCTGGGCGTTGGCGCCGCGTCGATCCTCACTCGCGCGCTCATGGAACTCGGCGCGTCGGCAGGCACGTCGAGCTCGAGCAGCGTCGGACCGGGTTCGAAGACCGCCCCCTGCGGGCCCATGCGCGGCGTCGGGCGGCGCGCTACGAGCACTTTTCCCGGCCTCGGAGCGCCTCGAACGACGCACACGCCGCGTTCGTCTGTCGTGAGCTCCACGACGCGTCCGTCGTACCCTTCGCGGCGGCCCTCGCTCCAGGTTGCGATCGACAGGTCGATGAACAGATCCACGCCAGGAGCGCTGCGCTCCGTGCTGGCGTCGACTGTCCGCAGCTCGAGTTCGACGCCGCGGTCGAGCTCGAGATCGCAGCGCTGCGAGCCGCCCGCCAGCGGCGTGGGCGCGCTGATCCAGGCCGGCGCGGTCTCGTCACTCGAAGCCAAGAGCCGCAGTTCGGACGTGGGCAGCGGACCGATCCGATAGCGACAGTTGCTGGGGTCGATGGTCGCCACGGCGTTCTCGAGCGCGCTCCCTCCGGGCGTGAAGGCGCGCACGCTCAGACCCGCTGGCGTCTGGAGTCGACCGTCGACGCGAATCGCGCCTTCGATGAACGGCGTCTCGCCGGGGGCGTCCAGGCGCACGAGCACTTCGTGCTCGACGAGCCCGCTCGCCGCCGTCCCGCCCTGCTTCCTGCGCAGGCCGTTCACCACGACGCGGCCGGGCCAGTGCTGTGCCGCGCTGGCGACCAGCTCGACCGACAGCACCTCCGGCGCGAGCGCCACCGTCGTGCGCTCGCCAGCGATCGGCACGCGCCGGGTCGACGTCCGCCAAGGCGGCGTGAGCTCGAGGGAGGCGCGGTCGATGCAATCAAGCGTTCCCTCGACGATCGGCTGGCCCGCCGCGCTCTCGACGCGAACGTGCAGCAGGGTTTCGCCGCGCGTGGGCGCGACGGCGAGCTGCTCGAACCAATCGGCGCTGTCCGCACCGTGCTCGACGCGTTCGACGGACGCGGTGGGCGTCGGGGCCTCGACCGTTTGCGATTGCGGCAGCGTTGGGGCGCGTCGCGCGGCCGATGGCGTGCGCTCGATCGCAGGCCCTACCACGAGCACGGCGCCGGCGAGCGTGAGCGCAAGCGCGACGAGGACGAGGCGTTGGGGAGGGCGCATGGGGGAATGCAGCGTGTGCGCGACCTCCACAGAGCGGCGTCGCGCGTCGCGGAGTTTGTGTTCGCGCGCCCTCACGCAGTTTCATCAATTCGCGAAGCGCTCTTGGGTTCTCGGCGCTGGGATGCAGCTTCTCGAGGTCGAGACCAGCTTCGCGCTGCAGAGACTGTCGCTGGCCCAAAACTGGGCGCGCTGTGGGCGCTCGTCGCGACGTGATGGCGCCGCTGCGGACTACCATGGGACTTGCGCTGGCGTCGCTCGGTTGTGGCGAGCTGCGCGCGTCGCACCGTCAACAGGGAGGCTTCAAGGTCGTGAAGCAAGCTCGCAGCATTGCGCCGCAGGCGCTCGTCTTGCTCGTGGCCGTGGCGGCCGCGCTCGTGGTTTGGCTCGCACTCGACGAAGGCTCGGCGACGACCGAGGGCGTGAGTCCCGATTCAGCGCTCGCCGCGCGTTCGGGGCCGACTCGAGCGCAGGTCGACGAAGCACTGTCAACGCCGGCGGAATCGGGAAACGAGCCATCTGAGTCTGCATCGACAGCCCAAGCCGCGCCCGAGCGCGCCGCTGTCGACGAAGCGGCCGAGCGCGAGCTCGCGGATGCGCTGTGGGTCGAGGGGCGCGTCGTGTGGCCCGAGGGCACGCCGCTCGACGAAGAGCTCGAGGTCGTGGCCGACGGCAAGGACTTCAAACAGGTGGGCCAGCCCAAGGGCAAGCACCGCGTGCGCGTCGGCGCCGACGGGCGCTTTCGCGTGGCGTTCCGCAACGACACCAAGGCGGGTTCGCTCTCGATTGCAGCGCGCTACTGCTATCTCGCGACGCCGTTCAAGCTCAAGCCGGCGAGCCCGCCCGAAACCGTCGTGCTAGAGCCGGAGTTGGGAGGCTGCATCGTCGGCGTGATCACGCCTCCGGCCAACGCTCGCGATGTCGAGCTCGTGCGCGGCAAGGCGCAGGTCGAGTCCTTCGGCTGGGGAGTCAAGCGCGAGCCGCAGCAGCAGCGGGCGAAGCTCGACGCGAGCTGGCGCTACGAGTTGCGCGGACTCGCGGTCGAGCTCCAACACCGCGTCGAGTTCGATGCGCAGGTGTGGGCGCCGGTCAAGAGAGAGGCGGTGCGCGTGGAAGCGGGCAAGCTCACGACGATCGACCTCGCCTGCGAACTCGGCGCGACGCTGCGCGGCGTCGTGGTCGACGATGCCGGCGAGCCCGTCGGCAACGCCTCGGTCGTCGCCAGGGTCGAGAGCGAGTCCGCAAATGTCGCGGGCGACACCGAACGCCACGCGCAAGCCGGCGCCCAAGGTGAGTTCGCGCTGCGAGGCGTGCCCACGGGAAGCGTCGTGCTCGAAGTGACGCGCGAGGGCTACCTCGACAAGAAGCAGGAGCTGGGCGTGCTGTCCGACGGCGAGGCGCGCGAAGGTCTGCGCATCGTGCTCGACGCGGGCCGCTTCGTGGCTGGCGTCGTGACCTGGGACGACGGAGCGCCGGCCGAGCGCGCGATGGTGCAGATCGAGGAGACGCGCGACAACGCGCGGGTGTTCTTCGGCGAACCGAAGGGGCACAGAGTCGACGCGCAGGGCCGCTTCAAGATCACCGGGCTGGGCGAAGGGCCCTACAAGGTCACTGCGAGCGCGCCCGAAGGCTCGCGGCCGCGGCCGGAGGGCGTCGAAGCGCCGAAATTGAAGAACAGCGGCCCCAAATGGCGCGCGGAAGTGCGCGGCGCGATGCCCGGCGCGGAGCTCGCGCTCGTGCTCGGGCCCGGCGCGTCCCTGGCGGGAGTGGTGGTCGACGAGAGCGGCGCCGCTGTGGAGAAGTTCACGATCCGCGTGCTGCGGCGCACGACGGGCATGGTGTTCGGCAGCACGGACGACGTTGCTTCGCGCAAGTTCGACGCGCCCGATGGACGCTTCGTGCTCGAGGGCCTCGGCGACGGCGCGTGGTGTCTGCTTGCGCAAGCCAAGGGCTACACCGACAGCGAGCTCGTGCCGGTCGACGTGCCGTACTCGGGGCCAGAGCTGAAGATCACGCTGCCGCGCGCGGCGCGTCTTGCGGGTCTGGTCGTCGATCCCAGCGGCAAACCGCTCGCCGACGCCGCGGTCGAAGTGGAACGCGAGCGCGACGTCTTCACCGGCCGCAGAGACGAAGAGTCGCGGAGCTCGGACGCGCAGGGCCGCTTCGAAGTGCGCAACGCGCCGTCGGGCCTCGTGAGGCTTCGCGCGACGCACCCGAAGTTCGCGGCTAGCCCCACACTCGAACTGCGCCTCGCGCCTGGTGAGGAACGCACGGACCTGCGTCTGGAGCTGAGCGAAGGCGGAACGATCCGCGGCAAGATCGCACAGAACGAGCTGCGCGGCGGTGAGAACTGGAGCGTGAACATCTCGAGCAAAGGGGGCGGCTGGGACTACGTCACCACCGACGCGGCGGGCGCGTTCGTGTTCGAGCGCGTCCGCCCCGGCGAGCACCGCATTTCGGCGCACGTCGACCGCGTCGAGTTGAACCCGGGCAAGGGCGCGATTCCGCGCATGCTGCACACGAACGTGACGGTCGAGGCCGGCACGACGGTCGAGGTGGTGCTCGGCGCGCTCAGCGCGCAGCCGCTCGAGCTGCGCGGACGCGTGACGATCGGCGGCGAGCCCGCGGCAGGCGCCGCGCTGTTCGTCTCGCGCAAGGGCTTCGTGCGCAACGCCGAGTGCGCGGACGACGGCAGCTACTCGCTCGTGGTCGACGGACCGGGCCGCTACAACGTCAACGCCCGCCTGCGGGCCAGCGATGTTTCTCATTCAGCGCAGATCGACATCGCCGACGGCGCTCCGACGGTCCACGACATCGCGTTCCACGACGCTCGACTGCGGGGGCGCGTGATCGACGCGGCCGGAGAGCCCGTTGCCAACGCGTCGGTGCAGTTGGCGCTCGTGCGCGCGGAGAGCGAGGCGCAAGGCGGCGCGCAGAGTGCGAACGTGGACACCGACGGGAAGGGCGTCTTCGAGCTGCGCGGCCTGACGCCCGGCGAGCACCGGCTGACGGTCAGCGACGGCCTGGGCTTCGGCGAGGCGCGGTTCGGCGCGCTGGTGCGCGAGGGCCTGGTGGTCGCCGGAAATGCAGCGACCGAGGAGCTTGTGCTGCGCGTCGAGCCTGGCGTCGCGCTGCGCTGTCGCGTCCGCGGCGTCGACGGCGGCGCTGCCATCGGCGCGAGCGTCACTGTGCGGGCGCCGAGTGGGCCACCCGTCGAGCGCGCCTTTGGCGATCGACACACCGACGGCGCCGGAGCGTGCACGCTCACGGGCCTTTCGAGCGGCGACCACATCGTCGTGGCGTGGCTCGACGATGCGGTGGGGGCGTCGAGCGTCGTGCGCGTAAAGAGTGGCGAACCGCGCGAGGTCGAGATCGCGCTGCGCCGCGGCGGCCGGATCGCGATCACGCGGAGTGCGGCGGCGGGCGCAGCCTTCACGGGCAAGGTGGCCGTGCTCGACGACGCAGGCTTCGACTGGGGCGCCGGCGCGGCGCCGTGGAGCGTCCAGGGCGAGGTCTGGAGCGTGGGGCCGCTCCCGCCCGGCGCGTACACGGTTCGCTCCAACGGGTCGAACGGTCAGGTGGTCGAAGTCGCTGCGAGCGTTCGAGCGGGCGACGTGCAAGCGGTGACTCTCCAGCTCACGGCCCAGTGAGATTGGGGAGCGCCTGACGAAACGCCCCGCGGCGCCCGACCGCGCTGTCATCTGCCCGAGCGGCGCCGCCGCGACTCCAAGGGTTGCGCGGCGAACCCGTGTCGCCGCGTCGACACCACTCGGACGGCGCCATCACGGCCGCGCATCCAAGGTTCGTTCCGTCAGGCGCTCTCACCGCGGAGAACTCCACTCCTGCGCGCGCTCGCAAGTGCGCGTCCGGGTCAGTAGCTTTCGCGCCTTCGGCGCTCCGCGCGATGCGCGCTCCCACTCAGCGCCGCCTATGACCTTTCATCCGGCGACGCTCGTCTCAGCACCCTTCCTGGCGGCTTACGTCTACCTGGGCTGCGTGTGCTACGTGCACTTTCGCGGCAAGGTCCGCCTGCGCTTCACGCGCCAGCTCACCGAGCACTCAGGGCTCTTCTCGCCCTACAACTGTTTGATGTACCTGTTCTCCGCCGTGTCGCGGAAGCCGGTGCTCGACGTGCGCGAGTTCCCCGAGCTCTCCAAGCTGCGCGAGAACTGGCAGACGATCCGCGACGAGGCCCTGGCGCTCTACCAGGCCGGCGAGATCGAGTACGACCAGCAGCACAACGACCTCGCCTTCGTGGCCTTCAAGAAGCGCGGCTGGAAGCGCTTCTACTTGAAGTGGTACCACGACTTCCTGCCTTCGGCGCGCCAGCTGTGCCCCAAGACGGTCGAGCTCGTCGACTCGCTGCCCTGCATCAACGCGGCCGCGTTCACGATGCTCCCGCCGGGCAAGAAGCTCGGCAAGCACCGCGATCCCTTCGCGAGTTCGCTGCGCTACCACCTGGGCCTTGCGACGCCCAACTCCGACAAGTGCGCGATCTGGATCGACGGCCAGTTCTACTCCTGGCGCGACGGCGAGGACGTGGTCTTCGACGAGACCTACGTGCACTGGGCCGAGAACGAGACTGACCAGACGCGCATCATCTTCTTCGCCGACTTCACGCGTCCGCTGCGCACGCCCGTGATGCGCGGCTTCGTGCGGCTGATGAATCGCTACGGCTTCCGCATCACGCGCAGCCACAACCGCCCTGAAGAAGCCCGCGGCGCGCTGAACTACCTCACGCCGGTCGTGTTCGCGATCAAGTACTTCTTCATCGAGCTCAAGAGCAAGCACCGGCGGCTGTACTTCGCGGGCAAGTACCTGGTCGGCGCAGCGGCGGTCTACTTCGTGTTCGTGCGGCCGCTGGTCGACTGAGTGTCGCGCCGAAGCTATTGCTTCCTGGACTCTTCGCGCGTCGCATTGATCTGATCGATGGCGAGCGCGATCTCGTCGGCGGTGCCGGTCAGGGCCAGCAAGTCGCCGCGCTCGAGCTTCTGATCGCCCGCCGCGGTGGTCCAGCCGCTGCCGCCGCGCGCGACGCACACCACGCTCGCGCCCGAGCTCGCGTGCAGGTCCAGCTCGTCCAGCGTGCGGCCCACGGCCTCGCCGTCGTCGTTCACTCGCACGGCGGTGAAGTTCCCCAGGCCCGGCAAGAGCGCGTTGATCTGCTCGAGCGCGTGGGGCTCGCTCGGCGCGGCGGCGGAGCGGTTCTCGCTCACCAGCGCTTCGAGCACGACCTGCGAGCCCGCGCGGAAGTGCCCGTCGAGATCGTCTACGCGACGGCGCAGCGCGAGCAGCAGCAGCGTGCCCACCACGAGTGCGAAGGCGATCGCTCCGACGGAGGGCACGAACGGCGCGGACAGCGCGAGGATCGGGACGCCGATGGCGAGCAGCGTCGCGATCTGGATCGCGCTGACCAGCGCGAGTCGCGGCGTGGCGGCCGGGTCGTACTGCGGCGAGAGCGCGTTCGGCAGAGCGGCGCTGGCGATGAGCAGTGCGAGTCGACGTGACGCGCGCAGGATGCCCAATCCCAGCGGCGCGCAGGCCAACGCTGCGACGCCGAGGATCGAGAAGTCGGCCACGACGCGCCCGACGCCGAAGGTCGTGTCGACCAGCTCGATCAGCTCCTGGCGCCAGATCGAGGCCGAGACGATCACGCTCAAGATCACGCTGGCGTCGATCAGGATCCACACGCCCAGGCGCACCAGCGGCCGTCGATTGGGCCCCATGCGCCGCGCCGCGAGCGTGTCGATCCAAGTTCCGTAGAGCGTCTCGAACAGCGCTAGGCGCTGGGGGAGCAGGTGCTCGATGCCGCGCGCGATGCCCTCCGAGCGCGCCACGAGCAGCGGCGCGATCAGCACGGTCATCACGCACACGGCGGCCGCGATCGAATGCAGCTCGCCGCTGCGCACGCCGGCCTGGCGCGCGACTTCCGCGACCAGGAACTGGTACTCGGCGACCGGGACGAGCCACAGCGCGCCGCGCAGGCCCGGGCCGAGGCCCGCGCCGGACAACAGGCCGCCGACCGACAGGCCCAGCAGCTTGCCGATCACGATCACTGCGGCGAGCGCGGCGGCGAGGGGCAGGTGCTCGAGCACCAGCGCCGGGTCGATCATCATCCCGACCGCCACGAAGAAGATCGCGGCGAACACGTCGCGCACCGGGCGCACCAGCGGTTCGAGGATGCGGCCGTGGCCGGCCTCGGCGACGACGGAGCCGGCGATGAACGCGCCCAGCGCGATCGAGTAGCCCGCGGACTTGGCGAGCAGCGAGAACAGGAAGCACACGCCGATCGCTGCGAGCAGGATCACCTCACGGTTGCCCGTGCCCATCACCCAGCGCAGCAGGCGCGGCGCGGCGGCGAGTCCGACGGCGACGAGCGCGACGAGGAAGCCCGCGAGCTTGAGCGACGAGAGCGCGAACTGCGACGCGCTGACGCCCGCGCCGGCCAGCGTGGCGGTGAGCAGCGCGAGCATCACCATCGAGAACAGGTCCTCGACCACCAGCACGCCGAGCACGAAGTTGCGCACGCGCGGCTCGGCCCCGCGCTCGCCCAGCAGCTTGGCCACCACCATCGTGCTCGCGATCGAGGCGATGGCGCCGAGGCAGGCGGCTTCGCGCGGCGCCCAGCCGAACAGGCTGCCGACCGTGAAACCCAGCCAGAACAGGAGCGCCACCTCGATCGCGGTGACCAGCAGCGCCGAGCGGCCGAGTTCGAGCAGCTTGCGCACGCTGAATTCCAGGCCGATCGAGAACATCAGCAGCGTGACGCCCAGCTCCGCCAGCGCGCCCACCGAGCCGACGTTGGCGAACAGCGGCAGCGGGACGTGGGGTCCGACCACGAGGCCGGCCAGCAGATAACCGAGCACCGTCGGCAGGCGCAGCCGCTGGAACACGACCGCGACGACCGCCGCCGTGATCAGGACGATCGCCAGGTCCTTGAGCAGTCCTCCGAAGTCGTTCATGCGCCGCGCACCGAGCGCCGCGCAGGGTAGCGCGGCCGTTGCGCGCGAGGCAGCGCGCTCAGCGTGCCGCGCTCGTGTTCATGAGCGCATTGCGCGCCGCGTCGGTGTAGTTCGCGGGGTTGCTCATGCCCGTCGTGTGGCACCAACCGGTCACGTGACCCATGTTGTTGCCGTTGGGCAGTTCGCCGCGCGTCTTCTCCACCGTTCCGTCCTCGGGGTTCGACAGGAGGAAATCGACCAGACCGCTGCAGGCGTTGCCGGAGTTCGAGGTGGTCCAGGTGAAGACCTCCGCGCGCGCCCAACTCGGAATGCCCGCGAGCCAGGTGCTCGAGCCCGACGGAGTGAGGTTCGCGTTGTTGCCGCAGGCGAGGAAGCCGAACTGCGCGAGCGGCGTGCCCTGGTACGGCGCCGCCACACTCTGGATGCGCCGGCCGCCGGTCGAGAGGTCGAGGCCAGTGGTGTAGAAGGTCAGGAGCTGCAGCGCCGCGGGGCCGCCCTGACTGTGCGCGACGACGCCGAAGGACGAGAGCTGTGCGTTCGCGGCGCGTTGAGCGATGAGTTGCGCGAACTGGTCGTGCGTGCGGTTGGCGCTGGGGTCGAGGAACTCGAGCTTGGGCTCGCTGAAGTGCGCCGGCGGCCAGATCGAGCCGCTCGAGCAGTAGCCGTGCACGAGCATGAGCGCGGGGCGAATCGGGACCTCGCCGATTTGCGGCAGCGGCCCGACCGGAACGCCGAGGGAGGCGAGCAGCGCGTTCGTCGGCGTGCTCGCGCCCGAGTTGGCGCTCGTGTTCGTGTTCTGCGGCGTTCGCGCAACAAGCTGCGGCGCGTCGACGGGCGCTCTCTCGAGCCGCGCGAGTACATTGAGCGAGTCGGGATCCTGCACGCGCACGTTGCGCAGCTCGAGCGGGCCCGCCGCGCCGGCGAGATCGAGCCAGCGCTCGTCGAAATCGAGCTCGAGCGTCCACAGCGCGCCATCGAGCCGCGGCGTCTGGATGCGCGCGAGCCAGCACAGCGGCGTTGAGCCTTGTGGAGCTGAGCCCCAGACCTCAGCGGCGACGAGCACGCGCGGCGGGGTCGCGACCAGCGGGGCGGCGGAGAGCTCCATGCGCCAAGTCATGGCGTCGACACGCGTCGCCTGCGCGGCGGCGTCGAGCTCGAGCACCGGCTCGCTCACGCTGAAGGCGAGCTGCGCCGTGCGCAGGAACGGCAGGCCCTCGCGCGTGACGCCGCGCAGCTCTGCGCGCGCGGAGAGCGGGCCGGAAACGTCGTGGGGGAGCCACGCGCCGAACAGGCCGTCGCTCGCGGCTCCGTCGTCGTGGGCGCCGTCGTCGCGCAGCGCAAGCTCGCGCGGGCCGCTCGAGGACTCGACGACCAGCCGCGCGTCGCGCACGAGGCCGAGCTCGCGCCCGCTCGCGCGCGCGACGACGGCGATCGGCTTGCCGCGCACGAGCTCGTGCGTCGTCACCCAGGCCTCGGCGGCCAGCTCGCGCGACGCGCGCGTGAACAGCCAGCCCTCGACGACGTCGCTCGCGCGCTCGGCCTCGATGCGCACGCGCCACTCGCCCGCAGGCGCGCCGCGCAGCTCGCGCCGAACGACGACCCAGCCTGGCAGATCGTCGCCGGCGAGTTCGACCGTGCGCTGCAGCGCGAAGCTCTCGTCGATAGGCCGCAGCACTCCGCCGCGCGGCGCTGCGAGCACGCGCCAGTTCGCCGCGGCGGGGGAGAGCAGTGCGATCGACCAGCGCCCCTCGCCTTCGACCGGCAGATCGAACTGCGCGGCGAAGCGACCGTCGCTCTGCTCTTCGAAGCGCACCGGCAGCACGCTGGCGCCCGAGCGGCTGGGCGTGCTCGCGGGGTCGGGCAGCCGCAGTAGGCCGCTCGTGATGTCCGCCGGCGGAGCGACGACGTTGCGCGGCGTTTGCGCCTGCGCGAGCGCTGCTGTGAACAGCGCGGCGGCTGCGGTGGTCCAGAGACGGCGAGTGCTTCGATGCGATGTCGTCGGTTGCTGCATGGTGATCGTGCGCGCTGCGCCTGTAGCGCGGTCCAGCGATCATCGCACGACCCCGTGGAGAATGCGCAGCTCTCGAATCCCCGAGCTCAGGGCAGGTGCAATTTCACCGGCTCGGCGCCGACCACGAGCTCGCGCCGCTGCACTTCGCCGGAGTCGGTCGTGCGCACGAGCAGGCTGTACGCGCCCGGGGCCACGAGCACGGCTTGCGGAGCGGCGCTCCAAAGCTGCGACGCGAGCACGCGCTTGCCCTGCGTGTCGAGCAACTCGTAGCGCACGGCGCGCCAGCGTTGTTCGTCGCCCGTGAGCACGAGTGGAACACCGCGCGGCACGACGACGCGCAGGTCGTCGACGCTTGCCTCGCGCAGGTCGACCAGTACCGTCGTCTGCGCCCGATCGCTGCTGCTCGACTCGAAACGCAGTTCGTAGAGGCGTGCGGAGAGCTGGCCAATGTGGAACTCGCCGCTGCCGCTGCTCTGCGTGTAGTACTGAGCCTCCTCGCCCGAGCGCTCCAGTGTTGTTGAGTCGAGCGCGAAGTGGAAGATGCGCAGCTTGAGCCCGACGTCGCGCTCGTCGAGAGCCACGCCACGGATCGTGCGCTCGGGATGCACCTCGACCTCGCCGATGTCCGTCACCGCGCCGGGAGCTATGCGCACGCGCAACTCGCTCCTCTCGAACCCGCCGGCGAAGAGTCGGATTGCGCACCAACCCGGGCGCAGCTTCGGCGCCTCGAGTCGGCCATCGGCATCGAGCTGAGTTGGATGCGAGCCGCTGTTGTGGAGCGTGACCATGGCCTTCGCCAGCGGCTCGCGCGTCTGCGCGGAGACGAAGCGCGCGCGCAGCGAGCCGTGCGTGGCCGCCAGCGCCTCGTCATCCAGCTCGAACACGACTTCCTGCTGGCCTGCGTGAACCTCCTGACTCGCAATCACGCGCTGGAAGCTCAGCAAGCTGATCCACACCGGCGGCGCGCTGTGCAGGATCACGCGGCCCAGGTACTCGTCGCCGCGCGTCTCGCTGGCGAAGCTGTTTTGCCAGAACTGTCCGACGCCGAAGGGGTTGTTGAAGCTGCCGCGCACTTCGTCGAACCACTCGCCGGGCCGCTCGCGCGTCGCGACCGCGAGCAACCCAAAACCCACCTTGGGCGGCGCGCCCTGTCGGTCGATCACCTTGACCCACACCTCGGGAGGCAACGCGAGTTCGAGATCGAGCCGCCGCTCGCGCTCGCCTGGCGCCAAGTCCACGCGCGCACGTGCTTCGCCGTCGCGGGCAGCGTTGGCGCTGATCCAGTAGCGCCCCGCGCGCAGCCCGTCGAAGGCGTACTCGCCCGACTCGCTCGTGTGCGTCACGAGCCGCTCGCCCCACTCATCGACGGCGGACACGCCGATGCGCGTGTCGTACAGCTCCGCGCGACTGGGATCGGGCCGCACGGCGCCGAAGAGCTTGGTGAGCTGCTCCTGTTCGACGACGGTCGTCGCGTCCGTCGACGTTGCGCTCACTTCGCTGTCCCGCGTCGTCGGGAGCTGCACCGGCGCTCGCTCGACGGACTCGACAGTCAGCGCGTCGTTCTCCCCGCGCTGTGTGCTCGCGAGTTCGCTCGCGCTCGGAGTGGCGGCGTCAGAACGTTGCGTTTCACGACTTCCACGGAGCCACCACACTCCGACGCCGAGCAGCGCCAACGCGATCAGGGCGAGCCAGCGTCTGTCCATGTCGCGCGTCAGGCTACTGCGCTCGCTCAAAGTCTCGGCGAGCGCTGCGAGCATGCGCGCGGTCCCGCAGCCAAAGCACTACTAGAACCGCGAGCGCGATCGTCGCCGCGAGCAGTGTCGGGCCGAAGGCGCGGATCTCCGCGGGCGTCTCGTGCCAGAGCCCGCTCGCGAGGCGCCGCCAGCGCGAGAACATGAATCCGGTGACTCCGATTGGCGCCACGAGCCGCAGCGCGAAGCGAACCGCCGCGTGAGGAACGAAGCGCAGTCCGAGCGCGAGCGCGACGTACGCGCACAGCATCTCGGCCGTCAGCGTGAGGACGCTCAGCGGAACCGTGAGGTCGCGCGAGAGATGGTCCATGCCGCGCGCGGCGTCGTGTGGAAAGCGCACGTGCAGCACCGCTGGCAAATCGCCGAGTCCGAGCCCGTACGCCGCGAGTTCGATCGTTCCGACGAGCGGTCCAGGCGAGTTGCGCACGGCGGGGACTTCCCCTGGCAGCAGAAGCTGGAGCCACACCGACGACGTTCCGATTGCGAGCGCCACTGCGGGGAACCACCAGCCGCTGCGGGTCCACGCGTCCGCTGCGGGCGCCGCTGCGACTGTGCCCGAGTGCTCGCTCGGCCACATCCAGGGCAGGAACGCGCCCGAGACGCAGAACGCGCCGAGGAGCGGATATCCGAGCGACCACTGGAAGTGAACCCAATTGACCGTCGTGATCCGCAGGCCGACGCTGCCGGCGACGGCAAGGGCCATGACGAAGCACGCGCCCCAGCGCGCTGCGCGCGCAAGTCCCTCGGCGAACGTCCGGCGGCTCGCTACGAACGCCGTCTCGATCAGCAGGACCGACGTGACCGAGGTCGCGGCGCCAGCGGCGAACAGCACTTGGAAAATCAGTTCCATGGCTCCTGCTCGGGGCGGCTCGGCCGCCTCTCCAGATTGAGTGTACGGCGTCGCGAGAAGCCACTGAGGAAGTCGCAGGGGCCTCGACCGCGGCTCTTCGATCCCAAGCGACGCCGCCGACAGCGCGGGCCCGTCCCGGATCCTCTCGCTGCTCTCCGCTAGCTCTCGCAGGCGTCTCGAAGACCTCCGCGAGCGCCCCAGTTCGAATTTTCGCGCCCATCTCGCAGCGCTGCGGGGAGCATGTCGTTCCCGGGGCAACCCCTTCGAGGACCCTGGATCATGGCCAACGCAGCCCAACTCACTCCGCAAGCCCTGGTCGAGCACCGCGCCTTCGTGTTGGCGCTCGCCCGCAGCCTCACTCGCGATGATGCGAGCGCCGAGGACCTGGCGCAGGACGCACTCCTCGCGGGGCTGCGCCACCCGCCGGCGACCAGCAGCGTGCGCGGCTGGCTCGCGACCGTGCTGCGCACTCGCGCGGTCGATCGGGCGCGCGGCGAGCAGCGTCGCGCAGCGCGCGAACGGGCGGTGGCTCGCCCTGAAGTGAGCGCGTCGGGCGCGACGAGCCTCGAGCAGGTCGAGTTGCAGCACGGAGTCGTCAGCGCTGTGCTCGCGCTCGAGGAGCCGTACCGCAGTGTCGTCGTGGCCGTGTACTACGACGGCCTCACGCCCGCGGAGTACGCGGAGCGCCGCGGCGTGCCGGCCGGGACGGTGCGTGCGCAGCTCTCCCGCGCGCTCGCGCAACTGCGCACGAAGCTCGACGCCCAGCACGGCGATCGCCGCGCGTGGTCGGCGGCGCTGCTGGGGCTGCTCGACGCGGAGCAAGCTGGCGAGGCGGCTGCCGGGGCCGGCGTGGGCGCGTCGGTCTGGATCGCATGGACTGTCGGCATCGCGGCGGCCGGCGCGCTGGCCTTTGCGTGGCTCGCGACACGCTCCGCGCCTTCCGACTCGAGCGAGGCGGCCGCGCCCGCGGTCGCGCAAATGGAGCGCTCCGGCGACATCGCACGCGAGAACGACTCGCTCGAGCGCGCAGAGGCGCGCGCGCCAGCGAGAGTCGAGCGCGAACTCGCGCTGCCCGCAGCGAAGTCGACCTTCGTGCTCGAGCAAGCCTCGCTCGACGAGCAGCTCGAGCGCTTGCGTCAGATCAAGATCGTGCTGCTCGATCGCGCGCTCGCCGTCGAGCCCGGCGACGCACAGGCTTTCGAGGAGCTGACTCGCGAGCCGCGCGCCGGCCTCGTCCGGCTGCTGGAGCGCACGCGCTTCGCCGACCTCGAGCTGCCATGGATGCGCGAAGGCGGCGCGTACTACTCCTTCACCGATCGCGTGCACGACTACAACCGCTGGCCGCAGGTCGCACTCGTAGACGGCAACTTGGGCGTTGCGCGTGACGGCGCGCTCGTCGACGTCGGCGCCGTCGCACTGAATGCACTCGGTCGACACGCGCCGCCGAGCGCGGATGCAGCGACTGCCGTGCGCTACGACTCGCTGTGGGTCGAGCCTTCACCGAGCGACGAGAGTTGGTCGGTTCGTTCGGCGGCAGCTTCGTTCGTCGCGGAGGAGCTGGTATCGAGGCGCTTCGATGCGGTCACCGAGCGTGAGCTCACGCAGACGTTCTTAGCCACGCGTACGCCGGCGCGGAGCGGGCACAGCTACTTGCTGCGCACTTGCTGGAGTGGTGAGTTCGATCTTCTGGTCGCGCTTCACGTCGTGCGCGTCGATGACGACGGATGCACGCTTGCTTGGCGCGAGTTGAAACGCTGGCCTTCGGATTCGGAGCGCTCGTCCTGGCAGCCGCGCGTGCTGCGCGACGAGGTCCCGCCGCCGCCGAGCGAGTTGCTCGCGATGAGCGACAGCGAGCTGCAAGCCGAGCTCGATCGCACGCACGCCGCCGCCAACGCGCGCCTGTTCGAGTCGTTCCCCGCCGACGTCGAGTCACGCTTCGGAGCGTTGCGCGGCGCGTCGGGCAGCGGCCTCGCGCGACTCACGCCTTACTTGGGACTGTGGACCGAAGTGGGCCGGGGCGGCTTGAAGGGCGCCGGGCTGTCACTCCTCGACGGCGACCACGCCTCGGCGCAGACGCAACTGGGCTTTCAAGGCGAGCACCGCGAGTCCGTGCGTCTCTATCCCGGACTTGGCGGCGCGCGAGGGGTCGTGCTCGACCTCGGCGCGGTCGCGCTGGAGTCGGTCGAAGCGCGCGACCTCGAGCGCCTCGCGGGCGCTGCCGGCCGAATCGCCGCGGAGTTCCGCTTCCCGACGCTCGAGGGGCCCGACTCACGCGCGACACGCGACGGTCAGGAGGCCAGCGTGGCCGAGTTCAAACGGCAGTTGGCGGCAGCGGGCGTTCGACGCGACAGCGCCGCTGTGCGCGTGGGCCACAGCTACGCGCTGCGCGCCGTTCGATTCGACGGCCACGACGTGCTCGCCGTGGTGCAGGTCGCCGCGTTGGACGAGTACGGCGCGATCGTCGCCTGGCGCGTGCTCGAGGCGCGAGCGATGAACGAGTAGTTCGGATCGCCGCTCCGCACGGTCGAGGGAGCGGGGTGCGGAGCAGGCGCGCGACGCGGAGGGTCTCGCAGGCCTCGCGAAGGCCAGAAATGCCGCCGCGCGAGCTCCGTTGATGTGGGTGTCCGGCCGCTGTCGGCGCGGCCCATTCACCATTCGCCCACTCTTCGACCCATCTCCATGCGACCTTCCGTCCCCGCCTCCATCCGTATCTGCCTCGCCTCACTCGCCATCTCCGCCGCCGCCCTCGCCCAGCGTGGCGCGGGAACCAACGGCGAGACCGCCTTGATCAGCCGCGACTCGTTCGGACAGTTCCCGACGGCGCCCTCGCGCGATCCGTCGATCTCGCGCGACGGCCGCTACGTCGCCTTCGAGTCCGATGCGGGCCTGCTCCCCATCGACGTCAACGGTCACACCGACGTGTACGTGTTCGACCGCCAGACCGCGACGTTGACGATGGTGAGCCGCACGCACACGGGGCTCAACGGCGACGACGACAGCTACGGCGCGCGCATCAGCGGCGACGGCAGGTTCGTGGCCTTCACGAGCCACGCGACGAACCTCGTGGCCTTGGACAGCAACGGGACCACGGACGTGCTGCTCAAGAACATGACCACCGGCCTGATCACTCGCGTCAGCACGACGGCGGGCTCGATCACGGCCGCGAACGGCACGTCGAACAACCCCTCGATCTCCTTCGATGGCCGCTACGTCGCGTTCCAGAGCAGCGCCGACGACCTCAACCCGCTCGGCGTGAACGGCTTCGTCGACGTGTTCGTGCGCGACAACCAGACGGGGACGATCTCGTGCGCCTCGCGCGGCGCGGTAGCCGTCTCCAATGGCCCGTCGGGCGCGCCGTCGATCTCCGACGACGGCGGCTTCGTCGCGTTCCACTCGAGCGCGAGCAACATCACGATCCAGGACCTGAATGGCGTGCAGGACGTGTTCGTGCGCAACCTCACCTCGGGCGGCGTGGTGAGCATTTCCGACCCGCTGGGCGGTGCGCTGACGAACGGGAACTCGTACGAGGCCTCGATCAGCGCCGATGGCCGCTACATCGCGTTCCTCAGCAGCGCCTCGAACCTCGTGGCCGGCGACGGCAACGGCGTGCAGGACGCGTTCGTGCACGATCGACAGACCGGCGTCACCGAGCTCGTCAACCGCAGCGTCACGGGCGGGTTCACTTCGTCCGGCGTCACGCTGCCCGCGATCTCCGGGGACGGTCGCAGCGTCGCCTTCATCAGCAGTGCGCCCGATGTCGCTGCCGACGCGGCGCCGTTTTTGGCGGTGTACGTGCGCGACCTCGACCGCGGCGCGACGTACCTCGCCTCGCGTCCGACGGGCCTGACCGGCCAACCCAACTCCTGGTCGAGCCGGCCCGCGCTGGCGCAGGGCGGCGGCCTGGTCGTGTTCGACGCGGGCGCGACCAACATGGTCCAGGGCGACACCAACGGCGTGACCGACGTGTTCCTGCGCGTGATGCAGCCCGATCCGATCGCGTACTGCACGTCGTCGATGACGAGCGCAGGCTGCGAACCGAGCCTGAGCTCGAGCGGATGGCCGCGCGCCAGCCAGAGCTCCGGCTTCGTTGTGACCTGCGACGACGCGCCCAACAACAAGGCCGGGCTCTTGTTCTTCAGCCTCGGCGGCCGCCTCGCGGTTCCGTTCGGCGCGGGCACCTTCTGCGTCGCGACTCCGGTCGTGCGCACGCCGGTGGCGAACTCCGGCGGCAATCCGCCGACGGTCGACGACTGCTCGGGCCAGTTCCAGCTCGACATGAACGCCTACGCGGACGGACTGCTCGGCGTGGCGCCTCCCGCAGCTGTGTCGCAGATCGGCCAGCGCGTGAACGTGCAGTACTGGGGCCGCGATCCGCAGGGCGCGCTCGCGACCACCTTCATGAGCAACGCGCTCGAGTACTTCGTCGGGCCGTGAGCGCGGGCCTGGAGCGGCTTCGCTGACGGATTCGGCGGCGCAGGCGCAGGCGCGAGCTTGCCCCTGCGCCGCCGGTCTGTCCGGAGCCTAGCCCTCCCCTCCACGACCCGGACCCGCGCGGCCGCAAGTCCTTGCGCCAAGGCAGAATCGTGGAGGGCAGATCCAAGCTCCACATTTCTTGGAAGAGACTGAGAGCGCGGCGCCGGCCCCGTGGCGGAGACTCTCGGGACGAGTTGACGAAAATCGCAGCGTGGTGGAGGATCGTCGGAGGCGGCGGACTCGAGTCCTGCGCCGCTCGCGGCAGCTTGGTCGACCGTGCTTGCAACCGTGCTGATCGCGCCCTGATTCCCAGGGAACCCCCGGACGTTCGAAAGTAGTTGCCCATGACATCTCGCCTCGCCTCGCCTCGCCTCGCCTCGCCTTCAATGGCGTGACGTACAACGACGTGCGTTCGTTCCGACACTCGTCGCGCTGAGTCTCGCCGTGAGTTCGCGCTCGACCGCCGCCGCCCAGCAGTGGGGCGAGTACTCGGCTGCTGCGAGCGGACCTACGGACATGTACGCGCAGGACTGCGCCACTTCGCACGACAACCGCCGCGGCGGCGTTCGCCTCGCGAGCCCGCTCTCCAACGCGGCCGTCGTGCAGATCTGGGATCTGACGACCACGACTCCTCCGACGTCGCCGCTGGCCAGCTTCGGCGGCACGATCGGAACGCTGGTGCTGAAGTCTGGAGAGCAGACCGACCTGAGTTCAGGACCGTTCGGCTACCGGCCGTCCGATCGGATCGAGATGTCCAATAACTGGTGCGTCTCGATCGGCACGGGCGGAACGAACGCGATCGACGAGACCTACATCGAAGTGCTCTACGACATCGGCTCGAATGCGCCGATCTTCATCGACCAATTCCAGGTCGGTCCGACCGCGAACTATGACGCGACTCGCGCCGGGTTCGCCCACGACGTTGCGATTCCACGCAACGCCAACTGGGCCGTGGTCAACAGCCAGAACTGGATCCACTGCATACGCCTGGACGACACAGGCGCCACTCCGACCGCGACGCGCACGAGCTTCAACATCGGCTCGAACCTGGCGGGACCGTGCAGTCCCAACGGCGCGGTCGACTCCGTCGCCGTCACCGACGACTACGCGGTGGTGACCACGGCGCGTCCCAGCGCGACGTGGGGCAATCGGCCTACGACGTGGGTCTACATCGTGGCGTTGACTGGCCCGGGCGCGCCGACGATCACGCTGGAACACGAACTCGCGCCGCCGGCGACCTGGCTGCCTGGCCCAGACGAGCACGACGGCCCGCACGACGTTGTCATCACGCCGACTCGCGACGGAGGCGGGACCCTTGCGATCGTGACCACTGTCCATGCGACGGGCTTCTACGATCTGCCGACCAAGAGTTTCATCGCTTCCGACTTCAACCCCGACTTTCGCCGCGAGTATCAGTGGCAGGTCGATTCCGTCGAGGCGACGGCCAAGCACGCGGTTGTGATGGCGGACAGGCTGATCGGCGGCGCGACCTCGTGGGCGGTGAAGATCTATGAACTCGCCAACCCCGGGATGCAGATCCCGACGGCGTTCTACAACGCCGGCGAGGATCCGCCCAACGGCGACCGGCCGCATGACCTGGCGATCGACTGGGACTTGGACATTGGCGTGGTGCGCACCAGCGTCTCCAACGTGGTGTTGCCGAGCTTGATGAATCCGCCGCCGATGGCGACGGTGCTGTCCTCGACGTCGAATGCTCACGAGTACCACAACTACAACCAAACTACAGGTCGGCCCGTCTTCAGCTCCGACTCCGTAGTTGTGGGGGCCGAGGAGAATGGCTCGCTGTATGCGGTGACGATTGGAGCGAGCCGTGCCAATAGCCAGAGCCCATGGACTGGGACAGCGGACATCATTGACTTGATGCTGCCCGTGCTTTCAGTAACGCCGGCGCCCATAACTGAGGACGCCAACGAGGAGACGGTGGGCTGCATCCCCCTCGACCTCGCAATCAACACGGCGCAGACAAAGGTCGTGATTCGCAGTACGGACGATTACGACCAAGGAGCGCCGTCTGGCGACGGCCCCGACGTTGTCATCATCCCACTGGCAGGCGGTATGACCCAGCGCTTTGGCGGCAGCGGGACTGTCTTCGGCGTCGACTCACTCGCTGCGCCGTCTCTCGTGGGTTTCGTGCGTACGAATCGCGTCGTGCTGAGCGTTGCTCAGGATCCGCTGTCAGGCGGTTCGGACTACACCCACGTGGTCAAGTGACCTGGAGCCTGTGCTCGGCGCGTCGGACGTATCCGTCCGGCGTGCCGAGATGTGTCCGTGGTGCGAACGAAGCGGAGTGTGAGAACGTCTGAGGTGGATCCGTGTTGAGCAGAACGACTCGAAGTGCATTCGGAGTGGCCTGCGCCGCGCTCGCGGCGAGCTACGTGTCGGCCCAATCGAACTGCCCGTCGCGCGAGCAGTTTGTCTGGTTTCCACAGGTTGCTGCGATCGGGAACGGGGGCATCGGATACTGCGTTGCGTCCAGTCTCGATGGCGCCGTCGTGGGAGTCGGCTGGCCGGGATTCGTCCAGCAGGGGCTCGAGATCGGGGCGGTACTCCTTGTGACCAACCCGGGCGGTTCAGCGAGCCAGCAGTGGACAATTCCAGCACCAACTCCTGTCTTTCTCTCGTACTTCGGCACCGAGATCGCACTCAGCTCCACCGGTGACGTTCTCGCTGTCGGCGCGCCCGGCGGAAACCCGGTCCCCGGACGTTGCTACGTCTATCGGCGCGGAAGCAGCGGCTGGGCGCAAGAGGCGACACTTGATGGAGTCTCGCTCGACAGCTTCGGGCACAGCGTCGTGCTGTCGGGAGACGGGGAGACATTGGTTGTCGGCGCGCCTCTTCGGCAGCCAGCGATCTTCACCTTTGGTGCGGTGTGTACCTATCGGAAATTGTCGACTGGGTGGACGCTCGAGTCCACGATCGTTCCGGCGGACCTCCCGCAGAGTTCGTACATCGGCAACGTGCTCGCGCTCTCCCGTGACGGCCAAGTGCTGGCAATTCGCTCCTTTGCGTCGCCCAATGAGCCGATCGCCAGCGGCGCCGTGTACATCATGCGGCGCGTGGCGACGGGTTGGGTCCAAGAGGCTCGTCTGCAAGAGCCTGTGGACTACTCTGGATGCTGTTTCGGGATGGCGTTGGCTATGGACGCGACCGGCGACACGCTCGTGGCTGGCAACTGGTCGGACGGCCGTGCGGGGGCCGTCGCCGGTGCGGTGACGGTTTTCCGCCGAGGAACCGCGGGCTGGGCTTATGAGACGTCGTTTCCATCGATTGCGCCCAACGCCAACGGCAAGTTCGGGACTGCCGTCGAGCTGAACAGCGGTGGTGATCGAATGGTCGTCGGAATGCCAGGCGCGAAGTTGGCGGGAGTCACTGTTGGCGCGGTTGAGGAGTATGTCTGGAACACGGCGGGATGGACGCATGCGGCCACTCACTACTCTCGTGTCCCGACAGCGGTGAGTGGGCTGGGCAATAGCGTCGATATGGACGCGGTAGGGCGTCGGTGGTTCGCTGGTGAGCATCGCGGCGACCTGTTCGGTCTCAACGCTGGCATGGTCCACGTCTTCGACGTGCCGTGCCTGGGGCCGAATGTCTACTGCACCGCGCAAACCAACTCACTGGGCTGCGTGCCCGCGATCGACGCACAGGGAACGCCGAGCGTGTCCTCCAGCAGCGGCTTCCGGATCAGCGCCCCGCAGATACGCAATCGACAGAACGGCATGCTGCTCTACGGCACGGCGGGTCGCGCGGCGCTGCCGTGGCTCGGTGGGACACTGTGCGTCCAGCCGCCTCTTCGACGCACGCCGCTGGTGAATTCCGGCGGCGCGGCCCCGCCGGTAAACGACTGTTCAGGCGTGCTCGCGCGCGACTTCAACGCCTGGACCTGGGCAGCAACGGATCCCGCGTTGTTCGTCGGTCAACACGTGCGCGCGCAGTTCTACAGCCGCGATCCAGGCGCCGCGGCGAGCGTCAACCTCACCGACGCCGTGGAGTTCTATCTCGAGCCATGATTGCTGCCCTGCTGTGAGCAGCCTGAGTCTCCCCTCCACGACTCGGACCCGCGCGACCGCAAGTCCTTGCGCCAAGGCCGAATCGTGGAGAGGTGAGCAAGGCGGCGTGCGTGGAAGTCAGCGGCCGGGCGGGGCCGGCGGCGGTTGTCCGAGCACGAGCTCCAGCGTCTCGGAGCCTCCCTCGGGAACCACGAGCGTGATGTCGGGCTGCCACTCGCCGTCGAAGTGCGGTCTCACTGTGTAGCGCCCGGGTCGAAGGCCGAGGATCGAGAAGCGAGCCTCGTTGCGCTCGAACTTCAGCTGGAGCTGCGCGAGGTGCACGTCGTCTTCCTCGCGGCTCACGAACAGCACGACCGGGCTCGCAGGACGTGGGCGACCAGCGGCGAGCCGCGCGGTTCCCGAGCACGGAACTCCGCGCTCGAGGCGAACCTCCACGCGCTGCGCGCCCTCGCGCGCGAGCTCCAGCGCGACGGTGTTCGAGCCGGACGGCGGATGAGTCGCCGTGAGCCTGAACTTGCCAGTCTCAGTGACGATCATTCGCGCTCGACCATCGCGATCGGTCCGCGCATGGCACATCGGACGTCCGCCGACGACGGCGAGCAGCAGCTCGGCGCCCGCGACCACCGCGCCGGCGTCGTCGCGCACCTCGACCTCGAGCTCGAGCGTGGAGTAGTCCAGTGCGAACGCGCGCGACTCGCCGTGCGCCAGTTCGAACTGTTCAGATCCCAGTTGGCCGAACGCGCCGTCGCGCTTGATCACGGCCGAGAGGAAGTACTTGCCCGCGTTCACGGCCTCGAAGCGGAACGCTCCGGAGCTGTCGCTCAGCTGTGGCGCTTCGACCGCGACTCCAGCGGTCATCGAAGTCAGGTGGAGCTCGATGTTCTCCGCGGGCGCGCCATTCACGCGCACGAGCCCGTGCACCAGGCCCGCACCGAGTTGGCGCTGCGTGGACGCGTCCGCCACGGCGCCGACATCGAGTTCGAGTGTCTCGCCTTCGGCCAGCTCGAACTCTCCGCGCCCGATCGGTCGGGGCGCCTCACGCTCTCCGAGGAGCGCCAGCGCTTCAACGTGTGCGAGCGACTCGACGACGCTCCAGCTCCACAGGCCGGCGGGCAAGCGCTCGCGCCGCGCGCTGCCGTCGGGGCCGAAGACCGCGAGCATCGGGAAGCCGTTCTCGAGCTGCGGAGGCGCGCCGCGGTACTCGAGGACGAGCATGTGGCGTCGGCCGCCGAACTGCTGCGGGTCGGCTCGCGCGATGACGCCGCCGCCCGCGCCCAGCGCGAGCGCGACCTGCGTGCGCGCCGGATCGAGCTGCGCGGTGCGCGGCGAGTAGCGCGGATGCTGCGCGCGCACGATCAGGCGGGCGTTCCAGCGCGACAGCTCGAGCACCGCGCGTCCGCTCGCGTCCGTGCTCTGCGAGGCTACGTGTCCTTCGCGATCGGCCGTGCTCTCGACCGTCACGAGCGCGTCTGGGATGCCTGCGCCGCTCGCGGCATCCGTCACGCGCACCTCTAGCGACGTCGCAGGCTCGAGCACGATCTCGACGGGCCCACTGGCGGGCACGTTGCACGTCACAGTTCGCGCAGCGAAGCCCGGCGCGCGCACGCAGACGAGATGCTCGCCCTCGCTGCGCAGCCCCAAGCTCCACCGACCCTCGCCGAGCGACTTCGCCGCAGCGGGCTGACGAGCGCTTGCGAATGCGCCGATGTTCACGGTCTCGCGGCCGGGCGCGAACTCGAAGCGGGGTGCAGCGATCGGCGCGCCCGACGGATCGACGAGCATCACTTGCAACTCGGCTTCCCTCGGCAGTCGCAGCTCGAGCTCTCCTTCGTCCGCGAGCAGCGGCGTCCACGACGACGAGGCGTCGCGTCGCGCGATCACCAGCGCCTGACCGCGCGTCGAGACGCCTGTGAGTTGGAAGCGTCCGAGCGCGTCGGTGCTCTGCACGGGACCGAACACAGCGGGTGAGCGCGCCGTGTCGACGCGGCCGCCGCGCACCTGGGCGCCTGCGATCGGCTTGCCGCTCGCGTCGAGCACTCGTCCGGCGAGCGTGCGGCCCGCGTCGAGCGTGATCGCTCCCAAGTCGATCTCTTCGCCGTCCGCCAGCGTGCGCGTCGCCGCAAGGATCGTCGTCCGGCCCGGGCGATCGACGAGCACATCCACGCGCGGCGTCGATGCCCGGGCGAGGACGAACTCACCGCGCTCGTCGGTGCGCGCCGCGGCAAGCGGCAGACGCTCCTCCAGCTCGCCCAGCCACGCCGGGACCTCGAACAGGTAGCGCACTTGAAGTCCGTCGCTTGCGAGCTCGTCCTCGTCGCTGGGACTTCCGCGCGAGCGCAACTCGCCGAACGCGGCGCCTGCGCCGAGCTCGTAGAGCCCGAACTGCACCAGGAAGTCGGTGAGTGCGCCGGCCCGCACGCGTGCGCCCGCGATGGGGGCACCGTGCTCGTCGACGACGCGTCCGCGCACGATGCCGGTCGGCGCGAGCACGATGTCTCCGAGGTCTGCGCACTCGCCGGCCGCGAAGGCGAGGTCGAGCACGCGCACGCTCGGCCTCGCGCCGCCCAGGTCGATGCCCAGCGCGTGCATGGCGCTGAACGTACGGGCGCCGCTCAACACGAACACGCCGTCGGGGCCGCTCGTGGCCTGCGCCACGAACAGCCGGGGCGCGGTGGGCGCTGCGCCTGCTTCGAGGCTCGCGAACAGCGCTTGATCCTGCAGCTCGAGCAGCGCGACCGGCATTCCCGGCACGGGCGCGCCGCTGCGTTCCACCAACCGACCGCGCAGCGCGCCGACGAGTGCGTCGCTCTCGACTGTCGACGGAGCAGCACCGACTTCGCGGCGCTGCTCGTCGTTGGGCTCGACGGGCTTCGCCGCGGGCTCGAGAGACTCGACCGGCGCCGTCGGAGCGCTTGCGCTCGCACGTGCGGTTTCGCCGGACGCGCTGAACCCGGGCGCGCGCTCGCGACTCATCCAAGTCCACAGCAGCGCGCACAACGTCAACGCGACAGCGACGCCGACCAACTTCTTGCCCATGAGCACTCCGATCGTTTCGAGCGGCGGATTCGCATTCGCCGGCCAGTGTTCGCCTGAAGGCGGGACGGGCGAGCTTGCGGCGCGTTCAGCGGCGCTCAGGACGCTGGCGCGAACGGCGTCGAGTCCCTGCGCCGACAGCGCGCCGCCGGCCGCGCCGACCGCGAGGCTCGCGGGGAGGAGCTTGCGGAGGCGGTCGAGGCCGCGGTGGATCTGCATGCGCACCGCGCCGGGCGAGCCGCCGAGTTCATGCGCGATCTCGGCCGCGCCCTTGCCGTGCGAGAGGTAGGCCTCGAGCACGACGCGCTCGCGCGTGGAGAGCTCGCCGAAGGCTCGTTCGAGCGCTTGCCCGACTTCCGCGTCGAGTGCGTCCTCTTGCGGCGTCCGCGGCGCCGGCCGTTCGAGGCGCGCCGTGTCCAGCGGTCGTCGTGCGACGCGTCGCTGCTCGCGCGCGTGGTGCGCCAAGATCCCCAGCAGCCACGGAACGAGCCGCCGCTCGGCGTCATAGCGCTCAGCTCGCTCGATCGCGGTCAGGAACGTCTGCTGCAGCAGGTCATCCGCCTCCGCCGGCTCGCGCACGAGCGCCATCGCCACGCGCAGCAGCTCGGGCGCCGTCGCGTCGAACACCTCGCCGAGTGCGGCTACGTCGCCGCGCCGTCGAAAGCGATCGAAGAGCGTCTCGAGCCGCGTGTCCTGCATTGCCCGTCCTCGGAGCGGGGGGCCCAAGTGTCACCGGGATTCCGGGGAATTCGCACGTCTCGAAGGTGTCTTCGTTCGGGCGCGCGGGTGTCAGGGGTTCTGGCGGGCGCCGCCGGGCCCGTCCACTCGAGCCGCGGCGAGTTCGCGGTCGGCGGAGCGAGCGCGCGAGCGTCGCCAGCTGCTCCAGCGCAGGTCGGGCCAGATCTCGAGCAATCGGTTGAACCGAATCGAGCCCGCGCGGCATGGAGCAGCCACAGTCACTCTCGGAGACGCGAACATGTCGAAATGGACTTTGGCAGGTGCAGTGTTGGTCGCGATGGGCTCGTTGGCGCACGCGCAGACGACGTGGTTCGTCGACGCGCTCGCAACTCCGCCCTACGACGGCAGCGCCGCTCATCCCTTCGCCGCGATCCAACAAGCACTCGATCACCCGTCGGTGCAATCAGGCCATCGCGTGGTCGTCGCGCCGGGCGTCTACGGCGGCTTTCTGTGCAACAAGAGCCTCACCATCGAGAGTTCTGGCGGCCCGACCCTTACGGCCATCGAGGCGCTGAACACGGACTGGACCGTCCGCTTCGCGGGCGGGTCGAACTACGCGACGCTCCGAGGCTTCACGCTGTGGGGCCCGGCCGGTGGGACGGCGATCAAGGGATTCGAGACAACCGTGGAGCGCTGCATCCTGCTCGGCCTGGGTGCGTCGGAAACCAGCATCGACGACTGCGGCGGCGGAGTGCTCGGCCACTGCTGGGTCAGCGGCTTCGAGCGCGGGATCTCCAACGCAGGCCACTGCGGCCAAGTCGCATGGAACTCGATCCTGTGGGCCAACGGCGTCGACCTCGCCGGCACCGCCGAGGCCTACTACTGCGCCTACGGAAGCGCGAGCCCGTTCGCCATGCCGTCATGGTCGATCGCGGGCGATCCCGGCGTGATCGACTTCAAGGGACACGACGTTCATCTCGCGCCGGGTTCGATGTGCATCGACGCGGGTGCTCCGAACTGGCCGTTGGACCCCGACGGATCGCGCCCGGACATCGGCCCGCTGACGTTCGATCCGAGCTATCAGCCGCACGTCACTTACTGCACCGCCAAGGTGAACAGCCTGGGCTGCACGCCGACGATCGGGGCCATCGGCTCGCCGAGCGTCACGAGCGCGCGACCCTTCTGGGTGCGCTGCTCGGGGCAGATCAGCCAGAGCTCGGGAGTTGTGTTCTATGGCTTCGCGCCGGCGGCCGCGGTCTATCAGGGCGGCTACCTGTGCGTCGCGCCGCCGACTCGACGTTCGACGCTGCTCAACGCCGGAGGCAATGCACAGCTCGACTGCTCGGGCGTGTTCACGTTCGACTTCAACCAGCGCATTCAGTCGGAGCTCGACCCGCTGCTGACCCTGGGCCGCGACGTGTACCTGCAGTACTGGTCGCGCGACGGGGGCGCGAGTTTCGGCTCGAACCGCAGTGACGCGCTGCGCGTGCGCATCGGGCCTTAGCGCGACGCTCTCGGGAGCTGGCTGTTTCGAACTCGGCTTCCGGCCCGGTTCATGGTTTGGTCGGGCCGCGCAGCCAACTCGCGCCCCTCGCCAACGACAGTTGAACTATCCTGGGCTTCCGACCTGGCAGGTCCAGTCGGCGACGAATGCGTCGTCGCTGCTGTAGCTCACAGTTCGCTGCTCGAAACTCGCCCCATGAATCACGGCTCTCGCTCGAAGTACACGCTCGCCCTTCTGGCCTTTCTCGCGCCGCAGGCGCTTGGACAAAACACCTGGTACGTCGACGCGTTCGCGCCGCCGCCTGGACTGGGCACGCAGGCCCAGCCCTACGCGAGCCTTCAGTACGCGATCTCGCAGCCGAGCACGGTGAGTGGCGACCTGATCCTGGCCGGTCCGGGCGTTTACGCGGAGAGCGTGCGCTTCTTCGGGAAGTCGGTGGAGGTGCGCGGCAGCGGAGTGTTGGCGTCGATCATCGATGCGACGGGGCTGGCGCAGAGCGCGGTGCAGTTCGTCGACGGCGAGTCGGCCGGCGCAACGCTGAACGGCTTCGGGATCTTCGGCGGTTTCCCCGGCGACTTCACCGAGGGCGGCGGCGTGCTGTGCTCGGGCAGCGTCGGATTGGTGCGCAACTGTGCGATCGTGGCTTGCGGAGACCTCACGGGATCGCAGTTCAAGGGCGGCGGTGCAGCCGTGGTCGCGAACGGAACGCTGCAGCTCGTGCGCACGAGCATCGATTCGTGCACGGCTGACGCCGATGGGGGAGCGCTGTTCGCCGAGGATTCGACGCTGCGGCTCGACCAGTGCACCGTGCGCGACTCCCGGACGGCGCTAGGCCGCGGCGGAGCGCTGGCCGTGTTCAACGCCGTGCTCGACATCTCGAACAGCTCGTTCCAGTCCAACCATTCGCTCGCGAACGACGGCGGCTGCTTGTTCGCGAACGCTTCGACGGTGCGCATCGTCGACAGCGACTTGCGCGACAACTTCGCCTTCGACGATCACCGCGGCGGAGCGCTCGCTCTGGTGGGCGGGACGGCGGTGATCGAGCGCTGTCAGTTCCAGGTGAACGCCTCGGCGCGCGGCGGCGCGCTCCACCTCGACGGTGGCGCGAGCGCGATCGTCGAGCGCAGCCACTTCCTCGACAACTACGCGCAAAGCCTGGCGGCGCTGGACGGCGCCGGCGGAGCGATTTGGTGCGCGAGCGATTCGAGCGCGACGGTTCGAGCGAGTTCGTTCGTGCGCAACAAGGCGGTGTCCGGGCCGGCGGGCGGCGCGCGCGGCGGCGCGATGCGCGGCGGCAGCGCGAGCTACTGCACCTTCTACGCCAACGAGTGCAACGCGAGCACCGGCGCCGGCGCTGCAGCGGCCGATGCGACGCTCACCGGTTCGATCGCCTGGGGCAACCTCCCGGCGGCGAGCACGCTGTCGAACTGCACGGCGAGCTGGAGCGACATCGAAGGCGGCGCTGCGGGCGTGGGCAACATCGCTGTCGACCCGCTCGTTCAGTTGGGGCTGTTCCTGACGCCGTACCTCACTGCGGGCTCGCCTTGCATCGACGCAGGAAACCCCGCGTCGCCGCCCGACCTCGATGGCACGCGCGCGGACCTCGGCGCGCTGCCGTACTCCGGCACTCCGGCGCAGCGGCCGGTCACGTACTGCCTCTCCAACCTGACCGGCGCGGCCTGCGCGCCCTACGTGATCGCTGGCGCAGCGCACGCTCACCTCTCCAGCGGTCTGTTCGAGCTGCACGCGCTCAACGTGCCCGAAGGTCGGAGCGGACACATGTTCTGGGGCCTGCAGCCCACCGCGACGCCGTTCCAGGGCGGGTTGCTGTGTGTGGCGCCGCCGTTCGTGCGCACGCCGCTCCAGACCAGCAGCACCGTGGGCGGTCTGAGCGGCTGCGCAGGCAGTTTCGCCTTCCGCTGGACGAGCGCGTACACGAGCGCGTACGCGGTTCCGCCGTTCGTGAACGTGTACGCACAGTTCTGGTTCCGCGATCCGGGCACGGCGTCGGGGACGGCGCTGTCGAGCGCGGTGCGCTTCGTGTTCCTGCAGTAGTCGCGCGCGAGCGTCTTGCGAAGACGCTCGCGCTCCACGATCAAATCAGCGCGCCATCGCTTCCGCGCGCGATCGATCCGCCGCTACGGCGCGATCTTGAAGCGCAGCGCGTCGCTGCGATTCGAGCCGAAGCTCGCGGCCGCGTCGCGCGCCCAGAACTGGCAGAAGACTTCCTGGCCGAGCACCAGCGCGGGATCGAGCCCTGCGCGGATCGTCTCGTTGAAATCCAGCGTGAACACGCCCGAGCAATCGGGCGCGCCGCTGTTTCCGCCGGAGTTGAGCACGCCCGAGCGCCGCGTGGGCGAGGCCACGCACTTGAAGCCGCCTTGGTAGGGCGTCGCGAGAGGCGCGAAGCCGTACGACAACAGTCCACTGCGCTGGTTGATCTGGTTGGTGCAGTTGAGCCAGAACGGGCGCGAGCTCGTGACGCTGCCCGTGTTGAGGGCCTGGATCTGCGGCGTGCAGCCCAGGCTGTTCACCTTGGCGGTGCAGTAGGTCGTGTACGGCAGATAGCTCGCATCGAACGGCAGCGGCCCGATGTCCGCGCGCGAGCCATCGGGATCGAGCGGCGAAGTCGGATCCCCGGCGTCGATGCACGGAGAGCTCGGCAGCAGATGGAAGTCGTGCCCCGCGAAGTCGAAGCACTGGGGCGCGGCTTGGATCGAGTGGACCACGCCAGACGCAAAGGGTTCAAACGTGCCGTACACGCAGTAGTACGCCGTGACGAGCCAGTCGACGTCGATCGTGTTGTTGCGCAGGATCGAGTTGCGCACCGCGACATCGCAGTACGCGCCGCAAAAAGGGCCGAAGGCCAGCACGCCGGACTCGAAGCCGCTGATCAGGCAGTGATTCACGAAGCTGTCGGTGCCTCGCATCCCGACCGCCGCCACGCCGCCTCCGAGCAAGATGCAGCGATTCACGGTCAGTCCTGGACCCTCCACGGCGACGCCGGCCGGCGGCCCCCAGACGGTGAAGCCTTCGAGCGTCGAAGACACGGCCGCGTAGAGATACCTGACGGCCGTGAGGTTCGTCGCCGACGCACTCGTGATGCCGGTGACGAGCGGACCATCGGTGCTGCGAATGGAGAGCCGCTTCGAGACGACGAAGGGGTCGTAGACGCCCGGCGCGACCAACAGCGTGTCGCCCGGTAGCGTGCTCGCTGCAGCGATCGCCTGCGTGATCTCCTTGAACGGTTGCGTGAGCGTGCCCTCGTACGGCGCCGTCGCGAGCTCGTTCACGTACCACGTGTTCTGAGCTGCTCCGTAGCCAGAGATGAGGGCGAGGGTGAGGGCGCGTAGTGCTGTGGAGTGCATAGTCCGCTCGTTAGCTGGTCTGTCCGCCACGGTGAAAGTACCGCGCCGACGCAAAGCGGTTCGAAAACTCCAGAGGAACCTGCCTGTGCGCCGGTCGCGGCGGCGCGCAGAGCGAGCGCACGTCGCTACGCTGCTCGAGTGACCCGAAGCCTGCGCGTGGGTGCGTGCGTCGCTGCGCTGTTGCTCGGCGTAGGCGTGTGGCTCGTGGTCAGGCGCGGCCCGCGATCGGGAGACGCAGCCGCTCCGCCTTCGACCTCGACGCAGAGTTCCGAGTTCGCAGGCGTGCCTTCGGTCGAGCCCGGCGCCGCGCTCGAGCGGAGCGCCGCACCGCAGGCCGTACAGCGGAGCGCGGAGAGCGTCGCCGCTGCTCCCGAACCGGTCGACGCACCGCTTGCGCGGCTGATGGCGCAGCTGGTCGACGACGCGGGCGCGGGGCGGCCGAACTCGGCCTACCTGCTGGTTCCACTGGGCGACGACGGCTGCCCTTCAGCGCGCAGCGCATGGATCGAGCGCGTCAGCGACGGCGACGGCCGCGTCGACGAGCGCGAGCTTGCGCCCGGCGCGTGGCGCGCGTGGTTCGCGCCGACGTACTGCGCGCCGGTGGTCCGCGATCTGCAGTTGGTCGCAGGCGACAACGATCTGGGCTTCGTGCGCTTCCCGACGGTGTTCGAAGCGGGCGCTGTGCGCGTCGAGCTGGCCTCGAACGTCAGTTGGGCGCCCCTAGGTGGGATCCTGTCGCTGCGCTCGCTCGACGGACGCACGGTCGAGCGCTGGAATCCCATCGGCGAAGGACCGTGGGCGCAGCGCTTCGGTACGGACAGAGGCGGGCGCAGCTTCCAGTTCGAGCACGTGCCTGCTGGCGAGTACGAGCTGCGGCTCCACGTCGATCACGGACAGCGCTTCGAGCGCCACGCGACGCGCGTTCACGTTCCCGGCGACCCTGTCGTGTTCCGTCGACTCGACGAGATCGCGCGTCTGCCCGTGTTCGCTCGCGTGAGCCAGGCGCGCTCGGGTCAACCGATTCTGGACGTCACGGTGATCGCCTACGACGCGCTCAACCTGTGCGCGACCGAGTATCTCGGCGGCTGGGGCGAGCAGATCACCGTCGTTCAGGAGGGCGACGAGCGGCGCTGGTTCGCGCTCGCGAAGGACAGCTCCTGCATCGAGTTCGCTCGGCATGCCACGCAGCCGGTCGAGGGCGCTGTCACGCTCGAGGGCCAGCTCGAGAGCGGCTTCAGCGCGTTCCTCATCGCGCGCGACGGCGACGCGCTGCTGCGGACACCGGGTGTCGTCAGCGAGAGCGCCCTGCGGCGCGATCGCGCGCCCGGACTCGCGGGAGTTGCGATCCTCGCCGATGGCGTGGTCGTGGCGCGCACCGATGCCGACGGGCTCGCGCTGCTCAACCTGCCCAATGCGCCGCGCGCTTGGAGCGCGGAGATGCCCGGTCGTTGCGCAGTCGACTCGGAGAATCTGCGCGACGGCCGAATCGTGTACTCCCAGTCGCCGCTGCAGTTCTGGCTCGCGACGCGCTGAATTGGAGACGTCCCCGCGCGGGCGTCGGCGCGTGCGCTGCAGGAGCGAGTCCTCGCTCTCAGGCGCGAGTCCGTGCAGAACGCACATCCTCCGCAGTGCGGATCACAATCGGCCTCGTCGCAGCAGGCGTGCGCATGCAGATCTTCCGGTTGTTTGTACGAGCCGGAGAGTCGGGCCGGCGGAGTTGGTCGCGTCCAGCGCCGCCTTGGGCGCACCCTACGGACGCGCGCCGACGAAGTCCTTCGCGACGATGGTCCAGTCCGCATGCGCGTGTCCTTGCGTCAGGAGACGATCCATCAGCGCCGCGAACTGCGGCAGCATCGTCAGCGCGACGCCAGCGCGATCGGCCTCCGCCTGCATCAAGCGCGCGTCCTTGCGGGCCATCGCGAGCTCCCAGGTCGGACGCGCGTAGTCCGCGTCGAGCACGCGCTTGAAGCGCGCTGGGACGGCTGCCCCGGGGTTGAAGTGCTCGAACAGCGTCGCGGCCTGGGCCGGCGAGACGTCCATGGCCTTGGCGAGGGCGAGCATGTCAGTGAAACCGGCGGCGAGCGCGATCAGGAACAGGTTGCCGAGCAGCTTGAAGGCCGCGGCGGCGTCCACGCGCGGGCCCAGGTCGACGAGCTTGCCCGTCATCGGCGCGAGCAGCGGCGAGAGGCGCGCGACGAGCTCGCGCTCGCCGGAGATCAACATCACGCCCGTCGACTCAGCCGCGTTCTGCGGGCCCATGAACACCGGCGCGTGCTGGTAGAGCACGCCGCGCTCGCGCCAGCGCGCCGTGCGCTCGAGCGCACCTCGCGTCGAGGTCGTCGAGTGGTCGATCACCAGCGCGCCAGGCGCGAACCCGGGCGCGGCGGACGAGAGCACCGCGTCCACCGCGGCGTCGTCGGACACGACGATGTGCGTGCGGCTCGCGCCGCGCACTGCGGCCGCGGGATCGCCGCTCGGCTGCGCGCCGATCGAGGCCAGCGCGAGCGCCTTCTCCGGCGAGCGGTTCCACACGCGCACCTCCTCGCCCTTGGCGCGCAACGCGCGCACAAACCCCGAACCGAGCAGTCCCGCGCCGAGAATCGTGATCATGCGCCAGAGCGTAGCGAGCACAGCCGCGGTTCCAGTCGCCGACAGACATCGCGTGTGACTCGCGAGTTCGCCTGCGAATGTGCTCGAGCTGAGGTGCGCGAGGTGCTCGCGTCGCCAGCTCCCTCGAAGCGATCGGCCGCGCCCCGCGCAGGGCGGAACGCGGCCGTTCGAAGTGCGCGCCGCAGCGCGCGGCTCACAGCCCCGCGGGCAGCAAAGCGAGGTCGCGCACGCTCGCGCCGCCTCCGATCGCGCCGAGCGCCGTCGCCGCGCCGGTCGAAAGGTTCAAGCTGTAGAGCGTCGAGCTCGCGCCGCCGGGCGCAGTGAGCGCGAGGAACGCGCCGCCGAACACACTGATGTCGAAGCCCGCGAGGTCGCCCGCGTCGACGCCCAACGCGCCGACGGTGAAGAGCTGACCTGCATTCGGGCTGACGGGCGAGGAATTGACGCTGCCCTGTGTCACGAGCACGTCGAGCCCCGCGTCGATGCCGAACATCGTGGTCACGGTCGCGCCCGCGAAGTTGCGGTCGTAAGCGACAGCGACTTCGCGCGGACTCGCGCCGACGTTGGGATCTCCGGCGGCGAAAGCGATGGTCGCGTCGACGGCTGCGATCGCACCCGAGTTGGGATTGAGCCGGAGGTTCTGGCCCGCGTCCGTCACCAGCCGCAGGCGGTCGACCGTCGGATTGAAGTCCAGGCCGATCTCCGCGCCCATCAACATCGGGTTGAACGCGCCGCCGATCGCGGTCGCGACTCCGCTCGTGCGGTCGATCGCATACACGCGGTTGGTGCTGCCCACGCCCACCAGCGCGCTCGTCGCCGGCCGCGCGTCGATGCCGAGCAGCGTTTCGCCCGGCTGCAGTCCCGTGATGCTGACCGAGGTCGTCACTCCCGGCGCGCCCAGGTCGAATGAGACGAGCATGTTGTCCGTGGAGAGCGCGACTGCCCGCGCCACCGGCGGATGCTCTGCGGCGAGCGCGCGCAACAGGCCGATGCCCGGGATCTCGCCGACCAGCGTCGCCGCGCCCGTCGCGAGGTTGAGCGTGTAGAGCCGGCTCGTGGTCTCGCCGAGCGGTGCGAGCGCTGCGAACGCGCCGCCGAAGGGCGTGATGTCGAAGCCCGCGAAGTCGCCGGTGTCCGCGCCGAGCGCGCCGACAGTGAAGAGCTGTCCGCCGTTGGGGCTCTGCGGAGTTCCGCCCAGGCTGCCCTGCGTGACGAGCGTGTCGGCGGTGGCGTCGATCGCGTACAGCGTCGTGCTCGTCGATCCGGCGAAGTTGCGCGTATAGGCCTCCGCCACGATGCGCGGCAGCGCGCCGAACGCAAGGTCGCCCGGCGCGTACGCGAGCTGCGTGTCCACGCCGACCACGGCGCCCGTGTTCGGGTTGAGGCGCAGGTTCTGGCCCGCGTCGCTCACGTTGCGGATGCGGTCGACCGCCGGATTGAAGTCGAAGCCGTACGCGCTGCCGGTGAGCAGCGGCGTGAACGGGCCCGATCCAACGAGCGTCAACGCACCGCTCGCGCAATCGACGCGATAGATGCGGCTCGAACTCCCCAGCGCGAACAGCTCGCCGCTCGCGGGCCGCACGTCGAGGCCTTCGATCGTCTCCCCCGGCTGCAGGCCGCTGAACGGAACGTTGGAGAGGATCGCTCCGGGCCGGCCGGCGAGGAAACTCACCAGGCGGTTCGCGCTGGTCGCGCCGTAAAGCAGCGGACGCACTGGCGCGCGCACGGCCAGATCGCGCAGGCGCAGACCGCCGCCGATCGAGCCCTGCAGCGTCGCAGCTCCCGTCGCGAGGTTGAGCGTGTAGAGCTTGGTGACGCTCTCGCCAGGGACGTTCATCAGCGCGAACGCGCCGCCGTAGGGCGAGATGTCCATGCCGGCGAAGCCGCTGGTGTCGACGCCGAGCGCGCCGACGGTGAAGACCTGGCCGCCGTTGGGGCTCGGCGCGCCGTTCAGGCCGCCGATCGTGACGAGCGTGTCGCGCGCGCTGTCGATGCCGTACAGCGTCGTCGAAGTCGCGCCCGCGAACGCGTTCGTGTACGCGCAGGCGGCGATCGACGGTGCTGTGCCGACGCCCGCATCACCGGGCGCGTAGGCGAGCGAGGTGTCGACGCCCGCGACGACACCCGTGTCCGCGTTGAGCCGCAGGCTCTGGCCGGTGTTCGTGACGACGCGCAAGCGGTCGGGCACGGGGTTGAAGTCGAGCCCGATCCCTCGCCCGCTGAGCGGCGGGGTGAACGGGTTCATGCTGGTCGAAGTCGCGAAGCCAGTGTCTGCGTCGATCAAGTACACGCGACTAGTCGTGCTGATGCCCAGCAGCTCGCCGGTCGAGGGCCGCACATCGATCCCGACGAGCGCCTCACCGCTCGCCAGGCCGACGATGGGGGTCACGGACACCACCGTCCCGGGCGAGCCGGCGTCGAAGGCCACGAGGCGTTTGCCGCGCAGCTCCAGGCCTATGAGGTTGCCTTGGGCGGAGGCGGAAGTGGCTGAGGCGAGGAGCGCTGCCGTCAGCGCTGCGATCGTGCGGAGTGCTTGCATGGTGCGTGTCGTTTCTGGATGTCGAAGGGAGAAACCCCGCGCGCCTACGGAGCGCGCCCGCGCCTTGGATTGCTCGATGTTTCCGGCGCAAGCACGAGATCCACACGACCGGCGCCGCGCGTAGTCACAAGGGAACGCGACCGCGCAGCAACGCGACGCACGCTGCGGTAGCGTGGCGCGCGCATGAAGTTCACGAGCAAGCGCGAGCTGGTCGAGCGCATCGAGCGCGAGCACCGGGCCTTCGTCGAGCTCGCAGACTCGATTCCCGCGCGCCGTCGGCGCGAGGCGGGCGTGTGGGGCGAGGACTGGACCGTGGCGGATCTCTACGCGCACCTCGCCGAGTGGCATCGCATGCTCCTGCGCTGGATGGCGGACGAGCGCGCCGGCCGCGAACCGCAGCTGCCCGCGCCGGGGTTCAAGTGGAACCAGACTCCAGCGCTCAACCGCGAGATCCAGCGGCGTTTCGCGCGCCGCTCGGCGGCGAAGCTGGCGGCCGAGTTCGAGGCGACGTACTCGGAAGCGCTCGCGTTGGTCCGGGGCTTGAGCGAAGCCGAGCTGCTCGAGCCGGGCCGCTTCGCCTGGACCGGCAAGTCGCCGCTGGCGAGCTACGTGGCGCCGAACACGTGTTCACACTACGCCGCTGCGCGGAAGATCCTCGTGCGCTGGCTGCGCGCGAACTCGGCGCGCCCGCAGCGAACATCGAAGCGGGATCGCTAGCACGCTTCTCTCACCAGGACCTACTGCGACCGCGCTATCTCGGTGCATGCGGCGCGCTTGGAGCGAACGCGGTCCTCAGCGACCCTACAGGTCGCCTCCGGGCGCGTTCACTCCAAGCGCTTGCGAGCCCACGAGAGAATCGCGGTCTCGCTACGGTCCAGAGTGAGAGAACCGGGCTAGCAGGCCCGCCGGCCAGCGCCGGTGCGTGGAAAGGCGTGGCGTCTCGCCCGACGCACGGGACAACAGCTACCGCCGCTCGATGTCGGGTCCAGCAACCCAACGGACACCGTCGAAGCCAGTGGAGCCGCGTCCTCCTCGCCGAATTCCTCAGATCACTTCGTCGTAGAGAGGATGAAGACTTTGCTCACAGCGGCGCCGGCTTCGACGACGGCGTCGACAGTAGCATCGTCAGGATGCGGCCGCGCCTTGGGAAGACGAAAGCTCACTCGATAACGGCCGGGTGTGAGTCCATTTATGCAGTAGGGGGCTTGATGGAAGTCTAGCTCGCTGATCCGATCGGACATCCCGACGTCTTCTGCAACGGAGTCGACTGGAAGAACAACTAAGACGGCCGGTCCTGTGTACGTGACTCCGCGGGCATCTACCAACTCCAGTCGGAGTGAACCGAGTGACGCGACGTCGACTGAAAGCGCAGCATACTGGTCTTGCATGATACCAACGTTCACTGGCGGCTCATTCTGCGGAGGCCACACGAAGAACCCGACTCGACTGGAAATACGTGCGACATACTCGCCGACCGGAACCCCATCGACGCGAGACTCAGCTCCGATCGCGCCCTCTAAATCATAGGTGAGGCGATCACCGTTGTAGACAGAAGCGAGATGAAGCTGAAAAGCTGACTGCAGTCGCCTCGCCCGGCAACCCGCAATCGCGCCACCCGCCTCAAACTGAACGCTGATCCCGCCACGCGCGGAGCTTATGGGCGTGAGTTCGATCCACTCCTCGGCCAGTCGAGGCTGTACAGGCCACGCGTAGAGATCGACCGAAAGAGGAGCGTAGTCCGGGAGGTTCACTTGACAGCGAATTGGCCCCAAGTTGTGCGACTCATCACGAGTGACGTACAACATGACCGCGTCGTAGAGTTCGTCCGAGGAATTCAAAGACACTAGCCCCGAAAGCCCCGCGAGCCACTGAGGCGTCTTTTCGACGTGTGGGTGAGCACCCATCAGTTGTAGCGTCACTCGCGCGGCGCCCGCGGCTTGTCTCGATGAGCGCAACGGTCCTCCTCCCGGTTCGACCCATCGCACTCGGAGTCCGTAGAGTGGGCTGACTTCTAGCTCCACCGGAGGTCCATCCGTCGCGACACCTTCGACGGCGCGGCTCGACAACGTCCCGGCGCCGCCGGCAGCCATAGCGTAGGTTTGTCTAGGGTCGAGGTCCGAGAAAACAAATGAACCATCGATCGATACCGGCGTCGCTCTCGAGTAGGGACCTCCGACAAGTCCGGTGAGCACACTTTGACTAGAGGGGGAGCGCAGCGAATCTGGCCAGAGCAGCACCGCCACCTCCGCGGACGCTGGCCCTCCGGCCGAGTCGCGGACGAAGCCTCGAATGGTCCCTCCGCGAAGCAATCGGAGTTCAACGACATTGCTCTCGCGCAACTCGAGCAAGCCAACCTCGCTCCAGTACCCAGCCTTTCGTGCTTGCACCGCTCCGGCTTCACCGACGCCGGGAGGCAATGAAAGAGCGCCCGCGGCGTCCGTGCGGCCCACGATTGAGAACCCTTGGTCCGCAAAGTGCACGATTTCGGCGTCCTCGACCGCATCCGAACCCATATCGACCACATGCACGGTGACAGCGCGACGGTCATCGGATTCTGGAGGATGCACAGGCTTGGCGACGACATCGCGACTCGCCACCATCGGCCGCGACACGGACTCGTGTGCATCTGAAGGACGCGGCTCCGGCGGCGGATGCGCTGCCGTTGGCTGAACTGCAGCGCGATCGCGGGAGTGGAGCACGAGCAGGCCCACACCCAGGACTGCCAGGGCCGTAAAGGCGATGCGTAGGCGTGTCGCTCGTGTTGTCATGGTCCTGTCGGTGATCCGACCTGACGTCAGCGGGGCTGGACAACGAGTTTGCATTTTCCGAATGCACCCCACTCGTTCTCACCGGCCGAGCCGGCGCCGACACCTTGCTCCGATACGCACTTGTTTCCGCTCGGGCAGCCCGTGACACCGCACGCGCCGTACCCCATTCCCGTTCCATTGCCGCTCGGCGGGGTCAATACGGTTTGGCAGCACAGATTCGGCCCACCGATGCTCGAGCATCCACATGCCGCAGCGTCGTACGAGTTGTTCGGACCGACAATGGTAATGAAGTAGCTCACGCAGCCTTCTTCGCACGGCTCGGTGCATACATGGGTTGCCGCTCCGGTGGGCATTCCATTCTCGTCGAGGGCGATGATGACCTCTCCCTGGCAGGACTGTGACGCAACGCGAGCGGTCAGTTTCGCCGCAGGGACCGAGCCCGGACCGGGCGCAGCTCGAAGAGACGTAGCCAGACCTTGTAGCAGGGCTCCTGCTGCGGCGCAGGGAAGGATCGTCGAAAGCAGCAGCTTCTTGGTGAGCATGAGAAGAGTGTCCTCGGAGACAAGCAGAGCCACGGAGTCTTGCCCGGCCCACGTCGAGCACAGGCGCGCACTCAGTGCGTCGCTCTGAAGGAAACGCTGACCAGAATCCGGGAACTTTCGCGCTCACCGATGTGGTGCTGGGGGCGGGAGCCGAGCGGACGACTTGGAACCGCGGGATCTGCGCCGGGGCGCGCGCACCTTGTCGTCTAGCAAGGCGCGAAGCGCGGCGCGGGCATAGCACAGGTGGCTACGGGCAGTAGAGATGGCGCACCTCAGGTGCTCTGCGACGCGGGGCAGAGGGCATCCCTGGAGGCAGTGTAGTTCGACGACTGCGCGCTGGGCGGGCGGTAGGCTCGCGATGGCGGTCGCCCAAGAACCCAGAGCTTCAAGCGCCTCGATGTCGTCGCTCGGGAGCGCAACTGCGCGCGAGATCTCGTGGTCTTCGTCTGTGAACCGACGGCACGAGTGTTCCCGCCGCTGCCGTGAATGGTTGAGAAGGCGACGCGCGACCGCAGCCACCCATGCTCTCGGCTCGGTAGGTCGCAGCGGCGCGCGAAGCAAGTGCAGCATCGCCCCTTGCACGGCATCGTCGACCTCGTCGGCCCGCGAACTCGAGTTGCGGCACGCGCGCCGAGCGGCCTGCGACATCTCACGCCAGTATCTGGACTCATCCACGGCGTCAGCCGGCGTGGTGGGAGCGGCGTCGAGCGACGAACTGCGGGCGGCGGGCGGCGGGCGGCGGGCGGCATGGGGCTTCCCGTAGCAAGGACCGCTCGTTGGTGTCCTGGAGCGGACGGATAGTTTCAGGTTCTCATAGATATTTCGACGCCGCACCGGTCGGCGCGCCCGCGTCGTACGGCAGCCATCCGCGTGGCGAATCAGCTCCTCGCCGGCCCGCGACCGATAGACGTGCTGGCCACGCAGGGTCGCTCCGCATCGTCGGTGCGCGCACGGCTGCCGCACAAGGTTGGAGAGCGTCGCAAGATCCTCGTGCGCTGGCTGCGCGCGAGCCCGGCGCGTCCGCAGCGAACATCGAAGCGGGATCGCTAGCAGGCCGGCTCGCCCGAGCGAGTGCGTGATGGCGAGTGGCGTAGACTTGGGAGTTCGATGCGCCTGCTCCCCAAAGACCGCGACCTCTCCAAGCCGCTCGAGCAGGTCGAACTCGCGGTGCGCGCGAGCGATCTGCAGATGCGCGCTGAACAGGTCGAGATCCGGCTCGATCGATTTCTGGCGCTGCACATGCCGTGGCGCTCGCGCAACTCGATCCAGAACCTGATCGACGAGGGCTACGTGTACGTCGACTTCACCACGCCCGACCGGCCGAGCGGCACGGGCGAATTGGTGCAGGAGCGCAAGGCCAGCCGCCGGCTGCGCGACAAGAGCCGCGTCGTGGTCGTGGTGCCCGAGGGGCTGCGCATCGACGTCACGCCCTCGATCGAGGACGAGCTCTCGAACCTGTACGAGGACCGCGACGTGCTCGCCGTCGACAAGCCGCCGATGCTGCCCGTGCATCCGTCGGGCCGGCACATGAGCGACTCGGTGATCCAGCGCATCCACGCGCGCTACGGCGCCGACAAGGTCGAGCGCAGCGTGCGGCCGCGGCTGTGCCACCGCATCGACCGCGAGACGAGCGGCATCGTGCTGATCGGCCTGCATCCCGAGGCGCACGCCGAGGTGCGACGGCAGTTCGAGGGCCACGAAGTCGAGAAGGAGTACCTCGCCATCGTGCAGGGCCATCCGCGCAGCGAGAGCGGCGTGTGCGACCTGCCGATCGGCTCGGCGCGCGGCAGCTCGATCGGCCTCAAGATGGCCTGTCGCGTCGACGGCGACGAAGCTAAGACCGCCTGGCGCGTGCTCAGCCGCCACCGCGGTTGTGCGCTCGTGCTGTGCAAGCTCTACACGGGCCGCCAACACCAGATTCGCGTGCACATGGAGTCGATCGGGCATCCGCTGGTGGGCGACAAGCTCTACGGCTACGGCGAGGAGTACTTCCAGCGCTACAACGACGGCGAACTCACGCCCGAGGACATCGTCAAGCTCGAGCTGCCGCGCCAGGCGCTGCACCACCATCGCCTGGTGTTCCAGCAGCCCTCGAGCGGCGAGCGCGTCGAAGTCGTGAGCCCGCTGGCGAACGACATGGCGGCCTTCCTCGCGGCCCGCGACCGCGAGGGCTGATGCGCCTCAGCGCGCCGCGAGCGCTCGCTCGAGCTCCGCGATGCGTTCCTCGAGCGGTGCGAGCACCTCGCGCACCTCGGCTTCGCTGTAGCGCGGCGTGATGTGCTGCGGGCAGTTCCAGTCGAAGGCCACGACGTCGATCACGAAGATGCGCTCGGGCGCGCCGCGCCCTGTGTTGGTCGAGAGCCGGGCCACCCACTCGGGTTGATCCGCGGCCTGGAGGACGCGCGCCTCGCCCCACAGCTTCAGCCGCGCGCGCTGCGGATAGTCCATCAGCATGAGCGCCACGCGCGGGTTCTCCGCGAGGTTGCCGGTGCTCACGAGCTGCCGATTGCCGCGCAGGTCCGCGAACGCGAGCGTGTGCTCGTCGACGACGTGAAGGAAGCCGGGCTCGCCGCCGCGATGCTGAATGTAGGGCCAGCCGTCGGCGTTCACCGAGCCCAGGTAGAAGCTGTCGCGTGCGGCGATGAACTCGCGCTCCGCCGGCCCGAGGGCGTCGCGCTGCGCGGAGGCGCTGGGCCTCGCAGCCCGGCCATAGGCCTGCTGTTGCGCGGCGCGCACGGCCGGTGTGAAGGCCAGTTCGAGGTACTTGTGCGTCATGTTTCGTTGCCAGCGCGCCACAGCGGCGGCGGGAGAGCGCGCGCGGCTCTCCCGCCTGCGAATCGCGATCAGAAGATCAGCGTGCTCCAGCCGCCGGCGAGGTAGCCGTGCAGGTTCGACAGACCCGGCGTGCCCTCGAGCCGCTTGTCGGTCAGCAACGTCGTGCCGCACGACTCGACGGACTCCGTCGCGCCGAACACGGCCGCGCAGCCGCACGAGGCGCCCTTCACGCTCGTTCGCACGGCGTTGTAGAGCCCGTTCGCCGGGTGCGTGAGCCTGGTGAGCTCCGCCGGCCAGCGCGTGCCCGCGCCGGCGAACACGATCTCGACCTCGTCGCCCTTGCGCCGGGCCTCGTGGGCCAGCGCGAGGCCGTTGAACACGCGTCCCAAGGCGTCGTCGCCGCCCTTGGGGTCACTGGTGATGATGACTGCGATCTGCATGTGGACGGTGCTCCGCCTCGCGCGTCAGGCGTGCGCCAACGCCGCACCCGGCTTGACCTCGGGGAAGTCCACTGCAGTGCGCGCGACGTGGTTCACGTAGTTGGTGAACAAGTTGAGCGCGACGTTGGCGATCGTCTCGAGGATCTCGCCGTCGCCCAGGCCCGCGGCGCGCGCTGCGGCGAGGTCGGCGTCGCTCAACTCGCCGCGCGAGACCACGATGGCGCGCGCCAGCTTCAAGACCGCGTCGCTGCGAGGCGTCGCAGCGCTCGCCCTGCGCGCAGCGCCGATCTGCTCCGCGCTCAGTCCGAGCTTGCCGCCGATCGTCGCGTGCGCGCTGAGGCAGTAGCCGCACAGGTTGGTCTCGGCGACCGTCAGAGCGATCTGCTCGCGCAGCTTGCCGTCGAAGGCGCCGTGGCCGAGCGCGGCGCTGAAACCCAGGTAGGCCTCGAGCGCGGCGGGCGCGTGGCCCATCACGCGCATCATGTTGGGGACCATGCCGAGCTTGGACTGCACGGCGCCGAACAGCCGCTGGGCCTTGGGTGCGGCCTGGGTGGGGTCGAGGGGGGCGATGCGATTCACGGTGGTGGCTCCTGGTTGGAGGGTGTTGGGAGAGCGCCCCAAAGGCGAGGCGTTGCTCCGATGCGGGCACGCGGCGTGCCGGTTCGCGTGCGGCTCAACCAAGGCCGTAATTGCCTGGCAGAAAACGCTTTGCGTCTCGCGTGGAGCGCTACGAGATGACGTAGTCAACGAGCCTGCGTAGCCGAACTACGACTTTCCGTAGATGCTCGGGCGGTGAACAGCGCCCTTCTCCCCAGCGTGATGGTGGCCATGGCGCGCGCCCAGGACCTGCGCGTCGTGCTCGACACGATCGTCCGCGGCATCGCCGAGTGCCGCCACGTCGCGCTCGCGCGGCTGTGGATGATCGAGCCCGGGGACCTGTGCCCGACCTGCGCGCTGCGCGAGGAGTGTCCGTCGCGCGAGCGCTGCCTGCACCTGGTCGCGAGCGCCGGGAATCCGCGCGACGCTGGGGCCGACGCCACCAAGCTCGACGGCGCGTTCCGGCGCTTCCCGCTCGGAGTGCGCAAGATCGGGCGCGTTGCGAGCAGCGGCGAGCCGCTGCTGGCCGTGGGGCTGCGCGGCGACGAGGAGTGGATCGTCGATCGCGCCTGGTTCGCGCGCGAGCGGATCCGCAGCTTCGCGGCGCAGCCGCTGACCTATGCCGGCGAGGTGTTGGGCGTGCTGGCGGTGTTCGATCGCAAGGAGCTGGGCGAGCGCGACATCGAGAGTCTGCGCGTGTTCGCAGACCATGCCGCCGTGAGCGTGGCCAACCGCCGCGCCTTCGACGAGATCGCGCGACTCCGGGCGCGCCTGGAGGAAGAGAACAGCTACCTGCGCGAGGAGATCGACGAAGCCCTCGGCGCGGGCGATCTGATCGGCGCGAGCGAAGGGCTGCACAAGGTGCAGCAGCAGATCCGGCTGGTCGCGCCGACCGACGCAACCGTGCTCGTCCACGGAGAGAGCGGCGTGGGCAAGGAGCTGGTCGCGCGCGCGATCCACGAGCACAGTCCGCGCGCGAAGGGGCCGTTGATCCGTGTCAACTGCGGTGCGGTGCCCGAGAGCCTGTTCGAGAGCGAGTTCTTCGGCCACGTGCGTGGGGCGTTCACCGGCGCGCTCAAGGACAAGCTCGGGCGTTTCGAGCTGGCCAACGGCGGAACGCTGCTGCTCGACGAGATCGGCGAGACGCCGCTCGCGCTCCAGGCCAAGTTGCTGCGCGTGCTCCAGGAGGGCGAGCTGGAGCGCGTGGGGGACGGGCGCACGCGCAAGGTCGACGTGCGCGTGATCGCGGCCACCAATCGCGACCTGCGCGCGGAGGTCGACGCCGGCAGGTTCCGTCAGGATCTCTACTACCGCCTGAGCGTGTTCCCGATCGAGGTTCCGCCGCTGCGCGAACGCCCGGACGACATCCGCATGCTGGCCGAGCACTTCGTCGCGCGCGCGGCGGCTCGCCTGCGCCGGCCTGCTCCGCGCCTCGCGCCCGGCGCACTGTCGCAGCTCCTCGCGCACGACTGGCCCGGCAACGTGCGCGAGCTGCAGAACGTGGTCGAGCGCGCCGTGATCCTGGCCGGCCGCGGAGCGCTGCGCTTCGAGCTCGGTCGAACGCGCGGCGCAGCCCCGCGCGCCGCGGCTTCAGAGCCGCCGGTGTCGAACGTGGCGCGCATTCCGCAGAACTTCACCGAGTGGCGCGAACTCGAACGCCAGATGCTCGAAGAGGCGCTGCGCGCGTGCCGCGGCCGCATCTTTGGCGCCGATGGGGCGGCACAGCGACTTGGCGTGCCGCCCACGACCCTCGCGTCTCGGCTGAAGGCTTTGGGACTCGCTCGACGCCGCGAGTGAACGCGACGTCGATCCCCCTCAGTAACCCAGGGTCACGCTCCAGGCCCGCGACAGCGCGGCGCCGGGGTTCAGCGACGGTTCGCGATACCAACCCTGCAGTCGCAGCGTCTGCCCCGCCGTCAGCGGCGTCAGCAACGCGCCGGGGTGTTGCGCCGCCCAAGCGAGCATGTCGACGCTGAGCGCGCCGTCGCATGCGCCGGCCGTGCCGCCCGTGTTGCCCAGCGACATCCGCTGTCGAGGCGCGGCGACGCACAGCGTGCTCGGATGCCCGGCTGCGAACGGGGTCGACTGTGCACTCGCTCCGTAGAACATCAGCCCCGCGCGCTGGCCGGGCAGTTGATTCACGCTGATCACGTAACCCGAGCTCTGTCCCGCGCTGGGAGTTCCGCTGGCGTCGATCGTCGGCGCGCAGACGCCCGCGCCTGCCGAATTGCAGTAGGCGCCGCCGTCCAGACCCCAGATCACGCGTCGGAAGACGTCGAGCAGGTTATTGGTGTCGGACGGAACGAGTCCGTTCGCGGCATGCGCGAAGTCGACCGACTGCCCGTCGGAGGCGATCCGGGCTGCCGAGGTCGCGCTCGCAAGCTGCGCGCCGTTCGCGTCGACGCTGACACGCAGCGTGCGCTGCGTCAGACGGTCGCGCACGAACGCATCCACTTCGCCGTTGGTGTCGCCGGGGACGAACTTCTCCGATCGAGCGAGGAACGCCACTCGCATCCCGTCGTCGGACACGCTGGCGGCGTAGCTCGAATTGAATCCGTTGACCGTCGTTCCATCCATCGTCGGGTCGACGCGTTCGAGCACTCCCAGTTGGTTGTCGCGCAGCCAGAGCCGGTAGTTGTTCGAAGTCACGGCCTGGCTGAAGACGCTGAATCGACCGTCGGCCGAGAGCGCGAGGTTGTCGACTCTGTGGCCGTCGGCGCGGAAGAGCTCCTCGTCCGGTGCGCCGCCTGCGATCGGCGCGCGCATCACGGCCTTCTGCACGTCGAAGTTCGAGTCCATGTACCAGTAGCTGTAGGTCACGAACTGCCCGTCACGCGCGAGTCGCGGCCGACCGACCAAGCTCGCGCCGATCCAGTTGCTCCAGTTCGCGGTGCGCGCCCATCCCACGGTTCCGGTGGTGCGGTCCCAGATCAAAACGCGCGAGTCAGGGAACTGAAGGCTTGATTCCCAAGCCACGAGTCGACCATCGCCGCTGAGTTGCAGCTCCGAGTGCGTGCGCTCGGGGTTCTCGCCGGCGCCCGTCACCTCAACCGTCGTCTGCGTCGTGCGATCGTGGAGGTAGATGTCCACCGGATCGTCCGACGGGCTGGGTTCCAGGTCGTAGCAGGTGAACCCAACCCAGCGTCCGTCGTCCGAGATCCCGAACACGCTCGTCGAGCCCGTGCTCGGCTGACCGGCGCCGGACAGGCTGACGAGCGTGATCACGCCCGTGGTGCGGTCGAGCACGAACGTGTCGCCCGTGAGATCGCCGTCGTTCGCGACGAGGTTCGACGACGTGCTGTTGAACGCCACCCACCGGCCGTCCGCGGAGCTGACCACGTCGCCGTAGCACACCCCATTGGGCGCAACGCCGCCCGGGGCCTGGCTGAGCCATTCCAAGGTCTGCGCCGACGCGACCGCACACAAGCCGATGGACGCCAGTGCTGAGGAAACGACAGGTAAGTAGGTCATGTTGCCCTTCGTGTCGCCCCTGCGCGGGGCGCGTTTGGTCCGCTCGATTCGAGGGTAGTCGGGTTCGCCCCAGTCGCAATCCCTGCACGTGTGAATCGCGCCGCAGCGCGCGCCTCGACGCAAAGGACCGAGCCGGCTCGTGCGTGAACGAAACGACAGCGCCAGCGGGGCCTGCGAGCTTGGAGTACGGCGCGGGCCGAGCGACACTGCGCGCGATGAAGCTCCGGCGAAAGGGCGGCCTCGACCGCAGGCAGTTGCTCGCAGCGGTTCCAGCCGCCGCCTTTGCGGCCTGCGCGTCGTCGCGCGAAGCCACCGAGGTCGAGCCCGCGCGCGCGCGCAACCTGCTCGTCGTGCTGGCCGACGACTTGAGCGGCGCGGACCTGGGCTGCTATGGCTCCACCAACGTGCGAACGCCGCACATCGATGCGCTGGCGGCGCGCGGAATGCTGTTCGAGCGCGCCTACACCGCCGTCGGCGTGTGCCAGCCGTCGCGTTCGAGCTTGTACACCGGCCTGTACCCAATCGGTCACGGCGCGCTGGGTTTCGGGCCGATCGCTGCGGGCGTTGCGACCTGGCCGCAGTTGCTCGGCGCCGCCGGAGTGGTCACGGCGATGATCGGCAAGCTCGATGTCGATCCGCCCGAGCAGTTCCCGTTCGAGCACCTGGTGCGCAGCAAGGACATGGCGAGCCGCCGCGACAGCGCGGTGTGGCGGCGCGAGTTCGCGCGCTTCCTCGGCGCCTTCGGCGAGCGCCGTTTCGCCGCGGTGATCGCGCTGAGCGACCCGCACCGACCCTTCGACGAAGAGCCCGCGCGCGAGCCGCGCAGCGTGCCCGAGCAACTGTCCGTGCCGGCCTACCTGTGGGACGCGCCCGGCGTGCGCGCCGATCTCTCGGCGTACTACGACTGCGTGGCGCGGCTCGACCGCACGGTGGGCGAACTGCTCGAAGCGCTGCGCAGCGCCGGCCGCGCGGACGACACGCTGGTCGTGTTCACCAGCGACAACGGCGCGGCCTTTCCGTTCGCGAAGGCGACGCTCTACGAAGCAGGCGTGCGCATGCCGCTAGTCGTCGCGGGACCGGGAGTGCGGGCCGGGACTCGCAACAGCGACTTCGCGAGCCTGCTCGACCTGCTGCCGACGGCCCTCGAGCAATTCGACGCGCCCGCGCCCGCCTTCGACGGCCGCTCGCTGCTGCCTGCGTTGCGCGAGGAAGGGCTCGCCGGGCCGCAGCGCTTCGTTTCGATGCAGACCGAGAACAACCGCGAGCGCTCGGCGCCGGCGCGCGCGCTGCACACGCCGCGCTTCAAGTACATCCGCAACCTCACGCCCGAGGTCGCGATGGTGAGCAACGTGGTGAACCACACGGCGTCGTGGGAGGCCGGGCTCGAGCTCGCTCGCACCGACGAGCGGGTCAAAGCGCGCATGCAGGCCTACCTGTACCGCCCGCGCGAAGAGTTGTTCGACCTCGAGCGCGACCCGTGCGAGCTCGCCAACCTCGCGGAGCTGCCCGAGCACGCCGAGCGACTGGCTGCGATGCGCGAGGAGCTGCGCGCGTGGCTTGAAGCGCATCAGGACCCGGCGCTGGCGCAGTGGACCTGAGCGAGTCAGGATCGGCGCGCATGTCGAGTAGCCAAGCCGACGCGCAGCGGCGCGAGAAGTCCGCTTGGACGCGGCGCGAGCTGCTGGCGGCGGCCGGCGCGGTCTCCGTGGTCGCCTGCGCGGGTCCGGCCGCTGACGCCGCCGCGGACGACTCCGGAGCACCGCCTGCGCGTGAAGCGGCGCGGCCCGAACACCTGTTCGTGTTCGTCTCCGACGACCACAGCGCGATCGACGTCGGGTGCTACGGCAACGCCGACGTGCACACGCCGAGCATCGACCGGCTCGCGCGCGAGGGCGTGCGCTTCGCGAACGGCTACACGCCGGTCGGCGTCTGCAAGCCGTCGCGTTCGGCGCTGTACACCGGGCTCATGCCGCACAAGAACGGCGCGCTGGGCTTCGACCCGGTGCGGCCCGAGGTCGCGACCTGGCCCGAGCTCCTGCGCGCGCCGCGCTGCGCGAGCGGGATGATCGGCAAGCTCAACACCAAGCCGGTCGAGCGCTTCGAGTTCGAGCGCTGGGTGCGGCCCAAGCGCGTCGGCGACACGCGCGAGGTCGCGGCGATGAAGCGCGCCTTCGAGGAGCTCATCGAGGCCTTCGCCGGCCGGCGCATGGCGATCGTCGTCAACCTCAAGGATCCGCACCGCCCGTTCCGCGGGCCGTTCGAGGATCCCGCTTACGTCGGCGCGCCGGTGCCGCACGATCCCAAGGCGCTGAGCCTGCCCGCGCACCTGTACGACACGCCGCAGACGCGCCGCGAGCTCGCCAGCTACTACGACGCGATCTGGCGCCTCGACCGCAACCTCGGTGCGCTGCTCGAGGTGCTCGACGAACGCGCGCTGGCGCGCAACTCGCTGGTCGTGTTCACGAGCGACAACGGCCAGCCGTTTCCGTTCGCGAAGACCACGCTCTACGAAGCGGGCATCCGCTTGCCGTTCGTGGCGCGCTGGCCCGCGGCGGCGCCGGCGGGAGTCGTGGACGAGCGCTTCGTCAGCTTGATCGACCTCCTGCCGACCGCGGCCGACGCTTTCGGCGTCGAGCCCGCGCCCAACTTCGACGGTCGCTCGCTCCTGCCGCTCTTGCGCGGCGAACAAGCGCCCTGGCGCGAATTCATCGTCGGCCAGCACACGCAGCACCTCGTCGGCGAGCCCACGCCTGCGCGCTCGCTGCGCTTGGGCCGCTTCAAATTCATCCTCAACATCGCGCCCGACGAGGAGTTCGCCAACAACGTGCTCGATCACAGCGACACGTGGCGTTCGTGGATCGCGGCCTCGCGCGAGGACGCGGCGCTGCGCGAGCGCATGAAGCGGCTCGTGCGCCGCCCGCCCGAGGAGCTCTACGACCTCGAGTCCGACCCGCGCGAGCTCGTGAACCTCGCGGGCGATCCGGCGCACGCCGAAATGCTCGCCGCCATGCGCGCGCGGCTGGTCGAGTGGATGCGGCGCGAAGGCGATCCCTACGCGCCGGCGTGAGCGCGGCCCGCGGCCATGCGCCGATCGAGCACGCGCTCGACCAGCGCGAGCACCGCGATAGCGCCGAAACTCGCCGGCCACGACGCGAAACGAGCACCCGCGATCGCCAGCCCCAGCAGCGCGAAGGCCAGCACCGCCAGCACGCCCATCCAGTCGTTGTTGATGTAGAGCTTCTCGTGCGGCGTCGAGAGCGGCAGGTCGACGACGCAGGTGCGCCAGATCGAGCGCGTCGCGATCAAGCAGGTCAGGAAGGCCGGGCCGGCGAGCTGCAGCGTGAACTCGAGCCGACCCTGCAAGCCGCCCAGCACGACGAGCACGACGTACAACGGCGCGAGGAAGCGCGCAGCGATGGCCTTGAAGGCGCCGTTCTCGAGCTCGCCCAGCTCCACGGGCGCCATGTCGAGGATCCAGCGCGCGCGTGGCGAGCTGGTCCCCGGCGTGTGCGCGACCATCAGCGGCGCGTAGGCGCCCGGAATGAACAGCAGCAGCGCGAGCAGATCGCGTTTCGAGTCGCCGGTCTGCTCGCCGCCGCCGAGCAGCAGGAAACCCAGCGGAACGGCGAGCAACGGGTAGGCGCGCAGCACGAACTCGCGCTCCTTGGGAAGCGCTTCGAAGACCCACTCGAACGTCGCGCGCTCGCGCCCGCGGACCCAGGTGCGCGCGAGCAGTTGGCGCAGCGGAACGAGCAGCGCGCCGACCAGCGTCGAGCCAGCACTGGCGTGCGAAGCGTTCGGCGCGGGCACGAACAAGACCGCCGCGAGTGCGAGCACAGTCGCTGCAATCGAGAGCGTGCGCAGCGTCGAAGCTGCCGCGTCGGCTGAGAAGAACGAAGCAAACCACGCCGGGGGCAGGTAGCGCAGCACCTGGGCGTCATCCGGTCCGCTCCAGGAGCGCATGCGCGGCACGAGTTCGAGTCCGGCGACGCTGCCGACCATCGCGAGCACGAGCAGCGCGCTCTGCAACGCGACGAGCAGGGCGTGTGCGCGTCCGCGCAGCAGTGACTGGGCCGCGAGCAACGCGCCAGCGAGCACGATCGACTGCGCTTGACCCGCCGCGAAGAGTGCGGCGCGCGCCGCGAGGTCGAACTCCGCCGGCGCGAACACGAGCGCGGGGAGCAGCGCGCCGCTGGTGAGCACGAACAGCGCGATCAACAGGTGCAGCGCGCGCGCGATGTGGATTTCGCTCGGGCGCACGGGCAGCGCTCGCACCCAGTCGCCCGTCTCGTCGGCGGTGAGCAGCGCGCTCAGATCTCCGAGCAGCGGGACCGCGATCAGTGCGGCGGCGGCCGAGAGCACGACGAGCGCGAAGCCGAACGGACCCGTCGCATCGCGCACCACCAAGCACACGGCGGTCGACACGAAGCTCAGCATCAACAGCGGAGCGGCCGGAAAGCCGCTTCCGCCCTGACCCGCGGCGAGGCGCGAACGCAAGAGCACCAGGATTCGCTGCGCCACGCGGGCTAAAGTACGGCGCTCCATGACGCTTTTCATCCCGGGGCCAGTCGGGCGACTGGAGGCCAAGCTGTGGTCGCCGCCGTCGGGCGAAGCGCCGCTGGCCGCCGCGGTCGTGTGCCATCCGCACCCGCTCTTCGGCGGAACGATGGACAACAACGTCGTGTTCCGCGTCGCGCGCGGCCTGCAACACGCGGGGCTCGCGGTGCTGCGCTTCAACTTCCGCGGCGCCGGCGCGAGCGAAGGCGTTCACGACGGGAACGGAGGCGAGGAAGGCGACGTGCGCGCGGCGCTCGACTACCTCGAGCGCGAGTTCCCCGGCCTTCCGCTGTGGGCCGCGGGCTTCTCGTTCGGCTCGCGCACCGTGGCCTCGCTCGCGCGCACCGAGCCGCGCATCGCGCGCGTCGCGCTGATCGCGCTTCCCTCCAAGGCCTTCGACTGCACCTTCGTGCGCGAAGTGCGCCAGCCGACGTTCATCCTGCTCGCCGAGCACGACGAGTTCGGCACGCCGCGCGATTTCGACGAGCGCATCGGGCCCCTGGGAAACAACTTCGAGCGCGACGTCATCGAAGGCGTCGAGCACTTCTTCCGCGGCCAGACCCCCGAACTCGAGCGACGCGTGCAGGCCTGGGCCCGCCGCTCGCTGCAGCACACCTGAGAGCTATGAACGACACACCTGCCAGCGCGCCGCTCAGCTTCCCGAGCACCAAGCAGCCCTCGATCCGCCTGGTGATGATGCCGCGCGACACCAACGCCGTCGGCACGATCTTCGGGGGCGTGATCCTCTCGCACATCGACCTCGCGGCCGCCACCGAGGCGCACCTCTACCACCCCGGCAAGCTGGTGACGGTCTCGTTCGACCAGGTCGAGTTCAAACAGCCCGTGTTCGTCGGCGATCTGGTGTCGTTCTTCACCGACACGCTGCGCGTCGGGCGCACCTCGATCACCGTCGGCGTCTCGGTCTGGGCGCAGCGCGCGCGCGACCGCGAGCAGCTCGTGCACGTCACCGAAGGCCGCGTGACCTTGGTCGCCGTCGACGAGAACCTCAAGCCCACGCCGGTCGTGCGGCGCTGAAGAGCGGCGCGCGCTTGAAGTGCGCGCGGCGGCGGCCCAAAGCCTCGGCCCATGGGTGCGCTGCGAGGTTTTGCGGACGAGGTCTCTTCGGTGGTCGAGCGAGTCGCGCCGAGCGTGCTGCACGTGCGCGCCATTCGCGAAGGCGGGCGCGGGAGCGCGGGACTCGCGCATGGCTCGGGCGTGCTGATCGCGCCCGGCGGCTATGCGCTCACGAATAGCCACGTCGTCCACAGGAGCGGCGGAGTGGAGGTCGAGCTGGCCGACGGACGCGCGCTGCTCGCCGACGTGGTGGGGGACGACCCCGAGACGGATCTTGCGGTGTTGCGCATCGCGAGCTCGACGCCGCTGCCGCATGTGGAGCTGGGCGACTCGAACCAGGTGCGCGTGGGCGACTTCGCGATCGCCGTGGGCTCGCCCTTCGGGCTGGCGCGCACGGTCACGCTCGGCATCGTGAGCGCGCTCGGCCGGACGCTGCGCTCGCAGAGCGGCCGCGCGATCGAAGGCGTGCTGCAGACCGATGCGCCGCTAAATCCGGGCAACTCAGGGGGACCGCTGGTCGACGCCGACGCGCGCGTGATCGGCGTCAACACGGCCATCGTGCTCGGCGGTCAAGGCGTGTGCTTCGCCGTGCCGGCGAACACGGCCTCGTTCGTCATTCGCCAAGTGCTCGCCCACGGCCGCGTGCGCCGCGCGCGCCTGGGCGTGGCGGCAGAGGAGGTCTCGCTCGCGGCCGAGCGCGCGCGAGAACTCGGCCTCCCGGCGCCGCGCGGCGTGGTCGTGCGCGCCGTCGAGCCCGGAAGTCCTGCCGAGCGCGCCGGGTTGCGCGTGGGAGACGTGCTCGTGCGTTGCGCTGGCCGGCCGCTGCAGACCGTCGCCGACCTGCATCGCCTGCTCGATCACGAGGCGATCGACCGCGCGCTCGAATTCGAGCTCCTGCGCCGCGCCGAGCGACTCACGCTCGCCGTGCGACCGAGCGAGCGTGTCGCGCGCTGATGGCCCCACGGATTTCCAAGGGCTACTAGACTCGGACGAGTGCTCGTCGAGTTCCTGCTGATTGCCGCAGTTCAGCTTCCCGTCGCGCCTGTCGTCGCCGCGCAGATCGAGAGCGCGTGGCGCATCGACGACGGCGCAGTGTTCCACTTGGGGCCGGACGGGCCGAGAGCCCTGCGTGCGCTGCCCGGTCGAGCTCCAGGCCTCGCGCGCCAGTTGACGGTCGACGCGTCCGGCACGGCCTATGTCGCGGCGCAGGGCGGCTTGTTCATCGCGGCGCCCGACTGCGATGTGCTCGACCGCGTCGATTTCGACTTCGGCGAGCCGCCGGGAGCGCCAGTCGGTGTCGCCGTAGCCGGTCCCAACCGAGTGTGGTTGTTGACGGAGACGGCGCTGTGCGCGGTGGAGACGCGGCAGTTCCTGTGGAGCACGCTCGACAGCGCTCTGCCGTCGCCGCCGTTGCGCTCGCTCCACAAGCGCAGCGACGGTCAGTACGAGATCGAAGGCAGCACGGGCGTCGTGGTGTTGGATCTCGACCGCGCGTCGCCCGAGCCTTGGCCGACCGCGCGCGTCGTCGGCAGAGCGCCGCGCGAGGATGGCGCGCATGCGCTCGAGCTGCGCGAGCCACTCGAACTGGACTTGCCCGATGCGCACCGGCTGCGCTGGATGTGGCGCGAGGCGGGGCGCTTCCGCTGGTTGCCGCTGGACGAAGCTTCGCCGCGCCTGGAGTTCACGCGGCCTGGCCGACAAGCGGTGTGCGTCGTCGCGTTCGACGCTGCGTTGAGGCGCTCGGACGAGCAGCGACTCGAGGTCGATGTGGCTTATCCGCCTTCGCTGGATCGCTCCGCGCTGGCTCTCGGAATCGGAGCGCCGGCGCTGGCCTTCATCGCACTGAGCGTCTGGCTCGCCTGGCGCCGCGCACGCACGCCGAGCGCAGCTTGGCGCGGATTCCTCAGCGCGGCGATCGCGATCGTGCTCACGTTGCAGCTGGCGGCCGCCGTGTTCCCGCACTCGAAGGGTTGGCCCTTCGTGGGCTTCACGATGTACACGCGAGTGTCCGAGCGCGACTCGCTCTCGTACCGCCACGAGTTCATCGGACTCGCGCCGAACGGGAAGTGGCGCCTGCTCACGCCGCCGGGCGGGGCGTTCGGCAAGTACGAGAACGAGCGTGCGCTGCAGCCCTTCATTCACGACGACAGTCGCCGTAGCGCGCGCTTCCTCGACGAATGGAATCGCGCGCGGCCGAGTGAGCGCCTCGTGGGCGTGGCCGACCTGTGTCGACGTCGGCGCATGACGCCGGACGGACCGGTCGAGGTCCCGCGTCTGGTGATGTTCGCGCATCCCCCGGAGATCGCCCGTGCGCTTCCTTGAAGCCTGGCGGGAGTTCTGGTTCCGGCCGGCGTCGCTGGAGCGCCTGGCGCTGTTCCGCATCCTGTTGATGACGCTCGTGTGCGTGGAGTTCATCGCCTACGAGCCGATGCTCCTCGCCGGCGCCGAGCTCGCAGCCTCGCGAGTTGAAGGTGCGTTTTGGAATCCGATCTTCGCGGTGTCCGCGCTCGGGCTCGAACCGCCGAGCCCGGAGCTGGCGCGCTCGGTCATGACTGTCGGTTCGATCGCCGCGGCGTGCGGCCTGCTGGGACTGTTGTCCAACTTGAGCTGCGCCGTGGCCGGCGCGTGTCTGGTCTACGCGGCAGCGATGGTCTATTCGTTCGAGAAGGTGCACCACGACAAGGCCGCGCTGGCGTTCACGCTCGCGGTGCTCCCCTTCGCGCCGATCGGCGCGCGCTGGTCGCTGGACGCGGCCATCTTGCGCGTTCTACGTGCGTGGCGCGGCGGCGCGGCGCCCGACAACTCAGCGCGCTCGCAGTTCGCGCTCTTTCCGCTGCGATTCACGCAGGTCACGCTCGCGTTGGGCTACGGGGCCGCGGGCGCTTCGAAGTTGATCGTCGCCGGTCCGCAGTGGGCCAACGGCTACACGCTGATGAGCTTCCTGGCCGAGTTCGACATGCCGGCCACGCCTTGGTTCGCCGGCGGAGTCGAGCGCATGATGCTGTTCAGCGTGTTTGCACTGGGAGTGCAACTGGGCTTTCCGAGCATTCTGTTCTGGCCGCGGCTGGCCTGGTTCTTCGTTCCAGCCGTCGTGCTCAATCACGTCATCAATTGGCTGACGCTCGACACTGGGCCGTATGCGTCACTTTGGTTCCTCACCATCGCTTTCGTGCCGCTCGAGCGCGTGTCGGCCTGGGTGCGCGCAGCGTTGCGGTCGCGGCGCTGGCGGCGCCGAGTGTTGGGCGTGATGGCGCCGCTGGCGCCGGCTGCACTGATGAGCTGGATGTGGTTCACGCACTACCTGCCCGCGTGGTCCGCCGCCGTTTTCGTGCCGGCCGCGGCGACAGTGCTCCTGCGCTTCTCGCGTCGACGGCGAATGCGCGTGGCGTTCGATCCTCGGCGTCGGCGCTCGCGCGTGCTTGCGGCCGTGGCGGAGACGCTGGACTGGAGTCAGCGTTTCGAACTCCAGGCGCGTTCCTCGGCGGCGAGCATCGCCGACGCGAGTGTGTGGCACGTCGATGCCGCAGGCCGCACGGCTCGCCTCCCTGCGTTGGCGCTGCTCCGCCAGTTGCCGTTGCTGGCGCCGCTGGCGTGGCTTTGGCCGTCGCGACCGCGCGTGAGGCCTCGGCCCGACGAGACCTCAGCGGCGTGAGTTCGAGTCCGGTCGAGCGGTCTGCGTGCTCGCGAACGTGCTGCTGAGCGCCGCGACCGCTGCTTGGGGGTCGGCCGTGCCGTGGGGCTCCCGGCCGGAAGCCGTTTCCTGACGGCGCTGTCACCACAGGCGCGGCGCGCCGGACGGGGTTCTTGGGTAATGAACGTTCTTCAGGCACGCTGGGCGCCGCTACGAAAAGCTGTCCCGGCGTCGGTGCTCGCGGCTGCGCCCCAAGCCCCCGCCCCCTCGACGAACGCTCCGCGTGCTCTTCAACAGCTACACGTTCGTCCTCCTGTACCTGCCGGCCACGTTGCTGGGGTGCTTCGCGCTGTCGCGCTGGGCGGGACGCAAGCAGGTCGTCGCGTTCCTCGTCGCGGCGAGCCTGGTGTTCTACGGCTGGTGGAATCCCGGGCACGTCGCGTTGCTCGGCGCGTCGCTGGTCGCCAACTACGCGCTCGGCCGCACGATCGCGCGCTCGGCCCCCGCCGCGCGCCGCGCGTGGTTGACCGCGGGCGTCGTCGCGAACCTCGCACTCATCGCCTACTACAAGTACGCGGGCTTCTTCGCGGAGATCTCCAACGCGTTGGCGGGCACGAGTTGGGAGTTCGGCGCCATCGCGCTGCCGCTGGGCATCTCGTTCTTCACTTTTCAGCAGGTCGCGTACCTGGTCGATTCGTACCGCGGCGAGATCCACGACGAGCAGCACGGCTTCCTCGAGTACTGCCTGTTCGTCACGTTCTTCCCGCAGTTCATCGCCGGTCCGATCGTGCACCACGCCGATGTGCTCGGTCAGTTCCGCGACAAGCGTGTCTTCGCGCCGCGCGCGGACGATCTGAGCGTCGGTGCGAGCTACTTCTTCATCGGGCTGTTCAAGAAGGTGGCGCTGGCGGACAACGTCGCCGTGTTCGCGCGGCCCACGTTCACGTACGCGCTCAACGGCGGCCAGCCGACGTTCGCCGAGGCCTGGATCGCCGCGCTCTCGTACTCGCTGCAGCTGTACCTGGACTTCTCGGGCTACTCCGACATGGCGATCGGCGCCGCGCGCATGTTCGGGGTGAAGCTGCCGATGAACTTCGACAGCCCGTACAAGGCGCTCGACATCGCCGACTTCTGGCGCCGCTGGCACATGACGCTCTCGCGCTTCCTGCGCGATTACGTCTACATCCCGCTGGGCGGCAATCGCCGCGGCGAGGGCCGTCGACTCGTCAATCTGATGGCGACCATGGCCATCGGCGGTCTGTGGCACGGCGCGGGCTGGACTTTCGTCGCCTGGGGCTGTCTGCACGGCGCGTACTTGGTGCTCCACCAGCTGTGGGGCCGCGCGTGCGAGGCCCTGCCGCTTCCACGCGCGCCGCGCTGGCTCGCGAATGCGCTGTCGTGGAGCGTGACCATGCTCGCGGTCGTGATCGCCTGGGTGTTCTTCCGCGCGGAGAGCTTCGACGCCGCGTGGCGCATGCTCGCCGCGATGTTCGGCGCGACCGGCATCTCGCTCGAGTCCTCTGTGGGGCGCACGATTCCCGCGCTGTGGATCCTCGGCCTGGGCGTGTTGTGCGTGGCGTTCCCGAACACGGCCGAGTTCTTCGTGCGCGAAAACCCGATCGTCGATTCCGAGCGCCTGTCCAAGCGCCGGCCGCTGCTGCGCGCGCTCGTGTGGCGACCCAACGTCGCGTGGGCCGTCGCGCTGGCTGCGCTGGCCACCTTCTCCGTCCTCAGCCTCCATCAAGCGAGTGAGTTCCTCTACTTCCGCTTCTGATCCGACGGCTGAGTACCGCCGCTACGGCGCGGTGTTCGGAGTCCTCACGGCGCTGGTGCTGGCCGCCGTGGCCGCGTTCGTCTACGTCGTCGATCCGGAGGGCACGCACGAGCGCGGCGACGGCGGCGCGCTGCACGCCTATCGCGACGTGTTCCACCGCCGCGGGCGCGCACATCTGCTCGCGAGCGGTCCGTGGGACTCGGCGCTGATCGGTTCTTCGCGCGTGGCGCTGGGCTACGACACCGACGAGCGCGGGTTGTTCGGCGGCCGCACCGCCAACGTCGGCCTGATGGACACCAACGTGTGGGAGCTCGTGCGCGTCGCCGAGTACGCGCTCGACGTGGCGCACGTGCCGCTGCTCGTGGTGTTCGTCGACTTGCACTGCATGAGCTCGCGCCGGCGCACGAACTTCGACTTCGAGCGCTCGGAGTTCGACCGCGTCGACGACGAGGGGCCGCTGGAGCACTTCGACGAGAACGAGGGCGAGCTCCTGAGCCTGCACGAGCTCGAGCGCGCCTTCTCGACGCTCGAAGCGCGCAGCGAAGGTCGTCCGCGCGTCGGACGCAACGGCGTCGACCGCCGTGAGTTGCCCGAGGGCCACCGCTATCGCGAGGACACGGCCGAGCACCTCCTGCGCGTCTACCTCGCCAATCCGGGCACGTACTTCGGCTTCGAGTACGGCGCCGACCGCATCGAGGAGCTCGAGCGCTTCGTGGTGCGCGCGCGGACCGCTCAGGCGCGCGTGGCGCTCGTGCTGCCGCCCAAGCACGCGTTGCAGATGGAGTGCATGACCCAGCTGGAGCTGTGGGACGAGTTCGAGCGCCTCAAGCGCGACTTGGCCGGCGTCGCGACGCGCCAGGGCGTCATCACGCTCGACTTCGCGACGCACCACGACTACGCGCTCGAGCGCATGCCGCAGGACGACGAACGCGGCGCGCGGATGAAGTACTGGTTCGACAGCTCGCACGGCACGCCCGCGCTCGGCGCGCTCGTCCTCGCGCGCGTCGAGACCGCGCTCACGGGACGCGCACAGGCCCAGTCGCTGTTCGGCGCGCGGCTGGCGCTAGACGGCGTCGAGGCGCATCTCGAAGCCTGCCGCGCCGCGCGCGACAAGTGGCGCGAATCGAATCGACACGAGCGCGCGTGGATCTCCGGAGTGATCCACGACCAGCGCCTGCTGCGGCTCGTGCCGCCGCTCGCCAAGCAGGATTGATCGCCGGCGGCGCCGTTACGCGCTGCGCACCAGGCCCGCGAGGTCGGAGACGTTCACGCTGCGCGCGCGTTCGCTGATCTGTCCGGCGTACTTCGACTCGATGCCGCGCGCCTGGTCGACGAGCGAGCGAAAGGTCTCGCGCAACTGATCGCTGGTGAGCTTGCGGCCGCCCGCGTAGTAGCGCTTGGCGAGGTGGCCGAGCGCGTAGGTCGTGCCGAAGGCCACGGCCGAACTCGTCGCGCGGCCGGCGAGGCCGCTGAGAAAGCTGCCGACGAAGCGGCCGGCGAAGCGCGTGACGAGCTCGCGCGCGAAGCCGTCGACCATCTGCGAGGCGACGCCGACGCCTGCGGCGCCGAGCAGGTCGAGCACGTGGCCCTTGTCGAGTTTGAAGCCGTAGCTCGCGCCGACCTTGTAGACCAGGCGCATCTGCAGCGGCACGATCGCGAGGCTCGCCATGCGCTGCGGCAACTGCTCGAGCGCAGCGCACAGGATCGCGTTCTTGAGGATCGTGGAGTCGATCTCGGCCGTGTCGATCGCCGCGGCCGAAGCGAAGGGATTGGCGGTGAGGTCGTCGGCGCGCGCCTCGAGCGGAGCGAGCGCGTCCTCCGGCAGGCCCAGCGCGCGCCGCAGCTCGGACAGGAAGCTGCGCTCGGCGTCGTTGCGCGCACCGTCGGCGTCGCACACGCACAGCGCCATCTCGTAGGCGAGGTTCTTCGACTCGACGCTGCCGAGGTCGGCGGCGAGCTGCGCCAGCGTCACGCGGCCGACGAGCACGTCCTGCGCGCGCGCGGCGAGGCTGGTGTCGGCGCCCGCCAGGCCGTCGACGATGCGACGCAGCTCTTCGCGCTCACGCTCGACCTTCGCGCCGTCGGCGAAGGCCGCCAGCATGCAAACTCCCACCACCGCCTGCTTTTCCGTCGTGTTCATGGCGTGAAGGTAGCGCGCTGGCGAGCGCAATTCCGCCGCCGGACCCCGTGGAGGCGGGAGCTGCGCTATCGTCCAACGCGTCCTCTCCACGGAGTCGTCCCATGCCCACGCGCGCGTTCCTCGTGTTCTTCGCCCCGCTCCTGTTCGGCGCCTCGACCCTGCACGCGCAGGCCATCATCGCGCAGTCGTCCGGCCTCGCGAATCCCGATCAAGTGATCGACTTCGGCGCCAACGTGCTGCCGAACTTCACGCCGGTCACGACCCAGTTCGCGGGCATCACCGTCAGCCACGCGTCGTACTTCACGATCAGCAGCTCCAACAACCTCGTCGGCGGCTTCCTAACCAACGACTTCTCGGGCGCGCCCGACACGCTGCGCATCCAGTTCGCCGCGCCGATCTCCGACCTCAGCTTCGTCTACCACCAGGTCGGCAGCGGCTCGCCCAGCCACTTCCGCGCGCTGCTCGGCGGCGTGGTAGTCGATTCGTTCAGCAACACCTCCGACCAGTTCCAGCCCAACAACTACTTCGGGTTCAAGAACCGAGTGTTCGACGAGCTCCAGCTGGACTTCGTGATCGACTTCAACCTCGACACACTGGCCTTCAACCTGGCCGGTCCGACGGTGGCGAGCTTCTGCACCTCGAGCACGACCAGCAACGGCTGCTCGCCCGCGATGTCGGGCGTAGGCACGCCCAGCGCCAGCGCCGCGAGCGGCTTCACGCTGAGCGCGAACTCGGTCGAAGGTCAGCGCGTGGGCCTGATCTTCTACGGGGTCGACAACTCGAACTGGACGCCCCTGCCCTGGCTCACCGGCAGCACCAGCTTCCTGTGCGTCAAACCGCCGACGCAGCGCACCACGGCGCAGTCGAGCGGCGGGACGGCCGGCGCCTGCAACGGCGTGCTCTCGATCGACTGGAACGTGTTCGTCGCCGCCAACCCCGGCAGCCTCGGCGCGCCCTTCCAGGCCGGCGACCGAGTCTTCGCGCAGGGTTGGTTCCGCGACCCCGGCGCGCCCAAGACCACCAACCTCTCGAACGGCTTGGAGTTCGTCCTCGCGCCGTAGGGCCGAACGGCGCGAAGCTCAGGTCCTCGCCGGGTCGAGGCCCAGGACCTGACGCGCCTTGAGCACCGGATCTTCGGCCTGGGTGACGGCGCGGAAGACCTCCTCGAGGGTGCCGTCGGCGCCCGAGCGCGAGCGCAGCTCGTTCAGCGAGCCCAGCGCGACCAGCCGGCCCTGCGCCAAGATCGCCATGCGGTCGCAGACGCGCTCGACCACGTCGAGCAGGTGGGAGGTGTAGAGCACCGCACCGCCTGCGCGCGCCCACTCGCGCAGGACCTCCTTGATCACGGCCGTGGTGGGGGCGTCGAGGCCCTCCAGGGGCTCGTCGAGCACGAGCAGCGGCGGGCGCGGCAGGATCGCGCAGGCCAGGGCCGCCTTCTGGCGCATGCCGCGCGAGAACTGGCCGATGGCGTCGTCGATGCGCGGACCTAGCTCGAGCGCCTCGAGCAGGCGCTTGGACTCGCTCTCGATGCGCGCCTCGTCCATGCCGTGGAGCCGGCCGACGAGCTGCAAGTGCTGGCGCGGGGAGAGGTTCGTGTAGAGGGGCGCGCCGTCGGGCACGAAGCTGATCTGGCGGCGCGCTGCCACCGGGTCGGCGGCCACATCCACGCCGCCGATGCGCACCTCGCCCCGAGTGGGCGGGAGGAGGCCGCACAGGATCCGCACGGCGGTGGTCTTGCCGGCGCCGTTGGGGCCCAAAAGCCCAAGAACTTCGCCCTGGAGCACCTCCAGGTTGAGTTCGTGGAGCGCGGTGCGCTCGCCGTAGGTCTTCGCGACCCCGCGCAGTTCAGCGAGCGTCTTCACGCGCAGCTGCCGTGCGAGGGGCCCAAACGAGTTTCCCGGTCGAGTTTCGATCGACGGCCGCTCGTCTCAGACGAGCTGGGCCTCTTCGGTCAGCACCACCGTGCTGGCGTGGGTGCGCTCCGCCACCTTGGCGGCGATCTCCTCCAGGCGCGAGGCCGGGACCGGCTTCACGCCCTTGCGCGTGCCATCGGGCGTGCTGAGCAGCACTTCGCGAGGGCGCAGTTCCTCCAACTTCTTGAGCCACGCCGTCACCTCCTTCTCAGAGGAGTTGTCCAGCGCGCCCTGCACGAAGTTGGCCTGGATCACGACCCGGTCGACCAGCCCGACCTTCTCCGCCACGGTCTTGTAGTCGAGCGTCGCGTCGGGGCGGAAGGTCTCGTAGGTCTTGGCGGTGCCCCACTCGAAGCGGAAGATCGGCTCGTCGTAGATGGTGCACACGGCGCGCAGCTCGGGCGAGCTGAGGACGCGCGACTCGCTGAGCAGCACCAGATCGGCCTTGGGGAACCACTTGTTGCGCAGGTCGCGCAGGTTCTCGCTGATTTCCAGCAAGTGGGCGTGGGAGGTCGGGTCGCTATCGCCGGTGACCATCACGGTCTCGACCTTCTCACCGGCGCGCTGCATCTCGATCAGCTTGCGGGCGACCGAGGTCACGACCACGCCCGAACTGGGCAAGCCCTTGACGCGACTGATGATCGGGACGGAGGCCGCCACGCCCGTCTTGCAGTACACGCAGTCGCTGGCGCAACCCTCGCGAGGCGTCGGCGCCGGGCAGACCCCCAGGCTGATTCCGAAGCGACTCGACTTGATCGGACCGTAGACGATGGCGTGGTAGGGAACGGTGGACATGAAGCCTCGGCGGACGCTGCGGCGAGCCGCTGGCCGAGCGAAGTTCGCCCGGGGCGGTGGTTGGAACGCGGAACGGAGTGCGGCGGGAGGGGGTGAGCCCACACAGGCCGCACCGCGAACCGACGGACCGCCATCATAGTTGAGAGCGCGACGAGCGACCAGCGCCGCTGCTCGGGCCCGGGCGCAGCGGCCAGAGCGCCGCGCTCAGCAGGAGGAGCGCCAGCGGGGTCCGAATGGGGTGTTGGATGGCCACCTCGAGCCAGCGCGCGAGCGGGCTGAGGGCTGCCGGGCCCGGCGGTCCGTCGTGTGGATCTTGTTGACCAATAGAAAAGAACAAGAACATAACTAGAAACGCCGCGATGGCGCGCCGGGTAGCGCTCGGCGGGCGTGGCGCTGTGGCCGGCGCGGCGTCTGCAGGTGGACCCGGGCTGGCGGGGGGCGGATGGCGCGCGGGCCAGGCCGGGGAGGTCGCGGGTGCGCTCGAGCCCGTGGCGGGGGCGGGCTGCGTCCCACGCTGGTCCGCGGGCTGCGCGCCGGGGGTCCAACGCAGGCCCTCCGCTCGCACTCGCTCTCCCGTTCGCTCGCGAACCATGCTCGTAGCCATGCAGACGATCGAGTCGTCTGCGGGTCGCAACTCGCTCGCGCCTTTTTCGTCGCCTGCGAGAGCGTTCGCTCGTCGGTGTGGCGGACCCGTCCGGATCGCCAGCTCCTCCGCGGCGTGCCATTCGAGCAGGAGGCGCACCGCGAGCGCCTCGCTCCGGGAGCCAACGAGTGTCCGATTGGCGGCCCGCTGGCGAGCGACTTCGAGAACTGGACCGCGCCCTGCCGCGAGTCGCGCGCCGGCGCCAGCAAGCCGAGCTGGAGCGGGGGACCCGGCTCGTGCGCTGGGGTGTCGATCCGCGCACGCCCGGTCTGCTACCCTACCGCGCCAATCTCTGCGCTGCGTCCTCGCGCGGCGCCGAAGCCCCCCTGTCGCCGCCGCGCGGCGGGTCGTCTCCCGCCCCCCCATGTACTTCGACTACCTCAACGTCCTGGTCTTCATCCTGGTCGGGCTGGTGTTCGTCTTCGCGAACCTGATCCTCGCCTCGGTGATCCGGCCCAAGCGCACGACGGAAGAGGGGCTCGAGACCTACGAGTGCGGCGAGGAGACCATCGGCGGCGCCTGGGTGCAGTTCGACATCCGCTACTACACCGTCGCCCTGGTGTACGTGGTGTTCGCCGTCGAGATCGCGTTCCTGTTCCCCTGGGCGTTGATCCTCAAGGAGGCGCTGACGAACACCGGCGCCGCGGCAGGCAAGGGCATCGGTTTGTTCGCGCTGGTCGAGGGCTTCCTGTTCGTCGCGATCCTGCTGCTGGGCCTGATCTACGTGTGGGCCAAGGGCGACCTCGACTGGGTGCTCACCTACAGCGGTCAGACCTACCAACCCAAGTTCCCCTCGACGCGCCTGGACCGCGTCTCGAAGGTGCGGGACATCGAGGCCGAGCTCGACGCGCAGCGCGAGGCCGCCAAGAAGGCCGCGAGCCCTGCCACCCCCGAACCGAGCGCCGGCTGAGTGCGAAGCTCGACCGCAGCCGCTCCCCAACTTCACCGTCCGTCCCCTCCGACGCGATCCGTCGCCGCGCCATGCTGAGTCTCGAGAACCAGTTCGAAGACAACGTCCTGACGACCAAGGTCGACTGGCTGATCAATTGGGCGCGCCTGTCGAGCATCTGGCCGATGACGTTCGGCCTGGCGTGCTGCGCGATCGAGATGATGGCCGTCGGCGCCGCGCACCACGACCTCGACCGCTTCGGCGCCGGCGCCTTCCGCGCCAGCCCGCGCCAAGCGGACCTGATGATCGTGGCGGGAACGGTCAACTTCAAAATGGCCGAGCGCGTCAAGCGCCTGTACGACCAGATGCCGAGCCCCAAGTACGTGATCGCGATGGGCGCGTGCGCGACCGGCGGCGGGCCCTACTACAAGTACGGCTACACGGTCGTGAAGGGGGTCGACCGCGTGATCCCGGTCGACGTGTACATCGCCGGCTGTCCGCCGCGGCCCGAGGCGCTGCTCGAAGGGCTGATGAAGCTGCAGGAGAAGATCCGCAACTCGTCGGTCGTCCGCCGGCCCGCGCGCACGGCCTGAGAGGTTCGAGCTCCATGGACTTCCAAGGCATCCACGACCGCCTGGTCGCGATCGGCGCGCCGGGCCTCCTCGGCGTCGACCTGCCGCGCAAGCCCGACCCCAAGAACAAGAAGGACAAGGGGCGCGCGGGCGATGCGTTCGCGCTCGTCGACGCGCACAAGCTGGCCGACTTCCTCGAGGTCTGCCGCGACGACGACCGGCTCAAGTTCGAGCAACTGGTCGATCTCTCGGCCACCGACCCGGCCAAGGACGCGGCGGAGCTGTGGATCAACGTGCAGCTGCTCTCGCTGAAGTTCCGCCACCGCCTCGCGATCAAGTGCCTGCTGCCCAAGTCGGCGCCGAGCCTGCCCAGCACGGTGCGCGTGTACCGCGCGTCGCAGTGGCACGAGCGCGAGTGCGCGGAGATGTTCGGCATCACCTTCGTCGGCCATCCCGACCCGCGCAACATCCTGTTGCCCGACGACTGGGTCGGCTCGCCGATGCGCAAGGACTACGAGTTCCCCAAGGAGTACCACGGCATCTCCTGCGAGTGAGGCCGAGCTCCCCAACGCACGCCACGCGCCCATGACCCGCGAAACCCAAACCACGCCCGCCGCCACCACGCGCGTGCAACGGCTCGGCCCCGGCGAGGTGTCGGTCGACATCCGCACGCCGGACCTCGAAGTCAACTTCGGGCCGCAGCACCCCGCGACGCACGGCGTGATGCGCATCCTGATGCGCGCCGACGGCGAGCTCGTGACGGGCGCCCAGCCGCACCTGGGCTACCTGCACCGCTGCGCCGAGAAGATCGGTGAGAACGTCGAGTGGCTGCAGTACCTGCCGTACACCGACCGCTACGACTACCTGGCGTCGATGAACAACAACCTCGGCTATTCGCTGGCCGTGGAAGCGCTGCTGGGAGTCGAGATCCCGCGCCGTGCGACGCTGATCCGCATCATCTGCGCAGAGCTCAACCGCATCGGCTCGCACTTGGTCGCGTTCGGCACCTACGGCCTGGACATCGGGGCCTTCACGCCGTTCCTGTACACCTTCCGCGAGCGCGAGTGGATGATGGCGCTCTTCGAGAAGATCTGCGGCGCGCGCCTGACCTACAGCTACATCCGCATCGGCGGCCTGTTCAACGACGCGCCGCCAGGCTGGTTCGAGGAGGTCGGCCGCTTCTGCGACGTGTTCGAGCAGAAGTGGCAGGAGTACGTCGACCTGCTCCTGGTGAACCAGATCTACGTCAAGCGCACGGCCAACATCGGCATCATCTCGCGCGAGATGGCGCTCGACTTCGGGCTCACCGGCCCGATGGTGCGCGGCTCGGGCATCGACTGGGACCTGCGGCGCGACATGCCGTACATGTGCTACGACGAGATCTGGCGCTCGGGCGCGTTCAAGATCCCGGTGGCGCGCGGCGAGATGGGGGCCCTGGGCGACTGCTGGGACCGCTCGTGGGTGCGCGTGATGGAGATGATCGAGTCGATCAAGATCGTGCGTTGGTGCCTCGACAACATGGTCGAGGGGCCGGTCATCGCCGACATCCCCAAGACGCTCAAGGTTCCGGTGGGCGAGGCCTACGTCGGCATCGAGAACCCGCGCGGCGAGCTGGGCCACTACGTGGTGAGCGACGGCGGCAAGGTTTCGATCCGCACGCGCGTGCGCGGCCCGAGCTTCTGCAACCTGGCTGTGCTCGAGGACATCCTGCCCGGATCGTTGGTCGGTGACGCGATCGCGATCATCGGCTCGACGGACATCGTCGTGGGAGAAACCGACCGATGAACTTCTTCCTGGAGGGCATCTACCAGACCGTCGGCGAACACTTGCCGATGTGGCTGATGATGTTGATCGCGGCCGTGACCGGCATCGCGGTCGTGCTCGGCATGGTCTCGCTGATCGCGATGTTCTCGGTGTGGCTCGAGCGCAAGGTCTCCGGCCACATCCAGTGCCGCTACGGGCCGATGTACGTCGGCTGGCACGGCTGGCTGCAGTCGATCGCGGACGGCGTGAAGCTGCTGCTCAAGGAAGACATGATCCCGCGCGACGCCGACCGCGTGCTGTTCATGCTCGCGCCGGGCCTCGTGCTCGCGGCGATCCTCGGCGCCTTCGCCGCCTACCCGCTCACGCCGGGCATCTGGTTCGGCGACATCGACCTGGGCGTGTTCATGATCATCGCCTTCTCGTCGATGACGACGATCGGCGTGGTGATGGCCGGGTGGGCCTCGAACTCCAAGTGGACCATCTACGGCTCGATGCGCGAGGCGGCGCAGGTCGTGGCCTACGAGATCCCGCTGGGCGTGTCGCTGCTCGTGCCGGTGATGGTCGCTGGCACCTTCAATCTGCGCGAGGCGAGCGCGCTGCAAGCCGACTGGTTCGGCATGAAGTGGTTCCTGTTCACCAACCCCTTCATGCTGCCGGCCTTCGTGCTGTTCTTCGTCGCGGCGCTGGCCGAGACCAAGCGCGCGCCCTTCGACCTGCCCGAGGCCGAGTCCGAGCTGGTCGCGGGCTTCATGACCGAATACTCCGGCATTCGCTGGTCGTTCTTCTTCATGGAGGAGTACGCCGCGATGTTCCTGATGAGCGCGCTGGGCGCGGTGTTCTTCCTGGGCGGCTTCGAGAGCCCGCTGACGCACTTCGCCGGGGAACTGTTCGGCAAGGAGCTGGTCGTGCTCGGAGCGAGCGGCGCCAAGGAGCTCAACTTCGCCGCGATTCCCTACCACCTCGTCGCGGCGGTGACGCTCATCGCCAAGTGCTTCTTCGGCGTGTTCCTGATGATGTGGCTGCGCTGGACCCTGCCGCGCGTGCGCATCGATCAGGTCATGACCATGGGATACAAGTACCTCACGCCGCTGTCGCTCCTGTGCGTTCTGGGCGCGGCGCTGTGGGAAGCCGGCAAGCACGCCCTCTTCGCGAGCTAAGGACCCATGCAAGTCCATCCGCCCGAGACCCCCGCGCGCTACTTCAAGAACATCGTCGACAGCGTCAAGACGACGCTGGTGGGGATGAAGATCACCTGGCGCTACATGCTCCAGAAGCCGATCACCGTCCAATACCCCGACGAGCGCATGCCGATCCCGGATCGGTACCGCGGCATCCACTACCTCGAGCAGGAGAAGTGCATCAACTGCCTCGCCTGCGCGCGCGCCTGCCCGATCGACTGCATCGAGATGGAAGCGGTGCGGCACGGCAAGGAGCTGGAGTGGATCAGCTTCACGCTCGACTACCAGAAGTGCATGTTCTGCGAGCTGTGCGTCTACCCGTGCCCCAAGGATTGCATCCACATGGGCACCGAGTACGCCTTCGTCACCTTCGATCGCTCGGAGTTCAAGCACGACCTGCTGTCGTTCAAGGGCATGGCGCGCGAGGCCCGCATCCGCATGAAGGAAGCGGAGGCCAAGAAGGCCGCGAAAGAGGCGGCCAAGGCTGCTGGCGGGACTGCGGTGGCTGACACCGACGAAGAGCAAGAGAAGGACGCGGAGTAGATGGAGCTCACCGATCGGGTCTTCTATGCGGTCGTCGCCACGCTGGCGCCGGTCGCCATCGGCGCGGGCGCCTTCGCGGCCGGCGGTGCGGGCGCGGCCTTCGGCCTGTTCGCCTGGCTCGTTCTCGGTGGATCCCTGGTCTGCCTGTGGGAACGTTCGGTCGTGCGCAGCGCCTTCGCGTTGCTCGGCACGTTCGGCGGCACGGCGGGCTTGTTCCTCCTGCTGGGCTCCGACTTCCTGGCGATGAGCCAGATCCTGATCTACGTCGGCGGCATCCTCGCGCTGATCCTGTTCGGCGTGATGCTCACTCCGCCCGACCTCACCGAGCGCAAGCTGCCGCGCGTCGCGTCGGGACTGGTCGCTGTCGGCGCAGGCGTGGCGTTCATCGCCGCCAAGGTGGCCATGACCGCCGACTGGGTGCAGGCCGCTGAGCTGGCCGAGCCCAAGAGCGCCACGCGCGAAATCGGCGTCGGCTTCGTCGCCGCTGAGGAGTACGTCATCGCGTTCGAGCTCGCGGCCGTCGTACTGACGGTGGCGCTGGTCGCCGCGGTGTACGTCGCGCGCCGCCGCGTGGTCGACCTCGCGCCGGCGCCGAGCGGGGAGCAGGTCTGATGCAGCAGGGCATCGCATCGCTCGCGCCGCTGGTGCTGTGGGTGGTCGGGCTGGGCCTGCTGGGCGTGGCCGCGGTCGGCGTGTACCTGATCACGCGCAAGGGCGCGGCGGACCAGAACGGAAAGGCGGACGGCTGATGGGACTGGGCGCATACATCGCGGTGTCTGCGGCGCTGTTCGCGCTGGGCATCGTCGCCATCCTGGTGCGGCGCAACGTGCTCTACGTGCTGATGGGGATCGAGATGATCCTCAACGCCGCCAACATCAACTTCGTGGCCTTCGACCGCTTCAACCAGAGCGCGGGCGGCGGGGGCGGGCTCGAGGGCCGGATGTTCGCGATCTTCGTGATCATCCTGGCCGCCGCCGAGGCCGCCGTGGCGCTGGCGATCGTGCTCAACGTGTTCCACCTCTTCAACTCGGTCAAGCCGAGCGAAGCGGACCTCTTGCGCGAGTAGCGCGAGCGCTCCCCGGGTCCCACACCCCATGCACTTCCTCGAGTTCAACCCGCAGCAGGACTTCCACCTGCTCTTCCTGAGCTTCGTGTTGCCGCTGGTCGGCTACACGATCCAGATCTTCTTCGGGAAGAAGCTGCCGCGGCGCGGCGACTGGCTGCTGACGAGCTTCATGTTCGTGGCCATGAGCATCACCGTGCTGATGTTCGCCAAGTCGCTGTGGGCCGCGTACCACGGCCAGGAGTTCCGCCATCACTCAGGCCACGAGGCCGGGCTGTGGTTCCACTGGCTGTACTCCTCCGACGCCGCCGCCGCGGGCACGCCCAACGTCTCGGCCGCGATCTACTACGACTCGCTCGGCGCCGCGATGTACGCGGTGGTCGGCATCGTCTCGTTCTGCGTGCACCTGTTCTCGATCGGGTACATGGCGCAGGACAAGCGCTACCACATCTTCTTCGCGAACATCTCGCTGTTCACGTTCGCGATGCTCGGCCTGGTGCTGAGCGACAACATCCTGTTCCTGTTCATCTTCTGGGAGCTGATGGGCCTGATGAGCTACCTGCTCATCGGCCACTTCAGCCACGACCCCAGCCAGTCCTACTTCCATCGCTGGGCCACGCAGGCCTGCAAGAAGGCCTTCCTCACCACGCGCGTCGGAGACACCTGCCTCCTGATCGGCATGGTGATCTTCTACCAGCACTTCGGGACCTTCAATTTCACCGAGCTGTGGCGCCTCGCGCAGGAAGAGGTCGCGCGCAACGGCGGCCAGTACCCGACCTGGATGACGGTCGCCGGGCTGTTCGTCTTCGGCGGCACGGTCGGCAAGTCGGCGCAGTTCCCGCTGCATATCTGGCTGCCCGACGCGATGGCGGGTCCGACGCCGGTGAGCGCCATGATCCACGCCGCGACGATGGTCGCGGCCGGCGTGTTCCTGCTCGGCCGCACCTATCCGCTGATGAGCCCTGAAGTGCTCTCGGTGGTCGCTGCCACGGGCACGTTCACGGCGCTGTTCGCGGCTTCGATCGGAACGACGGCGAACGACCTCAAGGCGGTGCTCGCCTGGTCGACGATTTCGCAGCTGGGCTTCATGGTCGCCGCCGTTGGCCTCGGCGGAGTCGTCGCGGGCATGTTCCACATGGTCACGCACGCCTTCTTCAAGGCCTGCCTGTTCCTCTCGGCCGGCTCGGTGATCCACGGCTGCCACCACGAGCAGGACATGCGGAACATGGGCGGTGTGCGCAAGTACATGCCGGTCACCTTCGCCTGCATGCTCGCTTCGACGATCGCCATCGCGGGGATCCCGTTCTTCTCGGGCTTCTACTCGAAGGACATGATCATCCTGCGCGCGTGGGAGAACGTGCTCGGCGGCCACTTCGACGGCGCGAGCTTCTTCGCCGCCGTCGCGCTGCCGGTCGCGGCCTGCTTGACCGCGTTCTACATGTTCCGGCTGATCTTCATGACCTTCTTCGGCGAGTACCGGCCGGGGACGGTTCCGAGCCCCTTTGCGCACCACGGCGGTCACGACGACCACGCCCATGGCGACCACGGCCACGACGAGCATGGCCACGCTGAACATGCTCACGCCGGGCACGGTCACGATGAGCACGCGTCGCACGGCCATGGTCACGACCACGCGAAGCACGCGCCGGCCGTGCACGCGCACGCTGCGAAGGCGCACGATGGCCACGGCCACGGCGCACACGGCCACGCGGATCACGGTCATGCAGATCATGGCCACGCAGCTCACGGCCACGGCGGCCATGGCGAGCACGCCAAGCCGCACGAGTCGCCGCTCCCGATGCTGATCGCGCTGTGCGTACTGGCGACGCTCGGCGTGTTCGGCGGCCACTTCTGGCCTGCGGACTTGGGCCACAGCCTGGCCTTCTGGCATCACGCGCACACCTGGTTCGAGACCAGCGTGACGCTCGAGTCGCTCTACGGCGCGTCCGCGCCGATCGAGCGCGAACTGCTCGGCCACGCGGGCCACACCGCGCACATCGTTGCGCTCAGTGTGTCGCTCACCGTCGCCTCGCTCGGCATCCTGATCGCGTACCTGATCTACGGCCGCGGCTGGGAGCGCTCGCAGCGCATCGCCGGCAAGATCACGGGCGCCCTCGGCGACATCTACGGCGTGATCAAGAACAAGTACTACGTCGACGAGGCCGTGGGCTGCGCGATCGTGGTCGACCTCGAGGCCAAGGGCAACAAGCGCTACGAGCCCGATGTGAGTGTGATCGGCGGCTCGGTGGCGCTCGGCCGCGCGCTGTCCTGGGTCGACAAGAACATCGTCGACGGGCTCGTCAACCTCGTGGGCCGCACGGGTCGCGCGATCGGCGTCGGCTCGTCGCACTTCGACCGCGTGGTGGTCGACGGCGCCGTCAACGGGGTCGGCCTGATCACCCAGACCTTCGGCTCGGTCGTGCGGCTGCTCCAGAGCGGCCGCGTCCAGCAGTACGCCACGTTCGCAGTCTTCGGCGGCCTGTTCCTCGCCGCCTGGCTCATCCTCCTCTAGCCGCTGTTTTCACTGGCCGCCGTCCCCCTCCGCGCGCGGCGCGTCCGTCCCACACCCCCATGCAAGACCAGATCCTGACCTGGATCACGTTCCTCCCGCTCCTGGGGATGGGCCTGATCCTCTTGATCCCCAAGACCTCGCTGAACCTGATCAAGGGCGTCAGCTTGGCGGCGACCTTCGTGCCGATGGTGCTGTCGACCTGGCTGTACTTCGGCGGGTTCAAGCACCTCACGCCGGGTGACTTCGATCAGGCGCGCATGGCGGGCGACATCCTCGCCAGTCAGTTCGTCCAGCGCGTGCCGTGGATCGACTCGATCGGCGTCGAGTACTACGTCGGCGTCGACGGGCTCTCGATCGCGCTGGTCTGGCTCACGACGATCCTCCTGTTCATCGGAGTGATCGCGAGCTTCGGCATGGAGAAGGCCGGCAAGGCCTACTACGCGCTGCTCCTGATGCTGGAGGTCGGCATCTCGGGCGTGTTCGTCAGCCTCGACCTGTTCCTGTTCTACGTGTTCTGGGAAATCATGCTCCTGCCGATGTACTTCCTCATCGGCATCTGGGGCGGCCCGCGGCGCGAGTACGCGGCGATCAAGTTCTTCCTCTACACGCTGGCCGGCTCGGTCTTGATGCTGATCGCGATCGTCGCGCTGCGCCTGGACAGCGGCACGTTCTCGATCCCCAAGCTCACCGAGCTCGCCGCGCAGGGCAAGCTGCTCGGCGCGAACCTGCCCGCAGCCGGCGAGCTGCTGGGGATGAAGTTCACGACCTGGGTGTTCTGGTTCCTGTTCGTGGGCTTCGCGATCAAGGTGCCGGTGTTCCCGTTCCACACCTGGCTGCCCGACGCGCACGTCGAAGCGCCGACGCCGATCTCGGTCATCCTGGCCGGCATCCTGCTGAAGCTCGGCGGCTACGGCATGCTGCGCGCGTGCTTCCCGTTCGCGCCCAGCGCGTTCCACGAGTTCGCCTACGTGCTCGCGATCCTGGGCGTGATCAGCATCGTCTACGGCGCGTTCGTCGCGCTCGGCCAGACGGACTTCAAGAAGATGGTGGCCTACAGCTCGGTCAGCCACATGGGCTACGTGCTGCTCGGCATGGGCGCGTTCACCGTGTGGGGGATGGAGGGCGCCGTGCTCCAGATGTTCAACCACGGCACCTCGAGCGCCGCGCTGTTCCTCATCGTGGGCGTGATCTACGACCGCGCGCACCACCGCGACCTCAACGCCTTCGGCGGGATGAGCCAGATCATGCCGCGCTACTGGGCGCTCACCACGCTGGGCTTCTTCGCCGCGCTGGGCCTTCCGGGCCTCGCGGGCTTCGTTTCGGAAGCGCTGACGCTGATCGGCGCCTACCAGGCCGGCGACGCCCGCTTCCGCACGCTGGTGTTCATCTCGCTGCTCGGCGTCGTGTTCACCGCCGCGTTCCTCCTGTGGGCGATGCAGCGCGTGTTCCTCGGCCAGAAGAACCCCAAGTACCTCGACTTCGAGGAGATCAACTTCCGCGAGCTGGTCTGCCAGGCGCCGTTGCTCTTCCTGTGCATCCTGTTCGGCATCCTGCCGGCCTACCTGCTCGACTGGATGCACCCCAGCGTCCAGAACCTGCTCGCCATCCTCGGCGGCAAGGCCTGATCGCCCGCGGAGCGCGCGCCACGTGAATCCCTATCTCGAAGGACTGCGCGGCATCCAGCCGGAGATCGTGATGACGATCACCGCGCTGGCGGCGCTGGTGTTCGATCTGTTGCTCAAGGGCCGCGAGTCGCGCCGCGTCGGCTATCTGACGCTCACCGGACTGGCGCTGACGAGCTGGTTCCTGCTCGGCCAATGGAGCGAGGCCGCGCCGCGCACCGTGTTCGGCATGGTCGCGGTCGACCAGTTCGGGAACTTCTTCAAGCTCTTCACGGTGGCCGCGCTGGCCATGGTCGTGCTGTTGGTGATGCACGACCACCGCGAGCGCGAGCACGGCGTCGGCGAGTACTACTTCCTCCTGCTCGGCGCGTCGCTCGGCATCTTCTTCATGGTCAGCACCAACAACCTGCTGCTCATGGTGCTGGGCTTCGAGCTGCTGTCGCTGGCGTCCTATTCGCTCGCCGGCTTCCACAAGGGCGACCGCAAGTCGGCGGAAGCCGCGATGAAGTACGTGATCTTCGGCGGCCTCGCCACGGGGATCATGCTGTACGGCATCAGCCTCCTGTACGGCCTCACGGGGACGATCGACCTCGCCAAGATGGGCGCGTCGGACGGCGGGCTCGTCGCACAGCTCGCGCAGAGCCCCGTGCCGGTCGGCATCGCGATGGTGCTGATCCTCGCCGGCTTCGCCTACAAGGTCTCGGTCGCGCCCTTCCACTTCTGGACCCCCGACGTGTACGAGGGCGCGCCCACGCCCGTCACGACCTTCCTCGCCGTCGGCTCGAAGGCCGCGGGCTTCGGCGTGATGCTGCGCTTCCTCGGCGCGATCTTCCTGCGCCCGGGCGTGGCCGACAGCGTCGCAGCCTACGGCGATCGCATCGGCCTGCTGCTGGCGATCCTCGCCGCGATCACGATGACGCTCGGCAACTTCGCCGCCCTGCGCCAGTCGAGCCTCAAGCGCATGCTGGCCTACTCGTCGATCGCGCACGCGGGCTATGTGCTCATCGGCGTGTCGTGCATGACCGAGGCCGGCTTCAGCGCCGCGCTCTACTACCTCGCGGCCTACTACTTCATGAACCTGGGCGCGTTCGGGTTCCTGCTGTACTTCGAAGGCGTCAACGGCAACGACTCGGTCGACAGCCTCAAGGGCATGGGCTTCAAGGCGCCGCTCATCTCGATCGTGATGGTGGCCTTCCTGGTGAGCCTCACGGGCCTCCCGCCGACGGTCGGCTTCTACGGCAAGTACCTCTTGTTCGTCGAAGGCGTGAACCAGGGCCTGTACTGGCTGGTCGTCGTCGCCGCGCTCAACAGCGTCGTGAGCCTCTTCTACTACCTGCGCGTCGCGAAGGCCCTGTTCCTCGCCAAGCCCGCCGATCGCGAGGCTGCGCCCGCACCGGTGCTCACCGGCTTCGTGACCGCCTTCGGCGTCGCCACGGTCGGCCTGGGCATCTACATCACCCCGCTGCGCGCCTGGGCCGAGCGCAGCCTCGACGTGCTGCGCGGCTGAGCCCGCGCGGACCTCGCCAAATGGCCGCGGGCTCCTTCAGCCTGATCGAGCTCCTGCTCATCGCCGCCGCCGCCGGCGCCGCCTTCGCCATCGCGCTCGCGATGTCGCGCAACAAGGGCTGACGCCGCTAGCTCGCGCGCCCCGTGCGGGTGCGGTGGACTTACGCGCGCGCGGCCGTCTTGCTCTCCGACGGCGCACCGGAAGCGCCTCCCGCTCTTCCCATGGACCTCACGCCGCACCACGCCAAGTACTTCGCGCACGACCTGACCCGCCAGGCGGCCGGCGGACTGGATCGGCTGTCGATGTCGCTCTTCGACGCCGCTGTCGATCTCAATCCGCACCAGATCGAGGCCGCGCTATTCACTCTGCACTCCCCGCTGTCGAAGGGCGTGATCCTGGCCGACGAAGTCGGACTTGGAAAGACGATCGAGGCGGGCATCGTCCTCTGTCAGCTCTGGGCGGAGCGCCGGCGCCGGTTGCTCGTCGTCTGCCCCGCGTCGATCCGCAAGCAATGGGCGCTCGAGCTGCGCGAGAAGTTCAATCTCGATGCCTACGTGCTCGACGCGAGTGCGGTTCGTGACGCGCGCCGCGAAGGCCGCGACCCGCTGCGCCCCGGGGGTGTGGTGATCGCCTCGTACCACTACGCAAACTCGATTCGGCACGAGCTGAAGGCCGTTGCCTGGGATCTCGTCGTCATCGACGAAGCGCACAAGCTCCGCAACGCGTACCGACCCAGCAACAAGGTCGGTCAGGGCATCCGCTGGGCGACCGAGGATTGCCGCAAGCTCCTGCTGACGGCGACTCCCCTGCAGAACTCGTTGCTCGAGCTGTACGGCCTCTCGACGTTGATCGATGAACGTCTGTTCGGTGACGTGAACGCATTCCGGGCGCAGTACACAGGCGCGACCGGGAACCTCGATGCGCTTCGAGGTCGTCTCTCGTCCTTCTGCAAGCGAACGCTTCGCAAGCAGGTGACCGAGTATGTCCGCTACACCGAACGACGCCCGATCACACGGCCGTTCCGGCCGAGCGACGACGAGCACGCGCTCTACGAGGCCGTCTCGGGGTTCCTTCAGCGCGAAGACAGCTACGCTCTGCCGCAACGTCAACGCCACCTCACGGCGCTGATCCTGCGCAAGCTGCTCGCGTCATCACCGCAGGCCATCGCGGCCACGCTCGACACGCTCCGGGCCCGGCTGGAAACGCTACGCGACGAAAAGATAGGCAACGACCCCGAGCTGGCGGAGAGCCTAGTAGAGACGGAGGAGATGGAGAGCGAGCTGCTCGACGAGGTGCTCGGTGACGAAGCGCCCGAGGGCGCCACGTCGCCGACCCCTCAGGCGATCGATCGCAAGCGCCTTCGCGACGAGATCGAGCTGCTCACGCGCCTCGCTGAACGTGCACGCGCCCTCGGAGTCGACACGAAGTCTCAGACGCTTTTGAAGGCGCTCGAGATCGGCTTCGAGCAGATGAAGACGACGGGCGCAGCCAGCAAGGCGCTGATCTTCACCGAGTCTCGGCGCACGCAGGAGCACCTCAAGGGCTTCCTCGAAGCGAGCGGCTATTTCGGTCAAGTCGTGCTCTTCAACGGTACGAACGGCGGGCCGGAAGCGACTGCCATTTACGAGCGCTGGCTCGAGCGCAACCGTGACAACGGCCGGGCCTCGGGCTCGCGCGCCGTCGACGTCCGCACGGCGCTCATCGAGCACTTCCGCGATCACGCCGCCATCTTGCTGGCCACCGAAGCCGCTGCCGAGGGCGTCAACCTCCAATTCTGCTCCCTGGTCGTGAATTACGACCTGCCTTGGAATCCCCAGCGCATCGAGCAGCGCATCGGCCGTTGCCATCGCTACGGCCAGAAGCACGACGTGGTCGTCGTCAACTTCCTGAACGAGCGCAACGAGGCCGACGCGCGCGTGCTCCAGCTGTTGACCGAGAAGTTCAAGTTGTTCGACGGCGTGTTCGGGGCCTCGGACGAGGTTCTCGGCAGCCTCGAATCCGGTGTCGACTTCGAGAAGCGCATCCTCGCCATCTACCAGGACTGTCGCACGCCGGCGGAGATCGATGCAGCCTTCCGCGCGCTGCAGGCCGAGATGGACGAGCAGATCCGCTCCCGCCTCGATGACACGCGCCGGGCGCTGTTCGAGCACTTCGACGAGGACGTCCACGAGCGTCTGCGGCTCCAACTTGCTGACGCGCGCGCCCGACTCGACCGCGTGGGCCGCCGCTTTTGGGAGCTCACACGCTTCGTGCTGGGCGCCAAAGCGCGCTTCGACGACGCGGCGCTTGCCTTCGACCTGACCGCTTCACCTCGTCCCGACATCGACACCGGCCGCTACCACCTGATCTCGAAGTCGCGACCGCGAGAGGACTCCAACAAGGACGCCGACGCCGGCCGCTTCCTCTACCGCCTGTCGCACCCGCTCGGCGAGCACGTCGTCGACCACGCCAAGGCAGCCGACACTCCGCCGGTGACGATTGAGTTCGACGTGAGCGGTCATCCGACCAAGCTCTCGATGATCGACGCGTTGCGCGGTCGCAGCGGCCGTATGACGCTCACCCGCCTGGTCGTCGAGTCCTACGAGCGCGAGGAGCATCTGCTCTTCTCCGGATTCGTCGATGGCGGCGCCTCGCTCGACCAGGAGACGCTCGAGAAGCTCTTCCTGTGCGGCGGGCGCGTGGCGGGAGAGGCCGCGCTCGAGCCCGCGGACCACGCGCGCCTCTCGGCGGAGGCCGAGCGCCACGCCAGCGCCGCGGTCAGCCGCTCGCTGGAGCAGAACAGCCGCCACTTCCACGAAGCCCGGGAGAAGCTCGAGCGCTGGGCCGACGACATGGTGCTCGCTTCCGAGAAGGCGCTCTCGGACACCAAGGAGCAGATCAAGGCGCTGCGCCGACAGGCGCGGCAGGCGCCGACGCTCGACGAGCAGCGGGCGATCCAGGAGAAGACCGCGAAGCTCGAGCGGCAGCAGCGCCGCCAGCGCCAGGAGATCTTCCGCGTCGAGGACGAGATCACCCAGAAGCGCGACGCGCTCATCGACCAGCTCGAGAAGCGCCTTGCACAGCGCACCGCGGTCGAGACACTCTTCACCGTCCGCTGGACCGTCGTGTAGGCGCTCTCGTCTCGCGTGGGATCGGACCGACGACAGGAAGCCAATCGATGAGCGCGAAGTACGACAAGCTCAAGTCTCTGCTGAAGGAGCTGTTCCAGCTCGATCAACCCGATCTGGACTTCGGGCTGTACCGAATCATGCACGCGAAAAGCGCCGAGGTGACGCAGTTCCTCGACGAGGACTTGCTTCCGCAGGTGCGCCAAGTCTTCGCGCTCTACAAGTCGAGCGACAAAGCGGAACTCGAGAAGGAGCTGGCCAAGGTCGTCGCGGGGATCGAGGCGGCCGGGATGGATCCCAAGGGCTCGCCGAAGGTCAAGGAGCTCGAAGCGCGGATCAGGTCAGAGGCCGTCGACATCACCGCGCTCGAATCCGAGGTCTACGACCACCTCTACAGCTTCTTCCGCCGCTACTACTCGGACGGCGACTTCCTCTCCAAGCGCGTCTACAAGCCCGGCGTCTACGCGATCCCCTACGAGGGCGAGGAGGTCAAGCTGCACTGGGCCAACGCGGACCAGTACTACATCAAGACCTCCGAGTACCTGCGCGACTACGCCTTCCGGCTGCGGCCTGACGACGACGCGAAGCCGATGCGGGTGCACTTCCGTCTCGTGGACGCGAGCGAGGGCGAGCACGGCAACGTCAAGGCCGCCGAGGGCAAGGAACGGCGCTTCAAGCTGAGCGAGGACGCGCCGATCGCGCTTGAGAACGGCGAGCTGGTGGTCCGCTTCACGTACCTGCCCGACGCCGCCAAGCAGAAGGAGCTGAACGCCGCGGCGGAGGCCGAGCTGCTCGCGAATACCGACGCCCAGTTCGCCGAGTGGATTCGAGAACTCGCCCGCCTGAGCCCGACCGAAGCCGACCCCAAGCGCACGGTGCTCGCCAAGCACCTCAAGGGCTACAGCGACCGCAACACCTTCGACTACTTCATCCACAAGGACCTTGGAGCGTTCCTGCGGCGCGAGCTCGACTTCTACATCAAGAACGAGGTCATGCACCTCGACGACATCGAGAGCGAATCCGCGCCGCGCGTCGAGCAGTACCTCTCCAAGCTCAAGGTGCTGCGCCGCATCGCGGCCAAGATCATCGACTTCCTGGCGCAGCTCGAGGACTTCCAGAAGAAGCTGTGGCTCAAGAAGAAGTTCGTGGTCGAGACTTCGTGGTGCGTGCGCCTGGGCGTCGTGCCCGACGAGTTCCTAGCGGAGATCGCCGCCAACGACGCGCAACGCGAGGAGTGGGTGAAGCTGTGCGCCATCGACGAGGTGAAGGGGGATCTCGCGAACCCGGGCTACTCCGTGCCGCTGAGCCAAGAGTTCTTGAAGGCGCACTCGACGCTGATGCTGGACACGCGCCACTTCTCGCCGGTGCTCACGGCGCGACTCCTGGAGGCGCTCGGCGATCTCGACGAGCAGACCGACGGCGTGCTGTTCCACAGCGAGAACTTCCAGGCGCTCGAGCTGATGCAGGCGCGCTACCGCGAGCGGGTGAAGTGCATCTACATCGATCCGCCGTACAACACGGGGAAAGACGCGTTTCCGTACAAGGACGGGTATCAGAGCGCGACCTGGTTGGCGTTCATGCGTGACAGGGTCGGACTATCGGTTCCTCTCTTGCAGCAGGACGGGGCGTTCTTCGCGTCAATCGACGGGAACGAGTTTCGTCATCTCGACTGGTTGCTTGATGACGCGCTCGGGCCGACCAACAGCGTTGGAACGATCGTCTGGCGGAACGCCCGCGACAACAACCCGACCCGCATCGCTGTTGAGCATGAGTACGTCCAGTGCCACGCACGTGACACCCGCTTCGGAGACGCGTCGTGGAAGAACGAATTCTCTGACGCGAAAGAGTTGCTCCTGGCTGAGTACGAACGGCTCAAGCGAGCGAGACTTCCCGTTGAGTCGATTCAATCTGAGCTGCGCAATTTCATCAAAGACAACGCCGGGAGCCTCGGTGAGATCGAGAGGTACAAATTCGTAGATGACTCCGGGGTCTATACCGGGTCGCAGAGCGTGCACAACCCGCATCCGGGGGGCTACGAGTACGACGTCGTCCATCCCACCACGAAGCTGCCGATGCGAAGGCCGGCGAACGGCTATCGCTTTCCCGAGTCAACCATGCGCCGCGAGTTCATCGAACGGGACCGACTGATCTATGGTCCCGACGAGCAGCGAATCGTTCAGATCAAGGTCTACTTGAGTGACTACCAGGACTCGCTTCGCAGCGTGGTGGACCTCGACGGGCGGCTTGGTGCCTATGCGATTCAATCACAGTTCGGACGTGACCGCGTTCACTTCGACAACCCAAAGCCGACGCAACTGCTTCGCCGACTTCTCTCCTTCGCTGCGTCACCTGGGTCCGTAGTGCTCGACTACTTCGCTGGGTCAGGCAGCACGGGACAGAGCCTGCTCGAGATCACGCGCGCAACGGGCGCTCGCGTTCCCTTCACCCTCGTCGAGATGGGGGATTACTTCGACACGGTGCTCTTGCCGCGCCTGAGGAAGGTCACCTATAGCCCCGAGTGGAAAGACGGCAAGCCGAAGCGCTTCGCCACGCCGGAGGAAGCCGAGCGCAGTCCGCGCTTCTTCAAGGTCGTGCGGCTCGAGTCGTACGAGGACGCGCTCAACAACCTCGAGCCGCGACGCACCAAGGCGCAGGAGGCGCTCCTCTTCTCGCCCGACGCGAAAGGTGAGGACGGGCTCAGGGAGCAGTACATGCTCCGCTACATGCTCGACGTCGAGACCCGCGGCTCACAGTCGCTGCTCAACGTTGCCGCCTTCGCCGACCCGACCGCTTACACGTTGAAGGTGAAGCGCACTGGCTCGGACGAGTCGCGCGTCGTGGCGGTCGACCTCGTCGAGACCTTCAACTGGCTGATCGGGATCCGCGTGAGGCACTTCGCGGCGCCGCAGAGCTTCAACGCGGAGTTCGAGCGCGACAGCGAAGGGCGCCTGAAGCTGAAGTCGCACCTGAAGCCGGATCCGGCGGGTTCATTTTGGTTCCGAGCGCTGAGGGGCAAGTTGCCCAACGATGACGAAGTCCTGGTCATCTGGCGCAAGCTCACGGGTGATCCGGAGCGCGACAACCTGGTGCTCGATGTGTGGTTCAGCAAGCAGGGGGAGTCCGTCAGGAGCAGCGACTACAAGGTCATCTGGGTGAACGGCGGCAACAATCTGCCGAACCTCCGCACCGCCGACGACCGCTGGAAGGTCAACCTGATCGAAGAGGACTTCCAGCGGCTGATGTTCGCCGCCGAGGGCGCGTGATGGCGAAGAAGCAGGGCAAGCGCACGGCGGCCGGGCGAACGCGCCCCAAACGAGCGACATCCGTCGCGTCCGCGAAGTCGCGGCCGGCCGGCGCTGACGCGATCTTCGAGCGCGTCACCCGCATCCTCGACGAGGCGCGCGCGAGCGTCGTCCGGTCGGTCAACAGCGCCATGGTGCTGGCCTACTGGCAGATCGGGCGCGAGATGGTCGAGACGCTGCAGGGCGGCGACCGGCGCGGCAGCTACGGCGAGCGGACGGTCGAGGAGCTCGCGGCGCGCTTGACGGCCAAGTACGGACGTGGCTTCTCCAAGTCCAACCTGTGGTACTTCCGCCAGTTCTACGTTGCCTACGCGGATCGTCAGCCGATCGTGCGCGCGGCGCCGGAGAAACTCCACGAGCCTCGTGGAGAATCTGCCAGGCCCCGCCCGAGCCGCCGGAGGAGCGAGACGCCGCTCGCTGATTTGAGCGCAGCCATCGAGCATCGCGAGACGCTGGTGGGCTTCTCGGCCTCGCTGAGTTGGACGCACTACCGCACGCTGATGGGTGTCGAGCACCCCGCCGAGCGCGCGTTCTACGAAATCGAGGCCGAGCGCGAAGGCTGGAACGTCGCCGAACTCGAGCGGCAGATCCACACCCTGCTCTTCGCGCGGCTGCTCAAAAGCCGCGACCGCCAAGGCGTGCTCGAGCTGGCGCGGTCAGGCCAGGAGCTCACCACGCCCATCGACGCACTCAAGGATCCGTACGTGCTCGACTTCCTCGCGCTGCCCGACGGCGGCGCGCTGCGTGAGTCGGACCTCGAGGCGGCCATCATCGGCCAGCTCCAGGGCTTCCTGCTCGAGCTGGGCAAGGGCTTCGCGTTCGTCGCCCGCCAGAAGCGCTTGGCGTTCGAGGACGAGCACTTCTACGTCGACCTCGTCTTCTACAACACGATCCTCAAGTGCTACCTCCTGATCGACCTGAAGATCGGCAAGCTCACGCACCAGGACATCGGACAGATCGACAGTTACGTGCGGATGTTCGACGACCAGTTCACGACCGAGGGCGACAACCCGACGATCGGGCTGGTGCTCTGCGCTGAGAAGAACGAGGCGGTGGCGCGCTACTCCGTGCTGAACGAGAGCAAGCAGATCTTTGCAGCCAAGTACGTGAAGGTGCTGCCCTCCGAGGCCGAGCTGCGGCGCGAGATCGAGCGCGAGCGGCGGCTGTTCGAAGCGCGCGAGGCCAAGAAGGGGGCTCGCTAATGGCTCGCGGACCTGCTCGCAAGGCAGAAGGCGACGTCGCGGCGCCCAAAGCGCGTGGCGCAAAACGCAAGCCGCAGGTGCCCTTCGCCTACAAGCTGGTGCTGAACCAGTGGATGCTGGGGTTGTTCGGAGCCAAGCGCTTCGAGGAACTGGCCGAGCCGCTGAGAGGTACGGAGCTCGAGGGGCTGGACGAGAACAACGTCCACCGCTTCCACCACGCGCTCACCGCCCGGCTCTATAACCTCACGCACCTTCCGACCGAGTTGCTGCTCGAGTACGACCAGAACATCGTCCGGCACACGCAGCGGCTGAACGAACGCCGGCTCACCCGAGGCGACGCGCCACTGGTGTGGAAGTACTTCCAGTACGTGGCGCTGCTGTTCACCGAGGTCTACCTCGATCGGTACTTCCGCGATCCGAAGGCGCTTCTGGCTGCGCTGAACGGGCAGATCGAGAGCTACAACGCCAACAAGCCCGAGGGCGACCAGCTCGCGCTGTTGGACGTCGAGGCAGAGGCTTGGCCGCAGCTCAACAAGCTCGCCTTCTGGATGGCTACCGGAAGCGGCAAGACGCTGGTGATGCACGCCAACATCCTCCAGTACCAGCACTACTTGGAGCGGAGCGGTCGGCGGCGCGACCTCAATAGGATCATCCTGCTGACGCCAAACGAGGGGCTCTCACAGCAACACCTGCGCGAGTTCGAGGCGGCGGGCATCGAGGCCGAGCTGTTCGACAAGGACGGGCGGGGACTGTTCACCGGCCGCGCCGTCGAGATCCTCGAGGTGACGCGCCTCCGCGACGAAATGGGCGAGCGAACCATCGCCGTTGACGCCTTCGAGGGCAACAACTTGGTGCTCGTGGATGAAGGTCACCGCGGTACGTCCGGCGGTGGGGATGGCGCATGGATGCGCTTCCGCAACGCGCTGTGCGAGAAGGGCTTCGCGTTCGAGTACTCCGCAACGTTCGGGCAGGCGGTGAAGGGCAACCCGGGTCTGACCGAGCAGTACGCCAAGAACACGCTGTTCGACTACTCGTATCGCTACTTCTACGGCGACGGATTCGGCAAGGACTACCAGATCCTCAACCTCGACGAAGACACGCAGCGCGACCACCGCGATCTCTACCTCACGGCGTGCTTGCTGTCGTTCTTCCAGCAACAGCTGTTGCACCGCGAGCGCGAGAGAGAGTTCCGGCGCTTCCAGATCGAGAAGCCGCTGTGGATCTTCGTTGGTGGCAGCGTCACCGCGACGCTTGCCAAGCAGGACGCATCGGACATCGTCGAGATCCTCAAATTCCTCGAGGGCTACGTCGCCAACCGCTCGCAGAGCATCCAGCGCATCGATCGGGTGCTCAATCAAGGACTGGTGACGGCGACGGGCGCCAACCTGTTCGCCGGACGCTTCACGTACCTCAACACGAGCGGTCTGAGCGCGGCGCAAGTGTTCGACGAGACGCTGGCCTCGCTGTTCAACGCGCCGGGCGGCGGGAGGCTCTACGTCGAGAACTTGAAGGGCGCGACAGGCGAGATCGCCCTGCGCCTTGGCGCAGAGAACGAGCCTTTCGGCGTAATCAACGTCGGCGATGACTCCAAGCTCGTCAGGCTGTGCGAGGAGAGCGGGCTGGCCACTGCTGAGCCCGTGTTCGTGGGCTCTCTTTTTCATGACATCAACAAGCTCGGATCGCAGGTCAATCTGCTGATCGGCTCGAAGAAGTTCACCGAGGGCTGGTCGAGCTGGCGCGTGTCGACGATGGGGTTGATGAACGTCGGCAAGGGCGAAGGCGCGCAGATCATCCAGCTCTTCGGAAGAGGCGTGCGCCTAAAGGGATTCGAGACGAGCCTGAAGCGGAGTGGGCGCGTCGAGCTCCCCGAAGGCGTCGAGCGGCCGAAGCACATCGGCGTGCTCGAAACACTCGGCATCTTCGGCATCCACGCCGACTACATGGCGCAGTTCCGCGACTTCCTCGAGGACGAGGGGCTGCCGGCGAACGACGACCGAGTCGAGTTCCTGCTGCCGGTCATCAAGAACCTCGGCAAGCAGAGGCTGATGACGGTGCGGCTTAAGGCGGCGATCAACGGCGTCAGTACCGAGTTCGACAACCCGTTTCGCAAACTCGGGCCAATCCCTACCGTCGGCAGGCCCGATCCGGAGCGCGACCCGGGTACGCAGTACCTGCAGAAGAACCTGGTCGAGGTGAACTGGTACCCGAAGATCCAGGCCATGCGGTCGAAGGGGCTCGGCGACGGCGACGCAGAGATGGTCCCCAACGTGGCGCACTTGTCCTCGCGCCACGTCGCGTTCCTCGACCTCGACGCGCTCTACTTCGAGCTCGAGCGCTTCAAGGCCGAGCGCGGCTGGTTCAACCTCAACCTCACGCGCGCCGGGGTCGCGGACCTGCTCGCCGACCAAAGCTGGTACCGGTTGCTGATCCCCGAAGCGGAGCTCGAGGTCGGCTCGTTCGAGCGGGTCCGACTGTGGCAGGAGATCGCGCTCGCTCTGCTGAAGAAGTACGTCGAGCGCTACTACACCTACTGCAAGCGAGCGTGGGAGTTGCCGCACCTCGAGTACCGCGAGCTCGAAGGCGACGATCCGAACTTCCTGTGCGTGAAGGAGTCGCCCGACGATAGGTACTACCGGATCCTCATCGATCGCTCGCAGACGGAGATCGTCGCCAAGCTCGAGGAGCTGAAGGCGGCGATCGAGAAGGGCCAGATGAAGCCGTGGGAGTTCCAGGGCCTCAAGGCGATTTGGTTCGGCGCGCACCTCTACCAGCCCCTTCTGTACCTGGAGTCCAAGGTGGTCGAGATCAGCCCCGCGGCGCTCAACAAGGGCGAGCGACGTTTCGTGGAGGACCTCAAGCGATTCTACGACAGCAATGCCTCGTTCTTCGTCGGCCGCGAGCTCTACCTGCTGCGCAATCTCAGCCGCGGCAGAGGCGTCGGGTTCTTCGAAGCCGGCAACTTCCACCCCGACTTCATTCTCTGGCTGATCGACGGCGCGACGCAGCGTGTGATCTTCGTCGACCCCAAGGGCATTCAGAAGCTGGGCGCGTCCGACCCGAAGATCCAGTTCCACAAGACCATCAAGGAAATCGAGCAACGTCTCGGAGATCCGAACGTTCGCCTCGACTCGTTCATCGTGTCGAACACAGCATCAGCGACGATGCGCATGCTCTGGGGAATGACCAAGCCGCAGATGGAGCAGAGCAACATCCTCTTCCAGGAGGAGGACAGCGACTCCTACGTGGCGCGAATCCTGACCGAATCGCGTCAGTAAACCCGCGCCCGGAACACGTCGCGGCCGAACAGGCACGTCGGGCTGCATTTGAGCTTGTCCGCGACGCCGTTGTCGTCGCCGGGGTGCAGCAGGTTCGACTCGCTCATGAAGGCGAGGAAGCGGCCGTCGGCCGAGATGTCGCAGTTGCCGCCCGAGCGCGCGTTCGCCTGAACGCCGTCGGGCGTGGTGCTCATGCGGCGCGTGCAGATGTCGCCGGGCTGGTCGAACACTCCGTCGCCGGCGACGTCGCGGTCGTGCACGAAGCAGTCGAGGAAGCCGCGCGTCGTGTCGCCGGGCACCAGGTTGCGCGCGGAGCTCGAGAAGGCCACGAAGCGGCCGTCGTAAGAGACGGCGGCGTAGCCCGAAGTCCCGTTCGCCTGTCCGCCGCTCGACGAGACGCTCACGCGCACGGTGAGCGCCTGTTGCAAGTCGCGCACGAACACGTCGGACTGGTTGTTGGTGTCCAATCCAGGCGCGAGCAGGTCGGCTGCCGTCGCTTCGAAGACCACGAAGCGCCCGTTGCCGCTGACCTGTGGCTTGCGGCTCACGCCGCTCGAAGGCTGCTGGGTTCCGAAGGCCGCGCTGACGAGCACGAGCCCGCCGCCCTCGCGCACGAAGGCGTAGATGTCGAGCTTCGACTCGCTCTCGTCCGAGCCGCTGGGCGCCGCGCTGCTCGTGAACGCCACCACGCTGCCGTCCGCGCTGATGACCGGCTGCGAAGCCTCCGGAGGATTGGCTTCGTCGCCCAGACCACGGTCGAGCCATTCGAAGCGGCGCGTCCCGCGCTCGGTGAGGAACACGCGCATGCGGCGGCCGGCGGGACCGGCGATCGGAGTCTCACCGCCGGGCGCGAAGAGCGGCGCGATGTTGGTCGCAGCGCTCACGAACGCGATCCAGCGCCCGTCCTCGGAGACCGTGGGGTCGGCGCTGTCGCCGTCGAATTCGACGCCGTCGGAGCGCACGCTCACGCGCTCGAGCGTGCGGGCTTCGAGGTCGGCCACGAACACGTCGGCCACGTCGGCGCGATCGGCGTCGACGAGGTTGGAGGCCGTGCTCGCGAACACGACCGTGCGTCCGTCGCCGGAGAGGTCGGGGAAGCCGGCGTTCGCGTTGGCGAAGGTGGCCGAGCCCGCGCTCGCACGCCCGCTGACGAGCAGCGTCCTACCGCGCACGATGTCGCGCACATAGATCTGCGCCACGCCCGGCGGGGGATCGCCTTCGCCGATCATCCCGGACGCGTCGCTGTCGAACGCGACGCGCGTGCCGTCGAACGAAATCGAAGGGTGCGAGGCGTTCTTGCAGGGCGGTCGAGAGGCCTGGCACGTTCGCGCCAACGCGCCCGCGTCGGTGAAGCTCACGAGCTCGAGCTCGTGCGGCCCGCGGGTCGGATCGCAGGGGCCGTGCGATGCCTGCGCGACGGACGGCGCTCTGGCGGCCGCGGCTGGAACGCTCCGAGGCGAGAGCCCGCGCTCTTGCGGCTGCGTGCACGCGCCCGCGATGAGCGCCGCCGCGATGAAGATCGCCGAGTGCTTCACGCCGGCTTGGGCTTGTGCGCCCTGATCCACAGCGACCCCGCTTCGCGCACCGACTTCCACGTCGCCCAATCCGGATAGCAGCGGCTGGGCGTGAACGCGCTCGCATCGCCGGGCCCGCGCGAGTCGATCACGCGTTGCGTCTGGACCGGCGCGAAGCCGGCGCGCGCGAAGGCCGCGCTCCACTCCGACTCGGACAAGTAGTGCATCGGCACGCCGGTCTTGCTCGCCCAGCACGCGGTCGCGGCGTTGTCCTTGTAGTAGTCGATCACGATGTCCGCCGTGCCGCCGGGCTTGAGCACGCGCGCGATCTCGCGCAGCGCCGCCTCGAGGTCGACCGCGTAGTACAGCGCTTCCATCGAGAACACGCGCTGGAACTTCGCGTCGGGCGCGTCGATGCGCTCGAACGAGCCGACCGCATAGCGCGCGCGGATCGTCAGGCTGTGCAGGCGCTCGGCCTCCGCGATCATCTGCGGCGAGACGTCGATGCCCAGCGCCTGCACGCCGGGCCCGAGCTTGGCCAGCTTGCGCGTGGCCCAGCCGTTTCCGCAGCCCAGGTCGAGGATCTGCTCTCCAGCGCGCACGCCCAGCTTGGCGATGACCTGCGCGCCCACGTCGCCATGCTCGAGTTCCATCCCCGCCGCGCGGCCGTCGCGGCTCCACTGGTCGAAGGTGCTGGCGAGAAGCTCGTGGCTCATGATTTCGGCGTGGCGCGCCTCGACGCGGCGCGTGTGGTGGGGCGGAGGATACTGTAGAAGTTCGGCCCCCAGCGATGGACCTCCTCCAGCAGCCCAAGCGCGCCGAAAAGGGCGTGGTCCCGACGCGCTCGGCGTGGAAGAGCCGCCTCAACGCCTGGCGCAAGCGCTCGCCGCTCAATCCGTACTGGATCGAGCTGCGCGCGCTGCACGCCTCGGTCGAGTTCCTCGCGCCGCGCGCCAAGGGCCGCATGCTCGACGTCGGCTGCGGCGAGCGCCCCTACGAGCAGCTCTTCAAGCCGCACGTCACGCACTACGTGGGCCTGGAGTACCCGCCCGTCGCCGACAACCTGCACCCCGAGATCTGGGGCATGCTGCACCTGATCCGCGGCGTCGTCGACGTCTTCGGCGACGGCATGCAGATGCCGTTTCGCGCGCAGCAGTTCGACACCGTGCTCGCGCTCGAGATGCTCGAACACGTCCGCGACCCCGACGCCTGCGTGGCGGAGATCGCGCGTGTGCTCAAGCCCGACGGCCGACTGCTCCTGACCGTTCCGTTCGTTGCGCCGCTGCACCAGTGGCCGTTCGACTATCTGCGCTTCACACCGCGCGGCATCGACGCCCTGCTCGCGCGCCACGGCTTCGAGATCGAGCACCTGCACCAGCGCGGCAATTTCTCCTCTGCCACTGGATCCACCGTCTCGCACTGGCTCCTGCGAGCCTTCGGCGCGCGCGGACTCAACCACGACGGCTCGGTGACGCTCTCGCGCTGGCGCGCGCCGTTCGTGTTGCCGCTGATCGCGCTCGTTCAACTCGGCTTCCTGGCGGCTGCGCGCGTCTCGAACGACAAGGCCTCGTGTCTGGGGTATGCGGTCGTGGCGCGCAGGCGCTCGTGAGCTTTCGGCGATCGGACTCGAAGTCTCGGCCGCGGTCATTGCCTCGGTGTTTCTGCGTCGAGCAGCTTCCCCAGCTCCTGAGCGGAGGTCGAATTCTCGCGCGCGGGAGAGAGTCGCTCTGCGCTCGGGCGCTCTCGACGAACTTCGCACGAGCACGGCGACGCCATTGCAGTCGACGCGAACGAGCCTGCGGACGAGCGAGCGTCCGTTGCCAGAACGGTCGTCGCTAGTGTCGTTGACGCTCGGGCGGTGATCGCATGGGCGGACGACGCTGCGCGGTCGGGTGTTGAGCTGGCGCGCGCGGTCATGCAGGGCGATCAGTCCGTTCTAGCTGCGTGGACAGACGCGAGCGGCAGGTTCGAGCTCATCGGTCTCGATCCCAATCGTGTCTACCAACTAGCCGCGGGAGGAACGGGTTGGACGCACGAGAGGCCGCTCCGGGGATTGAAGCCGGATGGCGCCGAGGTCGTACTCGAGTTGACCCGCGTCTTCGTGTTGGTCACGGAGTTCTTCGACTCAGCGACGGACAAGCCGGTCCGCGTGGCGAAGTCCTGGTGGCCGTGGGGCGCAATCATGCCGCGCGTCGAGAGCTCCACAACGCGACAGTTTGTCTACGGTCCTGGAGTCGTGTTGGCGGGCCTGCCGGATGAGTTCGCCGAGGGCTCGTATTCCGCGGGCCGAGCTGTCTTCGTGCTCGCGACGGCGCCAGAACTCGACGTCGCCGGACCGATTCAGTTGCAGGCGGAGTTTCCGGGCTACTCACCGACGGAGGCAAGCCTTTCGGCGTCACCGCTCGAGCGCGGGATCACGCTCGAGCGCATCGCGGTGGACCCGATCGCCAGCGGTTGGGGCAGCCTCCAACTCGTGTTGAGCGGAGATGGCGCCTTGACGAACTCCGACTGGAGCATTGATTCGACCGTGAACTGCGTCCGACTGCGTGCGCCAGCGAGAGTCGATTGGCGACTGGGTGTGAACCTCCGTCCGGGACAGGCGACCGTGATCGAAGACGTTCCCTTCGGGGAGTACACCGCATCCCTGGAGCTCAACTGGGGACTCACGTCGCTCGCACCACTTCGAGGTTCGGTGATCACCGTGGACAGCTCGCTCACGCGCCTCGAGTTCGAACTCACCGGGTCCGGCAGCATTGAACTCGAGATCTCCGACCGCGACGGTCGGCCATGGACGAGCGCTGCAACGATTGCAATAGCGAAGCCCGGCGCTGGCTTCGGGATGCCGTTGTCCCTTCGCTCGGCGCCGCACATCCTGCATGGACTCGCGCTGGGTGAGTATCGCGTGCGGCTCATGGCGCCGTTCGTCTCCTCGATGGACGGCGCAACGGTGCAGGTGACGTCCGGCGACCGCGCGAAGGTCCAGTTCCACCGTCCCTGACAGCGATGGCGCGCAGCGTTGAGCTCACGAGCTCGCAACGCCTGCGACTTCTGCGTCGAACGGTTCGACCCACGACGGGGCGGCGGCGTTTCTGCATTGGCGCACGCCGTTCGCGCCGCCGCTGAGTGCGCCCGCACCAGTCGCCGCCGGTCGCAGCGCGCTCCCAACTGCGAGAACGCCGGCGCGCGCGTACGGACCGGCTTCAGCAGCGGTTGGCAGGAGCCGAAGGTGTCGAAGGTCCATACCTGGAGCTCTCATGCCGCCGCTACGCTTCGTCGCCACGATCGAACCGGTATCGACTTGTCCGGTGAACTGCGAGACGTGCCCGGTGTCGCGGCGCGACATCGAGCAACCCAAGGCTCGCTTGATGTCGCTGGGCGTCGCCGGGGCCGCCGCAGCTCGGCTCAAGCATGAGTTCGGGGTCAATTACGCCGCGTTCGGCAACTGGGGCGAGCCGCTGCTCCATCCGCAGATCGTCGAGCTGCTCACGATCTTCCGTCAGGTCGGAATCGGAACGCTCTACTTGACCTCGAGCCTGTCGGCGCGTTTCGACGCGGAAGCGCTCGTGACGAGCCCCTTGAACTACCTCGACATCTCGCTCTCGGGCGTGACGGCCGAGATCTACAACATGGCCCATCGCCACGGCGACTGGGAACGCATCCAAGAGAACATCGCCGCGATCGTGCAGGCGCGCAGCCGCCATCCGGGCGCCCTGAAGGTCGGTTTGCGCTGGCATCGCTACAAGCACAACGAGCACCAGTTCGAGGCGGCCCGCGAACTCGCGCGACAACACGACTTCGAGTTCAAGCCCTACTTCGCGCACATGGGCGGAGTCGACGCGCTGCACGACTACGAGCACGGCACGTTGCCTGAATCGAAGCGGCGGTTCATCGACCAGAACGTGTTCCTCGAGTTCGTCGAGCGAACCATCGCCGCCCACGTCGGCGGCTCGTCCTGCTCTCAGTCCAAGAACCTGATCGTTCACTCGGACGGTCGCCTGCTGCACTGCTGCGCGCTGATGAGTTCGCACGAGAGCGGCATCGACTTCCTCGCGCTCCCTGCAAAGGTGCTGCAGGCGTTCAAGGACTCTCCGAACCCAAGCTGTGGAGAGTGCCTGGCCAAGGGCTGGGCGGGCTTCATGCACGCGAACAAGGACGACGCGCGACCGCCGCACGAAGTCGCCGCCGAGTTCGGCGTCGCGATAGCACGCTGACGGCGCGAGCGCACTCGAAGCGCGTTCTCAACAGGCGCCGAGCGCAGGAGGCCCTCGCGCGAGCTCGCCGTCACGCACGATGGCGACGGGTTCCCAGCCCAAGTCGTCCCTCCGACTCCGGCGGTGGACCTCGCGACCGCGAAACTCTGCGAGCGGTCGTCCGCTCGATGGTCTAGCGCGACGAGCCCGACTACGCGCGCTCGAAGCGCGCGAGCAGCGCATCGAGCGGGTCGAACACTCGCTCCCAGTCGTAGTGCTGTTCGACGAACTCGCGGCCGCGGCGGCCGAGGGCCAGTGCGCGGTCGGGGTGCTCGAGCAACTCGAGAATCGCGCGCACCTGCTCGTCAACCGTGTTGGCGAGCACGAAGTCGCGGCCGGGCTGGCCTTCGACACCCTGCGTGGCCGAAGTCGTGCCCACGACGGGCAGGCCCATGGCGAGTGCTTCGAGCACCTTGTTCTGGATGCCGCGCGCGATGCGCAGCGGCGCGACGGAGACGGCGGCGCGCGCCAAAAACTCGCGCGGGTCGTCGACGAACCCCGTCACCACGACGCCGGGGCGTTGTGCGAGAGCTTTCACCTCGTCAGTAGGGCGCGAGCCGACGATCGAGAGGCGCACTTGCGGCAGCTTGGCTTGCAGGCGCGGCAGGATCTCGTTCACGAACCACACGCAGCCGTCGATGTTCGGCAGGTAGTCCATGACGCCGACGAACACGAGGTGGCCCGGCTCGGCGCGATCCGGCCGCGGCTGGTAGTGCGCGAGGTCGACGCCGTTGCGCAGCACGAGCGAACTGGGGCCCGGGATCTCGCGGCGGAAGATCTCCTGCTCGAGCGGCGTGCACAGCACGTTCTCGTCGAACGCGGCGGCGATGCGGCGCTCGAATTCGAGCAGCGTGCGGTGCTCGCGCGCGTAGACCCAGCTCATCGGCCACTTCGAGCGCTCGGCGTACTGGCGCCACTTGTCGGAGTCGAGCTCGGCGAAGTGCATCACGCGCTTGAGTCGCGAGTGCGGCTCGAGGAACGCGCCCATCGACGAAGAGTACGCGTAGCCCACCTGGCAACCGGGCGCGAGCTCGTCGACCACGCGCTGCAGCTCGCTCGAACCGTAGGCGCCGAGCGTGAGCGGCTTGCTCGTGAGCAGCAGCGGCAGCGACGCGAGCTTGGTGCGCTTCAAGTCGATGCGCACCGCCGTCGTCGGCGCTCCCAGGCGCGTGAGTTCGGCCGCGGCCTGCACATCGGCGTCGTCGTGCGCGAACGCCACGCAGCGCACCTCGTGCCGGCGCTTCATGCGCTCGACGAGGCGCCAAGTCGTGATCTTGTCGCCCCGGTTCGGCGGGTAGGGGACACGCTGGGAGAGGAACAGGATGCGCACGGGCGGCGCAGACGCTACGCAGCGCAGCGCGGCAATTCAAAAGGCGAGATCGTCGTCGGCGCGAGTCGAGCGCAGTGTTGACCCGCGTGAGTTCGCTCCGCATCGTCCCTCGCGCAGCATCGACCCTCCCAAGCCGCGCCCCAGCTCCCCAACGTCCACCCCACACCATGGGCCTGCTCCGCCTTCTGCTCGCCCTGGCCGTCGTCGTCGCGCATGCCGGTCCGCCGGCGGGCTGGTCGTGGCTCCGCATGACGGGAGGACCAGCGGCGGTCCAGATCTTCTATGTCATCAGCGGCTTCTACATGACGCTGATCCTCAACGAGAAGTACGTCGGCCCAGGCGCCTACATGCGGTTCGCGAAGAGCCGATTGTTGCGGCTCTTGCCGATGTACTACGTGGTGCTGGTCGTCACGCTCCTCGTCGCCGCACTGCTGCAAGGGCTGCTGGACCGCAGCATCGAACCGCTCGCGCGCTGGCGCGTCGCCGGCCCGACGATGCCGTGGTTCGACGGGTTGGCGCTGGCCGCGACCCACGTCACGGTCTTCGGTCAGGACTTGGTGACGTTCTTCGCCGTCGACCCGCAGGCCCAGCAGCTTTTCGCCACACCCAACTTCCGGCGCGAAGTCCAACCCGCATGGCAGTTTTTGTTCGTGCCGCAGGCGTGGACCGTCGCCGTCGAGCTGACCTTCTATGCGCTGGCGCCGTTGCTCGTTCGCCGCAGCGTCTGGCTGATCGCCGCACTGGCGCTGGCGAGCTTCGCGCTTCGCATCGGGTTGATGCAGCGCTACGGCCTGCACCACGATCCGTGGACGTATCGCTTCTTCCCCACGGAGCTGCTGCTGTTCCTCCTCGGGACGCTCGCCTGGCACGCCTGGCGCTTCGCCGGCGCCCGCGGTTGGTTGCGACCCGCGCTCTGCCGCCTCGCGGTCCTGGTCGCGATCGGCGGCGTGCTCGGCTGCACGTTCTTGCCGTCGCCCTTTCAGCACTGGCGCTTCGGTCCGACGGGCTTGGTGGCCGTCGTCGCCGTGTTGCTGCCGTTCGTCTTCGAATCCACGCGGCTGAACAGCTTCGACCGCGCCGTGGGCGAGCTGTCGTATCCCGTCTACCTGGTCCACTACCTGCTGGTGTTCGTCATCGCTGCTCTCGACATCACTTGGCTCACAGCTTCGCGCGGCACGATCGTGATGGTGACCAGCGTCCTGCTCGCCTGGCTGCTGTGGCGAAGCGTGGGCCAGCCGCTCGAAACGCGGCGCCAGCGCATCGGCGCCGCGGTCACGGAAGCGCCGTCAACGTGACGGGCGTCGTCGCGCAGCGGCTCAGAAGGTGAGATCGTCGTCGACGACGCGCGGCGCGGGCGGCGGCGCAGGCTCGGCGAAGGGCGTGTCGAGGCCGCGGCGGCGCACGTCGTGCGTCAGGTGCATGTGCTCGAATGCCGCCGCGAGCACGCGATCGGTGCTGTCGATCACCAGCCGCGCGCCGCCCCGCGGCCACGCGTCCTCCGCGCTCCGCCCGAGCTCCGAGTCGACCGGCAACTCGCCCAGGAAGAGCTTGTTGGCGCCGCTCAGGATGCGACGGTCGAGCACGTACACGCAGCCCGAGTCGCTCTCGCGGCGCATCAGGCGGCCGAAGCCCTGGCGGAACTTCGACAGCGCGCGCGGCAGGTAGATGCGGCGGCGTTGCTCGCTCTGGCCGAGCGCGGCGCACTGCGCGTGGTGGTAGCGGTCGGGCACGCCGTAAGGGAGCTTGACGATCACCAGGTGCTCGAGCGACTCGCCCGGGAAGTCGGCGCCGTACCAAAACGTGTCGACGCCCAAGAGCACCGAGTTGGGCCGAGTGCGGAACAAGTCGGGCAGCTCTTCCTTGCGCACGCCGGCCATGCCCTGGAACCACAGCGAGATCCCGCGCGAGCGAAAGAAGCCGACCAGCTCCTCGCCCGTGCGCCGCGCTTCGTCGGCGTTCGTGAACAGCGCGAGCGTGCGCCCGCCCGTGCGCTCGGCGAGGTGCGCGATGAAGCGCCGCACGTAGGACTGGAACTGCTCACGCGAGGCGCTCAGGTCGGGCGCGTCGTTCGGCACGCCGACGAGCACGCGCGAGTAGTCGAACGGATCCTCGGCGCGGAAGGTGAGCACCTCGCTCGGCGCGCGCGTTTCCTCGGGCAGCGGCTCGCGCGCGCGGTCGAGGCCGAGGTATCCCATCGAAGTCTCGAAGCCGCCGCGCAGCCAGGTCGTCGCCGAAATGAGCACCGCGCCGTCGAGTGACGGGTAGTAGTTGCGGCCCAAGAGCTCGTTGGGCAGCAGCACGCGCGCCGCGAGCAGGTCCTGGCCGCGCGAGTCGACCTCGATGTCGTAGAAGCGCTCCTTGGCGAAGGCGGGTTTGCCGTCGACGACGGGCGCGAAGTTCTCGAGCGGCTCGCGCCACTCGAACAGCTCGCCGCGCGCGAGCTCGAGTGCGCGCCGCATCTTGGCGAGACCCGGACCGCGCAGATCGCCCAGGAGCCCGGCGGCCTGGCTGATCTCGCTGTCGAGCGCCGACGCAGCGGCCAGCAGCGCGGCCTTCGCCGCGAGCAACGCGCCGGCGCCGCGGGCAGCCTCAGCATCCGGCGTCGCGCCCGCCGCGGGCTCCAACGCGCCGAGGTACTCGCGCAGCAGCGAGTGCTCATCGCGCGCCTCGCGCTTGCGGCGCTGGACGTCGCGCCAGCGCTTGAAGTCGGCGACGGCGGTCTCGAGTTGCTCGAGCGCGCTCCAGGCCTGCAGCCATGCGGCGCTCGCGGCCTGGTGGCGCGCGGAGAGCTCGTCGCTCGTCACAGCGACGCGCTCGAGTCGGTCGAGCACCGCGCGCGAGGTCGCTCGACCCGGCTGGCGCAGGCGCGAGAGCTGCTCGTGGATCTCGCGCAGCGTGACCTTGAAGCTCCACGCGCCGCCGCACTGCTCGTGCAGGTGCTCGCACTCGTCGAAAATGGCGTGCTTGAACAGCACCTGGCGCACGAGCGCGAAGGCGTGGTTGGTGATGAGCACGTGGCTGCGCTCGGCGCGCATGCGCGAGACTTCCGCGGCGCAGGTTTCGCGGTCTTCGCGTGCTGAGCAGCAGCCCAACGCAGCGTGCGTCGCGCGCACGAGCGAGTCGAGCTCTCGCACGAAGCTCGCGGCCGCAGGCGCGCTCAAGTGCAGCGGACAACGCATCGCGAGCCGGTCGAGGTCGCCGTCCTCGTCCTGCGCCGCGAAGAGCACCAACGTGGCCCACGCGAGCCACGCCTCGCCGCTGTCGTTCTCGCTCGGCCCGTGCAGACCCAGCGCGCGCCAACACAAATAGTTCTCGCGCCCCTTGAGCAGCGTGATGCGCGGCTCGTCGGTCACGCCGATCGATTTCAGGGCCGCCAGCGCGCGTGGAGCTTCGGACTCGAGCGCTTGGTCCTGCAGCGCCTTGGTGTAGGTCGAAATCGCCACGCGCACGTTGTTGCGCAGCGACCACAGGAGCGCCGGCGCGAGGTACGAGAGCGTCTTGCCGGTGCCGGTCGGCGCGTGCACCAAGAGCAGCTTGCGCGCGCCGAACCAGCGCGCGACCTGGCGCGCGACGTCGTGTTGGCCCTTGCGATAGGACGGCGCGCCGTCGTTGCGAGCGAAGAGCTCCGGGAGCTTGCGCTCGAACAGCTCGTCGACGAGCGCGAGATCGTCGCTCGAGAGCGGCTCGGAGCTCTCGCTGGTCACGGCCACGGTCGGAAACGTGCGCCACTGCGCGCCGACATCGGCCCAGCGCGGGCGCACGAAGCCGGCTGCGCTCCACGCGCCGCTGTCGGAGTTCTCGGGCGGCTCTTCCTGCGCTCGCTCGAGGAGTCCGTCGCGCAGGCCGCGCTCGCCGCACCACAGCTGCGGTCGATCGAGCAGCGCGCACACGCGTGCGAGCGCGACGGCGGTCGACGGCGCCGACTCGGTCAGCCGCTGCCAACTCGAGGTCCAGCAGCCCGCGGCGAAGCCGTGCACGTCCGAGGGCAGTCGCTCGAAGCGCCTCCAAAGCTCGACCAGCGCCTCGCGCAGCGCGAGCGGATCGTCGAGCGTCGGGGCGCGCCGTCGAGTGCGCAGCGGGAACACCAAGGCTTGGACTTCATCGACTCCGACAGCCGCCAGGCGAGCGGCCTCCGAGGTCTGCAGATGCGCGGCCCACGCGTCGAAACGCTCGCGGGCCGCAACGACGAGCGTCGCGCCGCTGCAGAAGCGCTCGAAGCGTCGCCAAGCTTCACCAGCGGGCTCGTCCGGCGTCGAGGCGAACTCGCGCGAGCCGCGCAGCGCGCGAATCCCGAGCAGTCGATCGACGCTCGGGTCGGCGCCGCTCGTGTCGAGCACGGCGAAAACCGCCTCGCCCACGCGCTGCGCACCGTCCTCCCACGGCGTGCGCGGCGCGTCCGGGCCTCGCATCGCCTCGAACTGCATTCTGCGCCCATTCGAGCGGGCTCGAGCGCGCTGCGCAACGGAGCCGTGTGCAGCGGCGACGCGCGGCGGCGGAGTGCTCGCCACCGCGCGCGCCTTCCCATCCCTCGGCGCGAGTTGCGACTCGCGTCGGGGTCTTCGTCGCAGCGCGCTCGTGCGCCGTGGGCGGCTCAGAAGAAGATCGTGAGCTGCGCGAACAGCACTTCGCGATCGTCTTCGTCGCGCCCGTAGCCCACCCAGGCGTGCGCGCCGTCGAGCATCTTCGCGGCGACCATCAAGTCGACTTCGTGCTCGCCGCCGGTGGGCAGGAGCGAGTCGAGGTGCAGGTAGGCGAGGTCGACCGTGACGGTGTCGCTGGGCTTGAAGGTCAGGCCGAGCTGGTCCGTTGCGAGGTCCGAGCGCCACGCTCCGCCGTACTGATGCAGCAGGCCCGCGCTGTTGAAGTCGCCCGGGTTGATGTGCAGACGGCCCTCGGCGTCGGTGCGCGTGTAGCGCACGCGGTGCAGCACGTCGCCGGTCAAATCGGCCGTGTCCGCGAGCACGTTGGTGCGATACCCCACGAACGTGTCGTCAGCGCCGTTCGGGACGTCGTCGTTGCGCTGCGCGACTTCGGCGTTCCAGGTGAAGCGGTCGACCTTGCCCATGGCGGCGATCCCGTACCACGAGTCATCCGTGAAGTCGGGATTGCCGGCCGTGGGATCGAACTTGTCGCCGTCGCCCGTGCCGAACAGCACGTACGGCTCGAGCGCTGCGAAGTACTCGTTTCCCAGGTCGATGCGGCTCGTCGCGCCGACGAAGCGCTGTCCGTCGGCGACCAGGTTGCCCAACCCGTTGGTGGTCACGGTGCCGTTGTTGTCGAGCCCGAAGATCTCGAGCTTGTGCGGTCCGAACTCGCGCGAGAGCCAGACACCCGTGCCCGAGGCGGGAAACTGCAGGAAGTCGCACGAACCGTAGACCAGGCCAGAAGCCAGCGCGAAGTAGCTGCGGCCCATGCGGAAGGTCTCGTCGAGCCCGATCAGGTCCTTGGTGACGAGATAGGCCTGCGCGATGCCGTCGAAGTTGTTGGTGTCGCCGTTGGGGTCGGCGTCGGAGTACGGATCGCCGCCGGGCCAGACCTCGGAGAAGTTGAACTGCGCGAAGGTGCTGACCTTGTCGTTGACCTTGAAGTCGAGGTTGATGCGCAGGCGGCTGGAGATCTGATCTCCCACGCCCGCGGCGGGATTGGCCGAACTCGGCGTGTAGTTGCCGCTGCTCGGCGCCCACGCGTTGCGCGTGCGGAAACGGATGTCGCCGGAGATGGCGAGGCGGTCGGAGACCAGCGTCAGGTCATCGCCGATGTTCCCCGCGATGGGCGGAGGCGGCGCGAAGCTGAAGCACTGGGGCGTGCCGCTCTGGAAGCCGCACTGGGCAGCGGCGGCGGTGGAGAGGAACGACGCGGCGAGCGCGATCTTCGTGAAGCGCTGAACGGTCATGAGACGGTAGGTGGTGTGGGACTCGAACCCAGCCGTCATCGGCGCTGCGCTCAGCACATGCGCCGCCGTTCGATCACGTCACGCTAGACCGCGATGCGAGGTGAAGAGACGACCGCCTCTCCGGCGACACATGGGGGAGCCCATGGGTTCGCGGGAGCGCCCTCAGGTCGGGCAGAAAATGTCGCCTCTTCGCAACAAGCCGGCGGAGCTTCCGCGCAGCGCCGAGTCAGCGCAAGGCCGAGCGGCGCGAAATCGTGCGCGAGTTTGGCTTGCGCAAGGCGCGGCGGCGGTGTGCGACGCCGGTGTGCGCGTCGAGCGCCGCGCGCTACTCTGCGCGTGACATGAGTTCGTCCGGCGATCCGCGCGCTGTCCAGTCCTCTTGGGACGCGGGCGACATGGGTTGCGGCGAGCTCGTGATCGAACTGCGCGCGCGCATGCGCGAGCTCGCGCCCGGCGCTGTGTTGCGACTGGTCGCGCGCGACCCGGGCGCCGTCGAAGACATCCCCGCGTGGTGCGGTCTGACCGGACACGCGCTCGTCGACGCCGCTCACCCCGTTTACCTCATCCGCCGCAAGGAGAACTGACATGGGCCGATTCTGCGTTTCGCTCACCTGCGCCAAGGACAACCGCGACAAGGCCACGGTGGCGTTCGTCGTCGCCAACGCCGCCGCTGGCTCGGAGCAGGAGACGATGGTGTTCCTCAGCACCGAAGGCGTGCGCCTCGCGACGCCTGGCTACGCCGACGACATTCGCGAAGAGGGCTTTGCGCCGCTCGCGGAGCTGATGGCGAAGTTCGCCGCCGCGGGCGGGAAGATCTATGTGTGCTCGCCGTGCTTCAAGAAGCGCGGACTCGACGAGACCAAGCTCGTCGCGGGCGCCACGATCGTCGGCGGCGCAAAGCTGGTCGAGTTCCTGGCGGGCGGCTCGCCCTGCGTCTCGTTCTGAACGATTCGCCCGTGGCCGGCCATCCGTACGCGCCGAAGGCCAGCTTTGACGGCGGCGATCTGGACTGCGGCAACGGCCTGTTGCTGCTGATCCGCAAGCACATCGATCCGCTCGAGGTCGGTGAACTGCTCGAGATCCGCTCGCGCGAAATCAGCGTGCCCGAGGATCTGCCCGCGTGGTGTCGGCTGACGGGCAACGAGCTCGTCAGCCACCTCCAAGCGGGCCGCGAGCACAGTTTCCTCGTGTCGAAAGGCAAGTTCGCGCCCGAGCGCGCGCGGGCGGCCTCGACGCGGACCGCGATGCCGCTGCGGCAAGAAGTGCGCGAGGTGCGCATTCCGAACGCGCTGCCGCAGCCCGCGCCCGCGCCGGCGATCGCGCCGCTGTCGGTGATGGGCGTGGGGAGCTGGCCGCGCCCCACGTGGCTGCTCGACGCGCTTCACCGCCATCTCGAAGGGCGCCTCGACGACGCGCAATTCGAGGCTGCCTCGGATGACGCTGTGCGCCTGTGCGTGGACGCGCAGCTGCGCGCCGGCGTCGACGTCGTCACCGATGGCGAGCAGCGCCGCGACAACTACGCGAGCTTCGTGGGCGGGATCCTCGACAACTGCCAGCTCATTCCGATCACCGACCTGCTGCCGTACGTCGACGACCCCGCGCAGTTCGAGCGCGAGCTGCGCGCGCTCGACGTGCCAGCGGGCAAGGTCCGCCATCCGGCGGTGTTCGGGCCGCTCGGCCGCTCGCGACCGATTGCTCTGAACGAAGCGCGCTTCCTGCGCACGCTCACCGACCGCCCGCGCAAGGTGGCGCTGCCCGGGCCGTACCTGCTGACGCGCACGATGTGGATGGAGTGCATCTCCGACCGCGCCTACGCGGACCGCGAGGCGCTCGCGCGCGACGTCGTGCGCGTGCTGCGCGAGGAGCTCGCCGACCTGCTCGCCGAGGGCGTGTCGCTGGTGCAGTTCGACGAGCCGGTGCTCAGCGAAGTGGTCTTCGGCCACGCGCGCGGGCAACGCACCTTCATGTGCGGCGCGCTGGGTGAGAAGCTCGACACGCCCGCGGAGCTCGAGTTCGCCGAGCGGCTGATGCGCGAGTTGGCGGCTGGTTTTCCACGCGAACGCCTGGCTCTGCACGTGTGCCGGGGCAACTGGTCGCCCGACGAGAGCGTGGCGCTGCACGGCGACTACTCGCCGCTGCTCGAGTTGCTCGCGCGCGCGCCGGTCGGGACCTTGTTCCTCGAGCTGTGCACGCCGCGCGCGGGCGACGGTCGACTGCTGGCGCAGCTTCCGCGCGACAAGCGCGTCGGCATCGGAGTCGTGAACCAAAAGCGCGCCGAGGTCGAGACCCCTGCGCAGATCCGCGCCCACGTCGAGCCCCTGATCGAGTTGCTCGGCCCCGAGCGCGTGCTGCTCAACCCCGACTGCGGCTTCGCGACCTTCGCCGACAACCCGCTGGCGTCGGCGGCGGTCGCGCAGGCCAAGCTCGCGTCGATCGTCGCGGCCTCGCGCGAGCTGCGACAGCGTTTCGGCGTGAGCTGATCGGAGTGTTCTGGGTCACAGCTGCGTGGTCGTGATCCGACGCCATGCGCGCGTGTACGGCGACGACGGCAGCGGCGGCGGGCGAACGCGAGCTGTGGGTCAAGTCGCGGCCGTGAGCACGCCGCAACTGCCGCCGCGCTCTCGGGTTGCTGCTCGGGAGGTCGTCAGCCGCGGGCGATTTTCTCGGGATTCCTGCACCGACAGAGCTTCGTCGCGGGACCTGATCGCAAAGGAGACCCTTCACATGCTCAAACTCATCGGGTGGGCGCTTGTCGCGGCGCCCGCGGTTGCGCAGACGACCTGGCACGTCGACGTCCACGCGCCGGCTGGGGGCGACGGCTCTGCGAGCGCACCGTTCAACGCTATTCAGCAGGCGCACGATCAACCCGCAACGGTCGCCGGTGACACCATTCTCGTCGCTCCCGGCGTCTACGACGAGCACCTGACGATCACCAAGTACCTCACCGTGCGCTCGAGCGGCGGCGCGCTGGTCACGTTGATCGCGCCGACGACTGCGGGAACCGTCGTTCAGATGCCGTCGAATAGCGTGTGGCTCGGCGGAGGGCCGTGGCTCGAGGGGTTCAGCATCATCCATCCCCCCGTGGCTGGGGGAAACACGATCACAGCTCGCAGCGGCGCGCTCGACAGGTGCGCGGTCTACGCCGAGGGAGCGAACAACGCCGTGCTGGTCCAGTACGACTTGGTCGTGGCTCACTCGCTGGTCACGGGCGCGGTGGTGGGCGTTCGAGAGCACGCTCAGAGCGGCGGGTTCGCGATGGTGTTCAACTCGATCGTCGTCGGCAACACGACCGATCTGATCACTCCCGTGACGTTCAGCGCTTTGGTTCAGTACTCGTGCTACGAGACAGCGAACTTCGACGGCGACAACACCAACGTGGTGGCATCGCCGCAACTCTTCGATCTGTCGGGTCGCGACCCGCACTTGAGGGCCAGCTCGCCCTGTATCGATGCCGGCGATCCACAGGCGCCGCTGGATCCGGACGGAACGCGCGCCGACATCGGACCCTTCCCGTTCGACTCCGCGTGGACGCCTTCCCAGGTGTACTGCACGGCCCAAGTGAACTCACTGGGCTGCACGCCGTCGATCTCGGCGCTCGGCACGGCGAGCGCGACTTCGAGTCAAGCCTGCACGCTGTCGTGCGTCGACGAGCTGAACCAGAAGACCGGCCTGTTCTTCTACGGCTTCGGTCCGCGCAACACGCCTTACCAAGGCGGCTACCTGTGCGTGGCGAGCCCGCTGCGCCGCACGGCGCCCATGAACTCCGGTGGAAGCGTCGGACTCAACGACTGCTCGGGTAGCTACAGCCTCGATCTCAACGCGTTGATCCAAAGCGGGAGCGACCCGCTGCTCGCGCCGGGCGCGGACGTTCACGTTCAATGCTGGTCGCGCGATCCGGGCGCGAGCTTCACGACGAATCGCTCCAACGCAGTTCGCGTGCGCGTTTTGCCCTAAGCACTCGCGCTGGCTCGACGCCAATCCCTGACGCGGCAAGGCGCGGGGGTCGAACGCCTACACGCCCTGGTCGTACGCCGGCGCCGGCGCGTGCAGGTCGACCTCTTCGCCAATCCGAAGAGCTCGCGCCAAGCCTCGATCTCGCCGCGGTCGAGCAGCGGCGCGAGCAGCTCGTTGCGCGCAACAGCCCCGAGCGACACTCGACGGCGCCCCGTGCCCGCTCCCAGCGCTCCGATGGCCTGAGAGCAAACAAATTTATGCCCAACGATCGCCGCCGTGGCAGCATGCACGGCGGGGAGCGCGGGCGGCGCTGTCCCCAGCCGACGCTCCCAGGCTGCGTCCTCCGCGGCAAGGTTGAAGGAACTCATGCTCGCAACAGTGCTTCGTCTCGCGTTCGCTGCACCGCTTTCCTTGGTGCTGGTCGGCGGCGCGCGTGCGCAATGCGGTCAGTGGTCCGATGGCTTCGCGACTGACGGCGTCGACAAGTCCGTCTTCACGCTCGCGGCGCGCGATTTCGGACAGGGGCCCGTGCTGTTGCTCGGCGGCGACTTCACCGTCGCGGGTGACAGGGCAGCTGCGCAGATCGCCAGTTGGGACGGCGCCACCTGGTCCAACCTCGGGGGCGGATTGAGCGGCACGGTTCCCTGCTGCCCGTTGGATCGCAATCTGTTGTGCAGCGTGGAGTTCGACGACGGCAGCGGCCCGGCGCTCTACATCGGGGGCCGGTTCCTGAATGTCGGGGGCGTCGCAGCTGCGCACGTGGCCAAGTGGGACGGCGCGAACTGGTCCGCTGTCGGCGCGGGTTTCGACGAGGCAGTCCAGGCGCTGGCGGTCTTCGACGACGGTTCGGGCCCAGCGCTGTACGCGGGCGGTGCGTTCCGAGAGTCGGGCGGCGTACCGATGAACTCGCTTGCGCGCTGGGACGGCACGGCCTGGCAAGCGCTCGGGGCCGGGTTCGCGTTGAATCCGCAGACCGACGTCCGCGCGCTGGTCGCGTTCGACGACGGGAGCGGACCCGCGCTGTATTTCGGCGGCCAGATCTTCGACTACAACGGGGTCGCAGTCGGTCACCTCGGGCGCTGGGATGGCGCGACGGTGACGCGACCGGGAGCGGGCTTCGACCTCCCCGTGAACGCACTCATCGCGCACGACGACGGGACGGGTGTGGCGCTCTTCTCCGGCGGGAAGTTCACGAACAACGGTGCGACTTCGGTGCGCCGCATTGCGAAGTGGGACGGCGCTGCATGGAACCCGCTCGTTTTTGGCGGCACGAATGGACTCAACGGAACTGTCGAGGCACTCGCGACGTTCGACGACGGCGCCGGAAGCGCGCTTTTCGTCGGCGGGGCATTCGGAGCGGCGAGCGGCGTCGCCGCGTCTGCGATCGTCAAATGGGACGGCGGGAGTTGGACAGCACTGGGCGCTGGACTGACGGTTCCCGGTGCGCAGGGAGTTGTCGAGTCGCTAGCTGTATTCGATGACGGCGCGGGGCCGGCGCTGTATGCCGGCGGCTCATTCACGTTCGCGGGCGCGAGTCCCGCCAAGAACGTCGCGCGCTGGAGCGCCGGCGCCTGGAGCGCTCTGGGAGGCGGGGCCGGCGCGCCGCACGGGAGCGCGGTGTCCGCGCTCGCGGTGGCGAACTTCGGCGCTGGGAGCCAGCTCTACGCGGGCGGCTCCTTCAACGCGATGGGAACGACGCCCGCGCAGAGAATCGCGCGCTTCGATGGCGCTGTGTGGCACGAGGTCGGCGGCGGCGTGTCGGGCGGGATCAGCCCGTCGGTCGAAGCGCTGCTCACAGTCGATGACGGAACTGGACCGGTACTCTACGTCGGAGGCAGCTTCACGTCAGCGGGTTCCACGCCAGCGCGCAACGTGGCCAAGTGGGACGGCGCGAGTTGGACCGCGCTTGGCGCGGGACTCAACGGCCCCGCGAGCGTGTTCGAGCTCTTCGATGACGGAAGTGGACCGGCGCTCTTCGTGGGTGGCGGCTTCTCTGAAGCAGGAGGACAGCCGGCATCGGCCATCGCGAAGTGGGATGGCTCGAGTTGGTCGGGGCTGGGCAGCGGAGTGCTCTATCGAGTCACCGCGCTGCGCTCGTTCGACGATGGAACCGGTCCGGCGCTTTTCGTCGCGGGCGATTTCACGATCGCAGGTGGCGCACCGGCCGACGGCCTCGCGCGCTGGGACGGAGCGGCATGGACGGCCATCACGCACCCGACGATCCTCGCCGCGAGTGACTTGGCGATCTACGACGACGGCGGCGGCCCCGCGTTGTTCGCGCTGGCGGGCCTCGGCTCGTTTCCGAACAACTCGCTGAGCCTGGCGAAGTGGAGCGGCAGCGGCTGGGACCTGGTGGGTGGTCTGCTCACGCAGTCTCCGGCCGCGCCAAGCGCCAGTCTGTTCGTGCACAACGACGGGCTGGGCGCGGGGGACGAGCTCTTCGTCGGTGGCGACTTCGAGTTTGCCGATGGGACGCCGGCCCGCGGTCTGGCTGCTTGGAACGGCGCAAGTTGGCGCGCACTGGGCGGGGGGATCGACTCGGTGTCGAGTCCCGGCGCGGTCACGGTGTCGACGATGGTCTCCGTCGCCGCGGGAGGTGGTGCGCGCGACCTCTACGTCGGAGGCCGTTTCACTCATGCAGGCGGGCAGCACTCGAATGGACTCGCCGTGTGGAGCGGCTGCGTTCCCGCGCTCGGCGACGGCTATTGCTTTGGCGATGGAAGCGCGACGGCTTGCCCGTGCGGCAACGGCAGTGCGAGCGACGCCGAACAAGGTTGCGCGCACTCAGGCGGTTTCGGCGCGCAGCTCGTCGCGCGCGGCTCGCCCAGCATTGCCGAAAACAGTCAGGTCTTCACCGTCGAGTTGCTGCCCCCCAACAAACCGTGTGTGTTGTTCATGGGCAACTCGCCGCTGAACGGCGGCGCCGGCGTCGTGTTCGGCGACGGATTGCGCTGCGCGGGTCCGAGCGTGCGTCGCCTCGGAGTGCGCAGCGGAGACGCAAACGGCTCGGCGAGCTGGGGGCCCGGCCTCAGCTCGCTGGGATACTGGAGCGCCGGCGACACGCGCTACTTCCAGGTCTGGTTCCGCGACTCCGGGGGCCCGTGCGGGAGCGCAACGAACATGAGCAGCGCGCTCGCTGTGACGTTCACGAATTGAGTCCGGCGCAAAGGCGCCGCGCGTGACGTCAATTCCCAGCGACGTTCAGCCGCGCTTCGAGTCTGCTGCGCACGGCGGGCCATTCTTCGTTGGTGATGCTGAAGAGCACGGTGTCGCGCAGGTGGCCGTCGGGCATGACCATGTGCTTTCGCAATACGCCTTCACGCACGCAGCCGAGCTTGAGCATCGCGCGCTGGCTCTGCTCGTTGCGCGAGTCGGTCTTGAGCTGCACGCGAATGCACCCCAGCCGCTCGAAGGCGTGCTCGAGCAGCAGCAGCTTCGCCTCGGGATTCACACGCGTGCCCTGCGCCGACCGTGCGATCCACGTGTGGCCGATCTCGAGCCCGCGATGCGCGGCGCGGATGTCGAAGTACGAGCTCGTCCCGACAGCCTGGTCGCGCGCGAGGTCGACGATGGCGAACGCGATGCGCTCGGGCGAGGCGGTCGCCTCGCTGATGTAGCGCTCGAGTCCGCGCACGTCCCAGCTCGCTGGAGAGTGATTCATGTAGCGAAACAGCTCCGGGCTGCCTGTGTGCGCCAAGTCCGCAGCGTGACGCAGTGCTAGCGGCTCGAGTTGAACGAAACGCCCGCGCAGAGTGAGGGGCTCGACCTTCATGGCGCCTCTTCTACTTGCTGCCGCCGACCGGCGCGCGCCGTTGTTGATCCTCGGACAAGCCGCTCAGCGCGGCCGGTCTCGATTCGTTGAGGCGCTGGGGCGGAGATGGGCGAGCTGTCAACAGGCCCGACTTAGCCACCGGCTCAGTGCGAGAGCGCAGCGGCGTCGCCGGGTGTCCGCGATCCTGAATGCATGAGTCGACGCTCGCTCTCCGTTGCCTCGGCGCTGCTGCTCCAAGCTTGGATCACGCCGAGCCCCGCCGGCGACGATCGCACCGCGCTCGTGTTCGAACCCTCGGCGGCGACCGAACTCGAGAAGCGCTTCGACTTCGGACTGCGTCTGGAGTGCTGGCCTCGCACGCTCGATCGAGAGGAACTCGTCGCGCAGCTCCCGCCAGTGCGACTGGAGAACTCGGTGCGCTTCGTCGATCGCTACGCCGCGGTCGCTGGCGGCAAGCCGCTCGACTTCGTCCGCCACTACGAGCAGCTCTCCGGCCGCTGGTGGTATGGCGACGGCGCGACGGAGATCGACGGCTTCCACGCGTTGACCGGCGCCGACCTGCGCTTCGTGTGGGACTCCGAACTCGGCGACTACTCGCGCTCGTGGATGGGCCAGTCGCCGCGATTCAGTGCGCAGTGCCCCACGGAGGACATGGACTTTCGCGGACTGCTGCCCGCCGGCGGCGTGAGCGTCGGCGACCGTTGGACCGCGCGCGGTCCCGCGTTGATCGACGCGCTCTGGGCGAGCACGGAACTCGGCCTGTGCGGCGCGCCGCAGACCTCGAGCATCGAGCGGCTCGTCGAAGAAGTGCTCGTGCCGCCGCTGCGCTCCGCGGCTGCTGAGACTGTGCGCATCGAGTGTGAGTACAGCGGCTTGGCCCCAGTGCGAGACGGCGATGTTCACCGCATCGCGCTGCGCGTCGACGAGCGCATCGAGCGCGATCTCGCGGAGCTCGCCAACCAGTTCCTCGACGCCGGCAGTTTGGTCGCGATGTCCGCGCCCGTGGAGCAGCTCACGACGCGCTGGACGCTAAAGGGCAAAGGCGCGCTCGACTGGGATGCCGGCGGCGGCCACTTCGCACAGTTCGAGCTGTCGCTCGAAGTCGTGCTCGACGCGCGCTGCACGCTGCGCCTGGGCGACGAGCGCTTCGTCCACGACCTGCGCTGGACTGGGCGAGCGGACTGGTCCGCACGCGCGACGCGACGCGCGCTCGATTGAACTCCTCGGGGGCCTCGCGGCGCCCCGAAGCGACCGGGGCGCTTGGACAAGCCGAGTGCGGCGCCGTTCGCTCTTCGCCGGATCGCAGAAGCGAGTCGTCGACTGCGCAACTCAAGAACTCCGAGCACGTATCGCTTGTCGCGAACCGGACCGCTCCACAGGCGAGTCCAGACGCCCGACGTGGGCGGATGGGTGACGACGCAGCTTGCGAGAATCGAGCAACTGAGGTAGTTGTTGGACTCAAGGAGACCTACTTCATGAAGCTCGTCCGCTCGTCCGCTCGTCCGCTCGTCCGCTCGTCCGCTCGTCCGCTCGTCCGCTCGTCCGCTCGTCCGCCTCGCGACTGAGCTAGCGTTTCTCTCCGTCCTCGTCGCGAAGGCGCAGGCCAGTCCACAGGGCTTCACTGTGCACAACATCAGTGGCATGGATGCGCTTGCGATGGATGTGACCATGTCTGCCGGCGGAGAGTTCGCGTCGGTGAGGACGGTGCGAACGACAATACCCCCTCAGACCGGCAGCGCCGGTGCGGTGTACGCCTGGGATCTGAGCACCAATCCCCCGACACTGCTCATCAACGCGGCGCCTCATGTCGGGGGCGCGGAGGGCGACGACTGCGTGCGGTTGCTCGGTCCGCATCTGCTGGCTCAGGGCACGTACGAACTCGACGGGGTTCCCAACGAGATTCGCATGTGGAACTTGGCGCTGACGCCGCCCGGGCTCGTCGGTGTGGCCACAGCACTCAACTCGGATGGCTGGGACTCCGCCGTGGCGTGGGCTGGCGTCGGCATGGGGCCGGTCGGCGCGGTGAGACACCGCTATGGCGGCGTCTCACTTTGGGATCTGACAACTGGCCTGCCGCTCGCGCCGCAGGCTTCGTACCAACTGCCCGACATCACAGTCAGCGGTTGCATACTGCCGTCGAGCGTGGCTGGCGAAGTGCGTGGCACGGCGGACTGCATTGCCTTGACTGCCGGTCGGATCGTGTCGATCGCGAACGAGTGGGACCCCAACCAGATCGCGACCTACCGACACTTCTACTGGGGCGCTGTCGGAATCGCGGAGTTCCAGGGCCAGCCAGGATGGCCCAAGACGTTCATGACCCAGCCGGACCCGCCCCAATGCCCTCAGCCGCAAGATCCGCAGGTGCTCTGGTACCACTGGGTGCACGACCTTGCCGTGTCCCCCGACGGTGTCCGAGCCGCGGTCAGCGGCACGGACTGGATCGGGGTCTACAACATCAACCGCGGCTTGCAGATCGGCGTGCGGATGGGCACGAGCTATCCGACGCCTTCGTTCTACGGGTCCCAGAGTCGCCAGACCTTGGACTCGGTGGAGATGACCAACGACCGGGTCGTGGTCATTGGCAACGCCTTTCGTTTCCAGCACCCGTACGACGGGCCGAACTATGGAAACAACCCACCGCCGAACGACAACGAGTCGTTCGAAATCTGCGTGCTGGCGCTGCGCGGCGACACGATCGACGACGAGCGTGTCTGGACGACGAACATGCTCGTGCCGAATCTTCCCTTCCCGGCGCGGGCGCGCGCGTGCGACTTGACGATCACGCCCAATCAGAGCCGGGCGATCGTTTCGACGCGTCGGGCCACGATCGTCTTCGACCTGACGGACAAGCCGTCGACGATGACACCGCAGGTGCTTCTGACGACGGCGGACCCACTCACGTTCACAACCGGCACAGCCTTTCCGAGCGACGTTGTTGCATGCACCGACATGCGGGCGGTCGTCATCGGGCGGCGGCCCAAACCGAGCAATCCCGCGATCCTCGAAGGGGTGATCGACGTACTCGACCTGGTCCCGGCACAGCCTGTACCGCCGGCCCCTCCTGTGCTGGCGAGCATCCTGTCGACGGTCGTGATCGGGGACAGTCACATCCCCACGGATGTGGTGATCACACCTGACGGCAGCAGGGCGATCGTTCGATCCGCCAATCCAAACGTCATCGACACAGACGTCAACGCATCGCGGCTGACGGTTGTGGAGCTGCTGGGTGGAACCGTGGAGTTCCAAACTGATGCCTCTCATGGGGCGCTCGGAGTTGCGCGAGGCGTCGACCACCTCGAGTGCGACAACAAATGGGTGGTTACCGCGGGTGAGTTCTATGCATTCAGCCCCTCGTGCGCTGTTCAGTTTCTGAGGCTGCCCTGAGATGAGCACGAGAGCACGAGCCTCGAGTGTTTCGCTACTGGCGCTGGCCGTCGTCGGCTCGTCGTCCTCTCTGCGAGCGCAGTTCGTCACGCAGGTGAGCACCGACGGTCGCGGCGTGTCCTGGCCCGAGCACGGGTTCTACGTCGGTCGCGACGGCATGTCGTCGAACGGACGCTGGCTCGTCTATCAGAACTCAGGCGTGGTGTATCGCCGCGACCTGTCCACGGGCCTCACCGAGTTGGTGAGCGCTGATTGGCTCACTGGCGCAGGAACGGCTGGCGAAAACGCATCGGTGACCGACGACGGCCGCTGGGTTTGTTTCGAGACCGACTGGGAAGGCAACGTCCCAGGCGATACGAACTTCGCCTTTGATGTGTTCCTGCGCGACATGGCCAGTGGCGTCACATCCCGGATCAACCAGGATCGGTTCGGCGGCCAGACGTGGGGCAATTGCTTCCGCTCGGTGATCAGTCGCGACGGTTCGACGATCGTCTACGAGAGTGACGATCCGAACATCGCGCCTGGGGACACCAACTTCTGGCGCGACTTCTTTGCCTACGACGTGGCTAGCGGGGTCACGGAACTCGTGTCCGCAGACCCTACCGGCGTGCCCGGCCTGATCAATCACGCGAGCTGCGCCTCGTTCTCAGCGCCGTGTCAATGGGCCGGGTCATGCTCCGTCAGCGGCGATGGACGCTTCGTCGCGTTCATGACCCGCGCCTACAACTTGATTCAGGGCGGGACCGCGCCAGCGAACCTCAACGTCTTCGTTCGCGATCGCGTGACCCAGAGCACCGTCTTGGTCAGCGCCAACAGTCTTGGGCAGGAAGCGGATGGCCCGAGTTTCGTTCCCGCCATCTCGGCGGACGGTCGGTACGTCGCTTTTCAGAGTTGGTCCTACAACCTGGCCGGGAGCGGCCTCCTGGATCTCTACGTCCGGGACACGGGCGCTGGCACAACCCACCGCGTTGCCTACAGCGCAAACGGCAGTCTGAACTTCGGCTACTACAGGAGAGTGTCAATTTCCGGCGACGGAATGTGGGTGGCCTACAGCGCGACCGCGAGTGATCTCGTTCCGGGTGATCTGAATGGGGCCAGCGATGCGTTCGCGACGGAATGGCAGTCCGGGACTACACGTCTGCTGAGTCGATCAACGACGGGGCAGGGTAGCGGCGATGGATTCGATCCCGTCGTGATCTCTGGCGATGGTTCGCGCACGGCGTTTCTCTCGACCTTTGACGCGCTCGTCGCCGGCCCACCCGACGACAAGATCGACCTCTTCCTGCGCGATGAGCGCGTCCAGTCCGTGCCCGTGGTCGCCTACTGCACCGCGAAGACGAACTCACTCGGCTGTCAGCCGGCGATGAGCACCTCAGGAATCTGCTCGTTCACGCTCGGCACGCCGTTCTTCGTCACGTCGCAGTTCGAGCGCAGCCATCAGAGCGCGATGATGGTCTGGAGCACCGCGCCCGCGGCGCAGCCCTTCTCGGGCGGCTTCGTGTGCGTGCAGTTGCCCATGCAACGCACGCCCCTGCAGGACACCGGCGGACTGTCGGCGGCTAACGACTGTACGGGCACGTGCTCCTACGTCTTTACGGCGCAGTACGCCCAGAGCCGAGGTTTGAGCCCAGGCTCGACCGTCTACGCCCAGTACTGGACGCGCGACCCCATTGGCGCGGCGGTCCGAAGAGTCAACGCCAGCGACGCGATCGCCTTCACCTGGGCGCCGTAGCCAGGCCGGGTTGAATCACTGCAGTCGAAGCCCCGCGCAGGTGTGCGCGGGGCGCAGGCCCTCCGCAGTCAGGGCGAGCTGTCAGAGGCTGACACTGCCACGGCTCATCACTTCGAACGCGCGCGACCGCGCTTCTTCTTCGCCGGCGGGCCGGCGGCGCGGCGTTGCGAGAGCAGCGAGACCGCGCGCTCGTGGCTCACCGAAGCGGGATCCTCGCCCTTGGGGATGGTCGCGTTGGTCTCGCCGTCGGTCACGTAGGGCCCGTAGCGGCCTTCCTTGACGACGATCGGCTTCTGCGAAGTCGGATCGGGGCCGAGCACGGCGATCGGCGGCGTCGCGGCGGCCGCGGCGCGCCCGCGGAAGCCCTTGCGCTGCGGCTCGACGGCGTAGAGCGCCGAGGCCTCTTCGAGCGTGACCGTGAGCAGCTTCGCTTCGGAGTCGAGGCGGCGGTACTCGGGCTTCTCGACGCCTTCGGGCGGCGCCTTTTCGAGGTACGGCCCGAAGCGGCCGTTCTTCGCGGCGATCGCGCGCCCGTCGCGCGGGTCGGGACCCAGCTGGCGCGGCAGCGAGAGCAGCTTGAGCGCGTCGTCGAGCGTCAGCCCCTCGGGCTTCATCGACTTGAACAGCGAGGCGCGCTTGGGCTTGGGCGCTGCCGGCGCTTCGTCCGCGGCGGCCTTCTTCTTCTTGCCCTTGGGCTTGGCGGCCTTCTCTTCAGCGGGCGGATCGTCGCCGAGCTGCACGAAGTAACCGAAGCGCCCGTTGCGCAAGTACACCGGGCGGCCGTCCGCGGCGAAGCCCAGCGGCGCGGCGGCGCGCTCGGAGGTCGAGAGCAACTCGATGGCCTTCGCGAGCGTCATCTCGTCCGGCGCGAACGTCGCCGGGATCGTGGCGCGGCTGTCCTTGTATTGGACGTACGGGCCGTAGCGCCCGACGCGCACGACCACCGGCTCGCCCTCGTGGAGCCCGAGCTTGCACGAGCCCACTTCGCGCGGGTCGATGCCCTCGCCGCGCGACTTCACCACGCTCTTGAGGCCGGGGTTCTTGCCCGACCAGAAGTCGTTCAGGAACGCGAGGTGGTCGAGTTCGCCCGACGCGATGCGGTCGAGCTCGGTCTCCATGTCGGCCGTGAAGTGGTAGTCGACGATCATCGGCTCGAGCAGCTCGAGCGTGTGGACCACCGCGAACGCCAGCCAGGTCGGGACCAGCGTCTTGTCGCGCGCCACGGCGTACTCGCGCGAGGTGATGGTCTCGATGATCGAGGCGAAGGTCGAAGGCCGGCCGATGCCGAGCTCTTCGAGGCGCTTGACCAGCAGCGCTTCGGTGTAGCGCGAGGGCGGCGTGGTCTTGTGGCCGCTGGGCGTTGCGTTCGCCACGCTGGCGCGATCGCCCTTGGCGAGCGGCGGCAGCACCTTTTCGCGCTCGTCGAGCGCGCTCTCGACGTCGTCGCGGCCCTCGACGTACGCGCGGCGATAGCCTGCGAAGTCGGTCGTGCGGCCGCGCGCCAGCGCCGTGACCGCGCCGAAGCCGGCGGCGTCGGTCGCGAGCGTGGCGGTGACCGAGGTGTAGCGCTCGTCCGCCATCTGGCAGGCCACGGTGCGCTTCCACACGAGGTCGTACACGCGCGCCTCGATCTCCGAGACCTCGCGCGCGACCTCTTCGGGCAGGCGGAACACCGAGCCCGCCGGGCGGATCGCTTCGTGCGCTTCCTGGGCGTTTTTTGCGGTGTTTCCGTAGAAGCGCGGGGTCGGCGGCAGGTACTCGGCGCCGTAGCGCGAGCCGACCAGATCGCGCGCCGCGGAGATCGCCTCGCGCGACAGCGCGGTCGAGTCCGTGCGCATGTAGGTGATGTAGCCGTTCTCGTACAGCCGCTGGGCGATGCGCATCGCCTCCTGCGCGCGCAGGCCGAGCTTGCGGCCGGCTTCCTGCTGGAAGGTCGAGGTCGTGAACGGCCCGCGCGGCGAGCTGGTCTTGGCCTCGCGCTTGACGTCCTGCACGGCGAACTGCGCGTGGCCGAGCGCGGCCGCGAGCTTCTGCGCCGCAGCCTCGTCGAGCACCAGCGCGTCCTTGGACTTGAGCTGGCCGCGCTCGTCGAATTCCGAGCCGCGCGCGAGCTTGCGGCCGCCGATGCTGGCGAGTTCGGCCTCGAAGCGCGTCGCTTCCTTGGCGAGCTCGAGGTCGACGTCCCACCAGGCGGCCGAGACGAACGCCATGCGCTCCTTCTCGCGCTCGACCAGCAGCTTGGTGGCCACGCTCTGCACGCGGCCGGCGCTGAGGCCCGGCGCGATCTTGCGCCACAGGAGCGGCGAGACCTCGTAGCCGTACAGGCGGTCGAGCGCGCGGCGCGCCTCCTGCGCACGGACCAGGCGCATGTCGATCTCGCGCGCCGAGTCGACGGCGCGCAGGATCGCAGCCTTGGTGATCTCGTTGAACACCATCCGCTTGACCTCGACCTTGGGCTTGAGCACGTCGAGCAGGTGCCAGGCGATGGCTTCGCCCTCGCGGTCTTCGTCAGTCGCCAGGTACAGCTGGTCGGCGTCCTCGAGCAGCTTGCGCAGCTTGGCGATGTGGCTCTTCTTCTCGCTCGAGACGACATACAGCGGCGCGAAGTCGTGCTCGACGTCGATGCCCAGGCGCGCCCAGGGCTCCTTCTTGAGCTTCTCGGGGATCTCGGCCGCGCTCTGCGGCAGGTCGCGGACGTGTCCGAAGCTGGCCTCGACGACGTAGTCCTTGCCCAGGTAGTCCTTGATCTTCTTCGCTTTGGTGGGCGACTCGACGATGACCAGATGCTTCATTGGGGGAGGGGCTTAGCAGTCCGCGCGCCGCCGCCGCAAGGGGGCCGCGCTCGAAATCTTCGTCATCAGGCGCTCCGGCGAGGCCGGAAGCGACGCCGATAGAGCCCGCTGCCGCGCGTCTTCCCGCGCCTGCGCGAGGCCGCGCGACTTGTCTCGGAAGCGCCCCCGAGGGCCCTTCACCGCTGTGGAACGCGTCCTTATCCTCTTGCGCCCCTCATTTCCGCCCTCCGAGGTTTCCGCCGCGCCGCTCGCGCGCTCGACGGCCCTCCGCTGATCCCATGCTCGCGCGCCAATCATCGATGCAAATTTCCGAGATTCGAGTCGACGGCTACGAGAAGGTCGTCCGCTGCAAGGACGACGCGAGCGGGTTGCACGCCATCATCGCGGTGCACGACACCACGCTCGGACCGTCGCTGGGCGGGATGCGCATGCTGCCCTACGCGAGCGAGGACGAGGCGCTGTTCGACGTCCTACGCCTGTCGCGCGGGATGACGTACAAGTCGGCCGTCGCGGACACCGGACTGGGCGGCGGCAAGTCGGTGGTGATCGGCGATCCCAAGCTGAAGTCGCCGGCGCTGTTCGAGGCCATGGGCGCGTTCGTCGACAGCCTGGGCGGGAAGTACATCACCGCCGAGGACATGAACATCGGCATTTCGGACCTCGACATCGTGCGGCGCAAGACGCGCTGGGTGACGGGGCTCTCGCTCGAGAACGGCGGCTCGGGCAATCCCAGCCCGTACACCGCGCGCGGTTGCTTCATGGGCATGAAGGCGGTGCTCGAGGAGGCCTTCGGCTCGGCCTCGTTCGCGGGTCGCCACGTGCTGCTGCAAGGCGTCGGCGCCGTGGGCGGCCGCCTCGCCGAGCTGTGCAAGCAGGCCGGCGCGCGCGTGACGATCTGCGACATCAACGAGGCGCGCGTGAAGGAGCTGTGCGCCAAGTTCGGCTTCGAGAGCGTGGCGGACGCCAACCACCTGTCGGTCGCCTGCGACGTCTATGCGCCCTGCGCGCGCGGAGCGACGATCAACGACGCCACGATCCCGCAGCTCAAGTGCAAGGCCGTCGCCGGCTGCGCCAACAACCAGTTGCTCGAGCCGCGGCACGCCGACGTGCTCAAGGCGCGCGGGATCGTGTACGCGCCGGACTACGTGATCAACGCGGGCGGCATCATCAACGTGTCGATCGAGCTGGTCCCGGGCGGCTACGACGAGCCCAAGGCGCTGGCCAAGATCGACCGCATCTACGACAACCTGCGCCAGGTGTTCCAGATCGCCCGGGATCAGGGGGTTTCGACCCATACGGCGGCCGAGCGCCTCGCGGAGCAGCGTCTGGCTGCGGGCCGCCGGCGCTGAACGACGGGCCCGGCGGTCGCTGGCTTCCGCCGCGACGCGTCGGGAGCGCTCGCGGTTCCGCGAGAAACTCCGAAGTTGTGTGAAAACCGCGCAACCTTCGGCATCTAGGGAGGACGAACGTGAAGGCGGCGTCTCCATGCAGCGCCGCTCCACGCGCACCTCCCGCAGCATGTCCGCCCCCCGCCACGCTCCGCGCGAACTCGACCTCGATGCGCTCGCCGCGCTCGCGGTGCGACTGACCGCGCGCCTCCTCGAACGCGTGGAGGCGAGCGACGATGCGCCGGTCGGCGGACGCTGCTCGCGCCGATCGCGCCCAAGCCCGCGAGCGATCGCTCGCCGCACTTTGCGACAACCTGCGCGAAGGCTTCACGGGCTCGGGTAGAGTCTGCCGCGCTGAGCCGTCCCCTCAGGAGCATCGGGGTCGGCAGAAGCGTCCCCAGCAGGCATTCAGGAGGTCGAGCCGTCATGAACTCTCGGCGGAAGTTCTCTGCAATTTCGTATTTCGGCGCGGCGCTGGTCGCTTTCGCGGCCCCATCGAGCGCGGCGCAGTCCACGGAGCGGGTGAGCGAAGGCCCCGGCCCGGTCGAGGCCGACGGCGTGAGCCGGCAAGCCGCGCTCTCATCCGACGGGCGCTACGTGGTGTTCGCCAGCGCTGCGACCAACCTCGTGGCGGGCGACACCAATGGCGTCGACGACGTGTTCCTGCGCGATCGCTCCACGGGCGTGACCGTGCTCGTGAGCGTCGACTCGCTCGGCCAGCCGAGCAACGGGACCAGCGCGCGCCCGTCGGTGTCCGCGGACGGCCGCTACGTGGTCTTCGAGAGCGACGCCACCAACCTCGACGCGCTCGACACCAACTCCGCGCGCGACGTGTTCCTGCGCGACACACAGCTGGGCGTCACCCAGTTGATCAGCCTCGATCCGGCCGGCCTGCAGGCCAGCGGCGCCAGCGGCGATCCCGCGCTCTCGGCCGACGGCAAGTTCGCGTCGTTCCGCATCCTCGCGGACATCTACGTGCGCGACCTGACCACGAACACCACCAGCCTGGTGAGCGTGGACCAGTTCGGCGCGGGCCCCGTCGGCAGCTCGTTCGGCTCCTCGATCTCCGCCGACGGCCGCTACGTGGCCTTCTCGTCGCAGAGCGGGAACGTCGTGTCGAACGACACCAACGGCGTGTACGACGTGTTCGTGCGCGACACCGTGGCCGGAGTGACGATCCTGGTCAGCGTCGACACCTTCGGCGCGCAGGCCAACGACTTGAGCGGCGACCCGGCGATCTCGCCCGACGGCCGCTACGTGGCGTACTTCAGCGCCGCGAGCAACCTCGTCGCGGGCGACACCAACAACCGACGCGACGTGTTCCTGCACGACCTGCTCACGGGCGAGACCACGCGCGTGAGTCTGTCCTCGAGCGGCGCCGAGGGCGATGACCTGAGCCGGCGACCGTCGGTGTCGCAGGGCGGGCGCTTCGTGGCCTTCTACAGCCAGGCCACGAACCTCGTCAGCGGCGACGCGAACGGCGTCGGCGACATCTTCGTGCGCGACACGCTGTTCGGCGTGACCTCGCGCCGGTCCGTCGACGGCCTGGGGGCTGAGTCGAACGCCGTCAGCGCCCTGCCCAACATCAGCGCGCTGGGCGCGGTGGTCGCCTTCAGCAGCAACGCTACGAACCTGGTCGCCGCGGACACCAACGCGATCGAAGACGTGTTCGTGCGCGACAACGGGCCCGAGCTGCCCTCGACGTATTGCACGCCGGGCACGTCGAGCTTCGGCTGCGTCGCGTCGATCAGCGCCTCGGCCAACCCCAGCCTCACGCTGGCCGCGCCGTGCCTGCTCTCGGTGGTCGGACTCGAAGGCCAGAAGCAGGGCCTGCTCTTCTACGGCATCAACAACACGGGCTTCAATCCGACGCCCTGGGGCAACGGCTTCCGCTGCGTGAAGTCGCCGATCAAGCGCACGGGCACGCAGAACTCGGGCGGCACGTTCGGCGTGTGCGACGGCACGTTCTCGCTCGACTGGCACACCTACCAGGCGAACTTCCCCGGCGCGCTGGGCAACCCGTGGACGCTCTGGGAGCGCGCGTACGTGCAGGCCTGGTACCGCGACCCGCCGGCGACCAAGGCCAGCAACTTCTCCGATGGACTGGTGCTGACCTACCAGCCGTAGTCCTGCGAGCGATCGCGAAGCGCACAGCAGCGCCGAAGCCCGCGGGCCTCGGCGCTGCTGTTTTTCGTGTTCTGTCGAGGCGCGCCGCGGGTCAGTCGCGGCGCAGCTGTGTTCAACGCGCCGCGGGTCAATCGCGTCGCAGCCGTGTTGAACGCGCCGCGGGTCAGTCGCGGCGAAGGAAGTCGACCAGATCCTTCTCCAGCTCCGCCAGGCCGTAGTCCATCACGGTCAGCGAGCGGTAGATGATCTTGGAGAGCGCCTCGGGCGTGTTGGGGTTGAGGTCGCGCGGCGGCGGGTAGCTGAGGAAGTACGAGAGCGAGAGGCGCTCGACTTCGCCGCCCTGTTCGCGGCCGGCGTACTGCCAGGGGACCTCGTCGAAGGGCAGCACGCCCGTGAGGATCTCGTAGAGCATCACGCCGATGCCCATCACGTCGGCCTTCTGGTCGCGCAGCAGCAGCGGGTTGTAGTGCGGCGTGGTCGTGATCACGCGGCGTTCGTCGCAGCGCAGCGCCGGATCGATCATCACGGCGGCCCCGGAGGGCTTGACCACGATGTTCTCAGGCTTGAGGTCGCCGTGGTAGGCGAGCTCGCCGGACTTGGCCAGCTTCTGCAGCGCGCGCACGATCGACAGGAACCAGTTGAGGCGGATGCCCTCGAGCGCACGGATCTTCTCGCGCAGCGTCTTGCCGCGCACGTAGTCCATCACCGTCACGGTGCGGCCTTCGTGCGTGAACACTTCGCGCACCCCGACGAGGTTGGGGTTGCGCGCGCGGCGCAGCAGCTCGCCCTCGCTCTTGACCAGGCCGTCGATCTCCGAGGCGTCGAGGAAGTCGATGCGCGCGCCTTCCTTGCGGAAGAACACGGCCTCGGCCGGGGTCTCATCGGGGCTGATGCCCTCGGGGCGGCGCTCGTTGGTGACGTCGAGGAAGCGCGTCACGTAGCGGCCGCCGCCGGCGATGTCGCCCAGCTTGAGCGCGACCAGCTCGCCCTTGCTGTCACTGGCTAGGTAAACCAAGCCGAAGCCGCCGCGCGCCAGGAACTCGCGGACTTTGTAGGCGCCAAGGTGCTCACCAGCAGCCAGCTTGATCATCGGGACAGTCGAGGGTGGGGGGTGGCGAGGTGGGTGAAGGGGACTTGCCGCGATGTCTTTCGCCCTCTCCTGTGGCCCGCCTGAAGTCAAACCGCGCTGGCTCTTGCGTCGGCGACGCACTCGTCTCGCAGGTGGTCCGCTGAGCTACTGCCTCCTGGACTTTCGCGCTGCGCGAAGGTCCCAGGGGGCAGTAGCGAACCCACCACGATCTCAGCGCGGCCGAATGCCGCGGGGCGCAGCGGCGCTTCGGCCGAGGCGCCCATTGGATGCGGCGTGAAGGCTGCGCCGCAGCTGCTGCCTCCTGGAACCTTCGCGTCTTCGCGAAGGCTCCAGGGGGTAGCAGCGACCCAACCAACAGCTCAGCGCGGCCGAATGTCGCGGGGCGCAGCGGCGCTTTGGCCGATGCGCCCATTGGATGCGGCATGAAGGCTGCGCCGCAGCTGCTGCCTCCTGGAACCTTCGCGTCTTCGCGAAGGCTCCAGGGGGTAGCAGCGACCCAACCAACAGCTCAGCGCGGCCGAATGCCGCGGGGCGCAGCGGCGCTTTGGCCGATGCGCCCATTGGATGCGGCATGAAGGCTGCGCTGAGTGCGCGCGCGGCCGGCTCCGTGGGGCTCAGCGCAGGCCCGTCGAGAGTTCGGCCTCGACCAGCTCGGCCTGCTCACTTGCGCCCAGGATCGCGCGCGCGCCGACGACGACGGAGCCGGTTCCGACGAAGCGCGGAGCGCTCTGGTGCGGCTCGAAGCGCCACGCTCGACCGTGACCGTCGATCGCGCCGAGCTCCTGCCCGAGCGCGTTGCGCACGCTGTAGTAGTGCCGCGTGGGATCGTCCGGGGCTTGCGCAGCCGCGAAGCGCACCACCTGGCCCGTCACCTCGCCCAGCTCGAGCACACGCCACAGGCGCTGCGCCTCCAGCACGATCGGTCGCGCCTGCGCGACGCCCGCGGGCGCATCGTTGGACGTGGTGCGGCAGGCGCCGAGCCCGCCGACCAGCGCCAGTAGGGAAAACAATGCCGAGCGCATGCCGCCTTTTCGTCGCGACGCGCGGCGGACTTTTGGCGCAGCGCACGGTTTGCCGCTCGGATGGGGGGGCCGTATCCTCCGACGCCGCATGATTGCGCCCACGGACACGATCGCTCTGGACAGCTTCCGGCGCGCCGGCAAGATCGCGGCGGAGTGCCGCATCTGGGCCGCCAAGGCCATTCAGCCCGGCGTGGAGGTGCGCTACGTCCTCGAGACGATCGAGGAGATGATCCGCGCGCGCGGCGCCCAGCCCGGCTTTCCGGCCCAGTCCTCGCGCAACAGCGTGGCGGCGCACTACTGCTCGCCGCCGGGCGACTCGCTGCGCTACGAAGAGGGCGACTGCGTCAAGGTCGACATCGGCGTGCATGTCGATGGCTACGTCGCTGACACGGCGACCACGGTGGACCTCTCGCGCGACGGGCGTTGGCAAGGCTTGATCCGCGCCTCCGCCGACGCGCTCGCCGCGGCGATCGCGACGGTGGCCGACGGCGTGCCGGTGGGCGAGCTCGGCGCCGCGATCGAGCGCACGATCATGAAGGCCGGCTACCAGCCCGTGCGCAACCTCACGGGCCATGGCCTGGGTCGCTGGAAGGTCCACACGCCGCCGCAGATTCCCAATCAAGCCGAGAACGGCGGCGGCCGGCTCAAGAGCGGAATGGTGTTCGCCATCGAGCCGTTCGCGTGCACGGGCAAGGGCTACATCACCGAGCGCGGCAAGGCCGAGGTGTTCATGCTCGTGCGACCGCCGCTCAAGGCCAAGGGGCTCGATCGCGACGTGCTCAAGGACATCGAAGGCTGGCGCGGATTGCCGATCGCGCGGCGCTACTTCCTGCACCGCGATCCCGAGATCGTCGACGACACGCTCAACAAGCTCGCGCGGCAAGGCTCGCTTGTGCGCTATCCGCCGCTGGTCGAGGCCGACGGCGTGATGGTCGCGCAGACCGAGCACTCGCTGTACCTGGGCCCCAACGGCGTGGAGATCCTGACCGCCGGCGCGTGAGCCGCGCGGCGCGGGCGCGATGAAGCTCGCGTTGGTGACGACGGCGCAGGTCCGCTCGTCCGCAGTCGGCGCGCACGCCGCGGCGCTCGCGACGCAGTTCGCTCCGCGCGTTGAGCTGAGCGTTTTCGTCCAGCCGCCGAACGCGCCGCGCGCCGACGTCGGGGCCGAGTTCGGTGTCGCCGCGCGCAGCGTGCTCGAGCTGCGCCCGCGCGAGTTCGACGCGTTGCTCTTCACCGTCGGCGACGAGGCCTGTCTGGGCTTCGTCGCGCCGCTGGTGCGCGCGCTGGGCGGCACGGTGCTGCTGCACGATTGGGCCCTGCCCGCACTCGCGCGTGCGGCGTATCCCGAGCTGGCTGGCGGGGACTGGCGCGCGTGGTGGCGCGCGGCGCGCGAAGGCGGCCTGGCGCAGGCGCGCGAGGTCCGCGCGGGCGGCGCACCGGCGCTCAATCGCTCAATCGTGCGCTTCGCCGACTCGTTCCTCGTCCACGGCGCCCGGCTCGAAGCCGCGCTGCTCGAGGAGCGCAACGCGCCGACGCCCATCGGAGTGGCCGAGGGCTGGGGCCTGGGGGCCGCGCGCGCGCTGGAGTGCGGCGCCGGCCGCTGGGGCGAGCTGGCCGAACTCTACTTGCGGCTGATGCAGCGTTTCCCGCGCCCGCGCTCCTCGCGGCGCGCGATCGTGGCCGCCAGCATCGACGCGCTCGTGCGGCGCCGCGCGCCCTGAGCGACTACTGCCCCCTGTTGCTGGTTGTACGGTGCCAGAGCAATCTGTCCCACGCCGCGCAACGCAACGGGCAGCCCCGGCGCAACGGCGGCGTGGGACAGATTGCTCTGGCACCGTACAACCAACCTCATGAAGCTCATCGCCTGCGCATTGATCGTGTCGTCGCTGTCCGCGCTCAGTTCTGCGCAGCAGTGCGGCGGCACCCACACCACGGACTTCAGCTCGAGCTTCGACGGCGGCTGGACCTGGGGCGGACCCTCCCAGAGCACTCCGACCTCGGGCGGCTTCCCGGGCGCCTACCTGCGCACGGCGGGCATCGACACGTTCGCGCCGCAGCTCCGCACCAGCGGCGCGTCGATCTTCACTGGCGACTACCGCGCCGCGCGCGTCACGGCTCTGGGAGTCGATCTGCGCTCGTTCGCGATCGACTTCCCGAGCTCGTGCCAGCGGCCGCTCTCGCTCGTGCTGACCAACGACAACGGCACGCCGGGCAACTTCGCGGACGACACCTTCGTGTACTTCGTGTCGCCCGACGACATCCCGTGCGTCGACGGGCTGTGGCGCAGCTACTCGGTCGCGGTTCCGTCGCAGTCGTCGACGTTGCCGGCGGGCTGGAGCGTCGATCCCAACTCCACGAGCTCGCCCGCGCAGGTCTGGAACCGCGTCATCACCGACGTGAGCTCGGTGACTTGGTTCTACGGCGATCCGACCTTCTTCTTCATCTTCCAGATGTGGACCGTCGGCGCGGACAACTTGGCGATCGCCTTCGACGGCGGAGCGACGACCTACTGCACTTCGCAGCGCAACTCCGCGAGCTGTCAGCCGCGCATCCTCGCGGCCGGCACGCCGAGCGTCTCGGCGCCGGCGCCATTCCTCGTCACGTGCGCCGACGTCGTGAGCCAGAAGTCGGGGCTCTTCTTCTACGGGCCCGGCCGCCAGTCCGCGCCCTTCGGCGGCGGCTTCATGTGCGCCACGCTCCCGCTTCGTCGCACGCCGGCCCAGTTCTCGGGCGGCTCGAGCACCGGCGCCGATTGCAGCGGCGCGTTCAGCTTCGATCTCAACGCCTGGATCCAGTCGGGCGCCGACCCCGCGCTCCAGCCGGGCGCCGCGTTGTTCGGCCAGTTCTGGAGCCGCGATCCCGCAGCGGCCGCGACGAACATCAACCTCTCGAACGCCGTCGCGTTGAGCGTGTGCAACTGAGCTGAGCGAGCGGCGCCGAAGCGCGCCCTTCGATCTACTTCGGCGCGGGCTCGTCGCGCGGGGGCCAGAAGAACTCGCGCGGCGAGATCAACAGGCGCGCGCCGACGCTGCGCAGCAGCGAGCGGGTCTCCGCGCCATCCAGCCCGCGCGAACGCAGCGCGACCTTGAGCGCCAGCGTGAAGCTCACGATCAGGTTCACGCCGCCGATGCACAGGACTCCGAAGGCGGAATTCACGGCCGCGGTCCAGAGCACCTGGAAGTCCAGTCCGGCGAGTCCGTAGGCGAGGTTCGAGGCGGCGAAGGCGACATGGCGGATGTCGAGCGGCAGTCCGAGCAGTTGGCCGACGACACCCGTGCTGCCGAGCATGCAGCCGAAGAGGAAGTTGCCCACCAGCGCGCCGAGGTTGTGCTCGACGTAACCCGCCAGGGCTGCGAGCCGTTGCGTTCCGAGCAAGCGTCGCAGCCAGCGCACGCGCGTCAAGCGCTCGGGTACGCGGTGGTACAGCGCCTGGTTGTCGTAGTAGCCCGAGATCAGGCCGCTCAGGAACAGATAGACGCCCGCGATCGCCGCGTGCAGCAGCGCGAGGCTGCGCAGCGGGTGCAGCTCGTGCAGCAGATGGTCCGCTTTGTCGTGGCCGACCGGGTCGACGCCGAAGGCGGCGCAGGCTGCGCTGATCGCGAGCGCGACGACGAAGCCGATGCTCACGTTGCCCGCGATCGAGATCCACTGTGTGCGGCTGACTTCGGCGGCGATGCGCGTGAGCGCGTCCAGGCGCGTCTCGCGATCGGTCGTCTCGTCGATCGTGGCGGCCAGCGTCGCCGCGGTCATGGCGGGCTGCTTGGTGGCGATCGTCAGCCCCAGGATGTGGATCAACACGAAGCCCAGGCCGTAGTTGAGGCTGTAGGCGACGGCGGCCCACACCGGCGGAAGCGCCAGCTTCGAGAGCAGGATCTTGTTCAGCGCCATGAAGGCGATGATCAGCCCGGCGCCCGAGGCCGCGCGGTACATGGCGAGGAACTGGCTGCGCGTCGCGCTGATGTAGTGCTCGCCCGAGCGACTGGCGTGCTCGGTGACGCGCCGCGCGACGAGTTCGAGGGCGCCCGAGAAGAGCTCCTTGAGGCTGTTGCTGCGCGTCTGCGCCTCGACCAAGGACAGCGCGAACGCCAGCACTTGCGCGCGTTGCTCCGCCGGAGAGCGCTCCGGCGCCGGCGCAACCACCTCGCGCAGCACTCGCAGTCGCGCGACGAGCTGTTCGATGCGTTGCAGCAGGAACACCAGCCGCACGTCGACGCCCGCCTCGCGCGAGCGGTGGCGCACGCGCTCGACGTAGTCCAGGCACTGCTCCAGCAGCACGAGCATGTGCCGCCCGGCGAGCTCGCGCGCTTCGTCGCCGGGCTCGCCGTCGATGAACTCGCGCACTTCCTCGGCCTGCGTCACGAACGGCGACTCGTGCTTGGCGAGCGCCGGGAGGTAGCGCACGAGCGTGGGATCGGTCCCCAGGCCCGCCAGCCGCAGACTGACCAGGCGCAGCGCTTCGAGCAGCTCCGAGCGGCACTGGCGGCGCGCGGGTTCGAAGCCGGCGGAGTCGATCGCCACGTGCTCCAGCAACTCGAGCCACGCTTCGCGAGGCACTTGGCTGACCCAGTCGAAGTCGCCGTCTTCGAAGAGCTGCTCCAACACATCGCGCAGGAAGCCTTCGTCGATGGCGGGCGGGAGCAGGCGGTTGGCGACGCGCCGGAACAGGCCGCCGATGAGGCGCTCGTCCTCGAGGATGCCCGACTCGGCGTAGAGCGAGCGCTGGCTGCTGTCGGCGAGCAGCGTTCCCACCATCGAGCTGAGCGCGGCGGCGTGCTCGGGGTGGGTGCGCAGGTGCTCGTTGAGCGCCTGCACCTTCGCTGTCGCTTCGTCGTTGTCTTCGTTCCAGTTCGGCCGCAGCAGTTCGACCAGCCCCGTCAGCCGCGCGCGCGCGTCGGCGGGCGACGAGGGCAGCGGCGACGCGAACGGCGCGTCGAACACCCGGGCCGGATCTGTGGGGGGTGCGTGCATCGCGGCGCAGTGTGGCGGGCGCCGCTCAGAGCAGCTCGCGCAGCCGCTTGAGCTCGAGCAGCGCCTCGATCGGCGAGAGCTTGTCGGGGTCGAGCTTGGCGAGCGCCGTCTCGACGCGTGAACGCTCCGGCCCGAACAGCGAAAGCTGGCCGGGGTTGCGCTGCGCGGGTGCGCCGCTGTGCGAAGAGATGCGCGGCACGAGGTCTTCGTTGTCGGCCTCCAGGTCGCGCAGGATCGCCTTGGCGCGCGTGATGAGCTCCACCGGCACGCCCGCCAGTCGCGCGACGTGGATGCCGTAGCTGCGGTCGGTTCCGCCCTCGACGATGCGGTGCAGGAACACGATCTCGTCCTGGTACTCGCGCACGGCGACCGACTTGTTGCACACGCCCGGCAGACGTGCGGCGAGCTCCGTGAGCTGGTGGTAGTGGGTTGCGAACAACGTGCGGCAGCCGATGTGCTCGTGCACGTGCTCGACGATCGCCCAGGCCAGCGCCAGGCCGTCGAAGGTGCTCGTGCCGCGTCCGACCTCGTCGAACACGACCAGCGAGCGCGCCGTGGCGTTGTTGAGGATGCCGGCGACCTCGACCATCTCGACCATGAAGGTCGAGGCGTTGCGGCTGATGTCGTCGGCCGAACCCACGCGCGTGAAGATGCGGTCGACCACGCCGATCTTGGCCTTGCGCGCCGGCACGAACGAACCGATCTGCGCCAACAGCACGATCAGCGCCGTCTGGCGGATGTAGGTCGACTTACCGGCCATGTTGGGGCCGGTCAGGATCGTGATGCGGCGCGCGTCGCGGTCGAGCACGCTGTCGTTGGGCACGAAGGCCTCGGCGCCGGCCATGCGCTCGATCACCGGATGGCGGCCGTCCTCGATCGAGAGCAGGTCGCCCGAGTCGAGCGTCGGCGCGCAGTAGCGATTCTCCGCGGCGCGCTGCGCCAGTGCGGCGAGGACATCGAGCGTGGCCAGCGCGCGCGCCGTGTCGAGGATGCGGCCGACGTGGCGCGCGGTCTCGTCGCGCAGCTCGCTGAAGATCTGGTACTCGAGGTCGCGCGAGCGCTCCTCGGCCTTCAGCACCTTGCCCTCGAACTCCTTGAGTTCCGGCGTGATGTAGCGCTCGGCGTTCTTGACCGTTTGCTTCCGGATGTAGCTCTCGGGCACGCGCTCGATCTGGCCGCGCGGGACTTCGATGTAGTACCCGAAGACCGAGTTGAAGCCGATCTTCAGGCCGTTGAGGCCCGTGCGCGCGATTTCGTCGCCCTGGAAGCGCGCCATCCAGCTTTTGCCGTCGCCTGCGATCTGGAGCAGTTCGTCGAGCTCGCTGCTGAATCCCGGGCGCACCAGGCCGCCGTCCTTGAGCGACAGCGGCGGCGCGTCGACCAAGGTGCTGCGGATGCGCGCGGTGAGCTCCTCCAGCGGATCGAGCTGCGTCAACAGCTCGCCGAGGATCGCGGAGTACACGTGCTCGAGCTTGGCGCGCAGGCGCGGCACGACCTCGAGCGACTGCGCCAGTCCCACCAGATCGCGCGCGTTGGCGCGGCCGGTGGAGACCTTGCCGACCAGCCGCTCGATGTCGAGCACCTCGCGCAGCAGCTCGCGCGTGTCCTCGCGCAGGAAGGGCGAGTCGACGAACTCGGCGACGCCGCGCTGGCGGTGCAGGATCGCATCGACTTTGCGAAGCGGCGCGAGCAGCCACTCGCGCAGCGCGCGGCCGCCCATGGGCGTGAGCGTGGCGTCCAGCGTCGCGAGCAGGCTGCCTTCGACTCGGCCCTCGCGTTGGGTCTTGACGAGCTCCAGGCAGGCGCGCGTGGCGCGGTCGAGCAACAGATGCCCGCTGTTCTCGACCAGTTCGATGCGCCGCACATGCTCGCAGGCGTTGCGTTGCGTCTCCTCGAGGTACTCGATCAACGCGCCGGCCGCCGGGACCACGGGCGAGCTCTCCTCGAGTCCGAAACCCTCGACGGTGGCGACCTTGAAGTGCCGCGCCAGCGCGCGCAACGCGGTGTCGCGGTCGAAGCGCCAGTCTTCGCGCGGGCTGCGCGCCAGGCCCTGGAAGCCGCCCAGTGCTTGCGCCAACTCGGGCCGCTTCTGCTCGAGCGTGGCCGACACGAGCAGCTCGCTGGGCGCGATGCGGCCGACCTCGCTCTCGACTTCGCGCAGCGCGCACTCGCAGGCCTGAAAACGCCCGGTCGAGATGTCGACCCAGGCGAGGCCGGCGCGCGTTCCGCTGCAGTGCAACGCTGCGAGGAAGTTGTTCTCGCGCGCGTTGAGCGCGTCTTCCTCGGTGATCGTGCCGGCCGTGACCACGCGCACGATGGCGCGCTCGACGATGCCCTTGGCGGTGCGCGGGTCCTCCATCTGCTCGCAGATGGCGACCTTGAAGCCCTTGCGCACCAGGCGCATCAGGTAGCTCTCGTACGACTTCACGGGCACGCCGGCCATCGGCAGCGCGTTGTCGCCCTTGTCGCGCGATGTGAGCGTGATGCCCAGTTCGCGCGAGGCGGTCACCGCGTCCGGGCCGAACAGCTCGTAGAAGTCGCCCATGCGGAAGAACAGCAGGGCGTCGGGCTGCTCGCGTTTGGCGCGCTGGAACTGCGCCATCATGGGCGTCGTCGCCGCGCTGCGCGCCGCGGCCGGGTCGACGAAAGCGCCTTGCTTGTGGGTCACGCGAGAGGGGGCGGGCGGGGCTGAAGGGTGGTCGGCTGGAGGATCGTCGAAATCCCTGGGCGCACACTGCAGTCTATAGAGGACAGTCCGGCGCGCCCAAGCGCGCGACGGGCGGCGTTCGCGAGCGTTGGCGACGCTTCGGGACCTCGGCCCGAGGGTTGCTAGCGCGCGCCGCCCCGCGACGGCGCCCTTTTTCGACTCCACCTGTGCCCCTCGTCTCCCCGCCCAACTTCGCGCCCGCCCGCGCGCGCCGGCCAACGTCGCTGGTCTTCGCCGTCGCACTGGGACTCCAACTGCTGGGTGCGTGCCGCAGCTACTCCGATCGAACCGCTCGAGCGTTGAGCGACTTCGAGTCCGGCCGCTTCGAAGCCGCGCGCGAGCAGTTCGCCGATCCCGACGTGACGGACTCGAGCTTTCTGTCCGGGGCCGAAGCGGGGATGAGCGCACTGGCGGCCGGGAGCTGGGAGCAGGCGCAGGTCCACTTCGATGCGGCGGCCGCAGCGGTTGTGCGCCACGAGGAACGTGCGCTGCTCGGCGCCGAAGCGGTGGGCGAGGAGTTGACCACGCTGCTCATCAACGAGGGCGTGGCGGCTTATCCGGGTGAAGGGTACGAGCGCGCGCAACTGCACGCCGCGCTGGCGCTCACGTACCTCGCGCGCGGCAATCTCGACGGCGTTTACGTCGAGACGCGGCGCGCCAACAAGCTGCTCGAGGGCGATGAGAAGCTCTACGACAAGAAGTACGCCGCCGGTGGCTTCGCGCACTTCATGTCGGCCGTCAGCTACGAGCTCCAGCGTCGCTTCGACGAGGCCTACATCGACTACGCGCGCATGGCGGAGAAGGGCGTTGGAGTCGAGCTGGCGGGCAAGGCGCTGGTGCGAATCGCCAAGCGTCTGCGCTACGACGACGCGCTCGACGGACTTGTCGCTGCGCACGGAGACGCTGCGACGCCGCCGCCCGACGCTGCGCAGGTGGTCGTGATCGCGGGGCTGGGCCTGGGGCCCTACAAAGAAGAGCAGACCGTCGCCTTGCCCGCCCCCGGCGGCTTGGTGCAGTTCTCGGTGCCCGTGTTCGTCGCGCGCCCGCAGGCCATCAGCGCGCTCACCCTGCAGGTCGACGACGGCGCGCCGCTCACGACCAGCGTGATCGAGAACGTCGCCTCGGTCGCGCGCGAGAACCTCGCGGATCGCATGGCCTGGCTGGCGCTGCGCTCTGCGCTGCGCGCTGGCATCAAGTACGGCTTGACGCGCGTCGGCTCCGAGATGGCGCGCGACAAGAACAACACCGCGGCGGGCATCGCGGTGCTCGCCGCCGGCGCGCTGTTCACCGCCGCCACCGAGCGCGCCGACACGCGCTCCTGGCTGACTTTGCCCGACACCTGGCACGCCGCGCGCCTGTTCGTGTCTCCCGGAGAGCACGAGATCGCGCTGGGCGCGGCGGGCGGCGGGCTGGCGCGCCTGGGCCGCGTCCGCCTCGGACCCGGAGAGACCGTGTTCGTGCTCGCGCGCACGCTCGGCAACTCCGTGCACGCCCACCTCATCGGCGGAGAGCGGCTCGACCTCCCCGCCCCGACCCCTCCACCGTCCTCATCGCCCGGCTCCGACGACTCAACTCCAAAGCTATCGCCATGAACTCGAACCACTCCCTTCGATCGATCGCCGCACCGGCGCTGGCCCTGGCCGCGCTGCTGGGCGCATGCACGAGCGCGCCGCGCGGCACGTACAACACGGTTTCCGGCCGCGAGGGCGGGCAGGTGACGACCCACACGCCCAACCGCGATCTCGAGAACGCGCTCGAGATGAGGGACATCGTGCAGGTCCGAAAGGACGGCATGCTCATCTTCCAATTCGAGCTAGTGAACAAGCTCGACCGCGCACTGAGCTTCCAGTGGGACGTCGAGTGGCGTGACCGTTCCAACCTCGTGATCGACTACGGCCCGGCTCACTACCGTCCCGAGCGGCTTTCAGGGCGCCAGTCGAAGACGATCAAGGTGGTCGCGCCGTCGCCCGACGCCGACAGTTTCCGACTTCTGCTGGGCTCGCGCGACGAAGTGCGCTGAAGCCGCCTCGCCGTAGCCCTCATCTCCAATACTCACCGTCGAACTCAACGTCACTCCATCGCCATGAAGCAACTCCGATCGACCGTTCTCGTTCTCACTCTGGGCGCGCTCGGCGCCTGCAGCTCCATCGGTTACGACGACCCCAACAAGGTCGAGACCGTCAACCTCCAGTTCGGCTCCACCGACCTGCAGTCCATGGCGGACAAAATGGTCCAGTCGCTGCTCTCGAGCCCGGGCCTGCAGTACATCGACCACTCCGGCAAGGGCGAGGACAAGCGCGTGGTGCTGTTCACGGGCAACGTGAACAACCGCACCTCCGAGCACATCGACACGTCGAGCATCACCGACTCGATCCGCACCGCGCTGCTCAAGAGCGGGCGCTTCCGCATCGCCGCCAGCAACCAGGCGCAGGACGAGCTCGGCAGCCAGGTGCGCTTCCAGATGGAGTCGGGCCGCGTCGACCCCAATCTGATCCGCCAGTTCGGCAAGCAGATCGGCGCGGACGCCGTGATGTACGGCAACCTGCGTTCGATCGAGAAGGAGCGCCAGCGCAGCCTCGAGAGCGGCGGCAAGAAGACCGAGGACGTCTACTACAAGCTGACGCTCGAGGTGGTGAACATCGAGACCAGCGAGGTCATCTGGATGGAGGAGAAGGAGATCCGCAAGTCCAAGAAGACCGGTCTGTTCGGCGGTTGAGGTACGGAGCCAGGCTCGTTCCCCACACTTTCGCGCCGTCGGTCCGGCGTTGCCGTCGGTTCGACGCGAAAGTGTGGGGAGCGAGCCTGGCTCCGTACGCCGTCAGCAGCCGATGCCGTAGTACGTGAAGCCCAAGGGCTCGAGCGTCTTGCGGCGGTAGATGTTCCGGCCGTCGAAGATCACCGGTGACTTCAGGCGGCGCTTGACCTCGTCGAAGTCGGGGCGGCGGAACTCGTTCCACTCGGTGACCAGCACCAGCGCGTCGGCGCCGTCGAGCGCTTCCATCGGGGTCTCGGAGTACTCGATGCGGTCTCCCAGGTGGTGTTTCTTGCACTCCGCGATGGCCTCGGGATCACAGGCGATGACGCTCGCGCCCGCCGCCAGCAATTCCTCGGCGATCACCACCGCCGGGGCCTCGCGCATGTCGTCGGTGTTGGGCTTGAACGCCAGACCCCACAACGCGAAGCGGCGGCCGGTGAGCTTCTCGCCGAAGTGCTTCTTCACCATGCGCGCGAGCAGGTGCTTCTGCTCTTCGTTCACGTCCTCGACCGCGCGCAAGATCTTGAAGTCGTAGCCGTGCTCCTCGGCGGTCCGGACGACGGCCTTGACGTCCTTGGGGAAGCACGAACCGCCGTAGCCGCAGCCGGCGAACAAGAAGCGCGAGCCGATGCGGTCGTCGGTGCCGATGCCCTTGCGGATCATGTCGACGTCGGCGCCGACGCGCGCGCAGATGCTGGCGATCTCGTTCATGAACGAGATGCGCGTCGCGAGCATGGCGTTGGCGGCGTACTTGGTGAGCTCGGCCGACTCGGGGTCCATCTGCAGGATCGGCTTGCCGGTCCGCACGAACGGCGAGTAGAGCTCGTCCATCACGTCCGCAGCGCGCTTGGAGCGTGCGCCGATCACGACGCGGTCGGGCTTCATGAAGTCGTCGATCGCCGCGCCCTCCTTGAGGAACTCGGGGTTGGAGACGACGTCGAACTCGTGCTTGGTGTTCGCGGCCACGACCTCGGCCACTTTGCGCGAGGTGCCCACCGGGACGGTCGACTTGTCGACGATCACGGTGTAGCCGGTCATGTGCTGGGCCACCGACTTGGCGGCGGAGAGCACGTACTTGAGGTCCGCGCTGCCGTCTTCGCCCGGCGGCGTGCCGACGGCGATGAAGACCACCTGCGCCCGCGGGATGGCGTCCTCGTACTTGGTCGTGAAGCTCAGGCGCCCGTCGTGGACGTTGCGCTTCATCAGCTCCTCGAGACCGGGCTCGTAGATCGTCGGGACGCCGCTCTTGAGCTTGTCGATCTTGGCTTGGTCGATGTCGAGGCAGACGACCGAGTTGCCGCTCTCGGCGAAACAGGTGCCCGCTACGAGGCCGACGTAGCCAGTGCCGATGACTGCAATGCGCATGAGGGGGGTGGGGGATCGAAGGTGGTGGTTCGGGGCGCGCGAGCCCGCTGCGGCGACCGCGGGGACGGTCGTTCGCAGGTCGCTCCGACGGGTTGACGCCGGACGGCTCCACTCTGCCGCCAGCGCCCTGGGCGGGGATTCCTGCGGGCCTTTCGGTCGCCGCGCGGGCGCGGGTGGAGTCGGAGGGCGGAGCAAGATACCTTCGAACCCGCGGCCTGGAATGAACCAGCCGTTGAGCCGCTCGCTGCTGACGGGCAGCTCGGCGACCGCGGGCGATTAACTCAGCGGCTAGAGTGCGTCCCTTACAAGGACGAAGTCGGGGGTTCGAATCCCTCATCGCCCACCCCGCCTGGCTCGACGAGGAACGCCAGGTGTCCGCGCTCCAGACGCGCGACGAGCACCACCCCGCGCCTGCGGCCGCGACCTCGGAAGCGTCGCTCCAACTCCTCGGCCGGCAGCGGATGTCCGCGCTTGAGCACCTGGATCGGACCGATGTCGGCGTCGCCGAGCATCTTGCGGACGAGCTTGGGATCGGCGGCGGACTGCGCGAGCACGTGCCAGGCGCGGCCGAGCGGAGCGCGCGGCTCGTCGCGGCCGACGAGGTAGGCGCACTGCGGACCGAGCGGGCGCAGTCCGTGAGCTCGCGCGTAGGCCTCGAGCAGCCCGCTGCGGACCAAAGCTGGGTCTGGATCGACGACCCACGAGATTTCTGAAACTTCCTGGGGGGGTGTGGACACAACCGACTCTGGCCGGGCGCTCCAGCGCCGGGCGCGCCCCGAGGCCCCGAGGGTCACGAGGTCGCGCTCACCGGCTGCGGCCCCCGGGCCGGCGAGCGATCCCAACCACAGATTCACTTCACACAGCTCCCCCTCCGCGCTGACCCACTCCCACGAGTGGGGGCGCTGCTCGATCCATGAAGTCGGGCAGAGTGCGATGTCAAACCCCGCCGGCAACTTGATGCAGGCCCCTGGCGCCCGTGCGAGCACGCGCGCAACGACCTCGGGCGCCGGCGACCATGCGTGCGGATCGAGCGCGCGCGCGTCGGCGCTGCTCGACGCGCCCGGGCGGCGGTCGGGATCGAGCAGCACGAGGCACTCGCGCGAGGGCGCTTCCGCGGCGTCCGCTACGAACACGCAATGTGGGTTCGGACTCGCCGCGAGGTTGGCCCGGGCGCACTGCGCGTGCAGCGGATCGCGATCGCTCGCGAGCACCGGCAGCCCCGCCAGCGAGAGTTCGAGCGCGTCGGCGCCCAGACCGCAGGTCAGGTCGTGCACGGCCGCGCGCGGCGCCAGGGCGGCGATGCGCTGCGCTCGCGCGCGCGCGACCACCTCGCGGGTGGCCTGCTCGAGCCCCTTGCGAGTCAGCCAGCGCAGGCGGCCCGACGGGAAGCGCGCCCTGGCCCGCCGGCGCAGGTCGAACAGTTCGGCCGCGCGTTGCGCGAGGGGCCCCGGCAGTCGCTTCTTGAGCGCGCTGACCACCGCCAGAGGCGTGGGGTCGGCCCCGAGCTCCGCCTCTAGCGCCGCCAGCGCCCGGTCCATTTCCGCCCACTGCGGCTCGCTCTGGGGCGCCATCTTGGCGGTTGGGTATAGCGTCCCGGCCCCTTCCGCGACACGGGTTGCCCCCGTGATGGGGCCTCAGAGCCCGTTCCGGCGACGTTTCACGAGGCTGCCAGGAGAGATCGTCCCGAAAACGGGACGAAAGGCTGTCCTCAGAGAAGTTTTTTTCGTCTCGCGCCGATCCATGGCCCGGTTGGGTCCCTGTCCCGCCGCCGAAGAGGGCGGCCCGCTCTCCTGGGGAGGAATCGAGTGACACACGTTCTGGTTGTCGATGGTGAGTCCGCTACGCGCCTGGTCCTGCAAAGCCGGCTGCGCGAGGGCGGTTACGAGGTCTCCGCGGTCGAGACCGGCGCGCAGGCGCTGACCCTGCTGCGCGAGCGGCGCTTCGATCTGATCTTGATCGACACGGCCCCCGGGGCCGGGTTGAGCGGGGTCGAGCTGTGCCGCCGGATCAAGCAGGTCCGTCCGAGCCTCGAGACGCCCACGCTCCTGGTGCACAAGGGCTCGTCCCGCGAGGACGCCGTGCGCGCCTTCGACGCGGGCTGCGACGCCTACCTCACCAAGTCGGACATGCCGGTCCTCGAGCCGATCCTGCGCGGCTTCGCGCGGGCCAAGCATGTGTTCGACGAACTGCGCGTGAGGACGCACGTGCTCGAGCAGCAGGTGCAGCGCATGAGCTCGGAGCGCAACGGCCACGGCCACCACGAGGCCGAGTCGCACAACGGCGCAGTCGGCGCCGCCAACGTCTGGCGCGACATCGCGATCGCCAAGCCGGACGGAGTCCTGCTGGTGGACGACGAGGGCCTGGTGCGCATGAGCGACCGTGGAGCGCAGGAGCTCTTCGGCGCCATCCTGGACGGACGCGCGCTCGGCGCCTTGGCGCCCTCCAGCGGCCTCGAGGCCTTCGTGCGCGACGTTCACTCCGAACAGCGCGACGGCCTGCGCTTCGACCTGCCTGCCAAGCCCGGCCGGCCGTCCCGCTCGCTGCTCGCGTCGGTCGCGCCGATCGTGACGCGCCCGGGCGAGGTCGCGGACGGTATGCGGGTCGTGATCCTGCTCGACGTCGCCCGCCGCCGCCTGGCGACGGAGCTGATCAGCCTCCAGGAGTACACCCTGCCGCGCGCGGAGGTCGCCGTCCTGCGCCAGGCCGCGCGCTTCGCCTACGGTTCTTCGAACCTCGTCGGTCCGGGCGCAGCCATGACTCGCATCCGCGAGCGCGTGCGCGACCTGGGGCCGTCGAATTCGCACGTCCTGTTGCAAGGCCCCGTCGGCAGCGGTCGCCAGCACGTCGCCCGCGCGCTGCACTTCGGCGCGGAGCACAACGGCCCGTTCCTGCCGATCGCGTGCGCCAGCCTGACCCCCGAGCACCTCGAGGCCGAGCTCTTCGGCCAGGTGAAGGGCGCCTTCGCCGACGCGGTCGTGGACCGACCGGGCGCGTTGCAACGCGCCGGACGCGGCACGGTCTACCTCGCTGACGTCGAGAAGCTCCCGGCGGCGCTGCAGGCCAAGCTGCTGCGGGCGCTGCGCGACCGGGCGGTGGTGCGCGCCGGCGCCGAGCGCGCCGAGCCGATCGAAGCGCGCGTGATCGCCTCGACCAGCGCCGACCTCACCGAGTGCGTCGACCGCGGCGACTTCGAAGGCGAGCTGGCGAGCTTGTTCGCGCAACGCATCGTCCTGCCCGCGCTGCGCGAGCGCCCCGAGGACCTGCGCGCGTTGACCGAGCACTTCCTGCGGATGTTCGGCAGCGACCGGCCGCAGCTGACGGTCTCCGCCGAGGCCCTGGCCGCGATCGAATCGTACAACTGGCCCGGCAACGTCCAGGAGCTGCGCGCCTGTGTCGAGCGCGCCTGCCGCGCGAGCGACAGCGACCTGATCGAGTTCGAGCACCTGCCGCCGGCTCTGCGCGACCTGAACCTGGAGTTCGCGGTGCGCGAGCTGATGCCGGCCGCCAGCCCGCTGCACATCGTCTCGGGCGTCGCCGGCGCCCACGATGAGCCGGCCCACGGCGCGCGCAACGGCTCGCGGGCTCGCGCGCCGGGCGAGGTCGGGAACGACGACCCGATCAACCTCGACCACTACGAGATGAAGTGCCTCGAGCGCGCGCTCGCGGCCACCGGCGGCGACAAGCTGGCCGCGGCGCGGATGCTGAAAGTCGGCAAGAGCACGCTCTACCGCAAGCTCAAGCGCTACAACATCGCTTGAGCAGCGCCCAGCGCCAGCGCCGAGCCCGCGCCAGCCCTCACCGGGTTGCACGATGCGGGGCGCGGCGCTGACGAGGGCCTGCGCAGCGAACACAGTCGGCGCGTCCAGGGGCGCTGCCGGTCGACAAGTGCGCTCGGCGCGGCGATGCTGCGGCGAGCGCGCGCCGTTTCGAGCGCGTGCGCTGCACCTACTCATGGCCGTGCGCCCGTGGACCTGGCTGATCTTGTTGAGCGCGGCCGTCCTGGCCTGCGCGCGACCGCAGGCGCCGGGGCGGCCGCCGAATTTCGTGCTGATCGTGGCCGACGATCAACGCTACGACGCGCTCGCCGAGGTGCAGCGGGAGCAGGGCGAGCGCGGCCGCTTTCCCTGGCTCAGAACTGCGGCGCTCGATCGCCTCGCGCAAGAAGGCGTCAGGCTCCGCAACGCCTTCGTGGTCAATTCGCTGTGCTCGCCCAGTCGCGCGAGCATCCTGACCGGCCGCTATCCGCACGCGGTCGGCGTGCTCGACAACCACACAGCATTTCCGACGGACGCGCCGACCTTCGCGCACGCTCTTGCCGCCCGCGGCTATCGCACGGGCTACTTCGGCAAGTGGCACATGGGGCGCCAGTCCGGTCCGCGGCCGGGCTTCGAGCACAGCGCGAGCTACCTTGGCCACGGCGAGTACTTCGACTGCGAATTCGAGGTCGACGGCGTCCCCACGCCGACCCGCGGCTGGGTCGACGACGTGAGCGTGCAGTTCGCCGAGCGCTTCCTGCGCCGGCGCAGCGAGCAGCCCTTCCTGGTCGTGCTCGGACTGAAGTCGGGCCACTCGCCCTTCGAGCCTCCCGAGAGCTGGCGCGGGGCCTACGCCGACGCGACGCCGCGCGCGACGCCCAATCTCGATGCGCCGGCGATCTACGCGCGCGCACGCGGCACCGATGCGCAGCGCGCCGCGCGCCGCCGGCGTCAGGGCCGCGAGGGCAACGGGGCCGATCTGGAGGGCGGGCGCGACCTCGACCAGGGCTACTTCGAGACCTTGAGCGCCGCCGACGACGCGCTCGGGCGGCTGCTGGAGGTGCTCGACGAGCTCGAGCTCGCGCGCGACACCGTGGTCGTGTTCACCAGCGACAACGGCATGTACTTCGGCGAGCACGGCCTGCGCGACAAGCGCACTGCCTACGAGGAGAGCATCCGCACGCCGTTGATCGTGCGCTATCCACGCCGGCTCGCGGCGGGCGTCGTGCGCGACGAGCTGGCGCTGAGCGTCGACATCGCGCCCACGCTGCTCGACTACGCCGGAGTTCCACCGCAGGCTCAAGCCCACGGGCGGAGCCTTCGCGCCGTGCTCGAGGCGCCGCTCGCCGCCGAGGCCAGCGTGCGCGGTTGGCGCGAGTCGTTCTTCTACGCCTACGTGGCCGAACGCGGCTCGCTCGCACCGAGCGTCACGGCGCTGCGCACCGCGCGCCACAAACTCGTCGTGTACCCCGGCCACCCGGAGTGGACCGAGCTGTTCGACCTTCTCGACGATCCGTACGAGACGCGCAACCTCGCGGGGCGGGCGGAGCACGCCGAACTGTTCGCGGCGCTGGCCGCCGAGCGCGAACGACTGGCGAGCGAGCTGCTGTTCGTGGCGCCTTCGCCAAGGTCGGAGTTCGAGCGCGATCCGTCGGGCGCGCTGGACGAGGACTGAGCGCGTCCGGCCGCGCTGATGTTGGTTGGGTCGCTACTCCCCACTGGAACCATCGCGAAGACGCGAAGGTTCCAGGGGGGGAGTAGCTCAGCGCGGCCTTCACGCCGCAGTGAATGGGCGCATCGGCCAGAGCGCCGCTGCGCCCCGCGGCATTCGGCCGCGCTGATGTTGGTTGGGTCGCTACTCCCCCCTGGAACCTTCGCGAAGACGCGAAGGTTCCAGGGGGGGAGTAGCTCAGCGCACAGGCACGCGCAGCGTGGCGTCTGAGCTGGCGGAGCTGAACAGCGACTCGCCGACCGCCCCGGGATTGCGCAGCACGGCCCGGATCTCCGCGCCCTTCAATTCGTCGGGCACCCGCGCGTCCAACAGGCGGATCGTGCGGTCGCCGGTGTGGAACAGCATCAGGGACGTGCGCGCCACGACGTTGGCGACGCGCTCCCACTCGCCGCTGGGGCGCAGGCTCCACAGCGAGCCGTCGGGCGCGCTGGCCTGAACGCGCAGATCGACCAGTTGCGGATAGCTGCGGTGCGCGACGTCGATCGACAGTCGCTGGCCGTCCAGTCGTGCGGAGAGCGTCGGCGTCAGCGCGAGATCGACGCGCCGCAGCAGTCGGAAGTGATTGCGCGGGAACACGCCCGGGCGCGAGCCGGCGCCGACCACGGGCACGGTGATCAGCTCGTACTCGCCCAGGTGCGAGCGCAGCTGCATGGCGCGCTGCTGCTTCTCGCGCAACAAGTCGAGCGACTGCACCCACTCCTGCGCGATGTCCTGCGCGTTGGGCGACAGCTCGCCGAAGCGCAACGAGGGCAGGATGTACTCAGGCCGCGCGGCGAGCGCTTCGAGCACATCCGCGCGCGCCGCGCCTTCCCACGCACGCGTGCGCGCCTCGCCCGGCGATGGCGAGGTGCGGCCCAAGGGATCGATCACGCGCCGCTGCGTTAGGTATCCGATTGCGCCGGGCCACGGCGTGAGGATGGCGTGGTCGACGTCGATGTTGTCGCGCAGGAACAGCCCGATTTCGCGCAGGCGTTCGGTGGCCAGGATCTCCTCCGCCAGTCCGAGGCGGCCCAGTTCCTCGGTATAGCCGTAGCGCGCCTGCGTGCGCGGCTTCATCCACTCTCGGTGGAGCGCCTCCGTGCGCAGCGGCCCGATGTCGCCGGGGAACTTGCTGGCCAGCGCGGACGCACCCAGACCGGCGATGAACAGGATCCAGCTCACCTGCGGCCAGATCCGGCGCTTGGAGTCGAGCGCGATCTGCATCGCCTCCTGCACCGCGACCAGCAGCACCGCCACGATCGGCGCCATCGCCTCGCCGAAGGGCAGGGATCCGCCGCCGCCCAGCGCGACCGTCGCCGACCACGCCAGCGTCAGCACACAGGCGCGGATGCCGACGCCGCTCAGCGAGCGCCGCAGCCAGTACCACAGCGGGAACACGAACAGCAGCGCGCTGCCCGAGGTGAGCGCGAAGTCGAGCAGGTACAGCCCGCCTTCTCGCAGCGAGCGGGGCCGCAGCTCGAGCAGTTGCGAGAACCAGCTCGAGGTCCAGTGTCCGGTCGCGTGCCAGCGCACGGCGCTGGTCGCCGCCGCCGCCGCCAGCGGAACCGCGAGCGGGAGCCACAGCGAAGCGCGTCCGGGCGAGCCCGAGCTCATGCGTTCCCTGAAGCGGCGCGCGCACTCGATCGCGAGCAGAGTGACGGCGAACAACAGCCCCTGGGGACGAGCTGTCGCCGCCAGGCCCAGCGCGATGCCCAACGGCGCGCGCCAGCCGCGCTCGTAGGCGAGGAAGCTGAACGTGACGAGCAAACCCAGCGTGGCGGTCTCCATGCCGCTCAGCGCCGAGGCCGCCACTGAGCCCGAGACGACGAACAAGAGCGGCGCGATCACTCCTGCGAGCCGCCCGGGGCTGAACTGCGCGAGCGTGAGCACGCACAGCAGCGCCGATGCCATGCACACGCCCTGGCACGCGCGGTGAACGGGCAGGTAGAGGCGCTCGATCAGTCCCGAGACAGCGATCCACAGGAGCGAGGGGTAGCTCTCGACGCCGAGCACGCCGTCGCTCCACACCAGCTCGCCGGTCTGCGCGAAGTTGCGTCCGATGCGGAACGCCACGTGCGCCATGTCGTAGGGCGGCGCGATCTCGCCGACCGCATTGGTGTGCACGCCTAACGCATGGCCGAGCAGGATCGCCAACGCGACGAACAGCGCCGTGGTGCGGTTCAACGCGAGGACTCCGCGCTGCGAGGCTCGTGCGGTGGGCGGTGGTGACTCACCCGTTCAACGTAGCTCGACACGGCGGGTCAGGCCACGTCGATGCGCTCGGCGCGCGCGACGCAGTCCGCGACTAGCGCCGGGAGATCCAGACGCGCCTCGATCTGCTCGCAGACTTCGAGTCGCCCGCGCGTCACGGCCCTGCGCGGCATGAACAGCGTGCAGCAGTCCGGCGTTTGAACCGCGGAGAGCGCGAACGTGCCGATGCGCTGGGCGCTGTCGACGGTCTCCTGCTTGTCGAAAGCGATCAACGGGCGCAGCACGGGCAAGCTGGCCGCCGCGCCGATGCAGGTCAGGTTCTCGAGCGTCTGGCTCGCCACCTGTCCCATGCACTCGCCCGTGACCAGCGCCTTCGCGTCTTCGGCCTGCGCGATGACCGAAGCCACGCGTTGCATCATGCGCCGGTACAGCACGGTGCGGTAGCTGTCCTCGGAGCCGTTCGTCGCCGCGGCCTTGATCGCGACCTGCGCCTCTGCGAACGGCGCGACGAACAACCGACTGCGCGGTTGCCAGCGCGAGAGCACGCGCACGAGCTCGACAACTTTGTCCTTGGCGTCGTCGGAGATGAACGGGTGCGAGTGGAAGGTCACGAAGCTGCACAGCGCGCCGCGCTTCATCGCCATCCAGGCGGCCACGGGCGAGTCGATGCCGCCCGAGATCAGGCACAGCACGCGACCCAGCGTTCCGACCGGCAGACCGCCCGGCCCGGCGATGCGGCGCGCGAACACATAGGAGGTCGTCTCGCGCACTTCGATGCCGAGCACGAGTTCGGGGTGCTCGAGCTCGACGCGGAGCGGATCGTCGACGCGCAGGATGTGCTCGGCGACGTAGAGATCGAGCTGCATCGAGGTGAGCGCAAAGCGCTTGTCGACGCGGCGACTGAGCACGCGAAACGCAGGCCGCGCGCCCGCAGGTTGTGCTGCGAGGGCGTCGTCGAGCACTCCGCGCGCCACGGCGCAGATCGCGTCGGGTTCACTGGGCGCTTCCCACGCCGGCGAGACCGACGAGATGCCGAACACCTGCGTCAGGCGGCGCGCGACGCTCTCCAGGCGCTGGTCGGCGAACACGAACAGCCGCCCGTGCTCGCGCTCCACGCGCACCGGCGCCACGTCGGCGCAGGCCGCGCGGATGTTGCGCATCAGAGCGAGCTCGAACTCGTTGCGATTGCCGCCCTTGAGTGCGAGTTCGCCGTAGCGCACGAGCAGCACGCGCGGCGGCTCGATCGGCGTGAAAGCGCTCATCGCGCGGCGTGCTCGAGTTCCTGGGCCACGCTCTCGAAGGCCTGCGCGGCGCGGTCGATGTCCGACTCGTCGCTGGTGCGGCCCATCGAAACGCGCAAGGTGCTGCGCGCCTCGTCGTCGCTCAGTCCCAGGGCCAGCAGAGCCGGGCTCAGCTCGCGCTTGCCGGCCTGGCACGCGCTCGCCGCGCTCACGAATACGCCGTGCCGCTCGAGGTGGTTGATGCGCACTTGCGCGGGCGCGCCCGGCCACAGGATCGAGACGATCGACGGCAAGCGCCGCGCGCCGGGCTCGAGCAGCCGCAGGCCGTCGATGCGCGTCAAACGCTGCACGAGCCGATCGCGCAGCGCGCTCCAGCGCTGGACCTGTGTCGCGCGCGCCGCCTCGGCCAGCTCGAGCGCCAGGCCCAGGCCTACGCACGCGGCGACGTTCTCCGTGCCCGACCGAAGGCCCTGTTCCTGGCCGCCGCCGTGTTGCAGCGGCTCGAGCGGCAGGTCGGCGGCGAGCACCAGCGCGCCCGCGCCCTTGGGGCCGTGGAATTTGTGGGCCGACAGCGCGAGCGCGTCGACGCCCAGCTCGCTCAACGCGCAGTCGAGCTTGCCGACGGCCTGCACAGCGTCGACGAACACGCGCGCGTGCGGCGCTCGCCGTCGCGCGAGTCGCGCCAGTTGCTCGACGGGGTAGAGCGTGCCGAACTCGTTGTTGGCGCGCATCTGCGCGACGAGCACCGTGTCCGCCGTGAGCTTGGCCTCGGCGTCCTCCAGGTCGAGCTCGCCCGCGCGATCGAGCCGCAACGTGACGACCTCGAAGCCTTCGCGCGCCAGCGCCGCGGCCGCGCCGCGCACGCAGGCATGTTCGGTGGGGCCGATCACGACGCGTCGACCGCGGGCGCGAGCAGCGCGCGCGAGGCCCAGAACACCGAGATTCACGGCCTCGGTGCCGCCCGAGGTGAACACCACGCGCCGGGGCTCGACCAGGAGCGCCGTGGCGACCTGTCGGCGCGCGCGCGCCAGGGCCTGCGACGCCGCGAGGCCCAGCGGATGGCGCGAGGAAGGATTGGCGTAGTGCTCGTCGAGCGCGGCGGCCAGCGCTTCGCGGACGCGCGGGTCCAGCGGCGTGCTGGCGGCGTGGTCGAGGTAGACGTGCTTCATCGGCTCACTCCACACACTAACAGCCCCGCGCGAACGCATGGGACCTCGAGCGGCCCGCAAGCCGTGCGGCGCCGCGCGCGGTAGCCTCTGCGCCCCGTGCCGCGACTGGACCTGCCCATCGATCTCGTCTTGCCGCAGCTCGTCGACGCGCTGCGCGGGCACGCCAGCGTCGTGCTGCGCGCGCCCACCGGCGCCGGCAAGACCACGCGCGTTCCGCCGGCACTGCTGGACGCGGGTCTGGCGAGCGGAAAGCAGCTCGTGCTGCTCGAACCGCGGCGTCTGGCGGCGCGCGCGGCGGCCCGGCGGATCGCCAGCGAGCGCGGCGTCGAGCTGGGCGGCGAAGTGGGCTGGCGCGTGCGCTTCGACAACAAGAGTTCGCGCGCCACGAAGATCCTCGTCGTCACCGAAGGGATCCTCGTGCGCCGCCTGCAGGACGATCCGTTCCTCGAGGACGTGGGCTGCGTGGTGTTCGACGAGTTCCACGAGCGCAGCCTCGACACCGACCTCTCGCTGGCGATGGCGCGCAAGCTCCAGCGCGAAGCGCGCCCCGACCTCAAGCTCGTGGCGATGTCGGCCACCTTCACGCCGCAGGAGCTGGCGCGTTTTCTGGGCGACGCGCCGATCGTCGAGAGCCAGGGTCGGATGTACGAGGTCGCGTTCGAGTACCTGCCCTCCGACCCGCGCACGCCGCTCGCCAAGCAAGTGGCCGTGGGCGTGGCGCGCGCGCTCGAGCGGACGGGCGGCCACGTGCTGGTGTTCCTGCCCGGCGTGGGCGAGATCCGGCGCGCGGGCGAAGCGCTGGCGGAGATGTGCGCGCGCCGCGGCGCGCAGGTGTTCGAGCTCTACGGCGATCTGCCGGCGGAGCAGCAGGACGCGGTGCTCGGGCCGAGCGCGCGGCGCAAGGTCGTGCTCGCCACGAACGTCGCGCAGACTTCGGTGACGATCGACGGCGTGACCGCGGTGGTCGACAGCGGGCTGGCGCGCGTGCTGCGCTACGACGCGGCGATCGGACTCGACCGCCTCGAGCTCGAGCGCATCTCGCGCGCCTCCGCCGACCAACGCGCGGGCCGCGCGGGCCGCACGGCGCCGGGCGTGTGCTGGCGACTGTGGAGCGAGGCCGAGCAGCGCTCGCTCGACGAAGACGACGAACCCGAGGTCCGACGCGTCGATCTCGCGGGCGCCGCGCTGCAGTTGCACTCGTGGGGCGAGAGCGACCTCGCGCGCTTTGCGTGGTACGAGCGGCCGGCCGACTCTGCGTTGGCCCGTGCCCGCGCGCTGCTCGAGCGACTGGGCGCCGTCGATGCGCGCGGTGCGACGACGGCCATGGGCCAGCGCATGGCGTCCATGCCGACGCATCCGCGGCTCGCGCGACTGTTGCTCGCGGGCGAGGAGTTCGAATGCGCCGAACGAGCTGCGTTCGCCGCTGCATTGCTCTCCGAGCGCGATCCGTTCCTGCGTTCCCGCGAGCGTCGCGGAGCGCGGCACGTTTCCGACAGCGATCTGTTCGACCGCGTGCGAGCGCTGGAGGAGTTCGAGGACTACGGAACGCTCTCGAGCGAGGTGGGCGAGCTCGAACGCAACGCCGCGCGGGCCGTGCTGCGCGCCAAGGAGCAGCTAGTCCGCATGGTGCGCTCCGACGCGCGGCCGCAGGGCGCGGCTGCGCTGGCGCGGGCCGTGCTCGCGGCTTATCCCGATCGGCTGGCGCGACGGCGGGCGCCGGGCGAGCGGCGCGGAGTGATGGTCGGCGGACGCGGCGTGGCGCTGGCCGAGGAGAGCGCGGTGGCCGATGCGGAGCTGTTCGTGTGCCTCGATCTCGACGCGGGCAAGCGCGGGGAGCGCGCCGAGGCGCAGGTGCGCAGCGCTTCAGCGGTGCAGCGCGAGTGGCTGCCGCGCGAGGGCCTCGCGACGAAGGTGGATGTGTCGTTCGACGAGCGCACGGAACGCGTCGTAGCGCTCAAACGCACGCTGTTCGACGACCTCGCGCTCGATGAAGTGCAAGCTGCGTTGCCGAGCGACGGCGAGCCGGCGCGTGTGCTCGCGGAAGCGGCGACCAAGCGCTTCGAGCGCGTCTGGCCCAAGGACGACAAGGATCTCGAGCGCTTCGTCGCGCGCGTGCGCTGCCTGGCGCAGTGGATGCCCGATCTCGAGTTGCCGAGCTTCGACGAGGCGGCGCTGGCGGCCGTGCTGCCCGAGCTGTGCGAGGGGCGGCGCTCGTTCGAGGAGTTGCGCCGCGCGCCGTGGCTCGACGCCCTGCGCGCGCGTTTGAGCTACGCACAGCTCCAGACGCTCGAGCGCGAGGCCCCCGATCGGCTCGCCGCGCCCAGCGGCAGCCAGATCCGCATCGAGTACGAGCCGGGCAAGGCGCCGGTGCTCGCGGCGCGCATCCAAGAGCTCTTCGGCCTCGCCGAAACGCCGCGCATCGCCGGCGGGCGCGTCGGCGTGCTGATGCACCTGCTCGCGCCCAACCACCGGCCGCAGCAGATCACCGAAGACCTGCGCAGCTTTTGGAACAACACCTACCCGCAGGTGAAGAAGGAGCTGTCGCGCCGCTACCCGCGCCACTCCTGGCCGGACGATCCGTGGAGCGCCACGCCGCAGCGCCGTCCGACACGCCGCTGAGCCACGCCTGAGCTGTCGCAATGAAACGCACGCCTCGCCTGTCGTTGTTCGCGCTGGTCGCGCTGCTGCTCGCGGCGCTGGTCTTCCCGGAGTTCCGCGCGCAGGTCTTCACGCTGCTCGAGCAGTCCGCGAGCGAACAGTCGAGCGAGCCGGCGAGCGCGCCTCGCTCGCCAGCGACCGTCGAGCTCGTCGGCTTTCGTTCGGCGCGAGCGCTCGACGAGCACTTCGAGAAGCACGGCGCCGAGTTCGGCCGCATCACGCGCGAGGAGTACCTACGCCTGGCGTGCGAGCTGCGCGATGCGCCCGTCGGCGGCGGAATCGTCGAGGCGCGCCGCCCCGACGGCGTGATCACGCGCTTCGACCGCCGCAGCGGCGCGTTCCTGGCCTTCAACGCCGACCGCACGCTGCGCACGTTCTTCAAGCCCAACGACGGCCTGGAGTACTTCGAGCGCCAGCTCGAGCGGGAGCGCGAGCGTTGAGCGCGCCGCTCGATCCGGTGCGCGAGCACCTGCGCCTGCGCGGCTGTGCAGCGCATGTCGTCGAGCGCGGGCTCGAGGGCTTGATCGCAGCCTGGGCGATGACTGCCGACGAAGTGGCCGGCGGCTATCGCTTCGGACTGGACGACTACCGCAACGACGTCGATGCGCGCCAGTTGATCGAGGAGGTCCTCGTACACGCGCCCGACGAGGCCCGCGAGGCGCTGCGCGCTGCGGTGGAGTTGCTCGACGAGCGCATCGGCGCCTGGCTCGGGCCGCCGGGCGCGTGCGTGTGGGGCGAGGCCATTGCGCGCGCGCAGGCTTGGACGCCAGAGCGCAACTGGTGGTACTTCCGCTGGCCGCGCGAACTCGCCGCGTCAGAGCAGGAAGCACCGCCCGAAGGCGCGTAGCTTCGCGAGGCTCCCGCGCACGCGGATGCGGCGCGTGACGAGTTGCCAGAGCAGATTGCGCTCGCCGCGCAGCACGCCGATCCACGCCTGCGCATCGGCGCGGACCAGCGTGTCCAACTCGCCGACCAGCCCTTCGCTCAACTCGAGTCGTCCCGCGTCGATGACGATCGTGGCGCGCGCGCTGCTCGCGCCGCGGAACTCGAAGCCGATGCGGAGGCGGAGCCCTTTCGCGCGCGAGCGTTGGAAGTTCAGCGCCGTTCCGCGCAGAAAGCCCTCGACATTGCGCGGACGCAGGCGCGTGCCTACGCGGCGAATCTGCTTGTGCGGGAAGCGCGCGGCGACGTGCTGCTCGGCGTCGGAGCCCGCGGCGACGTACACCGGCTCGACCTTGTCGACGAGCGGGTCGAGCACCTCGCGCAGGAACCCGCGTCGATCGGCGCGGAACGGTCCCATCACGTCCTCGCCCGCCGGGCAGACGGCGATGCAGTACGCGGCCTTGTAGTTCGGCCCGAAGGCCAGGCTCTGCCACATCGAGGCGGTCTCGGCCTCGCTGACGCGCGCGCGGTAGTCGGCGCCGTCGCGCGCCTGGGCCACGGTCTCGATCCAGTCGCCGAACCCGCCCATGAACTCGCGGTAGTTGTGCGTGTAGCACGCGGCGAAGTCGAAGCGGCCGTCGGGAGCGATCGCGCCGACGGGACAGGCCGCCACGCACAGCTTGCAGCTCACGCACGGGTTGAAGTTCAGGGGTCGGGCCTGCTCGTCGACGCGCGCCTCGATCAACACGCTCGCGAGCAGCACGAAGCTGCCCCAGCGCGGGTGGATCAGGTTGCGGTGGATGCCGATGCGGCCCAGGCCCGCGGCCTGCGCGACGAGCTTGTGCGAGACGACCCAGGTCTTGCCGGGGAAGACGTCCATCTCCATCGGGAACCCGGCGGCCGGGTTGAGCGCCGCCACGCCGGCGCGCTCGAGCTCGCCGACCACGGCCTGGGCCACTTCGTTGGCGCGCTCGCTGCTCGCGTGGAACTCGAGGTTGGCGACGCTGCGCGCTGGACTGCGGATGGGCGTGCGGTGCATGCGCACGACGAGCGCCATCACGGTTCGCGTGCGCGGCAGCGCGCGCAGGATGTCGGCGCGGTCGGCGTCGAGCGCCGGGTCGTCGAGCTCGACGAAGCCCGCGTCGTCGGCGCCGTGTGCGTGCGCGATCTGTCGGAGCCAGGCGCCCGAGAGGGTCGGGGCGGTCGAGGTGGCGGCGGGAGCGAACATAGGTGTATATGCAAGTAATGCAGCGGGGTGAGGAGTCGCTGTCGAAGCGCGCGAGGAGTGCGGGTGGATTGCGGAAGCGGTCGCTGTCGCTGGGCTACGCGCCCATGTAGTGGCCGGCGATGCGCAGGAGCGCCTGCGCGTCGCTGTCGCCCAGTTCTTCGAGGGCCTGCGTTTGTGCGCTGCGCCAGGCCGCGCAGGCGCGCTCGAAGCCGGCCTTGCCCGCAGCGGTGAGCCGCAGCGGCCGCGCGCGCGAGTCACGTCCGGCGGCGCTCTTCGTGTCGGCCGACGACTCGACGGCGATCCAACCCCGCGCGCGCAGGCGCTCGAGGTTGCGACTGAGCGTGCTCTCGTCGATGCACAGCGCCGTTCCGAGGCGGCTGGCGAGGATCCCCGGGTGGCCGCTGATCGCGACCAGCAGGTTGAACTGACTGACTTTGAGGTCGTGCTCGGCGAGCGCGCGGTCGTAGATGGCGCTGAGCGCTCGGTTGAGCACGCGCGCACGCAGCGCGAGGCACTGCTCGGCGATCGCGTGGGGGTCGCTGTCGTCGCTGCGGGTCGCTTTGCGGGAGCTGGGCATCGAGGCGTCTGACAACTTGTATATGCAAGTAGACCACGGTTCAAGCCGCTCCCGGCGATTTCTCTGGGATCGAAGCGCGCGGGCGAGGTGCGTGGGCCGACGCCATACTCGCGGACCTGTGGAGCATTCACTTCCGAACCTCGAACGCACCCGCGGCGCAGCGCACTGGATCGTGCTCGTCGCCGCGTTGATCGCGCCCGTCACGCTGGTTGCGGGGCGCATGCTCCTCACGCCGTCGCCCGCGGGTCACGGCACGCACACGCAACTGGGGTTGCCGCCGTGCCAGACGATGAACTGGTTCGGCGTGCCTTGCCCCGGCTGCGGTGTGACGACCTCGTTCGCCTGGTTCGCGCACGCTGGCCTGTGGGAATCGCTGCGCACGCAGCCGTTGGGCTTCGCGATCGGGATGGTCGCGTTGCTCGCCGCCCCGCTGGCGGTGCTCGCTCACGTCCGCGGACTCGATCTCGGAGAGCAGGTGCGTGCGAGGAACCGCTACTCGACCTGGTTCGCGGTGGGCGTGTTCGCCGCCGCCGCGTGGATCTACAAGCTCGCCGTCGTCTGGCTGAGCTGACTCAGGACTCGTCGTTCGGGGCTTCGTCCGGCGGCGCGTCGGTTTCGGCCGTCGGCGCCTTGCGCAGCTCGTCGAGCATCTCCAGGTAGCTGGCCAGTCGCGACGGCGCGATTTGACCGCGCTCCACCGCTGCGAACACGCCGCACTCCGGTTCGTGGTCGTGCGAGCAGTTGGGGAAGCGGCACGCGCCTGCGAAGCGTGCGAAGTCGACGAACATGCCGCGCAGCTCCGCGGCGCGCGCGTTGTGCAAGCGGAACGTGCGCACGCCGGGCGTGTCGATCACCCAGCCGCCGAAGTCCAGCGCGTGCAACTGCGAGTGGCTGGTGGTGTGCTTGCCCTGGTCCCAGTACTTGCTGATCTTGCCGATCTTCAGCCCCAGCCCGGGTTGCAGCGCGTTGAGCAGGCTCGACTTGCCGACGCCCGAGCCGCCGTAGAACACGCTCACGCGTCCGCGCAGGCGCTCGCGCAGCGCCTCGACGCCAACGCCGGTCGTGGCGCAGGTTTCGAGCACCTCCAGGCCCAGTCGCTCGTACGTGGCGCGGATCGCCGGCGCGTCGCCGTTCTTGTCGAGGTCGATCTTGTTGAGGATCAGCGCGGCCGGCACCTGGTACCACTGGCAAGCGGCGAGCACGCGGTCGGCGCGGTTGGACGAGAAGCCGGGCCGCGCGAGCGAGCTGACCATGTACAGCCGGTCGATGTTCGCTGCGAGCACCTGCTCGCGCGGATCGTGCATCGACGACATCCGGCCGAGGCGATTGCGGCGCGGGAGCACCTCTTCGATGCCGCGCGGGTCGCCGGCCATGTCGACGCGCACCAAGTCGCCGACCGCGATCGGGTTGCGCTGCGGGCCGCGCACTTCGAACAGCTTGCCGCGCGGAGCGCACAGCAGCACTTCGCCGTCGATCTCGACGTGACAGACCTTGGCGTCGGTGCGGACCACGCGGCCGGTCTTCAGGTGGGGGTCGTTCATGTGCGCGCGTTTCCTGCGCTGCGCCGCAGATGCTAATCGGACCGCACGCATCCGCCTCACGGCCGACTGCTATAACTGCGCGCCGCATGCGTCGGCCCGATCCGATCCGCTCGCGCGACAACCCCGAGCTCAAGCGCCTGAAGGCTGCGGCGGCGGGCCGCGAGGACAGCTTGGTCGCGCTCGAAGGCGAGCGCCTGGTCCGCGACGCACTGAGCGCCGGGCTCCCGCTCGAGTGCGTGTTCGTAGGCGCACGGCGCGAGGCGCTGGCGCTCGAGTTCGAACGGGCTGGAGCGCGTGTGCGAGTGGTCGACGACGCGTTGCTAGAGGCCGCGAGCGCGCTCAAGAACTCACAAGGCGTGATGGCGCTTGCTGCGCCTCCCTCGCCGCGGACGTTGGCGGACACGCGCCTGGGGCCCGAGGCGCTGGTGCTGGTGGTCGCGGGCGTCGCCGACCCGGGCAATCTCGGCGCGCTCGCGCGCAGCGCGGAAGCCGCGGGCGCCGAAGCGCTCGGAATCGTCGCGGGCGGGGTCAGTCCCTGGAACCCGCGCGTGTTGCGCGGCGCGATGGGAAGTCTGCTGCGATTGCCTGTGCTGCGCTGGCCTGCTGCCGACGAAGCGTCCGAGGAGCTCGTGGAGCACGGCTTCCGGCAAGTTTGCGCCGCCACGCGCGGCGGACGGGCGCCGTCGCAGTTCGACTGGAGCGGTCGGATCGCGCTGTGGCTGGGGGCCGAGAGCGGCGAGCTCCCGCCGGTGTGCGCGACGTTCGAGCGCATCACGATTCCCATGCACGCCGCGGTTGAGTCGCTCAACGTGAGCGTCGCCGGCTCGCTGCTCTTGTTCGCCGCCGGGCGCGTTCCGGGAGGCTGAGCCGGTGGCGCGCGAGCTGTTCGACGAGGGGCGCGCAGCCGGCGCACAGAACGGGACGCGCGCTGACGCGCCGCTGGCGGAACGCATGCGACCTGCGGCGCTCGACGAGGTCGTGGGTCAGGAGCACGTGCTCGGCCCCGGCAAGCTGCTCGCGTGTGCGCTCGAGTCCGAGTTGCGCCAGAACCTGATCCTGTGGGGGCCGCCGGGCGTCGGCAAGACCACCTTGGCGCGCCTGATCGCGCAGCGCAGCTCCCTGCGCTTCACGCCCTTCTCTGCGGTGCTGTCGGGAATCAAGGAAGTCCGCGAAGTGATGCAGGCTGCCGCCGCCGAGCGCGCGCGCACTGGCCAGCGCACGTTGCTGTTCGTCGACGAGATCCACCGCTTCAACAAGGCTCAGCAGGACGCCTTCCTGCCCTTCATGGAGAGCGGCGACATCGTGCTCATCGGCGCGACGACCGAGAACCCCTCGTTCGAGCTCAACGGCGCGTTGCTCTCGCGTTCGCGCGTGGTGGTGCTCCAGCCGCTCTCGATCGAGTCCCTGGCGGCGCTGCTCGAGCGGGCGGCGCGCGACGAGCGCGGACTGGCTGGGCGGCTGCGCGTCGACCGCCAGGCGCTCGAGCGCATCGCCCATGCTTCGGACGGCGACGCGCGACGGGCGCTCAACCTGCTCGAGACCGCTGCGGCGATCGCTCCGCCCGGCGGCGTGCTGGACGACGCGCTCCTGGCGCAGGCGCTGCAGCGCAAGCAGCTCGCCTACGATCGCTCCGGCGAGGAGCACTACAACCTCGCTTCGGCGCTCCACAAGAGCATTCGCAACAGCGACGAAAACGCGAGCCTGTACTGGCTCACGCGCATGCTCGAGGCCGGCGAGGACCGCGAGTTCCTCGCGCGCCGGCTGGTGCGCATCGCAGTCGAGGACGTGGGCTTGGCCGATCCTTTCGCGCTGCGCATTGCGCTCGACGGCGCAGACGCCTGGCATCGGCTCGGGTCGCCCGAAGGCGAACTGGCCCTGGTGCAGGTGGCCGTGTACCTCGCGCGCGCCAAGAAGAGCAACGCGCTCTACGTGGCGCACCGCGCGGCGGTGGAGGACGTGCAGCGCACCGCCGCCGAGCCCGTGCCGCTGCACCTGCGCAACGCGTCGACGGCGTTGATGAAGGCCGCCGGCTACGGCGAGGGCTACCGCTACGCGCACGACGACCCGCGCGCCAAGGACGAGATGGTCTGTCTGCCTCCGGGCCTCGCCGGTCGTCGCTACTTCCCGCCGCGGCGCGCTGGCCCGGAGCGCTCACCAGAAGCGTAGATGGGCCGCGATCGCTCGACGCCGCGCAAGGCGTGGCGTCGGGTTCGCCCGGAGGCGACCTGGCAGGTCGTTGAGGAACCAGGCCGACGCAACGGCGCAGCAAGGCGCGGGATAGCGCGGCCGCAGCAGGTTCTGGTGAGAGATGCGGGCCAGGCCGCCTTGAGCGCACGCCCTCGAAAGCGCGGCGGGGGGGGGGGGGGGGGAGGGGGGGGGGCCCGCCGGGCGGGAGCCAGGGACACAGAGGGGGGGCGGCGCGCAGGGGGGGGGGGGCGGCCGGGGGCGCGCGCCGGCGCGGAGC
>WYBT01000057.1 GCA_011525785.1 Planctomycetaceae bacterium
CCGCCCCACGGGCGGGGGCGCGCCCCCCCCCCCCCCCAAGGGGGGGGGGGGGGGGGGGGGTTTGGCCCCCCCCCCCGCGAGTCTCGCGCCCCGGATCGAGATCCGGAGTTCAGCGCGGATCAGAACTTCCAGCCCAGCGAGAGCAGGTAGCGCTGGTCGACGCGCTCGGGCTGCGCCGGCGTGTTGTCGTAGTCGACCACCCACTGCAGCGAGAGCAGCATGTTCTTGGTGAGCGCCGCGGCCGCGCGCAAGTCGGAGCGACCGTAGAAGTCGTCCTTGTCTTCGGCCGAGGGATAGGCTTCGAGCGTGTGGAGGAAGCTCCACGTTTCGCTCAGCTTGTAGGCCGCGTTGGTCGCGACGCGGATGGCGATGTCCTCGGTGTCGGTCGAGGCGACGTTGCCGTAGTCGGTGTCGATGTACGAGACCCCCGCTTCGACGCCGAACTTCCAAGTGTCGGTGTCGTAGTACTGATGTCCCAGTCCGGCGCCGCCGGTCCAGCGCAGGGAGATGTCCTGCAGCAAGTCGCCTTCAGCCGTCACCATGCCGTAGCCGTAGGTCTTCTCGGCGAAGAAGTAGTCGTACTTCGCGCGGCCGAAGGTCTTGCGGTCGACCAGCACCCAGTCGTTCTGCGGGTTGTTCTTGTTGTCGCCGTAGACCCACAAGAAGCCCAGCGTGATGCGGTCCTTCTCGCGCGCGTACTGCGCTTCGGCGGAGGCATTGGCCTGACGCGTTTCCGAGTTGCCGGTCGTCAGCGTGAAGCCGGCGTTGACCTGACCGGTCCACTTGGGCGCGGCGGGCGCGGCGGCGGGATCCTGGACGATCGGCGCGGCGAGCGGAGCACTCGAGGCGGCCTCGGGCTGCACGGGAACGGCGTTGGCAGCGAGCCAGAGCGCCACGGGGACAAGCGAATTGAGCATGTTGGAGTCGAGAGAGAGGGACCTGAGAGCGCGCTCGCGCGCGGCGGCCGCGAATCGGGGCCACATGGCGCGCGCCGAGCCGCGTGAACACTCACTGCGGCGTCGCGCGATGCGAAAGACGAACAGACCAGTCCGCGCTGCGGCGCGAGAGTGCGCCGGTTGCGAGGGCCGAAAAGACTAGCGATTCGCCCCGTTTTCCGCGCGCGGATGCGAGCCATTTCCTTCGCGTCCGCCGCGGCCCTCGCGCTCGCCCTCCCGCTCGCCTTCCCTGGCCGGCCAGATCAGCGGCGTTTCAGTTTCGAGCGGCTCGACGCCGGCGAGGGCGAACACGCGCTCGACCAGGCGCACTCGCTCCTGCATCGGCAGGCAGTCGATCGGGATGTACGGGATGCGGAACAGCTCGAGCATCAGCTTCACCATCCCGTCGATGCGCACGACCTCGTCCCACTGGACGCCCGCGCGCACGCCGTCGTCGTGGAGGAGTTCGCGGTGCGGACGGATGAAGAACACCAGCCCAGTGCGCACCGACTGCATGTAGCGCTCGAGCCTGGGGTCGCCTGCGAGCTGGCCCAGCACCGTGGCATGCTGCGCGGCGTAGGCCAGGTTGCAGAAAGCCCGGTCGGAGACGAACGCGCCCGGCTGCGAGGCCTCGGCGGCGATCTGTCGCGCGAAGACCTCGGTCTGGTAGCGGTCGACCACCTCCAGGCGCGAGCGCAGGCGGTCGAGTTGCTCTTCCATCTCGGCCAGCACGCCCCGGGCGACCTCCGAGATCATCGGCAGGCCGTAGTGGTCGCGCACCCAGCGCGCGAGCGTGGTCTTGCCGGTGGAATGGGCGCCGACGAAGTAGATGCGGATGGGCTTGTGCACTGCGGGGACCTCCGGGCGCGGAGGCTACCCCTTGGGGCGCATCTGTCCATCCCCCACAACGGATTGTGGACAATCCGTGGAAATCCCAGCTTCGAGGGCCACTGCGGGCGTCGCTGAAGCGCGCCGCAGGAGCAGCAGATAGCCCGCCAGCACCAGGGCGTTGAGCAGGAACACGCCGCGCACGCCGACCAGCGCGGCGACGGCCCCGCCGGCCATCGAAGACAGCGCCACGGACCAGCAGCGGGCGGCGAACACCAGCCCCATCGCGCCGCCGCGCTGCGCAAGGGTGGACTCCTGGGCTGCAACGCCGAACGCCAGCGGTCCGGAGCCGGCGATGGCCACCCCGAAGGCGATGCGCCCCAGGAGCAGCGCCTCGTAGCTCGTGGCGAGCGCTTGAACCGCGAGCGAGGCGCAGCAGCCGACTCCGCACCACACCAGCGCTCGCGAAGCGCCGCGGCGGTCTCCCACGGCGCCCCACCAGGGCATCGCAGCCAGGTTGGCGACAGCCATCACGCTGAACAGCGCGCTCGTGCTCGGCGGCAGCGCGGGCCACCACGAGTCGAGGTCGCGAATGTGCAGCTCGAGCAGCGGATGGGTCGCGCCCATGCCGAACTGGATCCAGAAGCTCAGCACCACCGCCGAGCGCAGCGCGCGGTTGGCGCGCAACTGGGTGATGTCGCCCAGGCTCTCGCGCAGCACGCTGCGCAGCGGCGCGGCCCCAAGCCCGACGTGCTCGCGCGCAGGTTCGTGCGCGAACAGCAGCACGGCCACCGCCGACACGCCGGCCAGCGCGGCGACCACGAAGTAGACCGCCTGCAGCGAGAGCTGCACGCGCAAGAGCTCGCCCAGCGCAGGTCCGACGACCGCGCCGAGCACCATCGAAGTGTTGAGCCAGGCCGTGACGCGGCTCTGCGCGTTGGCGGGAGCTTGCACGCTGACCAGCGTCAAGCTCGGCGCGAGGAAGCCGGAGAACAGGCCCTGGGCGATGCGCAGCCAGAGCATGTCCCACGGATCGCGCGCGAAAGCCATCGCACCGACGAAGATCGTGATGGCGAGCATCGCCCGCAGCACCATGAGTCGTCGCCCGAAGCGGTCGCCGAGCGCGCCCCACAGCGGGCTGGCGGCCGCGGCCGAGAGCGGCGCGGCGCCGAACAGCAAGCCGGCCCACAGCGCGATCTCGTCGCGATCGCGCAGGCCCAGCGCCTCGAGGTGACTGGCGAAGAACGGCAGGAAGGCCTGCATCCCGATCGCCGTGACCAGGTTGGCGGCCCACACGGCCGCGAAAGTGCGTTTCCAGGCGGGCATGGCCGAGCGCCAGAGCGTAGCGCTCGCGCTGCGCCCGGTGCGAGCGTGCTCGCCTCGACGCGCGCGAGCGGCTCGCTCAGTCCGCGGGCGCGACCGGATCGGCGGGATCGTCGGCGAGGCGCGAGCGGATCTCGTCGGCCTGCGCCGCGCGCCGGACGAAGGCGTCGACCACGCGCGGATCGAAGTGCGAGCCCGAGCCGTTGATCACCCAGTTGAGCGCGTCCTCGTGACTCCAGGCGCGCTTGTACGGCCGCTCGCTGGTGAGCGCGTCGTACACGTCCGCCAGCGCCACGATGCGCGCGCACAGCGGGATCTGTTCACCCGCCAGGCCGCGCGGATAGCCGCCGCCGTCCCACTTCTCGTGGTGGCACCAGGCGATGTCGTGGCTCATGGCCAGGAAAGGCTGCGGCGCGCCGTCGCCCATCACGCTGCGCAACGTCTGCGCGCCGATCTGCGCATGGGTCTTCATCACTTGCCATTCCTGCGCCGTGAGCTTGCCGTTCTTGCGCAAGATCGAGTCGGGGATGCCCACCTTGCCGATGTCGTGCAACGGCGCCGACTTCTCGAGCACGCCGACCCACTCGTCGCTGATCACATCGGCGAACCAGCCGTCCTCGCGCAGTCCGCGCGCGATGAGCCGACAGAACAGGCTCACGCGATCGAGGTGCTTGCCGGTCTCGTTGTCGCGGTGCTCGGCGAGCTTGGCCAGCGCGAGGATCGTCGCCTGCTGGGCTTCGTCGCGCTCGCGGCGGCGCAGCACGTTGTGCGCGGCCACGCAGGCCGAAGCCGCCACCGAGCGCAGCAAGCACTGCTGTGAGGAGCTGAGCGGCCGACCGACGCGGTCGAGCGCCTCGATGCGCAACAGGCCGAGCGAGTCGTTGTTCGACTCGATCACGAACACGGCGCCGTCGCGAAGGTGCGAAGCGTCGGGCCACGCCGCAGGCGCCTCGCCAATGAGCGACACCGAGGACGCGCGCCCGCCGCACAATTCGCTCGCCGCGCGCGCCGCTGCGAGCGCGACCGAGGCGAGCGTGTCGCAGGCCGCGAGTTGCGAAGCAAAGCTGTGCAGCCGCAGCAGGTGCGTGGTCTGTTCGTGGACGATGCCTTCGAGCTGCGCGTTGAACTCGGCCAGCACCTCGCACGAGAACTCCGACTGTTCGGCGCGCGCGCGCTGTTCGACGCGCAGGCGGTGCTCGACCAGCGCCTCCTCGAGCGAGCTGAGCAGCACCTCGCGCGGACAGGGCTTCTCGAGGAAGCGGAAGATCCGGCCGGAGTGCAAGGCCTGGATGGCGACGTCGACGTCGACGACGCCGGTGAGCAGCATCGTCACGGTCTCCGGCGCCGTCGCGCGGATGCTCGCGAGCAGGTCGACCCCCTTGACGCCCGGCATCTCGTAGTCGCTGACCACCACGGCGAAGGGCCCGCGCTCGCGGACGAGCGCCAGCGCCTCGTCAGCGCTGGCGGCGGTCGCCACGTTCAAGCCCGGCGGCGCGAGCCGCACGATCACGTCGAGCGCCTGAGGCGTGTCGTCGACGAACAGGATGGAGTCGGCCACGTGAGGGACGTGCGAGGCGAGGGAGCGAGAACGCGAAGGACGTTCCGCACGCTCCGCATCGACTGCAACGCAGATCGACTTGACCCCCTCGACGCGCCCCGTGCGCCGTGTCGCAAGGCTGGAACTGCGCCGCGCCCCGCGTCAGTTCTTGTAGCTCTGCAAGGGCGCGGGGATCCGCCCGCCGCGCTCGTGCAGCACGCGACACCCGAATCGGCCGGGGTCCTGCACGATCGCAGTGCCCAGGAGGCCACCCCACTCGACCATCTCACCCGGGCCCTTGCCCGGCACCGGGATGATCCGCACCGCGGTGGTCTTGCTGTTGACCATTCCGATGGCGAGTTCGTCGGCGATGATGCCCGTCAGAGTCGAGGCCGGCGTGTCGCCTGGGACCGCGACCATGTCGAGCCCCACCGAGCACACGCTGGTCATGGCCTCGAGCTTGGCCAAGGACAGCGCGCCCACGCGCACCGCCTCGATCATGCCCGCATCCTCGCTCACGGGGATGAACGCGCCCGACAGGCCGCCGACGCTGGACGAGGCCATCGCGCCGCCCTTCTTGACCGCGTCCGTGAGCATCGCGAGCGCCGCGGTCGTGCCCGGCGCGCCGGTGCGGTCGACGCCGATCAGCTCGAGGATGTCCGAGACCGAGTCGCCGATGGCGGGCGTCGGCGCGAGGCTCACGTCGACGATGCCGAAGGTCGTGCCCATGCGGCGCGCCGCCTCGCGGCCGACGAGTTCGCCCATGCGCGTGATCTTGAAGGCCGTGCGCTTGACCGTCTCGGCCACGCTGAGCATGTCGGCCTGCGGCCCCAGGCGCGCGAGCGCCGAACGAACGACGCCCGGACCGCTCACGCCGACGTTGATGACCGTCTCGGGCTCGCCCACGCCCGAGTGCGCGCCCGCGACGAAGGGGTTGTCCTCGACCGCGTTGCAGAAGCACACCAGCTTGGCGCAGCCCAGCCCGCCCTGGTCCGCCGTGAGCGCGGCGGTCTCGAGGATCAGCTCGCTGAAGCGCGCGATCGCGTCCAGGTTGAGGCCTGCGCGCGTCGATCCGAGCGCCACCGAAGCGCACACCGACTTCGTCTCGGCCAGCGCGCGCGGGATCGACTCGAGCAGCGCGCGATCGGCGTTGGTCAGGCCCTTGTAGACATAGGCGCTGTAGCCGCCGATGAAGTCGACGCCGCAGACCTTGGCCGCGGCGTCCATGGCGCGCGCGAACGGCACGAGGTCGCGCTCGCCGCACGCGGCCGCGACCCACGCGATGGGCGTCGTCGCGATGCGCTTGTTGACGATCTTGATGCCGTAGTCGGTCGAGATCGAATTGCCCACCGCGACCAGGTTGCGCGCGTGGTGCACGATCTTGGCGTAGATCTTCTCGCAGGCGCTCTCGATGTCGCTGTCGGCGCAGTCGAAGAGCGAGATGCCGAGCGTCGTGGTGCGGATGTCGAGCGTCTCGAGCTCGAACATCCGGATCGTCTCGAGGATCTCCTGGTCGGTGAAGCCCATCGTGGTCGCGCGCTTGGTGGAGTGGCCCGCGGGCTCACAGCCGGTGCATGAAGCGGAACACGCGCTCGTGCATGACGCGACACACGTAGTCGTCCTGGCCGCCCAGGCACTCGAGCACTTGCTTGAGCTGCGCGAACGAGCTGCCCGGCGGGACCTCGACGGTCAGCACGAGGTGGAAGTAGCCCTGCACCATCTTCTGCGAGATGTCGTGCACCGAGCCGTTGAGCCCCGAGAGCGCCGACGTGATCTCCGCCAGCACGCCCGCGCGGTTGCGCCCCACGGCCGTCACCACGACCATCTGCGTGCTGTCGATGTCCGAGTCGCTGGCCGGTTCGGGCAAGTGCGGCAGCGAACGCATCGCGCGTTGCGCATCGGGCCCGCGGTCGGGCGCCGGTTCGCTCCAGCCGGCGCCGCGCGCATCGACGAGGCGCACGCCGCTCTGCGCGGCGAACTCCAGCGCCTGCGGCGTGACGATCGTCTCGGCGTCGACCACGATCTGCCCCGCTCCGGCGCGCCGCACGTCTTCGGTGGTGATGAACTTCTTGGCCATCGCTTGGGGCGAATCAGGAGAACGGGACAGGGCCTTGCTCGGTCAGGCGCGCGATGCTCGCAACGCCGTTCTTGACGACCACCACGTACGTGCCGTCGCTGCCGAGCAGCTTGCTCCACGCGCAGGGCTGGCCGCCGGCGGAGCAGGCGCCGCCGCACGCGCAGGCGCCCGACTTCGGCGCGTCGGACTTGGAGCGCACGATGCGCACGCCGCGTTCGAAGGCCAGGTCGAGCGCCGCGGGTGTGACGATCGTGTCCGGCGGCACGACGAGTTCGGCGCCGCGCGCCAGCGCGCGGACGTCGCTCTCGGTGACCAGCCGCTTGCCCGACACTTTGCCTCGCGCGCCCCGGGGAGGCTCTAGAGATGCTCGACCAGCTCGGGGTGCGGGCGCGGGATCACGACCTCGCGCGCCAGATGTCCCGCGGCCTGCGCGTTCGAGGCGCCGCTCTGCACCGCCGAGCGCACGTCGGCGACCGGGCCGGTGAGCACGAAGAAGCTCTTGCCGCCCAGGCCGTTGGCGATGCGCAGGTCGACCAGGTCGACGGTCGCGGTCTTGAGCGCGACGTCGGCGGCGACGATGGCGCTCGCCACCGTGTTGGTCTCGATCACGCCGATCGCGTCGAGCTGGCCTTGGATGCGGCCGCCCTTGCGCTTCAGGATCGGCACGATCTGTTCGTGGAGCTGCGGGATCACTAGCTGGTCGACCAGGTCCGAGCCCGCCAGCTCCGCGCCGCGCCGCGCGCTCGAGCGCACGTCCTGCACCGAGCCGGTGAACAGGAGCACGTACTTGCCCGGGTGCACGGGCGTGGCGAACAGCAGCTCGACGCTGGCCTCCTTGAGCACGGCGTCGGCGCACTCGACGCCGCGCGCGACCGAGCACAGCTCGACCAGGCCAATGCAGGGCTCGAGCGACGCGTCGTCGCGCAGTTCGGGATTGAAGTCGTTGCGGTTCATGGTTGAGGCCTGTGTGCGCGCGGCGCGGTGATGGCGTACGCGGCGCTGTGCGTAGTTCAGGGCGCGGGTGATCGGTCGTGGGCCGCCGTCGGACCGACCGACGCGCCGCCGTCGAGCTCCATGCGGTCGATGATCGCGGCGACGGCGGTCTGGAAGCCGATGTCGTGACCGCGGCCGATGGCGTGGCGCGCAGCGCGGCCGAACACGACCAGCACGCGCTCGCCAATGCCCGCGCCGAGCGGATCGACGGCGACGAGCGTCTCCGCGCTGGGCTGACCGCCGAGCGTGTAGGGCTGGATCACGAGGAAGCGCAGGCCGGTCAAGGTCGGGTCCTTGACCGTGCTCCACACGTGTCCGACGACGGTGCCGACGAGCATTACGCGCCCTTCTTGCGCGACTTTGCGCGGCTCGTGGTCGAGGGGCTCTCCGTCGCAGGGCTCACAGGGCGCGGCTCGCCGCCGGGATTGGCGCGCCAGGAGTCGGGCGCCGCCGGGATGTCGAAGTCGTCGACGATGCCGACGACCGCCGCCTCGAAGGCGAAGTCGCCGTCGCCGCCGCACGCGACGCGCGCGGCCTTGCCGAAGGCGACGATCACGCGCTGGCCCAACGCGGCGCCGAGCGGATCGGCGGCGACCACGGGCGTGACCTTGGACGCGCCGGGCTCGCGGCGCTCGTCGAGCGCTTCGATCACGAGCAGGCGCTTGCCTTCGAGATCGGCCATCTTGCGCGTGGCCCACACCTCGCCCACGACTCGACCTAGGAACACGGCGCGCCTCCGTGCGTGAGCGACGCAGACTGCATCAGTCGATGCCCACGTTGCTGCGGCCGGGGACGTTCGCGAGTGCGCGCTGCACGGCCTGCACCGCGGCTTCGATCGCGGCGTCGGTTCCGGCGAGGCGCAGGCGCCCCACCGCGCCGTTCCAACCCAGACCCACGATGCGGATCGGCGCGGCCTTCTCGGCTTCGTTCGCGGCGAGCAGCACGTGCACCGCCGGATTGACTTCGAGCGTGTAGAGCGTGTCGCCCGCGAGCAGGAGCATCCCCGCGCGCGTGCGGTTGATCAGCATCGCGTGGTGCGAGTCGACCTGCCGGATCACCTCGTCGGTGAGCACGTTGGGCTTGAGCTGATCGTCTTGCGTCACGCCCGCTGCCTGCAGGATCAGCCGGCCGGCTTCGCGCACCTGCGCCTGGTCGGCGCCGTGCACTTCGAGCGTGCCGTACGAGCGCTCCGTCACCAGTTCGCCGGGCCGCACGTCGCACTTCTTCAGCGCGACGTCCATCAAGCGGTTGATGACGATGCCCGGGCGCGCCTCGAGCCAGAACGCGCTCTCGCCCACGACGGGGAAATAGCCGTCGGAGTTCGCCGCGATGGTGGCGGCGAACTGCGGCTGCATGGCGTCGATCACGACGGCGCCGCGCAGCTCTAGGGCGCTGGATTGCCGAGCGGGCATGGTTGCAGGGAGGGCTCACGCGCGCCGCCGTTGGCGCGGCGCGGCGCCACTCACTTCTTCTTGGACTCGTCCGGCGTCGGCGGGAGGAACTCTTCGAGGTCGATCGCCGGGCGCGGGATGACGTGCACGCCGACCAGCTCGCCGACGCGCCGCGCGCCGGCGGCGCCGGCCTCGACCGCGGCCTTCACCGCGCCGACTTCGCCGCGCACCATCACGGTGACGAGCGCGCCGCCGGACTTCTCATAGCGGCCCAGGAGGGTGACCTTGGCGGCCTTGCACATCGCATCGGCCGCTTCGATCGCGCCGACGAGGCCCTTGGTCTCGATCATGCCCAGGGCGGTGAGGCTTTCACTTGTCATGGCAATTCTCTAGCAGTGCTTGGGGACAGCGTTGGATTCGTTCGTCGTCGCGCTCACGCGTGGCACGCGCCGGTCGCGACGTTGTGGTGCGGACAGCCTTTGCAGGGCCCCATCGGGCAGCCGGCGCCGGCGTGGCTCATCATGCTCTGGATCTCGTCCACCGAGAGCGAGCCGCCGGCGAAGTGCGCGCGGCCCGCAGGGCTCGGGACGTTGACCGGCGCCGGCGTCGACGAGTTGGCGACGCGCGGAGCGCTGCTGCCGGCCGAGCCGCCGCTCGCGAGCGGGGCGGCCGCAGGAGTTCCACCGGGCGACTTCACAGCGGCCGAGACCTTGGGCGTCGAGAAGGTCGGCGCGGGTGTCGCGCTCGCCGTCGTCGCTGCGCTTGCGCGCTGCGGCTGAGTCGGCGCCGCCTCGCGCAACGAAGCATTGCCCTGCCAGTTGCTCGCTGCAGGCGCCGCGAACGCGCTCGAGCGACTCGGCGCGCCGCCGCTCAGGGCAGGATCACCGGGCAAGAGCGAGCCGCGCGGCGCCTCTTCGCCGCCCATGCGAGCCGCGCGCGCGTGGTCGCGCTGCTGCACGCTCTCCCATTCCTGGCGCGGGTAGGCGACGCGCTTGATGTTGACCAGGTGCCGCGCGCTGATGTTGTCGGAGGTGATGTTGCCCGCCTGCGGACCACAGCCCAGGCTCACCGACGGCACGAGGTTGGTGCTGTAGCCCACGGCGCCCTGCGACGAGGGACCGTTGACGATGATGCGGCTGGCGGGCTTTTCGAGGAACCACGACTCGAGCACCTGCTCGTCGCGCGCCCACACCGCGCAGGTGTGGCCCAGTCCGTCGTAGCGCAGGATCTGCATCGACACCGCGCAGCCTTCGCGCCAGCCGTCGACCGAGTGCACCGAGAGCACCGGCGCGAGGATCTCGATCGAGAGCGGCCAGTCTTTGCCGACGCCGCCCTGGTGCGCGAGCAGCAGCGTCGTCTCGCGCGCAACCTTGAAGCCCGCCCACTCGGCGAGCTTCCAGGGATCCTGCCCGACCACGTCGGGGTTCATGTGCCCGCCCTTGTTGCACAGCGCGGCGAGCTTGCGCGTCTCTTCCTCGTTGCACACGTACGCGCCGGCGCGGCGGATGTGCTCGAGGAACTGCGCTTCGATGGGCTTGTCGAGCACCAGCGCCTGCTCCGAGCAACAGAACGTGCCGTTGTCGAAGCTCTGGCTCTGCACGACGGTGCGCGCCGCGAGCGCGACGTCCGCGGAACGATCGACGTAGCACGGCACGTTGCCCGGACCGACGCCGTACGCGGGCTTGCCCGACGAGTACGCCGCGCGCACCAGCCCCGTGCCGCCCGTCGCGAGGATGATCGCGACGTCCTTGTGCTTCATCAGCGCGCCGGTCGACTCGATCGTGGGGTTCGAGAGCGACAGCACCAGGTCCTGCGGCGCGCCCATGCGCTCGAGCGCGCGCCGCAGCACTTCGACCGTCTCGCCGATGCAGCGCCGCGCGCGCGGGTGCGGGCTGATCACGATCGCGTTCTTGCCCTTGAGCGCGATCAGCGACTTGAAGATCGCGGTCGAGGTTGGATTCGTGGTCGGGATGATGCCCGCGATCACTCCGGACGCCGTCGCAACCTCGACCAGGCCCTTGCGCGCGTCGCGCGCGATCACGCCGACGGTCTTCTCGTCCTTGATCGAGGCCCACGTGCCTTCGGCCGCGAACAGGTTCTTGAGGATCTTGTAGTGGACGCGGCCGATGCCGGTTTCCTCGACCGCCAGCTTGGCCAGGTCGTAGGCCGAGCGCGCGGCCGCATCGACCAGAGCCTTGCACACCTCGTCGACGCGCGTCTGCGACCAACCGTGGATCGCCTCGCAGGCCACGCGGGCGCGCGAGACGTAGTCGCGCACTTCCTGGAGCGCGCGCAGGTCGGGGTCGAGCTGTTGCACGTGGGCGCCTTCGTGGTCCGCAGCCGCGGCGATGGTCCTCCGCGCCGCTCACGCGCGCGGGGATCGTCTCGACGGCGGCGGACCGCGGAACGAGCTAGTCCGGGTTGGCGTTGTAGGCGCCGCGCTTGACCGGCTTGAGGTCCGGCAGGAGCTTCCACAGCTGCTCGTGCGGGCGCGGGATGACGTGCACCGTCACCAGCTCGCCCACGCGGCGCGCGGCGGCGGCCCCGGCGTCGGTCGCGGCCTTGACCGCGCCCACCTCGCCGCTGACGAACATCGTGTTGTAGCCGGCGGTGATGTTCACCTTGCCGAACAGGGCCACCTCGGCGGCCTTGACCATCGCGTCGCCGGCCTCGATCGCGCCGATCAGGCCCTTGGTCTCGACCATGCCGATTGCGTTGTATTCCATAGCTTCGCTGTCGGGCTCCTCGCCCCGTGCGTTCGCGCGCCTTCGAACCGCGCTCCGCACCCGTGCGAAAGCGCCGCGTCGATCCCGCAGAACGGCGCGCGAGTGTAGAAGCGCGCCCACAGCCGCGCAATCGAGCTCGCGCCGCTGCTAGTCCCGCTGCGCGGGGCGTGCGAGACGCTCGCGCTCGGCTTGTTCGAGCGTGGCGGCCTCGCGTTCCGATCCGTGCTCGCGCAGCAGCCCGGCGAGCGCCTGCGCCGTGCGTTCGCGCTCCGCCGACTCCACCCCGTCCGCCCAGCATTCCAACGCCCTGCGCCAATCCGCCGCAGCCTGCTCCCACGCACTCAGCCCCGCGTGCACGTGGCCGCGGTGCTGCAGCGCCTTGTAGTGCCGCGGGTCGAGCGCGAGCGCGGCGCCGTACAGCTCGAGCGCCTGTTGCGGCGTGCCGACGTACTGGAACGAGAGGTAGCCCAGCTCGTAGCGCAGCCACGCGCGCCAGGCGCGCGGCGCATCCGTCGGTTCGCGTTCTAGGGCGCGGCGCAACTCGGCCGCCGCCGCGTCGTAGTCGGCGCGCTTGACATGCAGCTCGGCGCGCAGGCACGCCGCGAAGTACTCGTCCGCGGGATCCGTCGCGCGTCGCGCGAGCTCGTCGTCGGCGGACTCGAACTCTTCGCGCGCGATGACGCTCCGCAGCGGACCCACCCACTCGGGCACGGGGCGTTCGACGCCGCGCGCGCTCGGCGAACAGGCAGCGCCCATCGCCACGTCGACGAGCGCGAGTGCGACGCGCAGTTCAGTCACGGAAGGCGTCTTCGTCGAGGGTCGCTTCGCGCTGCGCCGCCAGCCCGAGCGCGAGCCCCAGCGCCGCGAAGGTCGCGAGCATCGACGACCCGCCGGTCGAGAACAGGGGCAGCGGCAAGCCGGTCATCGGCATCAGCCCCAGGTTCACGCCGACGTTCACGAACAGGTGCGCGCCGAAGTGCAGTCCGATGCCGGCCACGACCAGGCGTGAGAAGCGCTCGCGGATCTGGCCCGCGCTCGCCAGAAGCAGCACCACGAGCAGCAGGTAGAGCAGCAGGACTCCGCTGGCGCCGGTGAAGCCGGCCTCCTCGGCGATGACGGCGAAGATCGAGTCACAGTCGCGCTCGGGCAGCCGGCCGGCTTCGTTCGCCACGCCGTTGCCCAGCCCGCGCCCCCACCAGCCTCCGTTGCCGATCGCGACGCGCGCGTGGTAGGTGTGGAACGCCGGTCCGTTGCGGCCCTCGATCAAGGCCGGGGCGCCGAACGACTCGAGCCAGGTGTCCACGCGCTGCAACTGGTAGTCGTGGATCCACTCGAACTGGTAGGCGAGCACCGCGACCAGCGCGAGCGCGAATGCGATCTGCAGCATGCGGCTGGGAGCGGCGCCGGCGAGGTAGAGCATGCCCACGCACACCGGCGCCATCGACATCGCCGTGCCCAGGTCGGGCTGGAGCGCCACTAGCGCCATCGGGAGCAGCGTGACGGCGATGGGCGCGCGCCAGTCGCTCCAACGCTCGAGCCGCGAGGTGTAGAGCACGCGCGCCAGCGCCACGATCAATCCGAGCTTGGCGAGTTCGCTGGGCTGCAGGTCGAAACCGATCAGCGGCAACTCGATCCAGCGCCGCGCGTTGTTGCGCACGTCGCCGATCAGCGCGACGAGCACGAGCAGCGCGATCGATCCCGCGTACAGCACCCAAGCGTTGCGCCGCAGCCAGCGCGGCCGCAGCGTCAGCCCGACGACCAACATGGGCGCGGCCAGCGCGACCTTCTTGAGGTGCGAGGAGAAGTCGACGCCTTCGCGGCCGAACTCGGCGTCGCTCAGCGCGATCGCGCGAACGACGAACAGGCCGAAGGCGAGCAGAGCCAGCGCCAGCGCGAGCACGTGCCAGTCCAGACGCCACCACGACAGCCGCAGCGAGAAGACCGAGGCGAACGCACCGCGGCGCTCGAAAGGGGGCGCGAGCGGCTTCAACGCTGCGCCTCGCTCGCGACGAACTCGCGCACGGCCTTCGTGCGCAGGAACTGCCGCGCGAGCCAGATCGAGGAGTGACTCGCGGTCTGGAGCGTGTCGTGGCAGAACACGACCACAACGTAGCGCGGCTCGTGCGCGGGGAAGTAGCCGATCAACCAGGTGTGCTTGCGCACGCGCGACTGACCGTCGGCGGTCTCGACGCGCTCGGTCGAGATGTCGGCGCTGCCGGTCTTGGCGGCCAGGCGCCAACCCAGCTCGGCCTCGCTCAGCGCCTCGTGCGCCGAGCCGCCGGCCTCGTTGGCGCAGGCCTCCATCGCCTCGCGCACGAAGTCGAGCGCAGCCGGCGAGAGCGACAGCTCCCGCGCGCTGGGTTCGAGCACGTTCGCGCCGATGCGCTCGACCAGGCGCGCCTGCGGCAACCAACCCGTGGCCAGGCCCGCGGTGGCGCGCGCCAACTGCATGGGCGTGAGCTCGACCACCGCCAGCCCGTTGCCCGCCAGGCGCGGCTCGCGGCCGACCAGTTCGCGTTCGAACAGGCGTGGCACGCTGTCTTCCGAGAGCCCCGGACGACGGCCGAGCGCGCGCACGCCGCTCGGCTCGCCGAAGCCGAACTCCGCCGCCAGCGCGCGCCAGTCGTCCGTCTCGAAGCGCTCGCCGAGCATCGCGAAGTAGCTGTTGCACGAACGCTTGAGCGCGTCGCGCAGGTCGACGGCGCCGTGTCCGTGGCGCACGTTGCAGCGCACGTCGACGTAGCCCGCTCCGCGACCGTCGGGGAGCATGGCGCACTCGAGCAGGCGCCGTGGATCCGTGCCGGCGAGCTGGTCGAGCGCCCAGGCCGCGACGAAGGGCTTGAAGCTCGAGCCCGGCGGCTGGAAGCCCGGCTTGCGCAGCGTGCGCTCCCAGGGCTCGTCGGCGACGCTCGCACGACCGTCCTCGCCGCGCGGGCGCGTGGGGTGCGAGGCCGCGGCCAGCACGCTGCCGTCGACGCGCATGAGCACGATCGCCCCGGTGGGCCGCGCCAGCCAGGCGTAGTCCGCCGAGGGCGGATCCGGCGGCCCCTCCGGCGCCGCGAGGCATTCGGCGGCGGCCTCCTGCAGGTCGAGATCGAGCGTCAGGGTCAGGTCCAGTCCGTCGACGGGCGGCACGTCGAGCTCGAACGAGCCGTCGATCAGGTCCTGCAGGCCGCGCGTCTCGCGGTAGCCGTTGCGCCCCGACAGTTCGCGGTCGAAGTAGCCCTCGATCCCGCCGCGGCCGCGCAGTTCGTCGGGGCGCGTGAGCGTGTGCGCCAGCCAGGCGAGCTCCTGCGCGTCCTCCTGCGCGCGCACGCCCTTGCGCGCGAGGCTGCGGAACTCGTCGCGCAGTTCACGCGCAGCGAGCTCCTCCTGGTACGTGGGCGCGCCGACCGCGCCGATCAGCGCGCGCGCAATCGGCTCGCCGTCGCGCCCCAGGCGCGCCGTGCGCTCGTGCGTGTCGGCCACCACGAAGCCCGCGAAGCGGTCGCGGTGGCGCGTGAGCAAGTGCGTCAGCGCGTAACTCGGCCGCGTCAGCACCGCGCGCGGGCGGTTGCCCTGGTCCTTCAGCACGAAGCGCGCGAGTTCGTCGACCTTCTCGAGCCGCTCCGCACGAACGGGCCAACGCCGCGGCGCGCTGACCTCGCCAGGAGCACCCGGCGCGCTCGCGCTCAACACGGCCAGCACGGCGCTCTGCAGCTCCTGCTCCCAGCGCGCGAGCACTCCCGCGCTGCGCGCGCGCACGAACTCGCGCTCGAAGCGTCCGTCGAAGGCCTCGCTCCACTCGCGCGCGGCCGCGGCCAGTTCTTCGCTGTGCGCGTTGGGACCCAGCTCCAGCCGCGCGACCACGCTCCAGTCGAACGCCGCATCTGGAGCGAGCGCGCCCAACGCTTCCTCGAAGGCGACGCGCGGCGCAGAGGCCTCGAAGTCGCGTTCATCGAACTCGACGAACGCGGACAACTCGTCGCGCACGACGACCTGCAGCGGCTCGCGGGCGGCGAGAGCATCGGCGAGGTCGTCGACACTCGCGAACGGCGCGAGCCAGCGCTCCACCAGCAGCAGTGGCGCGTCAGGACGGCGTGCGTCGAGTTCGACCTGCGCCGCGAGCCGCTCGGGCAGTCCGCTCGCGAGCAACCGCCGGTAGTCCTCGCGCTCGCGCTCGAGCCACTGCGCAGCGCGCGCGAGATCCCAGCCCAGTCGCGCGCACACCCAACTGAGATCGACGTGCTCGAGCAGGATCTGCGGCTCGATGCGGTGCACGCCGAAACCCGCCGCTTCGCGGAACAGTGCGCTGGCGCTGCTGTCGTCCACGCGCTCGCGGTGCTGGTCGAGTTCCCACACCAGCCGCTCGGTGGCGGAGTCCGCCGCGGGCGCCTCCGCAGCCGCGGACGTCTCGTTCGCAGCCCGCTCGCTCGCGAGCAGCAGCGCCAGCGCTTCGAGGTCGGTGCGCGCGACGCGCAGGCGCTCGAAGAGCTCCGTGCGAACGCGCTCGGGCGTCACCTTGCGCGCAGCGGCGCCGAGTTCGAGCCAGCTCAGCTCGGGCCGCTCGCGCGCCAGCCGCGTGAGCTCGCGGCGTTCCTCGCGCGAGAGTTCGAGCAGCGCCGTCAGGTAGAAGCGCGCGTCGGCGCGGCGCGAGGGGCGCGCCTCGAGCTCGGGTGTGTCGCAGGCCGGCACCCGCAGCGCCGGCGCCTCCAAGGGCGCGCCGCGCGCGAAGGCGTCGAGTTGCTCCGGCGAGAGCGCGAGCAGCGCCTCGGCCCAGGGTTCGAGCTGGCCCCAGGCCTCCTCGAGTGATCCAGCGACTCCGCGCAGCGCCGCGCGCGCGTGCGCCACGATCCCCAACGGATGACGCCGGCGGAACTCGCGGTAGACGAACTCGAGCCGAAAGCTCGTGCGGTCCGAGCGCAGCACGCGTCCCGCGCGGTCGAGGATCGCGCCGCGCGTGTAGGGCCGGATCGCGCCCGAGCGCACCAGCCCGGCCGCCTCCGCGCTCCAGGTCGAGTGCTCGTGGATCTGGAGCTGGTACAGGCGCAGCACCAGCGCGACGGCGCCGAGCGCGACCAGCGCGATCAGCGGTGCGATGCGACGAGCGGCCACGAGCGGGCGCCCTCCAAGACCGGGACGCCCGGCAAGCGGCGCAGGAGCGGCGCGGCGACGAACACGACCAGCGCGGTCGAGAGTGCGCCGGGCGCGGTGTGCGACAGCACCTCCCACAGCGACGGCAACGCCACGCTGTCGAGCGCGGCGCGCGAGAGCTGCTCGCGCACGCGCAGTCCCGCGACTTGCGCCAGCCACACTTCACTGGTCCACACGACCAGCGCGCTCGCCAGCGCGAGCGGCGTCGGTCGAGCGAGTTCGAACGCGCCGCGCACGACCCGCAGGAACGCCACCGCGCCGAGCGTGCTCGCCAGCGTCGCGAGCGGCGGGTCGATGCTCGTGGCGACGCGCGCCTGCGCGAACACCAGCGCGAGCAAGCCCAGGTCACGCGTGCGCAGTCGCGCCGCGCACGACACCAGCAGCGCGAGCCCCAGATCCGGGGCGAACCGCCCGAGCGCGCCGGCGGCGAGTTCCTGCGAAAGCGCGCACCCCCACACGCTCCACAGCGCGAGCGCAGCCCAGGCGAGCACCGTCGCGAAGCTCACGGCGTCACCCCGCGCAGGCGCACGAAGCCGCGGCTGAGCGAGCGCAGCTCGACCAGCGGATCGATGCGCAGGAGCTGGCGGCCGGACTCGCGCGGCAACTCGGTGCGACCCAGCCACAACCCGCTGGGAACGCCCGGCGCGCCCGAGCCCGTGAAAACCTGCGCCGCGAGGGGCCCCGCTCCCGGCGCGCTGACTCCGCTCGAGTTCCATTCGAACCCGAGTGCGCCCGCCGGAGCGCTCGCGCGGCCTCGTGCGACCAGGTTGCCCAGCGCTATCGGAGTGCGCGAGTCGTCGGGCAGAGCCACCGCCGGCAAGGCCCAGCCTCGGTCGCCAAGACTGGCCACCGCACAGTGCGTCGCTCCCAGTTCGCTGACGCGCCCGATCAGCCGCGAGCCGACCACGAACGCGGCGCCGAGCTCGACGCCGTGGAGCGCGCCGACCGACAGCACGAAGCCCTCGCGCTCGCCCACGCTGCGTGCGAGCACGCGCGCCGGCGCCCAGTGCGGATCGGAGAGCGGTTCGTACGGCGCCAGTCCGTGCGGGCGCTCGATCGACTCGGGCGCGACGATCGACACGCGGAACGGGCCGCCGCGCAGATCGAGCGCGGGCGCGAGCACGTGCTCGCCGCGCGGCGAGGCCTCGACCCAACCGAGCCGAAAGCCCGCGCTCTGCGCTGCGAAGGGCGCGAGCGTGGAGAGGCTCTCGTCGACGCGCGCGAGCACGGCCGGCAACTCACGCCGGCTCGGCGTGGAGAGCGCGAGCCGCAACTCGGCCCCGCGCCGCGAGTGCGCCGCCAATCCGCCGGCCACCGCGCGCAGCGGCTCGCCTTGATCGTCGAGCGCTTCGAGTCGAGCGCCCACGGCGAACTCGCGCGAGGTCACCAGTTCGACCAGCGCGTAGCCGCGCTGCGGCGCGTCGAGTTGCGCCACGCGCCCGACGAAGTCGTCGCCGTGCGCCACCGGCATCCCGCGCTCGAGCCCGCTCGAATCCAGACCGTCGAGGCGCACGACCAGCGTGTCGAAGTGCTGGCCGGCGCGCTCGACGACCTCGGCGTGCACGAAGCGCCGCGCTGCGCGCAACTCATCCGACTGCGGGGCGCTGGCGGCGCGCTGGAGTTCCTGCAGTTCGACGCGAGCGGCGTGCTCACGCGCATCGCGCTCGATCAACGCGCTCTCGGCGGCGCGCGCCGCGCGCAAGCGGAGCCAGCGCACCGGCGCGCACATTTCGGCCAGCAGCCGCGCAGGCGCGAACAGCACCGCTTGGAGGCGCTCCGTGCGGCGGTCGGGACGCAGCGCGGCCACGGCGCTCGCGACGAGCGCCAGCGCGAACAGCGTTCTCGACGTGGAGCGGCGCACGGCGCAAACGGGACGGCGCGAACGGTGGAGGGAGCGGGCGCGCGACGCGCCGCCGGGCCAGGGGAAAGGCTACTCGTCTTCGTCCGAGGACAAGACCCGCGCGAACACGTCCAAGCGTTCGAGGAACGCGCCCGTGCCCCGCGCGACTGCGGTCAACGGGTCGGGCGCAACTCGCGCGGGAATGCCGAGCGCGTCGCTGATCGCGTCCTGGATGCCCAGCAGCAACGCGCCGCCGCCGACCAGCGTCACGCCGCTCTCGCAGATGTCGGCCGACAGTTCCGGCGGCGCCTCTTCGAGCACGGCGCGCGTGGCGTCGCAGATCTGCCGCACGGGCTCGGCCAGGGCTTCGCGGATCTCGATCGAGGTGATCGTCGCGCGCCGCGGCAAGCCGCTGATCGTGTCGCGTCCGCGCACCTCCATCGAGAGCTCCTGCTGCATGGGCCAGGCAGAGCCGATGGTGAGCTTGATGCGCTCGGCCGACTGCTCGCCGATGGCGAGGTTGTGGTGGCGGCGCAAGTGGTTGACGATCGCCTCGTCGAGCTCATCGCCGGCGATGCGCAGCGAGTGCGAGACCACCTCGCCGCCCAGCGCGAGCACGGCGATCTCGGTCGTGCCGCCGCCGATGTCGACGATCAGCGAGCCCTGGGGCTCGGTCACGGGCAACTCGACGCCGATGCCGGCGGCCATCGGCTCGTTGATCAGGTAGACGCGGCGCGCGCCAGCGCGCTCGGCGGAGTGGATCACGGCGCGACGCTCGACCGCAGTGATGCCCGTGGGCACCGAGATCACGACCTGCGGCTTCACCCAGGTCTTCCCCTCGTGCACCTTGGTGATGAAGTAGCGCAACATGCGCTCGGTGACTTCGAAGTCGGCGATCACGCCATCGCGCAGAGGACGAATCGCTTCGACGTCGCCCGGCGTCTTGCCGAGCATCGCCTTGGCCGCGTTGCCGACCGCCATGCCGTCGAAGAGCACCTCGTTCGTGCCCTTCTTGACCGCCACGACGCTGGGCTCGTTGAGGATGATCCCGCGGCCGCGCACGCACACCAGGGTGTTGGCAGTGCCCAGGTCGATGCCCATGTCGACCGAGAACCGACCCAGCGCCCACTCCAGCGGCTTGAACACGCTCGCCATTTGCAACTTCTCGAACCAGGCCCGTTCGATGGACTTCCTCGGGGAGAACAACGCAGCGCGCCGAGACGGCCCCAGGAACGAACCCGGGCGCGAGCCGCCGACGCGCTCGTCGCGGGGCGCGCGCCTGCGCCGGGCAGCGCTCGGTCGGAGGCCGAGTGCCGCTGGCGCGCGCGCGACGCCGGAGGCCACGCCTCCGTGCGCCAGCCGCCGCAGCGAGGCGGGATTCTATGCACTCGCCGGTGTCGACGCTCGCGTGCAGGTGCTTTCTTTGCATTCCCCGCAACGCAGCTTGGTCGAGCACTCGCGTTGGCGCGGCTCGATCGCACTCGCAGCGGCGCGCGCCAAAAGCAACCGCAAGAACAAATCGACGGCCGCCGACGCATCAAGCGCGGGCGGCCGTCGTGAGGCTCAGTTCAGCAGCTGGTCGAGCGCAGTCGCAGTGCGGATCCGACTGCTGAGTTGGCGCTGGCGAGGATTGTCGACGGTCCGTTGCGATCGTTCGTCGCGCCGTCTCTGGAGGTCTCGATTCGTCGTGGAGGATCGAATCCTGACGATCAACCCTTGAAGAACAGTCCGGCGCCGAGGGCGCCGAGTTCGTGGTCGACCATCACGATCGCGACGATCAGGACCACGGCCGTGACGATGGCCGTAGCCGCGTCGACGCCGTTGTCGCCGCCTTCTTCCACCACCTCGACAGCCGTGGTGCGGCCGCCGCGGGCGGGGGCCTTCTTCTCGGTCTTCGCCGAGCGTGCAGTGCTCTTGGCCATGGTTGATTCTCGCGCTGGATCTTGTGCCGGGTCTTGGGTCGCGAAAGCGTCTTGGGGCGACTGGAGGACTACAGGCGCGTCGACGCGCTGTCACCGGCCGCGATCTTGGCGCCATCCTTCTGGATGTCGATCACCGCAGCGCACATGTCCTGGTAGACGGTCTGGACCTTGACGCGGCCCTTGTACTGGTTGCCGCTGTAGATCTCGAAGGTGTAGCCCGGCTGGACGTCCTGGGCCTTGCCGACGTTGAGCGCGACCAGACCCGGCTGCAGGTCGTAGTTCACGTTCATCACGCGGGCGTCGATGGCCTTCTGCGCGACTTCGACCGCGCCGTAGACCGCGATCATCTCCTTGAGGCGCGTGTCGAGCGACGCGACCTGGTCGCGGGTGCTCTTGAGCTGCTTCTCGAGCGCCGCGATTTCCATCTCAGCCTGGGTCTTGGCTTCTTCGGCGGCGCGCTGGCGCTCGCCGGCGTCCTGGGCTTCGTCGCGCGCGGTGTCGCGCTCGCGCTCGGCTTCGCGCGCCTGGGCGACGGCGGCGTCCTTGGCCTGCTCGATCGACTGGAGCTGCTGCTTCAGGGTCTCGATGGCGGCGTTGATCTTCGCCACGTCGCCGCGCAGTTGTTCGTTGGCGCGCTTCTCGGACTCGAGCTCCGTCTTGGTGCTCTTCAGGCTGGCGTCGAGGTTGTCGCGCTCGTTGCGCAGCGCGTCCTTGGCCTGTTCCTGCTGGCGGGCATCGGTGCGCGCGCTGGAGGCGTCGTTCTCCGCCTTGGTGCGGGCGGCCGTCGCCTCCGCGATCGCCGCGGCGTTGGCCTTCTTCATCTCTTCCGTCTTGCCGAGCGAGTTCGCCGCCCAACCGAGGAAGGCGGCCGCGAGCGCGAGGTTCACGAACAGGAAGATCTTGCCGATAGTGCTCATGGGGTTCCGGTTGAGGCGGGGGCTGCGTTGCGGCGGCCCGGTGGGCGGGCGCTCGTGGGGTGGGGACCGGTTTGAGAGGTCACCCAGGGATTGGGACCGTTTGGGGGGAGCCGTCGAGCGGGCGGTCGCCTCAGCGCAAGCGGAGACGGCGGGCCGCCGTGGGAGACGTAAGGGGCGGGAGTATAGGTAGGGTCGTTTCCAAGGGTCAAGAATTCGCCGCGCGCGACTTGGAGTCGAGCCAGCGCGACCCGCAGCCGTGAGCCGCACGGAAACGGCCACGGGGCCAGTGCTACCCCGCCGCCGCGGGTGGTTACGGCCGCGCCGAAGCTCGAAGCTGCGCGCTTCAGTCCTTGGCCGACTCCTTCGCGCGCGGAGTGCGCGTCCCGAGCAGCGCCAAGGCGCCGAGCGCCAGCCACAGCCCAGTCCAGGCGCGCTCGAAGCGCACGAACGGAGTCAGCGCGCGCGGCTGGGCATCGGCGCTGGCCTCGAACGGCGAGTGCGCCGCGCCGGCCGGCGTCGGCACCGTGGCGCGCAGCGTGCCCGCGACCATCTTGCCCTCGCCGTCGACCTCCAGGCGCGCCACCTCCGCGCCGTCGGGCGCGATCACGGCCGAGATGCCCGACTGCGTCGCGCGCACCACGGCCCGGCCCGTGGCGATCGCCGCCAGCTGCGAGAAGGCCATCATCTGGTCGGCCTCCTGGGAGCGCTCGAACCAGGCCTCGTTGCTGAACACGGCGTGGAAGTCCACGTCGGCGCGCCGCACGGGTCCGGTGAACACGTCGTCGAAGGCGTTGTCGAAGCACACGCTCACGCCCATCCGCCAGGTGCGTCCGTCGCGCGACTCGAACGACAGCACGGGGTCGTCGCCGGCCGCGGGCGCGAGGTCGGGCACGTAGCGCGCGATGGCGAAGATCTGCTCGCGCACCCACGAGAGGCGCTCGAGTCCGAGCATGGTCTCCGCGCCCGGCACGAGGTGCAGCTTGCTGGCCGGCCCGCGCGGCGTCTGACCGGGTCCGGGCCAGAGCAGCACCGAGTTCTTGACGCGCAGTTCGCCGTCGATGGCCGTGATGTACTCGACACCGGAGGCGAAGGCCGTCCCCGGCGGAGCTGCGCCGCGGCCGCGCGCGCGCCCCGCTCCGAACAGCTGCTCGTCGATCCAGAAGCGCTGCCAGGCGGCGACCTGCTCGCTCAGGTCGGCGGGCCAGTCCGTTCCGCGCCAGGGCGGAAAGCGCGCGCCGGCCGCCATGGCCGGGGCGACCTCGGGCCCGACCGCGTAGTCGCGGTACATCGTCTCGCCCCAGGCCACCAGATCGGGCGTCGGTTCGCCGGCCGCAGCGGCCTCGGCGAAGGAGCGCGCGGTCAGTTCCAACTGGCGCCGGTGCACCTCGTCAGCGGCGTCGGGATCGCGTTTGCGCGCCTGCTCGAAGCCCGGCTGCACGAGCATCACGCGCGGACCGTCCACCGTGACCGGCGGCGGAATCGCGCGCGCCGAGAGCCAGGCGACGAGCAGCGGTCCCGCGCCACACAGCGCCGCCAGCGCGAGGTTGGGCTTGCGCGGCGCTCCGGCCGGCGGCTGAAGGTGCGCCCAGAGGTCGGCGAGCAGTCCCGCCAGGGCCGCCAAGACCCAGCCCAGACCGCCGAAACCGAACAGGCGCGCCGCACCGCGGATCGGCTCCGTCGCGTGCAGGTACGTGCCCAGCCGCATCCACTGGATGCCGAAGGGCGGCTCCAGCGAAGCGCGCAGCGTCTCGAACAACAACCAGGCGAGCGGCGCGGCCAGCGCGAGCGGGAAGCGCGAGGCCAGACGGCGCAGGGCCCAGCCCTGCGCGGCGAAGTACAGGCCGAAACCCACGCCGATGAACACCAGCGAGCCCTCGTAGACGTAGGCCGCCCACGACATCACGCCGCAGCCGCCCAACCCGCCGGCGAGGAACTCGACACGCGCCGCGCCGCGCGCGGTGGTCGAGGCATAGCGCGCCCACAGCGCGACGCCGGCCAGGGCCAACGGCCAGAGCGCATCGCGCGCGAGCACGCCCGGGCTGGCGAAGTACAGCAGAGCGAAGGCCAGCGCGAGCGCGGCGGAGCGCAGCAGGGTCGAAGTAGCGGAAGGCACGCGCCGCAGATCTCGCCCGGACGCGCCGCGCGCCGCAAGAGAAAAGCGCGCGCTGCGTCGGGCGCGAGCGCGCGCCGTGTCAGCCCAGCACGCGGTAGTCGAGCAGCGCGCCCGGGACGAGCGGCGTGTCGAGCGGCGCCACGGCCAAGGCGCTCGAAGCCGCGATGCCGACGACGTCAGCGGAGCCGTTCCAGCGCACCGGGACCAGACCGACGCCGCCGTCCGCTTCGAACTCGAGCCGCACCGGCAGGTGCTGTTCGCGCGGGTTGGCGGCGCGCGCATCTCCGCGCCAGCGGCCGCGCGGGAGCGGGCCCGCGGCGGCGCTCTCACCTCCCATCAGACGCAGCGCCGGCGCGACGAACAACTCGTGGTTGACGAGGCACGAGACGGGATTGCCCGGCAGCGCGAACACCGGTTGCGCGCCGTGCAGTCCGAACCACAGCGGCTTGCCGGGCTTGATCGCGACGCGGTGGAACTGGCCGCGCACGCCGCAGGCCTCGAGCGCCTGCCCCACCAAGTCGTACTTGCCCATGCTGACTCCGCCGGTCGTCACGAGCACGTCGCAGCGCTCGAGCGCGCGCGCGAAGGCTGCGCGCAACTCGTCGGGGTCGTCGCGCACCACGCCGCGCTCGACGATCTCGGCCCCAGCGGCGCGCGCCATGGCGGAGAGGTGCAGCGTGTTGCCCTCGCGGATCTGACCGGGGCCCGGGCGCTCCGTGGGAGCAACCAGTTCGTCGCCGCTGGTCAGGATCGCCACGCGCGGCCGGCGCACGACCGGCACGGGGTCGCAGCCCACGGCGGCGAGCACGCCCAGGTCGACCGCGCGCAATCTGCGGCCCGGCGCGAGCACGGGCTGCCCCACGCGCAGGTCCTGGCCGCGCGCGCACACGTGCTGGCCGGCCTTGGGGCGGTCGCGGAGCCGGACGCGCCCCTCGAGCGACTCGGATTGCTCCACCATCACCACCGCGTCGCAGTCGGAGGGCAACTGGGCGCCGGTGTAGATCGCGACGCAGGCGCCCGCGGGAACGGACCCGTCGAACGGCGCGCCGGCGCGCGACTCGCCCACCAGCGCCAACTCGCGTTCGCCCAGCTCTGCGAAGTCCGAACTGCGCACGGCGAATCCATCCATGGCGCTCTTGTCGAAGGGCGGGAGGTCGACGTCCGAGCGCCGCTCCGCTGCGAGCACGCGTCCGGGCGCTTGCTCTAACGGAACATGCTCGCGCTCTCGCAGCGGGGTAACGCTCCCTAGAATCCTCGTCAGTGCCTCGGCCGGGGTCAGCATCGCCATGCGGCGCGCGAGTTTACTTGCGCCGCGCGCGACGCCGCACACCGCCCCCTTTGCGCAGCGCGCGCGCCCCGAGCGCACACGCCTCCCCCGCCGCCCCCACCGCCGCCCCCACGCGATGATTTCGCGCGCCCACCAAGCCCGTCCGTCCAAGCGCTTTGCCCACCGGCTCGCAGTCGCCCTGCTCGCCGCGAGCGTCATCGCACCCGCGTGCCAGCGCGCCACCGAGAGCGCGGAGGCCGACTTCAGCGCCGCGAAGAAGCGCGAGGCCGCGCGCGTGCTGGTCGAGCCGCTGCAGCGGCGCGAAATGGTGCGCCGACTCGAGACCACGACGCGCGTCGAGTCGGAGAGTCAGGTGCAGGTCTTCCCGCGCGCGGGCGGCGTGGTGGTCGAGCTGTCGATCGAGGAAGGCCAGCCGGTCACCGCGGGACAGGTGCTCGCGCGGCTGGACGACCGCGATGCGCGCCTGCGCCTGGACGACGCCCGCAGCCAGCTCGCGGACGCGCGCGCCAGCGGCCCCAAGCTCGAACTCGCCACGCGCGAGGCCGCGGCGCGCACCGAGGGCGCCAAGCGCGCGGCGGAGCAGGCGCAGCGCGACCACGAGCGCAACCTCGCGATCTCCAAGGGCGGCCCTGATTCGCCGGGTCTGATCTCGACCAAGGACCTCGACGCCAGTCTGCTCGCGCTCGACCGCGCGCGCGCGGACCTTGCCACGGCGCTGCTGGCCCACGAGCGCGCCAAGGTCGAACAGCAGAACGGCGAGCACGCCATCACGCGCGCCGAAGTCGCGGTGTCGCGCGCCGAGCTCGAGCTGTCGTTCACCTCGCTCACTGCGCCGGTCGCGGGCGTGGTGGCCGAACGCATGATCAAGCTCGGCGACACGGTCTCGAGCGCCGCGCCGGCCTTCGCGTTGACTGACCTCACGCGCCTGCGGGCGGTGTTCTTCCGACCGCAGCGCGAGTTGGAGCTGTTCGCCAGCGCGCTCGGCCCCGCGGCGGGCGCGGACTACCCCGGCGCGGCCGAGTCCGGCGGCGCGAGCGCGCGCGCCGAGCTCGAACTGTTCGCCACGGCCGAGGCGCTGCCCGGCAAGCGCTTTCCCGGCCGCATCGAGCGCGTCGCGCCGACCATCGACGCGGCCTCCGGCAACTTCCGCGTCACCGCGCGCCTGGAGGGCAGCTCGAGCGACGGGCGCGCGCGCCTCTTGCCGGGGATGCTGGTGCGACTGGAGATCGTCACCGAGCGCCGCCCCGATGCGCTCGTCGCGCCCAAACGCGCCATCCAGCGCGAAGGCGACCGCAGCACGATCCAGGTCGTCGAGGCCGGTCGCGCGAAGAGCGTCGAAGTGCTCGAGGGGCTGAGCGACGACACGTACGTCGAGATCGAGGCCCGCGAAGCCGGCGCACTCGCAGCAGGGCAACTGGTGATCGTGGTGGGCAACCGCGACCTCGAGAACGGCGCCGAAGTGCTCGCCACCGACGCGACCGGCGCTGTGCTGAGCGCTCCGGTAGCGACCGACGCGGAGTCGAGCGGCGCCGCGTCGAACACCGCCGCGCCGAGCGGCGCTGGGCCGGCGGCCAAGTGACGCAAGCGCCCCAGCGCTCCTCGCCATGAACGAGCCCAACACGTCGGCCGCGCGCGGCCCCGCGCAGCGCGCCGAAGGTCTGTGGTCGCTGGTCGCCGATCGCCCGGTGGCCGTGCTGATGTTGATGGTGGCCTTCGCCGTGTTCGGCGCGGTCTCGCTGCGCAAGCTGCCGGTCGACCTGCTGCCGGAGATCAGCTACCCGACGCTCACGGTGCGCACGACCTACCGCGGCGCCGCGCCCGAAGACATCGAGGACCGCATCTCGGTGCGCCTGCAGGAGGCGCTCTCGACCTTGCCCAGCCTGGTGCGCTCGACCTCGATCAGCCGCGCCGAGACCAGCGACGTGCTGCTGGAGTTCGACTGGGGCACGCCGATGACATTCGCCGTGCAGGACGTGCGCGACAAGCTCGACGGCGTATTCCTGCCGCAGGGCGCCGAGCGGCCGCTGATCCTGCGCTACGACCCCAACCTCGATCCGATCCTGCGCATCGGCCTCGTGAGTTCGGACAAGCGCTCCGGCGCAGATCGCGTCGAGCGACTGGTGCAGTTGCGCTGGCTGGCCGAGAAGCGCATCAAACGCGAGCTGGAAGCGATCCCCGGCGTGGCGGCGGTGCAGGTGCGCGGCGGACTCCAGGAGGAGATCCGCGTGCGCGTCGACCCCTTCAAGATGGCGGCGCAGTCGCTCGACCCGGCGCTGCTCGCCCAGCGCCTGGCGGCCGAGAACATCAACGCCTCGGGCGGACTGATCCGCGAGGGCTCGACCGAGTACCTGGTGCGCACGCTGAACGAGTTCGCGACGCTCGAGGAGCTCGAGAGCCTCGCGCTGGTGCGGCGCGGCGACGCGGTGATCCGCGTGCGCGACGTGGCCACGGTCGAACGCACCTTCGCCGAGCGCGAGGTCTCCAGCCGCATCGGCGGGCTCGAGTCGGTCGAGATCGCCGTGTTCCGCGAGGCCGGCGCGAACATCGTGTCGCTGGCGGAAGACGTCAAGGAGCGCGTCTTCGGCGACGAGGGCCAGCGCAAGTCGGCGGCCGAGATCGAGAAGCGCGGCCCGGGGCAGGGCGCGAGCTGGGGCGAACGCGAGCGCGTCGACTTCGTCGCCTGGCGTTACCGCGACGACGTGCGCTTCGAGTTGCTCAGCGACCAGTCCACGTTCATCCGCGACGCGGTGAACGACGTCAAGGACTCGGCCATCGTGGGCTCGATCCTCACCGTGCTCGTGATCCTGGCCTTCCTGCGCCAGATCGCGTCGACGCTGATCATCGCCATCACGATCCCGGCCTCGGTGATCGTGACCTTCGCGCCGATGTACTTGTTCGACGTGTCGATGAACATCATGTCGCTGGGCGGACTGGCGCTGGGCGTCGGCATGCTGCTCGACAACTCGATCGTGGTGATCGAGTCGATCGCGCGCCTGCGCGAGGACGGACTCTCACTGCGCGAGGCGACCATCCGCGGCACGCGCGAAGTGGCCTCGGCCATGGCGGCCTCGACCATGACCTCGATCAGCGTGTTCGCGCCGATCGTGTTCGTGCACGGCATCGCCGGGCAGATCTTCGGCGACCAGGCGCTGACGGTGGTCGCGTCGCAGATCATCTCGCTGGGCGTCGGCATCGTGTTCATCCCGATGCTCGTCGCGCGCCCGTGGGTGTCCGAGCCGTTCGCCTCGCGCGCGCAGGACGATGCGCTGGCGACCTTGCACGCCCTCGGGAGCGGTGAGCAGGGCGCCCTGGCGCGCGCACGGGCGCTGCTGATGCGAGCCGTGCGCTGGCCGTTCGAAGGTTGGAGCTGGAAGCCTGCGGCGCTGCTGGCCGCGCTGCCGCGCACCGCTGGACGTGCGACCCTGACTGCGAGCGGGCTGGCGATCGCGCTCGTCGGCGCGCTGCTGTTCGGAGTGGTCAAGCTGCTTGCGCTGTTGTTCACGCCGTTGCGCTGGCTGTTCGACGGCGCCTGGCGCGTCGCCGAACGCATCTACGTGCGTCTGCTGGCGGGCTCGCTCGCGGCCCCGTGGATCACGCTGGGCGTCACCGGCGCGCTGTTCTTCGTGTCGGTGCGCCGTGTCGACGAGTTGGGCCTCGAGCTGCTCCCCGAGATCCACCAGGGCGAGTTCACGCTCCACGTCGCCACGGGCGTCGGCAATCCGCTCGAAGCCACCGAAGCGGTGATGGGCGCGCTCGACGAGCGCGTGCGCGAGCTCGACGGCGTCGCGACCACGGCGCTGACCGTGGGCGTCGAGAAGGACGCGCTCACGCGCGAGATCGAGGGCAAGCACACGGCGCGCTTGACCGTGCGGCTCCAGCCCCAGGCGCTCGCGCGCGAGGACGCCCTGATCGCGCAGGTGCGGGCGCTGTGCGCCGAGCATCCGTCCGTGCGCTCGATCGACGTGTCGCGGCCCACGCCCTTCGCCATCGAGGCCCCCATCGCGGTCGAAGTGCTCGGACACGATCTCGAGCGCCTGACGCGCGTCGGGCGCGAGGTCCACGCGCGCCTGGCGGCCATGCCCGAGCTCACCGACGTGCGCTCGAGCGTGCGCGCGGGCTTTCCCGAGTTGCGCGTGACCTTCGACCGCGACAAGACGCTGCAGTACGGCCTGGACCTGAGCGCCGTGACGACGCTGGTGCGCGATCAGGTGCTGGGCAACGTGAGCACGCGCTTCACCGACGGCGAAGAGAAGATCGACGTGCGCGTGCGCGGCGACGAGATCCTGCTAGACGACGTGGAGCGCGTGATGCGCCTGGTGGTCAATCCCAGCTCCCCCACGCCGGTCGAGTTGCGCGCCGTGGCCGACATCGAACCCATGCAGGGCCCCGCGGAGATCCGCCGCATCGGCAACTCGCGTGCGGTGGTGGTCACCGCCGCGGGCGTCGGGCTCGACCTCGGCGGGCTGTCGCAGAAGATCGAGGCGCGCCTGGCGGATCTGGAGCTGCCCGACGACGTCACGGTCGAACTCGGCGGTCAGAAGCGCGAGATGGACAAGGCGCGCTCGAGCATGCAGGGCGCGCTCGCGCTGGCGCTGTTCCTGGTCTACGTCGTGATGGCCTGCCAGTTCGAATCGCTGCTGCAGCCGCTGGTGATCTTGCTCACGGTTCCCCTCGCGCTCGTGGGCGTCGTGTGGGTCCTGCTGGGCCTCGCCATCCCGGTCTCGGTGGTCGTGTTCATCGGGTTGATCCTGCTGGCCGGCATCGTCGTCAACAACGCGATCGTGCTGCTCGATCGCATCAATCAGAACCGCGACGGCGGCATGGCGCTGCGCGCGGCGATCAGCGAGGCCGGCCAGACCCGACTGCGTCCGATCCTGATGACAGCCACCGCCAGCGTGATGGGACTGCTGCCGATGACCGGCTGGCTGCAGGGGCTGCCGCTGATCGGCGAGCTCGGCGCCGGCGAGGGCGCGGAGATCCGCGCGCCGATGGCGATCACGGTCGTGGCCGGCTTGATCGCATCGACGGCGCTGACGCTGGTGGTGATCCCGGTGGTGTACTGGTTGACGGAGCGCGCGCTCGAGCGGCGCGCGAGGTGAGCCATGCAGATGTCTGTGGAAGGTGCGCACGGGGTCTACACGAGTCTGGTGCGCCGGCCGGTCGCGCTGCTGGTGATCTTCGCCGCGCTGATGGTGGTCGGACTGATCGCCTACGCGCGCATCCCGATCCAGATGATGCCCGACGGTCTGGTCGAGCCGGGCCTGGGCGTGTGGTGCATGCACCCCGGCGCGAGCGCGCAGGAGAACGAGGACAAGGTCGCGCGCGTGCTCGAGGAGCAGTTGCGCACGCTGGCGGGCATCGAGCAGATCCAGAGCACCTCGCGCGCCGACAGCGTGAACCTGTGGGTGCAGTTCGACGCGAACACCGACATGACCTTGGCCAAGGCCGAGGTGCGCGACCGGGTCGAGCGCGCTCGCGCGTTGCTGCCCGACACGGTGCAGGAGATCAGCGTCAACTCCTGGTCGAACGACAGCATGCCGATCGCGTTCTTCGCGATCCTCCACCCCGGGGACAGCTCGCGCACCGACTTCTTGATCGACACGGTCATCAAGCGCCGGCTCGAGGCCGTCGACGGCGTGGGCAACCTCGAAGTGTGGGGCGTGCTCGACGACTCGATGCGCATCCTGCTCGACGAAGAGCGCGTGCGCGGCGCGAACCTCGACCTCGGTCAGCTGATCACGCGTCTGTCGCAGGACAACTTCGCGCTGCCGCTGGGCGAGGTCACGGACGGCGGGCGGCGCGTGATGCTGCGTTCGGACATGCGCTTTCGCTCTCCGCAGGAGATCGAGGCCTACCCGATCGGCGGCGGGCTCACGATCGCCGACGTGGGCCACGTCGAGGCGGTCAAGAGCGTGCGCAACCGCCTGTTCAAGATCGACGGCAGCTACGCCTACTACGGCGAGGTCCAAAAAGAGAGCCAGGCCAACGTCGTCGAGACCTGCCTGCGCCTGCGCGACTCGCTCGCGGAGCTCGAGGCCGATCCGCGCCTGGAGGGCAAGTTCAAGTTCCTCGTGCTGTTCGACCAGGGGCAGTTCATCTCGGCCTCGCTGGCCCAGCTGCGCGACGCGGGCCTGTGGGGCGGCGGGCTGGCGGTGCTGGTGCTGTTCGCCTTCCTGCGTCGAGTGCGCTCGACGCTCGCGGTCGCGCTCTCGATCCCCTTCTCGGTGCTGGTGGGCATCGCCTGGATCTACTTCGGCGGCGGCTCGTTCAACGTGCTCACCATGACCGGCATCACGCTGGCGATGGGCATGCTGGTCGACAACTCGGTGGTGGTGATCGAGAACATCGCGCGCCTGCGCGCCCTGGGGCGCAGCGAACTCGGCGCCGCGGCGGAAGGCACTCGCGAGGTCGCACTGGCGGTGCTGCTGTCGACCTTGACCACCATCGTCGTGTTCCTGCCGATGATCTTCATGACCGAGAGCCCGATGCTCCGGATCATGTTCGGCGAGCTCGGCCGACCGCTGTGCCTGACCTTGATGTTCAGCCTGGTCGGCGCGCTGGTGTTCCTGCCGGTGATCGCCGGCCGCGCGGTCGGGCCGCGCCCGCGGGTGATCGAGCGCGCCGCCGGCTGGCTCGCGCCGGTGGCCTCCGCTCCTGCGCGCGGCCTGGCTTGGGGCTCGACCTGGAGCTCCCGCGCCCTCGACGCGCTCGCGCGCAGCGCTCGGCCCGGCCTGCACGCGCTGGCGCGTGGACTGGCGCGCGGACGCTGGGTCGCGGCGCTGGCCGTGCTGGCGCTGTTCGCGCGCAGCGTGTACGTCCAGGTCCAACCCTGGTCGGCGGAGCAGCGCCTGCGCCAGCACTTCTCCACCGCGCTCAATCCGCGCTTGGAGGACCTGCTCGCGCTCCTCGCGGGCGTCGCCGCGCCCGTGGTCGCGCTGATTTGCGTGTTGTGGTTCCTGCCGCGCGCGGTGCAGGCGCTGTCGCTCGCCGGCTCGCGCCCGGCGCGCGAGGTCCCGCGCTGGCGCTCGCTGATCGAGTTCAGCGAGGTGACGCACGGGGTGGTGATGCGCTGGTCGCTGCGCCACCGCGCGCTCGCGGCCGCGCTGTCGTGCGCCGTGCTCCTCTCGGGGCTGTGGCCGCGCGCCAACATGGCGGTGACGCCCTTCGGCGAAGACGAGAACACCGGCCGGATCAACCTGGCGATCGAGCTCGAGGACAACTTCACGCTCGCGCAGGCCGAGCGCGAGATGCGCTTCTACGAGGGCTTCTTCGAGGCGCGCCGCGAGTCCATGGGGTTCGACCACCTCGCCAACCGCTTCGACGCGCGCGGCGGCCGCGTTTCGCTGTACTGGGAGGAGCCGCTCCCGCGCGAGCGCTATCGCGAGGTCGAGAACCAGATCCGCCGCGAGCTGACGGCGCCGCCCGGGCACAAGGCGAGGCTGTGGAGCGACGAGGGCGCGTCCGCCGAGCGCAGCAAGACGCTGCTCACGTTCCGACTGGTCGGACAGGACTCCGAGGAGCTCGAGCGGCTCGCTGCGCAGGGCGTCAAACTGCTCGAGCGCATCCCCGGGCTCGAAGGCGTGCGCTACGGCGAGGACGACAGCACAGCGCTCGGGCAGGTGCGCGTGGTGTTCGACCCCGACATCGCGCAGGGCCTGGGCATCAGCGCCGAGTCCGCGCTGCGCAACATCGCCTGGTCGCTGCGCGGCTGGCAGTTGCCGCGCTACCAGGAGGACGGACGCGAGATCCCGCTGATCATCGAGGTCGACGACGAAGAGGTCGCGGGCCTGAACACGCTGCGCGAGCTGTCGGTGTTCAACGGCTCGAGCGCGGTGCCGCTGTCGAGCTTCGCGCAGTTCGAGTTCGGCCGCGGCGAGCGCCAGATCTACCGCCGCAACGGTCAGGTCGCCGCCACGATCCAGGCGCGCGTGTCCGACCCGCTGCGCCAGAAGGAGCTGTCCGACATCGGCTACGCAGCGCTCAAGCAGCTCGAGCTGCCGCGCGGCTACTCCGTCGGCGACGAGGACCTGGTCTCGACGCGCCAGGAAGAAGAACTCGGCGAGTTGCTTGCGGCGCTCGCCCTCTCGACCGTGCTCGTCTACGTGATCATGGCGATCCTGTTCGAATCGCTGCTCCTGCCGGTGTCGGTGATGTTCACCGTGCCGTACGCGATCGTCGGCTCGTTCTGGACGCTGTACGCAACGGGCACGACCATGGACTCGGTCGGCTGGATCGGGATCATCATCCTGGTGGGCGTGGTCGTGAACAACGGCATCGTGCTGATCGACTGCGTGCAGCGCATGCGCGCCGAAGGGCTCGCGCGCGACCAGGCCGTGGTCGTCGGCTGCGCGCGCCGCATCCGGCCGGTGATGATGACTGCGATGACGACCGTGATCGGTTTGATCCCCACGGCCATCGCCGAGCCCTCGAGCGACGGCATCGACTACCGCGCGCTCGCGACCTGCGTCGCCGGGGGACTGGCCTTCGCGACGATGTTCACGCTGTGGGTCGTGCCGCTCGCCTACACGCTGCTCGACGACCTCGCGCTGGCCTTCGCCGGCGAAGTGAGCGTGGTGGCGCGCGCCTTCGCGCCGCGGCGCGCAGCGGCCCGCGCTCAACTCGAAGCGCTCCCCGGCGACTCGCGCGCTTGATCTGGCGCGCATGACTTGGAGAGCAGGGCGCGGCCCTAGACTCACCGAGATGAACGCCCAACACCTGCGCGACGCGCTGGCCCGCATCGAGAGCGCGCGCGAAGTGCTCGCCCCGCACCTGCGCCGCACCCCCACGGTCTACTCGCACACCTACAGCGAGTCGACCGGCTGCGACGTGCACTTGAAGCTCGAGAACCTGCAGCGCACGGGTTCGTTCAAGGCGCGCGGCGCGTTGAACAAGGCGCTGCGGCTGAGCCAGGACGCGCGCGCGAAAGGCCTGGTCGCGGCCTCGGCCGGCAATCACGCGCAGGGCGTCGCGCTGGCCGCGAAGTTGTGCGGCGTGAAGGCCACGATCGTGATGCCGGAGGGCACGGCGCTGGTGAAGGTGCAGCGCACCGAGGGCTACGGGGCCGAGGTGGTGCTGCACGGCGAGAACTGGGACCAGAGCCAGGCGCGCGCGCTCGAAATCGCGGCCGAACGCGGCATGACCATGGTGCACCCCTTCGACGATTCCGACGTGATCGACGGGCAGGGCACGATCGGGCTGGAGATCCTGGAGGAACTCCCCGACGTCGAGTGCATCGCGGTGGCGATCGGCGGCGGCGGCCTCGCGTCGGGACTGGCGCTGGCGGTCAAGGCGCGCAAACCGCACGTGCGCGTGATCGGCGTGCAGGCCGCGGGCGCGGCGGCCATGAAGGCCAGCTTCGACGCGGGCGCGCGCGTGCGCGTCGAACGCCCCACCACCATCGCCGAAGGCATCAAGGTCGGCAACGTGGGCGTGCGCACCTTCGAGTTGGTGCGCGAGCTGGTCGACGAAGTCGTGACCGTCGACGACGCACAGATCGCCGAAGCGATCGTGCAGACCATGGAGAAGAGCAAGCTCGTGGTCGAAGCGGCCGGCGTCGTGGGACTGGCGGCGCTCGCCGCGGGGAAGATCCGCTCGGCGGGCAAGATCTGCGTCGTGATCTGCGGCGGCAACATCGACCTCAACCTGCTCGCGCGCCTGATCGAGGCCGGCATGGCCAACGCGGGGCGCTACCACTTGGTCGAGCTGCGCCTCTCGGACGCGCCCGGGCAATTGCACCTCGCGCTGGGCCTGATCGCCGCCGCCAAGGGCAACGTGATCGACGTGCAGCACTACCGCGCGGGCTGGAAGGTCCCGGTGGGCTTCGTCGATGTCGAGATCCTGGTCGAGACGCGCAACCTCGCGCACGGCCTCGAAATCGACGCACGCTTGCGCGACGGCGGCTTGGCGCTGCGCGCGTCGGTCGCGCCGCATCCCGGCGAGCGCGCCTGAGACGCCGCGGGGCTCAGGCCGGCTTGGCCCGCACTTTCAGGTTCTCGCCGACGAAGTTCATGATGCGGCGCAGCTCGTCGTAGTCGGGGTGCTTCATGCGCACCCAGGCGTTGCCCATGTAGCCCGACGAGACCGGCTGCGTGGCCGAGCCCGGCGGCGGCATGTGGCAGTCGATGATCCAGGGGCCGACGCGGTTTTGGACCAGATCGAAGCCGTCGTAGCCGGTGATGCGGCCGTCGCATTCGGGGCGCAGCGCGATCATGCCGGCGGCGTGCGAGCGCGAAGGCTTGCGCTCGGTGCGGCCGTTCACGATCGCGAAGGCCCACTCGCGGTAGAGGTCGAAGTCGTTGCCGGCGCTGTACAGGTCCCACACGCGCACGCCCGGCGGGCGGCAGCCGATCTCGGAGAACTTCAGGCCCTTGGGGCCGAAGAACCACTCCATGTGCGTCGCCGAAGTGCCGATGCCGAGCACGTCGATCACCTTCTGCCCCATGGCCTTGAGCTCGGCGTAGTCGGGCGCGTCGACGCGGTTGGTGACGCAGATCTGCGGCGAGATCCAGCGCGTGCGCATGGCCTCGAGCACGCCGGGGTAGTAGTGCGAGACGAACTCGTGCTGGACCGCGCCCTCGATCGAGAGCGTGTCGTAGAAGCCCTCGTGGCCCTCGATGAACTCCTCCACGGCCACGGGCGCGCCGCGGTCGACCTGGGATTGCGCGATCGCGTTCTCGAGCTCGGCCGCGTCGTTCGCGCGGTACGTGCCCGCGGCGCCGGCGGCGTTGCGCGGCTTGAGGATCACCGGGAAACCCACGCGCGCGGCGAACTCGCGCACCTCGGCCGCGTCGCTCGTGCCGAGCGACTGCGCGCAGGGCACTCCGGCCGCGCGCAGCGCCTCCTTCATCGCGGGCTTGTCGCGGCACAGGAACGCGGTGCGCGTGCTCGTTCCGGGGATCTGGCAGGCCTCGCGCACTTGCGCCGTCGGCTCGATGTGCGCCTCGACCGTGGCCTCGAGCCGATCGACCCACTCGCGCGCTTGACAGCGTCGCACCACGCCCAGCAGCGCCGCCGTGTCCGTGACCGAGCGCACTTGCTCGTAGCGGTAGAGCCAGTGCTTGAGCTCGTTGTCGAGCGAGTCGATCGACGACTCGCCGATGCCGGTGACGCGGGCGCCCACCGAGTGCAGCGCGCGCACGAATTCACGTTGATTGCGCGGGAAACCGGGCTCGACGAACAGCACGTGCATGAGGGAAACCTCGGGGGGGGCCGTGAGGGGAGCTGGGAGTCGGTATCGGGGGCTCAGCGCTTGGGCGGCGCGAGGCGGCGGTAGAGCTCGATGTAGTGCTGGATCTGACGCTCCCACGAGAAGTCCTCGCGCATCGCGTTCTGCACCAGTCGGCTCCAGGCCTGCGGGTCGCGCCACACTCCGAGTGCGCGCAGGATGGCGTGGTAGAGCGCTTCGGGCGTGAAGTCGTCGAACAAAAAGCCCGTGCCCTCGCCGCTCTGCGAATCGAAGGCGCGCACCGTGTCCGCGAGCCCGCCGGTGCGCCGCACGATCGGGATCGAGCCGTAGCGCAGGCTGTACATCTGGTTCAGGCCGCAGGGCTCGTAGCGCGACGGCATGAGGTACATGTCGGAGGCCGCCTCGATCCAGTGCGCGAGCGGATTGTCGAAGCCCGCCTTGAACGCGACCTTGCGCGGGAACGCGCCCGCGAGCCAGTTGAAGTAGTTCTCGTAGCGCTCCTCGCCCGTGCCCAGCACGATCAGCCGCACGTCTTCGCGGTGCAGCACGACCGGCAGGATGTCGGGGAGCAGCTCGAAGCCCTTCTGGGTCGTGAGCCGCGAGACGCAGCCGATCAGCGGCGCGCGCGGATCGAAGTCGAGCCCGAACTTCTCGCACAGCTCGCGCTTGTTCTGGAGCTTGCCGCGCAGGTCGCGCGCGGAGAAGCGCGCGGGGATCAGCGTGTCCTTGCTGGGGTTCCACTCGTCGTGGTCGACGCCGTTCACGATGCCGAACAGGTGGTCGTCGCGCTGTCGCAGGAGTCCTTGCAACCCCATGCCGAGTTCCTCGCCCTGGATCTCGCGCGCGTAGGTCTTGCTGACCGTCGTCAGCGCGTCGGCGTACAGGATGCCGGTCTTGAGGAAGTTGAGCCGGCCGTCGTTCAGGTCTTCCTGGTACAGCAGGCGGCGCTCGTTCTCGAGCTCGAGGTCGCGCAGCTTCTCGGCGCTGACCACGCCCTGGTAGCCGATGTTGTGGATCGTCAGCACCGTGCGCGTGCGCGCGAACAGCTTGTCCCAGGCGTACACCGTGCGCAGGTACAGCGGCATCAGCGCCGTGTGCCAATCGTTGGCGTGCACGATGTCGGGCGCCCACTGCGTCCACTGGCAGATCTCGAGCGCCGCACGCGAGAGCAGGCCGAAGCGCAGGTGCTCGTCGGGATCCTGGGTGTAGATGCCCTCGCGGTCGTAGAGCTCCGGGCAGCGCACGAAAAACACGCGCTGCTTGCTGCGCGGGAGTTCGGCCGACGCGACCGAAAACCAATAGCGCTTGTCGCCGCAGCGCATCGGGATGTCCGCCAGTCGCTCGAGGCTCTCGAACTCGTACTCCGAGCGCCGCAGGCGGCCGTAGAACGGCATCACGACGCGCACGTCGTGCTTGTTCTTGGCCAGGTGGCGCGCGAGCGCGGTGACCACGTCGGCCAGTCCGCCGGTCTTGGCGAAGGGCGCGACCTCGGAGGACACGAGCAGGACTTTGAGCGGATCCATGCGGGAGGTGGGGCGGCGCGCAGGCGCAGGGCGCGCGAAGATAGCGGCGCGAAGCCTCGGGCGTCAGTCGTTGCTTCGACGCCGCTGCGCACAGGAGCGCCGCGCACTTGCGCCGCGCGGCCGGTAGCCCCGCCCCCACGCAGCGGGCTATGCTCCCGCGATGCACCACGTCGTGTTCGTCGCTCCGTTCGCCGCCGACGCCACGCTGCGCTTCACGCGCGCGGCCGCCGAACTCGAGGGCGTGCGCCTGGGGCTCGTGACGCAGGAGCCGCTCGAGCGCTTCCCCGAGGACATCCAACGCAAGCTCGCCGGCTACCGGCGCGTCCACGACGCCATGGACGTCGACGAGCTGGTCAAGGCCGTCGAAGGCCTGCGCGAGAGCTGGGGCGTGAAGCCCGCGCGCGTGATCGGCGTCCTCGAGCAGCTCCAGACGCCGCTGGCGCGCGTGCGCGAGCTGCTCTCGATCCGCGGCATGGACACGCACGAGTCGCAGAACTTCCGCGACAAGTCGCGCATGAAGGACGTGCTGCGCGCCGCCGGGCTGCCGTGCGCGCAACACAAACTGTGCGCGAGCGCAGGCGACGCCACGCGCTTCGCCGCGGTCGTCGGCTATCCGTTGGTGGTCAAGCCGCCCGCCGGCGCGGGCGCGCGCAACACCTTCCGCGTGGACGGCCCCGAGCAGCTCGAGGGCTACCTGCGGTCGGCCCCGCCCAGCGAGGCCGCGCCCGTGCTACTCGAGGAGTTCATCACCGGCGAGGAGTTCTCCTTCGACACCGTGACGCTGCACGGCCAGCACCTGCTGCACTCGATCAACATCTACCTGCCCGCGCCGCTGGTGGTGATCCAGAACCCCTGGATCCAGTGGTGCGTGATCACGCCGCGGCGCATCGACGAACCGCGGTTCGCGCCGATCTTCGACATCGGCCCCAAGGCCCTGGCGGCGCTGGGCATGTTCACCGGCGTGACCCACATGGAGTGGTTCCTGCGCCCCGACGGCCGCATCGCGATCTCCGAGGTCGCCGCGCGACCGCCCGGCGCGCAGTTCAGCACGCTGATCTCGTACGCGCACGGCTTCGACCTCTACAGCGCCTGGGCGCGCCTGCTCGTGTTCGAGCAGTTCGAGCGCCCCGAGCGTCAGTACGCCTGCGGCGCCGCGTACCTGCGCGGCCAGGGCGAGGGCAAGATCGTCGCGCTGCACGGACTCGAGGAGTGCCAGCGCGAGATCGGCGGCCTGGTGGTCGAGGCGAAGCTGCCCAAGCTGGGCGCGGCGCCGTCCTCGAGCTACGAGGGCGACGGCTACGTGATCGTGCGCCACCGCGAGACCGAAGTGGTGCAGGCCGCACTCCAGCGCATCGTCAACACGGTGCGCGTGCAATTGGGCTCCTAGCGACCAACTCCCCCACCAGACCGCTCAGCGCCATGATCAACGTCGTGATGATCAGTCCGGGATTCCCGGCGGAAATGCCGCACTTCGCGCGCGGCCTCAAGACCGTCGGAGCGAGCGTGCTGGGCGTGGGCGACCAGCCGCTGGCCGCGCTCGATCCGATGGCGCGCTCGAGCCTGGACGCGTACCTCCAGACGCCCAATCTCTGGGACGAGATCGCGGTGGTGAACGCCGTCGCCGACCGCGTGCGCGGTCAGAAGATCCACCACGTCGAGTGCCTGTGGGAGCCGGGCATGGTGCTCGCGGCGCGCATCCGCGAGGCGCTGGGCGTCGAGGGCCTGAACGTCGAGCAGACCATTCCGTTCCGCGACAAGGTGCGCATGAAGGAAGTGCTCGAGCAGGCCGGCGTGCGCATTCCGCGCTACGGGCGTGCGCGCAGCGCCGAGGAAGCGCGCTCGGTCGCGCGCCACACGGGCTTCCCGCTGATCATCAAGCCCATCGCCGGCGCGGGCTCGGCCGACACCTACACCTGCCGCAACGAGACGGAGCTCGAGAACGCGATCGCGCTGACGCACCACGTGCCCGAAGTGACCATCGAGGAGTACGTCGAGGGCGAAGAGTTCACCTTCGACACGGTCTGCTCGCGCGGCGAGATCTTGTTCGAGAACGTCGGCTGGTATCGGCCCAAGCCGCTCGACGCGCGCCTCAACGACTGGATCAGTCCGCAGTGCATCTGCCTGCGCGATCTCGACGCGCCGCACGTGCGCAAGGGCCGCGAACTGGGCCGCGCCGTGCTGCGCGCGCTCGGTTTCCAGAGCGGCTTCTCGCACATGGAGTGGTTCTACACGCCGCAGGGCGAGGCCGTGTTCGGCGAGATCGGCGCGCGCGCGCCCGGCGCGCGGCTGGTGCACATGATGAACTACTCGTGCGACATCGACCTGTTCGTGGGCTGGGCCGAAGCCATCTGCCACGGTCGCATCTCGCAGGACACCTCGAAGAAGCACAACGCCGCGATGGTCTTCAAGCGCGCCAGCGGCGGCGGACGCATCGTCACGCGCATCGAAGGGCTCGAGGCGCTCATGGCGCGCTACGGCCGCGACGTCGTCAACCTCGAGCTGGTCAAGCTGGGCGAGGCGCGGCGCGACTACCGCAAGGTGCTGGTGGGCGACGGCTGGATCGCCTGCCGCAATCCCGACCTCGCCTACACGGCGCAGATGGCCGACGATTTCGGCTCGAAGCTCAACATCTTCGCCGACTGAGCGTCCAAGCATGGTGCGCAGCCACGTGGTGTTGCTCGGCCCGCAGCGGCACGAGCCGACGCTGAAGGACGCCGTCGAGTCGCTCGGGATCCGCGGCCGCATCGCCGCGGTGACGGCGGGCTGGGAGGAGCGCGAAGGCGAGGACCAGGAGCTCTCGGCGCACCTGGGCGGACGCACGGTCAACCTGCACTTGTACGGGCGCAGCGAAGACGTCCACCAGCGCGACCCCGAGTTGCTCGGCGCGATCCGCGCGCGTCACGACCGCTTGCGCAAGCTCCAGGAGCTCTACCGCGTGCGCCTGAGCCACTTGATGGAAGCGGCGCGCGAACTCCTGCGGCGCGAATCGCTCCCGGGCTACGCCGGCCTGATCGAGCCCGAAGTGCGCGGCGCGATCGAAGCCGTCAAGCGCCTGGACGACGAGCACACCCAGCGCGTGCGCGAGACGCACGTCGAGTTCGAGCTGCGCTGGAAGCCGCACCAGCGCGAGCACGTCGCGCGCCATCGCGGCGAGCTGCGCCAGATCCTCGACGACTGTTCAGCGCTGTGCGTGGCCGGCGGGCACGTCGCGATCCTGCTCGACCGGCTGCGCATGTTCGGCGTGATCGATCTGCTCCGCGAGCAGGCGCTGCTGGCCTGGTCGGCCGGCGCGATGGCGATGTCGGAGCGCGTGATCGTGTTCGACGACCGCAGCGCGACCGGCGCCGCCGACCCCGAAGTGCTCGACACAGGCATCGGCGCCGTGCAGCGCGTGGTGGTGCTGCCCCACGCTACGCGCCGCCTGCGCTGCGACGACCGCACGCGCATCGCGCTCTTCGCGCGGCGCTTCGAGCCCTGCCTGTGCGCGGCGCTCGACCCGCGCATGCGCATGGACTTCCGCTCCGGCGAATGGAGCGCTCCGTGGGGCGCCAAGGCGCTCTCCCAGCACGGCGAGCTCGCGCCGGTGAACGCCGCATGAGCACTGCGCTCCAAGATCTCGAGTCGCGCGCCCACTCGGGCCCGCACGCGCTGGACGAGTTCCTGCGCTCCAACCGCTTCCCGCTGGTCGACGGGCGCACGGTGACGTTCGTCTACATCGGCGCGGCGGACTCCGTGCACCTGCGCCACTGGCTGCACGGACTGCCCAACTCGCTTTCGTTCCAACGCGTCGGCCACACGCCGGTGTGGCGGCTCTCGATCGACATCCCCGAGCGCTCGCGCGTCGAGTACAAGCTCGAGATCCACCGCGGCGGCCACCGCCAGCTGATCACCGACCCGCTCAACGAGAACTACGCGCGCGACCCCTACGGCGCCAACTCGGTGGTGCGCGGCGCGGGCTACGAGGACCCCGAGTGGGCGCGCCACGACCCCGAGGCGCGGCTGGGCGAGATCCAGGAACTCGAAGTCGACTCTGGCGCCTTCGGCGAGAAGCGCAACGTGCTGGTGTACTTGCCGGCGCGCTACCGCCCGACGCGCCGCTATCCGCTGCTCATCGTGCACGACGGGCCGGACTACCTGAAGTTCGCGAGCCTGCGCACGACGCTCGACAACCTGATCCACCGTCTCGACGTGCAACCGATGGTCGTGGCGCTCACGCAGTCGCCCCACCGTCTGGTCGAGTACGCCGGCGACGAGCGCCACGCGCGCTTCCTGGCGCAGGAGCTGCTCCCCGCGCTCGAGTCGCGCTACTCGCTGGTCAAGGATCCCGAGGCGCGCTGCCTGATGGGCGCGAGCTTCGGCGGCGTCGCGTCGCTCTCGAGCGCGTGGCGCTTCCCGGGCACGTTCGGGCGCCTGTTCTTGCAGTCGGGCTCGTTCGTGTTCACCGACCTGGGCGACCACGACCGTGGCCCGGTGTTCGATCCGGTGGTGCGCTTCATGAACGAGTTCCGCGCGCGCCCCGGACGGCCCGCGGAGCACGTCTACCTTTCGTGCGGCATCTACGAGGGCCTGATCTACTACAACCGCTCGATCGTGCCGCTCTTGCAGTCGACCGGCATGACGCTGCGCTTCACCGAAGCGCGCGACGGTCACAACTGGGAGAACTGGCGCGACCGCCTGCGCGAGGGCCTCTCCTGGCTGTTCCCCGGCCCGTCGCTGTTCGTGTACGAGTGAGCACGGGCGCCCGCTTCTCGCGCCGCTAGAATCCCTGCCCTCTCCCCCAGCCAAGGCGCAACGCCGGGCCCACAGCAAGGCTCACCCCAAGGACCGATTCGTGGCCAAAGTCACCCGCAAGATTGGACTGTCCCTCGGCGCCGACACCTGTTGGCCGATCTGCTTCGAAGAGCTCGTCAAGGACCTCGATCTCGAGCTCCCGCTGGGCGCCGACACGGTCTCGTTCGAGATCGAGCGCGTCACGATCGAGCCCTTCGCGCTGCGCCAGCCGGTCAAGTACGACCTCGTCGTCGACCGCCTGACGCACTGGTACCACACCAGCCGCGAGTGGATCAAAAAGGCCGTGGTGTTGAACGATGTCTACGTGTTCAACAACCCCTGGTCGGTGCAGTCCAACGAGAAGCACACGACCTACGCCGCGATGATGCGGCTGGGCATGCCGATCCCGGTCACGTGGCTCGTGCCGCCCAAGAGCTACGAGGACAAGCCCGACCTCCAGACCACGCTCACGCGCTACGCCAAGCTGTTCGATCTGCCGGCCGTCGCGGCGCAAGTCGGCTACCCGCTGTTCATGAAGCCCTTCGACGGCGGCGGCTGGGTGGGCGTCAGCAAGATCGACAACGAGAAGGAGCTGGTCGAGGCCTACGACCGTTCGGGCAAGCTGATCATGCACCTCCAGAAGGGCGTGCTGCCGCACGAGCACTTCTGCCGCTGCATCGGCCTGGGCCCCCAGACGCGCGTGATCCGCTACGACCCGGGGGCGCCGCTGCACCAGCGCTACTTGAACGACAAGGACTACCTGCCTGCCGAGACCATGAACGTGCTGCGCGACATCACGCTCACGATCAACTCGTTCTTCGGCTGGGACTTCAACTCCTGCGAGGCGCTGTACCAGGGCGGCGTGTGGCATCCGATCGACTTCGCCAATCCCTGCCCCGACAGCCAGGTCACGAGCCTGCACCGCCACTTCCCCTGGCTGGTCAAGGCGAAGCTGCGCTGGGCGCTGTACGTCGCAGCGACCAAGAAGCGCATGCGCGTCAACCAGGACTGGCAGCCGTACTTCGACATCGCCGCCAAGGACCTGTCGTACCCCGAGAAGCTCGCGGGCTACGCCAAGCTCGCGCGCGAGCGCATGGAGTCGGAGCGCTTCGAGGAGTTCTGCGCCACGCACCTCGCGCACCTCGACGAGGTGGCCTGGAACTTCTTCGGTTCCGAGCGCGCCAAGCTCGCGGTGCGCAAGAAGGTCGAAGCCCTGTTCCCCAAGCACGAGTGGGACAGCTTCACCGAGCACTTCTGGAACGAGATCCAGATCTGGCGCGAGGAAGACAAGCGCGAGCGCGAAGCCCTCGCCGCGGCGCCCAAGCAGACGACCGTCGCCGCAAGCGTCGGCTCGAGCGCTGCGCAGGCGCAGCAGCCCAAGAAGAAGTCCACTGGCGCCAAGAAGCGCTGAGTCGCGCCCGAAACGATCCTCCCGATGGCATCGAAAGCAACCGAGACGTGGCGCTCCGAGCGCCTTGGCCGCGAAGTCAAGGTCGTGCGCTGGGGCGAGTTCGGGACTCCGCTGTTGATCTTCCCCACCGCCGGCGGCGACGCCGAGGAGATCGAGCGCTTCTGGATGATCGACTACCTGAAGTCGCAGCTCGAAGCGCAGCGCATCAAGATCTACTCGGTCGACTCGACCGCGGGCCAGGCGCTGCTGGCCGAGTCCAACAAGCTGCCCTTCGCCGCGCGCGCGCAGCAGAAGTTCGACTCGTTCCTGTACCACGAGCTCGTGCCGCTGATCCGCAAGGACTGCAACGATCCGGGGATCGAGATCGTGACCGCGGGCGCGTCGATCGGCGCGTACCAGGCGCTCGCCGCCGTGTGCCGCCACCCCGACGTGTTCAAGCTCGCGCTGTGCATGAGCGGCACCTACGACCTCGCCAAGTTCATGGAAGGCGAGCCGAACTCGGACCACTACTACAACACGCCCACGCGCTTCCTCCCCGGACTGCCCGAGGGCGCGCACCTCGCGCAATTGCGCAAGCGCTTCGTGCTGCTCACGCACGGCAAGGGCAAGGCCGAGGAGCCCGAGCAGAGCTGGAACGTCGCGCGCGTGCTGGGCTCGCGCAACATCCCCAACCGCG
>WYBT01000058.1 GCA_011525785.1 Planctomycetaceae bacterium
GGCAGACGAGCCGCCGGCCCCCCGCGCCCCCCCCCCCCCCGCGCCCCCCCCCCCCCCCAGCCCCCCCCCCCACCCCCGCCGCAGCAACGCCCCCCCCCCCCCCCCCCACAACACACCCCCCCCCCCCCCCGGGCCCCGCCCCCCCCCCCCGCCCCCCCCCCCCCCCCCCCTCGCCAGAGCTGCCGCGCTTGGCGCGGGCTGGACTACGGCTCGATGACGAACGTCAGGCCGCCCGTGAAGCCCAGGCTGTTCGGCGCCGCGAAGCCCGGGTCGCGGAACCACCACTGCGCCCAGACCTGCTGGTTGGCGACCAGCGAGGGGTTCGAGCCGCTCGAGATGAACTCGTTGAAGTCGACGACGAAGCCGCCGCTGCAATCGATCACCGGCCGCGGCACGCCGCCCGAGCTCTGCAGGCCCGCGCGCAGCACCCCGCCGCCGACGCAGATGAAGCCGCCCTTGAACGGGGTCGCTGCGGGGCCGGTGGTCGAGTAGCGCAGCAGGCCCGTGCGGTTGTTGATCACGTTTTCCGCGGTGATGTAGAAGTCGCGGCCGTTGCTCGCGCTCGGAACGCCGCTCGAGCCGATCTGCGGCGTGCAGCCGTTGCTGGTCACCTTCGCGGTGCAGTACGTCGACGGAGCACTCGCGCCCCAGCGCGCCTCGGTCATCACCACCGGCGCCGCCATGCCGGTCTGCTGCCAGGCCTCGCGCACGTCGTCGCCGCGACCGGCGTTGAACGGGTTCGTGCCGGGGTTGGCGAGGTCGAGGAACTGGATGTACTCCCAGCTGGTGGGCTGGTACATGAGCCGGATCTCGGCGCGCACGGCGCCCGCCGGCGGGTTGAGCGCGACGTCGTCGTAGTTGTTGAACACGCCGCCCGGGCCGGGATTGCCGTACTGCGTGGCCGGAACCGGCAGCGTGTTGCGCTCGAGCGACTCGTCGTAGCTCATCTGGTACGGCGGGATGCGGTTGTCGGCCTTGACCTGGTTGTTGAGCACCAGGTGGAAGGTCTTCTCGCTCGTGCCCGGGGCCTGCGCGGCCAGTTGGCCGAGCGTCTTGGTCACCGCGCCCGTGGTGCGGTCGTAGGTCAGCGCGAGGCTCGGGCTCAGGCCCAGCGTGATCAGCTCGGCGGCCCACTCCTGCGTGATCGCCATCTGCGCTTCGTAGATGCGCGTGTTCGGCCCGTTGATGTCGAGGATCGTGTTCACGACCGCCGGCTGGCCGTTGATGGTCGTGTTGAGCGGGCCGTACTGGCCGTCCTCGCGCACCAGCGCGTTCGCGCCGTTGAACCACTTCACGTTGAGCCACATGCGCCGGCCCTCGGCGTAGCCCGAGATCAGCTTGTGGCCGGTGAGGTTTGTGACGCGCAGGTTGTTGCCGTTCACGCTCATCGCCGCGCTGTGCTCGAGGTTCGCGACCGCGCGCTGCTTGCCGGCCTGGATGCCGGCGATCTGCGTCAGCGTGAGGCCGTTGCCGCCCACCAGGCGGTTCTGCGCCTCGAGGTACAGGATCGCGTCGGGCGTCCAGTAGTTGCCGCCGGTCAGGTCGTGCGAGGGCACGTCCTGGCGGTAGGGCGTTCCGGTCAGGCCGCAGCCGAAGCCCTGCACCGGCGACATGTGGCACGTCTGGCAGGTGAAGTTGCGCACCGTGCCGTCCTCGTAGTTGCCGTCGGGCATCGAGGTGAGCGCCTGGTTGTAGGCGCGCAGCAGCGAGCCCTTGCGCAGCGAGGCGGGCAGCTCGAGGAACTTGTTCACCTGCAGGAACTCGAACGGCGAAGCGGCGTGCTCGCTGTAGGTGCGCTGGTCGACGCCGAACTTGTGCGGCGCGTTCTTGAAGGCCGCCTTGTTCGCGAGCGGCCCGCCGAGCGTGCCGTCGAACTGGCCGGGCGCGAGCGGCGTCTGCGCGCCGTTGTTGTGCGCGAGGTCGCCCGTGAGCGGGTTCGAGAGGTCGTGGCACGTGCCGCACAGCGCCGACTGACGGTGGAAGCTCGACTGCAGCCAGCCGTGGAAGGCGAACGGATCGCTGTACGGGCCCAGGCGTTCGAAGCCTGGGTAGAGCGAGGCCTCGGAGCTGCCGACCCACGCGGTCGGATTGGGGCCGCCGCTGTTGGCGATGAACGGCGGGTTCATCACGCCGATGTGCTCGCTGTTGTCGGTGTTCGTGAGCTTGTGGCACAGCTCGCACGTCACGCCGTCGAAGTCATCGCCGACGAGCGACGAACCGTCGGTCGGCGTCGAGCGCCCGTCGTACCAACCCGACGGCGTGTGGCAGCGCAAGCACAGGTCGCCCGAGCCGTCGAAGTCGCTTTCCGCGACCGCCTGAGCGGCCCAGAACAGCGGATCGCGTCCTGCGTGGGCCATCATGCTGCCCGACCACTGCTCGAAGGGCTCCGTGGCCGGGTCGTACTGACCGTGGCACAGCTCGCAGTTCGACGAGGGCGCGAAGGGCTGGACCTCGAGCGGCTGCGTGCCCGGCATGAGGATCTCGTTGGGCACCACCAGCGCCATGCGCGACGAGGCCAGGGCCACGGCGCCGATGGCGACGAGAGGAGCGGCGATACGGAAGGAGCGCGGCAGTCGCCAGGCGGATTTGGGGCTCATGGACGCTTTGGAGATCTCGATGTGGCGAGCCCGAGAACAGGCGGGAATCCTCGAAGTGTATCCCGGAGCGCGCGATGCGTGGGGCGCGGCGCGAGGCGGAAAAGTTGTCCGTGTTGCAAGCCGCGCGCGGCGAATTCGGATCCAACGTGCAGCGCTACGCTGGACGAGCGGCGCGCCGCTTCGGTTCCGCGGTCCCCGCACACATGCTCACGAGCGCACGTCGCACCGCCGCTGCTGTCACCGCGCTCGTCGTGTGCGGAGTGGGCGCCAGCGAGGCGCGTGCGCAGTCGTGGACCACGCTCGTCAGCTCGACCTCGAGCGGCGCCGCGGGTGACGCCGGCTCGCGCTTCGCCGCGCTCTCCGCGGACGGCGCGTGGTGCGCGTTTTCCAGCGCCGCCAACGATCTGGCCGCGGGCGACACCAACCTCGCCGAGGACGTGTTCGTGCGCGCGCGCGGTGGAGCGAGCGCGGAGCGCGTGAGCGTCGCCAGCGGCGGCGTCGAGGCCAACGGCGCGAGCTTTTTCGCGGCGCTCTCGGCCGACGGGCGCTTCGTCACATTTCAGAGCTACGCCAACAACTTGGTGTTCGGCGACACCAATGGGCGCGTCGACTGCTTCGTGCGCGACCGACTGGCCGGCCTCACCGAGCGCGTGAGCGTGAGTTCGAGCGGCGCGCAGGGCACGCACCCGCCGACGTTCCTCCAGCCCTTCGAGCGACTGCAGGCGATCAGCGGCGACGGACGCTTCGTGGCCTTCGTGTCGCTGCACGGCGATCTCGTGCCGGGCGACACGAACTCGACCTACGACATCTTCGTCCGCGACCGCGCGCAGCAGACCACCGCGCGCGTCAACCTCGGCGCTGGCGGAGTGCAAGCGAACGCCATGAGCTGGCAACCCGCGATTTCATCCGACGGCCGCTTCGTGGCGTTCGCCAGCGGCGCGTCGAACCTCGTGGCGGGCGATGCGAACAACGCATCCGACGTGTTCGTCGTGAACCGGCTCTCGGGCGCGCTCGAGCTGGTCAGCGTGGCGCTCGGCGGCGGCGTCGGGCAACTCGGCGCGGGCCGGCCGGCGCTGTCGGCCGACGGACGCTTCGTGGCCTTCGTCGGACTGAGCGGCGACTACGTGGCGCTCGACACCAACGGAGTCGACGACGCCTTCGTGCGCGATCGGCTTGCGGGCGCGACGGAACGCGTGAGCATCGAGACCGGCGGCGCCGAATCGCTCGGGCCGACCAGCGCGGTCGCGCTCTCCGCCGATGGCCGCTTCGCGCTGTTCACGTGCGTATCCGACCTGCTCGCGCCGGGCGACGCGGATCAGCGCTACGACCTGTTCCTGCGCGATCGGTTGGCGCGCACCACGACGCTGGTGAGTCTCGACGAGTCCGACGCCAACCGCGCGATCCATGCCGAGCACGGCGAGCTGTCCGCCGATGCGAGCGTCGCTGCGTTCCACGCGATCGGTCCCTACGTCGCCGCGGACGTGAACTTCGACTACGACGTGTTCGCGCGCGACCTCGTGCAGCACGGGCCCAGCTCGTATTGCGCCGCGCTGCCCTCGACGGGCGGCTGCCTCGCGCGCTGTTTCGCGAGCGGCGACGCCTCGCTGAGCTCGCCCACGCCGCTGCGCATCGACTTGAGCTCCGCGGCGAACCACAAGTCCGCCGCGTTCTTCTACGGACTAGGTCGCGCCAGCGCGCCTTACCTGGGCGGCCTGCTCTGCGTCGCGCCGCCGCTGCGCCGCACGCCGCTGGTTTCGACCGCCGGTTCGCTGCCGCCGCTGAGCGACTGTTCGGGGGCGGCGAGCTACGACCTGGAGGCGCGCATCGCCGCGGGCGTCGATCCGGCGCTGGTGGTCGGCGCGGAGCTCTTCCTGCAGTGGTTCGTGCGCGATCCGCAGGCTCCGCTGGGCTCGGCCAGCTTCAGCGACGCGCTGTTCCTGCGCCTCGTGCCCTGAGTTGTGCGCGAACCGCGCGGCGGCGCGCTACTTTGGCGCGTTGCGAAGGAGTCCAGCGAATGCCGATCAGCCCCATCCCCGAGATCCTCGACGAGCTCAAGCGCGGCCGCATGGTCATCCTGGTGGATGATCCGGGCCGCGAGAACGAGGGCGACATCGCGATGCTCGCCGAGCACGTCACGCCCGAGGCGATCAACTTCATGGCCAAGGAGGCGCGCGGGCTGATCTGCTTGCCGATGTCGGCGGAGCTGTGCGAGAAGCTCGAGCTCGAGCCGCAGAGCCCCAAGAACACCAGCCGCATGGGCACGGGCTTCACGGTGTCGATCGAAGCGGCGAGCGGCGTGACGACCGGCATCAGCGCCGCGGACCGCGCGCACACGATCCGCACTGCGGTTGCGCCCGACGCGAAGGCGGCAGATCTCGTGCGGCCCGGCCACATCTTCCCGCTGCGCGCGCGCGAAGGCGGCGTGCTCGTGCGCGGCGGTCAGACCGAAGGCATGGTCGACCTCGCCGAGCTGTGCGGCGCGCGGCCGGCGGGCGTGATCTGCGAGATCATGAACGACGACGGAACGATGGCGCGCATGCCGCAGCTCGAGGTGTTCGCGGAGCGCCACGGGCTCAAGATCTGCACCATCGCCGACCTGATCGCCTACCGCCGCAAGCACGAGCGCCTGGTCGAGCCGATCCAGATGGACACGCCGCTGCCGACCAAGTTCGGCGACTTCGCGGCGCACTTGTTCCGCTCGAAGATCGACGGCAAGGAGCACATGGCGCTCACCATCGGCATGCCCGGGCCCGGCCTCGACGGCCCGCGCGCGCCGGTCGACGGCGTGGTCACCGTGCGCGTGCACTCCGAGTGCCTCACCGGCGACGTGTTCCACTCGCTGCGCTGCGATTGCGGCCCGCAACTCGACAAGGCGCTCGAGCTGCTCGGCCGCGAGAAGCACGGCGTGCTCGTCTACATGCGCCAGGAAGGCCGCGGCATCGGCCTCGAGGCCAAGCTCAAGGCCTACCGCCTCCAGGACCAGGGCCTCGACACCGTCGAAGCCAACGCCGCACTCGGCTTCCCCGCCGACCTGCGCGAGTACGGCCTGGGCGCGCAGATCCTGCGCTACCTCGGCGTGCGCAAGATGCGCCTGCTCACCAACAACCCCAAGAAGATCGCCGGCCTGGGCGGCTACGGCCTCGAGCTCGTCGACCAGATTCCGCTCTTCACGCCGCCCAACCCGGTGAACACCAAGTACCTGCGCACCAAGCGCGACAAGATGGGCCACGTGCTGCCGCCGCTCGAGGCGGAGTGAGCGGCGAAGAGGCGCGGCGGCAACCGTTTGCGAGTGCGGTCCAAACGACTAGTGGAAGTGGGCTCGGCGGCGCGGACTAGCGGATCGTCGGGAGTCCTTGCCACAGGACGCGCCCGCTTGGATCGGTCACCGTGATGTCCTTGCAGCGCACGCGCGCGTTCTGACATTGGATTCCGAGCTGGCCGCTGACGAAGGTCTCCGACTCGAACGCGACCAGCGGCGCGCCGTCGACGAAGGTCTGCACGCTCGCGCCTCGAACGACGAACTTGACCTCGTACCACCGGTCGAGCTCGAGGAATGCGGGCGAGCCCTTGACGTGCTTCCACTCGTCCTTGATACGACGCGTGACGCCCGCAGCCTTGGCGAACGCGACCTGGAACCAATCGACCTGGCTGCGCACGTGGACGCGCAGGGCAGCGCCTGTCTTGTCGTCGGCGGGAATGTTTTCGAGCGTCGACGCCTGCACCTTCACGGTCCAGTCGTACTCCTGCCACGAGAGTTCTCCGAACGCGAGAAAGGCCGGGTACTGGCCGAGATCCGCGTCGCGACCGACCAAGACGCCGTCCTTGATCTCCCATTCGCCTCGATGGACCGTGGCCTTCGGGTTCGGCTTCTTCGCCGCGGCCTCCTTCGGCTTGGGCTCGGGTTCGTTCGCCGGCGACGCCTCGGCATCCTTCGGCTTCGGCTCGTTCTCTGCTGCCGGCGCCGCCTTGGCCTCTTTCTTCTTGGGCTCGCGTTCCTTCGGCAGCGCGGCCGCGGCCTGCGAAGCGGGCGAGCGAACCAGCGAGAAGCGGCACGGGATCTCGGCCTTGCTTGCCTGATCCTCGAACGAGCCGGTCACTGCCAGTGACGTCGCGTCCACGTGACCGGTCCAGCGCCCCCCCGGCGCCAGCCCCTGCACTCCGTTTGCCCCCTGACCGAACAGGATCGAAGGCTCCTCGATGCTGATCCCGCCCTTGTCATCGAGCACGCCGCTCATGCGCCCGACGCCACAGTTGAGGCCCGGGTACCAGGCAGAGGCCTTGAAGAAGCTGCCGGTGCGCTCGTCGACGTGGAGGACCATGGTGCCCCACGCCAAGTGCGCATGATCTTTGCCCTTCAGCGTTCCGCCCTGCTCACCAGTTCCAACCCAGACGCTGCCGACCGGGAGCGGATCGGCGACCGCACTCTTCTTGGCGGCCTGAGCAGCGGCAACGACGGGGAGTGCGATTGCGAGGGCGAGCAGAGCGGTTCGCGGCATGGGATGGAGCGGAGTGTCGGTTGCACGTCGAGCGATCGGTCGGGCCACTATAGCCGGATGGGGCCGAAGGACGGCGCGACGCGTACGTTGTCACGGCTGACTCGGACTTGTTGTCGTTTCGCGGCCGTGCATGCCGTCGGGTCGGCGGTTCACAGAGGCGGACCAAGCGCGCGTAGGCGGCCGCTGGTCGGGACGATCGCGGGCGTGGCGGCGGCGCCGAGCGCTCGTCTTCCAATGTCCAGCCGCCTGGCTTCGAGTCACCCGCACCGTGACAATCCGTGCGCTCCGTCGTCGTTCGACTCCCAGCTCGCGAAGGACGGACGAAACACACCATGCAAGACGACCTGCTCGCCAAGTCTTTCGACGGTCTGCCCGACCCGCGCCATTCGCTCGACTTGCTGGCCCTCGCCCAAGGCGGCGATCGCCAAGCGCTCGAGGACCTGCTCTCGCGCTACCAGGAGCGCATCCGCCGCATCGTGCGCATCCAACTCGGCGCCTCGCCGCTGCGCCGCGACTACGACTCGATGGACATCGTGCAGAGCACCTTTCGCGCGGCGCTGCCCAAGATCGGCGACCTCAAGCCGCGCAGCGCCGCCGGGCTCTTGCAGTGGCTCGCGCTGATCGCCACGAATCAAGTGCGCGATGCGCACGCGGCGCAGCATGCGCTCAAGCGCGACATCGGCCGCGAAGTCGCTTTCGATCCGACGGCCAGCGTCGACGGCGTCGCAGCGAGCCTCACCGCGCCCGACGCCAGTCCCGAACAGCGCGCGCTGCTCGCCGAGATCCGCGAACTGCTCGACATCGAGGTCTCGCGCCTGCCCGACGACCAACGTCGCGTCGTTGTGCTGCGCGACTACTGCGGCGAAGACTGGGACCGCATCGCCATCGAGCTCGAGCGCGGCAACGGCGCGGCGCGCGAGCTGCACCAGCGCGCGTGGATCAAGCTGCGCCAGGCGCTGCGGCCCAAGCTGATGGGGCGCGAATAGACGTCTCGTCGTCCGAGGAAGGAGCCGCCATGACAGGCGAGCGCGAAGAACCGCGTCGATTGCAGGCTGAATCTCTCTTCGCCGCCTGGGCCTCGCGCGTCGAGGCGGGCGAGGGGCTCGATTTCGAAAAGCTCGTGCGTGCCAACACCGAGCTCGAGCCCGATCTGCGCGCGCTGCACGACGACTGGAAGCACTTCGCGCCGATCCTGGGCAACGTCGTGCCGGGCCTGATCGCGAGCGGCGATGGCCTGGTGCTGCCGTCGCTCACGCGCGGGCCCGACGTCGACGAGGGGCCGCCCTCCGACGAGCTGCTCGAGAAGCTCGGCCTGCACGCGCCCGACAGCAAGCGCTATCGCTTCCGCGGCCGCATCGGCACGGGCGGGCAGGGCGTGGTGCTGAAGGTGTGGGACGCGAAGCTCAGCCGGCCGCTGGCGATGAAGATCGTGCTCGGCCGCGCCGAGGACCAGCCCACCGGCCAGACGCCGCGCGTGGACGGCCGCCGCCTCACGCGCTTCGTCGACGAAGCGCGCATCGCGAGCCAGCTCAACCACCCCGGCATCGTGCCCGTGCACGAGCTCGGCGCCGACGAGTCCGGCCGCGCGTTCTTCACGATGAAGCTCGTCAAGGGCGACGACCTCTCGCGCATCTTCGACAAAGCCAAACGCGGCGAAGACGGCATCGGCCTGCCGCGCGCCGTCTCGTACCTCCTGCGCGTGTGCGAGGCGATGGCCTACGCGCACGACCGCGGCGTGATCCACCGTGACCTCAAGCCCGCGAACGTGATGGTCGGGGCCTACGGCGAGGTGCACGTGATGGACTGGGGGCTCGCGCGGGTGATTGGCGATGGCGCGAGCGATGGGGCTGCGCCGCGCGCGCGGCCGACTGAGCCAATCAGCCAGGTGGACTCGGTGCGGCGGGCTGATCGTGAAACGACGCCCGGCTCGGTGCTCGCCACTGAACACGGCGAATGGATCGGGACGCCCTGCTACATGTCGCCCGAGCAAGCGCGCGGCGATAACGCAGCCATCGGCCCGCAGTCCGACGTCTACGCCGTCGGCGCGATGCTCTATCAACTGCTCACCGGCACACCGCCCTACGTGCCGCCCGGCGAGCGTGTCAGCGGCCTTGTCGTGCTGCGCCAGACAATCCACGGCCCGCCGCCACCGGTCGAGTCGCTCGCCCCGCGCGCCATCCCCGAACTCGTCGCCATTTGCGAACGCGCGATGGCCCGCGACCCCGCAGCTCGATACGCCTCGATGCGTGCTCTCGCCTCCGACCTGCAGGCCTTTCTCGACGGGCGCGTCGTCAGCGCCTACGAGACGGGCGCCTGGGCCGAGACGCGAAAGTGGGTGAAGCGGAACAGGGCGTTGACGGCCGCTCTAGCTGCAACTGTTCTGGTGTCTGCCACTGGCGCGGCTGGAGCACTGTGGCTTGCGCGAGAGGCACGGGCGAACGAGATCGAAGCTGTGGACTCGCAGCGGCGACTCAAGGCCGAAACGGCGCGTGCGAACGAGCTTGCGAGTGAGGCCCAGCGGACCGCCGTCGAGGCGAGTCGCCAGTCGTATGTCGCTTCAATTCTCGGCGCAGCGGCTGCGCTTCAAGCGGACGAACCGGCGGCATGCCGACAACTTCTCGACTCAGCACCGGCGGAATCCCGAAAATTTGAGTGGCGGTATTTGGACGCCATTACCGACGACAGCAGCAGAGTCCTTCGGGGACATAAAGGCACCGTCAACGCCGCAGTATTCTCTCCCGATGGAAATCTGGTCGCGACCGCAGGACACGACGGCTCCGTCCGACTATGGAATTCTGCCAGCGGAGAGCCGAAGCACTTGATGACCCTCCATACAGAGAGTGTTGTCGGGCTGAAATTCACCTCGAATGGGGAACGACTGGCGTCGCGCTCAGGCGATGGCCTCGTGATAATCTGGAGTGTTGCCTCTGGGCTAGCAGAACAATTCCTCTGGCACCGAAACTCGGTCACGGATATGTGTTTCGGAAGTGAAGGTGGGTGGATTGCGACCTCCACATCAGAGGGCGGCGTGTCCGTTTGGAGTACTGTCACCGGCGAACCCATCGTCTCATTTGATCTGCCTCGCGGCAACAACAACTCGCTTGCTCTCAGTGCAAATGGATGTTTACTGGCTGCAACGGGAGGCCACGAGCTTGTCGTCTACGACGCGCATTCACTTGTCCGGAGAGCGTCAGCGTTCGTGCCATATTCCGGACCGCGTGCCCGTCTCTCTCGGACCAGAATCAGTGCAAGTGCAGACACCGTTACGGCCTCTTGTGTTGACTCTTGGGGTACGCCGCAAGTCGCAAAAGCGTGGTCCACTAGGGGCGGACTCAGCGGGCTCGACAGCAAGTGCTTGCCAGATGCGTTCTTAAGTGCAGTACCTTTTGGCGATGGCTCCAAAGTTGTTGGCGCCTGTTCTGACGGCATCGCTCGATTCTGGGATGCCTCCACCTGCGAGTGGGGTATGGCGCTGAATGGAAACGGCCGATGGATTACCGATGTCGAACTCAGTCCAGATGAGTCTTGGATTGTCGGGATATCAGGTGCGGTTATCCTCGTTTGGAAAGTTGACAGCAGTGAGCCGCGGGCAACACTTAGAGGTCACGAAGCACCGATTATTGGCGTGTCCTTCGCACCGGAAGGCGACCGATTCGTCACAGCAAGCGCCGACGGAACATCGCGCGTTTGGCGCGTGGATGTGGGACGCGCCACGCGCGTGTTCAGCCTGCCCGGCGAGCCGGAGAAGTTGGTGGTTTCACCAGATGAGACGAGCTTTGCGGTTCAACTACGCGACGGAACGGTCCAGGTTGTCGACAGCGATGCTGGTCGACACCTATTGACACTTAGTGAGCCTGACGGCCGTGTGTCAATCGCCGGATATGTTGACGACGGATCACGGCTGCTCGTTGCCAGAGACTCTTCCATTTTCCACGCAAGTGTAGATGTCGTGCATGCTCACACTGGGCGGGTCGAGTCAAGCCGTGTTCTTGATGTTGGCTCGCTTAGTCCCAACTGGGGCACGCGTGGCACACACTTGTTTCTTGATCGGGACTCAGACATCTATGTTGTCGATCTGTCGACCGGCATCTCGACTCGTTTTCTCGAGGACTATCAGAATATCTACTACATGCGTGTCGCGGACGGCCCCGCTAGTGAGGTGCTCGTCTATGGTGATCGTGGTGAGACGCTGGAGTCTACCTTGGCTCTAGTCGACGCAAGTGCCCATACGCGTACGGTCTGGACGAAGACGTTTTCCCAGTGGGTTACCGCTGCAGACTTCAGCCCGGATGGCAAGAGAATCGCCATAGGAACGGACGACGGCGGTGCGATCGTCAGTGCGGTTGACGGAACACTGCTGACAGCGATGAACATGCATGACCACCACGTGACCGCTGTGAGCTATTCACCTGACGGGTCGAGAATAGCGTGCGGACAGTACTCCGGAGACCTGAGAATAGTCGACGCCGCAACGGGGCTTGTACTCCTTGCGCTAGACGGGCCGGGTTCGATGGTGAAGTCCGTCCACTTCATTCGCACAGCGAGCTGTCTAGTGAGTGTCCACGAATCTGGATTGGTACACATCTGGGATTCGCAGTCGATGGCGCAGCGTCTTGAACGGCTCGAAGAAGCGGATGTGGCGGCGGCCGTCGGACATCAGTTGGCCGAACAGCTCTTGCGAGAGTCAGCGGACTTTGAGAGTGCAGCGCAGGCCGCGCGAGACGGAGCGTCGACGGATTCAGCCACTGGCCTCTCGGCGCTGAGGCACGTAATGGCTCGCGCTGATGCCGCGCAACAGAAGACCGCCGAGTTGTCAAGGCTGGGCGCTGAGCGGAATTGGTGGCTCTCGATGTGGAGCGGTGGGCGCTGGCCAACCGAAGCAGAAGCACTGCTGCGACGTCGACCAGTTAACTCGAGTAACCCCCATGCGCTATCCCGGGCCGCGTGGGACATGGTGAAGCTCGAGGCGCGCCCCCACGATCCAGACTACGCGTTCTACTTGGCACGACGCGCGCTCGCTCTCAGCGAGGATCCCGACGACGCGGATATCGTGAGCACTTACTCACACGCGCTACTCCAGTTGGGGAGATTCGAAGAGGCCGTCGCGGGGCAGACGCGAGCGCTGAAGCAAGCCGAGGAGCACGGGCGCGTAGAGCAAGAGTCTCGGCTGGGCAAGATGGTTGATTGGATCGAGTGTTGGCGCGCTGATGTGGTCGAGTTCGAGTCGGTGGATCGAGTACCTCGATTCCGTGAGGTGCTGCACCGGATCGCCGAACTCGAAGCCGACCCCGATGTGCGCATGTGGCTAGCGGGCCAGCGCTGACATGAGCCGCGCAGCCACCGGACGGAGCCCGCTCTCATGACCACCCCCGCACCCTGCGAGCGCACGTCGCGCGCCGAAGCGCTCTTCGCCGCCTGGGCCTCGCAGGTCGAGGCGGGCGAGGAACTCGACTTCGAAGAGCTCGTGCGCGCCAACAACGAGCTCGAGCCCGAGCTGCGCGCGCTGCACGACGACTGGAAGCAATTCGCGCCGATCCTGGGCAACGTGGTGCCGGGCCTGATCGCGAGCGGCGATGGCCTCGTGCTCCCGTCGCTCACGCGCGGGCCCGACGTCGACGAGGGGCCGCCCTCCGACGAGCTGCTCGAGAAGCTCGGCCTGCACGCGCCCGACACCAAGCGCTATCGCTTCCGCGGCCGCATCCTTGACGCTGATGCGCTCGTTCCTTCGCGTTGAGGGCCGCGAAGAGAGCTCGCGGAAACGCGCTGCCCGACCGAGACACCGCCGGCGTGCCGAGGGCAGGAGGAAAAGGGACTTCTGCGGCGCCTTGAACGGGGACCCCCGGGCGATGGCCGAGCGCGGTTGGGGTGCAGGGGGGGACCGTCCGCGCTCAGCAACCCGAAAGGTGGATCTGGCAGCCCGGGATGTGGCTCTCGTGGTGCGAGCGCGACCCGAACGCGGCGAGTTCGGGCCTTGAGCTCCACGCGAGCCTCAATCTCGGAGCAAGCGCCGTAGGTTGCTGGCGATCCGTGGAGCTGGTAGTTTTGCGCCACTTCCACGGGTCAAATGCAAGCCACGCCGGCCACATTCCTCGCCAGGCACCGAGTGTTCACCACCCAGGAACTGGACCGTGCGCTCGCCGCGACGCGGCAGCGGCCGGCGGCGACGGTGCATCGATTGCTCGGACGCTGGCAGCAAGAGGGCCGCGTCGAGCAGGTCAAGCGCGGGGTCTATGTCCGCGGCGCCGACCAACTCGCGGGCGCGGATCTGCGCGCCATCGGCGCTCGGCTCGCTGTGGATGCTGCGCTCGCGTACCACACGGCTCTCGAAGTTCACGGGCTCGCGCAGAGCGTCTACGAGGAGATCGTCTTCGCGACCAGGTCGAAGGTCGCGCTGCTCGAGTTCCGCGGGCATCGCTTCCGGCCGGTCCGGCCGCGAGCGGGGCTGGCGAACAGCTCCGAGCCGCTGCGCTGGACCGAGGTCGTCGATCACGGCGGGCACGAAGTCCGCGTCACGACTCGCGAGCGCACCGTGGTCGACGTGTTCGACCGTCCCGATCTAGCGGGTGGCATCGAGGAGGTGTGGCGCTCGTGCTCGACGCTTGCAGCGTTCGACCTGCGCGAAGCGCGCGAGTACTTGGCGCTTGTCGACCGCGCGATCTTGTGGGCGAAGGTGGGGCTGTTCTTGGAGCGCCACCGAGAGGAGTTGAACGTCAGCTCGACAGATCTCGACCTCTTCGCGCAGCACGCTCCCAAGCAGCCGGTGTATGTGGAGCGTGGAGTCCAGGGAAGACTCCGAGCGCCTTGGAATCTGATCGTTCCAGAGCGTTGGATCGCAGAGGAGTGGTGGGGAGACGCATGAGAACTCGGAGAGAGATCGAAGGCCTCGCTAGCGAGCTCGGAGCGCGGGCCGAAGTGGCGGAGAAGGTCGTTCGACTCGTCGGAATCCTGAGGCGGCTCGCCGAGAACGATGCGACGCGCGGGAGCTGGGTGCTGAAGGGCGGGACCGCGCTCAACGTGTTCCACTTCGATCTGCCTCGCCTGTCGGTCGACATCGATCTGAACTTCGTCGGCGACATCCAGCGCGAGCAGTTGCCCGAGTTGCGCGCCGTGTTCGAGCGCGAGCTCGTGAACTGCTGCGCGCACGAAGGTTGCACGGTCAAGCGCGCGCCACCCGAGCACGCTGGCGGCAAGTTCCGACTTCAGTACGCCAGCGCAGTCGAAGGGTCGGGACGTCTCGAGGTCGACGTGAACTACGTTTCCAGGGTGCCGTTGCTCGGTGTCCAGGAACGGCCGCATCGACTGCCGACGATCGCCGGATTCGCCGTGCCCACGCTGGATTTCGCGGAGCTGGCCGCAGGCAAGATGTGCGCGCTGCTGGATCGCGGACTGGCGCGCGACTACTTCGATGCGCGCGAGATCGCAAAGCACCGTCCCGACCTGTTCGAAACGCCGCGGTTTCGCGTCGCGTTCGCGTGCGCGGCAGGATCGGCCCGCTCCGACATGCGCTCCGTCGCGGCGCCCAGTGCGCTCGAGCAACGCGAGGTCGCAGATCGTCTGCTACCCGTCCTGCGTCAGCGTGAGCGTGAAACGCGCCTTTCCGCAGAGGCGCTCACTGGAGAACTGAAGGCGGCCATCGAGCCGCTGGCCAGACGACTCATCGCGTGGTCCGCCGGCGAGCGTGAGTTCCTCGATCGGCTCAACGATCGCGGCGAAGTCGCGGCCGAGTTGCTGACCGACGACGCGGAGTTGCAGGAGCGCGTGCGACGGCAGCCGATGCTCGCGTGGAAAGCTGAGAACGTGCGCAAGCACCGCGCGACACGGGGAGGTTGATGGCTGGTTCGACGCTCAGTCCGGTCGTCCTCGTCCAGCGCACACGCCACGGTCTCGTCGCGGCGCGCGTCCAGCCGCCGACGCTCGGCACGGGCGGTCAGCGTGTGGTGCTGAAGGTGTGGGATGCGAAGCTCAGCTGGCCGAACTGCGCTGGCGCAGTCGGCTGAGGGCGGCACCCGTAACGCGAACTTGTTCCCGTGCGATATCGTTCCGTCATGCTCAGCGAACTGACCCACGGCGACGCGCGACTGGCGGCCCTCGTCCAGCGGCTGGTCGAGTGCTACCAGCCGGAGCGCGTCTACTTGTTCGGTTCGCGCGCTCGCGGCGACGAGGGCGCAGACTCGGACTACGACCTGTTCGTGCTCGTGCCCGATGACGCCGACGAGGCGCGCCGGGATTGCGATCGCTTCTACCGCAACCAGAGCGGACTGCCCTGCGGCGCCGACGTTGTGGTGACGACTCGCTCTCGCTTCGACGCTCGCGCGAAGCGCGTCCCGTCGTCGCTCGACGCGATCGTGGCGCGCGAGGGTCAGCTCATCTACGCCGCTTGAGTGCTGGACCCGTTCGCGGCCTCGGCCCACCATGCGCGCATGGCTGGTGAGATCGACCGAGAGGCGCTGCGCGGACGGTTGCCGCAGTTGTCAGATCCGATGCGCCGCGTGGTGCTGGAGAGGACCGTCGAACACCTCGGCGACGCTGAGCTGCGACGCTTGTTCGATGGGGTCGACTGGCTCGAGACGCGCACGGATGACCTGCCGAAGCCGACGCAGCTCGAGCGCGTTCGCGCGCACGTCGAAGCGACGCGACGGGGCGCGTTCTTTGGCAGGTACGTGGACCGCAACGCGCATGGACAGCGCGAGCCGGAGGAGACCGCCGCGTGGAAGAGCACGACGTGGCATCTGTTCGATCTTGTGCTCGAGCGCGCCAAGGTGAAGTGGGGCGCCGAGGTCGCGGAGTGCGCGGCTGCGCTGGCGGACCTTGTGGATGAGGTCGATGCGCGCGTCGACGAGCTCGTTGTGTTCGAGGACTCGGCCGCGGAGTACAGCCTTGGAGGTTCGCGAGACGCGGCGCGGCGGCTGCTCGCAGAGCATGCTACGCGCATGACCGGCGATTAGCGCTGGTCTCGCAGCACCCTCACTCCCACAGCGCACGCTCGGCGGCGCCGAGCAAGTAACACAACAGGTGCGCCGGGATGCGCAGCACCTGCGTCGCTCCACCGGGCAGGTCTTCGACGCCGATGTCGGTGTCGCGCTGCGTGACCAGGTAGGCGCGCGGGATCGACTCGGACGCGCAGTACATCGCGAGGCCGCCGCGTGGGTCGAGCGTGGCGCGGTCGCGGTACTTGACCTCGATCGGGATCGTTATCGCCGGCGTGCGCACGATCAGATCGACCTCGCGCTCGGTCTTGGGATCGCGCCAGTAGCCGATCTGCGGGCGCTCGCGGTAGTGGAACGAGTGGAAGTGGCGCAGCACGGCGGTCTCGACGATCAAGCCGAGTTCGTCGGGGCGCGAAAGCGCTTCTTCGCTGCGCAGGAGCACCGCGTTCCGCAGCGCGGCGTCGACCAAGTAGTACTTGTAACGGGCCTTGAGCACCTGCTTGCCGCCCAAGTGCAGCGGCGCGAGGCGATAGACGAGATTGGCTTGCTCGAGCAGTTGCAGGTGGCTCGCGACGGTCTGTGTATTCGCGCCGAGAGCATCGGCCACGGGCTTGTGCGCCAGGATTCCTCCGGTGTGGAGGCAGAGATGGATGAACACACGTTCGAGGTCGTCGATGTTGCGGACGCCGAAGAGCGACGTCATATCGCGCTTGAGCACGCGCTCGACGACGTCTTCGCGCAACAGGCGTTGGCACAGCGCTGTGTCGTCGAGTTTCGCGGTCTCGGGGAAGCCGCCGACCAAGAGGTAGCGATGGAACGCGGGCAGCAGTGGGCGCAGCGCGGCCGCGATCGAGGCGAGATCGCCAGTGCTCGCCTGGAAGAAGAGTGTGGGCAGCGCGCGTTCGAGGTGCGCCGGCGGGGGCGCCTCGCCGCGCAAGTGGACGAACTCGTAGAACGAGAGCGTCGGCACATGGAGCGTGACCCAGCGCCCCACGCCGCTCTCGGCGAGTCGACCGTGCTGCACGACACTCGCGGAGCCGGTCGCGACGATCTGCAACTCGGGTCGGTGGTCGACGAGTTGTTTGACCTCGAGCTCCCACTCCCGCGCGTAGTGGACCTCGTCGAGGAGCAGCAACGCCGGCTTGCCCTCGGCATGCACGTGCTCGCCGTACAGCCGCAGAAGCTCGCGCAACGTCGCCAGCTTGATCAGCGGGTGGTCGAGGCTGACGTACAGCACGCTGCGCGGATCGCGGCCGGACTCGATGGCGTGTTTGGCGAGCTGCTGGAGGACCGTGGTCTTCCCGACGCGGCGCGGGCCCGAGAGCAAGATCGCTCGACGTAGGTCAGCTCGCTCCAAGTGCCGCCGACAGGCATCGAAGGCCAGTCGGCGAAACGCCGGCGCGCTGGCGGGCCGGCCGGACCACCAGGGGTTGAATCCCTGGAGGATGCCGAGGAGCTCCGCGTGGTCATTGGGTGCTCTCGAAGCAGCCATCGTAGTTATTCCGGATGAAATATACGCCGTACTATACATTGGATCCACACGAATCTCAGCGGAGCCTTCTGCGCGCCCTACTCCTCCCCGCGCGGGGCCGACGCCGAACCCGACTCGCCGGCGCTCGGCGACGCGCCGAACCGCCGGCAGGCCCCGGGCGAGGGCGGGGAACGGGGGCGAAAGCGGGTGCGGGGAGGCGACGCCAGCCGTCGCCTACTGGTCGCGAAGCCTCAACCACTCCACGAGCTTCGTCACGCCGCCGTGCAGGCGTGGGATGAGGCCCTCGAGCTCGTTCGGTGGGAGCACGGGCGCCAGTTCGTCGCGCAGGCGCGAGTCGTCGAGTTCTCGAGCAGCGACCTCTAGCGCGGTGGTCAGTTCCGCGAGCGTCATCGACTTGCGTTTGCGCAGCGCTGGCAGGCGCGAGTCGATCCGCGCGAGGCGCCCGCGCAGAGCGGCGAGGTCCGGGCGGATGTCGAGGCGCGCTACGAGGTAGTAGACGTCGTAGAGATCGCGCAGCAGGCGGAGTTCGTTCCAGGCGGCGAGCTTGTGGGCGAGCGCGTGGTCGAGGCTCATCACGCGCACGAGGCGCGATGGCTGTCCCTGCGCGAGCGCTAGGCCCGAGGTCGGCACGGCGGTGGACGGGCACTCGCGGTCGACGTTGGCCTCGATCTGGATCGCGGCGTCGTCGACGCGCAGCTCGATGCGGACCATCTTCAAATGCACTTCGAGCGTGACTTGCGCGCCTTCGATCTCGCGCAGCAACGGCTCGAGGCGTTTGACGATCTCCTTCGTGGAGTTGAAGGGCACGAACACGTAGTCGATGTCGTCCGTGGCCCGCGGGCAATCGTGCAGCGCGAGCGCGATGCCGCCCTTGAGCACGGCGTGCTCCTCGAACGCTTCTGCGAAGCGGTGCAGCACCCACACGAACAGGCCCTGCTCGCTGGCCGGGCGCTTGAGGATGGGCTTCATGCGAGCCCCAGTACGCCGCGCGCGAAGGCGACGAAGCGCGGGTTGCGGTAGCGTCCGAGGTACGTCACGAGCCGCTTGCGATCGAGCCGCGCGGGATCGATGTCGGAGAACACGCCGAACGGATAGCGCCGGCCGCGCAGGTGGAAGTACAGCGCGTCGAGCGTCGCCTTCTCTGCGTCGGCCCAGCGCACGCCGTCGACCACTTCGTGCCCGAAGTCCAGGTGCGCCGCGATCTGCACGTGCACGATCTCGTACCCCAGCCCGCGGTACTCGTGCGCGCGTCCCGGTTTGGCGGCGAGCAACTGGCGCTCGGGCCGGGTGCCGATCACGAGCTTGCGCGCAAGCGCGTTGCCGAAGCTCACGTACGAGTCCGGCGCGAGCCGCTGGCTCAGCGTCGGCAAGTCGAAGCCGTCGCTCACGTACATGCCGCGCGAGAAGCGCCTCAGCACCCCCGCTCGCTCGAGCGCCGTCATGCGGCGCACGAACGCCGCGGGGTGCCGCTCGGCCAGCAGCACTTGGAGGTCCGCTTTGCTGAACACTCCGCGCTGAGTGGCCGTCAGCCCCCGAACCCGTTCCATGTCCGATGCCGCGTTCATGTTGCAGGAAAGACCACGATTCTGTGTCTTTTCCTGCAACATGAACGAGATGAGGGCCGGCCAGGGGCCGCGCAGGGCGCTGCGGCGGCAGGTCGCCGCGCGACGAGCATGCCGCCGGCAACCACGCGAAGCGCCTGAGTCGAACGCTCCGCGTCGATCAGAGTGACTCGGACGTCGTCGTGACAGCGGGCGAGGCGCGCCCCTGCTTCGACACGCGCCGCGGCGAGCGTCGCAACGCTGCGCCCGCCGCCGGACCGCGGCGGCGGCGAACCGAGTTCATCGGGACCCTGGATGGTGATCCCGGGCAGCTGCGCCCGCGGCGAGGGCCAGGTCCGCGGCAATGACTTCGTTGTGACGACTCGTTCGCGCATCGACGCAAGAGCGCCGCGCGCTCCGTCGTCGCTCGACGCGAGCGTGGCGCGCGAATGCCGTTCAGTCCATGTGGCGCGAGCCGGCGGCGCTCGAAGGGACTCCGGCGCCGCTCAACGACACAGACGAGGACCGCGCCGCGCGAGAACTACGCCTCGATCCAGCGCAGGTCGCACTCACGACAGCTTCGCGCCAAGTACGGCGCGCGCAGACGCTGACTCGGGCGAGTCGGGCTCGCTGCTTCGACCCGAGCTGTCGACGGCGCGGACTTCCGCGCGCAACTCACCGCGTGACGAGCTCGACAACCCGCCGTCAACAGGATGGGCATTCGACGCGACTGCGTTCGCGCGCCCACCGTCGCCGCAGCGGTTCGCAATGTCGCTCGACATCACGCGCGGCGCAGCTTTGCACCTGAGGAGGAGTTCTCATGCTGCTCGTGGTTTGGCGTTGGCTCGTTGTGTCGCTGTTCAGTCTGCTCGTCGGGTTCGCGTCGGCGTCGCCAGCGGCTGCGCGCGCTCAGTCGCAAATCAATCTGACGGATCCGGACTGGGTCATCACGGGGTTCGACCTGGTGAGCTGGAACGGCTCGCTGCTGTTCATTCAGACTCAAGTTCCGACGTCGACGGGCGCCAACTTGACCGGCTACGCCGACTGGTACAGCAACGGGGTCTTTCGCGGCCGTGAGTCGTTCAACGGGTCGCTGAGCGGGAACACGCTCTCGCTCACCGGCTACCACGTCACGCACCCCAACTTCATTCAGCCCTGCCAGTACCAGGCCGTGCTGTCGACGGATGGATTCGAACTGACCAACGGCACGTGGCTGGGCCTGGTGTCACCGATTTCGGGCGTGTGGTCAGCAACGCGCGGCGGGTCCAGTTGCCCGCTCATCACCACCTACTGCACGCCGGGCACAAGCTCGAACGGGTGCCTCTCCACGCTGTCGGCTAGCGGTACTCCGCGCGCGTCCGCGACCAGCGGCTTCACGATCACTGCTGCGAACGTCGAGGGGCAGCGCGCAGGCGCCATCTTCTACGGAGTGCTGGGTGCGCAAGCGACGCCGTGGGGCGCGGGCTCGTCGAGCTTCGTGTGCGTCGGTGCGCCGTTCCAACGCACTTGGCCGAGCGCGTCGGGCGGAACGCCGGGCTCGTGCAACGGCTCGCTGTCGGTCGACTGGAATCTATTCGTGAGCAGCTATGCCGGCGCGCTCGGCGCCCCGTTCGCCGCCGGCGATGAAGTCTGGTGCCAAGCCTGGTTCCGCGACCCCGCCAGTCCCAAGTCGACCAGCCTGTCGAGCGCCCTGCGATTCGTCGTGTGTCCGTGAGCGGCGCAACTGCTCGGGCTTCGCTCCGATAGGTCGCGAGGTCACGTCGCCACGGCCAGCGGCTCGCATCGAGTCGCTGGCCGCGGACTCGTACAGCGGGGCGAAACGCTCGCGACAGACGAACTCCTCCGAGTGGCTCGCAGGCCGCGGCCGGCTCGCCCAGTCGATCGCGACGAATTCAGCGCATTTTCGAGCCGTTCGTAACCGCCTCGCTGTCCGAATCGTTAGCACCGCAGTCGAGCGCTCGTGTTCACCATGAAGTCCGCGCGGGCGGGGTTCAGGCAGCCGTTGCGCGCGTTCGATAGTTCGAGTCGAAGCAGGAGCCGCGGCGGAAGCGTTGCGGGGAGGAGTCTATGCGCGTGGCAGGCAGGTGGCGCGTCGCGGCGGCGATCGTCGCGGCGTTGGGGGCGTCGGCGTGTTCGGGTGGGGGCGGAGATTCGGGCGATGTGCCCGGGCCCGATCCGCCCGAGAGTCTCCAGCAGTCGTCGCGCTTTTTGACGCAGGCGACGTTCGGGCCGCACAAGGCCGCGATCGAGCGCCTGGCGGTGATCGGCTACACGGCCTGGTTCGACGAGCAGCGCTCGCGCCCGCCGACGCTGCACCGGCCGACGCTCGAGGCCATGGACCCCGAGTTCGATCAGGCGCCGCGCGTGAACTTGTGGTGGAAGGTGGCGCTGCGCGCGCCCGATCAGTTGCGCCAACGCGTGGCCTTCGCGCTCTCGGAGATCTTCGTCGTGTCCGACGCTTCGGGCGGACTCGAGGGGCAGCCGGTGCAACTGGCCGAGTACTACGACGTGCTCGTGCGCAACGCGTTCGGCAACTACCGCGAGTTGCTCGAGGACGTGACGCTCAGCCCGGCGATGGGGCAGTACCTGAGCATGCTGCGCAATCGCAAGGCCGATCCGGCGGTGAACATCCGGCCCGACGAGAACTACGCGCGCGAGGTCATGCAGCTCTTCAGCGTCGGCCTGGTGATGCTCGAGCCCGACGGCGAGCCGGCGCTCGACGGCCAGGGCGCGACGATTCCGACCTACGGGCAGGCCGAGGTCGAAGCGTTGGCGCGCGTCTTCACCGGTTGGAACTTCGCGGACGCGCAGTGGTGGGATTGGACTCCGGATCCGAGCTACGCGCCGATGGAGCCGTGGGAGCAGTACCACGACACGGGCGACAAGACGATCCTCGGCGGCCACTACATCGCCGCGGGCCAGAGCGCGCGCGACGACCTCGAAGAGGCGCTCGACGTGCTCGCGGCGCACCCCAACGTCGGACCGTTCATCTCCAAGCAACTGATCCAGCGCCTCGTCACGAGCAACCCGACGCCGGAGTACGTCGCGCGCGTCGCAGCGGTGTTCGCCGACGACGGAACCGGAGAGCGCGGCGACCTGTTCGAGGTCGTGCACGCGATCTTGATGGACGAAGAAGCGCGCCAGGGGCACGTGACGATGCCCGCGACGTTCGGCAAGGTGCGCGAGCCGTTGCTGCGCCAAACAGCGCTGTGGCGCGCGTTCGATGCGACGAGTGCGAACGGCGAAGTGTCCGACGCTTGGCCGGAGTGGTACTTGGGCCAGGCGCCGCTGCGCAGTCCGAGCGTCTTCAACTTCTTCCAGCCGCACTACTCGCCGCCGGGCGTGGCTGCGCAGGCCGGCCTCGCCGCGCCCGAGCTGCAGATCGCGACCGACAACCTGGTGACCGAGACGGCCAACATGATGTTGTGGCGCACGTTGTTCGGCTGGCAGGGCAATCCCTGGTCGGGCCCGGAAGACACGCAGTTGCAGCTCGATTACGAGCTCACGATCGCGAGCGACTCAGCCGCGCTGCTCGACCACCTCGACCTGGTGCTGATGAGCGGATCGATGTCGAGCGAGATGCGCACCGCGATTCAGACCGTTCTCGACGCTTACCCGACTAACGCGGGCCTCTCGCGTGTCGTGGAGGCGCTGTACCTGATCGTCACGTCGCCAGAGTTCTGCGTGCAGAAGTGAGCTGCGAGGAGCAACGAACATGAACCGACACTCTGGAATCGACCGTCGATCGTTCTTGCGCTGCGCCAGCGGCGCGGGTTTTGGAATCGGCGCGTTGGGCGCGTTCTCGAGCCTGGGCGCGATGGCCTCGCTCTCGCGCGGCGGCGCTGGCTATCGCGCACTGGTGTGTGTGTATCTGTACGGCGGCAACGACGCCTTCAATGTGCTCGTGCCGACCAGCGCGGGACCGTACTCGACCTACGCCGCGGCGCGCCTCGATCTCGCGCTGCCGCTGAATCAACTGCTCCCGATCACGCCCGCCAATCCGCAGGGCTCGACCTGGGGCCTGAATCCGGTCTGCGCGCCGCTGCAGAGCCTGTTTCAAGCCGGGCGTCTCGCGTTCGTCACGAACGTGGGGACGCTGCTCGAGCCGACCACCAAGGCGCAGATCATGAGCGGCAGCGCGCGTCTGCCACCGCAGCTTTTCAGCCACAACGATCAGACCGCGCAGTGGATGGCGGGCAACGACCAACTGCAGCCGACCAGCGGCTGGGGCGGGCGCGTGTGCGACGCGATCGCGAATCTGAACGGGCCGAGCGCCATCGCGGCCGCGCTCTCGCTCGCCGGGAACAACCTGTTCCAGACCGGTGCGTCGACGATTCCGTACGTGATGTCGAGCGATGGACCTGTGGCGCTGACGGGCTTTTGGGGCGCCGAAGGTCTTCGCCGCCGAGCGGCGCTCGACCAGATCCTCAACAAGCCGCAAGCGAACGTGCTCGAGCAAGCCTTCGCCGACATCAAGAAGCGCTCGATCGCGAACGAGGCCCTGATCCGCGCGGCGTTCGATGCTGCGCCCGACTTCGGCACGCCGTTCCCGCAGAGTTGGATCGGCGCGCAACTCGAAGCGACGGCGAAGATGATCGCGAGCCACACGCAGCTGGGCCTCACGCGTCAGGTGTTCTTCGTCGGGCTGGGCGGCTTCGACACCCACGACGATCAGCTGCAGGACCACACTGCGCTGCTCACCGATCTCGCGCAGGCGCTGGCAGCGTTCGACGCGGCGCTGACCGAGATCGGCGAGGACTCGAACGTGTGCACGTTCACTGCGAGCGAGTTCGGCCGCACCTTCAGCACCAACGGCCGCGGCACCGACCACGGCTGGGGCTCGCACCAGCTCGTGCTCGGCGGCGCCGTGCAGGGCGGCGATCTGTACGGCGTCGTGCCTGACTGGACTCTCGAGGGCCCCGACGACGTCGGCGGCGGCCGCTACATCCCGACCACTTCGGTCGATCAACTCGGCGCCACCCTCGCGCGCTGGCTGGGCGTCGCGCCCGGCGATCTCGCGACGGTCTTCCCCAACCTGCGGAACTTCGCTTCGAGCGACTTGGGGTTGCTCTGAGCCCTGCGCGTCCCGCCGAGTTCCGCGGCTCTGCGTCGCGGCGCTCGGCGGGGATTCGCTGGAATCAGGGCAGCGTGACGAACTCGGGCGCGTTGCTCAGGTTCGTGGACTTCGCCGCCGGCGGATCGCGGAACCAAGCTTGCGCGTAGACCGAGGCGCCCGCGGCGAACGGCTCTCCGAGCGCGCCGGGGTTCGCGGCGAGGTACGCCAACCAGTCCTGTGCGAACGCGCCGTTGCACTGGCCGGCGACGCCGCCGCTGCTCTGGCTGCCCATGCGCTGTGTCGGCGGCTTCACGCACAAGAAGCTGTTGCTGCCCGAACTCCACGGCAGCGGCGTGAAGCCTGAGTTGTCGAGTCCGTAGAACAGCAGGCCGGTCTTCTGGCCCTCGACATTCGAGACGTCGATCGTGAAGCCCGAGGCCGCGGCGATGCTCGGCGCGCCGGACGCGGAGAGCGACGCGACGCAGCCGTTGGTCGTCGTTCCGGCGGTGCAGTAGCTCGTCGGCGCCGCTGCCTGCGGAACGTCGTAGACGACGATCGCTTGATTGCTGCCGACGATCAGCCGCAGAACGAGCCGGTTGGCGTGATTGAATCCCAGCGCCGCAGTCGCGCCGTTGTCGTTGGTGTAGATCGACCAGCCCTGGATCGCCTCGTTCGCGAGCTGCGGCATCGTGTCGCCCTTGCGCGCGATCAGCGTCAGCCCGCCCGCGGGCGTCCACGAGTAGAGCGCGGCGTCGTTGATGCCGACGACCGTGTCGCCGCCGGTCAAGCCGACCACGAACACGGCTGTGCCGAGGTTGTTGAAGGCGAAGAGCGCCGAGCCGAACGCGCTGAAAGTCGCAGCCGCCGTGTCCGGCGCCAGGTCGCCCTCGCGCGCGATCACTTCGAGCGCGCCTCCTGCGACGGTCGCGTTGCCGGCGAGCACGGCGGAGTCGCTCGTGCTCGTCACCGCGGCTCCGCGCAGCGCCGCCATGCACACGAAGCGACCGTTGTCATTGAGTTGCAACGTGCCGTTCGTGAGAAACGCCACGTTCACGTTGGAGAGAGCGGGCAGCGAGTCGTTCTCGCGAAACACCAGTTGAGTAGCGCCGCCGCTCGGCCGGTAGAACACCGCGCTGTCGTTATCGGCGCTCGTCGCGCCACCGCGCAGATCCGAGCGGAACAGCACGTTGCCGTGCGCGTCGAGGCTCGTGCCCGTCACGCCCCAGACCGAGGCGCCGCTCGCTGCGCCGTAGACCTCGCCGCCGACCAGATCCGGCGCCGCATCGCCCTCGCGCGCTACCAACGTGTGGTTCCCTCCGACTGTCGAGAGGTACAGCACCTGGTTGGTCGTTCCGGTGGGAAGCGGCGAGCCGACCGAGCTGTTGTAGATGCCCTCCCAGAGCACCTGTCCCGCTGCGTTGAGCTTGGCGAAGTAGGGCGAGGTTGCGTTCGTGATCGAGTTCATCACGAATCCGCCGCCGCCCGGCATCACGTCGCCCTTGCGCACCAGCAACTGCAGCGAGCCCGGGGCCCCGAGCCACCAGCCGTCGTTGTTGGTCGTGCCCACGACGTCGCCACCCGTGAGCAGGGACTTGAACAGGTATTGGCCCGCCGAGTTCGCTGCGATTGAGCCGGGTGTGATGAACGTGGCCGACGTGAAGTCGGATGCGAACTGCGCGCCGACAGTCCCCGGCGCGCTGTCCAGTTCGCGGACGAGAATCGACAAGTTGGACGGCGGGCCCGCGAGGATCGCGGCGTTGTCGTTGTCGGTGACGCCGCCGTTCCAGAGCGAAGTGACCGCCATCAGATGGCCTGCGGAAGAACTTCGATAGTTGGTGGTGAAGCCCGGCTGGCCGCTGGACGTGCTCAACGTCACTCCGCCGGACAGCCCGGGGGCCGGATCGCCGCCGCGAAGGAGCAGCGACAATCCAGTCGGCGTGCTGCGAAAGAAGGCGCGCTCATCGGCGGCGCTGACGGCGCCTCCGAAGAAACGCCCGCGAAAGAGCACATCGCCGTTGGCCTCGACCACAGGGAGGTCGAACCAACCCGCGCCGCCGAAAACAGCGCCAGGAACGCCGGGGACAGCATCGCCGCCCGCGGCGACGACGCGGCCGTCGGTCTGAAGTGGATGTTGAGCGATGGCGCCGACGGACAGCGCGCCGATGGAGCACAAGCCAACGACGGTTTTCAGCATAGGGACAGTTCTCGAAGAGGGGGCAGCAAGCGAAGACACGGCATCGTCGTTGTGCTGCTCACACTCCGCTGGAGTGTTCAGCGCGCCGCTTTGAACAAAATGCCGCTGGGTTGGCCCCGCGGCGCTTCGTTCGTTGGCTCGACGACGACGTGGCCCCTTTCGCAAACGCAGGGCCGCACGCGCGGTGTGCCGCGTTCGATTGCGAGCACGGCGCACGCGTCGGCGGCCGTCAGCGAGACCCGTGGTCGCCGAGTTCGATGCCGAGAGCGCGCAATTGCTTCTCGGCCTGCGGCGCCCAGCCGCGGTTGGCGATCGGGCTCGCGGGCGAGGGATGCAGGATCGTGCCGATGCGCGGGCCGCTCTCGCCCAGCGCCGCGCGTGCGCGATCCTCGGCGAACTTGCCGACGCCGATCACTATCGACGGCTCGAGCAACGCGACGAAACGCCGGAGGGCTTCGTCGCACAGCGCGTAGAGCGCGTCGCACTCGGTCTTGGGCAGTTTGTCGGGCGTGCGGTTCTTCCCCGAGGCTTCCATGAACACCAGCGGGCAGTAGTTCCACACGAACAGCTGCTCGAAATAGCGCTCGGGAGTTCCGCAGCGCTCGCGCGCAAGGCCCCACAGGCGCGCGCCGCTCACTTCACTTCGTTCGCACGCGAAGCCCTCGACGGGCCGCTTGGGATGCTCGTTCGCCGGCCGCGCAACGTGCGCCTCGAGGCCGAGCCAATCGCGCGCGATCGACACCTCGCCGAAAGGGATGCCGGTCTGCGCCATGCCGTACGGGCCGGGATTCATGCCGAGCAGAAGACCCTTCACGCCGCGGCGCGCGTAGCGCTTCAAGTACAGCTCGAGCGGCGCGCGGGCGTACTCGAGCGGGTTGTAGACGTGCGTCGTCGGCGGCGCGAACTCGAGCGCATCGACGGCGCGCGAGAGTTCGTCGACGGCGCGCAGCAGCGAGGTCGTGAGGTTGGTCATAGCAGTACGGCGCCAGAGCGAACTCTCCACGTTAGCTGCGAGGTCGCGGCGAGCGCTGCGCTGCCCGGCGGCTAACGTGGAAAATCTGCTCTGGCGCCGTACTGATGGGTATCAGGGTTGGAGCACGAACTCGATCGCGTTGGTCAGCGCCGTGGACTTCGAGGACGGCGGATCGCGGAACCAGCCCTGCGCCTGGAAGGTGTCGCCCGCAGTGAAGGGGGCGCCGAGCGCGCCGGGGTTCGCGGCGATGAAGAGGTTCCAGTCGAGGCTGAGCACGCCGTCGCAGGAGCCGATGACGCCGCCGCTCGATTGGATCGACGTGCGCTGCACCGGCGTCTTGACGCACATGAAGCTCGATGACGCGCCCCACGCCAGCGCCGAGCGCCCGGATGCGCCGTAGAAGAGAAGTCCCTGGCGCTGACCGTCGACTCCGGATGCGCTGAGCACGAAGCCCGAGCCCGCGCTCGCGCTGGCGACGCCGCTCGCAGCCATCGCGCCGGCGCAGCCCAGCGCGCTCGTTCCAGCGGTGCAGTACGTGAGCACGCCCGGCCCCTCGAGAGCGATCATCAGCGCGTCGGGCGCAGTGGTGGCCGGCGCTGTTTGACCCGCAGCCACCCAGCGTCCCGTTCCGGCGGCGCTCGCGCTCCACAGGTACGTGTCGCCGTCCGCGGCGCCGAACGCGAACGAGCCGCTCACCGATCCATCGCTGCGCAGCGCCGTCGCGAAGCCCGTGCGGCCGTTCGCGCCTGACGCCACTCCAGCCACGATCGCGGCGCCCGAACCATCCGTGGCGAGCGCCTGCGCTTCGAGGTCGAAACCGACGTTGGGCAGCACACGACTCCACGCGAGCGCGCCGCCGGGCGCGAAGCAAACCGCGAACGCCTCGCGATCGAAATTGGCGTCGAAGCGCCAACCTGCGAGCAAGGCGCGGCCCTCGTTGTCGAAGCTCACCGCGTTCACGAACTCGGAGCGCCCGCCGGGTCCGTCCCAGTCGCTGCGCCAGAGCACCTGACCGCTCGCGCTGTAGGCGATCGACGACGCGTCCATGCTCGTCATCGCATCGTTCGAAACGTAGCCCGCTGCGAGCACGCGCCCGCTCGAGTCCACGGCGACATCGAGCCCGAAGTCGTTCCCCGCGGGATCCGTCGAGCCGTGCGTGCGCGTCCACTCCACGGCGCCGGCCGGGCTCAGCTTCACGACAGCGAACTCGTAGGCGCCGCTCACCACCAGGGAGCCCGCGACATAGACCGTCCCCGAGGCGTCGACGCCCAGTCCTCGCACGGTGCTCATTTCGGTCAGCGGGTCGAGCGACTGCGTCCACAGGAGCGCGCCCGTGGCGCTGAACTTCGCGATCGCGGGCGTGAGAACGAAGCTCGCGTCCGCGACGTCACCGCACACGTACAGCGCGCCGGTTGCATCCACCGCGAGATCCGTGGGCGGCAGAGCGAGGGGCGAGTTCGCGTCCCACACTGCGCTGAAGGCCAGGGTCCCGTTCGCCTCGTAGCCCGCGACGAACCAGTCCTCGCTGAGGTCCTTCGCGCCGGCGATCACGACGCGCCCCGAAGGCTGCAGCGCGACCTTCACCGGATACGCGTTGCCCCCGTACAAGCCCAGTCCGAAGACTCGCGTCCAGCGCACTGCGCCGGCCGAGTCGAAGGCGCGCAGCACCGCGCGCGGCACGAAGACACCCGAGCCCGGCGACTCCTCTTCGTAAGTGACCCCCGCCGAGTAGCTCGAGCCATCGGCCGCGGCGCACACGGACGTGTAGACGTCGTCGGCGTGCGCAACGCCGTCGAAGACGTCTTGCCACTGCAACTGATGAGACTGGGCGGACGCGAGGGCGCTCAGGGCGAGCGCGACGGTGGGCAGGGAGATGAGCTTCATGGCGCACTCCCAAGTGCAACCCACGTTCCCCTCGTCGCGCTGTACGCACAACGATCACCGTCACAGGCCGCTGGACAGCGCCGCGGCGCGGCGAACGAACTCGCACGACGCGCCGCGGTCCAGTTCGTGGAATCGCTTGGACGCGCGAAACCACGCGCGGGGCTTTAGCCGCCGCGCGGGGGACGTTGGCCGCGCCCGGGCACGTTGCGTTCGGAGGTCGGCAGCTCGAGCAGCTTGGGATCGAGCTTGGAGAGCGCGTCTTTGAGCTTCACGAGCAGATCGTCGCGCTTGGCGTCGCCCAGGCGCGCCTCGAGCATGCGCGAAGTGTCGGCGGGCGTGAGGTTCAAGCCGTCGGGCGTCGCCGCCGAGTCCGCGCGGCGCGCGAAGCTCGCGAGCAGTTCGCTGGTCGCGCGCTCGAGATCGCCTTGCTCGAGCGCCATTCGCGCGCGGCCGGCGAGTGCGAGCGCGATGAAGTGATTGCACAGGTCCGCGCCCTCGGGCAGCGATCTCGCGTTCGTCTCGTAGTGAGCGATGCCGGCGTTGTACGCGGCTGCGGCCTGATCGAACTCGCCTCGACGGCGGTGGTGTTCGGCGGCGACGAGCGCTGCGTAGCCCGCGTACCACGAGAGCTGCAGGCTCGCGTCCGGTCGCGAGAGCATCTCGCTGTAGGTGCTGAGCAGTCCCGTGGGGCCCTTCTCCCACAGGATGCGCGAGCGCAGCCGCTCGTGGAGCAGCGCCGAGTCCGGGAAGCGCGTGAGCGCGTTGTCGAGCACCGCGTTGGCGCGCGGGCTCGCGCCGAGCCAGCGCAGGAAGTCGTAGTACGAGACCAGGTTCTCGTCGGTGACGAGCGGATGCTCGCTCAGTGTCGCGTAGGCCGCGTTGATGTCGGCCATCCACTCCGGCGGCCACTGCGTGCGCTCGCGGTAGGCCTTGCGGATCGCGAGCTGACGCGAGAGCGCGAACAGCGCGAGCACTTGCACCTTGACGTCCTCGGTCGCGCCCAGGCCCGCGTCGTCGAGCTTGAGCATGCCGCCTTCGATGGCCGCGACGGCGCGCGGCAGTGCGGAGGCCTGATCGCCGAGCTTGTTCGCGCACACCGCGAGCAACGCGTCGAGCTTCCAGCCCTTGGCGCCGAGCTTCTCGGCCTCCTGGGCGTTCAGCCGCGCCTCTTCGACGAGCGCTTGCGCGAAACGCCGATCGACACCGGCCTGCGCGGCGCGCGCGAGCAACGACTCGGCGAACTCGAGCTTCGCGCCGGGGTCGGTCGGACGCACGCCGAGTTGCTCGGCGCGATCCTCGACGCCGGCGGCGACGGTCCGAACTCGCGAAGTGGCTTCGTACTGCGCTTGCGGCGAGCCGGCGCGGGCGAGATCGATGTGCTTGGAGCCGATCGACAGCCCGCGGTGCAGCGCGGCCAGCGTCTTGGCGCGCGGGAACTTCTCGCCGAGACGCTCCGCCGCTGCGATGAGCATCTCGCGCTCGTCCTTCTCCATCGGTGTCTTGAGCGCCTCGGCGATCAGGTCGACCGCGCCCTCGGTCTGGTTCTGCGCGAGCGACTGGCGCGCGAGCTTGGCGAGCTCGACGTCGAGCCCGAACACCGCCAGTCGCAGCAGCTCGTTTTGATCCACGTCACGGCGCTTGAGCGTCGACTCGAGCAGCGTGCGGCGCACCACGACATCGCCGCTCTTGTACGCGCGCTCGATCGCTTCGCGGTCGATGATGTCGGCGCTGGCGACGCGCTCTTCGATTCTCACGCCGTCGCGCACGGGCTCCTGCGGCGGCGGGAAGTCCTTCGCGCCTTCGACGTACGCCGTGAGCACCGTCTTGGTGTCCCACGAGTAGTAAACGTCGTACAGCTCCTTGCCCGACAGATCGAGCGCGATGTGCCGCGGCGAAACGCGCACGCCTTCGAAGTACTTGTCGTACAGCTCGGTCTCGGCCGCGATGTGCTCGCCGCAGGTCACCGTGCCGAAGCGCGGGCACTCCACGCGCTGACCGGCCTCGTCGTAGTCGCGCGGCGAGTGGCGGTACACCGACGCGATCACGCATACGTAGGGCGCGAGCAGTTCACCGACCGCCGGATCGCGGTACTTCACGCCCGCGAAGTGCTCGCTGGCGATTTCGCCGTCCATGTTGACGCACACCAAAATCGGCCGTTGGTCGCGCTGCGCAACCTTGATCGCGTCTTCGAACGAGCGCTGCCATTTGATGACCACCGGCTTGGCCCAACCCTCGGCCGTCGCGGCCGGCCAGATCTGCGGCTCGGTCATGCCCTCGGGCAGAGCCGGCGGCGAACCGAAGCGGAAGGAGTCCTTGCTCGGCGCGGCGCCGCCTTGCGGGCGTGCGGCGGCCGGGGGCGCGCCGGCGGCGGGCTCCTGGGCGCTCGAGTGGGCGCGCGCGTGGCCCGCAGCGAGAACGAGGGCGGAGAGCAGGCACGAAACGGTCTTGGCGTGGGGCGCTTGCATGGCCTGACTAGGCTCGCGCCAAGCGCTCGTCACGTCCATGCGGCGGGCTGATATCCGGCGCAAGTCGGCGTAGCGCGCGGACTTCGGCGCAGCTTGCGCGTCTTGCGCCGCGCCTGTTGCGAGTGAGACCCAGTCTCAGTACGATGCGCACGCGTCTCTCGAACAGGCCCCACCCGAGGACCTCTTCGATGTCTCTGTTCTTCCTGCGCCGGCCGGCCACGGTCGCCGCCCTCGTTCTCTCTTCCGCTGCCGCCTTCGCCGCCTTCACCAACCCCTTCACGCCGAGCTACCGCGGCGCGCCGCTGACCCAGTACGCCTACTGGGAGTCGTTCGTGTTCGGCTCCGGCGGGCTCAACGATCCGACCGACCCGGCTTCGACTGCGGCCGCGACGCTCGAGCAGCTAAACCCCGACGCGCTCGTCACCGGCGGCGGCAACCTCTACATCTTCAACGGCATCCCCGAGTACGTGCTGCGCTGCGCGTCGCCCGCGCGCGTGCGCCGCGTGGCGTTGCAGACTTCGACCTTCGGCAACGAGCTCGACTACGCGGCGACGGTGCTGGAGTACGTCGACGCGCTCGGCGCGACGCGCCAGATCCCATTCTCGAGCTCGACCGAACTCGCGCGCTACCCGGCGTTCGGGGTCGCTGTGGAGACGCTGTTCGAGTGGGAGCTGGCGCCCGCGGCGGACGACATCACGACGTTCTCGATCCGCTTCGTCGGCGCCGACACGAACATCAGCCTCGATGCGCTGGCGCTCGACATCCAGCACGAGTCGCCGGTCGCGAGCTACTGCGCCGCCAAGATCACATCGCAGGCATGCGCACCGACGCTCTCGACGAGCGGCCATCCAAGCGTCGCATCCGGCCTGCCGTTCAACGTGTTCGCAACGGGCGTGATCCCCGCGGCGCCTGGAGCGTTCTTCTACGGACTCAACGGGCCCGCGAGCCTGCCCTTCAAGGGCGGCACGATGTGCGTCGCAGGTCCGATTCGGCGCACCCCGGTTCAAGGCGCCTCGAGCGCGAGCGCCTGCGGATCGCAACTCGCCTACGACTTCAACGCGTGGATCACCTCGGGCGCAGATCCTGCGCTGAGCTTCGGCGCTGTGGTTCACCTGCAAGCGTGGAGTCGAGACGGCGCCGCCTCGTTCGGCTCGAGCCTGTCGAACGCCATCACCTTCACCGTCGCACCCTGAGCGTCCCGCTGTTTTAGGGAGACGCCAGTCCTGAAAAGGGACGCTTTGGTCCCGGGGGGCGCGGTCAGGCCGCGTCCCTCGGGTTTCTCGAACTGAATGCCGCAAAAGCCCTCGAGACCGATATCGCCATGATCCAACTCTGCGCCCTCGCTTCCGTCGCTGCCATGAGCGCCGACCCCACCAACACTATTGACGAGATCGCGCCGCGAGCGATCGCAGTCCTGCCGCGCGGCTTGACCAGCCACGCCGCGGCTGAACTCAATGGGTGGTTGTACGTTTACGGCGGCTACTTCGGTGAACCCCACGAGTATTGCAGAGAGGATCAGTCCCGCTCGTTCCTGCGGCTGAACCTCCACGATGGACTTTCGTGGGAACACCTGAGCGATCAAGCTCCGCTGCAGAGTGCGGCGGTGCTCGCGTACGGAGGAGCGCTCTTTCGCTTTGGTGGAATGCGCGCCGAGAACGAGCGCTACGACGAACCGCTGCTGCACTCGCTGGACGAAGTGGCGCGTTACGACCCGACGCGGCGTGCGTGGGACGAGCTCGCACCGATGCCCAGCCCGCGCTCGTCGCACGCTGCGTGCGTTGTCGAGTCGAAGGTGGTGGTCGTCGGCGGCTGGAACCTCGCCGGCAAGCTCGGTCGCAGCTCGGAGTGGTGCGCTGATGTGCTCACGCTCGACTTGAACGACGTCAGCGCAGCCTGGAGCTCGAGCCCGGCGCCGTTCCGTCGACGTGCGCTCGCCGCGGCGGCGCTCGAAGGTCGCGTGTACGCGATCGGCGGCATGGACGAGAGCGGTCAGCCCTCGAGCCGCGTCGACGTGCTCGACCTCGCTTCGATGCGTTGGTCGCAGGCCCCCGAGCTGCCCGAGACCGGTTTTGGTTGTGCGGCAACGGCGAGCGACAGCGCCGTGTACGCGAGCGCGCGCTCCGGTCGAGTGTGGCGGCTCACGCCCGGCGGGGAGCGTTGGGAGCGTCACGCCGATCTCGCGGCGCCGCGCTACTTCCACCAACTCGTGGCGGCGGCCGGCGGCCAACTCGTCGCGGTCGGAGGCATCTCCGGCGCCCGCCGCCCGCGCGCGGTGGAGTTCATCGCCCTCGACGACGCGCCGGGGCCGAAAGTCGAGACGCTGGTCGTCCCCTCGCCGGCATCGGCCAAGAATCGGCAGGCGTTGTTCGTGCACAGCGGCGCGTTGCACTTCTTCGGCGGCAACCAGCGCACCGGCCAGCACGACTTCGACGACGCTGCGTTCGTCGACGAGGGCTGGAAGTTCGATCTCGCGACCCTGGAGTGGTCGACGCTGCCGGCCCTGCCGGTGCGGCGCCAGTCGCTGCAGGCGGTCTGCACGGGCGACTCGGCCTTGCTCATCGGCGGTTTCGCGCGCGGCGAAGGCGGCACGCGAGCGTTCGGCGACGCTTTTGTGTTCGATCCGCGCGCGGAGAGTTGGCGCACGCTGCCCGAGTGCGTGAAGCCGGGGCGCACGCAGTTCGCACTGCTCGAGCACGACCGCGCGCTGTGGCTCTTCGGCGGTCTGGACTACGTGCAAGGGCGCGACGGCGGGTCGGACTTCAATCACCCGGTCGAGGTGCTGCGCCGCGCGTTCGACGCTCCCGACGATGCGCCTTTCGAGCGCACGGAGCTGGAGCTGCCGCGCCCGCGCCGCGCGTTCGGGCACGCGACACTCGACGGCAAGCTGTACCTCGTCGGCGGACTCGCCGACGGCTTCGCGAGCGTCCCAGAGTGCGACGTGTTCGACTTCGCGACGCAGAGCTGGTCTCGAATCCCGTCGCCTGCCGTCGAGCGCATCTCGCCGGAGCTCGTGGCCCTCGACGGAGCGCTGTACCTGGCCGCCGGCTCAGCGCGCGCGGGCGCTGACGCTCCGCCGGGGCCGGCGCTGTCGATCGAGCGTTTCGATCCCGCGCGCGGCGTGTGGGAGACCTTCCTCGAGCGCCTACCCTTCGATCCGACGCACGTGCGCATGTTCGCGCACCGCGGCCGCCTGCTCGTGGTCTCGACCCATGACACCCAGTCGCGGACGCTGCGCGTGGCTTGGATAACGCCCTGAGTCTCGCGTGCTGCGCGAGCGGACGGGCTCAGCAGGCATCCGCTTCGACGGACCGGGGTCGCTACGATTCCCGCATCGATGGCCACATTCGAGCCCCAAGAGTTCCGCCGCAAGTTCGACGAATTGATCGTTCGCGGGCAGTTCCACGAGACGCCCGAGTACTACCCGCGCTACCGCACGCGCTACGAGGAGCTGTTCCGCGTTTTCTGCCAGCGCGCGCCGCAGGGGCCGCTGGAGGTGCTGGACATCGGCGGCGGCATCTACGCCACGCTGGCGACGGCGCTGCGCGGCGACCGCTGCACGGTGGCGGACGTGGGCGCGAACAACGTCGAGTACTTGAAGCGCTGCGGCGTCGCGAGCGTCGAGTGGAACCTGTGCAGGGACGAGCAGCCCTTCGAGGCGCGCTTCGACGCGATCGTGTTCTCCGAGGTGATCGAGCACCTGCCCGTGCCCTCGCACTTGGTGCTCGAACGGCTGCGGCGCGCGCTGAAGCCCGGCGGCTTCATCCTGTGCACCACGCCTAACCTCTACAGGCTGCGCAACGTCGTCTACATGGCGCTGGGCAAGCCCATTTTCGATTACTTCAGGATGCCCACCGACCGCGGGCTGGGCCACGTACTCGAGTTCAGCCGCGATCACTTGGCGTGGCAAATCGAGACGGCTGGCTTCCGCCTGGAGTCGCTGGAGTTGCGCTACTTCCCGCACCAGCCGTATTCGCTGCCGTTTCGCGTGCTCTCGTGGCTGGGCCGGCCGCTGTTCTGGTTCCCGCGCTGGCGCGACTGCCTGGTGGCGATCGCGCAGGCGCCGCGCTGAGCGACGCGATGCATGCGGACCGCTTGTTGACCGCGCTGCGTGAGCGCTTTGGCCACGCCGAGTTGCGCGGGCCGCAGCGCGAAGTCATCGATGCGGTGCTCGCGGGCCGCGACGTGCTGCTCACGATGCCCACCGGCGGCGGGAAGTCGCTGTGCTATCAGCTCCCCGCGCTGCTGCTCGACGGCTTGACGCTCGTCGTGAGTCCGTTGATCGCCTTGATGCAGGATCAAGTCGACGCGCTGCGCGCCAAGGGCATCGAAGCGGCATTCGTGAACTCATCGCTGAGCGCCGGAGAGCGCCGCGAGCGACTCGACGCGGCGGTCAAGGGGCGTCTGAAGCTGCTGTACGTCACGCCCGAACGTTTTCGCAGCGCCGATTTTCAGTCGGTGGTCGCTCAACTCAACATCGTGCGTCTGGCGGTCGACGAAGCGCACTGCGTGAGTCAGTGGGGGCACGACTTCCGGCCCGACTATTCGCGACTGGGCGAGTACCGCGCGCGCATCGGCAATCCGCCGACGATTGCGCTCACGGCAACCGCGACGCCTCGCGTCGCTGAAGACATCGTCGCGATGCTCGCGCTGCGAGAGCCGTTGATCGTGCGGCTGGGCATCGAGCGGCCCGAGTTGTTCCTCGCCGCGACGCGCGTGGAGCTCGCCGAAGAGAAGCTGCCGCTGCTCGCCGAGCGCGTGCGCCAGATCGACGGGCCGGGGATCGTGTACTCGACGTTGATCCGCGATCTGGAGGACCTGCACGTCGAGCTCAAGCGCCGCGGCGTTCACAGCCTCGTGTATCACGGCAAGCTATCGCCGCAGGAGCGCCGCTCGATGCAGGCGCGCTTCCTCTCGAGCCGCGACGAGGTCGTGCTCGCGACCAACGCCTTTGGCATGGGCGTCGACAAGCCTGACATCCGCTTCGTGCTGCACGCGCAAGTGCCGCGCACGCTCGAGCAGTGGATTCAAGAGGTCGGCCGCGCAGGCCGCGATGGAGGACCCTCGTGGTGCGAGGTGCTGTACTTCGAGGAAGACCTCGCCATCCAGCAGAACTTCGTCGAGTGGGCCAACCCCTCGCGCGAATACCTGATGCACGTGTACGAGACGCTGCGCGGCTGGGGCGAACGCGTGCAGACCAAGGAGCTCTCCGACCTGCGCGACGAGCTCTTGATCAAGAATCGCGCGGACAACCGCGTGTCGATCTGCCTCAAGTGGCTCGAGGTGCTCGGCGTGACCGAGGGCTCGTTCGAGTCGCACGATCTGCGCGTCGTGCGCGAACTCGAACCTGGCGAGTTGCCCGACTCGGTGGGCAGCCCCGAGAAGCGCCGCGCGGACCTCGAGGGTCTGCTCGCGATGGCGCGCTTCGCTGGCCTGGCCGAGGAGTGCCGTCGCGTGCTCATCGCGCGCCATTTCGGTCTCGCCGATCCGCCGACGCCGTGCGGCGCCTGCGACGTGTGCGCGAGCGGCGATGAGTGGCGCGCGAGTCGATTCTCCGCGCGCAACAGCGGCCCAACTGCTGCTCGCGACGAGCAGGGCTGGCGCCGCGGCGACTGGGTGCGCGTCGACGGCCGCCACCTCGGACAGATCGTGAAGGTCGAAGGCGAAGGCCGCCGCCAACGCCTCACGATCGAGTCGACCGGCGACCTCGCGCGCCGCACTGTCGACCCGCGTCGCCAGCGAGTCGAGCGTCTCGAACGCTGAGCCCGCCGGCGGCGCGCGCAGGCTTCAAGTGCGGACCGCGTACTCCGCGTCGTCGACCAGCTTGTCGAGCTTCTGCATCTTCACCTCTTCGTTGAAGAGCAGGGTCTCGACGCGCTTGTGCAGCGCTTCCATGTCCTTGCGCTTGAAGGCGATCTCGGCGGTCGGCCGGCCCTTGGGCGCGTTGTCGAGCTGGCCCTGCTTGACGGCCCACTCGCGGTGGATGCCCTGGAGGCCGGGCTTCATCACGTAGAAGCAGTCGCTCGCCTCGCGCCACAGCTTGGCGAAGTTGCGCGCGCCGTCCTCGCGCTGCACGGTCTTGCCCTTGAGGCCGTTGAGGCGCGTCGCGAGCTCGACGAAGCGGCGCAATTCGGCGCCGGCGCGGCGCTGGATGTCGGCGAGGTCGGAGTTCTTCGAACCGTCCGCCATCGACAGGCCCATCTGCGGGTCTTCGATCCACTTCTTGAGGTCCGCGTCGCGCGGGAACTGGAGCGAACTCAGGGTTTGGAACCACTCGGCCGTGACGAGGTCGTCCACCAGCACGACCGACAGCTTCTCCTTGGCCTTGGCGAACTCGGGCGAGGGCGTGCTCAGCGTCTTGAGCTGCGCCATGAACTGCATGGCGGCGGCCGCGAGCTTGATGACGTGCTCGGTCGAGCTCGAGGGGATCAGCTTGTTCGACTTGAACTTGGTCGCGATCTGATTGCCCAGGTCGTGGGTCTTGGCGAGTTCGGCGCGCAGCGGCTCGACCTTGCTGCGGAACTCGTTGGCCAGTTCGTTGACGGCGCGATCGATGTCGCTCGGCGCGATGGCGCCCTTGCAAGCGAGCGCGGGGTCGAACTTCTTGAAGTCGACGGCGTCGAAGGTGCGCTTGACGTTCTTCAGCGCCGCGCCGATGCCGGTTTCGCCGGCCATCTTGGCGATCGTGCCCTTGTTTCGGTCCCAGTCGGATTCGGTCAGGATCGCGGGCAGTTGGGGGGCAGGCATGGCGAGGGGACGCTCCAGTGTCGGTGAGAGGGGGACTGTGGTCGGGGTGAGGATCGCTGCGCGGCGCGAGCGACTCGGGAGCGGCCGCCAGCCGCGGACGACCGCACGGCGAACGCACTCGAGTACGGGTTTTCGCTACGCAGGGATCGCACGCCCCGCCGCGTTCGAGCGCTCGCCGGCCGAGCAGGCTGCGCGCCTGTGGCTACGATCAACGCTCTCTCGCCGCCCGGCGAGCGATCCCCCCTCCGCTGACCGGCGGTGCTCCGCCCCGAGGTCCTTCACCATGCGCTTCCAAGCTCTGCTCCAACTTGCCCTGACCTGCGGCGCGCTGTCCTCGCTGGCGAGCGCTCAGAGCACATTCTCGGTCAGCGGCCCGGGCGGGACGTTCCCGACCTCGACCAGCGGAGTCGACGGCCAGTATCCGCACCTGAACCAGACCAACCCGCCGTCGCTGCCGCCCAACGTGTTCTCGACCACGGTGACCGTCCCCTCGGGCGCGACGCGCATCACGTCCGTCGTGGTGCGCGGGCTGTACCACGCCTGGTCGGGCGACGCGCACTTCGTGCTGCGCGATCCGACGGGCCAGCGCTTCAACGTCGCCTGTCCGATCAACGTCTGGAACTCGACGCTCTTCGGCACGAACTGCGACTACGGCGTTTTTCCCAGCGGCCTCGACTACACCTTCGTCGATCCCAGCGTCGCGGCGCAGGACTTCCCGCCGACCGACGTGAGCCCGTGCAACGGCCCGGCGGGGGCCTATCACCTCGCCGGCTCGTACCGCCAGTACTTCAACAACGGCAACGGCGCCTGGCCGAGCACGCTGCCGAGCAACCTGGGCGTCCTCAACACGCCGCTGCACTCGATTCCCGTGACGCCCGGCGTGTGGACGCTCGAGTGCTACGACTGGTACCTGCCCGCCGACAGCGGCACGTTCACGAGCTGGGAGCTCAAGGGTGATCTGGGCGGCGCGCCGACGGCGTTCTGCACCGCGGGCACGACCAGCAACGGCTGTGTGCCGGCGATCTCAGGCTCGGACCAGCCCAGCGCGAGCTTCGCGAATCCCTGCGTGATCACGGTCACGAGCGTCGAGGGCCAGCGCTCGGGCCTGGTCTTCTACGGCGTCGACAACACCGGCTATTCGGCGCTCCCGTGGGCGCCGACCAGCACCAGCTTCCTGTGCGTCAAGCCGCCGACGCAGCGCACGCCGGGTCAGAGCAGCGGCGGGCTCGCGGGGACCTGCAACGGTCAGCTCGTGCTCGACTGGAACGCCTTCCAACTCGCCTTCCCCGGTTCGCTGGGCGCGCCGTGGGTGGCGGGGGAGCAGGCCTACGTGCAGGGCTGGTTCCGCGACCCGCCGGCGCCGCGGACGACCAACCTCTCCAACGCGCTGTTGCTCACGTACCGGCCCTGATCCGGCCGTCTCCGCGGTTCTCGGAGAATTCCTGAGAGTCCAGCTGCGGCGGGGACAATCCCTCGCACGATGCCCCGCCGCGCGAGCCTGACGCCCGACGAGAGCGATCTCGAGCGCTGGATCGAGCAGTTCCGCGGACCGCTCGTCGGTTTGCTCGCCTCGTGGGGGCGCGACTGGCGCTCCGCGGAGGAACTCGCCCAAGACTGTTTCGCCGAGGCCTGGGTCAGCCGCGCCAGCTTCGTCGGCAATCCAGACAGCCTCCAGGCAGTCGGCGCGTGGTTGCGGGGCATCGCCTTTCGCTTACACGCCGCGCAGGGGCGTCGCGAGGGCTTGCGGCGCTCGGCTTCGCTCGAGGGCGAGCTTGCCGAGGCGGAGTTGGCGGCCCCTCCGGCAGCGTCCGAAGCCGACGAGCGGCGCGAGCTGCTCGCGCGCGGCTTCGCGAAGCTGAGCGACGCGCATCAGACCGTCTTGCGGATGCACTACCTCGAAGAGTCGAGCGCGGCTGAGGTGGCGGCGCTGCTCGGCTTGAGCGTCAAGGCGGTCGAGGACCGGCTGTACCAGGCGCGGCGGGCGCTGCGCGAGATCGTGGATCGTGAAAGCGCGCGCGAGGCGCGGGGAGTGCGGACGTGAAGCGCGACGGACGAAGTCTGGTCACCGAAGCCGAGCTCGAAGAGCTGTTCCGGCCCCGCCGTCCCGATGCGGCGGCCTTCCGCGAGGGCGTTGCGAGTCGCATCAAGGCGCGCGAGGCCGAGCGGGAGACCGAGGAACGCCTCGCCGAGCGAACGGCGCGGCCGGCGCGGCTCCACGCGGCGCGCGAGAGCTCGGCTTTTTGGCGCAAGGTCGCCGCGATCCTCCCGCCGGACCTCGCCATCGTTGCGCTCAAGGCGGGCAAGGGCTGGAGCGCTGCCGCACTTGTGCCGGCACTGGCCTTGATCGCCGTGTTCAGCGCCTTCACCGCCAGCCTGGGGTCGATCTCGCGCTCCACGCGCAATGCGGCGCCGCCTCGCGGCCCGACTGCGCCTGGAGGCAACAGTGCGAGCCGACGCGAACTTCGACTGGGTGCGGGACTGCACTTCGCCTTGCAACTGGGCGGGCTCGCCGCGTTCGTCCTCCCGCTGTTCTTCGGCGTGCGCTGGGTGCTCGAGCTCATCCTCGGGCTGCTGTTGCTGTCCATGCTCGCGTTGGTCGCGGCGCTGCGCGGCCTGTCGCGCTCAGGCCAACTCGAGCGCGGCGCCGTGCTGCAGCTGTGCGTCGGGCTGCTCTTCACCGTCTTCTCCAGCTGCTTCCTTTGGACGCGCACGCTGCGCTTGGCGGACGGCGGCTCGGGCCTGGGAATGGACTGGGGCGCGACGGTGGTGCTCGGCGGAACGGTGGCATTGCTCGCAGTCCATCGGCGCAGCGCCCCGCGCGCGAACCTGGCCCTCGTCGGCGCAGGCGCTCTGCTGGTCTTCTCGCTGGTGTTCTTCCCGCCCGTGACGATGCGCAGTGCGCCCGAGCACGTGCGCGCCTACGTCGAGGGCGAGACGCTCCACGCTGGCGAGCTGCGGGCCTGGGACGAGGTCTCGAACTCGGTCGAGGCGCTGGCCGCCGTCGGGGCGAGCCCGGCCCGACTCGAACACGTGCGGCGCGAGATCGCGCGCTCCTTCGAAGCTGATGTCGATGCGCACCCGCGCGTGTGGACCGCCGGCGCGCGTATGGGGCTCGTCACGCGTGAGCAGTGGGCCCGGCTGGCGGAACGCAAGCTGGAACGACATCGGCTCGAGTCGCTGCTCGCCCGGTCGGGGCCGCTGCTCCTGCCCGACTACAACGAGTACGAACTGCACATGCTGCTCGCGCTGCGCGAGCTCAGCGCGGAAGAGCGCGAGCACATCGCGCAGCGCGTTGCGGCGAGCTGGCCGAGCGAGACGACCGGTCGCGCGCTGAACCAGCTCGCGCAGTGCGTGCGCTGGATGGACCTGCTCGGGCGCAGCGAGTGGGTCGACGCGCGGCGCGCAGAGGCGCACGCGGTCCTCGAGCGGCACTGGGTGGCCCGGGCCTCGGCCTTCGATCGGGCCGGTGGCTTCACTAGCGATCCCGAGAAGTTTCCGACGTCCTTCGCGGACGAGACGCTGCTCGGCGTCGAACTGATGGCGCGCCTGGGCGTCCCCGAGGGCATCGACCTCGCCCGACTGCGCGGCCACCTGCGCGCCGAGAGCGCTTGGGGCGGCCCGTTCCTGGACGGCCACCCCTACCTGAGCGCGACCGAGCGCGCGGCCCTGCTCCGACTGGAACGCCAGATCGGGCTCCCCGAGCCGTCGCCGCTGATGCGGCTGCTCTCCGAGCGCGTGTTGTTGGGGGCGGTGTTGCTCGTGGTGCTGTGCTTCGTGGCCGTGGCGCGCACGCCCGCCTGGCGCGATCCGCTGGCGGAGGCCGGCGGGGGCGCTCAGCCCTGACCGGGGGGATCGCCGGCTGGGCCCCGGCCTCGACGGTCGGGGAATAGGTCCCGCCGACCGGCGTCGGTACGCTCATCGTGCCGCCCGTCACCGCGTACCGCGCCGCCATGGAAGCAGCCCCCAAGGAGGACCTGAGCCTCGTCGCCGAGACCCTGGCCGGCAACCAGCTCTCGTTCCAGCTCCTGGTCGAGCGCTACCAGGCGCGCATGTTCGCCCTGGTGCGGCACTACACGCGCAACCCGGTGGAGGTCGAGGACATCGTCCAGGACACCTTCCTCAAGGCCTACACCCGCCTGCCAGGGTTCCAACAACAGTCCAGCTTCTACACTTGGCTGTGCCGGATCGCGATCAACACGGCGCTGGACTTCCTCAAGCGCTGCGGGCGCAACCCGGTGCGCGGCGCGGAAGACCCGGAGCTGAGCCTGGGCGCGGACGAAGGGGCGGCCGGGCGACCGCGGACGAGCCCGGCGCCGGCGCCGGACGCGCGCCTGGAGCGCGCGGAGATCGCCCGCATCACCAAACGCGTGCTCGACGAGCTGCCGGAGATCTTCCGCACCGTGCTGGTGCTGCGCGAGTTCGAGGAGATGGCCTACCAGGACATCGCCGACGTGCTGGGGATTTCGATCGGCACGGTGGAGTCGCGCCTGTTCCGGGCGCGCGCCAAGTTCAAGGACAAGCTCCTCGCGCTCCACCCGGAGTTCGAGGAGGGATGGAGCTGAAACGCATGGACATGAACTGCCAAGACGCGCGGCCGCTGGTGGCCGCCTACCTGGACGGGGAGCTGTCCGAAACCCGCGCCGGCCTGCTGCGCAAGCACTTGCTCGACTGCCACGCGTGCCGAACCGGCGCGCAGGACGGCAAGAACCTCAAGCGCTGGTTCTCGGCCGCGCGCGAGGACGACAGCGCCTCGGCGGACCCGGTTCCCAGCGGTTTCGCGGCTCGCGTGGCGCGCCGCGCCTTCAGTGGTGATGTCGGGCGGAGTGACGTCGGACGGGGCGAATTCGGCGCAGGCGAGGCGCTGGCGCCGCAAACGGCTGCGGCGTTCCAACGCGCTCGCGGCGAGTCGGGAGTGCTGCGCTTCGTGCTCACCGCGACGGCGATCGCCGCGGGACTCGCGCTGTTGCTCGCCCTGGCGGCGCGGCTGAGCGGCCGCGACGTGGTTGGAACCATGTCCGCCGACGACCGCGCCCCGGTGCCCGTGCGCCAGGTGATCGAGGAACTCGAGCGGCTCAACGCCGGCGGCGCGCCCGCACCGACGCCCACACCGGCGTCCTCGGAACGCCGCTGATCGGCGCCGACAGCCATGGAGAACGTCCGGTTGTGGGTGCTGCTGCTGGCCCTGACCTGCTTCGCGGCCGGCCTCAGCGCCGGAATGACGCTGGCCCGGCCTTCCGCGACGCCGGTGCGCTTCGACGAGCCCTTCGCCGAGTACCGCCGCGCCTTCCAGCAACGCTTCCAGCTCGAGCCTGAGCGCGAGCGCCTGTTCGGCGAGCTCCTGCGCAACTACCAGCGCGACTTCGACGCCTCGCGCGAGCGCGTGCTGGCGGCCAGTCGCAGCCAGCTCGAGCCCGAACTGGCCGAGCTGGGGCTTCGCTATCGCCAGCTCATCCGCGATCATGTCCTGCCGCCCGCGCGGCGCGACGAGTTCGACCAGCTCGCGCGCGAGTGGGTTCCGATCCGCTGATCCCGCGCGCGCACCACCTCCACCTTCCCAAGCAGCAGCATGGCCAAGACCTGCGGTATCCGCATCGGCCCCCGACGCTTCGAGATCGTCGTGCTCGACGGCACGGCCAAGAAGCACCGGATCACGGCCTTCCGCACCGGGGAGTTCCCCCAGGGCGGCGAGAACCCGACCGCTGACGCCGAGGCCGCGCTGGCCGAGGCCATCAAGGACCTGGGCGTGCCTTCGGACGCGATCGGGGTCGCGATCGACTCGGGTCTGGCGGCGTACCGCACGCTCAAGCTGCCGGTGCTCGAAGAATCGAAGATCGCCGAGATCATCAAGTTCGAGGTCGAGAGCCAGCTCCCGCAGTGGAACATCGACGACGTCGTCGTCGACTTCATGGCGCTCGACAAGACCGAGAGCGAGACCAACCTGCTCGTCACGGCGGTGCCCAAGGCTCAGCTCCAGCGCGAGCTGGACGTGTGCACGCGGGCCGGCGCGGAGCCGCAGGAGGCCGAGCTCGAGGCCACCGCGATGGTCAACGCCGCCGTGGCGGCCGACATCTGCCACGTGGACGACGCGCAGCTGCTGGTCCACATCGGCGAGGTCTCGACCGCGGTGGTGGTGATGGACGGCGGCAAGGTCCGCTCCATGCGCGCGATCCGCATCGGCGCGCTGGCGCACGACGCCGGCGTCGCGGAAGCGGGGACGGTGCCGGAGGGCGAGACGCCGGTGGCGCCGATCGTCTCGCCGGAGGAGCTCGAGCGCCGCCTCGAGCAGTCCGTGTCGCGCATCCGCCGCGAGCTGAGCCGCACGCTCTCCGCTGCGCGCACCGCCAACCCGATCAGCGCGATCTACGTCTGCGGCTGGGAACTGCCCAGCCTGGTCGGCTCGAAGATCCAGGACGTGCAGGTCTACGAGCTCGACGTGTTCGAGGAAGACTCCGGCCAGCCGGCGCAGGGCGCGGGCCCGCTGGTGGTGGCCTATGGCGTCGCACTGCGTCAGCTGGGCGGCGGACCGCTGCGCGCCTCGCTGCGCCGCGAAGAGCTGCGCTTCACGGGCACCCTCGAGCGCCTGGAGATGCCCCTGGCGATTGCGGTGCTGCTGCTCGTGACGTGGCTGGCGATCGTCAACATCTTCGAGCACAAGCGGCTGCAACGTGCGGACAACGACGTCACGCTTTGGCTGCAAAGCGCCCGCAACTTCCTCATCAGTGACCCCAAGGCGGGCGTCGCCGGCAACCTCAGCAAGCCCTGGCCCGAGCTGCAGAGCTACGTCGAGCGCGCGGTGCGCGAGGACGGCGGCCTGGAGGAGACCAGCGCCGAACGCCTGGTCGAGATCGAGCGCCGGCTCAAATCGAAGGTCACCGAGCTCAACAGCAAGCTCGGCCTGTCGGGCGAGGTGACGCAGCCGCAGTCCGCGCTGGAGGCGCTGACCCGCGTCACCTGCCTCCTGCACGACATGCGCGACCGCGTGGGGCGCGTCTCGATCCGCAAAGTGCTGGCCGACACGCAGCCCGCGCGCGGTCCGGAGGGCGAGACAGTCGTGGTCACGCTCGACCTGTCGTTCTTCAACGACAGCAGCACCGCCGCGACGATGGCGTACGAGACCTTCAAGTCCGAGCTCGAAGCCCAGCCCTGGGTGAAGGGCGTGCGGCCCGAGGCGACCAAGGAATTCCCGGCGGACCAGGGGGCCGGCATCTACACCGATGGCTTCGCGATCGTGTGCGACCTCTCCAAGGTCGCGCGCGCCGCGGAAGGAGCTGGCTCATGAGCGTGCGCGACTTCTTTGGAGCGATGAACCTGGCCCGCTGGATCATCGTCCTGGGCCTGTTGGGCTCGATTGGCCTCGCCTCGAACGGCTGGCGGCTGCACGAGCGGCGCGCGGCGCTCCAGGATGAACTCGCGGAGGCGATTCCCGCCCGCGCGCAGAACATCCAGTTCCTGGGTCAGCTGTACTCCAAGCTGCAGGCCGATGCCGAGCGCGAGGGCTTCGTCACCCAGGACAAGCCCGACCTGTACTTCCGCGGCATTGCCACGGACGACACGGTCAAGCTGGGGCAGATCGAGGTCGCGCCGACCGACCCGCGCAGCTTCTACAAGGGCACGGTGGACCTCTCGTACACCCTGCGGCCCTCGGTCTCCAAGGACGAGAGCTACCCGCGCGACCGGCTGGCGAACTTCATGTACCTGATCGAGCAGAAGAGCGGTCGGGTGCGGGTGACGCGCGTGCGCCTCGATCCGGCGCAACGCCTGAAGCAGTGGGAGATCTCGGACGACCGCTGGAAGTGGGAGATCACCGCCACCTCGCGCGCCAAGGACGAGCGCACGGCGCCGAAGTAGGGCCAGCACGCGGCCGCGCGGAGTCGCGGCAGTTCGCGGTGGCGATTCGTGGCGCTCCTCGGCGCTCCTCGGCGCTCCAGGGCGTGCTCAGGGCGGCAGCGCTGACGTGCAGCGTCTGCCGACCCGCCCGCCGGCTGGCGGGGCCTCGATCGGTCCTCGATCCGTCCTCGGCGAGGTCAGTCCCCCGACTGACCACACATCGCTGGCGTCCGTGACCGGCCCGTCATCGCCGGGCGCTAGGTCGGCGATTCTCACTCCCTTCCCGGGTAGATGGAGGGGAGGCTAGAGGTAGCGCGTTCCGGCGCTTCAACGCATACTCTGCTTTCAGAACAGCGCCCAGTTCGGGCGCAGCACCTATGTTGCAGGTCCACTCCTTGGCTCTGGTTACGGCTGCGATCGCCACTTCCCTAGGCGTCGCCAGTCCCCAGCCCTCGCCTTGGCTCGTCGCGCCAGCTTCGTCAGGAACCAGTTCGAGTTCTGCCTCGACGTCGCTCCTGACGCCGGCCGCAGTCGCGAGCGCCCCCGCCGCGAGCGCGCTCGCGCGCCTGTCTGCCGAGGAACTCGACTCGCGCTTCCACGCGCTCGAGATGAACTTCCGCGCGCGCCGCAGTGTGCTGAGCGCAGCCGGCGCCCCGATTCCGATCGAGGGCGAGCCGGATTGGCTGCGCGCCGAGTTCCGACCGGGAATGGAAGAGCTCGCGAACTGGGGCGCTCCGCGCGCGGCCGCTTGGCTCTTGCGCCACTTCCACGCCGATGCGCGCGAGAGCGCCGCCGCGCAGGTCGCGCGCAAGGCGGACCTGTACCGCCAGATCCTGCCGCGCTTCGCGAGCACCGAGTGGCTGGACTCGAACGAAATCGACGTCACCCAGTCGCTGCTCCTCGACGCGACGCTGCTCGGGCCGCGCCTGACGCGCGAGTTCGCGGACGCGATCCTGGAAGCCAACCCGGCGCGCTTCCAGCGTCGCTCGGTGGTGTTGAGGGCCCACGCGCGCGCCTTGCTGGGCTCCGGCGAAGCCGAAGACGGCCAGCGCAAGCTCGCCGGCGACCTGTGGCGCTCGGAACTCGCCCTGGCCGGCGGAACATCCTGGGAGTCCTACGCCCAAAACGAGTTGTGGCGCATCGAGAACTTCTGGATCGGCGACCGTGCCCCTGCACTGACTGCGATCGACGTCGACGGCAACGAACTCGGCGTGCGCGACTTGCACGGCAAGGTCATCGTCGTGGCGTTCTTCCGGCTCGGTTCGCGTGCGGACCAGGCCTGGGCGCTGCGGCTGCGCGACCTGGCCCGCGCCAATGAACACCAGCACTTCGCGCTGCTCGGCGTCGAGCTGGGCACCAACGAGAGCGCCTTCCGGCGTCTGCTCGAAGAGCACGAGCTGCGTTTTCCGTGTGTCTACGAATCCACCGAGCCCGGCGAGGTCGCAACCGCTTGGCGTCTGAATGAGGTCCCACGGGCCCTCGTTCTCGACACTTCGGGTCGGTTGCGACACGTTGACCTCGACGGTGCAGCGCTCGAGGCGACGGTGGAAACCTTGTTGCGCGAATCCGCCGGGAGTTCGACGGGCGCGCATGGACGAACCCCCACGAGGCGCTGAACAGGCGAAATGATCGACCATGGTCCTGCGCAGGACGGGACTGGATGACCTTCCGCTACTGGTAGTGCTGGGCCTCTCGGCCGGCCTGCTCATCTGGGCAGGCACGGGCCGCGATGGCCAGCACGACCTGCAAGCGGGGTCGGGTGCTGCTCGCGCCGAGCGCGAGTCGGGCGCCGCTCCAGCCATCGATCGCCTGGCCTCGGCTTCGGATCGCGCCAGCTCCTATGTCTCGGGCGTCCGGTTGGGACTGCGCGTCGTGGACCCGGCGCGCGGCGCCGCGGCCCGCAAGGACGCCGACGCGGCGCCGGAGACGCTCTCGCTTCCTGAGGCTGACGTCGAGCGCAGCCTGCTGCCCGGTGTCCCGCGCTTCGAGGGTCCGTTGCGCGCCGAGGGCGAGATGCTCGACGGCGTGCCGCGCGGTCCGTGGGTCCTCTACGACGCTGAAGGGCGCCCGGTTTTCCGCGGCGCGTTCTCCGAGTCGGGTCAGCCGCTCGGGCAGTGGCTGTGGACCGAGCCCGACGGCCGCGTGTTGTGCGAGGGCTCGTTTGAACAGGGCGTCCCCGACGGTCTGTGGCGCGAGTGGCACGCCAACGGTCAGCTCGCCGCCGAGATGACCTTCGACCTGGGCGACCTCGAAGGTGCTGCGACCGAGTGGTACGACAACGGCGCCTCCCGCCAGCAGGGCGGCTTCGACCAGGGTGATCGCGCCGGTCTGTGGAGCAGCTGGTACGACAACGGCCAGTTGCGTGCGCGCGGCGCCTACGACCGCGGCTTGCGCACCGGGTTGTGGGAAGAGTGGCACCCCGATGGCAAGCCGATGCTGGTTGCCACCTACGTGCGCGGCCGCGCCCACGGCCTGTGGCAGTCGTGGTACTCCAACGGGCAGCCCAAGGAGCGCGGGCACTTCATCGACGGCCGGCGCGAGGGCGTGTGGCACTTCTTCGACTTCGCGGGCAACGTCGACCTGCGCTCCGGCTTCTATCGCGAAGGCCGGATGGTCCGCGACTGAGACGGCCGGCTGGGCTCGAGGGCCCTACCCGTCGCGCGGAGTTGAGCGCGCTCCGCGCTGAGCGCCTTTGCGCCTCAGCCCTCGAGCGCGCCCGACTGCGCCAGCGCGCGCAGCACACGCTCGCGATCGCCCGCGCGGCACACCACGAACTCGTGGTTGCGTGGGTCGGCTTGGTTGTAGCGATGCTCGTCCCCGCGCAGGCGGCAGACGCACCAGCCCAAGGCACGCGCTACGGTCTCGGGGGCGCAGGTGTCCCACTCCTTGAGGCCCTTCTTGTGGACGTAGACGTCCGCAGCTCCCAGGAGCAGGAGGGCCGACTTGAACCCTGCGCTGCCCCAGGGCTGCGGCGGCGGGCCGCCGACGAGTTCGGCGAAGCGCGCGACCCAATCGGGCGTGTGGCTGCGTGAGACGACGACGCGCAACGGCCCGGCGGTGGCCCCATCGCCGCGGCTCAGCGCGCCCGGACCGACCAGCCCGAAGCGCTCGCGGCCCGGCGTGGCCAAGCCCCACAGAATCTGTCCGCGGGACGGCAGCGCCACCGCGCCCACCGCGCAGCGCCCGCCGACCGTCAGCGCCACGTGCACGGCCCAGTCCTCGCGGCCCTCGCTGAACTCGCGCGTGCCGTCGAGCGGATCGACGATCCAGCAGCGCGCGCGCGCCAGGCGCGCCGGTGAGTCGGCCGTTTCTTCGCTCAGCACGCCGTCCTGCGGGTAGCGGCCGCGCAGCAGGCCCTGGAGCAGCCCGTCGGCCGCCTGGTCGCCGATGTCGGCGAGGATCGAGCCCTGCCAGCGTCCGCTCGAGCGCAGGCCGGCCACGCGCTCGCCGGCGCTCTGCGCGGCTTGCAGCGCGAACTCGAGGTCTCGTTCCAGATCTGCCGCGCTGATCAAGTTCGCTTGGGTGCTCATGGGGCCGGCGAGTGTAGTTCCCGCGGCGCGCGCGGGCTCGTCAAGAACGCCGGGCCGGCCCTGGGACGCAGGCCTCGCAACACGCGCGCAACCTTGAGCGCGCCACAAGGCTTTCTTGCGAATCGGCGCCAAGCCCATGGCGGCCGTTGGGCGTTGCGGCAGGATAGGACGCATCTCCCGGTCGCCCGTCGAAGCGGGGTGTGCCCGCGCTCGGCGAGTGACTCGATCCGCACTCAACCACCGTCAGGACCGCAGCCATGCGCACGTCGATTCACGTTGTTTGTGCAGCGCTCTCGCTCTCACTCGGCGCCTTCGCCACGCCCCAGTCGGCGTCGGAAGACCGCGCCACGTTCGACAACCCCGCCGGCGGCGGGGTGACTGAAGTTCTCACGCCCGCTGGAGCACCGCGTGCTCTCGGCTCTTTGTTGCAAGGGCCGCTCGACATCTCGTCGGGCATCCTCGCGTCGCCCGCGCCGGGCGCGAACTGGAACCGTCTGCTCGGCTGCGGCTACGGCTGGGGTTACTACTGGGTCTCCGGCGGCGCGGGCACGACCGGCGCGTTCAGCATCCACCAGTACGACTTGAACGGCGCGTACCTGCAGAGCTTCACGCAGGACATGACCCTCGCGACGGCGTCGCAGTGGGGCATCCGCGACCTCGCCATCGACGAGGCCAACTTCAAGCTGTGGGGCGGCATGGAGGGCCGCGTGTTCAAGGAGTACACGTTCAACCCCAACGCGGGTCCGAACGGCACGCTGACCTTCACGACGACCTACCTGATCCCCACCGGCGGCACGTTCGGCTCCTCGGCGACGATTCGCGCGCTGGCGCGCAATCCGAACACCGGGACCTTCTACACCAAGAACTTCAACAGCGCGCTGTGGGAGTTCTCGATCGCGGGCGGCGTTCCGACCTTCGTCGCCGAGCACTCGGTCAGCGGCAAGTCGAGCTATGGCCTCGCCTGGGACACGCTCAACGGCACGTTGTGGAGCTTCGATCAGAACGTCCCCGGCGGCGCCGCGACGACCACGGACGGCGTCGAGTTCAATGAGTGCACTACGACGGGTGTTCTGACCGGCCGCAGCTTCGTCGGCACGCTCTACGGCGTCACGGGCACGAACATCGCCGGCGGCGCGGACATCTTCGATGACGGCTCGGGCACGCTGAAGATGCTCGCCCTGCACCAGAACACGATCGACGAGCTGAATGTGTACGAGATGGACCCGACCGGCACGCCGCCGACGGCGTACTGCACCTCGGGCACGACCTCGCAGGGCTGCGTGCCGCAGCTCTCGGCCAACAACCAGCCGAGCGTCACCAACGCCGGGCCGGCCTGCGTGGTCACCTGCTCGCTGATGGAAGAGGCCCGCACCGGCCTGATGTTCTTCGGCTTGGACCAGGCTGCGCCGATCCTGCCCTGGGGCCCGACGAGCACGAGCTTCCTGTGCGTGAAGTCGCCCACCAACCGCACCACCGCGGGCGCGTCCTCGACCGGTTCCAACCCGGGCGATCCGTGCGAAGGCTCGCTGTCGCTCGACTTCTCGGCCTGGCTGGTCGCCAACCCGGCGCACTTGGGCACGCCGCACAGCTCGGGTCAGCAGCTCTTCTGCCAGCAGTGGTACCGCGATCCCGCCACTTCGAAGACCACCAGCCTCAGCAACGGCCTGATCCTGACCTTCGTTCCGTGATTCGAGCTGGCCAGCCCGGCCGGCCGCGCTTCACGCGCAGGACTTGATGACGAAGGCGCGCTCAGTTGTGACTGGGCGCGCCTTCTTCGTTGTCTGCGTCGCAGTTCGAGTTGCTTTTCGCGAAGCGAATCAAGGCGCGAGCACGAGTCGACTCGCGCACGCCGCTTCGATCGCCGCTTCGCTCCAGCGCACGGCGCGCATCTGACCAGCGAGGTACTCGTCGATCTGGTCGCTGTAGTGCGGGTCGAACGGATGACCCGCCTGCCCGCCCGGGAGGATTGCGAGCGACGCGTCGGGGTCGGCGCAGTCGGCGACCAGCCGCAAGCTCGCGCCGTGTTGCACAGAGGTGATCGGGAGCCCGCTCGCATCGCGCCGCCGCGCGCCGGAGAACACGCACGGGCTCGTCCCGCTGCCGGGGACTTCGAACTCGCCGACTTCGAACGCCGCGCCGAGCAGCGGAATCGCCGACAGCCGGTGCTCGGGCTTCCAGCGATGGAGCGCGCCGTAGTTCCAACTCGCGACATCGCCTCCAAACGCCTGCTCGCCCTCGCGCCACGCGGCCTCGAGCGCCGCGAGCAATTGTTCGCGGCGCAGTTGCATGCGAGCCATGGGATCGCTGCCCGCGGCGAGGAACGGCTCGTCGAAACGCCCGTACAGCGCTTCGAGCCGCACGCGATCGCGCTCGGGATGGGACAGCGTGCGCGTGCAGGTCGCGCTGACCCACTCATCGATGCGCATTTCGAGCAAGTGGTAGAGCGCGGACACTCCGCGCACCGCCATTTCGCCGTTCCAGCCCGTCAGCGCATCCAGCGCGCGTTGCGCGGGCTCGGATACCGCGGGCCCCGGGATCGACGCGACCTCCGCGAGCGCCGCGACGACTTCGAGCGCGTGCAGCGACACGCAGTCGACCTGGCCGGCGCCCAGCGCCTGCGGCGTCCAGTCGCGACGCTCTTCCAGACGCTCGGCGATGCGCTGCGCGCGATGAACGGTGGCCGCGTCGAGCGGATAGGGAAAGCTCGCGCCAGCTTGGCGCGTGTCGTTGTTCGCGGTCACAAGCGTTCCGCCCGCGGGCCGCGTCGAACTCGGCGTGTGCTCGGGCGGGCGCAGTCCGCGCCAGTGGTGCGCCGACTCGCGCGCGAGCAGAGGGACGCGTCCGTCGCCCGCGCCGCGCTCGACGTTGCGGCCCAGCACCGTGAACGCGATGGCGCCGCTCGCGTCGCCGCACACGAGGTTCTGCGGCGGGCCGACGAAGTCGCGCACAGCGGCCGGGACGTCGTCGACGCTCGCCGCACGCGCGAGCGCGAGGAACGGCGCGATCGGATCGAAGGCTGCGTGGCCGGTCCAAGCCAGGCTGTAGCGCAACTCGCGTCCCCAGGTGAGCAGCGGGCCGATCTCGGTGCTGAGCGCATCGAACTCGACGCTCTCGCCGCCGCGCACGGCGATGCGCTCGCGCTGCACGCGCACGGGAACGAACTGGCCGTCGCGTTCGACGCTCGCGCCGTCGGGCCCGAGGTTCTCGAGGAACGCGTCGCACACGTCGAGTTCGGTGTTGGTGAAGCTCCACGCGATTCGCGGGCCCTGACCGATCACGACCAGCGGCAAGCCCGGGATGGTGAAGCCCGCGGCCTCGTACTGCGGCGTGCGGATCTGCGCCTGGAACCAGATCGAGGGCAGCGTCAGCCCCAGGTGCGGATCGTTGGCGACCAGCGCGTGTCCCGACGCGCTGCGCGACGCGTCGACCGCCCAGTTGTTGCTGCCGTTGCTCGGCGCATTGCTCGGCGGCGGCGCGTTCGTCGCACGCTCACCGAAGGCGCGCGCGGCTGCTTCGAGCGTCGCGCTCGGCACGTTCGTCAGCGCGTCGCCGATCAGCAGGCTCGCCTTGCGCGCGCCGAGCGCGTGCACCCACGAGAGGCGCGCGAATTCGCGTCCAGCGCTGAACGAGAGCATCTGCGACATCATCACCTGCACGCACAGGCTGTCGCGCGCGCTCCACGGCGCCGGATCGACGCGCATCAGCCGCACGTCGGGCGGCAGATCGCCGTCGCGCGCTTCGAGCCACGCGTTCACGCCTTGCGCGTAGGCCTCGAGCAGCTCGCGGCTCTCGGGCGCGAGCGCTGTGTGCAGCGCCTCCACGGTCTGCGGGAAGCGCAGCTCGCGCACGTTCTTGTCCGAGCGCACCGCGCTCTCGCCGACGATCTCGGCGAGCTGCCCGTTCACGTAGCGGCGCATCAGCTCCATCTGTCCCAGTCGATCGTTGGCGTGCAGCCAGCCGAGCGCGCGCGCGGCGTCGAGCAGCGAGTCGGCGCGCACGTGGGGGACCGCTGCGTCGTCGAAGCGCACGTCGACGCGCGCCGAGAGTCCCGCGATCCGAGCGTCGCCCGCGCGCTGCGCCCGACCTCCGCTGCGCCACCACACGAACGCGGCGCCGAGCGCCAGCGCCACTGCGACCGCGATCAGCGCCAGTGAGCGGACCAATTTGCGTGCTGTCATCGCGCGCAGCGTAGCCTCTAGGCCAGCAGGCGCTCGATGTCGCCGCGCGTCAGGTCGCGCAGCGTGCTCGCTTCGCCTTCGAGCAGCTCGGAAGCCAGTTCGCGCTTGCGCGCCTGCAGCTCGAGCACGCGCTCATCGACCGTGTCCTGGCACACGAGCTTGTAGGCGAACACGCTGCGCGTCTGTCCGATGCGGTGCGAGCGGCCGATGGCCTGCGCTTCGACGCGGGGTTCCACCACGGATCGAGCACGAACACGTAGTCGGCGGGATTCCAACCTGAGACCCCAGAGGTCTTGTCGACTTGTCTCGCTTGCGGCGACCCTTGGCCCTCGGTGCTCCTCAATCGCGATCTCTCACTGCCACAGCGCTGCGCACAGGGACCGCCCGATCATCCCCTCGCGCTGATTCCGCCGAGTTCGACCACAACTGCGCGCCTCGCCCGGCAGTCCGTGGCTTCGCATGCGGCCGCGCAGCGAGATCCACGCCCGGCGTCGACGCGAGCCCGAACGCCGCGAAAGTGAACAACACGGCGAGCGTAGCGATGCGCTGCATACGCACGACGCTACTTCGGATCACGCGACCGCGACAGCCGCCGCCGAACCATCAACCGCGCGCGCGGAGCGAGCGGTCGACGGGGGAGCAGACGGTCTCGATCGAGCCGCGATCAGCGCGCGTACTTCAGCGACAAGACCTCGACGATCTTCGCCGCGAGCGCGTCGTCGACGCCGAGCACCTTCTGCATCGACTCGAGCAGCTTGTCTTCCGCCTCGTCGACGTCGCCCGAGGCGAGCGCGATGTCCGCGCACAGCACGTAGCACTTCTTCTTGAGCGCCGGGCTCGAGAGTTCGGCGAGCACCGCGACGGCTTCCTGCACCGACTTGTAGCGCTTGATCGTCTTCACCGCGTCGTCGGCTGTCTTGCGGAAGTCGCGGTCCTTGAACTCGGGCAGCGTGCTTGCGAACGCGCCGACCGAAGCCATCTCGCCTGCGTCGATCGAGCCGTCGGCGCCGGTCATGAGCAGCATCGCGACGCACAGCAGCGTGTCGTCCGTGGCCTTCTTGGGGGTGGAGAAACCGGTGAGCTTGGAGAGCAGTCCCATGGTGGTTCTTGGTCGTGATTCGCGGGAAAAAGGGCGAAAGAAAATACTTCCCACCGAGCGTCGCGCCAAGTGACGGCGCAATGCTTGCGATCGCCTCTGGCGCCGCGCAGGCGCACTTGCGCCACGAATTCGCGCAGGGTCGTGCAACTCCGCGCCCCGCACTTGGCGCGCGCCGCTTACGGTGGATCGCGGTGACGGACGAACTTCCCAAGCTCCTGCGCGCCCTCGACCGGGGCGATGCGCGCGCGTCCGCCGAGCTGCTTCCGCTGGTGTACGCGGAGCTGCGTGCGCTCGCTGCTCGGAAGTTGGCGCAGGAGCGCCCCGGCGCCACGTTGCAAGCGACGGCGTTGGTGCACGAGGCGTACTTGCGGCTCGCGGGGGCCGAAGGAAAGTGGGAGAGCGCGGCGCACTTCTATGGCGCTGCGGCCGAAGCGATCCGGCGCATCTTGATCGAACGCGCGCGCGGACGGAACGCGGTCAAGCGCGGCGGCGGCGCGCGTCCGGTGACGCTCGACGAAGCGGCCCTGCTGTCCGACGAGCCCAGCGATGAGTTGCTCGACCTCGACGAGGCGCTGACCGCCTTCGCGCGGGAGAATGCACGCAAGGCACGGCTGGTCGAACTGCGCTACTTCGCGGGTTTGTCGCTCGAGGAGGCGGCGCGTGTGCTCGAGATTTCGCCGGCCACCGCCGACCGCGACTGGGCCTTCGCGCGCGCGTGGCTGCACGCCCGGTTGCAAGGCGAGGCCAGGGTGCGGCGGGACGCGTCGGACAACCGTTCGCCCGGCGCGTGAGCGCTGCTGAGGCGGCGCCGCTCGAGCTCTCGGGGAGCGTGGCGGAGGGCGGTGGCGAGGTATTTCGAAGAATCGCGCGGTTCGAGTGAGGCTGCGCGCCGCGAGTGTGCGCATGGAGGGGCGCCGGCGAGCGCAGGGCGCGTTCGCCGGCTCATCACCCCGATCCTCAGAGTTCGTTCCATGATCACTGCCATCCGAGTTTCCCGTTTCCTCCTGCTCCCCGCCGCCGCGCTCTGCGCTGCTTCGACGCTTGCTCACGCGCAGGTCCTTTCGGTTGTCGATCCGCTCCCGGGCGATACGGGGGGGCAGTGTGTGGGGGTCAGCGCGGATGGCTCGGCCCTGGCCTGCAACAGCTACTCCGCCAGCACGACCATGGGCTTCCGCCAGACGAGCTCGGGCCAGCGCGACGCGATCGGCCTCCTCAACGGAAACGGGTTCGCCACGGCGTACGCCGTCAGCGGCGATGGCCAGATGATCGTCGGCAACGTCTTCGACTCGGTCGGAGACCATGCGGTGATGTGGACGCCGAACGGCGGCCTGCAGGAGCTTCCCCCGCTGCCCACCTCGACGATTGGCGCCGTCGCGTACTCGGTGAGCCGCGACGGATCCGTCGTGTCGGGCTCGAGCGATGACGCCGGAAGCGTGCATGCGGTTCTTTGGACCGTCGGCGGCGGCTTGCAGGACCTCGGCCTGCTGCCGGGGGGCACGTACTCGCAGGGCTATGCCCTCAGCGCGAACGGCAACGTCCTTGTGGGCTTCGGCGACTCGAGCATCGGCGAGATCGGCTTCCGCTGGACGGCGCAACACGGCATGCAGCCGCTGCAGCTGCTCAATCCGCTCGACTTCTCGGCGGGCTACGCCGTCAGCGCCACGGGCGCGTTCGTGGCCGGCTACAGCGGACTCACCGCGGTGCGCTGGAACGCGAGCGGCCAGCCGACGGAACTCGGGGTGCTTGCGGGCGGCTCGATCTCGTCGGCGTTCGCCATCAGCGGCTCCGGCCAGATCGTCGGCGGCTTCGGTGACACCGCGTTGGGCGAACTCGCGGCGACGATTTGGACCACGCGCCTGGGCCTCCAGGATCTCAACGACTTGCTGCCCGCGCTCGGGGTCGACCTCACCGGCTGGAAGCTCGAGGTGACGACGGGGATCTCGACCGACGGCCGCACTTGGTGCGGACAAGGCGTCTACCAGGGCGAGCTCCGCGGCTGGGTGCTGCGGCTGCCGGTGACCGGGCTGTCTGCGCTGGGCTGGCTGAACGGTTCCGCCAAGCGCGCAGGTCTCATCAACTGACGCTGCGGAGCACACGGCGAGGAAACTTGCGGGCCGGCTCCAGCCGGCCCGCGAGGTTTTTGGTTCGCGCGAGGGTGGACGTGGCGCGTCGGCCGCCCGCACCGCCCTCGATCCACTCTTCGCGATCCCACCCAAGTCTGTTCGAGAGCAGCGCCAAGAACGCCCGCGAAGCGAGGAGACCAGGGCTGGAGCCGAAGAGCTGCGCCGCGAATCGCGCGTCGATGCGCCGCCTGCTCGCCCTGCTCTTCCTCTGGCCGTGCGCGGCCTGCGCCGTCGCGCGCCCGTCGACGCTTCCGCACCCGCACCCGTGGATCGTCGCGCTCAAGAGCGCGGGAATTCCCAAGTCCATGCCGTGGTGCTCACACTTCGCCGAGCACACCCGGGTCGATGCGAAACTTGGCGGGGAAGAAAACTGGCTTCGCGCGGAGGTGCGCAGCCCCGGCGCCGTATGCGAGCCGATCTCGGCGGCGCAGGCGCGCAACGATTGGCGGGGGCGACGAAGCGGTGCGCGTGCACGCGGTGATCGTCGGTGAACGCGCGCCGCGCATCGCCCAGTCGCTCGAGGCGGCGACCGCGCGCAGCGCTCCACGCTACGACGGAGGCTCACGCGTTGCCCGAGTCGCTACAGGTCGTGCCCGGCCCCAGTGAGCGGCTCTGGGACGACCGCGATCAGCGCCAGCTAGCGGACGAACTTGCGCGCTGTCCTCGCGCGCAGCGCAGCCTCTAGGCCAGCAGGCGCTCGATGTCGTCGCGCGTCAGGTCGCGCAGCGTGGTCGCTTCGCCCTCGAGCAGCTCGGAGGCCAGTTCGCGCTTGCGCGCCTGCAGCTCGAGCACGCGCTCCTCGACCGTGTCCTGGCACACGAGCTTGTAGGCGAACACGCTGCGCGTCTGTCCGATGCGGTGCGAGCGGCCGATGGCCTGCGCTTCGACGGCCGGGTTCCACCACGGATCGAGCAGGAACACGTAGTCGGCCGCGGTGAGGTTGAGACCCACGCCGCCCGCTTTGAGGCTCAGCAGGAACAGCGAGCACTTCGGATCGGTCTGGAAGCGCTGAATTTCCGCTGTGCGCGACTTCGCCGGACTCGCGCCGTCGAGGTAGGCGTGCTCCCAGCCGCGCGCGCGCACGCGTTCGCGCACGATCGCGAGGAAGCTCGTGAACTGCGAGAACACCAGCGCCTTGTGGCCGGCTTCGATGACCTCTTCGAGGCTCTCGAACAGCGCCTCGAGCTTGGCTGAGGGCTCGCCCGCGCGCGTGGGGTCGATCAAGCCGGGGTGACATGCAGCTTGGCGCAGTCGCAGCAGCGCCTCCAGCACCATGAAGCTGTCGGGCGCTGGCCCGCCGGCCTCGCGCAAGAGCGCGCGTCGATAGTGGTCGCGCAGCTCGTCGTACTCGCGGCGCGCCTGCGGATCGAGCTCGCAGTGCAGCGTCTGCTCGGTCTTGGGCGGCAGATCGGTGAGCACTTGCTCCTTGGTGCGGCGCAGCACGAACGGCCGCACGGCCCGCGCGAGCAGCGCGCGCGCGTCGCGTTCGGCCTGGGCGTCGCGCTGCGGAGCAGTGAGCTTGTCGAACAGGCTCGAACGGCCGAGCATGCCGGGGTTCAGGAACTCGAACAGCGACCACAGCTCGCCCAGGTGGTTCTCGATCGGCGTGCCGCTCAAGGCGAGGCGGTGCTCGGCGCGCAACAGGCGCGCGGCCTTCGCCGTCAGCGTGTCGGCGTTCTTGATCGCCTGCGCTTCGTCGAGCACGGCGCAGTCGAACTTCGTCTGGCCGAGCAGGTCGATGTCGTTGCGCAGCGTGCCGTAGGTCGTCACGACCAAATCGTGGCGCGCGATGAGCTCGCTCGAGGCGCGCCGCGCGGCGCCGGTGTAGTCGAGCACGCGCAGCCCGGGTGCGAAGCGCTGCGCTTCGCTGATCCAGTTGTGCGTGAGCGACTTGGGCGCGACGACGAGCGTGGGCGCCGGCTCGCTGCGCCGCGCGCGACGCGCGAGCAGCCACGCGAGCAACTGCACGGTCTTGCCCAGACCCATGTCGTCGGCGAGGCAGCCGCCGAAGTGCTGGCGCTCGAGGAAGCTCAGCCAGCCCAGCCCTTCGCGCTGGTAGGGGCGCAGCTCGCCCACGAAATCCGCCGGCTCCTGCACCGGATCGATGGTGCGGAACTTCGAGAGGCCCGCGAGCTGCTCGCTCAGTCGCGTGTCGGCATCGGAAGCCGCCTGCTCGGCGAGCAGCGCCTCGACCAGCCAGGCCTGGTTGGAGCGGAAGCGCAGCGCGTCGTCTTGCGCTTCTCCGAGCGTCGCGAGCGTTTCGAAGCGCGCGAGCCACTGCTCGGGCAGCACGCCGATCGAGCCGTCGTCGAGTTGGATCGTGCGCTCGCGTCGGCGCAGTGCGGCCACCAGGCGCGGAATCGCGGCGCTGGTGGGCCCGAAGTTGATCTCGCCGGCGAGTTCGAACCAGTCGATGCCGCTGCGCACGTTCCAGGTCGCGGCGCCGGCGGCGCGGTAGCGCGAGCCTTCGCCTTCGACGAGCCAGCCTTCGAGCGCGAGCGTGCGCGCGAGCTCGGGTGCGTGGCCGAGCGGCACGAGCACCGCGCCGGGGCGCTGCGAAAGCGCGCGTGCGCCGAGTTCGAACGGACGGCGCAGCAGCTGCGCTTCGAGATCGGCGTTGCGCGCGATCCAGCCGTCGCGGCGCTCGATGAACGGGCGCGGGTCGTCGGCGCTCACGTGCGCGTCCTCGTACTCGAACGAGACCTCGCCGGTGAGCTCGAGCGCGCCTTCGAGCGCCAGATCGGGCGCGTCGAGCGTCAAGTGCGCGCGCGGCGGCACGTCGTGGCGCGCCGAGTCGAAGCTGCCCTCGAGCACGAAACGCTCTTCGCCGCGCGAGATCTCGCGCAACAGCTCGCTGCGGTCCTCGAGCGGCACGCGCAGCGGACCGTGGTCGACCAGCGAGCGCACCCAGGCGCTCTCGGCGGCGTTCGCGAGCCTTCCGAGGCGCTCCTCGAACAGCAGCCAGCCGTGCGGCAGCACGCCGATCACGGTCGAGAAGCCCTCGCGCTGCGCGCCGCGCGCGAGTCGACCTGTGACGATCAACTCGGCAGCGCCCGGCGCCTCCTGAATCGCGCGTTCGACTTCCCAGCGCGGGTCGTCGTCGCGGAGCAGCGGACCGGCGGCCTCGCGGCCCAGCTTGGCCCAGTGCAGTGCGCCGCTGTCGGCCACGGCGGGCAGGAGCACGTCGGCGAGGTCGGCCGAGAGCTTGAAGATGCGCGTGGTGGCGAGCGTGCCGTCGTCGCTCTCGAACGGTTCGGCGGCGCGCAACAGGTCGAGCACGCGTCGATCCTGTGGCCGCAGGCGCGAGTCCTCGGGCGTCGCCAGCGGCGCGCACACCTGGAAGCGCGACCATGCGCCGCTCTTGCGCGGCGTGCTGCGGCGCGTTTCGAGCAGGACGCTGTGCTCGTCGGCGCCGCGGTCGAGGCGCACGAAGTAAGCCAGGCGCGCGGCGGCGGGCAGCGGCTCGGGCGCCGCGGCCCGCGCGCGAATTTCAGCCATGCGTGCGCGCCACTCGCCGAGCCGCACGAGCCGGCCTCCGCCCAGCGACTCGCGCTGCGCGCCCTCGACGCGCCAGCCCACGCGGTCGAGCGCCAGGAACACCGCCCACAGGTGCTCGCAGCGCGAACCGCGAGCGCCCAACTCGCAAGTGCAGTTCGAGCTCCACACTAGGCGGGTGTCGGCCTCGAGCGTGACCTCGTGCAGCCCGTGCTTGTCGCGCACCTTCGCGCGCGCGAAGGTCGGGCCAGCGGAGTCGATCTGCGCGCGACTGGCATGGAAGGCGTCGTCGCCGCGCACGCGCGACGAGACGTCGAACGAGCTGGCCAGCAGCTCGGGCAGGCGCGCGAAGGGGGAGGCGGAGCTCATGGCGTGTGCGGAGGAGCTCTAGCGAACCACGCCGACCCACAGGCCGTCGCCGACCGGCACGATCACGCGCTCGAGCTGCTCGCAGGCCGCCATGCGCTCGTTGAAGTCGCGCACGAAGGGCACGTCGGGGTCGGTGGGCTGCGCGTCGAGGAGCTGGCCGAAGGCGAAGGCGTTGTCGACCAGCACCAGGCCGCCGCGGCGCACCGCGCGCAGCGCCTGCTCGAGGTAGTGCGGATAGCCGCGCTTGTCCGCGTCGATGAAGATCGCGTCAAGGGAGCGGTCGGGCACGCGCGCGAGGTGCTCGGCGCCGCTGCCTTCGAGCACTTCGATCGCGCCGGCGACGTCGGAGCGGGCGATCCACTCGCGTGCGAAGGCGGCGTGCTTGGCCGACAGCTCGATCGTGCGCACGCGGCCGCCGGCGGACAGCGCGCGCGCCATCGTGATCGCGGAGTAGCCGGCCAGCGTGCCGACCTCGAGCACCTCTCTCGCGCGCGCGCTGCGCAGGAGGATCTGCAGCAGCCGCGCCTGCTCGTGCGCGATCCAGATCGGCGGAATGCCGGCCGCCAGAGCGGCCTGCTTGAGTTGCTCGAGGAACGGGTCCTCCGGGTCGGTGTGCCCGCGGACGTACTCGAAATGCGCTTGGGTGACGGCGGTGGAGGAGCTCGACATCGACGGGGCGCCGCGCCCGCAGGGCGAAGCCCAGCAAGGGTAGCGCAGGTCGAGCGCCCCGACGCATCCGTGCTCGCTCGGCGACTCCGGCGCGCGCCCTTCACCGCGGGCGCATGGAGGCTTGATCCTCTCCTCATAAAGACGGCGGACACTCCCGCAATCGAGGCCGCGCGCCTGCTCGTCGTGAACCCCCTGTCGTCCCGCCCGCCAGCCTGACTGGCCGCTGACCCGCCTCCCGTGAGCCTGCGCGAATTGGTCTGTATGGCTGCGGCCGTTTCGTTGACCGCGCCCCTGCGAGGCGCGACCCAGGACGCCGGCTCGATCCGCGGCCTGGTGTTCGACGCGGACTTCAACGTGCCGCTGTCGGCGGCCCAGGTGCTGGTGGTCGAGACCGGCGCCAAGGTGGTGAGCAGCGACCAGGGCAACTACTCGCTGCCGCAGCTCGCCCCCGGCAAGTACACGCTCGTGTTCTCCAAGGACGGCTACGTCCGACAGGTGCGCACCGACGTGGTGGTGGTCGCCGGGCAGCTCACCGACCTGGACATCTTCCTCGCCGGCGAGTTCACCGACATGGAGGAATTCGTCGTCGAGGACCTCCTCGCCATGGACTCGGGCTCGGAGGTCGCGCTGCTGGACCTGCGTCTTGAGAGCCCGGCGCTGCTCGACTCGATCGGAGCAGACCTGATGAGTCGCGCGGGCGCGAGCGACGCGGCCTCTGCTCTGCGGTTGGTCGCCGGCGCCACCGTACAGGACGGCAAGTACGCCGTGATCCGCGGCCTGCCCGATCGCTACGTGAGTTCGCAGCTCAACGGCGTGCGTCTGCCGACGGCTGACGAGAACAAGCGCGCGGTCGAACTCGACCAGTTCCCCTCGGCGGTGATCGAGAGCATTCGCGTCTCGAAGACCTTCACGCCCGATCAACAGGGCGACGCGTCAGGGGGCGCGGTCGACATCCGTCTGCGCGGCGTGCCGCAGGAGAGCGTGATCCAGTTCAGCACGCAGCTGGGCTACAACTCCGAGGCCTTCGGGCGCGACGACTTCCTCACTTACAAGGGCGGCGGCGTCAACACTTGGGGCAAGGTGGACCGCAATCCGCAGTCGGTCCCCGGCGTGTGGCGCGGCGCGGTCGGCGTGAGTGAAGGCGAGGCGCCGATCGACCACAAGTGGAATCTCGCCATGGGCGGGGCGCGCGAGATCGCCGACGGCGTCAAGCTCGGCACGTTCGCGACCTTCTATTACGAGCGCGACAGCACGTACTTCGACAACGGCGTCCAGGACTCGTGGTGGGTGACGTCGCCGGGCGCAGGGATGTCGCCCGAGACCAATCAGGGCACTCCGCAGGACGGGGACTTCCGCACCCAGCTGTTCGACATCACGCGCGCCTCGCAGTCGGTGCAGTGGGCCGGCATGGGCCTGGTAGGCCTGGAGAGCGAGAACCACTCCGTCAGCCTCGCGTTCCTGTACACGCACGTCGCGGAAGATGTGGCGACGCTGGCGGAGGACACGCGCTCCAAGCAGTACTTCTTCCCGGGCTACGACCCGACGGACCCCAACAGTCCGGGCTATTTCGACCGCGACGCGGCGCCCTACCTGCGCCTCGAGACCCTGCAGTACACCGAGCGGACAACGTCGAGTCTGCTGCTCAACGGCGAGCACAAGTTCGACACCAAGGACACGCGGCTGGGCGCGTTCAACTTCACGGCGCCGGAAGTGGACTGGACGCTGTCGAGCAGCGACGCGAGCCTCTACCAGCCCGACAAGCGCGTATTCGGCGGCGCGTGGCGACCTGAACTCGACCTCGGCGGCGGCTTCGTGATTCCGGCCGGCTGGCAGCCCTACAAGCCGGCTGCGAACTTCACCGTCGGCAACCTCCAGCGCATCTGGAAGGAAATCGACGAGCACTCCGACCAGGTCGCGTTCAATTTGAAGCTGCCCTTCGAGCAGTGGACCGAGCAGTCCGGTTACCTGCGCTTTGGGGTGTTCTCCGACCGCGTCGACCGGACCTTCGACCAGGACACGTTCAGCAATTTCGGCGCGAACACGTCGTTCGACGGGGACTTCACGGACTACTGGAGTGCGGCGTTCCCCAGTCAGAACGTCCCGATCAGCGCCTCGTTCGAAGACGTCGACTACAAGGGCGACATCGAGCTGCAGGCGCTCTACGGGATGGCTGAGTTGCCGCTCAGCTCGCAGTTCTCCCTGGTGGGCGGAGCGCGACTGGAGAAGAACACGATCGGGATCGTCAACGATCCCGAGCAATTCGCGTTGTGGTTTCCGCCGGGCGCCACCCAACCGGTCACGCTCATTCCCGGCGCTGCGGATGTGACTTTCGAGCGCGACTACGCGCTGCCCTCCATCGGTCTCAACTACGAGCCGCTCGAGCGCCTGATCTTCCGCGCGGCCTATTCGCAGACCGTCGCGCGGCAGACCTTCAAAGAGCTCACTCCGATCATCCAGCAGGAGTTCCTGGGCGGTCCGATCTTCATCGGCAATCCCAATCTGCAGATGAGCGATCTGCGCAACTACGACTTGCGCGCGGACTGGACGCCGTACGACGGCGGGTTCCTCTCGGTCTCCTGGTTCTACAAAGAGATCGACGATCCGATCGAGTACGTCCAGCAATTCATCGGCTACAACTTCACGACGGCTCGCAATTACCCCGAGGGCCGCATCCGCGGCGCTGAAGTCGAAGTGCGCCAGGACCTGGGGTACTTCATCGACGCCGCCGAAGGCTGGTCGGTGGGCGCGAACGCGACGTTCATCGACTCGCAGGTGACGTTGCCCCAGGACGAGGCCGACGCCTTCAATCTGCCCAACGTGCAGGCGCCGATGCCGACGCGCGACATGACGAACGCGCCCGACAGCCTGCTCAATCTCTACCTGCTGTACGACATCCCCGACACGGGCACGCAAGCGGGCCTGTTCTACACCGTGCAGGGCGACACCTTGATCGCCGGCGCGACGCAGTCGGTGGGCAACTTCATTCCGAGCATCTACGCCACGCAGTTCGAGACGCTGAACTTCAGCATCTCCCAGCGACTGGGCAAGTACTTCACGCTCCAGTTCCAGGCGCGCAACCTCACCGATCCCGTGATCGAAGAGGTCTTCCGCTCCAAGTACATCCCCAGCGACGTGACGCGGCGCTCGTTCAACCGCGGCATTGATTTGTCGCTCACGCTAGGCGCGCGCTTCAGTTTCTGAGTGCGCGCTCGCCCCTCGAAAAGGACTCACCGCAAATGAAGGCACGAATCACACATCACCGTGGTCGCCTGGCCGCCGGCGCGGCGCTGGCCATCAGCGCAGCCTGCCTGCTGGCACCCGCTGCGCGCCCGCCCTCACAGGGCGGCGATCTCAGGGGCGGCGACATTCAAGGGGCCCGCGACGTCCTGCAGCAGTGGGTCGAGACACGCCGCCAGCTCTCCAAGGAAAAGCAGGAGTGGGCGCTCGGGCGCGAGCTGCTGCTGAGTCGAGTCGAACTGATCGAAGGCGAGATCGGCGCGGTGCGCGCGAAGATCGAAGAGGTCCAGGCCAGCATCGCCGAGTCCGAGCGCAAGCGCACCGAGCTCGAAGCGACGCGCGCGACGCTGCAGACCACGTCGGACGACCTTGCGCAGAGCATCGCAGCGCTGGAGGAGCGCACGCGCGTGCTGTTGGCGCGCTTGCCCGATCCTCTGCGCGAGAAACTGCGCCCCATCAGCCAGAGCCTTCCCGCCGACGCCGCGACGGCGGACAAGGGCAAGCTCGGCGAGCGCTTCCTGACGGTCGTGGGGGTCTTGAACGAGGTCAACAAGTTCAATCGCGAAGTGCGTGCGGAGAGCGAAATCCGCACGTTGTCGAGCGGCGCGACGATCGAGGTCACGACCGTGTACCTCGGACTGGGACAGGCCTACTACGCGAGCGCTGACGGCAAGGAGGTCGGGTTCGGGATTCCGTCCGCGCAGGGCTGGAGTTGGACGCCGGCCAACGAGCACGCCGCCGAGATCACGCGCGGTCTGTCGATCCTGACCAAGGGGGCCGACGCCGAGTTCGTCAACGTTCCGCTGCAGATCCAGTGAGCCAGGAGCTACGAGTCATGAAGAACAAGATGTTCCGTGCATTGCCGCTCCTGGCTGCGCTGACGCTGGGCGCGACCGCTCAGCAGCCGCAGGGCGGGGCGCAAACCCCGAGCACGGCTTTCGACTCCGCGCGCGCCAGCGTGCAGGGCCAGCTCGAGCAAGCCGTCAGTGAACTCAACGCGTTCCGACAGCAGGTGACGGACGAGAAGCTGCCGCTCAACCGCAAGCTGTCAGAGCTCGAGGCCGAGCTCACGCGGGTGCGCGAGGAGTTCAAGGCCACGGCGCGCAAGCTGGACTCGAGTTCGCTCGCGCTCAGCAATATCACCGGCGACAACCAGCGGCTGAGCGATCAACAGCGCTACCTCTCGGGATTGCTCGCGGACTACATCCGCAAGTTCGAGTCGAACCTGCACATCGCCGAGCTGGACCTGTACCAGGAGCCTCTGAGCGCGGCGCAACTCGCGCCCGAGAACGCCAACCTCGGACCTCTGGAAGTCTTCCGCGCGCAGGTCGGACTGGTCTCGGCCTCGATGGGGCGTTTGGAGCAAGCGCTCGGAGGCGTGCGCTACGAGGGCTCGGCGGTCGACGCGACCGGCGTCGTGCGTCAGGGCGCGTTCGTGCAGGTCGGTCCGGTGGTGCTCTTCCGATCGGCCGACGGGCAGGCTGTGGGAACTGTCGAGGAGCGTCTGGGCTCGCAGGAGCCGACCATCTTCCCGTTCTCCGATCCGATCGACGTGTCCGACGCCGGCAGTCTGGTCGCGACGCTCCGCGGCCGCATGCCGTTCGACCCGACGATGGGCAACGCGCACAAGATGGAGCAAACCGAGGAGACGCTCGTCGAGCACATCCTCAAAGGCGGTCCGGTGATGTGGCCGATCCTGGGTCTGGCGGCGGCGGCGCTGCTCGTGGCGCTCTACAAGTGGCTGCACTTGGCGCTCCAACAGGCGCCGTCGAAAGCCAAGGTCGCCGAGGTCATCGCCGCTGTCTCGCAGGGCGAGACCGCTCTGCGCGAGAAGGTCGCCGCGATCAAGGGGCCCGTTGGGCGCATGCTGTCGATCGGGGTCGAGCACATGCGCGAGCCGCGCGAGCTGGTCGAAGAGGCCATGTACGAGACCGTTCTCACCACCAAGCAGCGTCTCAACGGTCTCCTGCCTTTTGTCGCCATCGCCGCCTCGTCCGCGCCGTTGCTCGGTTTGCTCGGGACCGTCACCGGCATCATCAACACCTTCAAACGCATCACCGTGTTCGGCTCGGGCGATGTGAAGTCGCTCTCGGGAGGCATCTCGGAAGCGCTCATCACTACCGAGTGGGGACTGATCGTGGCGATCCCGGCGCTCTTGATTCACGCCTTCCTCTCACGCAAGGCGCGCGCGATCGTTGGAGGCATGGAAGCGACCGCGGTGAGCTTCGTGAACGAGCTCAGTCGTTCGCAACTCGAGCGCGCGCCCGCGCACAAGGCTGCGCCCGAGCGCAAGCCCGTCCCGGTCACGGTGTGAAGTCGCCACAGACGTCACTCGAACCATGGACCGCATCGTCGAGAGCCTGAGTGAGTTGTGGGGCCGCGCCGTGCCGATCTGGCTGGCGGGCGGCTGGGCCATGCCTCCGATCGCGATCATCGCATTCGCGATGTTCGGGATGGGCGCGCACATTCTGCTGAACCTGCGCTACTCGGGCTTCATGCAGGCGCCGGAGTTCCTCTGGCGCAAGTGGTTGGATCAGCCGCAGTCGGCCCGCGGTCCGATCGGCGTGCTGATCTCCAAGTCCCTGCGCTCGCGGAGCCTCGACGAGGCTTCGCAGGTCTTCGAAGAGGCGCGCAGTCAGCAGAGCGGCGCGTTCGAACGCGACCTGCGAGTGATGAAGATCTGCGTCAGCGCCGCCCCCTTGGTCGGACTGCTCGGCACGGTCACGGGGATGCTCTCGACCTTTGACGCACTCGCGTCCGGCGCCGGCGGCGAAAAGACCATGGGGATGATCGCCGCTGGCATTTCGGAGGCGTTGATCACGACGGAGACCGGTCTGGTGATCGCGTTGCCGGGACTCTTCTTCCAGTACTACCTCAGTCGGCAGTTCGAGCGCTACAAGGCCTATCTCGCACACGTCGAGACCGTCTGCAGCCTCGAGGTCTATCACAAGCTCAAGGGCGGCGCGGTAGCCGCGTAGGAGTTCGAACCATGGGACGATTGCGCGACGCGGGAAACGACGAGGAGAGCGAGCCGGGGATCGACATGTCCCCGATGATGGACTGCATCTTCATCCTGCTCATCTTCTTCATCGTCACTACAACCTTCGTGGAAGAGAGCGGAGTCGAAGTCGACAAGCCCCAGGCTGCTTCGGCCGCGAGCCTCGAGAAGACCAGCATCATCATCGCCATCACCGCGGCTGGTGATGTGATCTACGGTGGAAAGTCGATCGGTGTCGGAGGGGTGCAGTCGCTGGTCCGCCGCTCGGTGCAGAAGGAACAGGTGCCCGTGATCATCCAGGCGGACAGCGCTACGCAGTCGGGCCAGCTCGTGCGCGTGATCGACGAGGCGAAGTTGGGCGGGGCCGAAAAGGTGAGCATCGCCACGGCAGCGGGGCGCGGCTGAGCGCGACGCAGCCAACCGGGTTTTCGCCATGACCACTCACGTCCCGCTCCTCGATCGTCTGCTGCATGCCACGCTGGTCACGCTGGGCGGCGGGCTCTTGACCGTTGGCTTCTTCCTCGTGCTGCCCTTGATCGAAGCCGTCACGCAGCCGGGCGGCGCCGACCTGCTCGTACGCGCGGCGGACACCGCCGAACTGCCGCCGCCGCCGGACGTGCCCGAACTCGAGGAGCCCGAAGAGGAGCCCGAGCCCGAGGAGAAGCCGCCCGAACTCGCCGAGGACGAGGCGCCGCCGATGGACCTCTCGTCGCTCGAACTCGCGTTGAATCCCGGCGGCGGGGGCGAGGGGTTCGGCGCTGGCGAGTTGTCGCTCAAGCTGCCCGGAGTTGCTTCGGGCGCCGAGGCGGTCGTCGAGGAGATGTTCAACGCAGACGACCTCGATCAGAAGCCGCGCTGCATTCACCAGCCCGCTCCGACGCTCGACGCGAAGCTGCGCAAGCACACTCCCGGAACGGTCTACGTCATCTTCATCGTCGATCCGAACGGACGCGTCGAGAACCCGTTGGTGCAGAAAACCACCGATCCCGCGCTCGATCGCGCCGCGGTCAGCGCGGTGAAGCAGTGGAAGTTCGAGCCGGGCAAGCGCAAGGGCAAGGCTGTCCGCTTCCGCATGCGCGTCCCGATCACCTTCCCCAAGGTCCCGGAGAGCTGAGAACCCCATGTCGACCCGTATCCACCTTTCGTTTTCGCTCCTCGGTTTGCTGCTGGCCTCGTGCGCGACGGGCGCGGACGAGAAAGCCAAGGCGATGCGCCCCACGCGCTTGGCGCCGGACTTCAACGAACCCGTGAGCGCCGAAGCGGAGGCTGCCAGTTCGCCGATCCCGTCCGAGGACGACGAGAGCTGGCGCGCCGCGATCGAGACCTTCCAGCGCAACATGCGCGTCGAGTCCAGCGCCGAGCCGGTGCTGCTGCGTATCGACGAGTCCGACAGCACGTTCTGGCGCGATGCGAGCTTCCGCCGACGCTTCAACGAGAGCTACATCGCCGAGACGGACATCGAGCCGGCGATCAATCTGATCGAGCGCGATCTGATCCAGCAGGTTTACGACCTGATGTCGAACGAGCGCCAGCCGGAGGCCTTGGCGCTGCTGGAGACCAACCGGGGACCGGCGGCGAGCGCTGCGCTCGACATGTTCGTGGGCAACCTGCACTTCGGTCAGGAGAAGTTCGAAGAGGCGGCCGCTGCGTACGAAGTCGCGGTCACCAAGCACCCGAAGTTCCGGCGCGCCTGGTCGGCCCTGGGGCAGACCTACTTCCGCGTCAAGAACATGGCCGGCGCGATCCGCGCACTGACGCGTGCGATCGAAACCGGCGCCAGCAACTCGCTCAATTTCGGACTGCTGGGCTTTTGCTACTTGGCGAGTGAGAACAGCCTCTCGGCGGAGTCGGCCTATCGCATGGCGATCTTGCTCGATCCCCAGACCGACGATTGGAAAACGGGGCTCGTGCGCTGCTTCGCCAAGCAGCGTCGACACGCCGATGTCGTGGCGATGTGCGGAGAGATGCTGGCCGTCAATCCCGAACGCGCCGAGCTGTGGGAGATGCAGGCGCGCGCCTACTTCATGCTGAACGAGCCCATGCGGGCCGCCGAGAACTACGAGATGCTCGACCGCATGGGCAAGCTCTCGGCCTCGAACCTGATCAATCTGGGCGACATCTACGTCAGCCAGGAGCTGTTCGACATCGCGGTGTCGACCTACCTGCGTGGACTGGAAAAGGACCCCGCTTTGTCGCCGGACCGCGCCATCCGCGCCGCGCGCGTGGTGTTCAACCGCGGCGCGCGCGACGAGTCGCGCACGCTGGTCGCCGGAATCGAGAAGGCGCGGCCGGAGCTGGAGACCGAGCAGCGCAAGGAAGTGCTGCGACTGCGGGCGCGGATGTCGGTTGCAGACGGCGCCACCGACGAGCAGGCGCGCGCGCTGGAGGAGATCGTGACCCTCGATCCGCTCGACGGCGAAGCGCTGATCCTGCTGGGGCAGCACGCGGCGCGCGGCGGCGATCTCGACAAGGCCGTCTTGTTCTACGAACGCGCGGCGGGCATCGAGGCGTTCGAGGCCGACGCGAAGAAGAGCCACGGGCAGTTGTTGGTCGGCCAGGGGCGTCACTCCGAGGCGTTGCTGCTGCTGCGCCGCGCGCAGTCGCTCAAGCCGAGCGAGAGCCTCGCCAAATACGTCGAAGCGATCGAGCGTTTGAGCCAGGGCAAGGCCCAATAACGGCGCTCAACGGCTCGGCCGAAGGTCGCGGAGAAGTAGGGCGATTCACTCCGCCTTCACGGCATCCATAAAGAGCACTCCTACCCTCCTGGGCTGACGCTGGGGGGCGCAAGTACGGCGAGAGCGGCTCACCGTAGACCCCCCACGCGAAGAGTTCTGCTCAGGAGTTTCACCCCGTGCGTAGCTTGAAGTCCTCGACCGCGATTGCGTTGGCGGCGGCGGCCCTGTCGGCCGTTGCGTCCGCGCAAGTCAATGTCACCACCAATATCACCACGTCCACCACGTGGACGGCCAACAACGTCTACAACCTCGTCGGTCAGATCTACGTCACCAACGGTGCGACGCTGACGATCGAGCCCGGCACGGTCATCGCCAACACCGCCAACGCGGGCGGCAGCCTCGCTGTCACGCGCGGCTCGAAGATCGTCGCGGTCGGAACCGCCGATCAGCCGATCATCTTCACGTCGACCAACGACACCGCCACCTGGGTCGGCGGGAACCCCAAGACCGGCACGTGGCGCGTCGCGGCCAATGAGTGGGGCAACCTCACGATCATGGGCAACGCCTACATCTCGGAGGACGTGATCGGCGCCAACACGCCGACCCCGAACGCCGCCAACGTCGCCGACATGGAAGGCCTCACCACGGGCCCCGCGTTCGACCGCTACGGCGGCGGCAACGATGACGACGACAGCGGCTCGCTCTCGTACGTCTCGCTGCGTTACACCGGCAAGGTGGTCGGCCTGGGCAACGAGCTCAACGGCCTCTCGCTGGGCGGCATCGGCCGCGAGACCGACATCGACCACATCGACATCCAGAACAACGTCGACGACGGCGTCGAGATCTGGGGCGGAACGGTCAACCTCAAGTACGTCAACATCTGGGACATCGGCGACGACAGCTTCGACGTCGACCAGGGTTGGCGCGGCAAGGCGCAGTTCATCAACATCGTGCAGGGCTACAGCACGGTCGGCGGACAAGGCTCGGGCGTCGGCGACAACATCTTCGAGACGGACGGCGCTGAGCAGTGCTGGTACCAGCCGGTCACGACCGCGAGCCTCTACAACGTGACCGCGATCGGCCAGCCCGCCACGGGCTCGGGCGACCACGGCATGGCCTTCCGCGACAACGCGCGCGTCCAGTACCGCAACGCGATCTTCATGGACCTGGGCGACCGCCTGGTGTCGTTCGACAACATCGACGGCGACGGCGGACTGGGCTACGGCTGCGTTTCGAGCGTTGCCACGGGTTCGGTGCCGACGTTGAACTGGGCCACGACCTGGACCACCGATTGGAACGCGGTTCCGGCCTACGCTCCCAGCGACGCCGTGCCGGCCATCCCGAACTTCTACTCGGCTCAGAGCTCGGGCAAGCTGAACGAAGTGAAGGACTCGGTGTTCTTCAACAACAACAGCAGCGCGGCCTACACCGAAGCGATCGCGCGCGGTGTCGTCACCTCGAGCACGCCCGGCGTGTCGGTCGTCAACGGCAACACGGTCGCTTCGCTGTCGCCGATCACCGCGATCACGCGCAATCCGATCCAGATCATCTCTGGCTTCGCGATGCAGCGCGTGCTCAGCCTCGATCCTCGCCCGGCGAACGACGCGCTCGTCGCCGTCCCGGCCGCGCCCGCTGACGGCTTCTTCTCGCAGGCCACCTACCGCGGCGCCTTCGCTCCGAACGAGGTGCCCTGGATCTGCGGTTGGACTGCGGCTTCGGCCTTCGGTCGCGTCGTGATTCCCGCGCCGGTCGCCTACTGCACCGCCGGCACCACGACCAATGGCTGCAACGCTTCGATCACGGGCATCGGCACTGCCAGCGCGAGCGCCGGCAGCGGCTTCACGCTCTCGGTCTCGAACGTCGAAGGCCAGAAGCTCGGCCTGGTGTTCTACGGTGTGACCGGCCGCGCCAACGCGCCGTGGGGCATGGGCAGCACGAGCTTCCTGTGCGTCAAGTCTCCGACCCAGCGCATGGGCAGCCAGAACGCTGGCGGCACGGTCAACACCTGCACCGGCGCGTTCAACACGGACTGGAACGCCTTCATCACCGCCAATCCTGGCGCGCTCGGCGGACCGTTCATGGGCTGCGAAGTGGTCCAGGCGCAGGCCTGGTTCCGCGACCCGCCGGCCCCGAAGACGACCAACTTGTCGAACGGCTTGGAGTTCTACGTCGCCCCGTGATCTCGAGTTCCCTCGAGATCGGAATCGACTGACAGCTCGCCCCGCGTCCGTCTATGTGACGGGCGCGGGGCCTTTTTGACTCTCAACACCCGCTGCACTCTCCACTGCGATGACGCTCTCGCTCCGAATGCTCGCCTGTCTGCGCCCGGAATTGGCGGCCCTGATGGCCCTGGCTTGCACCGTCGGCGGCTGGGCGCTTGCACAGGAAGCCGTGGACGCGTCCGCGCCGGCGCGACGAGTGGAGCTGGGCCGCTCACAGGCCGCGGCGCCGACTTCCGCTGCGCCCGACGCGCCGCGCGACGGCGAACTCGCGCCGTACCGAGCCGAACTGCTCGACCTTGCCTTCGACGCCGCCAGCGCGATGCCGCTGCGTCCGCACGTCAAGTCGCGATCGCTGGCGCAGGAGGGCGTACTGCTGGCCTGTCTCGAACTCGATCAAGCCGCTCGCGCTGCGGCTCTCGCGCCGAAGATCGAAAACTGGCGGCGCGGGACCGCCTACGCTGAAGTCGCGCTGCACTGCATCCGCAAGGGCGAGCGCGGCGATCACATCGAGCGCTTCCTCGAGCGCGCCCACGTCGAGTCGGAGGCGCCGGAAGAGGAGCTCGGCCAGACCTGGCGGCGCGACCGCATCCGCGCCAAGTTGGCGCAGGCCTACGGACTGCTCGGACGCCAGTCGGAGTCCTTGATGTTCCGCGCGGAACTCGAGAATGCCGAAGCCCTGCGGCTGTCGGCGCTCGAGTCGGAGCGCGTGAGCGATCAGCAGTTCGACGCGGTGGTCGAGTCGCTGGACCAGGCGGCGCGCATCGGCGATTTCGACATGATCCGCTACGCGCTCGACGCCAGCGTCGCGCTCTACAAGCGCTTCTACTCGAACGAGAAGCGGCGCGCGAAGCTCGAAGAGCGCGTGCAGGAGTACTGGCGCAGCGCGCCGTTCGGGCTGCGCATCGACGTGCTGCTGGGATTCGCGGAGGCCGCGCACGCGCACGGCGCCGTGGAGCACGCTGGCGAACTGCTCGCCCAGACGCGCGACCAGGTCGCCGGCGCCCGCTGGCTCGCGGCCGACTACTCGCGCGTGATGAAGCGCATGTCGCGGACCTATCGCGATGTCGGCCAACTCGCCAAGGCGGGCGAATGCGTGCGCGCGGCCCTCGAGAAGTTCGAGGCCGAGCGCGAGCAGATCCCGAACTTCGAACGCGCGGCGGCCCTGCGTCCGATCGCCGAGGCTCAGGCCGCGCTGGAGGAGCGCGGCGCCGCGCTGGCGACCTATCGGCGCGCCGTCGAGGACGGGGCCGAGAACCCCAACGCCCGCTGCCGCGCCGAGGACCTCGCCGCGACGTGCAGTTCGATGGCCGTGGCCGGAGTCGAGCCCGACGCGGAGTTGAAGGCGCGGCTGCTCGCGCTCCGCGCGGGTCTGAAGGACCCCTGGTGAGAGCCCGTCAGCGCGCCGAGCGTTGACGCGCGCTACCCTTCGCGCTCGCGCCGCCTCCGCGCGCGAGCACGATGAAACGACTGTTCCTGGCGCTGTTGGCGGTGGTCGCGGCTGTGTTCGGCTACCGGGCGGCGCGGCGTGCGCTGGCTTCCGAGCCGACGCAGATCACCTGGATGATCGACGGCATGTGCGAGGGTTTCGCAGCTACGCGCATGAACCCGATCATGGTCGGCCTCGCGACCGACTGGTTCGACGAGGCGCTGGGCGCGGATCGCGAGTTGGTGCGCGCCGGCGCGGCGCACCTGTTCTTCGAGCAACGCGGCGACGGCGGGCAGGGCTTTCCCTATTCCGTCGGCTGGCGCACCGAACAGGGGCCGACCGTGGACGAGAGCGGCGACGAGAAGACCGCCGACATGCAGCTCGTATTCGAGTTCTTCCGCCGCGAGGGCGAGGCCGAGCGTCTGGTCTGGCGCGCGCGGGTCGAGGCGCAATTGCGCAAACGCGACGGCGACTGGCGCTTCTTCCGCACGCGCACCGAGACGCTCGAAGGGCGGATGCTGCGCTGAGCGCGGCGCGCTTCAGCGGATGCCCAGGCGCTCGACGGCGAGGTCGACGATCTCGTTGACGAGCTGCACGTGGCTCATTCCGCTGGCGCGCGCGGCCATGGCGAGTTCGCTGTCCTGCTCGAGATAGCAGGACGCATTGACCTCGAGCACGTGGATATCGCCGGTGTCGGTCACGCGCATGTCGACGCGGCCGTAGTCGCGCACTCGAAGCGCGCGGTAGGCGCTGAGCGCGACACGCTGCACCTTCGCGCGCAGCTCATCGGGCAGTTCGGCCAGCACCGTCTTGGTGCCCTTGTACTCCGCGCTGCGCTTATTCCACTTCGCCTTGCCGGTCATGATCCGCGGCGCGCCCTCGGGCAGGCCGGAGAAATCGACCTCGATCGCCGGCAGCGCGATCGGCTGCGAGTTGCCCAGCACGCCCACGTACAGCTCGCGGCCGTCGACGTACTCCTCGACCAGCGCGGAGTCGTTGATCTTGTCGTGGATGGCGAGGATCCGCTTCATCATGTCGCGGATGTTGCTCACCAGCGCGTTGGCCTCGATGCCGATCGACGCGTCCTGTCGCAGCGGCTTGACGAACAGCGGCATGCGCAAGTTGCCGCCCGTCTCCATCTCGCTGTCCTGCGAAAACACCCCGAAATCGGGATAGCGGATGTTGTCGAAGGCCAGCAGCTTCTTGGTGATCGCCTTGTCCTGCTGGAGATAGAACTCGCCCGGGCCGCCGCCGGTGTAGCGCAGGCCGAGCAGGTCCAGCACCGCAACCACGCCCACCGCGCCGTACAGCACTGGGCCGAAGCTCTCGCACAGGTTGAAGACCAGCTCCGGCGCCTCGCGCTCGAGGTCGTCCACCAAGCGTCGCAAGTCGGGGCGCACGGTCGTGATCGTGGCCTCGTGCCCGCCCTCCACCAGCGCGCGGGCGACCTGGTCGCCGACGACGTCGTAGGCCGGCGGATCGCTGGAGTACTCGTCGATGAGGATCGTGATGCGCATACCCGGCGCGCATGTCGCGCGAACGTGGACGGAGCAATGTAGCGCCCGTCGGCGGGCTTGTCGCACGCTCGCTGCCGCGCGACGTCGGGCGCGCGCGGAGAGTTGTGCGTCGCGCGACGCGGCGCCATCGTGAACGCCTGCGACGCACGCGACGCGGCGAAGCCCTTGCGGCGACGCGCGACTCGACCGCCGAAGCCATGGCTCTGCGCATCATCCAGTCGATCCTCGGGAGCGGGCGCGCACTGCGCGCGCGGGAGGACGCGAGCGCGCTGCGCTACGTGCGGGAGCCGGGAACGCTGGTGGGCGACAACCGGGTGGCGCTCCTGCGGCGCGGCGAGCAGGCCTATCCCGCGATGCTCGAGGCCATCGCCAACGCGCGCCGCAGCGTGCACCTGGAGACCTACATCCTGCGCTCCGATGCGACGGGGCGGCGCTTTCAGGCGGCGCTGATCGAGCGCGCGCGCCGCGGCGTCGCGGTGCGTCTGATGTACGACTCGGTCGGCTCGCTCAATCTGGTGTCGGACGAGTTCTTGAACGAGCTCGCCAACTCCGGCGTGGAGATCGTCGAGTACCACCCGGTCACCCCCTGGCGGCGCGAGCTGGTCGAGCGCTTGCGCCAAGTGCGCGACGTCGCCGCGCGCCGCCTCGGGCGCGCCGTTCCGCAGCGCCGCGTGCTGCGCGAGCCCGGCCACTGGAGCTTCAACCGTCGCAACCACCACAAGATCCTGGTCGTCGACGACGAGGTTGCGTTCACCGGCGGCATCAACATCGGCGACGAGTACGCGCCCGGGCCCGAGGGCGGGGATTGGCACGACCTGCACGTGCGCGTCGAGGGCGCCGTCGCCCGCGAACTGGCGCGCATCTTCCACCGCTCGTGGATCGAGGCGGGCGGCGCGCTCTTTCCGCAGCCCGTCGCGCCCGCACCCAACGCGGCCCCACGGCCGATGCTGGCGCACACCTGCGACAACATGGGGCTGCGCGCGCGCTCACGCATGCACGGCGCGTATCGCCACGCGATTCGCCAGGCCCGCGAGCGCGTCAGCATCATGAACGCGTACTTCATTCCCGATCAGCTGCTGCGCTGGGCGCTGGCGCGCGCCGCCCGAAACCATGTCAGCGTGCGCGTGATCGTGCCCGCGCGCTCGGACGTCCAGCTCGTGCACCACGCCAGTCGCTACCTGTTCACGCGCCTGCTGCGCGCCGGAGTGCGGATTTACGAGTACGAGGGGCGGATGATGCACGCCAAGGCCGGCGTGGTCGACGGCCAGTGGGCCACCATCGGCAGCTTCAACCTCGACCGGCGCTCGATGTTCCACAACCTCGAGGCGGGCGTGGTCGTGCTCGACGGCGATTTCGCCGGTGAACTCGAGCGCGAGTTCGAGAGTACGCTGGAAAGTTGCCGCGAGGTGCTCTTGCCGCTCTGGGACCGACGCCCGTTGTCGGCGCGTGCACTGGAGTGGTTCGCCCACCTGTTCGCTTATTGGCTGTGACTCCCGGCCGCTAGCATCGCTTCGTCCCTACACATCCACTCCCCATGAATGCCACTGCACTTTTGTGTCTCGTTCCGTTCGTCGCGTTCGCGCCCGCGGCCATCGCCGAGCGGAAAATCCCCGTGCTGATCGTCAGCGGCGCCAACAACCACGACTGGGAGTGGACCAGCCCGTCGCTCGAACGAATGCTCGAGAAGACCGGGCGCTTCGAGGCCGAGATCACCTACGAGCCGGCCAAGACGCTGGGCGACCGCGGTGAACTCGCGCGCTTTCGCGTCATCGTGCTCGACTACAACGGTCCGCGCTGGGGCGAGCCGGCCGAGTCGAACTTCCTGGCGGCGGTCAAGGGCGGCGTCGGCGTCGCGGTGATCCACGCAGCCAACAACGCCTTTCCCGGCTGGAGCGAGTACGAGCTGCTCGTCGGCGACTGCTGGCGCGACGGAACGGGGCACGGCTCGTTCCACCCCTTCGACCTGAAGGTCGTCGACGCGGCGCATCCGATCACGCGCGGGCTGGGCGAGTTCCGCGCGCACCCCGACGAGCTGTACCACAAGCTCGTGCGCACGCCGGGCGCGCAACATCGCGCCATCGCGACCGCGTTCTCGACGCAGGAGTCGGGCGGAACGGGCCGCGACGAGCCGATGGTGCTCGTGGCGAACTACGGCGCCGGGCGCGTGTTCCACACGCCGCTGGGGCACGTGTGGCCCGGCTCGCCCGCGCAGCGCGCGAGCCACGACGATCCGCAGTTCCAGCGCCTCGTCGCGCGCGGCGTCGAGTGGGCGGCCACCGGCGAGGTCAGCGAAGAGCGCGCCGCAGTCGACGCCAGCTTCGGCGCGCAGGACGGGTGGATCTCGCTGTTCGACGGAAAGACCTCGGCGGGCTGGCGCGGCTACGGTCAAAAGGGCTTCCCCGAGAAAGGCTGGGTGGTCGAGAACGGCGCGCTGGTCTGCAAGAGCGGCGGCGGAGATCTGATCACCACCGAGCAATTCGACGACTTCGAACTCGAATTCGAGTGGCGCGTAGCCGCCAAGGCGAACAGCGGCGTGATGTACCGCGTCGTCGAGACCAAGAATCCCAGCTGGCAGTCGGGCCCGGAATATCAGGTGCTCGACAACGGGTACTTCGATGGGAAGGTCGACTGGAAGCACTCGGCCGGCGCGCTGTACGACATCTGCGCCGCGGACGAGCGCGCGCTGCCGCTCAAGGTCGGCGACTTCAACAAGGCGCGCATCGTCGTGCAGGGTTGGAGGGTGGCGCACTTCCTCAACGGTCGCCTCGTGGCCCAGTGCGACTTCGCCTCGCCCGAGGGCAAGGCCGCGCTCGCGGCGAGCAAGTTCGCGCAGATGCCCGACTTCATGAAGCACCCGCGCGGCCACATCGCGCTGCAGGACCACGGCGATGAAGTGGCCTACCGCAACATTCGTGTGCGTCCCACGCCCAAGCCGACGGCGCTGTTCAACGGTCGCAACCTCGAGGGCTGGACCTTCCATCTCGCGGACGGCGGCGACCCGGCCAAGACCTGGTCAGTGAGCCCCGAGGGCCATCTGGTTTGCACGGGCAAGCCCGCGGGCTACATCCGCACGAGCGCTGACTACACCAACTACGTGCTCGAGTTCGACTGGCGCTGGAATCCCGCCGCCGAAGGCAATCGCAACAGCGGCGTGCTGCTGCGCATGATCGGCGAAGACAAGGTGTGGCCCAAGAGCCTTGAAGCGCAGCTCCAGAACGGCTCGGCGGGCGACTTCTGGATCATCGACGAGTTTCCCTGCAAGACCGATCCGGAGCGCACCAAGGGCCGCAACTGCAAGCGGCTCGAGACGCCCGACATCGAAAAGCCGCTGGGCGAATGGAACCACTACCGCATCACGGTCGAGCGCGGCAGCGTGAGCCTGGAGGTCAACGGCCTGGTCGTGAACGCGGCCACCGAGGTGCTCGAGACCGCCGGCAAGATCTGTCTGCAGTCCGAGGGCGCCGAGATCCACTTCCGCAACATCACGCTGCTGCCGCTGAAGTAGTCGAATCTTCAGAGCGGCTGCGCGTCTCGAGCGCGCGCGGTCGCTCAGCGGCTCGCAGAGGCCGTGTTGACGGCGTCGTTTCGAGCTCGCCGGAGCATCCACGTGGCGAGCGCGATCGCAACCAGCGTGGCGAGAGCCGCGATGGCGAGGCCGATGGTCCAGCTCCGCGGCGCGTACTCGAGCACGATCTCGTGGTCGCCGGCCGGCGTGCGGACGGCGCTGAACGCGAAGTTGGCGCGCACGAGTTCGACCGGGCGTCCGTCGACCGTAGCGCGCCATCCCGGATACCACGGGATCGTCGTCACTAGCTGCGCGTCGTTGGACGCGTGCGTCGCGAGCCGAATGCGGCCGGGCAGGCGCTCGAGCACATCGACGCGCGCCTGGAGGGCGCCGGAGGGTGTCGCGTCCGATGCGCCCAGGCCCTCGGGGCCGAGCACGACCTCGTTCAGCGCGTCGAAGCCTCTCACAGTGACGAGTTCGAACGCCTGCTCGGTGTCGCGCGCCGTCCGCGACGCGCCGACCATCCAATAACGCCCTTTGGAGCGGGTGTACTCGAACAGCTCGAACTCACCGACCTGCCCGTGAGCGCGCAAATTCGGATTGCGCCCTTCGCGCGCGGCGGTCCAGGGCGAGTCGGGGCCGGTGTTCGCGGCGTCCAGTCGAACCATGAGCCAATTCACGCCGAACAGGCTGATTCCAGCGCCGCTCGCCTGCCGCGCCTGACGCCATCCGTCTTCAGGACGGAACAGGCGCCGGTACAGCCGCAGGTAGTCGTGGACCTCGAGTGCGTCGTAGCACGCCAGTTGCTCGAAGCCCCAGTAAGCGTTCGAGCAGGCCAGGATCCCGCGCTCACCGACGATCGCCAGCCGCCCGCCGTCGAGCTTGCGCAGCAAGTGCTCGAGCTGAGGCGGGCGCGGATACACGACGCTGTCGGGACATGTGCTGTTGTACGGCCGCATGAGTTCGGTCGTCTGGGCAGCTTGCACGAGCACGATCGCGGCGAACGAGAGCGCCTTCACTTGCGGACGCGCCCAAGCCAGCGCAAGCGCGAGTGCGGCGCTTCCGAGCGCGGCGCCCAACGTCATCCACAGCACGTGCGCTTGTGCTCCTTCTAGCGCCGCGCTCGGTGCTTGCAGGCGGACCGCTGCCTCGCGGCAGAAGCTCAGCGCGCTCGGCGTGAAGAGCGCCAGGGCCAGCGTCGCCGCGAGAGCGAAGACTGCAGCCGTGCGCGGAGAAGCGCGCGAGGCACGCCAGCAAGTGTCGAGTCCGAAGGCCGCGCACACGGCGACCGCGAGCGCCCAGGGCGCCTGGCTCACCGGAATGGGTAGTTGGCGAATGAGGGGAATCGAGGCGGCGAACTGCGCGGCGCCGAGCAGGTCGTGCGCCCACACGATCCAGCCCACGGCGAACAGGACGAACACTCGCACCCGCGCATCGCGGGCGACGCGCACCAGCCCGGCCAGAGCCAGCAACAGGGACAACGCGCCCACGTATCCCAGGGTCGCAGCCTCGTAGTTGGGCGGCGGCAGTCCGGCGGCGAACTCGTCGTGACTCGCCGGGTTGCCCAACAGGTCGGGGAAGAAGTAGCGCGGCCAAGAGGCCCGATCGAGCACGACCGGTCCGTCGGTGACGCGCTCGAGCACGGCCGCGCTGCGCGTGAGGTACTCGAAGAACGTCGTCAGCTGCGGCGCGCCCAGCGCGGCGGCGAGCAGCGCGCATCCGATCAAGCCGGCCGCTGTTGCGCGAACTCGGCGGATCGCACCGTGCGCGCCGCGGCGACGCCAGGCGATCGCGCCCAACCGTCCCGCGGCGTACAACGCCAGCGTGATGCCGCCGAAGCCCAGCGTCTCGGGATGCCCCGAGTACACCGCGGCGACGAGCGTGGCGACGAGCACGATCGACGCGAGGTTGCGCGGCCGCAGCCTGTGGCCCGAGCACTCGACCTCGAGCGCGCGCGCGATCGTCTCCACCGCGGCAAGTTGCAGCGGCAGCCAGGCGATCACAGCCGTGTGCGGATAGGCGAGCAGCAGCGTGTTGTGACCGCAGTACGCGAACAGCGCGCCGCCGCACCAAGCCGCTACCGGAGCGAGGCGCAAGCGCCGCAAGAACACGAACGTTCCGAACGAGATCAGGAACAGCTTGGCGGCTGCGCTCAGGAGCAGCGCCAGCTTCAGGCTCAACAGATAGAACGGGAGACTGAAGGGCGAGAAGACCGCCGACTGGAAATTGCCCAGGTGGGGCGCCCCACAGCCATTGAGCGGATTCCAAAGTGGAATACGACCTTGGGAAAGTTCCTGTCGGCTGAACTCCAGCCACGGCAGGAACTGCGTCACGGGGTCGGTGAGCAACGGATTGCGAACCACATAGCCCGGCTCGGAGGCCGTCGGGCTCAGGTACTGCGTGACGTCCGCTGTCGTGTAGCTGTGAGTCGCGAAACCCAGCAGCGGCTCTCGCAGGTAGACAGCGATCAAAACAAGGAAGCACGTCGCGGCGACAAGTTCGCAGCGGCGTTTCCGCAACCAAACGGCCACGGGTTGCGACGGGCGGGCCTGGGGGAGGGGGATGCCCAATCGTGCGCAGAGCGCACCTTGATCATGCCGTCGCGCCCCGAAAGCGAAAGAGCCCGCCGACTTCGCGCTGCGCGGAGTTGATGCCGCCCGAGCCCGGCGCGCGCAACGACTGGCGCGGGAGAGTCGTACATGCGTGCGGCTTGCAAGGCTGCAAAAGAGCGGGTCGCCCCAGCTGTCAGCGCGTCCGAACGCCGCTTTGAATGGGCGCATCGGCCAGAGCGCCGACGCGCCCCGCGGCATTCGGCCGCGCTGACGTGTTGGTTGGGTCGCTGCTACCCCCTGGAGCCTTCGCGAAGACGCGAAGGTCCAGGAAGTAGCAGCTCCGGCGCGCGTCCGAACGCCGCTTTGAATGGGCGCATCGGCCAGA
>WYBT01000059.1 GCA_011525785.1 Planctomycetaceae bacterium
GCGCGGAAGTCGTCCGGTTGCGTCGGGTCTAGGAGCGAGACCGGAGCTGAATCAGCGGATTCAGCGAGGATCTCGCGACGACGAGCCGGCGCAATCCGGGCGGGTTCTGCGCCGAATGACTTTTTCAACGGGCTGCAAGGGCATTCGATCGAGTGCGAGGCCCGAACCCGCTTGAAACTCCGTTCATGCACGCGAGATGACGGAATCGTCGCAGCGCGCGCGTGAGCGAGATCACGCGGTCCGTTCCGCTTCGCGTGCGCAGCTGCTCGCCCTCGAGCACATGCAACAGCGACGCGACTGGTTCGTGCAGCGCTCGGTCAGAGTGCGACGTCAACGACGCGACTGCGGACCATCGCGCGCGGCGTGAACCGCGTCGATGCGCCGCAGTCGTGCTTCGACTCGTCGTCGAGCGAGAGCGCGCTCAGCCGGGCCGTTGGCGCTTGAACTGCTCGAACGGATCGGTCCAGCCCTTCGGCGCGGCCCCGGACTTCTCGGCGGGCTTCTCAGCGGACTTCTCGGGCGCTGGCGCTTGAGGCATCGGCGCGCGCGGCGCGGGCGTCGGCGCCGCGGTCGGAGTAGCGGCGGGCGCGTTCGGGGCCGAGCGCTGCACGACCTGCAGACCCGGCATGGGCGCAGCAGGCGACTGCGCTGCCGCGGGCGCGGGCGGCGGCGTGCGCGAGACCGACGCCGCGGGCGCCTTGCTCGGCGCGGGCTCGGCGCCCTCGCTCAGCGCGGAGACGTCGAAGGCGATGCTGTTCGCCTGGAACTTGTTGGCCAAGTCCTCTTTGTTGACGGCCTTGATGTAGGCCTCGGCCGGATCGACCGTGCCGGATTTCACCAGCTCGAGCAGCGAGTCGTTCAAGAGGCGCATGCCGAGCTTTCCGCCGATCTGCATGGCGGAGACGATGCCGTGCGTCTTGCCTTCGCGGATGTTCGCAGCGACGGCGGTGTTCACGATCAGCACCTCGAGCGCGGCGGCGCGGCCCTTGGGCTTCTTCTTGCACAGGGTCTGCGCCACGACGCCCTTCAGCGAACTGGAGAGCATCGTGCGGATCTGGTTCTGACGGTCGGCCGGGAACTGGTCGATGATGCGGTCGACGGTCGAGGGCGCGGTGTTGGTGTGCAGCGTGCCGAACACCAGGTGGCCCGTCTCCGCCGTCTCGATCGCGATCTCAATCGTCTCCAGGTCGCGCATTTCGCCCACCAGCACGATGTCAGGGTCCTCGCGCAGCGCCGCGCGCAGCGCGCGCTTGAAGCTCGAGGTGTGGCGGTGCACTTCGCGCTGGTTGATCAGGCAGCGCTGCTGGCGGTGCACGAACTCGATCGGGTCCTCGATCGTGATGATGTGGTCCGAGCGCGTCTTGTTGATGTGGTCGATCATCGCCGCGAGCGTGGTCGACTTGCCGCTGCCCGTCGGACCGGTGACGACCACCAGACCCTTGGAGAGCATGCACAGGTCGAGCACCGCCTTGGGCAGGTTGAGTTGCTGCGCGGTGAGCACTTCGCTCGGAATCTGGCGGAACACGGCGCCGGGGCCGTTGCGGTCGCGGAACAGGTTCGCGCGGAAGCGCGCCAGGCCCACGATCTCGTAGGCGAAGTCACTGTCGTTGCACTCTTCGAATTCGAGGCGGTTGCGCTCGGGCGTGATCTCGTAGAGCACTTCCTTCATGCGCTCGGCCGAGAGCTCGGGGCAATCCGGCACGGGCACGATGTCGCCGCTCGCGCGGAAGCACGGGCGCATGCCGGAGGTCATGTGCAGGTCCGAGGCGCCGCTCGCGACCATCTTCTTGAACAACTCGTCGATCCAAGCCATGGAGCGCTGCTCGTGCGGGCTGCGAGGCCCGGTGGGGTGCGATGGGCGCGGGACCGATTCGCCGCGCGCGAGCGGGGACTTTCGGGCGCCCGCAGCGGCGTTCTTGAGGCCGGCGCGCGCCTCACAACTGCCGCAGCTTGTCGCGCGCGCGTTCGTTTCCCGGGTCGAGTTCGAGCAGCTGGTTCAAGATTTCGCGCGCATCGGCGTTGCGCCCCTGGCGCTCCAGCGCGATCGCGAGGTTGTAGAGCGTGGCCGGCGTGCGCTCGAGGGAGAGCGCGGCGCGCAACGACTTCTCGGCCTCCGCGAAGCGGCCCAGGTGCAGGCAGGCCATGCCGGCGAGCTTGGGACCGCGCACATCGGCGGGCCAGGCGCTCGCGATCCGCTGCGCCCACTCCAGCGCTGCGGCGGGCTGCTGCAGCTCGAGTTCGAGGCTCGCGCGCTGGACGGCGAGCTCCGCGCTTGGCGCGGACTCGAACGCGCGCGCCAAGCGTGCACGCGCCGCTTCGGGGCGTCGCTCGGCGCGGTCGAGGTCGTTCAGCACGACGTGCGCGCCGAGTTGGTCCGGCGCCGCGCGCAGCGCCGCCTCGAGATCCGCGCGCGCCTCGGCGAACTTGCTCAGCGCTAGCCAGGTGAGCGCGCGGTCGTAGTGCGCCTCGGCGTTGTCGCGCGTCGGCCGCGCCGCGAGCGCTGCGCCATAGCGCTCGAGCGCGTCGTCGAAGCGGCTCACCTGGTGGTAGAGGATCCCGAGCTTGTGGTTGGCCCAATAGCTCTCGGGCTCGAGCTCGACCGCGCGCTCGAACAGCGCTGTCGTGTTGCGCCAGATCGACGTCTGCTGCGTCGAGGCGCTCAGCAAGAGCACCACCGCGAGACCGGCGACGACGTTCGTCACGCTCCCTCGCCACTTGATCAGCGCCGCGGCGAACAAGCCTGCGAGCGCGAAGCTCGGCAAGTAGCTGTAGCGATCGGCCGCCAGTTGTCGACCGGCGTGCGCCAGTCCGCTCACGGGTGCGAGCAGCACGAGGTACGCGAAGAGCCCGACCGCCAGCGCTCGCGCCGTCGAGGTCTTGCGGGTGACGATGAGGAGCAGCGCTGACGCGATGAGCGCGGCGAGCGGCGCGCCGAAGCGCAGGCTCGCGAGCGAGATCGACTGCGGCAGCTCGTACAACGGCCCCAGGCCGCTCGGCGCGATCGTCTTGAGCACGTAGAACGCGCTCGAATGCGCTGCGAGGCCCACGCGCGCCGCGAGACCGAGTTGCTCGGCGCTGGCGAGGACTTGCGTGCTCTCGCGTTGGCCGAGCACGCCGAGCGCGGCGCCGCCGAGCGCCAGCGCGAAGTAGGGGAGTTTCTCGAGCAGCGCCGCACGCGGAGTCTCGCGCAGGCGCTTCAGCGGCCAGGCGTCGAGCGCCAGGAACACGAGCGGCAGTCCGACGCCGCTCACCTTCGAGAGCAACGCGGCGGCGAATGCAGTCAGAGAGAGCGAGAGCCACAACCAGCGACAAGCGCCCGGACGAACGCTGAGCAGCCAGGCCCACGTCGCGAGCGCGTAGAACAGTCCTGAGAGCACGTCGCGCCGCTCGGTGAGCCAGGCCACCGACTCGGTGCGCAATGGGTGAACGCCCCAGGCCAGCGCCGCGAGCGCCGCAGCGGAGAGTTGTGCGCGCCACGCGACTCCGCACAGTCCCAGCAGCACGTACAGCGCGCCGAACAGCGCCGCGGCCGTCGCGCCGTGCAGCGCCAGATTCGTCTCGTGCAGCGCGCGGGCCGGCGCCTCGCCGCCGCGCGCGAAGTCGAAGGCGCAGCTCATCCACGTCAGCGGCGCGTAGTGGCCGACGTGAAAGTTGCTCCACATCCAGCGCAAGCTCTCCGCATCGAGCGCGCGCAGCGCGGGAGCGGCGAAGTTGACGTCGTCGTCCCAGGCGAGGAAGTCGTACTCCAAGCTGCGCGCGAACGGCGAAGCAGCGAGCCAGGCGACCAGCGCGGCGACCACGAGCGGCAGCGCAACTCGCACGAGCGCGCTCGGAACAACGCGAACGGACTCAACGGGCGGAGGAGAGGACTGCGACACGCTCGCTGCGCTTGTAGCTGTCCCGTTGCAGCTCGGCAAGCGCGGCGACGGCCGCTACAGTCGCGCGCATGTCGATCCAGTTCCGCTCCGCACTCGCGGCCAGTGTCCTGTTCGCAGCCTGCCAGTCCGCCCCGAGCGCCGAGGAAACCGCGGCGGCGCGCGCCGAAGCGGAGCAGTTCCTCGGCGCGTACACCGAGCGCTTCGTGGCGCTGTATCGCGACGCCAGCGAGGCGCAGTGGGCCTCGAACACGCGCATCGTCGAGGGCGACGACAGCAATCAGGAGCGCCAGCGCGCCGCCGACGAGGCCTTGGCGGCCTTCACCGGCTCGGTCGAGAACATCGAGCGCGCGAGAGCGCTGCTCGAGCGCGAGGAGCTGCTCAGCGACGCGCAGCGCCGCCAGCTCGAGAGCGTTCTGTTCCGCGCCGCGTCGGGTCCGCAGACCGCGCCCGAACTCGTCAAGCGCCGAATCGCGGCCGAGACCGAGCAGAACAAGAAGCTCTACGGCTTCACCTTCACGCTGGACGGTGCGGAGCTCACTCCGAACGCGATCGACTCCGGCCTGCGCAGCGAGAAGGACCTCGAGCGCCGGCGCAAGATCTGGGAGAGCTCGAAGGAGGTCGGCGTCGGTCTGCGGCCGGGCCTGGTCGAGCTGCGTGGCCTGCGCAACGAAGTGGTGCGCGCGCTGGGCTACCGCGACTACTTCTCGTACATGGTCAGCGAGTACGGCATGAGCACCGCGGAGATGAGCGCGACCATCGAGCGCATCAACCGCGAGTTGCGCCCGCTGTTCCGCGAGCTGCACACCTGGGCGCGCCACGAGCTCGCCGCGCGCTACGGCCAGCCGGTTCCCGAGCTGATCCCTGCGCACTGGCTGCCCAATCGCTGGGGCCAGGACTGGTCGTCACTGGTCGAAGTCGAAGGCTTCGACCTCGACGCGCAGCTCGCCTCGAAGTCGCCCGAGTGGCTCGTGCGCCAGGCCGAGGACTTCTACGAGAGCCTGGGCTTCGAAGCGCTGCCGCAGGTGTTCTGGGACAAGTCGTCGCTCTATCCGGCGCCGGCGGGAGCGACGTGGAAGAAGAACACGCACGCCTCGGCGTGGCACATGGACCTGGACCGCGACGTGCGCTCGCTGATGAGCGTCGAGCCGAACACCGAGTGGTACGAGACCACGCACCACGAGCTGGGCCACATCTACTACTACCTCTGCTACACCAACCCGCAGGTTCCGCCGCTGTTGCGTGAAGGCGCCAATCGCGCCTACCACGAAGCGATCGGCTCGCTGATGGGCCTGGCGGCGATGCAGCCCAAGTTCGTCGAGCGCATCGGCCTCTCGCCGGGCGCGGGCGCCGATCCGATGCAGCTGCTGCTCAAGGAAGCGCTGAACTACGTCGTGTTCATCCCCTGGTCGACGGGCACGATGTTCTTCTTCGAGAAGGAGCTGTACCACGACGAACTCGCGCCCGAGCGCTGGAACGCGCGCTGGTGGGAGCTCGCGGCCCGCTACCAGGGCATCGCGCCGCCGACGCCGCGCGGCGAACAGTTCTGCGACGCCGCGACCAAGACGCACATCAACGACGACCCGGCGGGCTACTACGACTACGCGCTGTCGTTCGTGCTGCTGTTCCAGCTCCACGACCACATCGCACGCAACATCCTGAAGCAGGATCCGCGCAACACTTGCTACTACGGCCAGAAGTCGGTGGGCGAGTTCCTCGGCTCGATCATGACCCCCGGTGCGAGCGTCGACTGGCGCGCGCTCCTGAAGGAGAAGACCGGCTCGGATCTGAGCGCCGCGCCGATGCTCGAGTACTTCGAGCCGTTGCGTCGCTGGCTCGCCGAGCGCAACCAGGGCCGCAAGCACACGCTGCCGATGCTGTGAGCTGCGCTCGAATTCCCACACACGCCAACACCTCTCACGCGAGCGGCCTTTCGACGCATCCAATGACGACCCGAAGCAACAACCTGTTCAAGCTCTGCGCGAGCGCTGCGGCGCTGACCCTCGGCGCCTCGTGCGCCAGCGACGCCGCGTCTTCGCGGACCGTCGACTCCGAGCCGCGCGCGAGTGCGGACGCGAGCGCCGGCGAAAGTGAGATCGACGCCGCCGACTTGCTGCGCCGCGTGGCGGTGCTCGCCTCGGATCGCTTCGAAGGCCGCGCGCCGGGCTCGCAGGGCGAGGAGCTGACCGTGCAGCACTTGATCTCCGAGTTCACCGCAGCCGGGGCGCAGCCGGGCAATCCCGATGGCACGTTCGTCCAACGCGTGCCGCTGGTGGGCTTCAAGGCCGCCGCGAGTGCGGCGTGGAGCACCAGCCGCGGCGAGCGCGAACTGCGTTTCCCCGACGACTACGTCGCGGTCTCGCGCGCGCAGAAGCCCAGCGTCTCGGTCGATGCGCCGCTGGTGTTCGTGGGCTACGGCGTCGAGGCGCCGGAGTTCGGCTGGGACGACTACAAGGGCGTCGACGTCAAGGGCAAGGTGCTCGTGATGCTCGTGAACGACCCGCCGATCCCCGATCCGGCCGACCCGCAGAAGCTCGACGACAAGCTGTTCGGCGGCCGCGCGATGACCTACTACGGCCGCTGGACCTACAAGTACGAGATCGCGGCGGCCAAGGGCGCGGCGGCGGCGATCCTGGTGCACGAGACCGGTCCCGCGGGCTATCCGTACGAGGTCGTCTCCGGCAGCTGGGGCCGCGAGAACTTCGACATCGCGCGCACGGGCGATGCGCCGGGGCTGCAAGTCGAGGGCTGGGTGCGCGAGGGCATCGCGCGCGAGCTCTTCGAGGCTGCGGGCGCGAACTTCGACGATGCCAAGCGCGCGGCGCTCTCGCGCGAGTTCCGCCCGCGCGAGTTGAGCGGAGTGCGCGCCAAGCTGCGCGTCGAGAACACGCTGCGCCAGGTCGAGTCGCGCAACGTGATCGCCAAGATCACTGGCTCGAAGCGGCCCGACGAGTACGTGGTCTACACCGCGCACTGGGACCATCTGGGCAACGACACCAGCAAGCCCGGCGACGGGATCTACAACGGCGCGGTCGACAACGCGACGGGGACGTCGGGGCTGGTCGAGATCGCGCAGGCCTTCGCGAAGTCGCGGCCGGAGCGCACGGTCGTGCTCCTGGCCGTCACGGCCGAGGAAAAGGGCCTGCTCGGTTCGAAGTGGTACGCGGCGAATCCGCTCTACTCGCTCGAGAAGACGCTGGCCGTGATCAACATGGACGGCCTCAACACCTGGGGCCGCACGCGCGACGTGATCAGCGTCGGCATGGGCAACTCGAGCTTGCACGACGTGCTCGCCAAGCACGCGCAGGCGCAGGGGCGCGTGGTGTTGCCCGACGACGAGCCGGAGAAGGGCTTCTTCTACCGCTCCGACCACTTCTCGTTCGCCAAGTTCGGCGTGCCGGGTCTGCACGCGGGCAGCGGCATGGACTACCTCGATCGCCCGGCCGGCTGGGGCCAGCGCGTGCGCGATGAGTACACCGCGCGCGACTACCACAAGCCCTCGGACGAGATCCGCGCCGAGTGGGACTTGAGCGGCGCCGTCGAAGACCTGCGCCTGTTCTACCGCGTCGGCGCGGAGCTCGCGGGCTCGGCGCCGTGGCCGACCTGGAGCGCAGGCGCCGAATTCCGCGCCATTCGCGAGCAGCGGCTCGCAGCGCAGTGAGCACTCGCCGCACGCAGGAGAGTTTGTGAGCTCAGCCGCCGCCGCGCCCGCGGCCAAGTCCGGGCCCAAGTGGTCCGAGTCCTGGCGCGAGGCGCGCGCGCTGGTCTACGAGCACCGCCGGCGCCTCGCGCTCGGACTGGGGCTCTTGCTCGTCAACCGACTGTGCGCGCTGGTGTTGCCCACCAGCTCGAAGTTCCTGATCGACGAAGTCATCGGACAAGGCAATGCCGAGCTGCTCGGCCCGCTCGCGCTCGCGGGCGGCATCGCGACGCTGGTGCAGGCGGCGACGGGCTATGCGCTGAGTCAGGTGCTCGGCGTGGCGGCGCAGCGCGCGATCAACGACATGCGCAAGGCCGTGCAGGCGCACGTCGGTCGGCTGCCGGTCGGGTACTACGACTCGACGCAGACCGGCGTGCTCATCTCGCGGATCATGACCGACGCGGAAGGCGTGCGGAATCTGGTCGGCACTGGCATCGTCGAGCTGTTCGGCGGCCTGGTGACCGCGGCGATCGGCGTCGGCGTGCTCCTGTACCTCAACTGGAAGCTCACGCTCGGCATCCTCGCGGTGCTGGCGCTGTTCGGCGCCGCAATGGCGCGCGCCTTCAAGGTGTTGCGACCCTTGTTCCGCGAACGCGGCAAGATCCAAGGCGAAATCACCGGGCGCTTGAATCAGACGCTCGGCGGCGTGCGCGTGGTCAAGGCCTACACCGCGGAGAAGCAGGAAGAGCGCACCTTCCAGACCGCCGTGGATCGGCTGTTCGACAACATCCGTCGCTCGATGACGGGCGTTTCGGCGACGACCGCGGTCTCGATCGCGATCGTGGGCGTGATCGGCGTGCTGCTGACCTGGTTCGGCGGGCGCGCGATCCTCGCCGGAGAGATGACCATGGGCGAGTTCGTGATGTACCTCGTCTACATCGGGCTGGTGGTCGGACCGGTGGTGCAGATCGCTTCGATCGGCACGCAGATCACCGAGGCCTTCGCCGGACTCGACCGCATCCGCGAGATCCGTTCGGTCAAGGCGGAAGACGCGGGCGACGAGGCGCGCGAGTCGTGCCCGAGCGTGCGCGGCGAGATCGCGTTCGAAGACGTTTCCTTCGAGTACGAGCCCGGCCGGCCCGTGCTCCAGGACATCTCACTCGTCGCGCCGGCGGGCACGACCACGGCGCTGGTAGGCTCGAGCGGCTCGGGCAAGAGCACGCTGGTGAGCCTGGTGATGGCCTTCCATCGGCCCACGCGCGGCCGCGTGCTCGTCGACGGGCGCGACCTCGCGTCGCTCAAGCTGCGCGAGTGGCGTTCGCACCTTGGCGTGGTGCTGCAGGAGAGCTTTCTGTTCGACGGCACGATCGCCGAGAACGTGTCCTTCTCGCGCCCCGACGCAACGCGCGAAGAGATCGAGGCCGCCTGCCGCACGGCGCGCTGCGACGAGTTCGTCGAGCGCTTCGAAAAGGGGCTCGACACCGTCGTGGGCGAGCGCGGCGTCAAGCTCTCCGGCGGCCAGCGTCAGCGTGTCGCGATCGCGCGCGCGCTGCTCGCCAAGCCGCGCATCCTGATCCTCGACGAGGCCACCTCGAGCCTCGACAGCGAGAGTGAAGCGCTGATCCAGGCGGGACTGGTCGCGCTGCGCAGCTCGTGCACGAGCTTCGTGATCGCGCACCGGCTCTCGACCATTCGCGCCGCGGACCAGATCCTGGTGCTCGAGGGCGGCCGCATCGTCGAACGGGGCGCGCACGCAGAGCTGTACGCGCTGGGCGGCCGCTACCGCGAGCTGCACGATCGCCAGCACGCCTTCGAGCGCGAGCGCTTCGTCAATCCGGGCGAAGAGCTGGCCGCGAGCTGATGGGTCAGCACGGCCTTCACGCCGCTGCGAATGGGCGCATCGGCCAGAGCGCCGCTGCGCCCCGCGGCATTCGGCCGCGCTGAGATCTTGGTTGGTTCGCTACGACCTGCTGAATCCTTCGCGAAGCGCGAAGGATTCAGCAGGTCGTAGCTCAGCGCTGAGGCTGCGCCTTCAACGGGTTGCGCGCCAGGCGCTCGGGCAAGTCGGCGACGACGTAGATCAGGCCCGCGATCGCGCCGGCGCCGTGGGCGAGCTCGCGCGGGTGCACCTGGTCGATGGTGTCGCGTTCGGAGTGGTGGTGGTCGAAGTAGCGCTCGTCGTCGGGGCGATAGCCCACGAGCACGACGCCGCTGGCCGCCATGGGGCCGATGTCGACGCCGCCCCAGCCGGGGAAGACGTTGTTCGCGCCCGTGCGCGCCACGAGTTCGGCCACGTCCGAGAGCTGGCGCAGGACGGGCGCGCTCGCGTCGGTCGAGAAGCCGCGCGGCGTGAAGCCGCCCGCGTCGGACTCCAGCGCGAGCACGTGGTGCTCCATCTCGCTCGCGTGGTCGGCGTAGTAGGCCCGCGCGCCGCGCGTGCCGTTCTCTTCGTTCATGAAGAGCACGACGCGGATCGTGCGCCGCGGACGCAGCCCGCGCGCGAGGATCAGGCGCGCCGCTTCGAGCGCGTGCACGCAGCCTGCGCCGTCGTCGTGCGCTCCGTGGCCCACGTCCCACGCGTCGAGGTGCCCGCCGACGACCACGATCTCGTGCGGCGCTTCGCGGCCGACGATTTCGCCCACCACGTTGTGCGAGGGCGCGTCGGGCAGCGTGCGGCAGTCCAGTTCGAGCTCCAGCTCGAAGCGCTCGCCCGCGGCGATGCGCTGCGAGAGCCGCTCCGCGCCGAGCGTGCTGATCGCGACCGCCGGGATGCGCGGGCCGTCCGCGGCGTAGTTCATCGCGCCGGTGTGCGGCGAGTCGTCCAGGCGCATCGTCATCGAGCGCACGATCGCGCCCACCGCGCCCGCGCGAGCCGCGCGCATCGCACCGGCCGAGCGCTGGTCGACCGCGCCGCCGTACGCGGCGAAGCAATCGTGATTGCCCGGGTCCATCGGCCGGTTGAAGAACACGAACTTGCCGCGCGCTTCGTCCGCGCGCTGCTCGAGCTCCTCGAAGCTCTTCACTTCGATCACGCCCGCGCGCAGGCCGCCTTTGGGCGTCGCCACGCTGCCGCCGAGCGCGAGGATGCGCAGATTCTCGCGCGCGTCCAGCTCGCGCATCTCCAGACGCTCGATCGAGCCGCGCTCCCAGTGGGGGACCAGGCACGGCTCCAGGCGCACGTTCTCGAGCCCGATCGCGCGCATCGTCGCTTCGGCCCACGCCACCGCGCGCTCCGCGCCTTTCGAACCCGACAGGCGCAGCGGCGCGACGCGGCACAGCTCTTCGAGCATCGCGTACGAGCGGCCTTTCGCGAGCGCGTCGGTGATCAGTCCGTCGACGTTCTCGCGCCACGGGCCCAGATCGAGCGTGTTCGCGGCTTCGCGCGCGTCTGCGCTCGCGTTCGCGTCGGCGCTCGCGCTCGCGGCGGGCTGCGCGTTGTCCGGGGCGGAGGGCGCTCGGCAGCCCTGGAGCGCGAGTGCAAGTGAGGCACAGATGCAGAGAGCTCGACGCATGGGGCGGGATTCTAGGGGCCGCGTCCCTACAATCCCGCGCCCCAAGGGCCCATGGCTTCGAAGTTGGAGATTCTGCACCGCGACGAGCACCTGCTCGTGGTTTCCAAGCCGGCCGGCATGCTCTCGACCGCGGCGCCGCGCGAGGAAGGCCCGAACCTGCCCGAGGCCTTGGCCGAACTGGGCCTGCGCGCCGCGCCCGCGCATCGCCTCGACCGCGACGTGTCCGGCGCGTTGATCTGCGCCTTCGACACGCCCACGCGCGAAGCGCTCGAGGGGCAGTTCCGCGAGCGCTCGCTGCGCAAGCTGTACTGGGCGCTCGCGCTGATGGGGCCCAAGAAGGACTCCGGGGAGATCAAGTACCCCATCGCCGAAGAGCGCGGCCTCGCGCGCGTGTCGGCGGCGGGCAAGAGTGCGTTGACGCGCTACCGCGTGCTCGCGCGCGGTTTGCGCGCGAACGAGGTCGAGGTCGAGCTCGTCACGGGCCGCTACAACCAGATCCGACTGCACTTCGCGCACTCGGGCTGGCCGCTGGTCGGCGAGCGCAAGTACGCGCGCGGCAAGGAGGATCCGTTTCGCTATCCGCGCGTCGCGCTGCACGCCTGGAAGCTCGAGCTGGCGCACCCGCGCTCGGGCGCGGCGCTGGCCTTCGAGGCGCCGTTGCCGGCGGATCTGCTCGCGCTGCGCGAGCAGGCGCTCGCCCGCTGACGCGCGCGCGTTCGCGCCCAGCGCTACTTCGTCGCCGGCTTCGCCGCCGCCGGTGCGACTTCGGGCCCCGCCGTTCGGAAGGCCGCCGGATCGGAGCACTGGAGCTCGTAGCCGCGCTCGCCGCGCACGACCTTGCCGCGCACCCACAGATAGTTCTGGCGGCCCTCTTCGTCGCGCTTGTCGAGCTCGAGTGCAGCGAACTTCGCGCGCTCGGCCGCCGCGATGCGCACGCGCAGCGCGTCGTTCTTGGCCCCCGATCGCATCAGCACGGTCAGCGAGCCATCGTCCTCGTCGAACAGCCGGTCGATCGAACCAAAGACCTCGACCTGCGCGCCCTTGGCGCTGCTCGCCAGCACTCGCGCGAGCTCGAGCGGGGACTCGGCGCCCGCGATCTGCTCGGGCCGCTCCTTGCGGAGCTTGCGGTACTCCTCGACCGCCGCCGCGCGCGCGTCCCACCAGGGCATCAGGCGAGCGTAGGGACGCTCGGCCGCGGGCGCGCCGTCGCTCTTGGGCTTGTTGGTCGCGGGATCCCAGATGCCGATGCGTTGTTCCTGCGCGCGCTTCTGCGCGGCGACGAAGGCGTCGTGGCACAGCTGGCTGTTGCCGTACTTGTTGAAGTACGGGCTCTTGCCGAGTTCGACGAGCAGCAGGTTGAAGTTGCGGCCGTCGGGCAGGATCGCGTAGCACAGCACGCGGCCGTACACGTCGCGCTCTTCGACGCCGGTGGGGAAGACCAGGCCGATGCGGTCGGCGTCGGGGCGCTCGGGGCTGGGCTTGAAGAACGCCATGGCCCACTGCGCGCACTCTTCACCGAAGACGGTCGAGGGCTTGCTGGTGTCGCCGGTGTTGGTCGAGAACTTCTCCTCGGTGTCGACCGAGAGCAGGCGCAGCTTCTGCAACTCGCCGTTGCGTCGGATGTGCAGCGTGTCGCCGTCGATGACGCGCTCGATGGCGAACAACTCCTCGGGCTTGCGCGTGGTCCAGCCGGGCTGCTCGGCGAAGCTCGCGCCGGCGATCCGCTTGGCCGGAGCGTCGGCGAGCGTTCCGGTCTGGGCTCGCAGCGGGGTCGCCGCCAGGGCCAGCGCCACAAGCGCCCAGGATCCCGCTGAAAAACATCGCTTCATCGCGCTGCGCATGTGCTCGTGCCTCGTGCCGCGCCGCTGCGGCGGACGCTGCGCGGATGGTAACCGCTGAGCCGCGCTGGCGATTCGCGCGCGTGTTCGCAGCGCACCTTGGGCGTCACTAGGATGGCCGGCCCGTGGAAGCCTCGACCCCCAGCGAAAGCGCGCCCTCCGGCGGCACACCGACCTCCCAGGAATCGCCCACGGCGCCGCATGGCGCGACCGCGACCGCACCGCCGCTCACGCTGCGCGGCGTCTCGGTTTCGCCCGGACTGGCGGCGGGCGCGATCCACCGCAAGGACTACGAGCTCTCGAACGCGCAGCTCGAGCGCGTGGCGCGCGACGCGGTCGAGGCCGAGCTGAACCACTTCCACAACGCGCTGCAGGCCTCGCGCGCGCAGTTGACGGCGCTCAAGACCAAGCTCACCGGGCAGGTGCCGCCGCACGAGGCGCGCATCCTCGACGTGCACCTGGCGTACCTGAAGGACTCGGTCTTCATCGCCGACGTCGAGAATCTGATCCTGGGCGAGCAACTGCGCCTGGAGGCGGCCATCGCCAAGGTGATCGGCGACTTCGACCGCATCTTCAAGCTGGTGCAGGACCCGACGCTGCGCGAGCGCGCGGTCGACTTGCGCGACGTCGGCATTCGAGTGCTGCGCCACCTCGAGCGCGACGCCTCCGCGAACGAGGTGCGCGTCGTGCGCTCGCAGGAGTACGTGCTGGCCGCCAAGGAGCTGTCGATCGTCGACATGTTCAACGCGCAGGGCGAGCCGGTGCTCGGCGTGCTCACCGAGGCGGGCTCGCTCGCCAGCCACGCGGCGATCCTGGCGCGCTCACTGCGCATTCCGACCTTGACGGCGGTGCCCGGACTGCTCGAGCAAGTGCACGAAGGCGACTTCGTGATCCTCGACGCCAGCGAAGGCGTGGCGCTCGTCAACCCCGACGAACTCGTGCGCGCGCAGTACCGCTCGCCCGAGCGCGCGCCGACGGTGCGCATGAGCGCTGCGCTCGAGCGCCCGCGCACGTACGACGGCGAGGCGCTCGAGATCAGCGGCTGCTGCGGCAGTCTGCCGGAAGTCGGCCAACTGGCCGACCTGGGCCTGCGCGGTGTGGGGCTGTACCGCACCGAGCTGCTCTACCTGCTCGACAAGACCCCGCCGTCGGCGGACGCGCTGGCGCAGCACTACACGCAGGTCATCGCGTCGGCCTCCGGCGGCCCGGTCACCTTCCGGCTGCTCGACGCCGATTCGGGACTGGGGCTCGACTACCTGCACCCGCAGCGCGAGCCCAACCCCTCGCTCGGACGCGCCGGCGTGCGCGCCCTGCTCTCGCGCGAACTCGTGCTGCGCCGCCAGCTCGAGGCCATCCTGCGCGCCGGCGCCGGCGGCGAGGCGCGCATCGCCGTGCCGTTCGTGTGCGACGTGGCCGAGCTGCGCCGCGTGAAGGAGTGCTTGTTCGAGGAGCGGCTCGAGCTGCGCAAGCGCGGCGTGGCCCACGCGGCGCGTACAGCGCTGGGGGCGGTCATCGAGACGCCCGCGGCCCTGCTCGGCGCGCGTGACCTCGCGCGGGAAGCGGATTTCCTGGTCGTGGCGCTCGACGGCCTCACGCAGCACCTGCTGGCCGCCGACCGCGACAACCCCGAGCTCAAGCGCTACTTCGAGTCGCTCCACCCGATCGTGTTGCGCGCACTGCGCACGCTGGTCGAGATCAGCGACGAGCTGCGCAAGCCGCTGTCCGTTTTCGGCGTGGCGCTCTCGCAGCCGCAGAGCGCGCACTTCCTGATCGGCCTGGGGCTGCGCGAGTTCCTGCTCGAGCCCAGCGCGGCGCCGGCCTTCATCGCGCGTGCGCGGCAAATCGCGACACCGCTCGCGCGCCGCGTGGCCAACGCCGCGGCCGCCAGCTCGTGCATCGAAGAGACGCTGACCTTGGTGGACAGCTTCCGGCGCCAGTCGGCCGAAGCGTGACCGCCGTTCGGTTCGGGCGCGCCCGTATCGGGCTCGCCCGCGGCCGCGCACCTCACGCGACTTGCGCCGCGCGCTCGACGACGCGGACGACGCGACCGCCGGCCGGCGGACTGGCGCGCTCGAGCGTCTCGCGCAGGGCGCGCGCGACGCGTTCGATGTGTGCGGCGTCCGCCGCCGCGACGAGGGCCGAGCCGCTGCCGCTCACGCAGGCCAGCCACGCGCCCGCCGCATAGGCCGCAGCCAGCGCCTCGGCGCCGCCGGGGATGTGCGGCAGGCGGTGACGCTCGTGCAGGCGGTCCTCGACCCCCGCGCGCAGCAGGCGCGGATCCGCGCTGCGCAGGCCCTCGAGCAGCAGCGCCAGCCGGCGCGGGTTCTCGCGCGCGTCGGCGAAGCTCACCTGCGCGGGCAGCAGCGAGCGTGCGAGCGCCGTCGACAGGCGCGCGGAGGGCCAGGCCACCGCGAAAGCGAGGCTCGGATGCACGCTCTGGCGCACCACCAACGGCGGACCCGACTCGAGCGGGGCCGCCAGCACGCAGCCGCCCAGCAGCGCGGGCGCGACGTTGTCGGGGTGGCCTTCGAGCGCCAGCGCGCGTTCGAGGCGCACCTCCGGCGCGAGGGCGACCCCTGCGGCGGCGCAGGCGAGCTCGATCCCGGCGACGATCGCCGCGCCCGAGCTGCCCAGGCCGCGCGAGAGCGGAATCTCGCTCGCCACCGCGAACTCGAAGCGCTCGCGGTCGAGCGCGAACTCGCGCGCCAGGGCGTCGAAGGCCCGCAGGAACAGGTTCGAGTCGTCCCGGGGCCAGGCGGCGGCCTCGCCTTCCAGTTGCGCGAATCGCGGACCGCCCGGCGCGCGAGGACGCATCTCCACGCGCAGCCAGAGGTCGAAGGCGAGTCCCAGCAGGTCGAAGCCCGGGCCCAGGTTCGAGGTCGAGGCGGGCACGGCGATGCGCCGCGAACGGGGTGCAGCGGAGGGGGCGTCGCCCGCGGATCGGGTGGAGTTCAAGGCGGGGCAAAGCTACCGCCGGCGAGTCGGCGCGCGCCACTGCGGCGCAGGTAGGGGGCCTGTCAGACCCAAGTGCTCGCGCTTGTCGCGCCCGGAAACCCAAGCTATTGTGCGCCCCGTCCCGATGCGGAGCGCTCGGGGACGCGGGTTCGCGCCACTCCAGGCGCGCTCCCGCTCGACCCAGACGGCGGGGCTCGCCCGGCCGCAGCGCCCGCTCGAGGGACCCGGCGAGGGGTGTGGGTGGGCAATGTCGTCCGCCCGTTTCTCGCGTCCGGTCAGTTGTGCGCGCGGACCTGCGCTTGTTCGGGCCATCACAGCCTGGAACGACTCGGGCCCGGGCGCCACCGGAGAGGCCGCTCCAGGCCGCCTCCGGGGACCACCGGCAGTCGACTTTTGCGGCGGGCCCGCTCGCGCGTGACCCGACCCGAGGAGCGTGAATCGTGATCGACGAGAAGGACCGCTTCTACTCGCGCCTGGCCACCATCCCGGGGATCCACCCGATGCCTTCGATCGGTGACTGGATCCTGCTGCGCGTCTCGCATCCCACCGAAGTCGCGCGCCGCGTCGCCCGCCGGCTGATTCCGGGGCTCGTCAGCGTGCCGCGACACATCGAGGGCGCAGTGCGGGTCACGGTGAGCGATCCCAAGACCAACGAGCGACTGCTGCGCGCGCTGCGCGAAGCGGTGCTGTGACGAAGCGCGGAGCGCGCGGATGTGGGGCCGACGCACTCGCGTAGGCCCATCGGCGCTGGGCCAGTGAACACTGGCTCAGCACAGCGACAGCGCGCTAGTGTGCGCGGATGGTCCAATCTCGAGCGACGCGCTCCGAATCTGCGGCTGGCGCCCGCACGACCGCCCGCACGACCGCTGGCAAGGCCGCCAACAAGTCGGCGGGCAAGTCGGCCCGCAAATCGGCGCCCCAATCGGCCTCCAAGCGAGTCCGAAAGTCGGCTGGCAAGGTCCGACACCGCTACAGCGCTGCGACGGCGGACAAGTACGAGCTCTACCAGAAGGCCGTGCAGTCGCCCGAGGGCGATGTGCCCTTCCTGCAGCGCATGTTCGAGCGCGAGCGAGGTCGGCGCGCGCTGCGATTGCGCGAGGACTTCTGCGGCACCGCGTACCTCTCGTCGGTGTGGATCGCGCAGTCGCCCGCGCACACGGCCGAGGGCTACGACATCGACCCCGAGCCGGTCGCCTGGGGCCTCGAGCACAATTTCGCCCGCGCGCAGGCATCCCAGGGCCGCTCGAAAGCGCGTGCGCGCCAGCTCCCCAGTCCAGAGCGCTTCGAGTTCCACCTCAAGGACGTGCGCGCGCCCAGCCTGCGCCCGGTGGACCTGCGCGTGGCGTTCAACTTCTCGTATTGGATCTTCACGGAACGCGCTGAGCTCGTGCGCTACTTCGAGAAGGCGCGCGAGAGCCTGGTGAGCGACGGGATCTTCTGCCTCGATCTGTACGGTGGTTGGGAGGCGACGCAGGAGATGGTCGAGACACGCCGCTGCGGCGGGTTCACCTACGTGTGGGACCAGCGCCGCTACCACCCCGGCACGGGCGAGTACCTGACGCAGATCCGCTTCCGCTTCCCCGACAAGACTGAGCTCAAGGCCTTCGACTACCGCTGGCGCTACTGGACCTTGAACGAGATCCGCGACGCGCTCGTCGACGCGGGCTTCAGCGAGGTGCACACCTACTTCGAGGGCACGACATCCAAGGGCGAGGGCGATGGCGTGTTCCGCCGCGGGACGCGCGGTGAGAACTGCGAGGCCTGGCTGTGCTACCTGGTCGCGCTCCGCTGACGAGCACGCAGTGAGCTACTACGTTCAGGAATCCGCGCGCCGCGCGAGGACTCCTGAAGAGTAGTAGCTACAAAACCAACAGCTCAGCGCGGCTCAATACTGGACCTGACTCTGCGACTCGACGGGGACGCCCCCTTCGAGACGCCAGCTCTTGCGCGTGTCGAGTCCGCTCTCGTTGACGTCGTGGTGGATGGCCTCGATCACGACGCCGTTCTCGAGCACCAGCTCCCAGGGCGGCAGCTCGGGCCCCACGACCCACTGGATGTCGGGCGGCAGCGCGCCCGTCTCGTGCGGCGGCGTCTGTTGGATGATGCCCTCGGCGGCGTCCTGCTCGGTCGAGAGCTTGACCAGCACGTAGATCTTGGGGTCGGTCGCAAAGGACGCCGTGACCCAGTTCAGGAAGTCGCGGCAGTGCGTGCAGGTCTCCAGGTACAGGATCCAACTGCCCGTGTCGCTGACCGAGCGCGTGTCCATCCACACGCCCAGATCGGTCTCGTGGATCGACTTGCCGACCCACTCGCTGGGGCGCAGCTTGACCCAGCGCGGCTTGCTGCTCGGCAGCTTCCAGGGGCCCGGAGCGCCCGTCGCGGCGCTCGGATCGGGCGCAGCGACCGCCGTCGAGGGATCGGCAGGTTGCACGGGTTGCTGCGGCTGCGGCGCGGGTGACGGGGTCTCGACCTGCGTCGGCGTGGCGGCCGGCTCGTTGTCGATGTACAGCCAGGGCGTGGCCGCGCCGAGCGCGAAGACGGCGAGGAGCGCGGCCCAGTGCTTGGGCGCCTTCGCGGTCCAGGCCCCCTGGCGCGCGAGCAGCAGGATGGCGAACAGCGGCCCGTCGACCGCGAGCATCTGGTAGGGCGAGAACTTGATCGCCCCTCCGAAGCAGCCGCAGCTGGTGGCCCCGATGTAGATCAGGTGGGCGAGCACCGTCAGGAACACGCCCAGGAGCGCCATCATCAGCCACCAGCCGATCCGCGTGCTGAACAGCGCCACCAGCGAAAAGGCCAGCTCGATCGAGAGCGTCAGGCTGAAGGTCAGGTCCTCGCCCAGCGGGTTCTCGCGGATGATCAGCGGCAGCGCGCCGGGCGAGCCGCGGTCCATCTTGATGAAGGACACCACCAGGATCCAAAGCGCGGCGGCGCGCACGGCCAGCGGGGCGATGTAGGCGGAGAGCTTGGGCGCGGGCGACGCGTGGACCGAGGGCGGCATGGTGGACGAGGTCGCCGCCAGGGGCGGCCGTGCGGAGGTAGGGGACGGTGCGGGGGGGAGCGAGCGCCGAGCGCGATGCGCAGCGGCGGCGCGAGAACACGCTCTTACGCCCCGGGCCTGGCGATGTTGGGTTCGCCGGCGCGCGCACGCCAGGGGCTGACGCGCCGGACGGAGCGTCGGTCGCTGTGTGCAGGCCTGGAATCCGGCGCGCGCCAGCGGCTCCGAAGTCAAGCGCGAGCGCGGCCCGGCGCCAAATGCGAACTACTCGAAACTATTGGGAATCGGTGGACACCAACGCGCTGTCTGCGCTGGGTTGGCCACGCCGAGGGGCCGTGCGCGGAGGGCGGGTGAACAGCTCACCAACAGGTTTCTCGATTCGCTGGGAGTTCTCGATGCGCGGGGCATTCGTTGTGCGTTGGGTGGTGTTGGCGGGTTTGACGTTGGGCGCGGCGAACCGCTCTGCGGCCCAGGGCGGATTCCAGACGCTGGGGGGCTGGTCGGCGCTGGACGATCTGGAGGCCCAGCATCCGGCGCTGCTCGACCGCGGGGCGTTCGGCCGTACCGACTCGGGCGACTACGACTCCGACGGTCATCTCGACGCGCTCGGGCTCGAGGGCGACCGCGCCTTCGTGCTCTACCGCGCCGGAACGACTTTCGCGCTGACACCGCTCCCGGGCGTCGCGCGCGGCGCCTGCACGCTGCGCGGCGCCTCGACGCGCATCGCGCTCGCCACCGACGCGGGGCTCGAGGTGCTCGCCTTCGACGCCCAACTCGGCGCACTGACGGGTCAGGCCGTGCTCGGCGGCGACTGGGCCGGCGCGCTCGATCTGCGCGCCTTCGACGCGGACGGCGACGGCGAGAGCGAGGTCTACGGCATTCGAGCGGATCGCTCCGGGTTGATCGTAGCGCGCCAGGTCGCGGGAGTGTGGACCTCGCAGTCGGGTCCGGGCGCCAGCGGCGCGCTGCGCGATGTGGTCGCGCTCCAGTGGGATGGCGATGCCGCGCTCGAGCTCGCGCTGCTCACCGACACCGGCGTGTACGTCCACGACGACAACTTCACGCTGCTGCGCTCGTGGAGCAGCGCCTACGCGGGCGGCGCGCTCGCGCGCGTGTCCCAGGCCGGCCAGGCGCTCGACCGCCTGGCTTGGATCAGCGACTACGCGCCGCCGCAGCTCCAGTGGCTGCGCACGCTGTCCGCCGACGGCAGCTTCGAGCACGTCGATCTCGGCGCGCTCGACGCCTACGCGCTGGTCAGCGCGGACTTCGACGCCGACGGCGACAGCGACCTGCTCATCGCTCCGCGGCACGGCGAGGCGCTCCTGTGGCTCGAGAACCTGCGCAGCGCGGGCCAGCCCGCGTGCCCGACGTTCGTGGTCACGCCGGCCACCGCGCGCGTGTTCGAACTGCCCGAGCAGCCGCTCGGCGCGCCGCAGCTCGAGCAGCGCGCCTGGCCCGCGGTGGCCGACTTCGACGCCGACGGCGACTTCGACCTGCTGATCGGGGTCGAGGCGACGCGCAGCGTCCTCACGCGGCTGGGCGACTGGATCGACGAGGCGCCGCAGCGCTGCGACGTGCTCGACGCGCACTACGACGCGGCCTTGATGCGGCTCGAGCTGGAGTTGGCGCCGCCGCAGGCGGGACTGGTCGCGACGCACTGGCTCGTGGACATCTGGCGCGCCGCGGACGAGCACGCGCAGCTCGACGGCGAGGCCTTCGCGAGCTTCGAGGCCGCCGCGCCGCTCACCGACCTCTCGTTCCAGCTCGACGAACTCGCGCCCGACTTTGCCTCGGTCTATCGGCTGTGCCTGACGCCGATCCAGCGCAATGCGCAGGGCGCGGTGGTGGCGCGCGGCTGTCCGACGCTGCTGGCCTTCGCGGTCAGCGAGAGTGCGGCGCTCGCGCTCGAGCAGGAGGCGGCCTTCGAGTTGAGCTTCGAGACGTACTCGACCCTTCCCGAGAACATGAACGCAAATTCCACGGTCACGCGCGCCCGGCGCATCAAGACCTTTCAGAGCGGCGAGCGACCCGTCAGCTCGCCCCCGACCGCGCCGCAGTAACTCGCCAGCGCCGGCGCCCATACGCAGCGAGGAGCGCAATGCCCGCAACAAGCGTCGCCGCGAGCATGAAGGCACGCGAGGCGCCCGGCGCGTGATCGCGTCGAACGAACGCGGCGTGCCCCAGCCCCACGCAGTGCAGCACATTGCGGTAGTACGGATCGCGCTTGTCGGTGCTCGCCGACAACGCGATCCGCGCATCGCGAAGCGCCCGCGCCGGGCTCGTCCCCTCGCGCACCATGGACTCGTACGCAGAGTCGAGCAGCGCCTCTGAGGCGGCCTGCTCGATGTCCAGTGTCGACAAGAGCACGACGCTCGCGCCCGCGCGCAGCGCCGCGCCCCCCAAGTTCCCGGTTGATTCGTCGCCCGAACGCAGCGGGCCCCGCGCAGCGCCGCACACAGCGAGCGCGACGATCGGCGGCGCATCCAGCCCGGCGATTTGTGCGCTCGCGATGTAGCCCGCGTGTCCCTCACTCGGCGCGAGTGCGATGCCGGCCGGCGGTGTCTGAGCGCCGTCATAGTAGCCGTGGGCGAGGATCTCCAGCACCGCCAGGTCCGCGCCGGAATCCGACGCGAGCGCGGCCCAGGTCGCTGAACGGCCGTGGTCGATGCGCACGCGTCCGTCCCACAGCTCGCGCAGTCGCTCGGCCCGCCGCCCATCCCAGTCGATGGCCGCCCAGCCAAAGCGCGCCGCGGCGTCGGCTGGATCCGTCGGCGCTGCCAGCAAGCGCATCCCCGAGCGCAGCTGGGCGCCACTCTCACGCCAACGCCGTTCGAGTTCGTCCTGGAGCAGCAGCGACGGCGCGTAGCAGACGGCCTTGGACAGGCCCAGCTCGCGGCCGTTCGATTCCAGGCACTCGAACGGCAGGTAGCCCAGCATGTCGAGCCCCACGATGGTGAGCTCCTCCCAAACGTCGAGGCGTGCGCGTGCGGGCGCGGCCAGCAGGTAGCGCGAGAGTTCCTGCGTGAATTCGCGGTAGTCGCGGTCCCTTCGTTCGGCGTCGAGCCGGTTGCGCGGCGGCGCCGCGAGCAGTCGCGCCAAGTTGCGTTGGGAGTCGCTCCAGATGTCGCTGGCGGGCAGGCCGACGAACTCGACGCGCTCGCGATCGAGGATGAACAGCCCGCTGCGCGTCGGTCCGGGGACGTAGACCAGCGCACCGGCGCGCTCGCCGAACAGGCGCTGGCGCAGCTCGAACTCGTTGGGCGCTTCGAGACCGAGTTCGCGAGCGAGACTGCCGCGCGCCTCTGCGCTGAGCCAACGCTGGAGCGCGCGCTGTGCGCCGCTCGTCGGGTCGAGCGCCACTTCGAGGCGCAAGAGCTCCAGGATCAGAGCGCGTCGCCGCGCGTAGTTGGTGAATCCGGCGCCGTCGACGAGCGCGGGGATCGAGTCCCAACGCTCGAGCAACTGCTCGAAGCCCCACAGCAACTCGGCGTGCGCCTGGGCGAGTTCGTCCATCGACGCGCCGCGCTCCAAGGCCACGGCGGCGCCTTCGGTCACGATATCCAGCTCCAGCACGGTGTTGGCGTTGCGGCGAGCTTGCCGCAGAAGCTGCGCGGCTTCGTCGAGGCGCCCCTGTTCCCGACGCACCATCGCCAGACCGATTCGCGCGTGTGCGCAGGCCAGCGCCGTCGCGTCGGGGTGAGCCAACATCTCCTCGAATACCTCGCTGGCGGGCGCCAGACGCTGTTCGCCGCGCTTGCTGACGAGCAGGTAGGCGTGGCCCAGGCAATCCAGGACGGCTGGCGCGAGCCCTTCACGCGCGCGGAGGTTCTCCAGGCGCTCGATCAGGCCCTCTGAGTCGTCGCTGGCCAGCGCGAAGTGGGCTTCATCGCGTAACCACTGCTGCGCGCTCTCCTGGTCGGGCAGCAGCGGACCCAACTCACGCACCCGCGCTAGGTTCGCGGCGGCGCGATCGGGACGTCCTAGCTGGACTTCCAGGGTCATGCGCGCCGAGCTGAGGTCGAACTCGACCAAGTCCGCCGCCGACGGGTCGGGGATCGTGACGCGCACGACCTTCAACTCCGCCGCCGCGTTGTCCAGCGCCGTCGCGCAGGCGCTGTAGTCGCCCAAAGTCTCGCGGTCCCGCGCCACTTCGATCCAGAACGTGCAGCGCGAGTTCGCCTTGAGCGTGAGGCAGTCGAGCGCGGTGAGCGTGCGATCAGCGGCCTCGGCCAGCTGTCCATCCTCGCGCAGCAGGATGCCGATCACCGACTCGAACAGCTCCCGCACCTCGAAATCGGCGGCGCTGCGGCGGTCCAGGGCCATGCGCTCGAGCAACTCGCGCGGCGCCTCGGGCAACGCGCGAGACCACACCGGATCCAAGCTCAAAAGGCAGGCGCCCAGCGTGTACACGCGCCAGTCGAACGGGGTCCAGTCGGCCTCGCCGCGGGCCTCGATCGCGCGCAACTCTTCGAAGGCGAGAAAGGCGCGCTCGGCGCTATCCGAGTTCGACAGATCGATCGCGTTGAGCTCGTCGACGGTCTCGATGAACGAGCGTTGGGCGCTGGCGCGCGTCGATGCGAACGCCAGCCACGCGATCAGCGTGATCGTCAGCGCGAGCGCTTGGCGTAGGCTCGCCGCGGCGCGCCGACGTCCTGGCCGGTCGCGTCGCACGCTTGCACGTCCCAACCGATCGCGTCGGGGAACTTCGCCAGATCCGCAGCTTCGATACAGACTTCGTTCTCCTCGATCCGCTCCCGAATATAGAGCGCGCGGCGCGGGTCGTCCTCGCGGGCGTCCCACACGCGCAGGTTGAACGAACCGCCGGGCGGGCGCTGCATGGGCCAGCGGAAGGGCCCGTACTCGCGCACTTCACCGGCCGGGCTCAGGCCCTTGTCGCTGTGTTCGCCGAGCATCACGCCGCGTCCGTGGTCGTCGGCGAGCGGGAACTTCGAACGCATCAGCCAGCCGAGCAGCACTGCGGCTGCCGCTGCTGCTGCGGCCAGTGGTGCGAGCAGTCGCAGGCGCGGGCGGCGCGGAGCGGCTTGCCCGAGCTTGGCGCGCACGAACGGCGCCACCAGCTCCTCGCCCGGCGCCGGATCGCCAGCGCGCAGCGCGCGGCGGACTTGCGCGAGCGTCTCGCTCTGGCTCGCACCGGCTTCGTCGAGCAACTGGCGCAACTCGTCGTAGCGCTGCAAGTCGTCGGCGCACTGCGTGCAGCTTTCGGTCGCGTGCCGTGCTTGCGCGGGATCGCCCGGCTCGAGCTCCAGCGCGGTCAGGATCCAGTGTTCGTGCTGCAGGTCGTGCTCGCCGGCGGGCCGAGTGGTCGGGCGCTGCGCGTCGAGCTCGCCCCGCGGCTTGCCGCTCGTCTGGGGGCTGCTGTGGCCGAGCGGGTGGTCGTGAGCTTGGCCGCGCACGGGCTGCGCGCGCCCAGCTTCGCTCGGATCCCGATGTTCTCCATCGCTTCGCATCACGCGTACTCCTCCCTCAGGCGCTGCTCGAGCGACTCGCGCAGCTTGGTCAATCCCCGGTAGTACTGGGTCTTCACCGTGTTCACCGACATCTGCAGGCTGGCCGCGATCTCCTCGAAGGTGACCGACTCGAAGTGCTTGAGTCGGATCACTAGCGCCTGGTTGGGGTCGAGCCCTTCCAGACCGCGGCGCAGCGCGTCGAAGTCGTGCTCGCGCTCGGCCGTATCCGGCTTGTTGTCGAGCAGCAGTTCGACGTCCGTTTCGCGTTGCCGCGCCTGGCGGCGGCGCTTGTTGCGGATCGCGTTCAGCAGCATGTGTTGGCAGTAGGCGTAGGCCCAGGTCTCCAGCGAGCTGCGGCCCTCGTAAGAGCCGAGCTTGCGCCAGATGAGCTCCAACGTGTCTTGCGTCAGGTCGCGCAGGTCGTCGCGACCGATGGGCGAACCGGCCTGCACATTTTTCACGTGCAAGATCTGCGGTACGCACTTCAGCCGCGCGATCAAGCCATCTGCCGCCCGTGGATCGCCCGTCAGGGCCTCCCGCACGAGTTGCAGATCGTCGAGGCGCTCGTCGCGTTGGTTCGGCACGTTAGGGTCCACTCTGGCCCGGAAAGTTGCGCCAATCCGGCGAGAACTTGGAGCACTCGGTCTCGAAGTCTACGCGGCCCCCAGAGCATGGGCCACGCGAGCCGCCTCGCGCGTCTCCCGCGCGCCGCGCTGAGCAGCGCTAGGATGCGCGGCGATGTCCCGACTCGACCGCGACCGGCGCAGCGGCCCGCCGTTCCCAGGATTGGTGCTGCCGCGCGAGCAGTGGACGCGCACGCGCGTCGGGCTGGGGCGGGACCAGCGGCCGGTCGAGTGGACCGCGATCTTCGGGCGCGACGCGCGGCGCGTCGTCGACTTGGGCTGCGGCAACGGGCGCTACCTCGTCGCGTCGGCTCTGACCCGCTCCGACCACGATCACTTCGGCGTGGAACTCGTTCCGCCCGCGCTGCGCCTGGGCAGTTTGCGCGCCGGGCAGCGCGGCCTGACGAACCTCAAGTTCGCCTGGGGCGACGCGAGCGAGTTCATCGTCGCGCGCTGCCCGCGCGGGTCGATCCACGAGGCGCACCTCTACCACCCGCAGCCCTACTACGAGCGCTCGCAGCGCGATCGCCGCCAGTTGACGCCGCAGACGCTGCTGGGGATCTGGCGCTCACTCGCGCCCGGCGGAGTGTTCGTGTTCCAGACCGACAACCCCGCCTACTGGGAGTACGCCTGTCGCACGGCGCCGCTCTTGTTCGAGTGGCGCGTGCACGTGGGGCCGTGGCCCGATGCTCCCGCGGGGCGCACGCTGCGCGAGATCAAGGCGCGCGAGCAGGGCCTGCGCATCGAGCGCGCGCTGGGGGTCCGTCTCGAGCTCGAAGACTCGCAGGCGCAGCAGCGCGCGGAGTCGATGCCGGCGCCGGAGTTCGACGCCAACAAGGAAGGCTACGGCGAGCGCGCGGCGCAACCGCGCAAGTTCAAGCGCCGTCGCCGGGGTGGGCCGCGGCGCTGAGCGCGCGGGCCACGTCCTTGCCGAGGTACGCGTCGACGGCCATGTGCACGACGTACAGCGAGGGCGTGCTGACGACGGCGATCAGGAACTTGTAGACGTAGTTGGTGAGCGAGACCTCGAGCGCTTGCGCGCTGCTCCACGGCTCGCCGCCGGTCGCGGACGGGATCCACACGAAGGCCAGGAAGATCACCGCCAGCGTGTCGATCAGCTGGCTGACGACCGTGCTGCCCTGCGCGCGCAGCCAGAGCATGCGGCCGCCCGTGCGCCGTCGCAGCCAGGTGAAGACCTGCGCGTCGAGCCACTGCGCGAGCGCGAACGCGACCAGGCTGGCCCCGACGATGGCCGTGGTCTGGCCGAGCGCGATGCTGTAGGCCTCCTGCATCTGCTCGCTCGTCACGCCGGGCGTGTAGCTGACGGCCGGGACCGCGATCGCGGCGCGGATCACCGGCTGGAGCAGCACGTTCACTCCGATCGCGATCAGCGTGAACAGCCGCACCATGGGCTTGCCGAAGTACTCGTTGACGATGTCGGTCATCACGAACGTCAACGGGAAGGCCAGGATGCCGGCGGTGGCGACGAATTCGCGCCCCTCGCCCAGCCCCAGGCTGGCGGGGCCGTTCCCCAGGATCTGGAAGCGGAACAACTTCCCGCCCAGCACCTCGGCCGCCACGAAGAAGCCCACGAACAGCGCGCACAAACTGAAGGCCAGGATCTCCTGCCGCGCCAGGCGCACGGTGGGGGCGTTCGGCAGGCTCACGCGACGCGCCGGAGGGTGGGGCCGGTCGTGGGGCGGAGGAACATCCGCGCAGTATAGGCGTGGTCCGCCCCCGGGCTTGCGCGCGCGCGCCTCGCAAGGGAGAGTGCGCGCCCGCGGGCCGTTCCCAGCGCCCGCGACGAAGCCCCCTCATGGTCGACTGCAAGGATTGCCAGCACTTTCGCGAACTCCCCGGCGGAACGGTGTGGAAGCGCCGGACAGGCTGCTACCACCCCGAGTTGATGGAGCAGAAGCAGTCCGAGGCCGTGCACGCGGCGCAGGAGATCCCAGGCGACCACCGCAAGCTCAACGCGGATGGCGCCTGCGCCAAGTTCACTGCGCGCCGCGTGGACTCGCTGGTCTCGCGCCTGATCGCTGCGCTGCGCGCCTGACGCGCCGCGCCCGCGCTCCGTGGACCCCTGGGAGTGCTACGAGCGCGCCGTCCAGTCCGCCGAAGACAGCCTGCGCCTCTTGTTGAGTGAGCACGGCGGAGCGCCGCTCACGCTGGCCGAGCACTTCGCCGGCAGCGCGGCTCTCTCGCGGGCCTTCGCGGCGTCGCAGGCCGCGCGCCGCGCGCTCGCCATCGACCTCGACGCCGGGGCGCTGGAGCGTGCGCGCGGCTGCGAGCGGGTCCAGACGCTGGTGGCCGACGTGCGCGAACTGCGCCACGCGCCCGTCGACATCGTGCACGCGGGGAACTTCTCACTGGGCTACCTGCACACGCGCCGCGAGCTGCTCGACTATCTGCGCAACGTGCGCGCCGCGCTCGCACCGGGCGGGTTGTTCGCGTGCGACACCTATGGCGGCGCCAGCGCCTTCGCGCTCGGCTCGACCGAGCGCCGCATCGAGCTGCCCGGCGCGCTCGTGCTGACTTCGCTGTGGGAGCGCCGGGCCGCAGATCCGCGCACGGCGCGCGTCGAGAACGTGCTCTCCTTCCGCATCACGCGGCGCGGTGAGCAACTCGCGCACTGGCCGGAGGCCTTCGTCTACCGCTGGCGCCTGTGGAGCCTGCCCGAGCTCCACGACGCGCTCGCGGAGTGCGGCTTCGGCCCGCCGCGCCTGCGCACGGCCACCTCGACCAACCCAGCGGACGACCCGCCGCTCGGCGCCGACTGGGCGGTCCTGCTGTGCGCCTCGCCGGTGGCTGGCCCGCGGCCGGGCTGAGCTGCTACCCCGTGGCGCATCGGCAGTCTGGCCGCTGCGCCCATCTAAAGCGGCGTGAAGGCTGCCGTTCGCTGCTGCCTCCTGGAACCTTCGCGTCTTCGCGAAGGTTCCAGGAGGCAGCAGCGAACCAACCAAAATTCAGCGCGGCCGAATGCCGCGGGGCGCAGCGGCGCTCTGGCCGCTGCGCCCATTCACTGCGGCATGAAGGCCGCCGTTCGCTGCTGCCGCCTGGATCCTTCGCGTCTTCGCGAAGGCTCCAGACGGCAGCAGCGAACCAACCAAAATTCAGCGCGGCCGAATGCCGCGGGGGGCCGCGGCGCGCAGGGCCGTGCGCCCCATAACAGCGGCAGGTAGGCCGCGCGGCGGAGCGCGCGCCCCGCCACCCCCCCGCGCCATCCGCCGCCCGGCTTTTTGGGTGGTCCCGCGGCCCCCGCCTGTCCCCCCCCCCCCCCCCCCAAGACCCCCGCGCGCCCCCCCCCACGGCGGCCTTCATGCCGCAGTGAATGGGCGCAGCGGCCAGAGCGCCGC
>WYBT01000060.1 GCA_011525785.1 Planctomycetaceae bacterium
CGCGAAGGTTTCAGGGGGGCGTCGCGACCAAGACTGAGATCTCAGCGCGGCCGAATGCCGCGGGGCGCAGCGGCGCCTTGGCCGATGCGCCCATTGGCTGCGGCGTGAAGGCCGCGCTGAGCGACGCGTCAACGACAACCCGACAACACCGCGGGGCGCGAGGCGTTCGAACGCCTGGCGCACCGCGCGCTTTCGCAGCGCCTGCTCAGGCCCGCGCGATCAAGCCGGAGCGATCAGACGGCGTTTTCCGTCGTTCGAGAGCGGCAGCGCCGCGCCGCTCGCGCTCGGCCAGGGCATCGCCGCCGCGAGGTCGCGGTCCCACAGCTTGCACGTGACCTGCTTGTGCTGCTGGTCGAGGCCTTCGCAGTAGTTGGTGAACTCGCAGCGGCGGATCTGCGCGCCGCGTCCCTCTTCCAGCTTGCGCCACCAGTCCGGATCGGCGAGCGACTGGCGCGCTGCCGCGACGAAGTCGCAGTCGCCGTCCCGCAGCGCGCGCTCGGCCAGCTCGAAGCTGTTGATCCCGCCCGCGCCGACCACCGGCGTGTCGAAGCCCGCTGCGCGCACGCGCTCGCGCACCGCGCGCGACAGATGCAGGTTGCGCCCGAACGGCCCGCGCGAAGCGGGCTCGCGCGCGTCGTCGATGCGCACGGTCGGCATGCACTCGTGGCCGCTGGGTCCGGTGTAGGGATACACGGCCGCTCCGACCTTGGGCTGCTTGGCGTCGTCGAACTTGCCGCCGGCCGACAGCGAGAGGAAGTCGAGCCCCGCGCGCGCGAACTGCACGGCGTAGAAGCACGCGTCGTCGATGCGGCTACCGTCGTCGATGATCTCGTCGCCCAGGAAGCGGCAGCCGACTACGAAGTCCGCGCCGACCGCCGCCCGCACCGCGGCGAAGACCTCGAGCGGCAGGCGCACGCGAGCTTCGCGCGAGCCGCCGTAGCCGTCGTCGCGCTGGTTGGTGCGCGAGAGGAACGAGGCCATGGTGTAGGCGTGCGCGTAGTGCAGCTCGACGCCGTCGAAGCCCGCGTCTCTCGCACGCACGGCCGCGCTAGCGAAGAGGCGCGGCAAGCTGTGAGGCAAGTCCCTGACGTGCGCGAGGTGCGTGTCGCCCACGCGTTCGCGATAGCCGAACTCGAGCGCCTCGCGCTCGCGCGGCGCGAGCAGCGCGAGCAACTCGTCGTGCGGGAGCGCCAGCAGCGCACGGCGCACCTCGTCGTCGCCGCCGCGGGCCGCATCGATGCGTCCCAGCCGCTCCAGCCCCTCGCGGTGCGCGCGCGTGAGCTCGAGGAAGCGCAGCACGAACTTGTCCTTCTCCGGCCGCCGGCGCACGGCGAGGAAGTCGATGATCTGCACGAGGCTCAGCGTCTGGCCTTCGCTGTGGCGGCGGATGTCGCTCGCCAGTTCACGCAGGCCCGGCACGAAGCGCTCGTGGCCGATGCGCAGCAGCGGACCGCTGGGCACGTCGCGGATTCCCGTCGCCTCGAGCACCAGCACGCCCGGCCGCGCATCGGCGAAGCGCCGGTACCAGTCGCGCACGTCCGGCGTGACGAATCCCTCGTCGCTCGCGCGCCAGGGCACCATGGCCGGAACCCACGTTCTCGTTCGCGCGTTGCGAGAGCCGATGCGCGCGGGGCTGAACAGCGCGCTCGCCGCGGCCTCTTCGCGCGTCGGCCATCGCGCCGGGGAAATCGGATGCGCACGACTGCGCGGCTCGCTCGTGTTGGGCTCCACCGCGCGTCAGGGTAGCCGCTCACACGACGGGACGAGTCGCGCGGCGCTGCGCGGCCCAGTGCAGGAACAGCGCGCGCCGACTCGAGCGGTCGGATGGATCGGCGCTCGCTGTTCGCACGCTCGCGTCTCGCTCAGCCGTCGCAGCTGGCGCACGCTAGGCGCGAGACCTTCACCGCGGTGGCGCCCGAAGTGACGTCCCACACCAGCACGGCCAGGTCGAAGTCGGCGCCGCAGCCCAGGCTGCCCAGGATCTGGTTCGTGCCGCAGGGAGTGAACAGCGGCAGCGCCGTTCCGCCCAACGCGAACATCGCCGGCAGCACGTTGCTGCAGTCGCCCTGGCACGTGACCTTGCCGAGGAAGCTGCAGTACCCCACGGGGCGGCACGGCGCGAACGGCTCGAGCAGTGCACCGCAGTACCCCGGCGAGCCGACGATCTCGTAGCGCACGCCGCAGGACGAGTCGGGGTGGAGCGCGGGGAACCACAGCACTTCGGGCATGACCGAGGCGTTGCACTCCGAGCAGGAAGGTTCGGTGGGTTCGACGTCGGCGTGCGCGCTCGGAGAGGGGATCCAGGCCGCGGCCCAGGCGAGGCCGACGGTCAGGGCGAGTGCAACTTTGGTCTTGTGGATGTTCATCGCGTTGAAGTTGAAGAGTGCGGAGGATTCGACGACGCCGACGCTGGTGTCGACGCCGTGCTCGGGGAGTTCAGTTCCGCCGCGTGGACGCAGGGGCGTCGACGAGTCCGATGTCGTCCGGAACGGCGCGCGCGGCGACCTCCTGCGCCAGCGCGTAGATGCGCGGTCGCGCGTCGAACAGCGCCGCGTCGTCCGCCTGCTCGAGGCGCGCCACGAAGCCGCCGCGCTCGGCGGCGTGGGGAACCAGTTGCGCCGTCGGGTGACTGGAGTCCAGCACCGACTCCGGCGCAGGGAAGAACGGCGCTCGGCGCATGCGCCCGGCGGCGCATTCCTCGAGCAGGAAGCGCGCTTCGGCGAGGCCGACCTCGCCGTACTCCGCGAAGAAGTCGTCGCTGGTCCAAGTCCCCTGCGCGGGCGGAAGCGTCCGGCCCGAGCGCGGCAGGCTCTTGCACATGCGCTCGAACATCGCAACGCGGTGTTCGAGGCTCGCGTACAGCGCCTCGAGTTCCTCGGGGAGCACCGGACCGCACTGGCGCCAGAACTCCTCGAGTTCCGCTTCGTCGGCGTCGCCTGCGACGTACTGGGCCGCGAGCCAGGCGGAGCGCGCGCGCTCGAGCTGATCCGCGGGCGACTCGGCTGCCGACGCGGGGGACTCGCTCGCAGCGTTGGCCGTTGGCCGCGCCGTCGCAGATGACTCGCCGCGCAGCTTGCAGCTCCACTGCCACGCCGCGCCCACAGCGCCCATCGCGATCAACAGCCAACTCGCCGCGCCGCGGAGTTCGACTCGAGCGTTCTTCATGGCCCGAGAGCCCGATTCGGCGCGCGAAAGTCGCAGGAGAAATGCGAATTCGCGCGCCCGCTCGCGCCACAGCTCGGCGGTCGGCGCGCCGGGCTCTCACGCCCGCCACCGCGGCCTGCCGATAGCGACGCGCCCACCCCGCAACGTCTCATCCGCTCTCCATGCGCTCACAGCACCTCACGAGACTCGCCGCGTACACACTGGTTCTCGCGCTCGGCGCCGCCTGCGCCTCGAAGTTCGATCCCGACTCCGACGGCGCCGTGGTCGGCTCGCAGACCTACCCGACGCCCTACGCCTTGCCCGAGCACGGCGCGCTGCGCGTCCACATGCGCCGCGGTCAGGTGGGGGAGCATGCCGCCGGCGTGCACCGCGCGTGGCGGCTCGAGGGTGCGTCGGGGCGCACGCTCACGCCCTGGTTGACGACCACGCCGCTGGTCGACACGCAAGAACAGCCGCGAGTGCGCGTGAGCGGGGCCGGTCGCGTGTTCGCCTTCGATCCGGGCGAGCCGATCGACAGCCGCGACGAGCAGCGTCACTTGCCCAAGGGCTGGTACCTCGTCGGCCCGAACGGTCCCGCGGGCGAGCGCTTCGACGAGGTGTTCGTCGACGCGGGCGGCGGCTATCGCACGGTCGTCGAGCGCGCAGGAACGCAGCTGTGGCGCGCGCACTCTGCGGAGGGCGCGAAGCTCGGAGAGCTCGAGCTCGCGGCCAACTCGCTGCGCGCGATCGCGGGCGGTCCGGAGTGCGTCGCCGAACTGCCTGGGGGCAGTCGCGTGCTCGTCGACGGCGCGCTCGCCGTGCGTGGCCAGATCGTCGACTACGCGAAGAATCCGCGCGAGTTCGTGGAGCTCTCGCGCGTCTGCGCCGGCGCGCAAGGCGTGTTCGGGCTCGACGAGTCGCGCGCGCTCGTCGACGTGCGCGACGTCCTCCTGCCGGGCCCCTGGATGCAGGTCTGGGCCATCGCGCGCGAGTCGTGCGTCGTGGTGCTCGCGCAACAGGCCGACGGCGGACTGACGCTGCTCGAGCCGCTCGCCGGCGCGACGCGCGTGCTGATGCGCGACGCGACCTTCGCCCTGGCGCAGGCGCGCTCGACGCCGCGCGAGTACGCAGACGCGCAGCTTGGCGCCGACGTGTCGGTGATCCTCGCGGGCCAGAACTCGCCCGGCGCCGAGTACGTGCTCTTCGCGCAACTCGCCGGCCGCCTCCAGGGACCGTTCACCGCGGCGAGCTCCGACGAGGCGACCGCGACTCTGTGGGCGGGCGTGCTGCCGTTCGTCGAGCGCCGGCGCGTCGAGCTGGCGCAACTGCGCGCCGCCGAGCAGGCCGCGCGCGAGCGCGAGCGGGCGGCGTTGCAGCGTTCGGTCGACGAAGCGCGCGCGGTGCTCGACGATGTGTCGCGCCACCAGCTCGCCTACTTCGATGCGCTGCAGAGCGGCGATCACGCTGCCGCCGACCGCGCCGTCGAGGCCATCGATGCGCGCCTGAAGAGCCTCGAGATCCCGGTCGGTCACGATCAGACCGAGGCGCTGCGAAGTGAGTTCGCGCTCGCGCACGCCTATCGACTCGACTGGGAGTTGCGCCGCCCCGACGGAAACGTCGAGCGCCTCGCGCACTGGAGCTCGGGCTACTTCGCTCAGGGCGGGGCGCTCTACCAGCGCTACTGCCGAGAGGTGGGCCGCAAGCTTGCCGTCGCGACGGGGATTCCGCGCCCGACTTACGACGCGCTGTGGCGCACGTCGGGCGGATTCGACGCGGCGGCGCGCGCGGAACTCGAGCGCCTGCGCGACGTGCTCGAGCGCTTCGAGGCCGGCGAACGCTACCGCGCGCACCTCGCCGCTGGTCGCTTCGACGAAGCGCACTCGATGGCCTACCAGATGGGCTTCGAGGGCTGGGTCGAGCACCTCCAGACCCAGGCCAAGGGCCGCATCTCCGACGCCGAGCTCGAAGCGCTGCTGCGTATCGCCGTGCAGCGTGCGCCGAACGCCGAGCTGCGCGCGCGCCTCGAGGCCGCGCACCACAGTCAGTGGCTCGACATGGTCGCCGCCGCCGAGCGCGAACAACGCGCGCGCTTCCAGCGCATGGACGAAGAGCAGCGCCGCGCCACGGCTGCCGCGGAGCTCGCTGCTCGCGAAGCTCGCGCGGCCTATCGCCTCGACGCCTTGCGCCGCGGCTTCGTCTGGCTCGAGAACTGAGTTCGGCGAGCCTCGGTCAGCGCGCCGCTAGTCCAACGCGGCGCGCGGCGCCCACATCCGTCGCGGAGTCGGCAGGCTCCGACGCGAACGCGAGTCGTCTCAGTAGCGGACCAGCTTGTCTTCCCAGTCCGGACCGCGCAGCGCCTTGCCCTGGAAGCGCGGGCCCACGCCGAACACGTTCATCTCGGCCGGATAGGTGGTCTTGCCGACGGTGGTCTCCTGCCCGCGCGCCTGGAGGGCTTCGGGCAGCTCCTCGGCGCAGAAGCGCAGGTAGTTGTGCACGCTGTGCGGCCGCGCGAGGTAGGCCTTGTTGAAGCCGCACAAGAAGAGCGCGAAGTCGTCGGGGTTCTGGCGCACGTAGCGCAGCACGGCCTCGGTCACTTGCGGGTACAGCCACGAGAAGAAGTCGTCGACCACCAGCACGCCGTCGTTCGCGAGCAGTTGATTGGCGATGCGCATGTCGTTCGTGACCGCGCCGGCCGAGTGCTCGCCGTCGATGTGGATCCAACGGTGCTGCCGGTAGGTCTGCACGATCAGCGGGTTCACGCCCAGCTCGCGCGAGTCGCCCTTCACCGTCAGGAACTCCACGCCCGCCGCCGGCCGCGCCGCAGCGAGCGCCTGCTCGATCTTGGGCGCCTTCAGCGCGTGGTCGACCAACAGCACCTTGAACCCCGGCTGCGCGTACATCGCCATCAACGCCGCGGACTTCCCGTGGTGCACGCCGATCTCGAGCATGTGCCCGACCACTCGCGAGCGCTGCTGAAAGTCGAGCAACGCGTCCCAGACCGCGATGGCGCCGTCGCCGAACCAGCCCTCGATTCCGCCGGTGATGCGCTGGTAGGCCTGGAACGTCGCACAGGGAGCGCCGTCCGTTCCGCGCATGAGGGCGGAAGCGGCAGTGTCCGGTCCGTGGGTCGCGCGCGAGTCTGACAGTTGCGTTTGGCTCATGGGATTGGAGTGGGGCTGCGTTGAGAGCAATCGACGTCCCTTCGACCGGCGCGCACTCCGACCGGAGTACCCGCGCGCGCCTGGCGCCGCGGTTGGGACGCCGCGCGCGCGCTACGCTCGTGCCGCGATGATCCGCGCACCGCTCTTGCCCCTGCTGCCGCTCCTGCTCCTCGCCTTCGCGCCTGCGGACGAACGCCGCCACGGCGCCGACTCGCCCGATCGCGGTCTGCCGCGCGCGGCGGCGCCGCTCGCGCCCTACCACGCCGACCCCGAGCACCTGCTCAACCGCATCTTCCGCTGCTGCTGGCTGGCGCGGCTCACGCCCGCAGAAGTCGGCGCCGTGCTGCCGCGGGAAGGCGCGCACGAGTTGAGCGAAGGTTGGGTGCACGACAAGCGCGCGGGCGGCGCTGGCGACGAGCGCTGGTTCGGCGGCGATGGTCGGCAATTGCCTCGCGAGCGCTTCGAGGCCGAGGAGCAGGCGCAGTTGCTCGCGGCGCTGGAGGCGCTCGACGAGGCCGCGCTGGCGCCGTTGCGCGCGCGCGCGGAGCTCGCGGTGCTGTTCCAGCACGACCTGCTGCGCGTGGCGCTGCGGCTCGAGGACAGCGGCGCGAACCCCACGCTGATTCCGGCGCTGCGCAAGGCCGCGCGCGAGCTCGCCTTGCCGGCGGAGGAGCTGCGCAAGCTCCCTTCGACGCTCGCAGGCGTCGATTTGGGGCCGCAAGTCGCCGCTGCGCTGGCCGCGCCGGAGTCATCGCCGTACCGCGAAGTGCTGCGCCGTTCGACGCGGCTGTTCGACGCGGAGCGCACGCTGCTGTGGTCGCGCGTCTGGCTGGCGCACCCTGACGGCGTCGAGGCGCTCGCGGCGCTCCTGCCCGAAGCGCGCGGCGAACAGGGCGCACCGACGGCGCCACTCGGACTGCGCGCGGTGCTCGTGCAGGGCATCGTGGCGCTGGATGCGGAGGGGCGCGCCTGTGCGACGCCGCTCGTCGTCGACGTGCGCACGCAGACCCTCTCGAACCGCGCACCACTCGCGCTCGACAACCCCAGCTTCACGCGCGACGGAATCGACTTCGAGCTGCACCAGCTCGAGCGCGAGGCGCTGCGCACGGGCGCTGTCGCAGCGCGCTTCCGGCGCATCGACCCCGACGACCAGGATCTGTTCCGCGACTACGGAACGCTCAAGCACACGACCTACCGCGCGCAGTGCGCGTTGTGCCATCGCAACACCGACACGCCCGAACCCGAGCTGGGCGGCTTTCCGATCCTGCGCCCGCACGCGCGGGCCCAGCTCGCTTCCAGCGGCGAGGAGCGCCTGCGTCTGGCCGAGAGTCAGGCCCAGCGCTACTTCGACGCGCTCGCTGAACGGCGCTGACGCATTGCGCGGCGTGTGCGCGCGTCGACGCGGCGCTCAGGCGAGTTGCACGGCCCCGTGATCGTCGCAGTGGCTGCCGTGCGGGTGGTGCAAGTGTCCCGCGACGAGGTAGTCGACGTGGTCGCCGTGCGGAACGGCCTCGTGCCCGCAGCCGCGGCCGTGCTGATGCGCGGCTTCGTGGCCCGTGCAGGCGTGCTTGGGCGTGCAGTTCGCCGGATTGGCGGCGTCGACGGCGATCGAGCACTCGTCGACGTGTCCGTCGTGCGCGCGGTGCAGGTGGCCCTGGTGGATGTAGTCGACATGGCCGCCGTGGCGCAGCGCCGTGTGCCCGCACTTGGCGCCGTGGACGTGGTCGTGGTCGTTGTGGGTGGAGTGGCTCATGTGAATCGATGGGTTGTGTCGCCGCTGATGGGGGCCTGCGCCTCGCTCGCGAGCGTCGCTCGCAGCGGCGCGGACCACCGCGATTCTAGTCCGCGGTCAGCGTCACGCGCGCAGCTGGCGCTCGACAGCTCGTGGCCGCGCCGAGATCAGCAGATCGCTCATCCGACTTGCACTTCAATTTCCGACCGTGAACTCGAGCGCGTTCGACAGATTCGTCCCGCGCGGCGCGGGCGGATCGCGGAACCAGGCTTGCGCCTGCACGCGCTGGCCCGCGCTGAACGGATTGCCGAGCGCGCCGGGGTTGCTCGCGCGGTAGGCGTTCCAGTCGAGCGAGAGGACGCCCTGGCACGTCCCGCTGGCGCCGCCCGAGTTCTGCACGCTCGTGCGCTGCGTCGGCGGCTTCACGCACAACAGGCTCGAGCTCGTCGGGGCCCACGGCGTCGCGATGCGACCGCTGATTCCGTAGAGGATCAGGCCCTGCTTGGCGCCCTCGACGTTCGTTGCGGAGAGCGTGTAGCCCGAGTTCGCGCTCGCGCTCGCGCTCCCGACGCCGGCCATGACGGCGCTGCAGTTGTTGGACGTAACGCCCGCGCTGCAGTAGCTCGAGCACGGGATCGCCGCCTGCGCGAAGTAGGCGGACGGCGCGCCGCCCGCGTGGGTGAAGGCGCCGCACACAGCCAAGTCGCCGTTGGGCAGCTCGGTCATCCCAAAGACGCCGTTGCCGATCCCGGGCAACTCGGCGCGCCACGCGCTGCCGTCCCAGAGCGCGAGATAGTCGGCCGTGACGCCGCCAGCTTGCGTGAACCATCCGCCCGCGAGCACGTCTCCGTTGGGCCGACGCAGCAGCGAATTGACGAAGCTGTTCACGCCGCTTCCTATCGGCCACCAAGCGTTGCCATCCCAGCGCGCGATGTTGCTCACGGCGACTCCGCCGGCGGTCGAGAAGGACCCGCCCGCGATCAATTCGCCGTTGGGCAGAGCGAGCAACGCCTGGACGCCTGACACTCCGCTCCCCAGCGGCCACCAGGCGTTGCCGTCCCATCGCGCGATATTGTTCGCGGCGACTCCGCCGGCCGACGTGAAGGACCCGGCCGCTACCAAGTCGCCGTTGGGCAGCACGGCTAGAGCACGCACGGAAGCGGAGAACGCGGTGTTGACGATGCCCGACCCCAGCGGGTGCCACGTCGCGCCATCCCAGCGTGCAATTCGGCTCGCGGGGACTCCGCCGGCGGTTGCGAACCACCCTCCCGCCACCAGGTCGCCGTTCGGTAGGACGGCGAGCGCATAGACGCCTTCGTCCGGCACACCGACGCCGGCGCCCAGCGGGAACCAGGCCGAACCGTTCCAGCGCGCGATGTTGTTCAAGGGCACGTTGCCTGTCGCTGCGAAATTTCCGGCCGCGACGAGGTCCCCGTTCGGCAGTGATACCAGTTCCTGCACGCCGGGTATGGAGGTCCCGGTGAGTCCTTCGCCCAACGGCGCCCAGGTCGTTCCAGTTCGGCGCGCGATCCCGCGCACGACCGTGCCGTTGGTGGCGCTGAAATCACCGCCGACGACCAGGTCGCCGTTGGCCATCACATGCGCGCATCGAACCAAGTTGTCGAAGCCTCCTCCGAATCCCGACCAGTTCGCGCCGTCCCACAGGGCCAGCGCTCTCGAGGAGACCTGGGGTGAGGCGCTGAATCGGCCACCGACGAAGACCTGGCCGTTGCTCAGGCGTGTGATGGTCGTCACTTGCGACTGCCAGCCCAGGCCTACCGCGTCGGGGTGACCGAGCGACGACCAGCTCACGCCATTCCACCGCGCGATGTTGCGCGCGCTGACGCTGCCGACGAAGTCGAAGACGCCGCTGACGAGCAATTCACCGCTCGGGAGCAACACCATGTCCCCCGCACCGGCGTTGCCCAGGCCGGGCGCGTACGGAGACCACGCGGCGCCGTCCCAGCGCGCCAGTCGCGTCGCGTTGACGCCGCCCGCCACAGAGAAGGCCCCCAACGCGAGCACATCGCCATTGGGCAGGAGCGCCAAGTCGCCGACCGCGCCGTTCATGCCGGTCCCCAGCGGCGACCAGACGCCGCCGCTCCAACGTGCGACTCGCTGCGCGCTCACTCCTGCCCCGGTCGACGTGAAACTCCCGCAGGCCAGCAAGTCGCCATTGGGCAGGGCCAGTACGTCGAGCACGTTGCCACTGAGGCCGCTCCCGAGAGAAGACCAAGCGACTCCATCCCAGCGAGCAATACGACTGGCTTGAACCCCAGCCATGCTCGTGAAATTCCCGCCGGCGATCAGGTCTCCGTTCGGCACGACTTCGACGACGTAGACGGCCTGGTTCGTACTCGGAACGTTGCCCACGGTGCGCCACGCGGTGGAGTCCCAACGCGCGATCCCCCGCAACTGAGCGCCACCTGAGGTCAGGCTGAAGGAGCCACAGGCCACGAGCTCGTTGTTCGGCAGCACGGCGAAGTCGTAGATGACTGGTTTGAGTCCGTCGCCGAGCTTCGACCACTGCCCGGTCTGCAGATCGAACGCCGCGATCGAGTTCGGTTCCTCGATCGTGCCCACGCCGTAGAACTGTCCGCCAATGACCAGCTGCGGCCCCGCAGGACCCGCGCCGTCAGGGTCCCATTCGATGGAGGCGTACACGCCCGCGTCCGGATCAGCGCCCGCCAGCGGCAGGCCCGGAAGCCACTGCGCAGCACACTGGGCCGAGGCCTTCGCGCCGCTCGCGAGTGCGACGGCGAGGGCGAGGACGACACGGGCGAACGAAGTGGACGCAGGGAGCGGCGAGTGGCGCATGGGAGCGGGGGAGACTCGAGGAGAGTGGAGCGACGCTGAGCTGTGGCCGGCCGCGAACAGACTTCGCTCCAGAGCCGTTCGCACCTGCGCGGCCGCTACGGCGAACTCGAGCGCACAGTCTCCTCCGTCTGTGGCGCTCGCTCCGGGCGAGGGGCCGGCGCAGGGTGGAACTCGCCGCGCACGGGCTCGTGCGCAGCGATGTGGTCCCCCGAGCAGCTGGCCAGCTCCGCACCCGCCGCCCGGGGGCGCACGGATGCGGAGCTGGCGCCTACTGACCCCGGTCGGCGTGAGCACTGGAGCCCGCCGCGAAGTTGCAGGAAAGGCTGGGATTTTTCCGGCCGCAGTGCTGCGCGCCCGAGCGGGCCCCGCTCACGGGAGCAGCGTGAACTCGATGCCGTTCGAGGTGCTGGTGTTCTTCACCGCGCCCGCGTCGCGGAACCAGGCCTGCGCGTTGAAGGTCGCGCCCGCCGCCAGCGGCGCGCCCAGCGCGGAGGGATGCGTGTGCGCCCAGTCGAGGAAGTCGATGGAGAGCACGCCCGCGCAGCTCGCGCCCGCGCCGCCGCTGCTGGCGACCAGCGTGCGCTGCTGCGGGGCCTTCACGCACAGCCAGCTCGTGCTGCCCGGACCCCACGGCCACGCGACGCGCCCGGTGATCCCGTAGAAGATCGTGCCGTTGACGGCGCCTTCGACGCCGCTGGCGCTGAGCACGAAGCCGCTCGAGGCGCTGGCGCTGGGCGAGCCGCTCGCGCTCATCACGGCGCTGCAGCCGTGCGTCGTCGTCCCCGAGGTGCAGTAGCTCGTGACGAGCGCGCCCGAGTGCGTGGCGATGCTGAAGTCGTCGACGTACAGGCGGTCATCGCCCGGTTGGGAGAACACCAGCGAGGTGAACGCGTGGAAGCCCCAGGTCGCGCCCGAGAGCGCTGCGACGCTCGCCGCCAGCGCGCCGTCGACGTACACCGAAGTGGTCTGCGTGGCGGTGTTGACGCGCGTCGTCATGCGGTACCAGCGCTCGCGCTGCAGCAGCACGCCGGTGGGCACGTCGCCGCTCGCCGACGTGACATGCAGCTCGCCGCCGGTCGAGATCCACCACTCGAGCATCCCAGAGCCCGGACCGGGACCCGCCTGCGCCTGGAGCGACCACTCGGAAGCGCTGCTCACCGGCTGTCCCAAGCGCATGTCGAAGGCGATCTCGAGCACCGGCTCGCTCGCGGGGATCAGGAACTGCGTGTTGCGGCGGATGTGCGCGTAGGGCGTGGGCTGGCCCGCGGCGTCGATCGAGATCGCGCGCGCGCCGGCGTCGACCGTCGCGGCCTGCACGACGAACTTCTGCAGGTCGGGGTTGTTCGACGAGTCGCCCGTGGCGAGCCAGCCGTCCTGGCCATTCGAGAAGGTCGTGCCGGCGAACGGCCCGAGCTGGAACTGCGGCGGCTCGAAGCCGGTCGAGTAGCGCACGGTCTGTGCGGCGGCAGTGGCGGTGCAGGCGAGGAGCGTGACGAGTCGGAGCAGGGTCTGCATGACGGCTTTCGAAGACGCGCTGGAGCGTCGAGGTGGACAGGTCGGCGTCGCTGGAGCGACGGGCGGCGCGAACAGCGTTGCGCTCACCGCCCGACTAGCGCTCGGCGCGCGCGAGCTGTTTCAGCGATTCCAGCGCAATTCGATCACGTCCGCTCCGCGGGAGGTGAACGAGGCGACCAGCGAGCTGCCGTCGCGGCGCCGCACCTGCGCCGAGTAGTCGCCCGGAGGCAGAAAGGCGGTGAAGGTGGGGCGCAGGCGCGCCGGTGGGGCCAGCTCGAAGTGCGAGAGCTCGCGCGCGTCGCTGGCGCGCAGCACGCGCAGTCCAGCGAGTTCGTCGACGTCGTCGGGGAACTCGTCGATCAAGAGCTGCACGGCTTGCGCGGGCTCGAGCGCGGGCGACCACTCCAGGCGATGCGCATCGGCGAGTTCGACCCGCGCTGGAGCAACGGGCGCGAAGTCCTCTCCCATGGCGCGCAGCGTGTAGCTGCCGCCGACAACTCGCAGCGAACCGCGTGCGCCGTGCGCCAGCGCCAGGTCGAGCGCCGCGTCCGGCAGCGCGAGTGCGAGCACGGGAGCGCGCGCGAGGCGCTCGTCCGGCAGGCGCAGCTCCCACGCCAGCTCAACGGGCTCTGGCGCGATGAACTCGACGCGTGCGGAGCTCGCGGCGCTCACGCCGACCGTGCCCAAGCTCCCGACCGGCGCGTCGGGCGCGTCCAGCTCAGTGCGCACGAGGACCAGTTGGTACTCGCCCTCGCTGAGCGGTCCGAGCTCGAACTCGCCGCGCTCATCGGTGCGCGCCGCCGCGGGCATCACGAACCCCGCGCGCGCACCCGAGCGCTGCACCAGCGCGAGGCTGCGCTGCGCGAGCGGCTGCGCGTCGCTCGACAGCACTCGGCCCCGCAGCGCGCACGTAGGCCACGCCTCGAGCGGCACGACGATGTCGAGCGTTCCGTCGCGCTCGCGGAGCCACGCGCGGCGCACGTTGAGCCACTGCGGCGAATGCGCGGCGCGGAACTCGATCGCGCGGATCTCGCCGCCGGGCACTGCGAGTGAGAAGTCGCCTTCGGCAGAAGTCAGCGCTTCGTCGGAGTTCGGCGCGAAGCCGACGGCCGGCGCGCCCATCAGCCGCAGCGAGTGCCCCGCGAGCGGCGCTCCGCTGGAGTCGAGCAGGCGTCCCGTGCAGCGCGGCAGCGGCGCGAGCGCGAGCTCGAGGTCCTGCGCTGCGCCGCTGGCGAGCGTGAGCGTCCGTTCGACGGCGCCGTGGTCGAGTGCGCGCGCCGCGAGCGTGCTGTTTCCCGCCGTGGCGCACTCGAACGCGAACTCGCCGTCGCGCGTCGAGGTCACGTAGGTGGTGTGGAGTTCGTTCTCGTTGCTCCACGCGAGTTGCGCGCCCTCCAGCGGCTGTCCGGCGTCGTCGAGCACGCGTCCGCGCACGAGCGCCGCCGGCTCGAGGGTGACGTGCGCGAGCGCTTGTTCGCCGGCCGCGACCTCCAGCGTGCTCGCCTGCGCGACGAAGCCGCGCGCGCGCACGACCAGCGGATGCGCGCCAGTCTCCAGCACGGCCCATTCGACGCGGCCGCTCGCGTCGGTGCGCGCCTGCAACGGCGGCGGGAAGTCCGGCAGGAAGCCCGCGCTGAGCTGCGGCGGCAGGCCGTCGACGCTCTGGCCGACGATGACGAGCGCGTCGGCCAGCGGCGCGCCGCTGCTGCTGCGCACGAGCACGGAGACACGCGCCGCGCCGCGGGCGAGTGCGATCGTGAGCTCCTCGGCGCCCGGTGCGGGCAACGAGAGCATCGGCGTGCGCGCAGAACCGTCGGCGAGCACGGCGAAACGCGCCGTGGGCGGCACGTGCGCGAGAGCGACGCGGCCGCTCGCGTCCGTGTGCGCCACGACAGTTCCGCGGCGCGAGCCCGCGACGTCGCCGAGCCAGAGCGCGGCGCCTTGAACGGCGTTGCCGTGCTCGTCGACCACGCGCGCACGCAGTTCGCGTCCGGTTGCGGCGCGCAGCTGAGCCGAGCGCTCGCCGGCCGCGACGATCCGTGCGTCGCCGCGGTCCGTGCTCACGCGCGCCGGGCCGAGCGGCCGAGGGCTGAAGCGCGCCGCGCCGCTCGCGTCGCTCGCCGCCGTGCGAGTCGAGAGGCGCGGATCGCGGCCGTCGAGCGGCTCGAGCCACACGCCGACGCCAGGCAGCGGACGACCGTCGGGATCGAGCACTTCGACGAGCAACTCGTCGTCGCGCTCGCGCTCGGTCGACGCCGGAACGGGACTGCGCTCGTTCGAGCCCGCGTGCGCGCGCTGCTCTTCGAGCGCGGCCTGCGCCCGATCGCGCTGGCGGCCATGCGCGCTCGCGCCGGCGTTCGCGCCGGGTGACGAGCTCGCCGAGAGCCACGAGAGGACCGCGACGACGAGCAGCGCGCTGAACGCGCCGACCAGGCGAGGCGCACGCCAGCGCGACGGATGGAAACGCTCGAAGTTCAGCCGCAGCAGCAGCGCCCACGTCACCGCGCCGCGCGGCAGGCTGCGCGCCAGGCGCTCGCGACCGCGGTGGAGCAGCACGCGCACGCTCGAGCGCGGCAGCGCCAGGCGGCGCGCGACTTCGAGCGGAGTGAGCCCCTCGAACAGGTGCAGGGCGAGCGGCGCGCGGTAGTCGCTCGGCAGCCGGGCGAGTGCGGCGCGGACGATCTGCTCGAGCTCGCGCCGCTCGTGGCTGCGCTCCGCGTCGGGAGCAGCGAGTTCGAGCGCGTCGAGCTCCACTGCTTCCCTCGCCATCTGGCGCTCCTCGCGCAGTCGCGCGCGCCGCGTGGCGCGCAGGAAGCGGTGGCGTAGCACGGCCTTGGTCCACGGAACCAGCGGCTGGTCCGAACCCGGCCGTGCGCGGTCGGCGAGCACCGCGAGCCAAGTCTCCTGCACGAGGTCGTCGCGCTCGTCGCGCGGCGCGCCCAGTTTGCGCGCGGTGTCCGCGAGCAGCGGCGTGAGGCGCTCGACCAGCTCGCGCGAGGCCTCGCGGTCGCCGGCGATGTGCGCGGAGTAGAGCTGTTCGAGGCTGATCGTCGTGGGGGGCATGGCGCGCGCTGGGGGACAGACGCGGCCAGAGCGAATGGAGTTCCGCGGACCCACGCGCCGCCGGCGCGAGCATCCTGCACCGTCGACGCGCGCGATCGCACAGCTCGACGGTGCGAAAGCGAACGCCGCGCTGCATCGCGGCGACCGCGTCGGGTCGCGCGAGCTACTGCGGCCCGTGGCGCAGCGCGAAGCCCGACTTGACCACGATGCGGCGCTCGTCGCACTCGACGGCGAGTTGGAAATCGGGAGTGCGAGCGGCGGGTCCGAGGTCGAGCACCGCCATGGTCTCGCCCGTTCGAGCGCGGAATTCGCGCGCGAACCAGACCTGCTCTCCGCGGCGCGCCACGAGTCGCACGCGCACGGGACCGGCCTTGGGATCGGGCTGCACGATCCGCAGGAACAGCGCATCGCCGCCGGCGGCGCTCTCGGGCAGCTTTGCGCGCCACACGCCTCCGATCTGCTTCGCCACCGACTGCGGGAATTCCTCGCCCAGTTGCGACCCGCGCGCGACCAGCTCGGCGTTGCTCAGCTCGAGCGACGCCCGGCCGGCGGGCGCGCTGGCGAACAGGTTCAGCTCCGGCGCGTCGAGCGTGTTCGCGCCGACGATCGGCAGCCACAGCTCGCTCTCGCCCGCGCGCCAGGTGTAGACGCGCCAGTGGCTTTCGATCCGCAAGTGGATGTGCACCTCGTGCTCGCTCGACGTGCGGCGCAGGCGCAGGAGCACGTCGCCCCAGCCGTCGTGGGCGAGCAGCTCCGCGGGCCAGCTCGCCGCGAACACGCGCGCCTGGCCCAGCTGCGTCAAGGCTTCTTTCGGTCCTGGCGGCAAGCGCAGCGGCGCCAACTCGACTCGCGGCGGCGGCGGGAGCTGCGCCGTCAACGCGTCGATCCCAGGGAGCGGCGTGCCGGCGAACAGCATGTGGATCGGCAGCTCGAACACCACGATCGGCGGCGGGACGCCCGCGCGCGCGGCGAGCAGACTGACCAGCGACTTCGACGGCTCGCCGCCCAGCTCGCTCGATTTGGCGACCTGCTCGTCGACCACGTGGCTGAGCAGGCGCGTGAAGCCGCGTTCGGCGGTGAAGCTCGTGCCCACGACCGCGATCTGCGCCGTCGCCTGCGGGTTGTCCAACATCGCGGGTCGACCGCTGCTGCGATCGAGCACTTGGTGGAACGGCAAGCCGCCGGTGTCCACCGCTGCGCGCGCCACGTGCACGTCCACGCCGGCCATGGTGAGCAGGTCCCACTCGGGCGGGGACACGGGCTGCACGTTGAGCTGCGTGCTGCGCTGCGCGGGATCGACTTCGCGATCCAGCGCGCGCGCGAGCGCCCGCGCCGCGAGCCACTCGGCCTCGCTGGTCCAGTGCGAGCCGGCCAAGTGGTAGAGCTCCGCCGCGGGGCGACCCGCCCAGGCCGCGCTGAGGTCGACCACCTCGACGCCGCGCTCGCGCAGGCCTTCGACGGTGCGCGACTCGACCCAGGGCTTCACGTCGATCCCACCGGGCAGGAATTCGCTCGCCACGACTTCCTTGCGCGGAATGGGCATCACCATCAGCCGCGTCCCCGCGTCCTCGAGTCGACGCGCCAGCGCTGCGAGATGCGAGAGCGCGAGGTCGAGTTGGAGCCGCAGTGCTGCGGTGCGCGAACCCGCCGCTGTTCGCCCGTGCATGAACAGCCAGCCGTGCTTGCCCGCCAGGATCTCGCCGTGCGTGTAGCCGAGCTTCTGGTAGAGCCACAGCGCGTACGGGCTCGCGACTTCACGGCGCACGCGCGAGGTCATGCGCATCTCGCGTTCGGTGTGCGCGGCCAGCGTGCCATCGCTGAAGCGTGCGTTCGCCTCGAGCTGGCGCTCGCGCTCGAATTCAGCGCCGATCGCCACCTGGCGCGGCGCGGGCCAGGCGAGGTCGATCGCCAGCGTGCCGACGCACACGCCCAGGAACAGCACCAGCGTGAACCAGGCCAGCGCGCGGCGGCCGCCGGTCGCGTCCTCGGGCACGAGGATCACGTCGTCCGGACCGACCAGCTTCACGTGCGGCGTCGCTGTGCTCACGGCGCCGCCTCAGAACTGGAAGTAGAGGAAGGGGACATCGTTCTCGTAGTGCAGCTGCACCAGCGCGAGCAGGAAGATCGGTTGCAACGCGAGCACCCAGCCGGCGCTGGCGCGGTGCACGCGCTCCTGCGTGGTGGGGAAGCCCCAGGCGACGATCGCGGCCAGTGCGAGCGCGGCCCAGTGGATCGGCAGCACGGTGAGCGTACGCTCGCTCACTCCCGCGGCGCCGAGCATCGCCGCCATGTGGTCGAGCGCGCCCGACATGCTCGTCGCGCGGAACAGCACCCAGCCGAACATCGCCAGCACGAAGGTGATCGCGATCTGCGCCGGCTTAGGCGCCCAGGAGTAGAGCGAGGACTTGCCGCTCAGGCGCTCGACGATCAGCCAGAAGCCCTGGTACGCGCCCCAGGCGATGAAGGTCCAGGCGGCGCCGTGCCACAGGCCTCCCAGCAGCATCGTCGCGGCGAGGTTGACGTACGTGCGCACCGGTCCGAGGCGATTGCCGCCCAGCGGGATGTAGAGGTAGTCGCGCAGGAAGGTCGAGAGCGAGATGTGCCAGCGGCGCCAGAACTCGGTGATGCTGCGCGAGTGGTAGGGCTGGTCGAAGTTGATCGGGAAGGCGAAGCCCAGCATCAGCCCCAGGCCGATCGCCATGTCCGAGTAGCCCGAGAAGTCGAAGTAGATCTGGAACGTGTACGCCACGGTTCCGATCCAGGCGTCGAGCACGCCCAGTCCGCCGCTCTCGAAGGCGTCGTTGGCGAGCGGCGCGACGAAGTCCGCGATCAACACCTTCTTGGCTAGGCCGGCCTGGAAGTACAGCACGCCGCGCCAGAACTTCGAAAGCGTGTGCGTGCGCTCGACGAGCTGCTCGGCGACCGTGTTGTAGCGCACGATCGGGCCGGCCACGAGCTGCGGGAAGAGCGAGACGAAGCTCGCGAAGTCGACGATGTTGCGCGCCGGCGGGGCGACCTTGCGGTACACGTCGATCGTGTAGCTCATGGTCTGGAAGGTGTAGAACGAGATGCCCACCGGCAGCACCACGGACGTCCACGCGACCTGCTTGTAGCCCAGCGTCGCGAGCGCGGCGTTCAGCGTCTCGACGCCGAAGTTGGCGTACTTGAAGTAGCCCAGCAGGCCGAGGTTGGCGACGCACGAGAGCGTGACCCAGGCCTTGCCGCGTTCGCCGCGCGCGTGCGCCTGCGTGATCTTCGCGCCGCAGGTGTAGTCGAGCAGCGTCGAGGCGACCATCAGCAGGACGAAGTCCGGCCGCCACCAGCCGTAGAACACGAAGCTTCCGAGCGTGATCCAGGCCGAACGCAGACGCCTCGGCGCGAGGTAGTACACCGCCAGGAACAGCGGCAAGAACCAGTAGAGGAAGATCGCGCTGGCGAAGATCACGGGTAGCCCAACAGTCTACCCGTGCGGCGCGTCTGCTCCGCGGCGCTTTCGACGCGCGCACACAGACTGCGCTCGCGTCAGAGCGAGCAGAATTTTCGCGACGACTTGCTCGGGCTGGCTGGCGCGCCTCGGCTCGCGGCGCGATCCGCGGCCGCTCTTCGCGGCCGGTCGACTCGGGCGTGGGGGGCCGCGTATGGTGAACGATGTGCTGTGCTCCGCTGGCCCAGGCCTCGCGCGGGCGCCCCGACTTCGCCCACTGCCTTCACCACTCGCTTGTCCTCCTCGATTCTCGCGCGGGTTGCGCCCTGGGCCTCGATCCTGGCGTTGGCCGTGGTCGTCATCGGCGCGCCGGTCCACGAGTTGGCTCACTCGAAGTGGCCCGGGGCCGGGCTGAGCAGCAGGCCGCGCCTGGGCGACATTCGGAAAGGCCGCACGGCCAAGGCGCTGGAGGCGTCGCTCGACAAGCAATCCGCTCTCACCGCGCGTTTGCGGCCGCACTACAACGAGGCCATGTTCCGAGTGCTCGGAGCGGTGACTCCGAACGTCACTCTCGGGAAGGACGACAACCTGTTCCTCACCGTGCAGGTGCGCAACTATCCGCCCCCGCAGGGCCTGCGCGTGCTCGACACCACTTGCGCGGCGATCGCGCGGGTCGCGCGCTGGTTCGAGGACAACGGCACGGTCGTCGAGTTGATGGTGATCCCTCGCAAGGCGACCGTGCACCCGCACCTGTTGCCTGACGAGCTGCAAGCGCGCTTCGTACCTGTCTATCCGCGGATTCTCGAGAGCCTGACGCAGGCTGGCCGGCCGTGCGTCGACCTGGCCGCCCCGTTTCGGGCCTCGAGCGAGCGGGTCTACTTGCCCAACGACGATCACTGGGATCATCCCGGCGCCATCATCGCCGTGCGCGAGATCGGCGCGCGCTTGCGCCAGCGCTTCGAAGGGCGCGAGCTCCCCGGAACTCCGGTGACGCGCCAACTCGTCTCGCGGCCCACGTTCCGCTTCAGCGGCGCGCTGGTGCGCATGCTCGGCTTTCGCGAAGACGGAGCGTTGCTCGAGCGCTTCAAGGTGGATCGCACTCCCATCGTCGCGGTCGACAGCGCCAATCCAACCGTCTCGCAACTCGGCGTGAATCGGCCCGAGCCGATCGTGGTCGTCGGCACCAGCTTCTCCGCGGGCTTCTTCACCGCCTCGCTGCTGTCGGCGGAACTCGGCCGCGAGGTCGAGAACCGCGCGCGCGAGGGGCACGCCGCCGGCTACCGCATCATGGACCTGGCGCGCGAGATCCTGCTGGGGGAGCGGGAGTTTCCCAAGGTGCTGGTGTGGGAGTTCCCCGAGGAGTTCCTGGTCGAGCACGTGCGAGCGCTGGTCGTTCCGCTCGACTCGATCGTCGCCGCCGGCAAGGCGCCCGCTCCTCTGGTGTCTTCGCCGCTGCGCGTCGCAGCGCGCAAGGACGCGGGCGTGCGGATCACCGCGGAGAGCGAGGGTCGCGTCGAAGGGGTGAGCTCCGGTGACGCGTCGGAGCTGGTCTTCGAGCTCCAGACGCCCCTGCCCGGCGATGGCAGCCTGTTCTTGAGCTACGACCTGCACGTCAACGGCAGCGATCTCCACAGCGTCAGCTTCGATGGCGGCGCGGGTCAGCCGAGCAGCGCGCCCACCGAGTTCCTGCTCCTGCGCAACGACCTTCCCAATCGCATCCTGGTCCCGATCGCCGGCCCGGACGCGACGGCGGTGAAGCGCGTTCGCCTGCGCTTTTCGAACGCGCTGACCGAGTTCAAGCTCTCGCCGCTCGAGCTCTGGAGCAGCGCTGCGGACGTGACGCCGAGCGCGACGGAGCGCGCCACGGAGGACGGGCGGTGATCTTCACCAGCCAGATCTTCCTGTTCTGGTTCCTGCCGCTGGTGCTGGGCCTTTACTACCTGACGCCCAAGAGCTGGCGCTCGCTGCTCCTCACGCTCACCAGCTACGTGTTCTACGGCTGGTGGCGTGTCGACTTCGTGCTGCTGATGCTGCTGAGCACGATGCTCGACTTCTACGCCGGCATGCGCATCGGCCGGCTCGGGGACGAGCTGAACGCGGCTGGCGCGGACGCCGCGCGAGCGGCCGCGCTGGCGCAGCGGCGCAAGCGCTGGCTCCTGTTCTCGGTCGTCGCCAACCTCGGACTGCTCGGCTACTTCAAGTACTTCAACTTCGGAGTCGACAGCTTCAACGCGCTCGTCGCGAACTTCGGCGTCGAGCCGCTCGAGTGGCCCGCGATCGTGCTGCCGGTCGGGATCTCGTTCTACACGTTCCAGACCATGAGCTACTCGATCGACGTGTACCGCGGCCACGCGCGGCCGCTGGAGCGCATCGTCGACTTCGCGTGTTACGTGGCGCTCTTCCCGCAGCTCGTCGCGGGCCCGATCGTGCGCTACCAGACGCTCGCCGATCAGCTCGTCGAGCGCAGCCACACCTTCGAGAAGTTCGCACGCGGCGCATTCCTGTTCCAGCTCGGCTTCCTCAAGAAGCTGCTGGTCGCCGACTCGGTCGCGAGCGTCGCGGACCAGGCCTTCGGGCTCGCTGCGCCGACGCTCGCGGAAGCGTGGCTCGGCTCGATCGCGTACACGCTGCAGATCTACTTCGACTTCTCGGGCTACTCGGACATGGCCATCGGCCTGGGGCTCCTGTTCGGCTTCGAGTTCCCGATCAACTTCGACTCGCCCTACAAGTCGACCAGCATCACCGAGTTCTGGCGCCGCTGGCACATCTCGCTGTCCACCTGGCTGCGCGACTACCTCTACATCCCGCTGGGCGGCAACAAGCGCGGACCTGCGCGAACGTACCTCAACCTCGCCGCGACCATGCTGCTCGGCGGCCTTTGGCACGGCGCGGCGTGGACGTTCGTGGCCTGGGGCGCGTACCAGGGCGCGTGGCTCGCGTTCGAGCGCTGGATGGGCAAGCGTTCGCTCTACGGCTTCCTGCCGCGCCTGGGCCAGGTGTTGGTCACGATGGTGATCGTGATCGTCGGTTGGGTGTTCTTCCGCGCGACGAGTTTGGACCAGGCCTTCACCGTGCTCGGCGCCATGTGCGGCGCAGGCGCGGCTTCGCCGGGCTACCTCAGCGTGGACGTCGCGCCCCTCTCGCGCGTGATGCTGGTCGCGGCGCCGCTGATCGCGCTGTTCCTGCCGAACTCGCAGCAACTGGCCGACGCCGGCAGCGCGCTCGCGCGCATCGCCACCGCAGCCAGCTTCCCGGTGGCCGTGTGCCACCTGTTCTTCGTGAGCTACTCGCCCTTCCTGTACTTCCAGTTCTGATGATCAACAAAGCGGCCTTCATCACCGGCGCTGGACGAGGAATCGGCGAGGCGATCGCGCGACGCCTGGCGGCGGAGGGCGTGTTCGTCGTGCTCGGCGCGCGCACGCTCGAGGCCTGCGAGGCGCTCGCCCAGGAACTGCGCGCGAGCGGCGCACAGGCGGCTGCGGTCGCGCTCGACGTGGCCGATCCGCACTCGGTGCGCGCCGCCGCGGCGCGCGCGGTGGAGCTCGTCGGGCCCGCGCGCACGCTCGACTGGCTGGTCAACAACGCCGGCATCGCCCAGAGCGCGCCGCTCCTGCCGCGCGAGGACTCCGAAGCGCTGTTCGAGCGTCACATGCAGGTCAACTTCCACGGCGCGCGCCGCACGCTCGAAGCGCTCGCGCCGGCGATGAAGGCGCGCGGCTACGGGCGCATCGTGAACATCGCCTCGTCCGCGGCGCTCACGGGCTACCGCTACGTGTCGGCCTACTGCGCGTCGAAGCACGCGCTGCTGGGCTACTCGCGCGCGGCGGCGCTCGAGCTCGAAGGCAGCGGCGTGGCGCTCAGTGTCGTCTGTCCGCACTTCGTCGACTCGCCCATGACCGACGAGTCCGTGCGCCGCATCGTCGAGAAGACCGGCAAGAGCGCCGAGCAGGCGCGCGAGCTGCTGGCGGCGCAGAATCCCAGCGGAGTGCTGGTGAAGCCGGCGCAGATCGCCGAGGTCGTGCTCGCGCTGTGTCGCGGAGACGAGAACGGCGCGCTGGTCGAACTCGACGGGGGCGAGCCCCGCTATCATCCGCGCTCCTCATGAGCGTCGAGACCATCGCCGTCGAAGCCTGGAAAGCCCCGCGCGGCTACTCGAACGGCATGCTCGCGCCTGCGGGCGCGCGGATGCTCGCGGTGGCGGGCCAGATCGCCTGGGACGCTGAACAGCGCATCGTCTCGGCGGATTTCGCCGCGCAGTTCCGCCAGGCGCTCGCCAACGTGCTCGCGATCGTGCGCGCGGCCGGCGGGGGCCCGAACGACTTGATGTCGCTCACGATCTACGTCGTCGACAAGCAGGCCTACCTCGCGCGCGTGAAGGAGCTCGGCGCGATCTGGAAGGAGCTCGTGGGCAAGCATTACCCGGCCATGGCGCTGGTCGAGGTGAAGGGCCTGCTCGAGCCGGACGCCCAAGTCGAGATCCAAGCGCTTGCGGCCATCGCGCCGCGCTGAAGGAGGCACGGCATGGGTCTGGCGCGTTGGATGTTCAACGACTGGTTCACGGCGCACGAGCTCGATCAGCTCGACTCCAAGCTCGAGTCGCAGACGCACCGCGACGAACGACAAGACCAGCGGATCGAGGCGCTGCGCGCCGACCTCGAGCGCACCTCGCTGCTCGCCAAGGCGCTCGCCGACCTGTGCATCGAGCGCGGCGTGCTCACACGCGAGCAGTTGCACGACAAGCTGCTCGCGCTCGAACGCGATGCGGGCGCTCGCGCCCGCCGCACCAACCCATGAACCCCAAGCACTTCAAGTACAGCGAGCAGGACGGCGTCGCGACCGTGCGGCTCGATCGCCCCGAGCGCCTCAACGCGCTCACCTTCGATTCCTACGCCGAGCTGCGCGACGCGTTCGTCACGCTGCACAAGTCCCAGACGGTGCGCGCGATCGTCCTGACCGGCACGGGCCGCGCGTTTTGCTCGGGCGGCGACGTCAAGGACATCATCGGCAAGCTGTTCGGCGTGCCCGAGGCCGACCTGTTCGCGTTCACGCGCATGACCTGCGACCTGATCGAGAACATGCGCCGCTGCGAGAAGCCGATCGTCGCTGCGCTCAACGGCACGACTTGCGGCGCGGGCGCAGTGATGGCGGCCGCCGCTGATGTGCGCGTGGCCGCGGACACGGCGAAGATCGCCTTCCTGTTCACCAAGGTGGGCCTCTCGGGGGCCGACATGGGCGCGGCTTGGCTCTTGCCGCGCATCGTCGGGCTCGGGCGCGCGAGCGAGCTGTTGATGCTGGGCGACTTCATCAGCGCGCAGCGCGCGTTGGAGATGGGGCTGTACAACGAAGTCTGCAAGCCCGAAGAGCTCGAGGCGCGTGCGCTCGAGTGGGCGCGCAAGCTCGCGGCGGGGCCGACGCTGGGCATGGCGGTCACCAAGCGCATGCTCAACGCGGAGGCCTCGATGACGCTCGCCGAAGCGATGTCGGCCGAGGGCTGGATCCAGGCCGAGTGCATGAAGCACGCCGACTACTACGAGGGCTACCAGGCCTCGCTCGAGAAGCGGGCCCCGGATTTCGCAGCCGTGGCGCGGCGCGAGGCCGCGAAGTGAGCGCGGCGGCGCTGGAGGCGTTTCGCGCGCGCGCGCGGCGTGTGGGGGAGCAGCACGCGACCGAGATCGACGCGCTCGACGAGACGGCGGGCGCGCGGCGGGCGCTCGAGGTGCTCGCCGCGGCGGGCTTGACCAAGGTGTGCGTGCCCGAGCAGTGGGGCGGCGCGCACCTCGACGGACTGGCTTCGCGCAAGGACGTGTCGTGCCGCGCGCTGTGCGCCGTGCGCTCCGAGTTGGCCCGCCACAGCGCGATGCTCGACGTGATGCTCGTCATGCAGGGCCTGGGCTCCTACGCGATCACGATTGGCGGCTCGGAGGCGCTGCGCGGCGAACTGCTCCCGCGCGTCGCGCGTGGCGAGCTCGTGGCCGCCTTCGCGCTGACCGAGCCGGGCGCCGGCTCCGATCTGGGGCTGGTCGCGACACGCGCGGAACGCGTGGGCGCACGCTGGAAGCTCACCGGCCACAAGACCTTCATCTCGAACGCCGGCGTCGCGGGCCTCTACACGGTCCTCGCGCGCACCAGTGGCGAGCCCGGCGACGGCGGCAAGGCCAGCCTGACGATGTTCTGTGTGCCGGCGAGCACTCCCGGGCTCGTGCCTGAGCGCTTCGAGGTCACCTCACCGCACCCGATCGGCGATGTGCGCTTCGAGGGCGTCGAGGTCGACGACGCGCAGCGCTTGGGCGACGTCGGCTCGGGCCTCGACACGGCGCTGGCCGTGCTCGGTCGCTTCCGCGTGAGCGTCGCCGCCGCCGCCAACGGCTTTGCGCGCCGCGCGCTCGAGGAGTCGATCGCGCACCTCAAGTCGCGCGTGCAGTTCGGCAAGCCGCTCGCGGCGCAGCAGGGCCTGGGCTTCGATCTGGCCGAAATGGACATGCGCCTGCGCGCGGCCGAGTTGCTCGTCGACGAAGCGGCCGCTGCGGTCGACCGCGGCCAGCGCGCGGTGCTCGAAGTCGCGCGCGCCAAGCTGTTCGCCACCGAGAACGCGTCGTACGTTTGCGACCGCGCGGTGCAGCACTTCGGCGGCCTGGGCGTGAAGCGCGGCGTGCTCGTCGAGCGGCTGTGGCGCGACGTGCGCGCGCTGCGCATCTACGAAGGCGCGAGCGAAGTCCAGAAGCTCCTGATGGCGCGCGAGCTCACCCGCTGACCCACCATGGCGAAGTTCCAACGACACATCTTCATCTGCACCAACGAGCGCGACGCCGGCGACGAGCGCGGCTCGTGCAAGGCGCGCGGCGGCGACGCGGTGGCCGAGGCCTTCAAGAAGAAGCTCTACGAGCGCGGCTTCAAGCGCATCGTGCGGCCCAACAAGGCCGGCTGCCTCGACCAGTGCGCGCAGGGCGTGTGCGTGGTCGTGTATCCCGACGCGGTCTGGTACGGCGGAGTGCGCCCCGAGGACGTCGACGAGATCATCGAGAGCCACGTGGTGGGCGGCAAACCGCTCGCGCGGCTGGAAATTCCCGACGAGAAGCTCACAGGACGCTGAGCTCGCTAGTCTGGCCGGGACCATGTCGAACCTTCCCGATTCGAGCTTCCCGCCTCGCCACGACGAGGAGACCCGCGGTCTCTTCAAACGCATTCTCGAGGGCCAGGCCTATCGCCAGCTGATGCTGTGCAACATCCGCGGCCACGGCATCAAGCTCCTGCCCGAGGTGCGCGACAAGACGCGCATCGCGGCCGCGCTCCTCACCTCGCTGCGCCAGTTCGAGGAGCTCGAGCGGCTGTACGAGTCGCAGGGCTTCGGAGACGTGGTTTCGGCGGTGCGCCACAAGATGGAGCGCGTTCCCTACCCCGGCACGCGCATGGAGCTCGCCGTGTGCCTGTTCCTGTGCGAGCGCGTCTCGTGGCACGCGCTCGACGCGTACCTCGACTCCGCGGTGGTGGAGTTCGCAGGCATCGCGCGTGCGCGCCGCGCCGAGTTGCGCGCGCTCGAGGCGCCCGACGATCCGGCCTTCGCCGAGTTCTGCGCCGAGCCGACCAACCGCCCGCTCGCGCAGCAACTGGTCAACCGTTGGCTGTCCATCACGCTGCTCTCGCTCGGGCGCCCCGACAGTCCCGGCGATGCCCGCGCCATCGCGCTCAAGCTGCGCTCGAAGTCGATCGCTGGAATCGTGAACGAGTACCTCGTAGGCCTCGAGCCGTTCCTGCGCGCCTGCGGCCTGGTCGCGCCCGACGGGGCCTCGATCGGCGTCGACCTGCCCAAGTCCAGAACCGTCAAGCCATCATGAGCCCGACTTCGCCCGCGGCGCCGCCGTTCGCGCCTACCCTCGAGGACTGCGACGAGTTCGCCGAGCGTTGGCGCCCGCGCTTTCCGATCCTCGCCAGCACGACCTACCTGGTGACGCACTCGCTCGGCGCGATGCCGCTCGCGGTGCACGACAAGCTGCGCGCCTACGCCGAACAGTGGGCCACGCGCGGCGTGCGCTCGTGGGCCGAGGGCTGGTGGGACACGCCGATTCAGGTCGGCAACCTGCTCGCGCGGATCATGAACGCGCCCGCCGGCTCGGTGACGATGCATCCGAACGTCTCGACCATCGAGAGCATCGTCGCGAGCTGCCTGGACTTCTCCGGCAAGCGCAACAAGGTCGTCTACACCGATCAGAACTTCCCCACGAACATGTACGTGTGGGAAGCGTGGAAGCGCTACGGCGCTCGCATCCACGTCGTGAAGAGCCGCGACGGCCGCACGGTTCCGACCGAGGACCTGCTCGCGGCGATCGACGAAACCACGCTGATCGCGCCGATCAGCCACGTGTTCTTCCGCAGCTCGTTCCGCCAGGATGCCGCGGCGATCTGCGCGCGTGCGAAGGAGGTCGGCGCGCTCGTGTTGCTCGACACGTACCAGTCGCTCGGCGTCGTGCCGCTCGACGTGCAGAAGCTGGGCGTCGACATGGTCTGCGGCGGATCGGTGAAGTGGCTGCTCGGCGGGCCGGGCGCGGGCTACCTCTACGTGCGCCCCGATCTCCTGCCCAAGCTCGAGCCCAAGATCACCGGTTGGGCGGGCCACGCGGCGCCGTTCGCGTTCGAGCTGGGCGAGCAGCGCTTCGCGCCCGACGCGCGGCGCATGCTCAACGGCTCGCCCGCCGTGCCCGCGCTGCTCGCGGCGACCGCGGGCTACGAGACGATCCTCGAGGTCGGCGTCGAGCGCATCCACCAGCACTCCGTGCTTCTGACCGAGTGGCTGCGCCAGGAGTTGCTCGCGCGCGGCTTCGACGTGACCAGTCCGAGCGATCCGGCGCGGCGCGGCGGCTCGCTGACCGTCAAGCTCGCGCCCGACGAGCACGGTCCGGCCTTCGTGGCGGCGCTCGAACAGCGCGGCGTGCTCGTCGATCACCGCCCCGACGCGGGCCTGCGCGTGAGTCCGCACTTCTACACCAAGCTCGAAGAGCTGCGCCGCTTCGCCGACCTCTTGGTCGAACTGCGCAGCGGCGGCGCGTGGAAGTCGCAGGTCGAGTCGAAGCGCTCCTACTGACGCGCGCGATGGGGCCGGTGCTCGAGCACGTGCGCTTCGCCGGGCACGGCGGACAGCTGATCGACGGTTGGTTCGCTGCGGCGGCGACAACTGCCGGCGAGCGCGCGCCCGCGCTGGTCCTCGCGCCCGAGGTGTTCGGGGTCGACGCGCACCAGCGCGACGTGGCCGTGCGCTTCGCGCGCGAGGGCTTCTCGACGCTCGCGGTCGAGCTGTGGTCGCGCGAAGGGCTTCCGGGGCCGCGGCCCACGCCGCAGGAGCCGAGCCCCAAGTGGACGCCCGAGCAGGTGCGCGCAGCTGTCTACGCGCTCTCCGATCGACGCGTGCTCGGCGATCTCGACGGCGGGCTCGCGTGGCTCGCCGCACGCGCGGACGTCGACGCGCACAAGCTCGCCGCGGTGGGCTTCTGCATGGGCGGCAACCACGTCTACCAGCTCGGTTGCCACAGCCGGCGCGTCGCCGCGGTCGTCGACTTCTACGGGCGTCTCGTCTACGCGGAGCTCAATTCCGCCAAGCCCATGCAGCCGCTCGAGTACGCGCTCAACTTGAGCGTGCCGTTGCTCGCGTTCTTCGGCGAGCGGGACTCGACCATCCCTCCCGAGCACGTGGCCGCCTTCCGCCAGCGCCTCGAGCAGGGCTGCAAGAACTTCGAGATCGTGACCTACCCCGAGGCGGGCCACGGCTTCTTCAACGACACACGCGCGACATACCGGCGCGAGGAGTCGCTCGACGCGTGGCGGCGCACGCTCGAGTTCCTGCGGCGCGAATTGGAGCTCGAGGAAAGCAGCGACTAGTCGGGTTCATGCTCGACGATGCGCAGCGCCTCGGCGTGGCGCTCGGGCGGCACGAACACGCACGCGGCGCCGCCGGCGATCCCGTTGAGCTCGGGATTGGACGTGTAGAACTGCGGCTCGGTCACGAGCGCCGGCACGCCGCGGCCCTCGAGTTCGGTGTGCACGATGCGCGCGCGCCACACGTCGCCCTCGAACACCTTGAGCCAGTCCTCGCGCGAGTCGTGAGCGCCGCGGGATGTCGAATGCTCGTTCATGTCGGGGCTTCCTCCTTGGACGCAGCGTAGTCCGCTGCGCGCGCCGTGCGACGGAGAACAGTGCGAAGATCACTGCGGAGAGATCCACACGCGCGCAAAGCCGTACTCTCCACGGAGCAACTCGCCGAGCGCGACCTCGCTGGCGACCTCCAAGCTCCAACCCGGGCGTCGCAGTTCGAGCGAGCGCGGCGTGCTGGCGCGACGGAACTCGCAGACGCCGCGCGCATCCGTGAGTCCCGCGCGCTCGCCGTCGACCCACAGCTCCACAGCCGCCGCTGGCGCGAGGTCGGGCTCGCAGACCTCGATGCGCGCGCCCCAGCCGCGCTCGAGCGCCACTTCGAGTCGGGCCTCGCCGTTGACGAACTCCAGCTCGGAGAGCGCGCCCGAGCGCGGGACGTAGCCGCTGGCGCGGGCCAGCCAGCGCGCGTTCACGTCGTCGGTCACGAAGCAGTGGCTCGCACGCGGCGAGTCGGGGCGCGAGAGGAACGCCTCCTGGCAGCGGATGAAGTGCAGCGCGGCGTCGTCGAGCGGCTCTCCGCTGTGCGCGTCGATGCACGTGAACTCCAGGCAGCGCACGCGCGAGGCGTGGGGCAGTTCGAGCGTGAGCTCCGGTCCTGGCGCCGAGGCCTCGACGCTCGCGCGCACGGGCCACAGCGGACCTTCGGCGTTGGCGTAGGCGACGATCTCGTACTGGCCCTCGGGCAGCTCCTCGAAGGCAAACGGCGCGCGCCGGAGACCTTCGCCCGACGGCGAGGGCAGCTCGAGTTCGAACTCCTCGCCGACGCCGCGCAGCGAGCGCGCGCTCACGACCAGCGACCCCAACTCGCCCAGCTCCGCCGGCGCCAGCACGACTCCGCGCAGCTTCGCGGGCGCGGCCACGCGTTCGAGCACCAGTTCGAACTCGTCGTCCTCGTAGCCCGAGACCTGCCGCTCCACCTGCCCAGGAAAGGCCTGCAGCGACGAGCCGCGCACGACGTAGCGCCCGGCCGGAATGAACTTGAACTCGAACAGGCCGTTGCCGCTGCTGCGCTCCTGGTCGAGCTCGGCGAGTTCGCCCGCCCGATTCTCGCCGAACAGCGCGATCGTGACGTTGGCGAGCGCGACGCCGGCGCGGTCGACCGCGCGCCCGAGCAGGCGCGAGTGCGGCTCGAGGCGGATCGAGACCGTGCGCGGATCGATGCCCAGACGCGTGCTGACTTCGGCTTCGCCGCGCCAGCGCCCGTCGAAGGACAGGAGCGTGAGCACGCCGGGGGACGGGTCGCTGCGCGCCCAGGGCGGGAAGCGCACCCACCAGCCATCGTTCGAGCGCATGTGCCCCAGATCGCGGCGCTCGAGCGTGCCTCGACCGACGTAGCTGGGCGCGTGGGTCGAGATGAGCGCGCCGAGCCGCTCGAGCGGCGCGTTCGGCGGCGCGTCGAGCTCCAGTCGGTACGTCGGTCCCACCGCGATCGCCGACTCCAGCGGCGCGGCGCCGGGCGCGAGCGGCGCGTGGCGCCACTCGCGGTACCAGTGCGCGAGCGACTCGCCTGGCCCCGAGTCGGCGTGGCGCGAGTCGTATCCGAACAGCAGCAGCGGTCCCTCCGGCAGCTCGCCCGCGCTGCGCAACTCGCCGCGCGCGTCGCTCCACAGGTCCATGCGCGAACCCTCGCGGGCGCCGACGCGCACGAGGTAGTGCGGAACGGCTTGCCCGGTGCGCTCGTCGACGAGCAACAGGTGCAGCGGCGCGAATCCCGCGGCCCGCGCGCGGATCAACAGCTCCTCGTACTCGCCCTGCGCGTCGGGTTCGAGCGTGCGCGGCGTGTCGAGCGCGATCCAGCCGTAGGGACCGATCACGCGCAGCTCCAGTGCGCCCGCACTCGGTGCGTCCAGCGCGAAGCGTCCGCCCTTGCCGCTCGTCACTTCGGCGACGGACCCGTCGGCGCCGCGCACGCGCACGTCGAAGTTCTCCAGGCCGCGCCCCGAGTTCGCTTCCACCACGCGCCCGCGCAGCGCACGGGCGCCGCTGGGGCTCGCGGCGCGCGTTGTCGCTTGTGCGTCCGCCTGCGGCTCGAGTTCGAACGCAGCGCTCGGCTCCGTAGCGCTCGCGACGCTGGCCTCAGCGCCTCGAGCGCCGCGCGCCTGGGGATCGAGCCGTGTGTCGGAGCGCACGAGCCAGAGCACGAGCGCCAGCAGGGCGAGCGCGAGTCCGATCAGGCTCGAGCTGCGAATTCCGGCGGGGAAGCGCATGCGGGATGTAGCTCGGCGCAGAGCCTCAGGCTACTGCGCAGCGATCGATCGCGGGCCGCGTGGGCGCGCGCTACCATCGCCGCGTTCGTTTCGACGCGCGAGCTGCGCTCCACCCCCAACGCTGCTTCATGGCCACCGAGAGCTTTTCCCTGTTCGACCTCGCCCCCGGCAAGCAGCTCGCGGGCCGCTTCCGCATCCAAAAGCCCCAGCGCCAGAGCGGCCTGTCCTCGGCCTTCGAGGCGCTCGACGAGTCGACCACCGGCGACGAGGCGCGCTGCGCGCTGATCGTGTTCCCCGGCCCGCTGTTCGAGGGCCCGCGCCAGGCGGCGGATTTCCGCGCGCAGTGGCGGCCCTGGCAGGCCGTGCGCTCCGGACACGTGGTGCGCATCCGCGAAGTGCTCGAGCTGCCGCAGAACACCACCGTGCTGGTCACCGACTTCCCCGCGGGCAGTTCGCTGCGCGAGTGGATCAAGCAGAACCAGCGCATGTCGCAAGCGGACGTCCACGCCTTCGGACTGGGCCTGCTCGACGGGCTCGCCGCGATCCACGCGCAGAAGCTCGTCCACGGCGACATCAAGCCGCAGACGATCTTCGTCACGCAGAAGGGCAAGGCGGCGCCGAGCGGCGTGCTCCTCGACGGCGGCATCACCACCGGCCTGTGGAGCGCCAAGCACTTGGGCGAGCACACCGCGCTGATCGGCACGCCGTTCTACGCGCCGGTCGAGCAGTTCGGCGGCGAGTCGCCCGACGTGCAGTCGGACATCTACAACCTCGCCACGGTGCTGTTCGAGTGCGCCACCGGCGTGCTGCCCTGGCCGGGCGCGAGCATGCTCGAGGTGTTCCAGGCCAAGCTCGACAAGCACGCGCCGTCGATGCGCAAGCGCGCGCCCAAGGTCGAGATCGAGCCGGCCTTCGAGAAGGCCATCGTGCAGGGGCTGCTCGCCGATCGCCGTCAGCGCTATCCCACCGCGGTCGAGTTCCGCGACGCGCTGGCCGCGGTCAAGCTCGACTGACCGCTCTCGCGCCGTGCGACGGCGCGCGCACACGCCGCGCAAGGCGCGAAAGTTCTTCCTTCGGCCGCGCGCCGAAACGCTCGAGCCGACGTCGGCGGGCGCGGCGCAGCGGCCGCGCGCTTCACTGCGGCCGCCGAGACGGTCGAAAGCGCTGGCTCGGCGCCGATGCTCGCGCCGCGCGCATGTCGACCGGCCCCCTCTCCCGCCTCCGCCGCCGTCGAGCCGGCTTCTCGCTCGTCGAAGTCAGCGTCGCAATGGCCGTCACGGTCATCGCGCTGACCGCGCTTGTCAGCTCCATGCTGGCCTCCGCGCGACTGCACCGCACCAGCAGCGAGACCGCGCTGGCGCAGCGCGCCGCTGCGCAGGTGCTCGAGCGCATGCAAGGCCTGCCGTTCGAGGAGATCTTCGCCGCGTACAACGCGACTGCGGGCGACGACGCGGGCCTGAGCGTGGCCGCCCCCGGCGCGGACTTCGCGGTCGCTTCGCTCGCGCCGCAACTGGGCGACGCCGACGGCCTGTGCGGCGAGGTGCGCTTTCCGACCTTCGACAACGGCGGAGTGCTCGAGCTGCGCGAAGATTTGGTCGACGCTGCGCTGGGGCTGCCGCGCGACTTGAACCTCGACGGCGCGGTGGACGTGCTCGACCACGCGGCGGACTACCAGCTCCTGCCGGTGCGCATCGTGGTGAGCTGGCGCGGCGTGGACGGCTCGCGCACGATCGAACTGGAGACGCTGCTGTGCGAACGCTGAGCTTGCGTGCGCCGCGCGAACGACGCGGTCTGAGCCTGCTCGAACTGGCGATTGCGGTCGTGATCAGCGCGATCCTGTTCGGCGCCGCCGCGATCACCGTGCTGCGCGCGGACGCGGCCTTCCGCGAGACGGAAGTCGGCGCCGAGGCGCAGCGGCTGTGCGAGCAGACGCTCGAGCGGGTCGCGCGCGAGCTGATGAACGCGGACCGCTCTTCGCTGGCCTTCGCACCGGCGCCGCCGCAGCCGTCGATCGGCGTGAGCTACCGACGCGCCGAAGGTTGGGCGGGAGGCGTGCTGCAACTGGGCCCGCAGCGCCGCGTGCGCTTCGTGCGCGACGCGGGGGAGTTCGTCGACGGACTCGACAACGACGGCGACGGGCTGGTCGACGAGGGTGCGCTGATCCTCACCACGGACGTGGCGGCCGGCGACGACGTCGTGCTGGTCAACGGCGTGGCGGAGATGGGCGCGGGCGAGCTGGCCAACGGCGCCGACGACGACGGCGACGGGCTGGTCGACGAGCCGGGCTTCTTCATGTTGTGGGACGCCGCGAGCGCCACGCTGACGATCGAGCTGACCCTCGAGCGCCTCGCGCCGCGGCAACGGCGCAGCGTGCGCTCCGGTCAGATCGCGGTGAGGATTCGCAATGGATGACCTGCGTCGTGGAAATCGGCGGCGCCGCCGCGGCTCGGTGCTGCTGGTGGCGTTGATCGCCGTGATGGTCGTCGCGGCGCTGGGGTCCGCGATGCTGATCGGCGGCGCGAGCCGCGACCGGGCGCGCGACGCAGCCGTGCACCAGACCCGCGCGCTGTACGTCGCCGAGGCGGGCATGTCGGTCGCGCTGGCGTCGGCGCTGAGTGGAGCGTTGCTCAACGTCGGCGCGGCGGGTGCGCCGGTGGCCTTCGGCGGGGGAGAGCACTGGGTCACCGCGGTCGACAACGGCGACGACACGGCCACGATCACGGCCTGGGGTCGCGTGGGCGGCTCGCTGCGCTGCACGCAGGCGATGCTCGAGAGCTCCGGCGCGGGCATCTACGACTACGCGCTGTTCGCAGGCAACTCGAGCGGCGATCCGGGCTACGACATGCGCTTCAGCGGCTCGGGCGCGGCCGCCGACGACATCAACGGCAACGTCTACAGCGGCGGCAACGTCGTGATCGCCGCCGACGCACACATCGATGGCGATGTGCGCGCCAACGGAACGGTGAGCGCCGTGGCCAGCGCGACTCCTGCGGCGCCCTCGACAGGAGTGTCCGTGCCCACTCCGGACCTCGCCGCCATGGACTACGCGAACAACCACGACTTCAACGTGGCCTCGATGTTCGCCTCGGCGACCTGGTCCTCCAGCTCCATGGGCGGCAGCGCGTTCCAGATGCCCGAGTCGAGCCCGGCCCACATCTTCCGCAAGAACCCCAGCGATCGGGCCACCGACAACGCGGGCACCGCCAAGGACGACTACTACCTCGAGGACCCCTACGAGTCGGTCAACGGCGGCGCGTCGATCGACGTGGCCTCGTCGACACGCATCTCGCTGTCGGGGATCAACGGCGAACCCGGTCCCTCCGGCACCGGCAAGGTCTACTACATCGACGGGAACCTGTGGATCCACAACCGCAACCTGTTCTCGTTCGCGCTCGATAGCAGTGCGGCTGCGCCGGCGCGCATCACGCTGGTCGTCAAGGGCAACATCTACTTCTCCGACAACGTGCTCTACCGCGATCCCGCGCGCGACGGCGTGGCCTTCGTGGCGCTGAAGGACCCCGCGCACACCGACAGCGGCAACATCTACTTCGGAGACCCGACGTTCGGAACGCTCGAGCGCATGGACGCGTTCATGTACGCGGAGAACAACTTCTACGACAACAACCTCTCCGCGAGCGGCTCGGCGCGCGTCACGGTCAACGGCAACATGACCGCCGGCAATCAGGTGCGCATCAACCGCGACTTCGGCGGCGCGCACTCCAAGCTGACCGTCAACTACGACGATCGCCTCGTGAGCGGGGCGGTCACACTTCCGGGCCTGCCCGGATTCCAGTACTCCGGCTCGGGTTGGGCGCTGCGGAGCTGGCGCGAGATCGATGCCCACCCGTGAGCTCCCAGGTCCGACAACCCCAGCGCTGTCCGTGGCTCATCGCGGGGTTGCTCGCCGCGTCGGCCGTCGCGCTGTTCATCGTCGCCCTGCCCAAACGCACGACGACCCCCGAGGATTCGGCGCGAAATCCCCGGGGCGGAGCGCCGCCGCACGGCCCGATTTCCATCGAGCTCGATCCGCAGGAGCTCGAGGCGGCCGCGCGGGCGCTCTCGCCCGCTGACGACGGGCGCGCGCTCGACCTCGAGCGGCTCGTCGCCGGCTTCGAGCGCGCCGTGAGCAAGCCGGGCATCGTGGCGCTCGGTCTGGTGTGCGGGGCGTACACGCTGCCCGAGCTCACCGAGCCCGACGGCGCGCCCATCTCCACGCACCCGCAGGCGCTCGCGCTGCGTGAACAGGTTCTGCGCCGCGCGATCGAGCGCGCGCCGGCGCGCCTCACCATCGCCGCCGCGATCGAGTTCTCGCGCGGCGCGCCGGTCGAGCTGCGCCGCGTGCTGTTCGGCGTGCTCGGCGCGCTCGACGACGAGGGCGCGCTCGACGGCCTGGTCGAGACCGCGCGCGACGTCGAGGCCGTTCACTGGCAGCGCGACTACGTCGCAGGGCCCTTCGAGACGGCGCTGCTCGCGCGGCTGGCGGCTCGCCCGGAGAGCGTGCACCGACTGCGCGCGCAACTGCGCGAGTTGGACGAAGCGCTGATCACGGTCGTCGCCCGCGCGGCCGCGCGCTTGCCCAACACGCTCGCGCTCGAGTTCGCGCTCGACCTGCTGGGGCGCGAGAGCGAAGCCGACCTCGCGGTGCTGCAGGCGCTGGCGAGCGCGCCGTCCCACGCGGCGCTGGCCTGCGACGAGGCTTCGCTCGCGGGCGTGCGGCGGATGCTCGAGGCCTCGGATCCGCGCGTGCGGCGCGCCGCGATCGACGTCTGCGGCCGGCTCGCCGACGCGCAGCCGGTCGAGTGGCTGATCGCCGAACTGGAGGGCTCGGACGCCGTGCTGCAGCAGGCTGCGCGGCGAGCGCTGGTGTCCATCGCCGGCGTGGACCACGGCCACACGGCGCAGGCCTGGACGCGCTGGCTCGCGCAGGAACGCGAGTGGCGCGAGCGCGAGTGGGCCAGCCTCGTCACGCAGCTCGAGCGCGGCGATCGCGGGCGTGCGCTGGCGGCGATGCGCGCCCTGGTGGGCCATCCGCTCCACCGCGTCGAGGCGGCCGAGCTCATCTGGGCCGCATGCGAGTCGAGCGAGCGCCTGGGGCCGGTGGAACTGGGAGTTCTCGCGTCGACGCGCGCGCCGCTGGCGATCGAGGCCATGTTGCTCGCGCTCGAGCGCGACGACCCCGAGCTGGTCGAGGCCGCCAGCGCGGCGCTCAGCCGTCTGACGGGGCTCGCTGCGCCGGAGAACGTGACTGAGTGGCGCGCGCGACTGGGGCGCTGAGCGCTCCGAGCGCAGCTCTTTCGCGCGCTCGCTGAAGTTGCGGCGCTCGCGCGCATCGTCGCGGACGCGCGGCGGCGCTACCTTGGCGCTCGACCATGAGCGCTGATCCCTACGCCGCCGTCGCGCCCTTCTCCGCGCCGTTCAACCTGTGCGACTACTACCTCGACCGCAACCTGCGCGAGGGCCGCGCCGGCAAGGTCGCGCTGATCTGCGGGCGCGAGCGCCGCACCTACGGCGAACTCGCCGAGCGCGTGCGCAAGCTCGCGGCGGCGCTGCGGCGCGCGCGGCTGCGGCCCGAGGAGCGCGTGCTGCTCGTCCTGCCCGACGGTTTCGAGTTCGCTGAGACCTGGTTCGCGACGCTGCGCGCCGGCGGCGTGTTCGCGATGGTGAACCCGCTGATGAAGCGCGAGCAGTTCGAGTACTACCTCGAGTACACCAAGGCGCGCATCGTCGTCACGCACAGCGAAGTGCTGCCCGAGATCGCGGACGCGGCGCGCGCCAGTCGCTTCTGCGAAACGGTGCTCGTGGTCGGCGACGACGCTGGCGGTTTCACGCCCTATGAGCAGGCGCTCGCCGCCGAGGACGCGGGTTCGAAGCTGGCCGAGCTCGAACCGACGGGGCCGGACGATCTCGCCGGATGGTTGTTCACCTCGGGCTCGACCGGTCATCCCAAGGGCTGCGTGCACGTCCACTCGGACTTCGCCTACAACACCGAGACCTACGCGCTGCGCGTGGCGGGTTATCGCGAGAGCGACGTGTGCTTGAGCGTGCCCAAGCTGTTCTTCGGCTACGCCACGGGCACGAACCTGATGTTCCCGTTCCGCGTCGGCGCGAGCGCAGTGCTCTTCCCCGGCCGCGCCACGGCCGACGAGCTGTTCGATCAGATCGCGGCGCACCGACCCACGTTCCTCACCGGAGTGCCGACGATGTTCGGGAACCTGCTGCGCAGCGAGCGCATGGCGAGCGCGGACCTCTCGAGTCTGCGCGTGGCGCTCTCGGCTGGCGAAGCGCTGCCCGAGCAGCTCTACCGCGAGTGGAAGGAGCGCACGGGCGTCGAAATCCTCGACGGCATCGGCTCGGCCGAGATGTTCCACATCTACATCTCCAACTACCCCGGCGACGTGAAGCCCGGTTCGCTCGGGCGCATCGTGCCGGGCTACGAGGCGGTGATCGTCGACGCGCAGGGCCGCGAGGTCGCGCACGGCGAGCCCGGGCGCCTGCGCGTGCGCGGCGGATCGACGGCGCTGTGCTACTGGGCCGACAAGCGCAAGTCGCGCGAGACCTTCCAGGGCGAGTGGTGCACTTCGGCGGACATCTTCCGGCGCGACGCGGCGGGCTACTTCTACTACGAGGGGCGCGACGACGATCTCTTGAAGGTCAGCGGCATTTTCGTGTCGCCGCTGGAGATCGAGAACGTGCTGCTCGCGCACGCGAGCGTGGCCGAAGCGTGCGTCGTGGGCTGCGAGGACGAGGGCGGGCTCACCAAGCCGCTCGCGTTCGTCGTGCCGCGCGCAGGCTGCGCGGGCGGCGCGGCGCTCGAGGGCGAGCTCAAGGCCCACTGCAAGGAGCGCATGGCGCCGTACAAGTACCCGCGCTGGTTCGAATGGCGCGAGGCGTTGCCCAAGAACGATCGCGGCAAGGTCGCGCGCAAGGAGCTCAAGGCCGAGCTGGCGGCGCGCCGCAGCGGCGTGGCGGGTGGGCGATGAGCGGCGTCGTGAGCGGTTGGTGGCTCGCCTCGCTGCTGGGCGTCGCCAGTTGTGTTTCCAGCTGTGTCGCAGGCCGTTCCGCCGAGCCGGCGCAGGTGCTTTCGAGCGACGAGGCGCGTCGTGCGCCGCTGTTCCGCGGCGACGGGCGTCCCGCGCAGTGGAGCGAGCTCGTCGAGGCCGCCTGCGCCGCCGACGTCGTGTTCCTCGGCGAGAACCACGGCCATCCGCTGGGCCTGGCGAGCGCTGCTGCGCTGTTCGACGACGTGCTCGCCCGCGAGCCGCGCGCGTCGCTCTCGATGGAGTTCCTCGAGCGCGACGAGCAGATCTTCGTCGACGACTACTTGAGCGGCGTGAGCAGCCTCGATGAGTTCATGAAGGCCTCCGGCCGCAACGCCGGCAACTTCCCGCCCGGGCATCGCGCGATGGTGGAGAGCGCCAAGCGCGCCGGGCGCAGGGTCCACGCCGCGAACGCGCCGCGCCGCTATGTGTCGCTCGCGCGCCGCGAAGGCTTCGAGCGCTTGCGTGAGCTCTCCGACGAGCAGCGCCGCACGCTGCGCGTGCCCGACGCGCTGATCGGCGGCCGCTACCGCGAGGACTTCGACCGCATCATGACCCCGCAGGGCGAGGAGGCGAGCGACGAGCTGCGCGCGCGGCTCGACGCCGTGTTCCGCTCGCAACAGGTCTGGGACTGGACCATGGCGCGCAGCGTGGCCGATGCGCTGCTCGGCGGTGAGCGCCCGGTCGTGCACGTCGTGGGCAACTTCCACGTCAATCACCGCGGCGGCACGGTGCAGGCCCTGGAGCGCGAGCTCACCGGCGTGCGTGCGCTGGTGGTGAGCTTCGTGGCCGAGTCCTCGGACCAGCTGCGGGACGAGCACCGCGAGCGCGGCGACTTCGTGCTCTACGTCGGGCCGCCGCCCGCGCGCTGATGCGCCGGCTGCGCGCCCGCACTTCGACCAATTTCGTAGCCCACGCCTTTGCAGCGCGGGTCTACCCTGGACCCGGCGCGGGCTCGCTTTCCAACGCCGGCGCGGGAGGAAAGGCATGCGGGTTGGTGAATGGATGTCGACCGATCTGGTGCGCGTTCGCGCGAGCGATCGGATCGGCAATGCGATCTTGGCGATGGATCGACACGCGGTGCGGCACGTGCTCGTGTTCGACCACGAGCGCTGCGTGGGCGTGCTGTCCGACCGCGATCTGCTCGAGGCCACCGGCTGGTCGCTGCAGCGCGCACGCAGCGCGCCGCTCGGCGAGCCTGCTGTGCGCGACTTGATGAGCGCGACGCTCGAGACGGCGGCGCAGGACGACGAGCTCGAGGGCGCGTGCCGGCGCATGCTCGAGCGGCGCATCGGCTGCCTGCCGGTGCTCGACGAGCGCGGCCAGGCGATCGGCATGCTGACCGAGAGCGACGCGCTGCGCGCCTTCCGCCACGCGCACAAGAGCGACGCGCTGAGCGCCATGCTCAACCCGCCGCTGTCCCACGTGATGTCGCGCGAGATCGAGCTGCTCGATGTGCAGACACCCGTCGCGCAGGCGCTCGAGTTCGCGCGGCGCGGCGGAGCGCGGCACCTGTGCGTCGGCTACGACGGCTGGTTCGTCGGGCTGGTCTCGGACCGCGACCTGCGCCAGTGCGTGGGCCGCGGCGACGGCGAGCGCCGCAAGCTGGGCGACATCATGGTGACCGAGGTGGTCTCGCTCGCGCCGACGGCGAGCCTGAGCCAGGCGGTCGAGACGCTCGCGATGTACCGCTTCTCGGCCATCCCGGTGATCGAGGCGCGCAAACTCGAGGGCCTGGTCACGACCTCGAACGTGCTGGCGCGGCTGGCGCTGTACCTCGAGAGCTCCGCGCCGATCGACGCGAGCGACGCCAGCGCCCGCAGCTAGGGCAGCACGGTGTAGGCCAGCGCGTTCGAGAGGCTGGTGTTGAAGCTCGCGCCCGGGTCGCGGCTCCAGGTCTGGCAGTACACGCGGGTTCCGGCCGTCGAGAGCGCCGGATCGACGCCGCTCGCCGCGTAGGCGTTCATGTCGATCGAGAACACGCCCGAGCAGTCGTTCGCCGGCGGCGTCGAGCCCCCTGAGAGCGCGATCAGCGTGCGCCGCGTCGGCGGCTGGACGCAGAACGTGCCGCCCTGGAACGGCGCCGCGGCGGCGCCGAGCGTGCTGTAGAAAATCAGGCCGCTCTTGTCGTTGCGCACCTTGCTGCAGTCGACCACGAAGCCGCTCGAGAGCGAGGCGCTCGGGGATCCGACGAAGCCCATGCGCGGCGCGCAGCCGAGCGAATTGAGCTTGGCCGTGCAGTAGCCGTGCGGCGCGTCGGAGAGCGAGATGCTCGCGGCGAGGAAGTCGTAGTTGCCGGTCCCGGCGCCGTTCGAGTAACCGCTCAGGCGCAGCGCGGGGCCGGCGCTCAACTCGGCGTCCCAGGCGCGGTCGTCGGCGGCGCCGGGCGTCGAGAAGCCCGCGGCCCAGTTGAACGCGCCGCTGCGGTCGTACTGCAGCACCAGCGCGTCGACCGACAGCGGGCTCCCCGTGGAGGCGTAGCTGTAGCCCGTGACCCAGGCCTGATCCTCGCCGCCGAGGAGCAGTTTGAAGGGCGAGTCGTCGCCATTGACGAGCGCGTTGTTCCAGGTCGCTGAGCTCAACACCGCGCCCGCGCTCGAATAGCGCCGCACTCCGATGTCGACGCCCGTTGCGGCGTTCGAGAGGCTGCCTGCGACCCACACGACGCCGCTCGAGTCGACCGCCAGCGAGCGCACGCGCTCGGTCCCGCCGCCGCTGCCGCCGTGGAACTGCGAGCCGACGATCGCGCCCGTCGTGAGCGCGAACTGCGCGGTCATCCAGTCCTCGTTCGCCGCGGTGCGATAGCCGCCCGCGAACACCACGCCGTCGGAAACCACAACGTGCGTGGCGTGGTCAGCGAGGTTGGCGCCGCCGTCGATCACGCGGCTCCACAGCAACTGGCCGTTCGCATCGAGCCGCAGCACGCCGAAGTCCGAGTCGGACGAGGGCGCGAGCCCGCAGGCGATGAGCAACTCGTCGTTCGGCAGCACGAGCAGCCCGTAGCCGTTGTCGCTCGAGTTCGAGCCGCCGTCGAGGCGCACGTCCCACAGCAGCGTGCCGCCGCTCGAGTACTTCGCGACGAGCACGTCGTTGTTCGTCACCGCGTCGAAGGCGTGGCCCACGAGGATCGGCTGCCCCGCGGAGTCGAAGCCGATCGCGCGCGCGAAGCCGGGCAGTGAGTAGGTGCGCGTCCACTGGTGCGCGCCGTTCGCGCCGAGCTTGATCAGCGCGGGGATCCCGCCGCCGGTGCTCGACGCGTAGCCGACGACGTACACCTCGCCGCTGGGCGAGAGCGCGATGTCGTAGGCGAAGTCCTGGCCGCCGAGCGGGTCGATCTGCGTCGACCACACCTGCGCGCCGCTCGCGTCGAACTTGGTGACGCCGAAGTCCGCTGTCGGCGGCGGGGGCGGGAAGCCCATCTGCGGCACGTACACCTGCCCGACGACATAGGTCGCGCCGCTCGCGTCGACGGCGCAAAAACGGCCGAAGTCCGTCGAGTTCGAGGGCCAGTTGCGCGTGCTGAGCCAATCGAGCTGGGTCTGCGCGTTCGCGCTCGCGCCGATGCACACCGCCAACCACGCCAGTTTGTTCATGGGCCGTTCCTCTGTTGCGGACGCGCCCGAGTGTAGGGCATTTCTACGCGGCCGAAGCGCGCGCGACGCGGCGTGCGACGAGCGAGAAGCCCATCGCTGCGGCCAGCCAGTAGGCCCCGTTGCCGATCGCGGTCGGCACGAACGACTTGCCTTCGACGAGGTAGACCACCAGCGCCAGCAGGAACACGTCGAGCATGCTCCAGCGCTGCAAGAACGTCGCCGACTCGCTCTCGCCCCGGTACTGCGCGGCCAAGCTCGCCACCGGTGCGAGCACGACGAACAGCGTGATCGAGAACGCAGGCGCCCAGGCGGCCCAATCGAGTGCGTACAGCGAGCGCGCCATGCTCGCGATGCTCACGTGATGGCTCGAGAGCCAGAAGCTGTCGACCTGCAGGAACGGCATGAACACCGCTGCGACGTGTGCGGCCGCTGCGAGCAGCACCCAGCCGAGCTTGGCGCGCGCCTGGGGCTGCGGGCGGTGAGCGCTCAGCCGCTGTCCGAGCACTTCGCCGCACAACATGCTGATCACGATCGCGGCCAGGAAGCACGGCAGGCCGACCAGCGGTCGCCCGGCGATGAAGTACTGATCGCCGGTGAGCGACAAGAGCAGGCACACGATGAACACGTCGAGCATCGACCACTTGCCGTAGCTCTCGACAAAGGCGAGCTGGCGCAGCAGGCGTTCGCTGGGGTTCGCGCTGCGCCAGGCGCGCCACAGGACGATGAGCTTGGCGAACGGGAAGACGATCGAGAACGCCACCACCAGCAGCGCCAGCGCGTACAGGCGCGCGCTCCACATCAACTCGACCGAGCGCGGCAGGCTGTAGAGCTTGGGCCGCCCGAGCAGCGACTCGGTCTCGAGGAACGGCGTCACCAGCGCCGCCACGTTGAGCGCGAACGAGAGCGCCAGCGCCGGTCCGATCCAGCGTGGCGCTCGATTTCGCGGCGCGTCGTCGGGTGCGGTGGGTTCCACGGCCGCGCAGCGTGCCAGCGCGCGCGCGCGGCGCCAACCTTCCGCGCCGGAGTGCGCGGCTCGCGCAGCTCAGGGGCCGACGACGTAGCGCAGGCCGCTCGACAAGCCGCTGCCGGCGATCGAGCCGGGATCGCGACTCCACTGCTGGCAGTGCACGCTGGTTCCAGCGACCGAGAGCTCGGGCGCGGGCGCGCCGCCCAGCGAGCCGGCCGCAAAGGCGTTGAGGTCGAGCGCGAACACGCCGCTGCAGTCGTCGCCGCTCGCCGCGCCGCCCGAGCTCGTGATCGGCGTGCGCCGGCGCGGAGCGGCCACGCACAGATAGCCGCCTTGGAACGGGAGCGCCGCCGGTCCGGCGAGCGAGTACAGGAGCAGCCCCGACTTCTGGTTGCGCACCTGCGCGCACCGCACGGCGAAGCCGCTCGTCGCGCTCGCACTCGAAGCGCCCGTGAAGCTGAGCAGTGGCGCGCAGCCCAGACTGTTCACTTTCGCGGTGCAGTAACCGCTGGGGGCGTCGCTGGCGTCCGCGCGCAGCACCAGGGCGTCGTAGTCGCCGCTCACGTTCGTCCCGCCGGCGACGGTGAACTGCTCCCCGGGACCGAAGGCCGCGGTGAACCCGATCTCGTCGCCGCCCAGGTCGAACACGAACTGCGAGCTGAGCTCGCCCGCGGAGTCGAACTCGAGCAGCGCGACATCGCGATCCGCGTCGCCGACCATCACGCTCACCCAGGCTTGGCCCGCGCTGCCCAGGAACAGCGCCTGCGGCTGGTCGTAGCGCGTCGCGCCGCCGGCCCAGGTCTCGAGCGAGAGCAACCCGCCGCCGCCGTCGAAGCGCAGGATCACCGTGTCCATGTTGCTCTGCGGGTCATGGCGACGACCCGCGCACCACAGCGCGCCGTCGGGCGCCGCGGCCAGCGTGCGGATCTCGTCGACGCCGGTGTTCGAAGTGTCGACGTAGAGGTTCCAGTCGAGCGAACCATCTGCGGCGTCGAACTGCGCCAGCGCCATGTCCTGCTGGAGCGCGGGCGAGGTCCGTGAGCCTGCGGCGGCGATGCGCCCCGCGCTGGTGATGCACACCGACGCGAGCGTGCTCTGCTGCGCGACGGTCGCGTCGACCATCGTCATCCAAAGCTCGGTCCCTGCAGCGTCGTAGCGCCACAGCGTCATGGCGCCGTTGTAGATCGACGCGCGCCGGCCGCAGGCCACGATCGAATCGTCGGGCAGCACGACCAGGTCGAGCACCATGGTTCCACCTGCGCCGCCAGCACCGCCCGTCAGCGTGCGCTGCCACTCGAGCGCGCCGCCGCTCGAGAAGCGCACCAGGTGCCCGCCTCCGCCCTTGCGTCCGCCCGCGATCACTGCGCCGTTCGAGAGCTGCGCCAGCGCCGAGAACTGCACCTGGGTCCCGCCGAAGCCCTGCGAGGCCGCGAACCACTGCTGGACGCCGCCCGGCGAGAACTTGCGCAGCGTCGCATCGAAGTTGATGACGCCGAAGGTCGTCTCGCGCCGGTCCGAGCCCGCGACGAACAGGTCGCCGTTGGGCGCGGTGAACATCGCAGTGACGGCGTCGTTGAAGCCGTAGGTGTCCCACTCCGTCAGCCAGGCGAACGCGCCGTTGCTCGTGTACTTGAGCAGGCGGATATCGAGGTTCGAGCTCGAGCCGCTCGCGATCTGGTGCGCGAAGTAAGCCGAGCCATCGGGCCCGACGGCCAGCGCCTGCGCGACTTCATCGCCCGAGTTGTCGGGCTGCGTGGCGCTCCACTCGAGCGAAACCTGCGAGGCCGCGTCGAGCGCTAGCAGACCGATGAGCGCGCCGCGCACGACGGCCGAGGACACGGATGCGGACGGGAATTTCACGGGGACTCCTCCTGACTGCGACTCGCGCGGAATACGTGGCTGCACCCACGGTTCGTCGTCGGGGCCGCGCGACCCTCGGTCGACCCACGGAGCCTCGCCGCAGCGGCATGAGTTCGCAAGGCGCCGCCTGGGCTCGCGAGTTCGTAGTCGTGCTCCGGCGCCGACGCACGCTTCAGCGCGGCTTCGCAGTCACGTACTGCACCGGCCAGGCGGGCTCGTCGTAGCCGTACTGCGCGACGGCGTGCAGCGTGAAGTTCGGATCGGAGAGATGCGCGCGCGCGGCGCCAACCTTCCGCGCCTGCGCGCGCGACTTGCGCAGCTCAGGGGCCGACGACGTAGCGCAGGCCGCTCGACAGCCCGCTGTTCGCAACCGCGCCGGGATCGCGGCTCCACTGCTGGCAGTGCACGCTGGTTCCGGCGACCGAGAGTTCGGGCGCGGGCGTGCCGCCGAGCGAGCCGGCCGCGAAGGCGTTGAGGTCGAGCGCGAACACGCCGCTGCAGTCGTCGCCGCTCGCAGCGCCGCCCGAACTCGTCACCGGCGTGCGCCGGCGCGGCGCAGCCACGCACAGGTACCCGCCTTGGAACGGCGCCGACGCCGGTCCGGCGAGCGAATACACCAGCAGTCCCGCCTTCTGGTTGCGCACCTGCGAGCAGCGCACTTCGAAGCCGCCCGTTGCGCTCGCGCTCGAAGCGCCTGTGAAGCTGAGCAACGGCGCGCAGCCCAGGCTGTTCACTTTCGCGGTGCAGTAGCCGCTCGGGGCGTCGCTCAGGTCGAGGCGGACCGCGAGCACGTCATAGTCGCCGCTCGCATTGGTCCCGCCCGCGACGGTGAGCTGTTCGCCCGGGCCGTAGGCGACGACGGAACCGAATTCGTCGCCGCCCAGGTCGATCACGTCCTGCGAGCTGAGCCCGCCCGCCGAGTCGAACTGCAGCACCGCGATGTCGCGGGTCGAACTTCCGCCATTCACGCTCACCCAGGCCTGGCCCGCGCTGCCAACGTGGAGCGACTGCGGCTGGTCGTAGTTCGTGGCGCCGCCGGCCCACGTCTCGAGCGACAGCAACGCGCCGCCGCCGTCGACGCGCAGGATCACGGTGTCCATGTCGCTCTGGGTGTCGAAACGCCGGCCTGCGCACCAGATCACGCCATCGGGCGTCGCGGCGACCTTGCTGATCTCGTCGATGCCCGAAGGGCCCGAGTTCGCGCTCACATAGAGCTTCCAGTCGAGCGACCCGTCCGCCGGATCGAACTGCGCCAGCGCCATGTCTTCGACGAGAGCCGGGCTGTTCCGCCAGCCGCCGACCACGACGCGGCCCAGAGGCGTGATGCACAGCGAACCTCCCTCGCTCTGCTGCTCGACGAACTCGTCGAGCATCGACCTCCACAGCTCGTTCCCGTCGGCGTCAAAGCGCCACACCGTGAGTGCGCCGTTGAAGTTCGTGCCGCGGTGGCCGCACGCGACGATCGAATCGTCGGCGAGCACCACGATGTCGCGGAGCACGGTTCCACCCAGACCGCCCGCGATCGTGCGCTGCCACTCGAGCACGCCGGTGTCGGAGAAGCGCACGAGGTGTCCGCCCGAGCCTTTGCGGCCGGCGGCGATCACGGCGCCGTTCGACAGCCGCGCCAGCGCCACGAAGTCCACCGCTGTTCCTCCGAAGCCCTGCGACGCGGCGAACCACTGCTGAGTCCCGCCAGGGGAGAACTTGCGCAGCGTCGCGTCGTGGTTGATGTGACCGATCGCCGTCTCGCGTCGGGCGACGCCGGCGACGAACAAATCTCCGTTCGGCGCGGTGAGCATGGCAGTCACGATGTCGTTGAAGCCGTAGGTGTCCCACTCCGCGAGCCACGCGAACGCGCCGGCGTTGGTGTGCTTGACGAGCCGCACGTCCAAGTTGTTGGGCGCGTTGCCCGGGAACACCTGGGCGAGGTACACCGACCCGTCCGGTCCAACGGCGAGCGACTGCGCGAACTCGTCGCCCGAGTTGTCGGGCTGCGTGGCGCTCCACTCGAGCGAGACTTGGGCCGTCGCGCTCATGGCCAGCAGGCCAGTTGCGAGCGTGCTGCGGACGAGGATCGCGTACGGAGATGCGAACAGGGATGCGAACGGGGACTTCACTGAGAGTTCTCCTGACTGCGTTTCGCGCGGAATACGTGGCTGCACCCACGGGGAGTCGCCGGGGCCGCGCGACCCGCGGCGACGCGCACAGCCTCGCCGAGTCAGGTGAAACTCACAAGTCGCTGTCCGTGAAGCAGAGTGCGATATCGGCCTGCTGCGCTGATGCGCACTTTCAGCGCGGCTTCGCCGCCAGGTATTGCACCGGCCAGGCGGGTTCGTCGTAGCCGTACTGCGCGCCTGCGTGAAGCGTGAAATAAGGATCCGAGAGGTGCGCGCGCGCGACGGCGCACAGGTCCGCGCGGCCGGCGGCGAGCACGGAATTGACGTGGTCGGGGCTCATCACGCCGCCCACGGTCATCACCGGGACGTCGGCCTCGAAGCGGATGCGTTCGGCGAAGCCCACCTGGTACATGCGGCCGTATTCGGGGCGCGAGCGAGGCGAGTTCCCGGCCGACGAGACGTCGATCAGATCGCAGCCCGCGGCCTTCAAGGCCTTGGAGACTTCGACCGCTTCGGCGAGCGTGAAGCCGCCTTCGTCGTCGAGCCAGTCGCTGGCCGAGATGCGCGCGGCGAGCGGCTTGTGCGCGGGCCAGGCGGCGCGCACCGCGGCCGCGACCTCGAGCGGATAGCGCATGCGATTGGCGAGCGAGCCGCCGTACTCGTCGCTGCGCCGGTTGGAGAGCGGCGAGAGGAAGCTCGAGAGCAAATAGCCGTGCGCGATGTGGAGCTCGATCAGATCGAAGCCCGCGCGTTCGCAGCGGCGCGCGGCGGCCACGAAGGCGTCGCGCACCTCGTCCATGTCCTTGCGCGTCATGGCGCGCGGCGCCGGCCAGCCCTCGGCGAACGGATCGGCGCTCGGGCCGAGCGTGGGCCAGGCGCGCGCGTCGCGCAGCGGATCGTCGCCTTCCCAGGGCAGGTTGCACGAGCCCTTGCGGCCCGCGTGCGCGAGCTGCATCCCGATCGCGGCGCGCGAGTGCGTGTGCACGAACTCGACGATGCGCCGCCAGGCTTGCTCGTGCGCGTCGCTCCACATGCCTGTGCAGCCGAGCGTGATGCGCCCTTGCGGCGTGACGTCAGTGGCCTCGGTCATCACCAGGCCCGCGCCGCCGACTGCGCGGCTGCCCAGGTGCACCAGGTGCCAGTCGTTCGGCGTTCCGTCGACGGCCGAGTACTGGCACATGGCCGACACCGCGACGCGGTTGCGCAGCACGAGCTCACGCAGCTTGAGCGGCGTGAACATCGGCGCCGGCGAAGGCTTGCCCGCGCGCTTGGGCGCGCCGTGCGCGTTGGCGTACCACTCGCGCACCTCGCCGATCAGCTTGGGATCGCGCAGCGCGAGGTTGTCCCAGGTGATGCGCCGCGAGCGCGTCATCAAGTTGAAGGTGAACTCGAGCGGCGCCTGCTTCAGATAGCGCGCGGTGTGCTCGAACCACTCCTGGCTGGTGCGCGCGACGCGCTGGAGCTTGGAGACCTCGACTCGGCGCGAATTCTCGTAGGCCTCGAGCACGCGCGGCACGTCGTTCAAGCCGTGCGCCTGGAACGCCGCGCACAGCGCGATCGCGTCCTCCATGGCGAGCTTGGTGCCCGAGCCGATCGAGAAGTGCGCCGTGTGCGCGCTGTCGCCCATCAGCACCATGTTCCCGTGGCGCCAGCGCGCGCACTTGATCTCGGGGAACACGCGCCACACCGAGCGATTGGCGAGCAGCTTGTGGCCGCCCAAGTGGTCGGCGAAGAGCTTCTCGAAGTAGGCCAAGGTCTGCGCCTCGCTCGCCTGCTCGAAGCCCGCGCGGCGCCACACGTCTTCGTGGCACTCGACGATGAAGGTCGAGAGTCCGTCCTCGAACGGGTAGGCGTGGATCTGCCACAGGCCGTGCTCGTTCTCGCGGAAGATGAAGGTGAAGGCCGGGAGCGGCTTGGTCGTGCCCAGCCAGGCGAAACGGCACTTGCCCCAGCGGATGTCGGGCTGGAAGTGCTGCGCGTGGCGCGCGCGGATGACGCTGTTCACCCCGTCGGCGACGAGCACCAGGTCGGCCGGGCCCACCGCGCCCTCGTCGTTCACCTCGGCGCCGAAGTGCAGGCGCACGCCGAGCTCGCGGCAACGCTCGTGGAAGATCGCGAGCAGCGTCTTGCGCGCCATGCCGCAGAAGCCGTGGCCGCTCGAGCGCACGCACGCGTCGCCGATGAAGGTGTCGATGTCGCCCCAGTAGGCGAAACGCCGGCGGATCTCGGCGTAGGTCGGCTCGTCGGCGCGCTCGAAGTTGCCCAGCGTCTCGTCCGAGAACACCACGCCCCAGCCGAAGGTGTCGCCGGGCTGATTGCGCTCGTAGATGTCGATCTCGACCTCTGGGAATGCCTTCTTCATCAGGATCGCGAAGTACAGTCCCGCCGGGCCGCCGCCGATCGATGCAATGCGCATAGCCCACGAGGGTAGCGCGCAAGCAGTTGTTCGGCGCCGCGGTTGGTCGTACGGTGCCAGAGCAATCTGTCCCACGCCGCGCAACGCAACGGGCAGCTCGAACGCGACTGCGGCGTGGGACAGATTGCTC
>WYBT01000061.1 GCA_011525785.1 Planctomycetaceae bacterium
CGGCCAACGTGATGGTCGGCAAGTTCGGCGAGGTGTACGTGATGGACTGGGGCCTGGCGCGCGTGCTGGGCCGCGAGGACAAGCACGATCTGCGCCTGCGGCCGGAGAACGCGACGACCGCGAGCGTCGTTCGCACCGAGCGCCGCGAACAGCGCGACAGCACGCCCGACTCGCCGCTGGTGACGATGGATGGCGACGTGGTCGGCACGCCGAGCTACATGCCGCCGGAACAAGCGCGCGGCCAGCTCGACAAGCTGGGCCCGCACTCCGACGTCTACTCGATCGGCGCGATGCTCTACCAGCTCGTGACCGGCCGCCTGCCCTACGTGCCCGCCGAGGGCCGCGTTTCGCAGCACACGATCCTCGCCGCCCTGCTGCGTGGCCCGCCGGAGTCGGTGGAGTCACTCGCGCCGCGCACGGCGCCTGAGCTGGTCGCGATTATCGAGAAGGCGATGCAGCGCGAGATCGCCGCGCGGTACCCGACGACGATGGCTCTCGCCGACGACCTGCGCGCGTTTCTCGATGGTCGCGTGGTCGCGGCCTACGAGGCCGGCACGTGGGCCGAGACGCGCAAGTGGGTGCAGCGCAACAAGCCGCTCGCCGCGTCGCTGGCGGCCGCTGTGCTCGCGCTGCTCGGCGGCGTCGCGTTCTCGGTCAACTTCGCGCGCGAGACCGAAGCAGCCAACGTTGCGCTGCGCGCCGCGAGCCGCGAGGACAAGTTGAGCGGCATGATCCAAGAACTCGCGCGTCTGCGCGCCCAGAGCCGCACGCTCGACGGCCTCGATCGACTGGGCAAGCCGGCCTATCTGTGGTGGATCGAGGAGTCCGAGAAGCTCCTGAATGGCAAGGAGGATGACCTCGAGCGCGACATCGAATGGCGCCCCGGTTTGGCGGATGTGCAGGCTAAGCTCGCGGAGCTCGACGCCAACTCGAGTCGCGACAGCGCTGCAGAGTGGCTGCGCTCCCAGCTCGCGACGCTCGAGACCGATCTCCTATGGCAAGCGCGGATGCTCGCCGTCGCGAGAGAGGCGGCGCTCAGCGACAAGGCGAAGGCGCGCTGGGCCGAAGCGATCGAAGGTATCGCCACGGCCCCGAAGTACGAGGGCCAGAAGTGGCCGAGCGGCGAGCGCGTGACGCCGCAACTGGGCCTGCTGCCGCTCGGTGAGAACCCAGTGACCGGCCTGTGGGAGTTCGTTCACCTGCAGACGGGCACGGAGCCGGTGCTTGGCGCCGACGGACGTGTGCTTCGTGATGCCGAGGGCCGACTCACGCTGACTCCCGAGACAGGGATGGTCTTCGTGCTCCTGCCCGGTGGCCGCGTGCCGAAGAGCACCGTCGACGATCAACAACAAGATTGGATCACCCAGGTCGACCTCGATCCGTTCTTCCTCTCGAAGTACGAGATGACGAATGCGCAATGGAGCCGGTGGACTAAGCAAAAGGTAGTTCACCAGGAGAAGCTGGCTCAGCTGTCTCGCGAGAGTCATCTACCTCCAGGGGTGACGATGACTTGGGACGTCGAAGACGCGGACTTGACTCTGCGGGATGAGCACGACGTGGACTTCAAGATGTCGGTCATGATGACGCCGGCTTTGCTTGTGCCTCTCGAACCCAGAACCTACGTCAGTTGGAACGAGGTCCGCTTGGCGCTGCAACGTGAGTCGTGGTGGTGCCAGTTGCCGACCGAAGCTCAGTGGGAGTACGGTTGCCGCGCAGGAACGACCTCACGCTGGTGGTCCGGCAACGATGTTGCCGACCTCGCAAGCGTGACCGAGTTCAGCGGACTACTTGCCGTCGTCGGACGTCGTGCCAACGGTTTCGGCCTGCACGATGTCCACGGCAATGTGCGGGAGTGGTGCGCAGACACGTACGACGCGAAGTCGAAACCACGCCGCGGCGACGGATTGAGAGACGACGGCACTGAAGACTCCGCCCTACGAGTCTGCCGAGGCGGGGGCTGGACCCGCTTGGCGGCCCACTCCACTTCGGCATCAGTCGGAGGATCCTCGCCGGAACGCCGTAGCCGGGACGGCGGAGTGCGCCTAGCTCGAGTTGTCACGCCATGAGCGTTCGCCGCACGACCAACGCGGAGCCTCCACGATCGGCCAGCGCAAGACTCTCGACCGAATACGCGCAGCCGCCCGGCGCGCCCGCCCCTGTGTCAGAATCCACCGCGCCATGCTGTCAATTTGACGCTATGGCGTGGTGACTTCTGACAGTGGTGCATGAACGCGAGATGCAGCCGAACGTCGTGGAGGCCCGGGGCTCGGCGTTGGTGGTAACGCAGCACGGCGTGAGCGTCTGCCGGGTCGCCACTCCATCGAGCTTCGCCACTTCGCATCCACCCTGCGCGGCCGACTTGCCACCGCTGGTTGTACGGTGCCAGAGCAATCTGTCCCACGCCGCGCCACGCAACGGGCGACCCGAACGCAACGGCGGCGTGGGACAGATTGCTCTGGCACCGTACAACCAGCGAGTACTGAACGGTCACGCGGCGCGCAGGCCCAGCCGCATCACGGATAGCTCGCCTCGACCACCGTGTGGATGCCGCCGCGCACCATGAAGTCGCCCTCCACGACCATCTTGCGCGGCGAGAGCAGCGCCACGAGGTCGTCGAGGATCTGGTTGGTCACCGCCTCGTGGAAGGCGCCCTGGTCGCGGTAGGACCACAGGTAGAGCTTGAGGCTCTTGAGTTCGACGCAGCGCTCGGCCGGCGTGTAGCGGATGCGGATCGTGGCGAAGTCGGGCTGGCCGGTCTTGGGGCACAGGCAGGTGAACTCCGGGCACTCGAAGCGGATCTCGAACTCGCGGCCCGGGCGGGGACTGGGGAACCACTCCAGTTGCTTCGTAGGCTGTGAAGGCATCGCGGAAATGTAGCAGCGCGGCGCGCGGGCTCGGGTGCGAAGCGGTTTGGTAGTTTGGCTCGCTTACAACCCGTCCCCGGCGCCCCCACCGCACCCCCCCGATGACTTCGTCCACCCGCCAGCGCGGGCTCGTCCTGCTCGCGCTGTTCCTGTCCGGACTTGCAGGCCTGATGCACGAGGTCGTGTGGGCCAAGCTGCTCGCCAACCTCACCGGCAGCACCGCCAAGGCGCACGCCGTCGTGCTGGGCGTGTTCATGGGCGGCCTGGCGCTCGGCGCGGTGCTGTTCGGCAAGCGCTCGGACAAGCGCGAGCGCCCGCTGATGGTCTACGTGGTGCTCGAGATCCTGATCGGTCTGTACTGCATCGCGCTGCCGTGGCTGACGGGCATCGCCGGCGCGATGTACGAGAGCGTGGCGGCCGCGACCTTCGAACAGGCCGGCTTGAAGACGGTGCTGCGCCTGGTGCTCTCGCTGGGCGTGATCACGGTCCCGGCGGTGATGATGGGCGGCACGCTGCCGGTGCTCGCGCGCTACCTCGTCCAGGAAGTGGCGCAGACGCGCAAGGCCGTCGCGAGCCTGTACGCGCTCAACAACATCGGCGCGGTGATCGGTTCGGGCCTCGCGGGCTTCTACCTGCTGCCCCAGTTCGGCATCTACGGCTCGCTCGTCGCGGCCTCGTCGCTCAACTTCATCGCGGCGGCGATGGTCTGGCTGGCCGACTCGCGCACGACGATGAGCGCGCAGCCCAGCGAGCACGAAACGCCGCCGACCGAGCACTACACGCGCGGCCAGTTCTCGGCCACGTTGTGGGCCCTGGCGCTCGCCGGCTTCGCGGCCATGGGCTACGAGATCGTCTACCTGCGCATCATCGCGCTGGGCCTGGGCTCCTCGACCTTCTCGTTCACGGTGATGTTGATGTGCTTCATCACCGGCATCGGCCTGGGAAGCGGAGTGATCTCTCTCGTCAACGTGCGCAAGCCGTTGGCGCTGCTCGCGCTCTCGCAGTTCGGCGTGATCATCACCGTGGCGCTCTCGACCTACGTCGTCGAGCACCTGCCCTACTGGGTCAGTTCGATGCGCACCGAGTTGCTCGTGTGGAGCGACGATCCGACGGTGATGCTGGCCGACGCGGAGAAGCCGTACGGATTCGAGCGCTTCCTCACGGGCCAGGCGCTGATCTGCTTCGCCATGCTGATTCTGCCGACGATGCTGATCGGCATGGGCTTCCCGCTGGTGTCGCAGATCCAGGCGCGCAGCGCAGCGAGCATCGGCGGCACGGTCGGCTCGACCTACGCCTGGAACACGATCGGCAACGTGCTCGGCGTGACCGTGACGAGCCTGTTCCTGATGCCGAACCTCGGCATCGACGGCGCGCTGCACTTCAACCTCGGGCTCAACATGGCCGCCGCGCTGCTGCTGCTGTTCGCCGCGACCGAAATCCCGCTCGCACAGCGCGCGACCACGCTTGCAGCGACGCTCGGAGTGCTGGCCTTCTACGCCGTCGGTCTCTCGCACTGGCACACGACGCTGAACCACGCCGAAGGCCACCTGCGCCTGCGCCGGCCGCTGCCTTCGGGGCTCGAGGACAACGAGCTCGTGCGCTCGCGCTACCCCGCCACGAGTTTCGAGGCCTGGAAGCGCAAGCACATCCGCGACAACGACCCCAAGAAGGATGGCTGGGACGAGTTCTATTTGCAGGAGGACGCCGACGCGACCGTGATGGGCGTGCGGCGCGATCGCAACGCCGCGATCTACATCAACAGCAAGGGCGACGCCTCGACCGGGCCGCTCGACATGATCACCTTCGTGCTCTCGGGGCACATCCCGATGCTGTTCCTGCCCGACGCCAAGGACGTGATGGTGATCGGCCACGGCTCGGGCGTGACCACCGGCGCGATGAGCTTGCATCCGTCCGTCGAGCGCATCGACGTGGTCGAGATCTCCAAGGCCGTGCTCGACGCGGACTACCTGTTCAAGCCCTTCAACCACCAGGTCCTCGACAACCCCAAGACGCACGTCTACCAGGACGACGCGCGCACCTTCCTGCGCACCGTGCCGCGCAAGTACGACCTGATCGTCTCGCAGCCCTCCAACCCCTGGATCGCGGGCATCGGCAGCCTGTTCACCGACGACTTCTACCGCGACTGCAAGGCGCGCCTGAACCCGGGCGGCGTGATGATGGTGTGGTTCCACCACTACGAGCAGTCCAACGAGACGATCGAGCTGATCGTGCGCACGATCAACTCCGAGTTCCCGCACGTCGAGGCCTTCATGACGGTCGAGTCCGACGTGATCTGCCTCGCCTCGCTCGAGCCGCTGCGCCCGGACTTCGCGCGCATGGAGGAGCGCTTCGACGTGCCGGCGATCCGCCAGGATCTCGCCCGCGTCACGTGCTTCAACCTGGCCACGCTGTTCGCCTACCACGGCGCGAGCCCCTCGCACTTCCGCGCGCTCAGCGGCGTCGGTCCGCTCAACACCGACGACCACCAGCTGCTCGAGTACAAGGGCGCGCGCAACATGTTCCTGGGGCGCAACGCCGACTTGCTCGAGAAGGACCCGGGCTTCGATTTCGGCCCCGACGGAACCAGCCCGCAGCACTACCTCGACCAGTACATCGCCTGGCGCGCGCAGCAGGGCGAGCCGCTCTCGACGAGCGAAATGGACGTGGCGTTCGTGATGGTGAAGAACATCCTCACGGGCGAGCACCGCTGCACGCAGCTCCTCGGCCGGCGGCGCGAGATGAATGCGGGCGTACCAGCGAGCTATTCGCGCCCGTCGCGCGGCGCGCGCGTTCCGCTCGAGCAGATGGCCTTCTCGGAGGCCTACAACTGGGGCCAGTTCGTGATGGCGACCGAGGGTCCCGAGGCGAGTCTGGCGTTCTTCCGGCGCGCGGCCGAGCTCGAGCCGGCGCACTCGCCGACGGCGCTGACGATCGCGGCCATGCTGGCCAATCTGGGTCGACACGAGGAGGCCACGGCCGAACTGCAGCGCGTGAGCGAGGCCGGCACGCGCCGCACGGACCCCAAGCTGCAGCTCGCGCAGTTCGCGATGCGCTCGGGTCAGACCGAAACCGCCACCAAGCTGTTCAGCGAGTTGATCGAGTACGAGGACAACGCGCTGGCGCTGATGTACATGGGCGAGATCGCGATCCTCACGCGCAACGGCTTCGAGGAGGCGATCGAGCTGTGGAAGCGCGCCATCGAGCGCGATCCCAAGCTGCGCGAGGTGTCGCTCAACTACGTGATGCTGCTGCGCAACACCGCGCTCAGCAATCCCAACATCAGCGAGTTCGAGAAGCAGCGCCGCCTGAACCTGGCCTACTCCGAAGCGCTGTGGGCCTCGTTCACGCACCCGCAGGACGAGAACGCCAAGAACCTGGTGCGCGAGCTGCAGCCGCTGGTGAAGTAGGCGCGCGACCGGCTTCGCCGGCAATCAACGTCCGGCTGCGCCCGCAATCCGAGTCGCGCCTCGCCCGCGATCAACGTCGCGCTGCGACTGCACTGCGGATCGCGGCTCGGCCCGCAGCCAGCTCGGCGAACCCGCGCGTCGACGCGCTCACGGAACGCGGCCGTCGAGGCGCTCGACGCACAGCTCGTCGACCAGCGCGTCGAGTCGCCACACGAGCTCGCCGGCGCCTTCTGCGCGCAGGCGCTCGACCAGCTCGGCCACGCCGTCGAAGCGCAACTCGCTCGCGTCGTCGGCGCTCGCGTCGAGCGCGTGCGAACGCAGGCGCTCGAGGTCGATCACGCGCAGCCGCCAAGTGCGCGACCTCGCGCCCGCCGGGGCCGGCGCGAGGCGTGAGAAGCTCCACCGCCCGCCCTCGATGCGCGGCTCGCGCTCGAGCGGCGGCGCGGGCAGGCGCGGAGCGAGACGCGCGCTGTCGATGCGGCTCCAACCGGACTCCGACCAGATCAGGCGCACCTCGCCGCTCGCCAGCCACTCCAGGTTGCGCTCGAGGTCGAAGCAGGCCTGGGGCGTCGCTCCCAGTTCGCTGAACACGCCCGCGCTGCGCCCTTCGCCCTCGCTCTCGCCAGCGCGCGCGAGCGTGCGCCAGGCCATCGCCAGCGGACGCTCGCTCTCGAGCGGCTCTTCGAAGCTGACCAGCAGCGCGCCCGCGCTGAGCGGATCGACCTGGAGTCCGGGCGAGCGACCTTCGCGCACCCAGCTGACTTCGACCGGCTGCGCGGGCGCAGGCCGCAACGCCGCGGCGCGCCACTCGACCGCGCCCTCGGCGCTGCGAACCGGTCGGAACCATGTGCGAGCCTCGTCGCGGGCGACGTGGGACTGCGGCGCGCGCAGCCAGGCCGCAAACGCGTCGGCGTCCGCGCACTGCCACGGCGCGCCCTCGAACACGCCGACTCCGAACGCCGTCGCCGGCGCGTCGACGAGCAGCACGGTCCCGCCCGACCGCTCGAGCCCCGCGAACACCGAGCGCGCCGCCGCCACCTCACGCGCCGCGCGCGAGTACGCCAACGCGTCGAGGTGCGACACGAGCGCGAACAACACGCCCACGAGCGCGGGCAGGGCGACGCGCGAAGCTCCCGAGCGCGACGTGATCGCCAGTGCGCTCGCGCTGGCCGCCACCGCAGCCGCGGGGAGCAGCGTGTCGGCCATGGACCAGTCGAGCGGATGGACGCGAACGCGCGCGGCGAGGAACTCCGTCGAGAACAGCGCCAACGCGACAGCGCCCAGGATCCAGCCCCACAAGCGCGGCGCAGCGCGGGCCGCGCCGAGCATGGGGTGCAGCGTGGCGAGCGCGGCGAGTCCGGCCAGCACGAAACCGGCGCCCGCCGCGACGTGCGCATTCACCGCCACCCACAGCATGCCCAGCCGCTCGAGCGCCGTGGCGCAGGTCGACAGCGGAGCGCCGAGCGAGGCGAAGGCGGCGGCGAGTTCGGGCGGCGCGAGCGCAGCGCCTGCGGCGATGGCGCGCAGGCCAGAGTCGATCGCGACGCACGCGGCGGCGACCACGAATGCGGTTGCAGCCGCGCGCGCCTTCAACGCCGCAGGGCGTCGGCGCGCGGACGAGGCGTACTCGACTCCGGCGAGCCACAGCGGCAACGCCAGCGCGACGCCGTGGCACAGCCCCGCCGCCGTCGCGAGCGCTGCCGCCCAGCCGAGCGCGCGCGGAGTGCGCTCCTGGCGCGCACGCAGGAAGCTCCACAGGCACGCGAAGGCGAACACCAGCGCCCACAGGAGCGCGCCGGCGCGCAGCGAGGCCAGCGCGGCGACCGAGAGCGGATGCAGCGCGAACAGGAGCGCCGCGGCCCAACCTGCGGCGCGCGCGAGCTCGGCGCCGATCCAGGGCTCGCCCAGGCGCCGCACGAAGCGTCCGAGCAACCACGCAGCGAGCAGCAGCAGCGCCACGTGATGTGCGCGCCACAGTGCGACCTCGAGCGCGGCCGGCGCCCCGTCGAGCACGCGCGCGAGCGCCCCGCCGATCAGCGCTGCGAGCGGGCGCGCGTGCGCTGGATCGAAGCGCGCTGCGTCGGCGAGCGACTCGACGCGTCGCAGTGCTGCTGCCGCGCCGAGCTCTTCACCGCGCAGGCTGTGGACGAACAACGGGCTCCACGCCCAGGCCGCCGCCAGCGCGAAACAGAGCGCGACGAGCGCGCGGCGAACGAGGGCCGGCATTGGGCGCGGGATTGTAGGCAGCCTGGCGCGCGATGCGACCAGCGGGCGCGAGCCCGACGTATTCGCGAGCCGCTCAACGAGGACGCGGCAGCGCCTGACCTGCCAGATTCTCTGGCGCGAGGGCTCGAGGGCTCCCGCGTAGAACGGGTGTTCGCCAGCGGGCGCGGCCTGCAGCTCCGCGCGAGAACAGCGCGCGCCCCACGAGATCGCTGCGGGGCAGGATGAACTGGCGCTCGCTGTAGCGGGCGCGAGAACGGGTCGCTTTTGCGCGAAGACTGGCGGCGTGTCAGTGGCCACGAGCGCTGCACACGCGCAGCCCGGCGCAGCGGTTGTTTGCGAGCGCGGCGCGGCGCCGTAGGCTCCGCCCGCGGATGGATGCGCGCGCCCCCGAACACCCGCGAGCGGCCGTGGCCGCACTCGGTGCGACGCTCCTCCCCGCGCTGGCGCTCACGCTCGCAGCCGCCTGGCGCTTCGACTTCCTGGTCGACGACGCGTTCATCTCGTTCCGCTACGCGCGCCACCTCGCGCAGGGCCACGGACTGGTGTGGAACCTGGGCGAGTCGCCGCCGGTCGAGGGCTTCTCGAACTTCCTGTGGGTGCTCGCCTGCGCGGCCTTCGAGCGCCTCGGCCTCGAGCCGATGGTCGCGAGCCGGATCGCGAGCACGGCCAGCGCGCTCGCGCTGACTTGGCTGGTCGGGCGCGCGATCGCCGCGCGGAGCGCCAGTTCGGGCCGCGCGCGCCTGTGGAGCACGCTCATGTTCGCGGCGCTGCCGCCGATCGGTGTGTGGGCTACGGGCGGGCTCGAGACGATGAGCTTCGCGCTGAGCGTCTTCGGCTGCTTCGAAGCGCTGTCCAGGCCAGGCGAGCGGCGAACGTGGAGTGCGCCTGCCAGCCTGTGGGCCGCCGCCGCGGTGCTGCTGCGAGCCGACGGCTTCGTGTGGATCGCCATCGCGCTCGCCGCGGCGGCGTTCGCGCGATTGCGCGCCGGAGCAAGCGCGCGCGAACGGGCGAGCGCGCTGCGGCCCGTGCTCACGACGGCGATCGTCGCTGCGTGCGTGTGCGCCGCCTACGTGAGCTGGCGCCACTCGTACTTCGGCGAATGGGGTCCGAACACGGCGCGGGTGAAGGTCCACCTGGGCCTGGTCGCGCTCGAGCGCGGCGCGAAGTACGTGGCGAGCCTGGGGCTCGCGGTGTTGTCGGTCCCGCTGGCGCTGGGCGGCGCCGCATGGGTCCTGAGACGCGACTCGACCGGGCTCGCGGCTCCCGCGTTGCTCGCCGTAGCGCTCGCGAGCGCTTACGTCGCGCTCGTCGGCGGCGACTGGATGATGATGCACCGCATGCTCGTGCCCGCGCTGCCGTTCGCGGCGCTCGGCGCCGCCGCGTGGCTGTCGTCGCTGCGCTCGAACGCGGCCGCGAACGTCGGTGGAGCGAGTCTGGTGGTGCTCGGTCTCGCGCCCGGCTTCGACCTGCACCTCGCGCCGCGCGCGCTGCGCGAAACGTGCCATTTCCGCTGGGGCCAGGAGTACCGCAGCGAGCATGAGGTCTGGCGCAAGGGCGTGGTCGACATCGCCGAGTGGATCGACATCGGCCGCGCGCTCGCGCTGCACACGCAGCCGGGCGAGTCGATGGTGCTGGGCAACATCGGGGCCTTCGGCTACTTCCCCGAGAACCTCGTCGTCTACGACACGCACGGCCTGACCAACAAGGCGCCGCTCCAGCCGGCGAGCACGGATGGCCGCGGCATGCCGGGCCACGACTACAAGGTCGACATGGGCGCCTTCGCAGCGCTCGCGCCGACGTACCTCAACGCGCGCATCGTCCCGCGCTCCGATCCGTTCGGTGGAATTCCGGCCAGTTGGCGCGAGACGGGTCCCGAAGGCCGCATCCAACCCAACGCTCAAGCCCTGGCGCGCTTCGAGTTCCTCCTGCGCGAACTCGATCCCGCGCAAGGTTTCGCGCCCGAGTCAGCGCTGCTGCTCATCAAGCACCGCCGCTGAGCGGCGCGAGTGCGTCAGCGGCGCTCGATCACGTAGAGGTGATCGATCGACTCGCGCGACTGCGCGTCCTGCACGCTGAGGTAGAAGGTGGCGTTGACCGGCGAGATGAAGGCGAGCGCGACGGCGGGCTCGAGTTCGGCGATGCCCTCGGTGGTGCAGAACTCGACATCGGTCGTGCTCTGGTTCAGCTCGTTGGGCGTCGGCGCGTCGTCGTGAAGGATCAGATAGGGCGCGACCGAGGAGCCCCATGAGCCGCGCTCGCCCGAGCCGCCGTTGATCGCCCAGCCGCCGTAGCACTGCAGAACGACGAGCTTGCCCGCCTCCGCGTCGATGCGGTACCAGTCGCGGTCGGTCGCGTCGACCAAGGCGCCGGCGTAGCGCTGGCCAGACGCCAGGGTCGGCGCCTGCGCCGGTGAATTGTTGGGCTCGCTCTCGAAGCTCGACGCGCGCACCACGCGGGCCCGGAAGCGGTAGCTCGCCGGCGCGCCGTCGTGCGTCATCTGGACGAAGTGCACGCCGCTCTCGCCGATCACGCCGCTGAGCTTGCGGCCGCTCCACGCGCCGCCCGCCTGCAGCGCGGTCACGCCGTCGGGGCGCACCAGCCCCGGGACCGCGACGCCGCTGCGATCGTCGGAGTTCGAGCCGTCGAGCACCTGCACCTCGAGCATGTCGCCCGCGGTGACGTTGATGCCAAACCAGTCGTCATCGCCGGGTGCGAGCGCGCCTTCGATCCACGCGCCGAGCGCGATGGACTGCGCCTGCGCGGGGGAGTTGTTGGCTTCGAGCTCCACGACCCCCGCTGCGATCGGCTGCCGGGCGTGGACGAGCATGTACTCGCCCGTCGTCGAGCCCCGCGCCTGCGACACCTCGAGGAAGTAGGTCCCCGGGACGCTCAGCGAGCGCTCCAGGCGCGGATCGTTGAAGTGCACGTTGTCCGAGCAGGCGAGTTCGGTCGCGCCGTCCGTGCCGATCAAGCGCAGCGCCAGGTCGAGGTAATCGCCGGCGCCTCCGGCCATGCCGCCGCGCTCGGCGTGCAGGTCGAAACTGACCAGCGTCGGCGCCGAGATCTGGAACGAGTACAGGTCGAGGTCGGCGCTGGACTGCGCTCCGAACAGCGCTCCGGGCTGGAGCGGCTGCGCGCTTGCGGGCGTGTCGTTGACGCCGCTCACGCCGGCGTTCTCCAACTCGCGTTGCGCCGCGCCGAAGGCCGCTTTTCGCGCGCGCAGGATGTAGGCGCCGCCCGAGGGAGTTCCAGCGATCGGACGGATGCTCACGAAGTACACGCCGTCGGCCGGCGCGCGCAGGAACGAGAAGTCGAAGTCCTGCGGCCGGTGCTCGAAGCTCGGCGCGCCTTGGGCGGCGCCGGATTGGAAGTCGTGCGTGCGCCACAGCGTCGCCGCGTCGGGCAAGAACACGTCGATCCGCGGAATCGAAGGGACCGAGCCCGGACTGGCATCGTCCCAGTTGGGCTGATCGGCGCGCGTCGCGAAGACCTCGAGCTGCACCAGCTCGTCGCGCGCCAGCTCGATGCGCCACCAGTCGACATCGCCCGGCTGCGCGAGCGAGCCCTGTCCGGGCTGGCCGACGAGCAACTCGACCGCGCCGGCCGGTGTGTCGTTGGGTTCGGCCTCCAGCACCACGAACTCGGGCGAACCGCCGCTCGAACCTCCTCCTCCGCCGCCGCCGCAGGCGCCGACCCACCCGGCGCCCAGGGCCAACAGGGCGCGGAAGACCAGCGGCTGCGAAGCGCGAGCAGGAAGTGTGGGATGCGACATGGGATGAGTGGCCCACGCGGGCGGGCGCGTCCGGACCCAGCCTCCCCCCCCGCGCTGCGGCTCTACATAGGATGCTCCAAACGCGGCTGGAGCGATACCTGCACCTTGTCGGAATGCGCGCGCGCGCGGCTGCACTGCGGACGCCGCGGCGAGCGGGAACGGGCCGCGCTGCCGCGCTGGCGGGGCGCTGCGGGACGGGTGGCGCCGGGCGCGGCGGATGAGAAGCCGGTCACGGCGTCGGGGGTGGTCACCGAGGTCCGATCCGCAGTTCGGGACGCGCTGCGCGCCCCGTGCGGCGCGTCCGGACAGCGTGCGAGCGACCCGCACGAGTTGGCGCGGGCGGCGGCGGCAGGGTAGATAGCCCCCGATGAGCACTCTGATCGACGATTTCGCCCCCCTGATCGCCGCCGCCGATGGCGTGTCCCCCAGCGACCCGCAGGCCGCCGGCGTGCTCCTGCGCCAGCGTCTGGATCCGCACGGCGCCAGCGCGCGCGAGCTGAACGCGCGGCTGCGCCAATTGCTCGACGCGGGGGAGATCGCGCAGCGCGGCGCGCCCCCGGTCAAGTACGGCCGCGTCGCCAAGGCCGGCCCGCAGACGCGCGAGTTCTCGATCGACGTGGTCGACATGAACGGCGCCGGACCGCGCCACCGCCACCCGCGCGGCGAGATCAACTACTGCATCGCGCTCGAGGGCGCGCCGACCTTCATGGGACAGGCCCCCGGCTGGGTGGTCGAACCTCCCGGATCGGAGCACGTGCCGACCGTCGCGGGCGGCCGCATGTTGATCGTTTACTTGCTGCCGCAAGGAGAGATCGAGTTCCTCGGCGGCTGAGCGAGCGGAGCGCGCCCGCTATACTCTTCGCCCTTTCAATCCGTCCCCCCACGACGCGCCACCAGAGCCTCCAGGAGCCCCCCCACCATGCAGTTGACCTCCCTCGAAATCCGCAAGGGCTACCTGGTGGACTACCAAGGCCGCATGTGCACGGTCATCGACTGGAGCATCATGCGCAACGACCGCCGCCAGTACGTGTTCGTGACGCTGCGCGACCTGATGACGGGCCGCGTGACCGAGCTCAAGGAGCACGGCGACACCAAGTTCGAGGTGCTCGAGAAGGACAACATCGAGCTGTCGCACTCCTACAACGACGGGCTCGAGGAAGTGTTCTACGACAAGGACGGAGCGGAGTTCCGCTGCGCCGCCGCCGCCGCGAAGGATGCGCTGATGTGGGAGTGCGAGCACTACGTCGGGTTGCTCGTGAACGGCGCGCTCGTGGCCGTGAGCACGCCCCAGACGATCATCGGCACCATCGCTGACTGCCCGCCGCCGATGAAGGGCGCCAACGCCAGCTGGAAGGACGCCACGCTGAGCAACGGGGTCAAGCTCAAGGTCTCCAACCTCGTCAACGTGGGCGACAAGGTGAAGATCAACAGCGAAACGATGGAGTTCCGCGAGCGCGTGTGACGCGTCGCGGGACGCGCCCGGGGCGCGATGGAGTTCCGCGAGCGCGTGTTGCGCGCGATCCGGCTCAGGCGCGCCCCTGCGACCCGGCAGCGCGCCTCACTCGCGCCGGATGCGGAAGATGCGGATGTCGCGGCCGGAGTACTGCACGCCGCGGCCGCGGAACTCGGCCACGAGCTCGTTGCGCCGCGCGAACTCCTCGTAGCGCTCAGCCGCGCCGGCGAAGGTCGGCTCGCGCTCGAGCTTGCCCGCCCCCATCAGCGTCACGACCACGTAGTCGCACTGCGCCTCGAGTTCCGCGCGGAGGTCGGGCTGCGCGATGCTGCGCACGATGCGGATCTCGAAGTTCGGGTCGGGGCCCTCGAAGGGCGCGCGCTCCTCACACGCGATGCGCGCGCCGCGCGGCAGGTTCTCGAGCATCCATTCCTTGGCCGGCTCGCGCGAGTCGACCAACTCGGACTTGGCGATGCGCGACTGCGAGAGCGCCAGCGTGCGAGCTCCGAGCCCGGCGACCAGCAGCACTCCGGCGAGCGGCGCCGCCCAGCGCGCGCGCTGTGGCCCCGCGACAGCGGCGCTGCGCTCGCAGGCCCACTGCACGAGCGCGCCGGCGAACAGCGCAAAGGCCGGCACGGCGGGCAGGAAGTGGCGCAGGAAGTAGACCGGGTAGAAGCCCAGGAACAGCCAGTTGAACAGCGCCGCGACAGCTGCGATCGCGGCCACGCGCCAGTCGCGCCAGATGGCGAGCGCCGCCCCCGCGGCCGAGGCCACGAACAGCTCGCGCGGCCAACCGAAGGCCCACATGCGTTCGACGTAGTTGCTCCAGGTGCGCCCGGAGGGATTGGTGTGCAGCGGCCAGTACTTCTCGTAGATGTCGCTGAGGTAGCGCAGGTCGTCGACGAAGCGCCCGAACTCGAGCGCGGCGTAGGGCGTGATGACGAAGAAGGCCGCAACCGCCGCCGCGCCGCCGGCGACCAGCGGGGCCAAGCCGCGCGTGGCGCGCCGCACCAGGCCCGCGTCCGCGCCCGGCGCGAACAGATGCGCCACGACGAGCGTCAAGCACGCGGAGTAGCTGTTGTACTTCGATCCGACCGCCAGACCCGCGCAGGCGCCGGCCAGCAGGTAGTCACGCCAGCGCCGCCCGCCGTCGTAGACGCGCGCCGAGAAGTACACCGCTGCGATGGTCCACAGGCTGGCGGGCGCGTTGACGTTGGAGATCACGCTCATGCCGGTGAACAGCGGCGAAGCGGCGCACAGCGCTGCGGCGGCGAGTCCGGCCCACGGACCGAACAGCCGGCGGCCGGCGAGCGCGGTCATCAACTGCGTGGCGAGCGAGAGCGCGAACACCACCAGGCGCCCCACCACGAAGTGATCGGGGCCCGGGCGCTCGGGGAGGAAGCCCGCCTCGCCGCCGTAGCCCGCGAGGTCGCACACGTAGAAGACCAGCGCCGTGGTGTAGGACGTGAACCCGGGGTAGAGGAACTCGCTCGGGCGGAACTGGCCGCGCGCTGCGGCCAGCGCCGGGTCGATCACGGCCGGCTCGTCCGCGTAGCCGTCGAACGAATAGCTGAACCAGGCCGCGCCGGCGCGCGTGGCCGTGAGCGCGAGCACCAGCAAGAGACTCGCCCACCAGCCCGCCGCGCCGCCGGGGAACGCGCGCTGCCAAGGCAGTTGGAGCGGCAGGTGCGTCGCGTTCATCGCCGAGCGCTTGTATCACCGCGGCGCGCACCGCGCCAAGCCGCGGACGGGCCGCGCATCTAACCGCAGGAGTCGAGGTCCTCGATCTCGGCCGCGCGCACGGCCTGGGCGCGGGGACGGCCCGAGCCGCGCTTGAGCGCGCGCAGGAAGGGCTCGACCAGATCCTCGCGCTCGGCTTCGTGCAGCGCCTCGAGCACGAGATTCTTGTTGTCGGGCTCCTTCCAGCGCACCAGGGCCTTTTGCAGCCGCCGCTCGCGCCCGCCGCGCGGCACGTAGAGCTCCTTGAGCGTGATCGGGTCCTTGCCCGTCGTGTACTGCACGCACGCGCGCGTCATCGGCAGCGGGATGAACTCCTGCACCTGCTCGGGGCTGTAGTTGCGCTCGAGCAGCTTCTCGAACAGGAGCACAGCGTCCTTCATGGTCGTGCCCGGGTGCCCGACGATGAAGTAGTTGACCAGGTGCTGGTCCTTGCCCATCGAGGCGCACTCTTCCTTGTAGTCCTTCTCGTATTCCTCGTAGACGTCGAAGGAAGGCTTGTTCATCGCCTCGAGCACCGCCGGCGAGGCGTGTTCGGGCGCGAGCTTGATGCGACCGCTGGTGTAGTGCGCGACGATGTCGTGGTGCAGCGGCAGCAGCTCGCCCTTGGTGCGCGTCTTCTGGCTGCGGAGCATGTCGTAGCGAATGCCCGAGGAAACGAAGGTGTGCTTGACGCCGCGCGTCTGCTTCACGAGCGCGAGCAGGCGTCGATAGCCTTCGCTCGCCGAGTCGATGCGCAGCGCCGGGCACGGCTCGGGTGACAGGCAGTCGCGGTCGAGGCAGCCCTTGCCCGCCTCGAGCAGCTTGCAGCCCATGCCCCACATGTTCGCGGTCGGTCCGCCGACGTCCGTGATCGTGCCGCGGAAGTCGTACATCTCGCTGAGTTTCGCCGCCTCGCGCAGCACCGACGCTTCCGAGCGCGACTGGATCGCGCGCCCCTGGTGGAAGGTGATCGAGCAGAAGGTGCAGTCGGCCATGCAGCCGCGGTGCGTGTTGATCGACCAGCGCACGGGCTCGAGCGCCGGCACGCCGCCCGCGGCGGTGTGATCGGGGTGCCACTCGCGCGTGTAGGGCAGGTCGTAGTACTCGTCGACCTCCTCCTGCGAGGCCGGCGGGAGCGGCGGATGCTGCAGCACGAAGCGCGCGCCGTGCTGCTGCGCGATCACCTTGCCTTCGGGGTTGTTCTCCTCGCGCAGAATGTTGAACAGCTCGATCTGCGTGTCGACGTCCGCGAGCATCGCTTCGAAGCTCGGCGCGATCCGCGCGCCTTCGGGCACGTCGGACTTCGCGACGAGCTCGCAGGTGTTCGGCATGCCGCGCAGCGACTCGCCGCGCTCGAGGCGCTTGGAGATCTCGACCGCCGTGCGCTCGCCCATGCCCCACACGAGCAAGTCGGCCTTCGCGTCGACGAGCATCGAGCGGCGCAGCTTCTCCTCCCAATAGTCGAAGTAGGCGAGGCGGCGCGGGCCGGCCTCGAGCCCGCCGATCACCACCGGCACGCCGGGGAAGTGGTGGCGCACCGCGGCCGTGTACGCGATCGTCGCGCGGTTGGGGCGCCCGGGGAGCCCGCCAGGGCGATACACGTCCTTGTGGCGGCGCTTTTTCGAGGCGGTGTAGTTGGTGACCATCGAATCGATGGTCCCGGCGCTCACGCCGACCCACAGCCTGGGGCGCGGCAGCCGCAACCAGCCCGATCCGTCCGATTCGAGTTCGGGGCAGTCGAGGATGCCCACGCGATAACCGCGCTTCTCGAGCAGGCGCGCAATGGCCGGAACGCCGAACGAAGGATGGTCGACGTAAGCGTCGCCGGTGACGAGCAAGACATCGAGCTCGTCCCACCCGCGCAAATGCATCTGCTCACGGGTGCGGGGAAGGAACGCGGAGAGCGCGGCAGACGGACGCTTGTGTTGCATTGAGGGCTCCTCGGGTCCGCGGCGAGCCGCCGGATGGACCGTCGAAGGTGGGGCGAGGACTTTTTTCGCTGCGCTCACTCTACGCGGTGGAACTTGCTCGCGAGCGCCTGCGTCGACAAGAAGCGAACCCGCGTGGCAGCGCCGCTTTCCGGTTCCCGCGGGTATCTTCGTGGCTTCCAGGCGCCCATTCGCAGCTCGAGCGATGGCGCCCACAGGCGCTGGCCCGACGACTCACTTCGACAGCGGACACATCACCCGAGCAAAGCACCCCAAAGGAACACCCACTCCATGCGCAGTCTCCCCATCACCGCCGCGCTCGCGCTCATCGTCAGCGCCATGCCGGCCTGGTCACAGACCCTGCAAGCCACGCTCTACCAGACCGGCTTCTCCCAACCCGTGCTGGCCGTCTCGCCTCCGGGCGACCTCCAACGACTGTTCGTCGTCGAGCAGACCGGCCGCATCCGCATCATCAAGAACGGCGTCACGCTGGCGACGCCCTTCATCAACCTCGGGCCCGCGTCGGGCGGAGGCCTGGGACTGACGGCCTCGAGCGGCGAGCGCGGCCTCTTGGGCCTGGCGTTCCACCCCAACTACGCCACCAACGGCCACTTCTACGTCAACTACACCGCGGCCAGCGGCGGCGCGACCAACATCCGGCGCTTCACCGTCAGCGCGAATCCGGACGTGGCGAACTCCGCCAGCGGCTTTCCGATCCTGACCGTCGCGCAGCCCTTCTCGAACCACAACGGCGGCTGCATCCACTTCGGGCCCGACGGCAAGCTCTACATCGGCATGGGCGACGGCGGCAGCGGCAACGACCCGCAGAACGCCGCTCAGACGCCGACCACGCTCCTCGGCAAGATGTTGCGCCTGGATGTCGACATCCCCGCGCCGTACATCCCCAGCGACAACCCCTACTTCGGCTCGACCTCGACGCTGCAGGAGATCTGGCACTTCGGCCTGCGCAACCCCTGGCGCTTCTCGTTCGACCGCCAGACCGGCGAGATGTACATCGCCGACGTGGGCCAGAACGCGTGGGAGGAAGTCAGCGTCCAACCCGCGGGCGTCGGCAACTTGAACTTCGGCTGGCGCTGCATGGAAGGCAACGCTTGCACCGGCCTCACCGGCTGCGTGTGCAACGCCGCTTCGCTGACGGACCCGATCCACGTGTACGGCCACGGTGCGGGCTGCTCGGTGACCGGCGGTTACGTGTACCGCGGCTCGCAGATCTGCGGCCTGGACGGCACGTACTTCTTCGCCGACTACTGCACGACGACGATCTGGTCGTTCAAGTACGTCGGCGGCGCGGTGACGCAGTTCACCAACCGCACCACGGAACTCGAGCCGGTCGGCTCGCCGACCATCAACTCGATCGCGGGCTTCGGCGAAGACGCCGCCGGCGAGCTGTACATCCTCGATCACCAAGACGGCGAGATCTACAAGATCGAAGTCTCCGGCGGTCAGGTCGACTGCAACAACAACGGCATCGCGGACGCCTGCGACTTGGCGAGCGGCGCGGCGCTGGACTGCAACAACAACCAGATCCCCGACTCGTGCGACATCGCCACGGGCGCCGCGTTGGACTGCAACGGCAACGGCGTGCCCGACACGTGCGACCTGGCCTCGGGCTTCTCTTTGGACGCCAACGGCAACGGCCAGCCCGATGAGTGCGAGTGCCCGGGCGGCACGCCGCCCTCGACGTACTGCACGGCGAAGCTGAACTCGCAGTTCTGCCTGCCCGCGATCGCCATCACCGCTGCGCCCAGCGCCAGCAACGTCGGCTCCTGCCTCGTGACGGCGACCAACGTCCTCAACAACCGCAACGGTCTGTTGTTCTACGGCTACGGGACGAACGCCGCGCCCTTCCAGGGCGGCTTCCTGTGCGTCGCGGCGCCGACCCGCCGCACGCCGATCCAGACCTCGGGCGGCGCTCCGACCGGAACGAGCTGCACGGGCACGTTCAGCTTCAACCTGAACGCGTTCATCGCCTCCGGCGCTGATCCGCTGCTGCAGGTGGTCGGTCAGCCGTTCGCCTGCCAGTACTGGAGTCGCGACTCGGCCGACCCGTTCGGCTCGAGCTTCACCAACGCGGTCCAGGGCCAGATCTGCCAGTAACCGGCCGATCCAAGGCGCCTCCAAAAGCGCGAGCGCGGTCCCTCGTTCAACGGGGGGCCGCGCTCGCTTCTCTACAGTTGCATCTCTCGCAGTTCACCCGCCGTCGGCTGCATCACGGCCGGCGGCGGGGTTCGCTTGCGCGCGCCGCGCGCATCAGGGGTCGAAGGTCACCGCCAGCGCGTTGGTGAAGTTGGAGCCGTTCGAGCACGGCCCCTGGGGATCGCGGTACCAGACCTGGAAGTTGAGCGTTTGCCCCGCGGCCCAACCGCCCGTCGCGGCCAGCCCCGGGCCCCACTCGCAACCGCCCGCCGCGTCAGCCTGATTGAGGCCGAGCCGACGCACGGCGCCGGCGACGCAGCGCAGTCCGTCGCGGAACGGCGCGCCGATGCCGCCGTTCACCGCCAGCGTGCCCTGGAACAGCACGGCGTTGGCGTTGGCGGGCATTCCGTGCGCATGGAAAGCCGCGTCGTCGTTCGCGATGCCGGTCGAGCCCTCGCCCTCGAGCAGCGCGCCTGCGCCGGTCGAGTTCGCGCAGCCCGTCCCGACCGCGCCAAAGTTCGAGCACGGGCAAACCGCCGGCGTCACGCCGAAGCAGAACGCCGTCCCGATCTCGCCGTGCGCGTGGAAGTCGGCGGCGACGCCGTGGGCCGCGCCCATGTCGAGGTTCGAGAGCGCGCTGGAGTAGCTCTCGATTTCCTCGGTGACGTCGACCACGCCGCTCGCGTCGAGGTCGGCGCCGAAGAACATGCGCGTCGTGCCTCCACTGTCGCCGATGTGCAGCCCGCCCTCGTCGGTGACCGCGATGTCGTTGCACACGAGCGGGCTCGAGACGCTCCAGACCGGGCCGTACTCGCTGGCGTCGATGACTCCGTCGTCGTTGTCGTCGCGCCCCCGGTAGACCACCGAGTTCGTGCGGTCGAGCAGGTACCAGTACTCGGCCTCGTCGTGGTCGAGCGCCGAGAGTTCGGCGCCGACGGGCAGGCTGGGGAGCCAGAACGCGCTCTCCTCACCCGCATCGATCACGCCGTTGTTGTTGGCGTCTTCGAGGCGGTACACGCCGCGCGCGCGCGCGCCGCTCGAGCCGTTCTCGGCGAAGTACAGCCGACCGTCGTCGCCCATGCGCAGCCCCACGATGCGACTGTCGTCGTGGTGCGATTCCGGCGCCGTGTAGAACACCGCGGCCTCGCCGAAGTCGTTCGCGTCCAGGTCGAGGTTCATGTCCTCCAGACGCAGGATCACTTCGCCTTCACCGGACTGCGTGCTGCTCGAAGCGAGCCACACCACGCTCTGCGCGAGACTGGTCGCCACCGCGCTGATGTGCGGCGCTTCATGACCGTGGAAGTTGCCGCCCGCGTGGCCATCGAAGTACAGCCAGTGCTCTCCGGCCTCGGAGGCGTCGCCGTCTTCGTCGACATCGTTGAGCGCGAGCACGATGCGCTCGCTCGAGTCGCCGACGTACACGGTGTCGTCGAGGAAGGTCGTGATGGCGATCGGGTCGGTGAGCGCGATCGAGCCGACGACGTCGTCGTACAGCACGACCACATCGCCGTCGTCGTTGTAGGCGCCGTTGACGACGAGCTCCGAGCAGCGGTAGACGCGATCGAGCACCGGATCGGTGACGAACACGATTTCGAGCCCGGGGCCGCCGCCGCCGAGCACGAGGGGAGCGAGCGCGAAAGCGCCGCCGGTGAGTGCGAGTGCAGCGAGGGCCACAGGGCCCGCGCGGCGAACAGTTTGGAACGACATCGAGAATCTCCTGAGGCCGAAGGACGCGCGAAGGCTGCTGTGCCATCGCGCGCACTGATCGCCTCAGCGCTGGCGCAAGTTCCCCGCGCGCGGCGATTGCGCCCTGCGCGCTGCGCTCGGCCTCAACCGTGGGAATCCAGCTCGCACAGCCAGCACTGCGCCGCGCCGTGCACGCGCTCGACCAGCCGCTCGCGCAGGAGCGCGCGCGCACGGTGCAGCCGCGAACGCACCGTTCCGACCGGCAGCTCGAGCCGCTCCGCGATCTGTGAGTAGTCCAGGCCCAACACGTCGCGCGCCGAGAGCACGCTGCGGAAGCCCTCGGGCAGCTCCGCCAGACAGTGCGCGATGTGCTCGGCGAGTTCGCGCGCCTGCGCGGCCCCGCAGGGATCGGCCAACTCGTGGTCGAACTGCGGCCCGCCGCCGCCGCGCTCTTCGTGGGCGCGCCGACGGCGCAGTGAGCGCGACTGGTGCAAGCTGCGGTTGACCACGACGCGAACCAGCCAGCCGACGAGGTCGTGCGGCGAGCGCTCCTCGTGCCAGAGCAAGATGAGCGACTCCTGAACGGCGTCCCAGGCCAGGTCTTCGCAGCCGAGGATTCGGCGCGCGACCGTCAACATGCGCGGGACGTGCGACTGGGCGAGTTCGACTTGGGCCGCGCGTTCCACGCGCGAGAGGCTCGACGAAGATGTCCGGTCGAGCAGCGGAGGGGCCGAGAGAGTGGCTCCCATGGATGCGCCTCGAGACAACGAGAGAGAACGAGGATGGCTCGAGCACGCCGTCGTCAGGACGGGGGCGAGCCGGGCTGAACCAGCGCTTTCCGTGCGCCCGCTTGCGCGTCGTCGAAGACGGCGAGAGGCGCGCGAACGCGCGAGCCGAACCTGAGGCGCGAACTCGCACGAAGGCGCGAGCGACGCGGCGCAGGCGGAGGGCCTTGGGGTTCAGCCGCGCGGCGGCGAATGTCCCGGCGCGAGGCGCAGAACGGCGATGCGCGGCGCACGGGGCGCGGGCTCGGCGACGGGGCCGAAGCACTCCTCGAGCCAGTGCGCGAACGACAACGGCGAGAGCTCGAAGCCGGGCGCGGCCTGCGTCGCAGGATCGAGCTCGCAGTGCTCGTGGCCCTCTTCTTCCGGCGGGGCCGGCGCTTCGGAGGCCGCACTCGCAAGCGCCTCGACAGGCGCTGCCGCCAGTTCCGCCACCAACTCAGCGCCGTGCGCGGCGTCGAATTCGCTCTCGCAGTGCGCGAGCGCGCCCGCTTCGACGTGCGCCACGTCGCCGTGCTCGCACACGCGGTGCGACACGAGGCTGAAGTGCGCCGTCGAGAGCAACAGTCCGAGCGCGTACACCGCGACCCACAGGGCCCGGAACAGGCGCGTGGAGCGGTCTTGGGCTCGGGCGAGGCGTCGCATGGAGCGCAAGAGTCGAACCGCGCCGCGCCGCGCCGTCAAGCCGCGAACAGGTCAAGCTCGAGCGCGCAGCGGACCTGGCGCGCGACAAAGCCGACGAGCGAAGAGCGCTGCCGTCCATGCGGCTGCAGATATCGTCCCAATCATCGCGCAGCTTCGGGGCCCCACGGCAGTCCGCGCAGCTCGAGCGCGAGGCGCCGACCGACCGGGCGGCCGCTCGAGGCTGCTCCGTGGCCCAGCGCGCCGCCGCCGGAGGCTCCCGACCGGGCTTGTCGACGGTGCTCGATGCGTGTCACGACGACGCCTTGCCGAGCGGACGATTCGACGACGGCGCCGACGACGTCGAGCCTTGCGGGACGCACGCCGTGCTCTCGCTGGAACCAGCGCGCCAGCCACCGGGCCCTCAACTCGCCCGCGCCGAACTCGCCCAGCTTCTAGTTCGCCGGCGCGAACTCGAGTTGGATCTCGCAGCGCAAGTGCGCGAAGGCCAACGTCACGCGCTCGTCGCTCAACACAAGAACTGGAACTCGCGCTAGGCTCCGACCCCAGGCGGACAAGTTCCTTTTCCAACTGCGGCGCAAGAGTGCTTCCTGGCCGCGGTGGTTCCAGCGTCCTCGCGACAGCACGAACACTGCCGCGCGAACTTTTGTCCAGTGAGGTTTGCACTTGAAGACCGCGCACTTGCTCGCCTTCGCACTTCCGCTCTCCCTCGCCCGAGCCCAGGGCCCCACTTCGTACTGCACGGCTGGAACATCGACGAACGGCTGCACGCCGTCGATCGCCGCCAACGTGCAGCCGAACACCACGAACACCGCGGGCTGTGTGATCACGGTCAGCGGCGTCGAGGGTCAAAAGCAGGGCATCGTCTTCTACGGCGTCGACAACACGGGCTTCACGCCGATCCCGTGGGGCTCGGGCGGCAGCAGCTTCCAGTGCGTGAAGCTGCCGGTCGTGCGGCTGGGCTCGCCGACCAGCAGCGGTGGAAACGCCGGAGCGTGTGACGGCTCGTACGTGATCGACTGGGACGCGTTCCAGACCGCCAACCCCGCGTCGCTGGGCAACCCGTGGGTGATGGGCGAGAAGGTCTTCGTGCAGTCGTGGTACCGCGATCCGCTGGCGGTGAAGACTTCGAACCTCTCGAACGCGCTCGAACTCTCGGTGCTCAAGCCGACGCCCGTTCCGTGCGTGACGCCGCTTCCTGGGATGGTGTTGATTCCCGCGGGCTCGTTCCAGATGGGCTCGAACACACCGTCGGGCGCTCCCTACTTCGGCAGCGTCCGCGAACAGCCGGTGCGCCAAGTCACGATCAGCCGCTGCTTTTGGATGGGCGCAACCGAGGTGACCCAGGCGCAGTACGAAGCGGTGATGGGACCGAACTCGGCCCCCGGGTCCATGGGCCCGAACTACCCGGTCGCTTACTTGAAGTGGTACGAGGCGCGGGACTTCTGCGCGTTGTTCACGGCGCAGGAAGCGGCGCTCGGGAACTTGCCGCCCGGGTACAGGTACCGGCTGCCGACCGAGGCGGAGTGGGAGTACGCCTGCCGCGCGGGGACGACCACTCAATTCAACGTGGGCGACGAGCTGCTGTGCTCGCAGGCGCGCTTCTCGTTCAGCTACCACTCGAACGCATCGTGCGCCCCGTCCAACGCCCTCGCTCCCGTCGCCAGCTATCCGCCGAACGCGTGGGGTCTGTACGACATGCACGGCAACGCCTGGGAATGGGTTCAAGACCGGTACGCGCCCTACACGCCCGGTCCGGTCACGGACCCGTTCGTGTCCGGGAACTTCCTCTCTGAACGCGTCCTGCGCGGTGGCGCGTCCAACCGGGATTCCAGCTACGCGCGCTCGGCGCACCGACGCTTCGACTTCCCGGAGTACTCGTTCGAAGTCTACGGCTTCCGCATGGTGCTCGCGCCGGAGTTCGCTCCCTGACGGCGCCAGTCGCCGCAGCACGCGGCGCCGTTCGATTTCGGCGGACACGCACGATCCGCGGCGGTCGGTGATCCCCGCCCGCCGCGAATCCGCGCACCAGAGGTTGTCGTGAGATCGACAGCACCCCCTCCGCGTGCGAGCGAGCGGAGAGTTCAGTGGATAGGCTCGCGCGCGCCATGCACTTGATTCGCGCGCTGCAGTCCGTCGTCCTGGTCCTCTTCGTCGCCGCCTGCGCGAGCACGCGTGAAGCGCCCCGCGGCTCGGCGGGCACGCTGCTCATCGTCGGCGGCGGTCTCGACAACGACTCGCGCCCGATCTACGAGCGCTTCGTCGAGCTCGCCTCCGCGCGCGGCCCGGCGCGCATCGTGATCGCAGCAGCTGCGACGGGCCCGCAGCAGGACGAGATCGTCGACAAGACCGAGGCGCTGCGCGTGTGGGCCCCCGGCGCGTCGGTGAGTGCGATCCTGCGCGAGACTCCGACTCAGGACACCGTCACCGCGATCGATGCTGCGAGCGCGCTGCTGTTCACCGGCGGAGATCAGAAGCGCATCACGGAGCGCTACCGCCCGAACGAGGTCGACACGCCCGAATGGCTGGCGATGAAGCGCCTGCTCGCGCGCGGCGGCGTGATCGCGGGCTGCAGCGCCGGCGACGCGATGATGGGCGAGTTCATGTTGCTCAGCGGAGGCAGCGCAACAGCGCTCGGCATCGCACCGGCGAGCGGCGAGGCATCGATCGCGAGCGCGCCGCCGTCGGAGCCGGTGCAACTGGGCCCGCGCGTCGGGCCGGGCATGAAGTTCCTGCCGTGGGCGCTGACCGACTCCCACTTCTTCGAGCGCGACCGCGTCGGCCGGCTGGTGGCGGCGCTCGAAGCGACGAACACGCGCCTGGGCCTCGGTGTCGGCGAAGACGGCTGCGTGGAGGTCGACCTCGCCAGTGGAGAGCTGCGCGGCGTCGGAGTCTCCGAGTCGCTGCTGGTCGACGTCGTTCACCTCGAACGCGACGGCTTGCGGCGCGCCAACGTGATCGCACGGCCGATCACCCAGGGAGCGACGATCTCACTGACCGCGCGCCTCGCCGCTCCGCCGCCGCCGCTGCGCGCGGGCTTCAGCGGCGCGGTGCACGACGTGCCGGTGGTCGAGCCCGGCCAGAACCGCCAGCTCGCGTCGTGGCGCTTGTTCCGCTGCGCCGCCGCGCCCGGCGGCAGCGCTCAGCGACTGCAACTCGACGGCTGGCAGGTGCTCGCGTGGCCCGCGCGCGACGACGGTGAAGTCGTGTTCGAGGTCGGGCCCGCGCCTACGCAGCGTTGAATCCGTCGAGAGCGGCGCGCGCGCCCGACTTATGGACGCACGCGCACCCGCGCCGCCGACGCGCTCACTTCGTCCAGTGCGCGATCCACTCCAGCACGGTTTCGTGCCACTGGATCGAGTTCTGCGGCTTCAACACCCAGTGGTTCTCGTCGGGGAAGTACAGGAACTTCGACGGGATGCCCTGGCGCTGCAGCGCGGTGAAGGTGCTCATGCCCTGCGTGTCGACCACGCGGTAGTCGAGCCCGCCGTGGATCACGAGCATCGGCGTCTTCCACTTGTGCACGTGCTCGATCGGGTTGTGCTTGGCGTAGCCGGCCGCGTTCTGCCACGGGACGCCGCCGTGGTCCCACTCGGGGAACCACAGTTCCTCGGTGTCGTAGTAGGCCATGCGCTCGTCGAGATTGCCGTCGTGGTTGACGAGCGCCTTGAAGCGCTCGGGCGCCTGGCCTGCGATCCAATTGATCATGTAGCCGCCGTAGCTCGCGCCCAGCGCGGTGACGCGCGCGCCGTCGAGGAACGGATAGTTGGCGAGCACGTGGTCGAGGCCCTTCATCAGGTCTTCGAACGGCGCGCCGCCCCAGTCCTGGTTGATCGCGTCGGTGAAGGCCTGGCCGTAGCCGGTCGAGCCGTGGAAGTCGATGAACACCACGCCGAAGCCCGCGCCCGCGTAGGCCTGCGGATTCCAGCGGTAGTGGAAGCTGTCGCCGAAGCTGCCCTGCGGGCCGCCGTGGATCAGGAACGCGACCGGGTACTGCTTGCCGGGCTCGAAATCAGCCGGCTTCATCACGAAGCCGTGGACCTTCTCGCCCTTGGCGCCGGCGAAGTGGAACTGCTCGTAATCGCCCATGCGCGCCGCGGCGACCTTGGCGGCGTTGAGCGCCGTGATCGCGCGCAGATCGCTGCCGTCGAGATTCATCGAGTACAGCTCGGTGGGCGACTTCAGGTGGTTGCGCGAGAACACCAGGCGCGCACCGGCGAGCAAGGGAGCGCTGTTCGAGCCGCGCTCGATCAAGGTGCGCACGTCGCCGCTCGCCACGTCGATCGCAAAGATCGAGGTGTTGCCCAGGTTGGCCGCGCTCGTGAAGAGCGTCTTCTCATCGGCGGACCAGACAATGTCGCTCGCCGAGCGGTCCCAACTCTGCGCGAGCAACCGCTTGGCGCCGCTGGCGACGTCCATCAGCACGATCTGCTGCCGATCGGCCTCGTAGCCGGCGCGCGGCATCGACAGATAGGCCAGCGTGCGTCCGCTGGGCGAGAACACCGGGTGCGTGTCGTAGCCCGGCCCTTCGCTCGAGACGTTGCGCGGCGGCGTCGAGCCGTCGGCGGGCGCGAGGTACACGTCGCTGTTGGTGCTCCAGGCGAACTCGCGCCCGACGTTCTTGAACACCAGCGCGACCGTCGAACCGTCGGGAGAGATCGAGGTCTCTTCGAAGCCGCCGAAGGGCTTGGTCGGCCCGTCGCAGTCCAGGCCCTTCATCAAATCGATCGGCGCCTCTGAACCGAGCGTCCAGGTGAACACGTGGTTGCGCTTGCTGTCTTCCCAGGTGTCCCAGTGCCGGATCGGCAGCGCGTCGTAGAGCTTGCCCGAGCCCTTCTTCTTCGCCGCAGCGGCGTCCTTCTCAGCGCTCTCCGCCAGCGTCTGCGCCGCGGGCCACACGTCGAACGACAACAGCAAGCGCTGTCCGCCGGGGAACACGTCCATGTTCCCCACGTCGAGCGGGAACTTCGAGAGCTGCTGCGCCTCGCCGCCGTCGAGCGCGAGTTGCCAGACCTGCGCGCTCCCGCCGCGCGTCGAGAGGAACACCAGCGACTTGCCGTCGGCCATCCAGCGAGCGTTGTAGTCGGCGCTGGGGTGCGTGGTGAGCGCGCGCGCGTTGCCTCCGTCGACGTCCGCGATCCAGATGTCGGTGCGGCGTCGATTGCCCTCGAGATCCGTGACGCTCACGGTGAAGCTCACCCGCTTGCCGTCGGGCGACACGCGCGCGTCTGCAATGCGGTCCATGGCCAGCATGTCGCGCACCGAGAACGGATGCGTGTCGGCGGACTGAGCGGCGAGGGCGAGGAAGGCGCTGAGAGAGGCGATCACGGCGGTGGGGACTCCCGAGTCGGCGGTGGGCGGCGCGCCTCGAACCGTCGGGCGCGCGGGTGAGTCATGGTAGGAGTCCCGAACAGGTGGACAAGCGTTGTGAGCGCCGCGTGTCGCGCGACACACACGCGCGTGCCGGGCTGGCGGCGAATCGCGCCCCGCCTTACTGTGACCGACGCGGACGGCATTGGACTGCGAAGCGGCGAACGCGGAAGTCGCCCGTCGCACACACCCAGGAGTCAAACATGGTTGTTCGTCCTTCGATTCTCGTCGCCGCTGTGCTTGTCGCGGGCAACGAGGCGGTCGCGCAGGGAGTCTCGCTCGAGAGTTTCGACCCGCGCGGATTCGTGTCCGCCAGCGATGTATCCGCCCCGCGCCTGTCCGACGACGGCGTGTTCTTGCTCTTCACGTCCTCAGCGGCGTGGACTAACGACGACGCTGGCCTGGATCCGGATGTGTTCCTCCGCAATCGCCGCACGGGCTCGATCGTGCGCGTGAGTGTGAATTCCTCCGGCGATTCCGCCATCAGCCCGGATGGCCAGTCGACCTCGAACTCAGGCCTGGCGTTGTCCGCGGACGGACGCTTCGCGCTGTTCAGCTCGCGCGGCCGCAATCTCGCGCCGGGCGACGACAACGGCACGTTCGACGTCTTCGTGCACGACCGACTTTCGTCACAGACCGTGCTGGCGAGCCGCGCCTGGAATGGCGCTGTCGGCAACGGCGCCTCGGGCGGCGCGGCGATCTCCGCGGATGGCCGCTTCGTGGCGTTCTCGAGCAGCGCGACCAACCTCGTCCCCACGGACGCCAACGGCGCGACCGAGGACGTCTACGTGCGCGACCTGCTGGCAGGCACGACGCAACGCGTGAGTTCCGAGCCCTCCGGTGGCCAGTCGTTCCTCGCCACCACGCTGCGCGGGCTCTCGGCGGATGGCCGCTTCGTTCTGCTGCGCGTCGGCGGTTGGCTGCGTCTGCACGATCGCGCGAGCGGCGCGCTCACCTCGGTGTCTGTCAACTCCGCCGGCGTCGAAGCCAACGCCAACGTGTTCGACGGGGCGCTCTCCGCCAACGGGCGCTTCGTCGTGTTCGCGAGCACGGCGACCAACCTCGATCCAGCCGATCTCGACGACGAGAGCGACGTGTTCGTGCGCGACCTGGCGAGCGGCGTGACGAGCCTGGTGAGCGTCGGTGTCAACGGCGCGAGCCTCGCCTTCGGTCCGTGCAGCGTCTCGGACGACGGGCGCTGGGTGAGTTTCTCGAGCGACGCCTCCACGCTCGTCGCGCTGGACGGCAACGGCGCCTTGGACTCGTTCGTGCGCGACATGACCAGCGGCACGACCTACGCCGTCGGAGTGAGCGCCGGCGCGGGCGCCACGGTGAGCGGCGGCGCAGTCTTCGCACGTCTGGCGCCCAGCGGACGCTACGTCGCGTTCTCCGCCGACGCCGACGAGCTGGTGGCCGGCAATTCAGCCGGGGCGCACGCCTACGTGCGCGACCTCGCCGCACTGAATCTCCCGCCGATCGCCAAGTACGGTTCGGCCTCGACCAACGCCGGAGTGTGCTCGCCGACCATCAACGCGGTCGGTCAAGCGTCCGTCGCTGGACCGGCGTCGCTGTGGGTCACTGCATCCGCCATGGAGGCGTTCTCGCCCGGTCAGTTCTTCTGGGGCGTGGGGCCGACCTCGATCCCGTTCGCAACGGGAACGCTGCTCGTGGCGGCGCCGCGCGTCCGCACGGGCATCACGCTCTCGAGCGGCACGAGCGGTTCGACCAGCGGCGACTGCAGCGGCACGTACTCGTTCCACTTCAGCGAGAGCTACATGGCCAGCGTGGGACTCTCGGCTGGCGTGACGATCTACGGCCAGTACTGGCAGCGCTTCTCGACGCCGACCTCGAACGGCGTGTCGCTGACCCGCGGGATCGAGTTCACGACCTCTCCCTGAGCGCCTGAGCGCCGCGGCGCGCGCGCCCGAGCGTTCCCACACCCGCGAGTCGGCGCACTGCCCGCTCGCGTGTGTCGGGTGCTCGGGCGCGCTACGTTCGGGAGCATGAGCAACGCGCCGCGCCGCGTGACCAACCCGCCCAACCCGTGGAGTTCCCGCGCGGTCGAGTGGCTCGACGAGCCGCCGCCGGCAGCGCTCGAGGTCTACGAGGAGCACACGCGCTCCGCGCTGTCGAAGAACGACAGTCCCGACCTGCCCTTTCGCTACAGCCTCAACCCCTACCGCGGCTGCCAGCACGCGTGCGCGTACTGCTACGCGCGCCCGTCGCACCAGTACCTCGAGCTCGGCGCGGGGACGGACTTCGACACGAAGATCGTGGTCAAGACCAACGTCGCGCAGGTGCTGAGGGAGGAGCTCGCGAGCCGGCGCTGGCGCGCGGGACGCGACTGGATCGCCTTCAGCGGCGTCACCGACTGCTACCAGCCGCTCGAGGCGTCGTACGAACTCACGCGGGCCTGTTTGGAGGCTTGTGACGAGTTCCGCCACCCGATCGGGATCATCACCAAGGGCGCGCTGGTGCGCCGCGACGCCGAGTTGCTCGCGCGCATGGCGGGCCGCGGCGGCGCGCACGTCAGCGTGAGCATCCCGTTCGCGGACGAAGCCGATGCACGCGCGCTCGAGCCCTGGGCCAGTTCGCCCGCGACGCGGTTCGAAACGCTGCGACGACTGAGCGAGGCCGGCGTGCCGACCGGCGTGGCCGTGGCCCCGCTGATCCCGGGCCTGAACGACGCGAGCGTGGCGGAGATCCTCGAGCGCGCGAAAGAGGCCGGTGCGACGCGCGCCTTCGTGATCCTGCTGCGGCTGCCGGCCGAAGTCGCGCCGGTGTTCGAGGAGCGGCTGCGCGCGACGCACCCGCTGCGCGCGGACAAGGTGCTCGCGGCGCTGCGCGAGATGCACGGCGGCGCGCTCACCGACCCGCGCTTCGGCGCGCGCATGCGCGGCGCGGGCGAACGCTGGCGCGCGATCGAGCAGCTGTTCGAACTGCAGTGCCGCCGCCTCGGTCTCCACAGTCGCGGCGAGCGCCTGGAGAACCTCGAACCGACTCGAGCGCCGCGCGCCCAAGAGCGCGCCCAAAAGCGCGCCCAGCAGCGCGAGTTGTTCTGATCGCGCTGCGCGAGCAGGAGCCAGCGTCGAAAGGAAGAAAGCGGCGGGGAGGCACAATTCCTCCCCGCCGACACGTCGCCCACGGGCGGAACGGATCTATGGGAAACGTGGTCTTGGTTTGTCCGCGTCGGTCGTGCGCTTGCACTCGCGTCGCGTCCAAGGGATGTGCTCCCGAAGGCCACGGATCGGTGCAACTTTCCTGAGAAAACTTGGGCGGGGGTCGCGCCACCGCCACGCGCCGAGCGAATCCCAGCAGGCGCGCTTCACGGGCGCGTTCGGCGGGCGCTGCTACGCTCTCTGACTCGGCCAGCCACACCCACCCCCCGCGCGCCGCACCATGACCGCACACACTCTGCTCGGACTCATCGTTCTCGCCTCGCCGCTCAGCTCGTCCCTGGCCGCCGCGCAGGACTGGACCAACCTCGGGGGCGGACCTGGGCGCAACGGCCAGAGCCCGGTCATCGGCCCGCGCACGCCGACGCTGCGCTGGAGCGCGCCGAACAACGTGGTGATCTCGTGGGCGCCGTTCGTGTGGAACAACGCCGTGTTCACCGTGCGCGAGACGGGCTTCCCGCAGAGCGGCGGCGCCGCCAACGACGCGATCGTGAGCTACGACCTCGCCACGGGCCTGGTGCGCTGGTCGAAGACGCTCGCCTACAACGGCAACCCGGCCCAGCAGTGGATCGCCTCGATCGCCGGCGTGCGCGACGGCCGCGTGTACGCCTCGCGCTCGCAGAACGGAACTCCGCAGCCCATCACGGCGCTCGACGCGAACACGGGCGCGGTGCTGTGGACCTCCACCGCGACCCAGACAGCCTTCGCGTACGACGGCGCGGTGTTCGAGCCGGGCGGCGATCTGATCGTGGGCGACTTCGACACGCTCAAGCGCATCCGCGCCAGCGACGGCGCAACGGTCTGGGGCGTGACGCGCACCTGCCCGGTCAGCGGCAACTGCGGCGCGGCGGTGAGCGCCACCGGCGTGTACATCGACGAAGCCTTCCCCGGCGGACAGATCCTCTCCAAGCGCAACCTCGCGACCGGCGCGGTGCTCTACCAGAGCCCGTTGATGCCGGGCTTCACCGACCAGAACTCGCCCTTCGTGTGGAACAACCTGGTGTTCTTCTCGCGCACGCAGAACAGCACCGCGGTCGACTTCCTGTTCGCCTTCCAGGACACCGGAACGGCGCTGGTGCAGCTGTGGAGCACGCCCGTGCGCTGGACCACGTCGCACGAGCACGGCGTCGGCCTCGACGGCTCGATCTACGCCTTCAACCCCGCCGGTGAATTCGTGCGCCTCGATCCGTTCAGCGGGCTCGAGCTCGCCAACGCGGGCGTGTTCGCGCCGGCGGCGGGAACCAACCTGAGCCCCAAGACCGCGGTCGACGCGCAGGGCTACGTCTACCTCTCCAACGGCTGGGCCAGCAACCCGCCGAACCAAGGCCGACTGTGGGCCTTCACGCCCGACCTGTCGCAGACGCTGTTCACGCTCAACTACTCGCGCCAGAACAACGGCGGTCCGGCATTGGGCGGCGACGGCTTCCTCGTGATGTGCGATCTGGCCGGGGTCTACGTCTATCGCGATCCGGTCGCGAGCTACTGCACCGCCGGCACGAGCTCCAACGGCTGCGTCGCGACGCTCTCGGGGATCGGCACGCCCGACGCCAACGCCGGCTCGGGCTTCACGCTCTCGGCGAACAACGTCGACGGCCAGCGCTCGGGCCTAGTCTTCTACGGAGTGAGCGGCCGCGTCGCCTTCCCGTGGGGCGCGGGCTCGAGCTGGTTGTGCGTGAAGTCCCCCACGCAGCGCACCGCGCCGCAGAACTCGGGCGGAACCAGCGGCGCCTGCAACGGCGTGCTGTCGATCGACTGGAACGCGTTCATCGCCGCCAACCCCGGCGCACTCGGCGCGCCCTTCGCCGGTGGCGACGTGGTTCAGGCGCAGGCCTGGTACCGCGACCCGCCGAGCTCGAAGTCCACGTCGCTCTCGGACGCACTCGAGTTCGTTGTGCAGCCTTGATATGGGCGCACCTGTCAACTGCGATTGACGTCGAGCGTGCGTGAGTTGTGAGGCCAGCTGCGGTGAGCGGCTGGCCTCGCGCGTTTCTCAAGCTTCGAGTGCGCGCAGCCCCAGTCCGACGCCGCCGAGACCGATTCGCTGTAGCCGGATTGGCTGGTGTCGGGTAGTGCTTGGCAATCAGCGCGTGAGCACGGAGGGCGGCCCGTGATTTTGCACGCGCGAACGCACTCGTCGGCAAACGGCATGTTCGTCGGCCATCCCCAAAGGGGCCCCCTCCCATGACTCGAATTCGATCCGCGCACAGCGTCGCGGCTTTGGTCGTCGCGGCGCTCGCGGCACGTCCCGGCTTCGCGCAAAACCAGCTGTGGCTCCAACAGCTCGGGTCCGCCGCAGTTGACTGGGCGCGGTCCTGCGCACCAGACGGAGCAGGCGGCGTGTACATCGGCGGCGACACCGTCGGCGCGCTGAACGGCGCGAGCGCCGGAGGCAGTGACGCCTGGATCGCTCGCTACGACGGCGCAACCGGCAACCAGCTCTGGATTCGACAGCTCGGCACGAGCGGCGATGACCTCGCGAACGCCGTCGCGCCAACGGGTCGGGCGGCGCGTACATCAGTGGTTCCACGCGCGGCAGCCTGGGTGGCCCCTTCTCGGGCGGCACGGACATCTGGCTCGCGCACTACGACAGCGCCGGCAATCAGCTCTGGATCCGGCAACTGAGTTCGAATGGCGCCAGCGGCTTCGAATATGCCACCGCAGCGGCGTCGGATGGCGCCGGTGGCGTGTACTTGACGGGCTACACCTTCGGAAGTCTGGGCGGGCCGAACGCGGGCGCGAACGACGCCTGGCTCGCGCGCTACGACGCTGCAGGCAGTCAGCTCTGGATTCGACAGCTTGGAGCGGACAGCGACGACCAGGCCAAAGCGGCGGCGCCGGACGGCTCGGGCGGCGTGTACATCGGAGGCGAGACATCGGGCAGCCTGGGAAGCGCGAACGCTGGCGCCGACGACGCTTGGCTCGCGCGCTACGACGCCTCGGGGAACCAGCTATGGATCCGCCAACTCGGCGGCGGCGCACCCGATGTCATCGACACCGTCGCGACCAACGCCTCGGTAGGCGTGTTTGTCGGCGGCAACACGGGCAGCAGCTTGGCCGGGGCGAACGCAGGCTCCTCCGACGCCTGGCTTGCGCACTACGACGCCGCGGGCAACCAAACATGGCTGCGCCAACTGGGCACGAGCGCGACTGACGGCGCCAACGCCGCTTCAACCGACGATGCGGGCGGCGTGTTCTTCGGCGGCTTCACGTGGGGCAGCCTGGCGGCGCCGAATGCGGGCGACTCCGATGCATGGCTGGCGCAGTACGACAGCGACGGCGATCTGATCTGGATCCGCCAGTTCGGAGCAAGCTCGTGGGACGTGGCCGCTTGTGCAGCTCCCGATGGCTCGGGCGGTGTCCACGTGGGGGGCTCAACGTTCGCGGGCTTTGGCGCCCCGGGCGCGAGTTTGCTCGACGCGTGGGTTGCGCGCTTCGAAGGCGCCGGGCCGCAGAGCTATTGCACGGCGAGCACCACCGCAAGTGGATGCAGCGCGTCGATCAGCGCCAACGCGTCGCCGAGCGCCACCTTCGCGACGCCCTGCGTGCTCAACGTCGCGAACGTCGACGGTCAGCGGCAGGGCCTGATCTTCTATGGCGTCGACAACACGGGCTTCAGCCCGCTGCCGTGGAGCACCGGCAGCAGCAGCTTTCTGTGCGTGAAGCCTCCGACGCAGCGCGCCTCGATCCAGAACTCCGGCGGCGCGGTCGCAAGCTGCGACGGGACGCTCAGCTTGGACTGGAACGCGTTCCACGCCGCCAACCCCGGCGCGCTCGGCGCTCCCTTCACGACCGGCTCGAAGGTCTACGCGCAGGGTTGGTTCCGCGACCCGCCCGCGCCCAAGAGCACCAACCTCTCGAACGCTCTCGAGCTGACCGTCTTTCCGTGATGCGCGAGCGCCTGTCGACTGCCGTCGACGTCGAGCGCGCGTGAGTTGTGGGGCCAGCTGCTGTGAGCGGCTGGCCTCGCGCGTTTCGCGAGGTTCGAGTGAGCGCAGCTGTGCTGCAACTGTCGCAAGCACTGATCCACTGCAGCGCGTTCGGCGTGCATCGCGCCGGCTCGCAGACTCAGCGCGTGAGCACGGCTGGCGACGAGTGACTCTGCACGCGCGCGCGGACTAGTCAGCGAAAGGCACGCTCATCGGCCGTCCCCACACGCTCTCCCCCATGACTCGACTTCGACTCGCGCGCAGCCTCGTGGCTCTGATCGTCGGCGCGCTCGCAGCGCTTCCCGGCGTCGCACAGAACCAGCTTCTGCTTCGACAGTTCGGCTCGCCCGGGGATGACCAAACCACGAGCGTCGCATCGGACGGAGCGGGTGGCGTGTACCTCGGCGGCTCCACCACCGGCGGACTCAACGGACCAAACGCCGGCCGCTCGGACGCATGGATCGCTCGCTACGACGGCGCAACCGGCAACCAGCTCTGGCTTCGACAACTCGGCACGAGCGCTGACGACTTCGCGAACGGCGTCGCCCCGGACGGGTCGGGCGGGGTCTACGTGACTGGCCACACCGAGGGCAGCCCCGGCGGACCGTACCTAGGCGATACCGACGTTTGGCTCGCGCGCTATGACAGCGTCGGCAACCAACTCTGGTTCCGGCAACTCAGTTCGACCGGCAACTTGTTCAGCTACGACTACGCGTACGGCGCGGCAGCCGACGGCTCCGGTGGCGTTTACGTGACCGGCCAAACCACGGGGAGTCTGGGTGGCCAGTTCTTTGGCGCAGGCGCCGACGCTTTTGTCGCGCACTACGATTCCACGGGCGTCCAGTTGTGGATTCGACAGTTTGGATCGAACACCGTCGAATTGGGCTTCACCGCTGCACCCGACGGCTCGGGCGGCGTATACGTCGGCGGGTACACCTACAACCAGTTCTGGGGCGGCAGTTCCGGCTGGCTCGCGCACTACGACACTGCGGGCAACCAGCTCTGGCTCCGACAAGTCGACCCGACCTACACCAGCCTGATCTGGGCCGCCGCACCCGACGGCATGGGAGGCGTATTCGTCGGCGGCTATACGGAGGGCGGCATCGCTGCGCCAAACATCGGCGAGTACGACATCTGGCTCGCGCGCTACGACGCCGCGGGCAACCGACTCTGGATCCGCCAGTTCGGTACGAGCGTGTCGGAAGGCGTCGTCGCCGCCGCACCCGACGGCTCGGGAGGCGTGTTCGTCAGCGGATGGACGCTCGGCAGCCTGGTCGGGGCGAGTGCGGGCTGGCTCGCTCAGTACGACAGCGCCGGCAACCAGCTCGGGATCCGCCAGATCGGCCAGATCGGGACGAACAGCTCGGAGTACGCCAACGGCGCCGCTCCCGATGGCTCGGGCGGCGTCTACCTGGGGGGCGTCACGTATGGCGCCTGGGGCGCACCGAACGCAGGCGGGTCGGACGCATGGTTCGCGCGCTACGACGGCGTCGGTCCGCCAAGCTCGTACTGCACCGCCAGTACGAGCGCGAACGGCTGCAGCGCGTCGATCAGCGCCAACGCGTCGCCGAGCGCCACCTTCGCAACGCCGTGCGTGCTCAATATCGCGAACGTCGAAGGTCAGCGGCAGGGCCTGATCTTCTATGGCGTCGACAACACGGGCTTCAGCCCGCTGCCGTGGAGCACCGGCAGCAGCAGCTTCCTGTGCGTGAAGCCTCCGACGCAGCGCACCGCCATCCAGAGCTCCGGCGGCGCCATCGCAAGCTGCGACGGGACGCTCAGCTTGGACTGGAACGCATTCCACGCCGCCAACCCCGGCGCACTCGGCGCGCCCTTCACGACCGGCTCGAAGGTCTACGCGCAGGGCTGGTTCCGCGACCCGCCCGCGCCGAAGAGCACCAACCTCTCGAACGCGATAACGCTGACCGTCTTTCCGTGATGCGCGAGCGCCTGTCGATTGACGTCGACATCGAGCGCGCGTGAGTTGTGGGGCCAGCTGCCGTGAGCGGCTGGCCTCGCGCGTTTCGCGAGGTTCGAGTGTGCGCAGCCCGCAGCCGCTGAAGCGAGTTCAGCGCGCCTTGCGCACGACCGCAGGCCCCGCAGGCAAACGCGATGTGCAGTTCGTGGCTTCGCACGCTCGCGCGGACTAGCCAGCGAAAGGCACGCTCATCGGCCTCCAACAGAAGCTCTCTCCCATGAATCAACTTCGACTCGCACACAGCATCGTGGCCTTGCTCGTCGGGACGCTCGCAGTGCTTCCCGGCGTCGCACAGAACCAGCTCTGGCTCCAACAGCTCGGCTCGCTCGGGGACGATTACGCATTCTCCATCGCAGCGGACGGAGCGGGCGGCGTGTACCGCTGCGGCTCCACCTCCGGCGCGCTGAATGGACCGAACGCCGGTGGCCTTGACGCCTGGATCGGCCACTACGATGGCGTGACCGGTGTCCCGCACTGGCTTCGACAGTTCGGCACCAACGACGATGAGTTCGCGCGCGGCGTCGCGCCCGACGGATCGGGTGGCGCGTACATGACTGGCTACAAGCTGGACAGCCTCGGCGGACAGGTCTTTGGCGAAGAGGCGGTCTGGATTGCGCGCTACGACAACGTGGGCAACCAACTCTGGATCCGCCAACTGGGATCGAGCGACGTGGGCGCGTACGACTTCGCGTTCGGCGCGACGCCCGACGGCTCAGCCGGCGTGTACGTGACGGGCTACACCAGCGGGAGTCTGGGCGGCCCGAGTGCCGGCTCCAACGACGCTTGGCTCGCGCGCTACGACTCGACGGGACTCCAACTGTGGATCCGACAGCTCGGATCGAGCGGTCACGACACAGCCCGGGCCGCTGCCGCCGACGGCTCGGGCGGTGTGTACATCGCCGGCGAGACGAGCGGCAGCCTGGGCGGCACGCACGCGGGAATCGCCGACGCGTGGGTCGCGCGATACGACGCTTCCGGCAACCAGGTCTGGATCCGCCAGCTCGGCACGAGCTCGACCGACACCATCTACTCCGCCGCACAGGACGGCTGTGGAGGCGTGTTTGTCGGCGGCTCTACGGCCGGCGACCTCGCAGGGACGGGCACGAGCAGCTACGGCGCTTGGTTCGCACACTTCGACGCGTCGGGCAACCAGAGCTGGATCCGCCAGTTCGGCACGCACCCGTTGGACGCCGTCAACGCCGTCGCACCCGACGGCTGGGGAGGCGTGTACGTCGCCGGCCGGACGTTCGGCAGCCTGGCCGCGCCGAACGCGGGCCCGTACGACACATGGGTAGCGCAGTACGACGACACCGGCGCTGAGCTGTGGATGCGCCAGTTCGGAACGAACTTGTTGGACGAAGCCATATGCGCCACTCCCGATGGCGTTAGCGGCGTCTTCCTGGGAGGCGGGACTAAAGGCGCGTTGAGCGCTCTGAACGCGGGCGGGTGGGACACGTGGTTCGCGCGCTACAACGGTGTCGGGCCTCCGCCGCCGAAAAGCTACTGCACAGCCAGTACGACCGCGGCCGGTTGCAGCGCGTCGATCAGCGCCAACACGTCACCGAGCGCCACCTTCTCGACGCCCTGCGTGCTCAACATCACGAACGTCGAAGGTCAGCGACAGGGCTTGGTCTTCTATGGGCTGGACAACGCCGGCTTCAGCCCGTTGCCGTGGAGCTCGGGCAGCAGCAGCTTCCTGTGCGTCAAGCCTCCGATGCAGCGCACTAGCCTTCAAAACTCCGGCGGCGCCATCGCGAGCTGCAACGGGACGCTGACCTTGGACTGGAACGCGTTCCACAGCGCCAACCCCGGCGCGCTGGGCAGCGCCCTCGCAGCCGGCTCGAAAGTTTATGCGCAGGGCTGGTTCCGCGACCCGCCCGCGACCAAGGGCGTCAACCTCTCGAACGCTCTGAAGCTACTCGTCGCTCCGTGATGCGCGAGCGCCTGTCGACTGACGTCGACATCGAACGCGCGTGAGTTGTGGGGCCAGCTGCTGTGAGCGGCTGGCCTCGCGCGTTCGAGCAGCGCGTGCGAAGCGTCGAACGCGCCGCGACTCGACGAACTACGCGAGCAGCGCGTGGATCACGTTGCCGCCGACGTCCGTGAGACGGAAGTCGCGGCCTTGGTAGCGCGTCACGAGTTGACGGTGCTCGAGGCCGAGCATGTGCAGCACGGTCGCCTGGAGATCGTGCACGTGCACGGGATCTTTGACGACGTCCCAGCCCCACTCGTCGGTCTCGCCGTAGCTCGTGCCGCCGCGCACGCCGCCGCCCGCGAGCAGGAAGCCGCCGCTGAGTTGCTGGTGGTCGCGGCCGTAGCTGTCGAAGCTCATCGGCCCTTCGCAGTAGCTCGTGCGGCCGAACTCGCCGCAGAACACCACCAGCGTGTCCTCTAGCAGCCCGCGCTCCGACAGATCGCGCAGCAGCGCCGCGATGGGCTTGTCGGCCATGCGCATCTTGGCTTTGAGGGACGTGGGAATGTCGTAGTGATGGTCCCAGCCGCCGTCCATGAGCTGCACGAAGCGCACTCCGCGCTCGACGAGCCGCCGCGCGAGCAGGCAGTTGTTGGCGAAGGACTCCACGCCCGGTTCGGCGCCGTACTGCGCGAGGATGTCGGCGGGCTCCTTCGACAGGTCGCTGAGCTCGGGCACGCTGGTCTGCATGCGCGCGGCCATTTCGTAGGCCTGCACGCGCGTCGTGACGTCGCGGTCGCCCGTGCGCGCGGCTTCGAGTTCGTTGAGCGCCTTCAAGCTCGCGAGCACGCTCTTGCGCGCCGGTTCGACGAAGCCCTTGGGGCTCTTGACGAAGAACACGGGCTCGGCGCCGCCTCGGAAGGTGCAGCCTTGATAGCGGCCCTCGAGGTAGCCGTTGTGCCACATGCGCGGATGCGGCGGCGAGCCTCCGTCGCGCGTCCCGGAGAGCATCACGACGAACTCCGGCAGGTCCTGATTGGCCGAACCGAGCGCGTAGCTGGCCCACGAGCCCCACGAAGGCCGGCCGAGCTGCTGCGAACCGGTGAAGAGGATCGACATGGCCGCTTCGTGCAGCACGTGGTCGGTCTGCATCGACTTCACCAGGCACATCTGATCGGCGAAGGCGCCCATCTCGCGGAACAGTTCAGACAAGCGCAGCCCGCTCGCGCCGTAGTTCTTGAACTCGAAGCACGAGCCCACCACCGGCAGCGCGCCCTGCTTTTCGGTGACGCCCGAGATGCGCTGGTTGCGGCGGATCGAGTCGGGCAACTCCTCGCCGCGGCGCGCCTTCAGGAGCGGCTTCTCGTCGAACAGATCGAGCTGCGAGAGCCCGCCGGCCGCGAAGATCAGGATCACGCGCGAGGCGCTGGCCTTGGGCAGCTTGTACGGCGGCGGAGGCGGCGCAGCGGGCGCGAGGCCGGCGAAGGACTGCTGCGCGCGGGCTTCGCGCGAGCTCATGCAGGCGAGCGCGATCGAGCCCAGACCGAGCACGCTTCCGCTGAGGAACGCTCGCCGCGCGAGGGCCTGCGGGGCGAGGAACTCCGGGCGATGGTCGTTGGCGTTCATGTGGGTCTCGCTGGGGCTCATCCGCGGTGGAGCGTGGCGTCAAGGTTGAGCAGCGCGCTGGAAACGCCGGTCCAGGCCGCCGCTTCGAGCGCGTCGAGTTCGGGCGCGAGCTTCGCATCGCCGACTTGCAGCAACTCCTTCGCGGCCTCGGGGCTGGCCTTGAAGTGCTCGCGCTGCTCGCCGAGCAGCTTCACCAGCACTTCGAGCTCCTGCGCGCTGGGATTGCGCGACGTGCACAGGCGGAAGCCGTACGAAAGGCGCAGCGTGTCCTGTTCGTCCGGCTTGGGATCGCGCGCGCGGCCGAGTGCGTGCCGCTCGGTGAGCAGCCGCTGCGCCAGCATCTTCGCGCACTCGACGTACACGGGGTCGTTCAGCAGCGTCAGCGCCTGCAACGGCGTGTTCGTCGTCGCGCGCGTCACCGCGCAACTGTCGCGCTTGGCCGCATCGAAGTTGAGCAGCGACGGATAAGGCGCGCCGCGCTTGTTGTAGACGTACAGCCCGCGGCGGTACTGGCGCTCGTCGCGGTGGCGCACGTAGGTGCTCGCGCGATTGCCCTCGACCGTCTTCCAGGCGTTCTTGGGCTGGCGCGGCTTCACGCTGGGTCCGCCGAGCTTCTCGACGAGCAATCCCGACACGGCGAGCGCGTTGTCGCGCACCATCTCGGCCGACAGGCGCAGCCGCGGCCCGCGCGAGAGCAGGCGGTTCTCGGGGTCCTTCTCGAGGCTCGCGGCGCTCGCGGCGCTGTCCTGACGGTACGTGGCGCTGAGCACGATGCGCCGGTGCAGCTTCTTGAGATCCCAGCCGCCATCGACGAAGTCGAGCGCGAGCAGATCGAGCAGTTCGGGGTGAGTCGGCGCCTCCGCGCGCACGCCGAAGTCCTCGGCCGAGCGCACCAGGCCCACGCCGAAGTACTGCTGCCAGATGCGATTGACGAGCACGCGCGCAGTGAGCGGGTTCTCGCCCGACACCAGCCAGCGCGCGAGCCCGAGTCGATTGCGCGGCAGCGCCGGGTCCATCGGCGGTAGCGCGGCCGGCACGCCCGGCTCGACGTTCTCGCCGCGGTTCTTGTAGAGGCCGCGCACGAACACGTAGGCCTGGCGCGGCTTCTCGAGCTCCTCCATGACCAGCGTCTGCGGAACCTGCTTCTTGACCTCGCGCTCTTCCGTCTCGAGGCGCGCGAGCTCCTCGGCCAGCACGCGTCCGATCGGATCGATCGTCGTGCGGTAGTGCTCGCGCAGCAGCTTGCGCCGGCGCTCGGAGGGCGTGAGCGGGTTGAGCTCTTCGCCCGACTTGAGCGGCGCAGAGACCTCGCCCACCAAGCTCACTTTCTTGGACTGCGGAGGCTCGTCGCTCTTGGACGGCGAGGTCACGTCGACGGCCTTCGAGGGCTGGACCGCGAGCGCCGGTGCGCTCGGAGCGAGCGGCTCGACGACGCGGCCGGCGTCGGGGCCGCTCGCGCCGCCCTGATTCGGCGAGTTGGAGAGCGCGGGCTCGGTGCTCGCAGTCGTGTTCGACGCTGGAGGCGTGCTCGCGCCGCTCGCAGCGAGCGGTGACGTCGCCGTGTCGACCGGCGCCGGCGCAGCAGGCGACGAACCCTCGCGGTGCAGCGCCTGAACGACCTCGTAGCTGAGCACGTCCTCGCCCTCGGGCGTGATGCGGAAGCTGAAGGACGCGCCGCCGCCCCGGCGCATCATCGGCTTGTCTCCCCCGCCGCTTTCGCCGCGACCGCCGCCCTTGGCGTCGCCCGCGAAGACGAGCTTCAACACGAGTTCGTTCGAGCCCTCGCGAAGCCCGATGCGGAAGCGGCGCGCGGTCTTGCTGCGCGGCTCGCCGCTCATGGCCTCGAAGTCGAACTCCTCGTCGTCGCCGCCCGAGTCTCCCTCTTCCTCCTCGTCGTCATCGGAAGCGCCCGGCTTCGCGGCGGCCTTGTCGTCCGAGCCGGGCTTCTTGGCGTTCGGCTCGGGGCTCGCGCTGGCGGTCGGCGCGAACGACTGCACCAACTCGCCGTTGAGCCACAGGCGCAGCCCCGCCGGCCCGTCGATCTCGAGCAGCGCCGTGCGCGCGCGCGCCGACTCGAGTTTGCGCGTCACGTAGAACGCGGCGTTCGCGCCTTCGAGCTTGGCGGGCGCGCCATCGCGCCACAGCCGCTGCTCGCTCCACTCGATCTTCTTCGGCGCGGGCTTCTTGGCTGGCGCAGGCGCTGCGGCCTTCTCGTCCTTCTTCGCGACCTCTGCGCCCGCGGCGGGCGCGGGCGCGGGCGCGGTCGCAGGCGTCGGCGTCGCAGCGGCGGGCGCGGGCGGGCCCACCGTCGGCGGAGCGTTCGTCTCGACGTTGCCCGGCTTGGTCGGCGCAGCCACGGCCTCGGCCGCCGGCGCCTCAGCGCTCTTTGAAGGCGCATCCGACTTTGGCTGCGACTCCTCTTTCGCCGGCGCTTCGAGCACGACCTCGTCGTAGGTCTTCTTCAAGTCGAGCGCGCCGCGTACGACGTCCTTCTCGGGCGCGAAGACCTGTTCGAAGGCGGCCTCGGCGCTCTCGGCCGGGAACGGCCCGATCGAACTCCACAGCTTGCCCTGCACCGCCATGAGCTGCGTCCGGATGCGCTCGTCGTCGGTGACGCTGATGCGCAGCCGGCCGATCAGGCTCTTGAACTTCGCGTTCGAGGTGTGGTGCAGCGAGAGCCGCAACACCGAAGCCTCGTTGGTCTCGAGCGGCTCGAGCGGCAAGAGCACGGCCTCGTGCGGCGCCTTGCGCTCGTCGTCGACGATGCTCCAGCCGCGCCCGCCCCAGCGCGCCTCCTTGCCGTCAGCGCCGAGCGGCTCGACCACGATGGCCGACTCGATCGAGCCCGGCATCATGTCGTAGCCCGTGGGCTCCTTCTTGGGCTTCTGATTGAGGTCCGCCTGCGCCGAGGAGAAGTAGACCAGCGGCGGTTCGGTGCTGTCGGAGTGCGTCGTGTGGCGCAGCTCGAGCGCCGAGAGGATGAAGCGCCCGTCGGAGGCGCGGCCGAGCCCCTGCTCGGGAAGACTCGGATCGGGCAGCACTTCGATGCGCAGCGCGGCGATGCGCCGCTTGCCGGGCTGCAGCAGCACGTCGTAGACGTCCTTCACCGGCGCGGGACCGCTCGAGAGGATCGAGCCATCGTCCTGCAGCTCCAGCCGCGAGCCGTTGCGAGCGAGCATCCCCGACGGCTTCAGCACGCTCCACGCGGGCGGCGCGCCGAGCCTCTCGCGCGTTCGCGTCTCCCACTCGCGTTGCGCGGCGTCGGCCAGCGGCTCGTCCTGCTCCAGCCGCGCCTTGAGCGCCGCGATGCGCGTCTTCAAATCGTCCAGGCGCGGCGCCTGGTCGGGATTGGGCACGGAGATCGACGGCTTGGGCGCACCCCAGTCGCTGTCGCGCTCCTTGATGTTGTTGAAGAACGAATAGAACGCGTAGTAGTCGCGCTGGCTGAGCGCGTCGTACTTGTGGTCGTGGCACTGCGTGCAGGCCAGCGTCAGCCCCATGAACACGGTCGCGGTCGTGTTGACGCGGTCGATCACGTAGGCCGAGCGGTACTCGTCTTCCTCTTCGCCCGCCTCGCTGTTGGTCGGGTGATTGCGGTTGAAGCCCGTGGCCACCTTCTGCGCCAGCGTCGCGTTCGGCAAGAGATCGCCGGCGAGCTGCTCGATCGCGAAGCGGTCGTAGGGCATGTTCGCGTTGAAGGCCTCGATCACCCACTCGCGCCACTTCCAGATCTGGCGCGGCGTGTCGTTCTGGTAGCCGCTGGTGTCGGAGTAGCGCGCGAGGTCGAGCCACTCCTGCGTCATGCGCTCGCCGTAGCGCGGACTGGCGAGCAGACGATCGGCTTCGCGCTCGTAGGCGTCGGGCCGCGAGTCGCCGAGGAACGCGTCGAGCTCGGCCGGCGTCGGCGGAAGCCCCGTGAGGTCGAAGCTCGCGCGGCGCAGCCACGCTTCGCGGCTGGCTTCGGGACTGGGCTTCAACTGCGCACGCTCGAGCTGTTCGAGCACGAAGGCGTCGAGCGGATCGCGCACCCATGCGGCGTCGGACAGCTTCGGCGCAGGCGCGCGCCGCGGCGGCGCGAAGGCCCAGTGCTCCTCCCACTCGGCGCCCTGCTCGATCCAGGCTCGAATCGTGGCGATCTCGCCAGCGGAAGGTTGCTTGGCCTCCTCCACGGGCGGCATGCGCTTGGACTCGTTGTCGCTGCTCATCCGCAGCCACACCAGCGACTTCTCGGGCGCGCCCGGCGTGATCACGGCGCGCGAGCCCCGCGCTTCGAAGGCGTGCTCGCGCAGATCCAAGCGCAGATCCTCTTCGCGCGTAGCTTCGTCGGGACCGTGGCAGGCAAAGCAGTACTGCGCCAGGATCGGCCGAACCTCGCGCAGGTAGCTGACCTTGCGCTCGCCGTTCGGCGCGGAGTTCGTTTTGTCGTCGAGTGTCTCCCCCGCGCGCGCCGCCGCGGTCGCGATGCCCAAGGCCAGGACCACGGACGAGACGAGCAGAGCGGAGGTGCGCATGAAATGGGCTCGAGGGGCTCGACGCGAAAGTGCTCGCAGCCATTCCAAGCTACACGCGGACTTCGAACGGCGCGCTATCCTCGCCCCGCATGTCGCTCGCCCTCGCGTTCGTGGCGTCACTTTCGCTGCTGCTCCAGGATGCGCCCAAGCCGCAGGAGCCCAAGCCCGCGCCGGCCCGACGCTCGCGGCCGGAGTGGAAGGCCTCGCTCGAGCTTCCGCGCGATCTGTGGCTCGACGCGACCGAAGCGACGCTCGGCGCGACGGCCGAGTGGACCAACAAGGTGGAGATCGCGGACCTGAACGCGGACGGGCGGCCGGACGTGCTGTTCGCCAACGGCGGCGACTACGACGCGCGCGGCGAGCTGGTCGCGAGCCGGGTGTTCTTCAACCGCGGCGCCGGCGAGAAGTTCGAAGAGGCCACCGGGCGCGTGTTCGGCGACTCGAAGTTCTTCGCGCGCGTGATCAAGGTGCGCGACGTGAACGCCGACGGCCATGTCGACGTGTTCGTCGGCTCGACGTTCTCCACGCAGAGCGCGCTGTTCCTCGGGCTGGGCGAAGGCAAGTTCCGCGACGCGACCGCGGAGCGGCTGCCCAGGCTCCCCGGCAACACGGGAGACGCAGAGTTCGGCGACGTGGACGGCGACGGCGATCTCGACCTGGTGCTGGCCGAATGGGGCGACGGTTCGCCGATGAAGAACGAAGGCGGCCGCACGCGACTGTGGCTGAACGACGGCGCGGGCAAGTTCGTCGACGCGACCGCCGAGCGCATGCCGCAGGTGCTGGTGAAGTTCTGCTGGGAGCTCGAGTTCGTCGACGTCGACAACGACCTCGACCTGGACCTCTTGATCTCCGCCAAGCGCTCGAGCGGCTCGTTCCTGTTCGAGAACGACGGCGCCGGCAAGTTCGTGGACGCCACCGCCGGCCGCTTGCCGCAGTTCACCAACAACTACGAGTTCGAAGCGCTCGACCTCGACGGCGACGGCGTGATGGACCTGGTGACGATCAACGACGGCCCGCGCTTCACGGAGCACGTGCTGCGCGGCGATGGCAAGGGCGGGTTCAGCGAGGTGACGGCGCAGTGCTGGCCCGAGGCCGACAATCCGAGCTTCGACGACAACATGGTCTGCTTCCTCGACTACGACTCGGACGGGGACGCGGACTTCCTGATCGGCTCGCTCGACGGGCCCGACCGTCTGCTCGTGAACGACGGCAAGGGCAAGCTCGCGGCCGCAGCGCCGGTGTTCGCCGGCGACGACACGCGCGGCACGCTGGGCATCGCGCTCGCGGATCTGAACGGCGACGGCAAGCTCGACGTCGTCCACGCGCAGGGCGAGAACCCCAAGGCCGAGACGGAGAGAGTGTTCTTCGGCAAGTCGCTGGCGCCCGACACGGCCGGGCCGACTGTCGGTGCGCTGCGCGTGCTGGGAGCGGCCAAGGCGGGCCAGCCGTTGACGCTCGTAGCACGCGTGCACGACCGCAAGACCCCGCTCGCTGCGCACGACTTCCGGCGCGTGGTGCTGCACGTCGAGCAAGGCGGGCGAAAGCTCGAGCTGCCGCTGGAGTGGTACGGCGAGTGCCTGTGGCGCGCCACGCTTCCATCGCCGGCGGCCGGCGCGCTGAAGGCGCACGTCGAGGCCGTGGACGCCGCGGGCAACGCGGCCGTCGGCGCGACGTTGACGCTGACGTTCGAAGGACGCTGAGACGCGCGCGTCAGCGCTTGGCGACCGGCTCGGTGTCGAGAGCCGCGAGCTTGGGCTGAGCAGGATCCGCCACGTAGTGCGGCGACATGATCTGTACGCCCGCGCGGTTGAACTCGTCCTGGATGTTCTGGTGGAGGCGGCTGTAGATCGCTTCCTTGGCGGCCGCGTCGCGCGTCGAGACGTTGAGTTCGTACTCCACGTAGAAGTCCCCCAGCGCGCGCTGCAGCACGAACGCGGGCGACGCCGTCATCAGTCCCTCGGTCTTCGCGGCGGCGTCGCGGAGCAGTTGGTGCACCTGCCGCCACGGCGCGTCGTAACCGATCGTCACCGCCGTGTGGAGGATCAAGCCGTCGGTCGCGGCGCGCGCGCTGAAGTTCGTCGCGTGGGTCGAGAGGAAAATCCCGTTGGGCACGCTGACGACTTCGTTCTTCGGCGTGCGCAGCCGGGTCACCATCAAGTCGAGTTCGACCACGTCGCCCTCGACCTCGCCCACGCGGATGCGGTCGCCGACCTTGAACAGTCGGTTGAACAGCAGCAGCACGCCTCCGACGAAATTGCCGACGCTCCCCGAAGAGCCGAGCGTCAGCACCGCGCCGAAGAACAAGCTCAGGCCGCGAAACGCCGCCGAGCCCGAGCCGGGGATGTAGGGGAACACCATCACGGCCGCGAGCGCGACCAGCGCGATGCGCGAGAGTTTGTACAGACGCAGCGCGTGGTCGGCGTCCACGCCGGGGATCTGGATCGAGCCGCGCTGCGCATGGACGGACAACCAGCGCAGGAAGCGCAGAACATAGAACGTGAGCGAGCCCACCACGGCGATGAAGAACAGATCGCCGATGCGCGCGAGAAAGCCGCCCCACAAGGTGAGCAGCGGCGAAACGACGTAGCCCAGAATCGCCTGCGCGAAGCCGCGCGTGAGCGGAACGAGTGCGAACACGACCTCCAGGTAGACGAGCACCAGGGCGCAGAAGGCGGCGATGCGCGCCCACGCGAGCCCGCGGCGTCGCACCGTCTGGACGAGCGCCGCCATGGGTTGCGACAGCACGTTCACAGACCGCGGCGGCTCGTGCGGCTTGGACAGCGCATCGGACGCGGCGAAGCGGCGGTGCAAGCGCGTCACACCTGAGAGCAGCAACGCCAGCGACGCCGTGGCCAGCGCCAGATACAGACCCGTGCGTGAGCGCTCCGCAGGCAGGCGCTGCTCGCGGTACCGCGCCACCGCGGCTTGCGTTCGCTCGAGCCGCTCGGCGACGACTTGCTCGAGCGGCTGACCCTCGGCGGCCGCGTCCTCGACGGTGACGATGCCGATGGTCTCTCCGCGGTAGTTGAGCCGTCCCTCCCGCTCGGAGACTTCGACCTGGACGAGTTCGGTGCTGAAGAACGGATCGTCCGCGGCAGCTTGCAGTCGCTCCTCGATGCGCTGTGCGCGCTCCTGGGCCGTGAACGGCCCGAGAGGGCGCCGAACGCGGAACAGCTCTGCGCCTTCCAAACGAACGCTGTACCCCGCGGACGCCGTCTCCTGCGCAAACGCAGGCGGCGCCGATGCCGCTGCGAGCGTGACCGTGAACGCAAGGGCCGAAAACAGACGTCCAGCGCACTTCATCCGAATCAGGCTAGCAACGCTCGCGCAGCAAGCACTCGGCTGCGCGCGCTTGGACGGCGCGGCCAGCGAACGTGCGCGCTACTTCTTGCGCCACACCACGCCCTTGGGCGTGTCCTCGAGCACGATGCCCTTGCCGAGCAACTCGTCGCGGATGCGGTCGGACTCCTTGAAGTCCTTGGCCTTGCGCGCGGCCTGACGGCGCTCGATCAGGGACTCGATGTCGGCGGGCAACAGCTCGTCCTCGAGCTGGATGCAGCCCAGCACGTCGTTGGCGCGCGCGACGAACTCGAGCGCCCGCGCCGCGCTGTGTGCGCCGAGTTTTCCCTCGAGCACCGCCGCGCGCAGCGCGAACAGCCCCGGAAGCGCGCGGCTCACGTTGAGGTCGTCGTTCATCCCGTCCTCGAACGTCTTGCGCGCTTCGTCGACCAGCGCAGCGCCCGCGTCGGTATCGGCCGCCGCCCCGTCCCCCTTCGACGCGCGCCGCAGCCGCCGCACGAGGTCGTCGAGCCCCTCGAGCGCGCTCGCCGCGTCCTTGAGAGCGTCCCAGGTGAAGTTGAGCGGCGAGCCGTAGTGCCCGCGGATCAGCGCGAAACGCAGCTGGCGCATGTTGAAGCCCTTGGCCGCGACGTCGTCGAGCGTGTAGACGTTGCCCAGGCTCTTGCTCATCTTCCCGCCGTCGACCTGCAGGAACTTGGAGTGCATCCAGTAGGTCGCGAAGGGCTGGCCGGTGAAGCTCTCGGTCTGCGCGATCTCGCACTCGTGGTGCGGGAAGATGTTGTCCTCGCCGCCGGTGTGGATGTCGAGCCGGTCGCCCAGGTGCGCGCGGCTCATGGCGGAGCACTCGATGTGCCAGCCCGGGAAGCCGTGCGGACCAAAGCGCGTGGCCCACTTCATGATGTGCGCCGGGTCGCTCTTCCACAGTGCGAAGTCCTCGGGATTGCGCTTGTCTTCGCGCACCGCGATGCGCGCGCCGGCCTCGAGCTCCTCGACGCGATTGCCCGAGAGCTTGCCGTACTCGGGGAACTTCGAGACGTCGAAGTACACGTTGCCGCTGACTTCGTAGGCGCAGCCCTTGGCGAGCAGGCCTTCGATGATCTCGACCATCTGCGGGATGTGGTCGCTGGCCTTGGGGTAGACCTTGGCGGGCTTGATGCCGAGCGCCTTCAAGTCCGAGAAGAACTGCTGCGCGACGCGCTGCGAGATCTCCCACGGATCGAGCTTTTCGCGCCGGGCCTGCTTCTCGAGCTTGTCCTCGCCCTCGTCGCCGTCGTCTGTCAGGTGCCCGACATCGGTGATGTTCATCACCTGCTCGACGCGATAGCCCGTGTACTCGAGCCAGCGGCGCAGCGTGTCCGCGAACAGGAACGCGCGGTAGTTGCCGACGTGCGGGCGGTTGTAGACCGTCGGCCCGCAGTTGTACATGCGCACCACGCCCGGCTCGAGGGACTGGAAGGGCTCTTTCTTGCGGCTCAACGAGTTGTAGACGAGGAAGCTCATGGTTGCGCCGCGAAGTCTAGCGCCCGCAATTCCCGGCGCTGCGGCTGATATTCTGCGCGCCAAAGACGTGAGCACCCGCGCCCTACCCGAGCCCGCGCCGCGCACTGTGCGCACCCTCTCCGGGCTGCACATCGAGCTCGGCGACGAACTCGGCGCCGGCGCCTTCGGACGCGTGCTGCGCGGTCGCGTGCTCGCGGCCTGGCGCGAGCTTGAAGTCGGTGCGAGCGTGGCGGTCAAGCTCCTGCACGACGAGCTCGTCTCCGACCCCGCAGCTCTGCGTTCGCTGCGCGCCGAGATCGAAGCGGGCGCCCACGCCGGGCACGCCTCGCTCGTGCGCCACTTCGATCACGGCCGCGAGGGCGCGCGCGAGTTCTTCGCCATGGAGCTGGTCGAGGGCCAGACGCTGCGCGCGCTGCTCGAGGCCAGCGGCAGCGTGCCCGAGCCGCAGCTGCGCTCGATCATGGCGCAGACTTCCGGCGCGCTGCACGCGCTCCACGAGGCGGGCTACGTGCACGCCGACGTCAAACCCGAGAACATCCGCATCACGCCGCAGGGACGCGTCGTGCTGATGGACCTGGGTTTCGCGCGGCGCGTCGGGCCTGCGGCGACGCCCGCGAGCGAACCGGGCGCGGAGCTGCTGAACGAGCGCGGCCTGCCGCTCGTGAGCGCTGCGCACGCCGGCGACGGGATCAACCCCGGCAGCCTCGCCTACCTCTCACCCGAGCGCGCGCGCGGCCTGGAGTGCACGCGCGCGTCGGACGTGTTCGCACTGGGAGTGGTCGCCTTCGAGCTGGCTAGCGGCTGGCACCCGTTCGCGTCCGACTTCGACCCCGAGCGCACCTCGTTCACGGCCAGCGGTTTCTCGAGCGGCCGTCCGCTGCGGCGCAGTCTCGACGCCCCGGGCGCCGATCAGTTGCTCGCAGCGATCGTCTCGGCGCGCTACCTGCCGCCCTCACGCATCAACCCGGAGCTGTCGCCGTTCCTCGACGCGCTGCTCGCCGAGGTGCTCGCGCGCGACCCGCGGCGACGCCCCGGCGCGGACGAGCTGCGCGAGCGGCTGCAGCAGGGTGAATTGGGGCCCTGGTGGCGCGCGCAACTCGACTTCAGCTCGAGCGCCCGGCGCGCGACGCGCGGCGAACAGGACGCCGCGCACCTCACTCCGCTGGTCGGCCGCGAGCGCGAACTCCAGACGCTGCTCGACGCCTGCCGTTCCGCCTTCGGCGACGGTTCGCCCGCAGCGCCGCCCGGCGGTCGCGCCGTGTGGCTGATCGGCCCCGCGGGCAGCGGCAAGTCGCGCGTGTCGAGCGAGTGCGCCCTGCGCGCACGGCGCGCGTTCACGCCGCCGCCGCTGTACCTCTACGGCCGCTGTCCGGCCTTCGAGGAGCAACGCCCGTGCATGCCGGTGCTGCGCTGGCTCGAGCGCTTCCTGCGCCTGCCCTCGGGCGCGCGCCCCGACGCGCGCCAGCGCGCCGCGCTCGAAGGGCTGGTCGCGCCCGGTGTCGCGGCGACGCTGTGGAGCGCGCTCGACCCCAAGTTCTCGGGAACGACGCAGAGCGCCGTGCCGGAGGCGCTGGCGACCTGGTTGAGCACGCTGTCGCAGAGCGCCCCGCTGCTCTTGTTCCTCGACGACGTCAACTTCGCCGACGAGGGCACGCTGGCCGTGCTCTCGCGTTTCGCCGCGGACCTCGCGCGCACGCGCACCGTGCTGCTGCTCGGACAGCGCGAGGACGAGCCGGTCACCAATTCGCGCTCGCTCGACGCGCTGGGCGAGCGCCTGTCGGCTGCAGGCGCCGTCGAGCGCCTGGTGCTCGAGCCGCTGGCCGCCTCCGCCGTGCAGGAGATCGTCGACACGCTCTTCCACCCCAGCGCGCCGCGCAGCCGCGTGGCGCAGATCCTCCACGCGCGCAGCCACGGAAATCCCGGGCAATTGGGCGAGATCCTGCGCCTGGCCGAAGAGCGCGGCGATCTCGTGCGCGGCTCCGCGGGCGACGAGCGCTGGACCCTGGCGGTCGCGCCCGAACGCCTGCCGCTGTCCGAGTCGCTGCAGACCTCGATCCAGGAGCGCATCGCCAAGCTGGGCGCCAGCGAGCGCGAGTGGCTGCAGCGCCTGGCGGTGATTGGCGGGCGCATCGACCAGGAACTGCTCGAGCGCATGTTCGCCGGCGAGCCGGGGCCGCAGATCGAGCAGCGCCTGGCCGAACTCGCGCGCCGCGGCTGGCTCACCTCCATCGGCGATCGCTACCGCTTCGCGCGACCGGCGCTGCGCGAGGCGCTGTACCGCTCGCTCGCGCCCGAGGCTCGCCGCGAGTTGCACTCGGCGGCCGCCGACGCACTCGCCCCGCCGCATCCGCGCGCGCGGCTCTCGGTCGCGGACGCAGCGCAGCGCGCCTTCCATCTGCGCGCCGCGGCGCGCCACGCCGACCTGTTGCGCGTGTTGCGCCCGCTGATGGGCGTGCTGCTGCGGCGCGGGCAGGCCCAGCGCGTGTACGTGCTCGCGCGCTGGGGACTCGAAGCGCTCGCCAAGCTCGCCAACACGCGCCAGCGCAACCGCTCGCGCATCGAGTTCCTCGAGGCCGCCGCCGATGCGGCCGACCGCCTGGGCGTGCGCGACGAGCAGCGCCGCTGGCTCGACGAGCTGAGCGACCTCGACTTCGACCCGCACAAGGACCCCGACGCGCTGTCGCGGGTCTATCTGCTGCACGGTCGTTACGCCGCCGGCACCGGTCAGTACGGACTGGCGCGCGGCATGTACAAGAACGCGGTCGAGCTGGCGCAGCGCGCGCAGTCCGAGGAGCTCGAGAGCGAGGCGCAGCGGCGCCTGGGCGCCGTGCAGGCGCACGTGGGCGAGCTCGAGAGCGCGCGCGAGCACCTCACGCGCGCGCGCGACCTCGCCGTGCACGACCAGCAGCGCGCCGTGGCGCTGATTCAGCTGGGCGTGGTCGAACTGCTTGAAAATCACCTCGAGGACGCGCTCGCCTGCGTCGACAAGGCGCTGCGCCTGCAGCGGCGCGCGCGGCGCTACCAATTGCCCGGCATCACCGCCGCCGGACACATGCTGCGCGGCCGCATCTACCGCATCTTCGGCCGACCGGCGCGCGCGCTGGGCTCGATGGAGCGCGCGGTGCAACTGGCGCGGCAAGCGGGCGAGCGGCGGCTCGAAATGGAGGCGACCGCGCGCCTGGGCGGCTTGCAACTCGACCTCAACCGCCCCGAAGCGGCTCAGTCCGCTCTGCGCGAGGCGCTCCTGATCGCCGGCGAGATCGAGGATCGCCGCGGGCAGACGCTGGCCAGCCTGTGGCTGGGCACGCTGCTGTGGGAGCAAGGCGACGCGAGCGCCGCCAGCGTGCTCGACCGCGCCTGTCGCCTGGCCGCCGAAATGGGACTGACGCGCGCCGAGGCGCTGGCCTGGTCGATCCGCGCCCGCATCGCGCGCGAACAGGGACAGCTCGAGCGCGCCGAGGAATGGACCGCGCACGCGCACGCGCTGCTCGCGCGCCAGGGCGCCGAGCTGTTCGACCGCATCGTGGTCAGCGGCACGCGCGCGCTGGTGCTCGACAGCCTCGGCCGGCGCGACGAGGCGGCCGAACTCGTCGCCGAACTCGAACGCAAGATGCGCCGCGACAACGAGCGCATCGCAGACGACTCGCTGCGCCGCTCGCACGGCGAGGCCATGCGACGCCTGCTGGAAGCGGTGCTCTCGCCGGTCGGCGTGATCTACCCGCGCGTCTCGGACCGGGCGGAGCCCTCGCCGCTCTCGTAGCGACGAGAGCTCAACGTGGCGCTGCGAGCGACCGCGCAGAGCACGGTCCCTCGCGGCGGCCGCCAGTTGCGACTACTGCCACTGCGGGAGCGCCATGAACTGCTTCACCACCTGTGCGAGCAGACCGCCGCTCTCACTGCTTTCGTAGCGCGCGATCCGCTTGGCCAGCGCCTCCTGAACGTCGCCGCGATCCAAGAGCAGGTTGATCTCGGCCGCGTACTGCTCGACGACCGAGCGCGCCGCCTCTTGCACCTGCGCGGCGTTGATGGCGCGGGTCAGGTCGCTCCACCGATGGAACTTGGCGAGTCCCATGATGAAGTCCGCCGCGTCGCCCGCGTCTCGAAAGGCGCCCGCGGCCTGGACGCGCGAGCGCTGGCCCTTCGAAACCTCGAGACCACCGCGGCGCTGCTCGACCAGCACGCGCAGCAGCAGCGCGTCGCCGTCGAGGTGGAAGCCGCGCGCGGCAGCTTCGAAGCGCTCGAACCGATCAACCGGTGTCTGGAGCCAGGTCTTGGCTTCGGCGAATTGCCCCGCGAGTCGCAGGCCGTAGTGCTCCACGAGCGTGATCACGATGCCGCGCGAGTGGAGGCACTCGTCGAGGAACATGTCGGTGATCTCGTCGATGTGCGCGTCCAGCCCAGCGCTGTGGAACGGGTCGATGATCTTCTCGAGGAACGCAGCGAAGTCAGGGTCGCGGCGCACTTCGGGGTCGGCCTCGAGTTCCCTCAGGATCCCCAGGATCGCGTCGCGGTGATCATCGGTGAAGCCGTCTTCGGCGTTGTCGAGCAAGACGAGCAGATAGGCCAAGCGCTGGTACTGCGCCGTGCGACGCATCGACGAGCGCAGCTTGTCGTTGGCGGTGTCGACGATCGTTCGGAACTGTTCGGGCAAGCGAGCCTCGATCGTCGCGAGACTCGCCGTGATGCCCGCATCGACGTGTTCATTGACGCGCTCTTCCGCCGCCTGCACTGCGGTGCCGACCAGTTGGCTGGTCAACGCGCTCAGCCCTCCAACCCCCACCAGGCCGATCACGGACATCACCAGCAGCGTCTGGCGGTGGCGTCGCGACTCTCGCTCGAGAATGCGCACATCGGCCTGATCGGCGATCGCCGCAGTGAGCCAGTCGGCGACGCGCTTGTCGCTAGCGATCTCGCGCAGCACCGCGGTCACCTGTTGAACGTCCGGCGCGGAGCCGCCAGCGCTGCGAGCGTCGGGCGGCGTCCGCTCCGTGCGCCCGCGGGGCTCGATCACGACCGTCGGCTCAGTCCGTTCATCGACGGACGACGCGTCGAGGAACGGCGTCGCCTCCGCGCCGGCGGCTGCGGAAGCGGACGACGAGGGCTGGGAATTGGTGTCGGAGACCATGAGCGCTCTCTCCAAGTAGGGACTGGCGCGCCCGCGCCACGCTGGACGGGGAAGTCCGGCCACGGGTCAAGCGCGTACGACAAGGCGCCGACGTTGTGCACCGCTGTTTCGTTCGCCACGAGCAGCGCGATCCGTCGCGCTACTGCGGCCGCTCGAAGAGCAGGCGAGAGTCGGTCGCTCCCGGTGGAAGCTGCGGGGCAACGCGGCGCCCCAAGCAGGGGGCGCGCAGCGGAGAGCGAACCGAAATGCAGCGCGGCGCGCGGACGAAGGTTCAGCGCCCCGCGCGCGCCTCGAGCCACCAACCGGCGCGATGGGCGAGCGCGCGCGAGCGCAGGCGTGAGACGATCGCGCGCCATAGGCGGCGACGCTCGTCGCGCGCGGGCGCATAGGCGCGCAGGCCCCGGGCGAAGTCGACCCGGCGCAGCTCGAGCGGCTCGCGGCGGCGCCAGGCGTAGCGCACCAATCGCGCGAGGTTGGCGACGCGCTCGCGCTCGGTGAGCGCGCTGCGCAGCGCCGAGCGATCGAGGTCGAGCAGCCACAGCGTCGCGCGCCCGTCCGCTGTGCGCGTGACGAGCACGTTCTTGAGGTGCAGGTCGGCGTGCAGGAAGCCGCAGGCGTGGAGCCGGGCCAGCCACGAGCCGAAGTGCTCGAACAGTTGCGCGCGCTCGCGTCGCGCCAGGCGCTGCGTTAGTTCGGCCTCGAGGTCGCGGCCGCCCTCCACGCGCCGCGTCACCAGGTCGAGGCGCCAGGCGCCCGCGAGCGCGCGGACGGCGCGCGCGGCGATCACCTCGGGCGTCGCCAAGCCCAGCGCGCGCAGTCGCTCGCTCAAATGCGCCTCGACGAACGGCCGCTCGGGGTCGAGGAAGCGCCGACCGGTCAGCCAGCGCAACAGGCCGCCGTGGGTGAAGCGCCGCACGAGGTACGACTCGCCCGGCGCTTGCAGCGCGGCCAAAGGGTTGCGACCGCCCAGTTCGCTGTCGGCGGCCGCGCCGTCGGAGTCCAGCGCGAAGCCGGTCGAGGCCAGCGCGCGGCGGGCGCTGCGTCGCACTGCGAGCAGCCCGCGCGGGCCCTCGTCGAAGTCGAAGACCTCGGAGAGGGCCGCACGCAGCGCGGACTCGATCACGCGGCTACTCCCCGCCGGCCTTGCGCCTCACAGCCCGGCGCCGAAGTCCGACGCGAAGTCGGACGCGGGCGGCGGCGGGGGCGGCGCAGCGGGACGCTCGCGCACCGGCGGCGCGCTGGGCTTGGGCTTGGCGGGCGCGGGCTCGTCGAAGATGCCCAGGCCGAAATCGCCGCCCGAGTTTCCACCCGAGTTGCCGCCGGACGAAGCCGGCGCCGCCGCAGCTCGCGGAGCAGGGCGTTCAGGCGGAACCGACTGGGGAGCGCGTTCGCGCGGAGCGCTGTCGCGGCGCTCGAAGCGTCCGCCGCCTTCGGGGCGCGGCCCACGATCGCGGCGCTCGCCGCGCTCACGACCGCCCCACTCGCGTCCTCCACCTTCACGTTCTCCGTCGCCCGGACGCCGCTCGCCCTCGCCCGAGCGCCATTCGTCGCGCCCACGCGCTGCTGCGGGCCGCTCGAAGTCCGGCCGGCTGTCGTCCCGGCGCGGCTCGTCGCGGCGGTTGTCGTCCCGCCGGAGCTCATCGCGCGGCCGCTCGTCGCGGCGGAAGTCATCGCGCGGCCGCTCATCGCGGCGGGCGTCGTCGCGCGGGCGGGAATCGCGCCGCGGCTCGTCGCGGCGGAACTCGGGCCGTCCTTCCGAGCGTCCCTCGGGGCGCTGATCGCCGCGGCCTTCGGGGCGGCTCTCGGAACGGAATTCAGGCCGACCTTCAGGTCGTTCGTCGACGCGCGCAGGGCCGTCGCGCCGCTCGTCGCCGCGGCGACCGCGGCCGCGGCGCCCCTCGTGACGACCGCCGTCGCCCCGGCCGCCCTCGTTTCGGCCGCCCTCGTTTCGGCCGCCCTCGTTTCGGGCGCCGTCGTCGCGCACCGCGACCTCGCGGCGCGCATCGTCACCGCGCGGCTCGTCGCCGCCGGTGTAGTCGCGCGGCGGGGCTTCGCGGCCCGCTTCGGAGCGCCGCGCGTCGTGCGGCCGGCGCTCGCCCGAGCGCTCGGAGTCCTCGTGGCGCGCGGGGCGGCGCTCGCGCTCGCCGTGCGCAGGCGAGTGGCCAGAGGCATGGCCAGAGGCATGGCCAGAAGCATGTCCAGAAGTCTGGCCAGAAGCATGGCCAGCGCCGTGCTCGCGACGCGCGTCAGAACGTCCTCCGCCGTTGCCGCCGCGCGCGCCCGCGGACCTGCGGGCGGGCCCCTCTTCACCGCGCTCGTCGTAGCCGTCGCTGCCCTGCTCGAGTACTTCGATGTACTCGGTGGGCACGTGCTCGGCCAGGAACAGCGCCTTGCGATCGAAGAAGTTGACGCCTTCTTCCCACGCGTCGAGCGCGTAGATGCGCAGCACCGAGTACTCGCGCGCGGCGCGCCGGCCGGCCTCGCGAGCATCGTCCAGACTCAGCGCCAGGTGCAGGAAGCGACGCCGGCCGCCGCGCAGACCGAACTGCTGCGCGCGCGACAGGTCGCGGGCTTCGATTCCGACGTAGAGGAATTCGGGCGGGCGGGCGGGCTCGCCGGGCTCGACGTCGATCGAGTGGCCGTACAGCGCGCGCACCAGTTCCCCAGCGATCTCATAGCGCGGGCGGTCGCCGGCCTCGACCGCGGCGTGGACATCGGCGGCGTCGACCGGCTCGCCCAGGCGCTCCTGCAGCGCGCGGACCACATCGTCCAGGCGCGCGAAGCCGTGCCGGTCGAGTTCCAGGTCGAACTTCTCCGGTTGGTGCCGGAGCATGTAAGCGAGTGAGCGCGTGATCCGTTCGATCAGGGCGGGATGCGTCATTTTCAAGCGTTGCTGCGGTTCGCGCGGGCGGCGGGCGCCGCGCGGCAATGCGGACGAGCCAGTGGTCGGGGGCCTGGGGGGCGCGGCGTTGCGAATGTCGACTGGCGCGACCTTCGACGCGACGCTCTTGGTGGAGTTCGACCTCGCGCGGCAGTCGGCGCAGCCCGCGAGAGCGTGCGGCGCGGCGGCGAGGTCTCCCGGCGGCTGGCGCGCTCGTCCGTGGCCCCCAGGGAGGGCGCGAGCGATACGGCGCGTCCGGCGGACCGGAGCGAAAAGTCTATGCGCGGGCGATACGCGCTTCCACAAGCGGCCGGCGCGGGCGCAGCGAGACGGCTCGGGTTTCGGCCCGAGCTCGAAGCGTGGCTCGGCCCCTGGCTCAACTCCTCGCTCAACCCCGGCCTCGGCGCCGAGTCGGCCCTGCTAGCGGCCCGCGCGCGCACTCGCGGGCTCACTCCGAGCGGCGTCCGACTTCGCGCGCGCGACCGGCACGGTCATGCCCTGCAGGCAGGTAAAGCCCCGGCAGCGAAGTCCTGAAAAGGAGCGCGCTCGCAGCCCCCGCCGCGAGCGCGCGAATTGGCGGGTCCCACACCACCAACTCTCGACCCCTCTCTAGGCGCGCGAAACGCACCTTGGAAGGGGTGTTCGATGGGTGCCGACGCTCAGCGCGGCAGTCCCCCGGGCCCCGCGCGCTCGGCGCGCGGAGAATCCCCGCGGCCGAGAGCAGCGGGCCCAGCAGTCCCGCGCTGCCGCTCGACGGCGGTCGCCTCGTCGATCAGCTCGAAGCCGGCCTGCTGCAGGCCCCCGAGCATTTGCGCGCCGCCGCGCAAAGACACGGTGAACTGCTCGCCGCTGTCCGCGTCGGTCCAGGCCAGCTTCAAGGAACGGAAGGAACGGCGCGCCGACGCAGCGGAGCGAGCGGCGCTTGAAGCAGAACGGGAAGTGGATTCGGGCATCATGACGGACTGGTGAGACGTGAGGCTGGATCGGGATCGCTCGCGAAGGGCTCGCGCGCAGGCGCAACGCGCGACTCGCGGGTGAGTGAATGGGTGCGTCGAAGAACGGGTTGCGGCAGCAAGCGAGCGCCGCACGCGGGGACGGACGACGCTCAACGCACGGTTCGGCAGCGCGGCGAGTTGGATTACGCCTGCGAGGCGCAATTCATGCAGTCGATACGAACGGCGCGGCGCAGGGCGCGCGAACACGACACCTCGCCAGCACGCAAGCCACTCCAAGGGGCGAGGCCGCAGCGCGGCGAAGGCCCCAAACAAATTCACGTGAAGCGCGCAGTTCGCGCGGCGCTTCAGTAGCGCGGCAGCGCCGGATCGACCTCGCAGGACCAGCGCTCGACGCCGCCCGAGAGGTTCCACACGCGCGCGAAGCCTGCGCGCTCCAGGAACGCGGCCGCCCGCGCGCTCCGAATGCCGTGGTGGCAGATGCAAACCAGCTCCGCGGCGGGGTCCAATTCCTCGCAGCGCCGTGTGAGCTCACCCAGCGGGATGTGCACCACGCCGGGCAGCGCGCAGATGGCGAGTTCCTCGCCCTCGCGAACGTCGAGCAACACCGGGGCCTCGCCGCGCGCCAGTCGCGCAGCGAGTTCCCGCGGTTCGAGTGAGCCGGGCACCGTGGGCCTCGTCGGGCCGCTCAGCGCAGCGCGATCGCCGGCCGATCCAAGTCGGCCGGGAGCGGGACCCCCAGCGCCGACAAGACCGTCGGAGCAATGTGCAGCAGGTCGACGCCGCCGCCCGCCGGAACGTCGCACTTGCGGTTGGAGAAAAAGATGCCGCGCACGAGATCGGGGTCGAGCGAAACATGACAGCCCGACCACTGCTTGTCGTTGTTGCTCACGAACGGGCCGGGCTTGCCGCCCACGGCGTAGAAGCCGCCGCTCGAGGTCGTCCACGACACGCGGTACGGCGCCGCGAAACCCAGCGTCAGGTCGGCCTCGCGGTCGAGGAACGGCCCGCTGTGGATGTCCTTCACGAGGTCCGCGCTCACGCCGATCTTCTCGCCGGTCTGCGGGTCGGTCGCCTGCAGGAACTTCTGAGCGATCTCGCGGGACAGCGCCTCGACTTCGCCGGGCGGAACGATGCCCAGGCTCGCAATCTGTCCGGCTTCGTTGCGGTAGCCCTGGCCCTGCGCGTTGATGTAAATCGTCCCCAGGCCCAGCGCGTACGCGCGCGTCTGCGACCAATCGACGTAGTTCGAGAGCATGCTCCCGCCGCTCTTGCCCTCGCGCAGCTTCAAGTAGCCCTCGGCCGCGAGCCAGTTGTTGACGTGCACCTGGCGGCGGAAGCTCTGGAAGCCGTGGTCGGCGCACAAGAGCAGCGTGTCGCCCGGGCGCAGGTGCTCGTCCATGACCTTGCCGACGATGCGGTCGACCTGCCGGAACGCGGCGGGAATCGCGTCCTTGAGCTTGATCGTCTCGCCGTAGAACTGCACCTCTCGCGCAGCCTTCACCGGATCGTGCAGCGGGTGCTGCTCGTCGTAGTACTGATACATCATGTGCTGCACGCGGTCGGCCTCGCTGAAGATGCCGACGAACAGCCGCCAGTCGTTCTTGGCCAGTCCGGCGTAGATCAGCTTCTCGCGCCAGCGCGTGGTGAACTCGATGTCCTGAAGGAACGTGACCGCGTCGATCACGTCGTCCTTGAGCGGCTGGGTCAGGCAGGCCCAGCCGATGGTCTCGAACGGGCCGCCGTTCTCGCGCGCGAGTTCCGCGGAGAACTCCGCAGGCTGGCTGATGGGCTGCCAGAAGGGCGGCTTGGCGGGGTCGATCTCGATCGTGTTCACGAACAGCTCGAAGGGCGTGCTGTCCGCCGAGTCCGAGAGCGAGACCAGCTTCACGCGCGTGATCGCGTGGGCCTTGAGCAATGGGTTGAGCTCGAAGGTCAGGTGGTACCAGTCGCTGAACTGACCGACGGCGACGGTCTGTGTGCTCTGGCCGATCGAGATCTCGGCCGCCGCGTCGCCCTTGCGCACGATGCGCATCGGCAGCGTGGTGGGACGCTTGAGCTGCTCTTCGAGCTCGCGCTTGCGCTCGTCGAGCTCCATCGACTTCTTGAAGGCCATGTTGGGCTCTTCGTCGATGCGCTTCTCGATCGCCGCCACCTCCGCCTCGAGCCGCGGCTTCGCCCAGAAGTTGTTGGGGCCGAAGACCTCGGTCTCGATCACGCCCTCGCGTTCGTCGACGCGCAGCTTGAAGCCGCCCGACCCCGTGTCCGAGCCCGGATCGTCGAGCTTGCGCGCGAAGAACAGCTCGTCGGTCGTGTAGACGTAGAAGCTCATGTAGCTGCCGCGCGCGTCGGGCACGCCCAGCCCGCACAGCACCTTCGCGTTGGGCGTCGGCGGCCGGTCCCACACCTGCTGACCGTCGTACACGCGCGTCGGCACGCCCGCGGCGGCCGCCACCTCCCAGAAGGGCGCGGCCTTGAGCGGGTTCTTCACCACCGGAATCGCGTCGGGCAGGTAGCTGCGCATCACGTAGCCGCCCCAGCCCCCCACGCCAGCCAGCGCCAGCGAGAGGATCCAAGTCGGCCCGGCCGACAGGCGCAGCAGGAGTCCGAACGTGGCGAGGAACACCACCAGCGCGGCGATGGCGATGGTCAGGCCCAGCCGCAGCGGACTCCAGGTCGGGATAGGCGCGCCGGCCAGGTCCTCGACCTTGATCATCACTCCGTCCTCGGCAAAGCCCTTGGTGGGCATCGGCGTGCCGTCGGGCAGGAACATGCGCGTGACGAAGCCGGGGATGTTCGTCTTGGCCGGGTTCATGCCGGAGTTGAGCGAAGCCCAGGCCACAGGAGATTCGGCCGGGTTGGTAGTGCCCAGCGGGGCGAACACGCCGCTCTCGCGCAGGCGCGCGAGGTTCGGCAGCTCTCCGCGGGCCATCATCGCCTCGACCGTGCGCGCGTCCGCGCCGTCGAAGCCCAGCACGATCACGCGGCCGTCGGCGCCGCTCGAAGCGCCGGCGCGGGCCGCCGGCCCGACCCACAGCGCGAGGATCCAGGCGAGGAGCAGGGTCAGGCTGGCGGAGCGCGGACGCAGGTGCGGACAGGTCGTCATCGTTGGGGGATCGGCCGGAGGCTGGGAATCACTTGCGCTGGCCCAGACTCGGCCGGCGCGGGCGCGCCCCAGGGGTGAGAGACCCGCCGGGCGGCCGGGATGCGGGAGGGTGAATGCGTTGGGGCGGGATGCGGCGGGGCCGCGGCGTGAAGGCCGCGCTGGGGCGAAAGCCAGCGCCCCGATCCCACGCGACTTGCGGCGCGCGGCTGCGTAGGCTCTGTGGTTCGCCGACCTCGCGCTGGAGGAAGATCCAGGAAGTCCCGCGTCGGCCCAACCGTCGGATGAGCGTGAAACAGGAGTGGATGGCGAGCGAAGGTAGGCCCCGGTCGCGCGCGCTGTCAACGCGGCGCGGCGCAGCGAAGTCAGCGGTGCTCGCGATGTTGCTCGCCGCCATTGTCGCGGCGGCGCTGGTGTGGTGGCGCGCGGGCGACGACGACGGCGGCTCCGCGGCGGCCCAGCCGAGCGCACCGCCCCAGGGGGCGCCGGCGGCGGTCGAAACGCCCTCCAGCGAGCGCCTCGACCGGCCCGACTCGGTGCAGCCCGGCGATCGGCGCTACCTACCCGAGTTGTTCGATCCGGCGCGCTACGAGGGCGTGGCGCGCCTGGAGATCCTGCTCGACGCCCCGGCCGATTTCCGCGGGCCCTGGACGCTCTCGCTGGCGCCCTCGAAGGTCATCACCGGCGGCAGTCGCGCGCGGGCCCGCTCGCTCGAGCTGCCGGTCGGAACCACTCGCACCGTGCTCGACGACGTGGCGCTGGGCGGCTACGAGATTCGCGCGCTGGCCGAGGGCATGGAGTGCGTGACGCAGTACATCCAGCTGGCCAAGCCCGACGAGCTCGACGTGGTGCTGCACTTGAAGCTCGTGCCGGCCGGCAACCTCAGCGGGCGCGTGGTCGATCCCGACGGCACGCCGGTGGGCGGGCTGCCGCTGATCGCGCGCCGCCGCCAGCCCGCGCTGGAGCGCGAGGCCGTGACCGACGCGCAGGGCTACTACGTGTTCGAGCGCCTGCCCGACGGCGACTACGTGCTGGCCGTCGGCTACCGCGACGCTGCGTTGATCGAGCGCGAGCTGTCGTTCGCTGCGCCCGGCTTCACGATGCCCGACCTCGAAACCCCGCGCATTGCAGCGCTGCACGTGCGCGTCACCGATGCGCAGAACCAGCCGGTCGAAGGCGCGAAGGTGAGCCTGCTCGGCCTGCTCAGCGGCGCGCGCGAGGCGCGCACGGACGCGAACGGGCTCGCGCGCCTCGAGCACTGCGTGGGCGGCAACGCCTCGGTGTACGTCGAAGCCGAGGGCCACCAGACCGACTCGCAGCAGATCCACTTCCAGCCCGGCCTCGTCACCGAGCACCAGGTGCGAGTCCGCGCACTCTGAGCTGAGTCCGAGCCCACCGTCCCCACCCCCCCTGTTGCGCTGGCCGGCGCCTCTCCGACGGCCAAGCCGACACGCAAGCCCCCTTTCAGCGCCAACGGAGCCTCGTGTGCCGTCCCAACCCCTGATCGATTTCGATGCGATGGACCTGTCGCAGATCCTGCGCGACAGCGCCGAGGTCCGCCGGCTGTGCCCGCAGCGCAACCGCTTCGCCATGCTCGACGCCATCGTCCACAGCGAGGGCGCGGACGGGCTCGTGATCGGCTTCAAGGATGTCGCCCAGAGCGACTGGTGGGCGCCTGACCACTTCCCCGGCCGCCCGATCTTCCCCGGCGCGCTGCAGATCGAGGGCGCGGCGCAACTGTGCGCGTACCACTTCCTCGATTCGCGGCCCCAGATGCAGCACAAGCTCGTGGGCTTCGGCGGCGTGAACGACGCGCGCTTCCGCGGCGTGGTCGCGCCGCCGGCGCGCCTGTACTTCGCCGCGCGTCCCGTGCGCCTGCGCTCGACCATGTTCACCTACCAGGCGCAGGGCTTCGTCGACGGCAAGCTGGTCATGGAAGCCGAGATCCTGGGCGTGATCATCGACTGAGCGCGCGCCGCGGTCGTCAGTGCGCGCTGAGTAGACTCTGCTTCCCCCGAGGCTACGACTGCGCATGACAGCTCAATCTCCGTCGCTCGCCGCGGCCGCGCTCGCACGCTGGGCCGCGTGGCCGCTGGTGCTCGCGAGCGCCTTGTGCGGACTGCTCGCCGCGTGCTCGCCGCGCCAGCCGGAGCGCCCCGAGCACATCGTGTTGATCGTGATCGACACGCTGCGCGCCGATCACCTCTCGGTCTTCGGCTACGCGCGCCCCACCTCGCCGAACATCGACCGGCTCGCGCGCAACGGCGTGCTGTTCAAGCGCGCGATCTCGCAGAGTTCGTTCACGAGCCCCTCGATGGTTTCGCTGATGACGGGGCAGTACATCGCCAAGGAGCGAGCGACGATTCCCAGCGAGCTGCCGACGCTCGCCGAGGCCTTCCAACGCTCCGGATGGAAGACGGGCGGTTTCTCGGCCAACCCCGTGGTGTCGCCGCAGAACGGTTTCCAGCGCGGCTTCGACGTCTTCGCGGCGATCGAAGAGCACGGCTCCAACGCGCCCGTCGAGGCCTTCATCGAGTCCAACAAGGGCGAGCGGACGTTCACCTACTTCCACATCAACGAGCCCCACGACGAGTACGTCGCGCCGCCCGGCAAGCGCGCCTGGCGCGAGGCCGCGAGCTATCTGCCCGGCGACCGCAGCGACTACTACCTCGAGATCAGCACCAAGCTCGGACTGAGCGATCTGCAGAGCGATGTGCGGCGCGTGCAGGAGGAGATCGGCGGCTACGACGACGAAGTTCGGTACGCCGACGAACGCGTGGCGGCGCTGCTCGCCGTCTACGAGCGGCTCGGGCTGATGAACGACACGCTGGTGGTGCTCACGGCGGATCACGGCGAGGGCCTGTGGGAGCAGGTCGCGTTGATGAGCGGCCAGCGCGGTTCGAAGCTGCGCGCCGGTGAGAAGCCGACGCTCTTGAACACGCTGATGCCGACGCACGGCAACCAAGTCCACCAGAGCCTGGTGCACGTGCCGCTGGTGATCTGCGGGCCCGGCATCCCGCGCGGCATGCCGGTGAACACGCCGGTCGAGAACGTCGATCTGTTCCCGACGCTGCTCGAACTGGCGAACGTCGCGACGCCCGGCCGACTGCAAGGCGCCAGCCTCGTGCCGCTGATGGAGAAGCGTGCGAGCGGCGAGCGCTACGGCTTCAGCTACACGCGCTTCAACATGACGGTCGTCGACCAGGACGGCTGGGCGTTGATCCTGCCGACGCCCGAAGGCGAGTGCGCGGAGGGCATCGTGCTCGAGCTGCACAAGCTCGACGAGGATCCGCACCAGCGCCGCAACCTCGCCGCAGAGCGCCCGCAGATCGTGGAACGACTCAAGCAGGTCGCGCTCGATCGCCAGCGGGCGGGCATCCGCGAGGGGGATCCTCAGGTCACCGACGAGAACCTGCGCGTGCTCGCCGAGCTCGGCTACGTCGAGCAGGTCGAGCGCGCCACCGCCAAACGCGAGCTGCAGGGCAAATCCACGGCCGACTTGTTGGCGCTTCTGGGCGTTGCGCCGCACTGCACGGAGCGCTTTCTGATCGTCGAGGAGCTCGCCGGACGCGCGCTCGACGACGCAGCGCTCGCCGCGTTGCGCGCGCACCGCGAAAAGGAGCGCGCGCTCGCCGTGCAGGCCGAGATCGACAAGCTCCTCGCGAAGTGACGCTCGCTGAGAGCTCCTATCGGAATGAACCGTGGATGCACGAGCGTGACGGCGCCGCAGGGATGGCGTCGACGCGCGGTGACACGGGTTCGCCCGGCAACCCTTGGAGTCGCGGCGGCGACGTCCCAGCGGATGCCAGCGCGTTCGGGCGCCGCGGGGCATTTCGATAGGGGCTCTAACCCGACCTATTCACGAACCGCGTAGCGAAAACGTCGGAGCGCCGGTCCTGCAAGGTTCTTCGGCGCGAGGGCTCGGAAGCGACCTGCCAGGTCGCTGAGAACATCTCGCGTCGAAGATAACGCAGCAGGGCAGGATGATCCGGCGGTTGCAGTAGCGGGCTCGTGAATAGGTCGGGTTAAGGGATGTCGAACTCGAGCGCGTCGCTCAAGCCGGTCGTGAAGGCGTCGCCGGGATCGCGGTACCAGTACTGGCAGTAGATGCGCGCGCCCGAGGCGAGCGCGGGATCGACGCCCGACTGGATGCGCGCGTTGAACTCGTAGGCGAAGTCGCCCGCGCAAGCGCCGCTGCCGCCGGAGTTCTGACTCGACGTGCGCCGCACCGGCGATTTCACGCACATGAAGCCGCCCTGGAACGCGCCCGCGTGCGGCAACAGTCCGTAGAACAGCACGCCGTTCTTGTTGGACTCGATATCGGAGGCGCGGACCTGGAACGACGGGCCGGGCGCGCTCGACGGCGTCCCGACGCCGGAGATCGTCGGCACGCACAGGCCCGAACTGACCTTGGGCGTGCAGTAGCTCGCCACGTGCGGCGGAGGCGGAGGCGGCGTCGGGTCGTAGTCCCAGATGCCGCGTCCGTACGTGCCGAAGCGCATCAGGTCCTGGCCGACGCACTCCACCGACCAGTAGAGCGTCAGCGGCGTCGCGGGTTGCAGGATGTTGAACCACGAACCCGCGACAGGGTCGTAGCGGTAAGCGCCCGCTTCACACGCTGCGTAGATGTCGCCGCTGCCGTCGCGCGCGTAGGCGAGGTCATAGACCATCGTCGCGGGCAAGCCGTTCGTCAGCGCCTGCCAGCTCGCGCCGCCGTTGAGCGTGCGGCGCACGCCCGCGGTGCTGTAGCCCGAGCCCCCCACGACCGCCTCGAGCGCGTTGGTGGGATGCACCGCGAGCGCGTTGCCGTAGAAGTAGTGCTCTCCAGGTGCGTTCGACGACGCCAGGCTCCAGTTCACCGCGTGGTTCTGCGACCAGTACAGGCGTCCGGCGCTGTCGACCGCGTAGGCGCGCTGCGCGTCGCTGGGCGCGAAGGCCAGCGCGGTCATGTAGCTCGAGCCCGAGAGCGCGAAGTTCTGCGTCGAGTGCTGGACGTAGCTCCAGGTCGGGCCGCTGACGCGCGTGTAGCGGTACAGCCGATCGGCGCAGAAGAAGAAGCTCGCGGAGTCGAGCGGGTCGGCGGCGATCGGCGGCAGCCACAGGTGGTTCGAGCCCGCGGGGAAATCGACCCACGGGTACAGCAGCTGCGGATTGGTCTCGCCCTCCTGGACGAGCACGAACCCCGGATAGACCGAGTAGACGAGGTCGTGAGCGCCGCTCGAGCTGGTGAGGTGGCCGTAGTCGCCGCTGATGAGCTGCGTGAAGTTGGTCGACGGCCCCGAACCGCTCGAGGGCTGCACGTTGCCGCGCTGATAGCCCTGGTCCTGCGAACCGGCGAGCACACGGCCGGGATCGAGCACGCTGGTGTGCGTCGAGTAGTACTGACTCACTCCCAGGCCCGACAAACTCAGGTTCGTCGGCGACGCGCCGCTCTGGTGGCTGCGCCAAATTCCGCCGTCCATGCAATAGAACACGCTCTCGCCGCTGGGGCTCTGCGCGTCGGGCCAGGCGAACAGCCCCATCGTGTCGGCGTGGAGCTTCTGCACGGGGTTGGAGTAGTACTCGCCCCAGCCGTTGAGCTTGGTGAAGCCCGCGCCGCCGTTGGTCGAGCGGAACGCTTCGACACCGCCGTAGATCACGGTGTTCGCGTTGACCGTCGAGGCCGTGAGTTCCTCCCAGAAGTCGCCGGGCTGGTGCACGGAGCTCGCCGACACGCCCGCGTCGTTCGAGCGGTAGAGCGTCCAGGTCGAGCCGTTCTGCAGCGCGACGTACAAGGTCGGCGCGCCTGCTTCCGAACCGCACAGCACGGCCTTGCTCGCGTTCGCGTCGACCACGGCGCGCGGCGTGAAGCTCTGCCCGGCGTTGCTCGAGGCGTAGAACTGCCCGCGGTGCGAGACGTACATATGCGTCGCCGCGCTCGCGCCGACGCGCGGGATCCACGCGGCCGATGCGCCAGCGCTGGGCATCTGGTAGCGCACCGAGAAGTTGCGGCCGAAGTCCGTCGAGACGTACAGCGCCGGCGCGTTGCCGCTCGCGGAGTTGTTCGACCACACCGCGATCGTCGGCGGGTTCGTGGCGAACTTCGACAGCATGCGGATGTTGTTCGCACTGGCGAGGCCAGCAGGCGCCTCCCACAGCGCGCCCTGGTTGCGTGAGACGCGAATGCCCGCGGAGCCCCAGATCACGAGCAGATCGGGATCGCCCGCAGCTTCGCCGGGCAGCGCCAAGGCCTCCCACACTCCGCCCCACAGGTTGTCGCCCAGCGGACGCCAGTTCGTCCCGTCGTAGTTCGCCTTCCACAGGCCGCCGAGCGCCGAGCCGCCGTACAGCGACTGACCATCGGGCGAGAGCGCGGCGCAGTGCATGCGGCCCGCCTGGTTCTTGCTGCCGATCTCGGTCCAGGTCGACGACGAGAGCAGATGGGCGCCGCTCAGCACGAGCTGGCGACGGCGCTCCTGCTCGGCGAGGCCGTTGGCGCGCTCGATCGCGCGCCAGTCGACGTCGGGCGCCGCGCGGTGGAGCTCCTCGATGAACTTCTTGCGGCCGCGCTTGTTGCGCTTCTCGGCGTCGATGTCGAGGTGGTGCTCGGTGGGCGCGGGCCAGGCCGCGAGCGCGGGCGCGCCCGGGTCGTAGCGCACGACCTCGAGCAGTGCGGCCGCGGGCGAGGCGCTGGCCGACGGTCCAGCGACGGCGAGCGGCGCAGCGTTCTCCGTCGCTGTCGTCGCAGCCTGCGACGAGGAGTCTGTCGGGGCGCGCTGACAGGCGCCGAGGGTCAGGCACAGCGCAGCGGCAAAGCGCGCGAACGAGAGCGGGTGCATAACGCTCCAGCGTACGACGCGCAGCTCTGCAGCGGGGCCCTCAGCGGCGGCGAAGTGGGCCGCGCTCAGTCGAGGAACGCGCCGAAGTCGGGCGCACGCGCGGGTCGCGCCGGCGCGGCGGACTCGGCCGGCTGCGCGCCCTCTTCGGTGAGGATCTCGAGCACGTCGAGCTCGACGCACTCGGCCGGCGCGCCGAGCAACTCGCTGAGCGAGGGCCGCGTGGCGCCGCCCTCGCCGCTGATCGACTCCTTGACGTACGCGCCATGCTGCGCGCGCAGCACGAGGTTCCACTCAGACCCCTCGAGCGGCGTGAGCTCGACGATCTCGATCCAGCGCTCGCGGTCGAGTTGCGCGCGGCGGTGCGCGACGCGCTCGGGCGTGTGCTGGAGCAGCGTGATGCGCTGGCCGACGAGCGCCGCCGCGCGCGCCGGGTCGACGGGCGCGAGCGTTCGCACGCGCGCCTGGTACTGCTTGGCGTGCTTGGCTTCCTTGAGCGCCGCGACGCGCGTCTTCTCGGTCCAGTGCAGTCCGAGCACTTCGAGCCGGCCCGCGTTGCGGCGGTTGATCTCGGCCTCGGCCGCGGCCAGATCGACGTCGAGCACCTTGGGGCCGATCAGCTCGACCACGAACGGCCGCCCGGCGCCGAGCATGCGCACGTTGACGTCCTCGCGACCGGCGCCGTGGAACTTGTGCTTGCGCGTCTTGAAGGCCGCGCCGAGCACCCAGCCGATCAGCTCCTGCACCGAGTCCTTGGTGAGCTTGCCGAAGCCTTCGCAGCGCGCGCAGCCGCGTCGCCGACGCGGATGTCCTTTGCACTCGGGGCAGAAGAACACGGTCTGCGGCAGGTCGCGCACCAACTTGCGGTAGCGGCCTTCGACGAACACCTTGGCCGCCGGGGGAACGCCGGCGCCGCGCTGCAACTCGCTCAAGAGATCGACCTCGACAACGGGAGGCGGCGAGCCCGAGAGATCGCGGCGCCCTGACGACTGGAACGTCCGTTCGGCGGGCCGACCCCGCCAACGCGGGCGAAGAGGATACGGCGCGGGTCGCTGGCGCTCAACGAGCCGCGCCGCTCGCACGCTCGGCGAGCAGCGCGCGCGCGTGGGTCAGCACCTCTTCGACCGAGATGGCCTTCAGGCACTGGTTGTCGCGGCAGGGGCTGCTGCGGTGATTCGCGGCGGTCAGGCACGGACTGCAGGCCAGCGCCTTGTAGAGGTGGACGGCGCGCGGCCCCAGCGGGCCGTACAGCCGCGGCGTCTCCGGGCCGAAGAGCGTGATCGAGGCGATCGGGGTCAGACTCGCGAAGTGCGGCGGTCCGCTGTCGTTCGAGATCAGCAGATCGGCCTGGTGGAACAGCTGCAGCAGGTCGGCCAGCGTGCGCGTCTTGCCGACGAAGTTCACGCAGCGGCGGTGCGCGACGGCGGCCATGATCGCGCGCGCCGAGGGCTCGGCGTCGGGGATCCCGCACAGCACCACCAGCGTGCCCTCGTCGTCGTCGATCAGCGCGCGCGCGACCTGCGCGAAGCGCTCCGCTGGCCAGGTGCGGATCGGCAGCAGCTGACCGGCGTCGTGGTTGAGCAGCACGATGCGCCGCACCTGCGACAGGTCGGCGAGCTTGCCCAGTTCGCCGCGCACGTAGTCGTACAGCTCGCGCCGCACCGGCGCCCGCACCTCGAGTTGCGGCCGGGGAATCTCGCGTTTGACCAGCGGGATCTGCGCCGGGTCGCAGTCCAGCGCTTCGAGCAGCGCCTGGAAGTTCTGCGACATGTGGTAGTAGGGGTTGTAGTTCACGCGATGCGTCAAGTGCGCGCCGCGGTACAGCCCCTCGCCATCGAAGTTGTCGAAGCCCACGCGCGCGCTCGCGCCCGAGAGCAGGCTGAGGATCGACGAGACGCGCGCGAACAGCTCCAGGTCGATCGTGGTGTCGATCTGCCGCGCGCGACAGAACCCGATGAAGCGCAGCACGTCGACCAGCATGTGCACGAGCGAGTCGTCGCGGATCGTGAACACGTTGCGCTCGTCGAGCAGTCCGAGCAGGTGGAGGCTCGAGACGTTCTTCTTGAAGATCACGAAGCACACCGGCCGCTGTGGATTGCGAGCCAGCGCGCGCTGGATCGTGGCCGCCGCGACGATCGTGCTGCCCATCTCCGACAGTTCGACGAACAGGAGCGCACGCTGCTCGCCGCGCGGCCGCCGCTGGAGCAACGGGCCGAACACGCGCATCCACAGCGCCAGCAGGAAGCACGCCGGACGACCGACCCAGGCGTCGATGCGGCGCATGGTCGAGAGCTTCATCGGGTGGGCGGAGGCGGGGGCGAAGCGGCCCGTCGTGGGCCGGAGGGGGCAGCGCGAACCGGGAATCTTACTGGCCGCACGGGGCCGACTGCGGCGCTTCATCGGCTGCGCGGGCCGCGCGAGTCGAACGGCGCGGACTCCCGCCGGGGCCTGCGCGGCGCCCAGGTTGGGCGACGAATTGCGCGCGCGCGCCACTAGAATCCGCGCCCCTCGATGCACCCGATCCTGTTCGAAATCCCCGGCATCGGCTTCCCGCTGCGCACCTTCGGGGTGCTCCTCGGCGCGGGCTTCCTGGTCGGGGCGTGGCTTTTTTCCGTGTTGATCGCGCGTTTTTCGAAGTCGCCCGAGCGCGACGTCGAAGCCTACGGCGCGCTCCCGACCTGGGTGCTGGTGGGCATCATCCTCGGCGCCCGCCTGCTGTACGTCGTGGTCGAGATCGCGCGCGGCTCGGCGGTCGGTCAGGAATTCCTGGCCGAGCCCTGGCGCGTGATCGCGGTGTGGCAAGGCGGACTGGTGATGTACGGCGGATTCGCCGGCGCGCTGATCGGCGGAGTGTGGTGCGCGCGGCGCAACCAGCTGCGTCCACTGCACGCCATGGATGTCGGCGTGGTGGCGGGCTTCGTCGGCCAGGCGATCGGCCGCTGGGGCTGCCTGATGGTCGGCGACGACTACGGTTCGCGCGTGCCCGAGCGCTGGCAGTTCCTGCCCTTTCCGCTGACGATCCGCGTGCCCGACCCGCTGCCGCCCGAGTCGCTGTTCGGGGACGAGAACATCGGCCAGCTGTTGTGGGCCACGCAGCCGATGATGTCGTTCAAGGCGCTGATCGTCGCCGCCGTGGCGTACCGCGTGCTGCGTCGACGTCGCTACGAAGGACAGGCGGCCTGGGCCGGGATCACGACCTACGCGGTGCTGCGCTTCGCGGTCGAGTTCTTCCGCGGCGACGAGGTGCGCGGCGTGTGGTTCGGAGGCGCGCTCTCGACCTCGCAGTTGATCTCGCTGGCGGCTTTTGCGCTGGGTTCGGCGATGCTGCTCAAGAACCGCTCGCGCCGCGACGGCGAGCCCCTGAGCTGAGGTCGAGCGCACGCCGTGCCGCTGACCGACGCCGAACTCTTCAGCGCTTCGCACGCGACCTTCGCGGGCATCGACGAAGCCGGCTTGGGGCCGCTGCTCGGTCCGTTGACGCTGGGCTTCGCCGTGCTGCGCGTCCCCAGCCACGACTGCGATCCCTGGGCGGCCCTCGCGCCGCTGGTGAGCGACGATCCGCTGCACGACGCGCGCGCCTTCGTGGTGGCCGACTCCAAGCAGGTCTTCAAGCGCACGGCGCGCTGCCACAAGCGGCTCGAGGCGACCGCGCTGGGTTTCCTGGCGCTGCTCCAGCCGACGCACGCGCCGCGCACGAACCTCGCGCGGCTCTTGTTCGAGTCCCCCGCCGAGCTCGCCGTCGCGCCGCAGTTCATCGCGCGCCACCCGTGGTACCGCGAGGCCGCGCGCGAGCTGCCCGCGCACTGGGATCCGCTGACGCTCGAGCTGCGCGTCGAGTCGCTCGTGCGCGCGTTGCGTCGGGCGCGGATCGAACTCGTGGACGCCGGCGTGCGCACGCTGACCGAGAGCGCGCTCAACGACTCGTTCGCGCGCACCCAGAACAAGTCGCTGACGCACTGGGAGTTCTCCTGTCCGCTGTTCCGGCGCGTGTACGAGCAGCACGGCGCCGAAGGGGTCGAGCTGTGGGTCGATCGACACGGCGGACGCTCGCACTACGGACCGCTGCTCGGCCGCGCGTTCCCCGAGGCGCTGGTCGAGTGGATCGACGAGTCGCCGCAGCGCTCGCGCTACTCGATCCGCGCGCGCGACCGCTCGCGCCGCATGCGCATCGTGTTCTCCGAGAAGGCCGAGAGCTCTTCCTTCGCCGTCGCGCTGGGCTCGTGCCTCGCGAAGTACGCCCGCGAGTGCGCCATGGCGGCCTTCAACGCCTACTTCGCCGCGCGCTCGCCGGCGCTGACGCCGACGGCGGGCTACACCACGGACGCGCGCCGCTGGCTGGCCGAGGCCGAGGCCTTGCTCGCGCGCCTCGAACTCCCCCACGGAGACTTGGTGCGCGAGCGCTGAGCTCGCGGCGGCGCGCGCTCCATAGCCTGCCCGCGCACAGCGGGGTATGGTTTCGCGCCTCGTGAAGACCGCAATCCTCGGCGCCGGCGTTTCAGGCCTGTCTCTGGCCCGCTTCCTGATCGAAGCCGGCGTTTCCCGTTCGGACCTGCACCTGTTCGAGGCCGGCGCGCGCGTCGGCGGGCTGTGCGCCTCCAAGACCGTCGAGGGCTTCACCTACGACGTGACCGGCGGCCACATCCTCTACAGCAAGGACACCGCGGCCATGCAGTGGATGAAGGACTGCGCCGGCGGCGACGCGGCCTTCGTCAAGCGCGACCGGCGCACCAAGATCCGCTTCGAGGATCGCTGGGTGCACTACCCGTTCGAGAACGGGCTGGGCGACCTGCCGCCCTCGGCCAACTTCGACTGCCTCAAGGGCTACATCGAGTCCTGGCATCGCCGCCAAGTGGACCGCTCGAGCGCGCCGACCGAGTTCGGCCGCTGGGTGCGCTGGCGCTTCGGCGCCGGCATCGCCGAGCACTTCATGGACCCCTACAACCGCAAGGTCTGGAAGCGCGAGCTCGACTTCCTGTCCAGCGATTGGGTCGCGGGCCGCGTCCCCGACGCGCCGGTCGACGACGTGCTCCGCTCGGCCGTCGGCATCCGCACCGAGGGCTACACGCACCAGTCGATCTTCTACTACCCGCGCGAAGGCGGCTTCCAAGCGATCACCGACGGCGTGGCGGCGACGCTCACCGATCGGATCCGCACTTCGACGCCGGTCAAGGACGTGGTGCGCCACGGCAGCGGCTGGCGCGTCAACGGCGAGGACTTCGACGCGGTGGTCTCGACGCTGGCGCTGACCGATTTGCCCGACATCGTGCGCGGCATGCCGGCGGGGCCAGCGCACGCCATGCGCACGCTCGAGTTCAACTCGATCACCTGCATCCTGGTAGCGCTCGAGCGCGCGCAGCACCCCGACCTTTCATGGGTGTACCTGCCGCACGACTCGCAGGGCCCGACCAACCGCGTCACGTACATGTCGAACTACGCGCCGAGCCTCGCGCCGGCCGGCAAGAGCTCGCTCCTGTGCGAGGTGACGCACCCCGGCGGCGCGCCCGCGCCCGGGCCGGAGCTCGAGCGCGAAGTCGTCGACGGCCTGGCACGCGCCGGCCTGTTGCGCCACGACGAGGTGCTGTTCACCGACCGCGTCACCACGCGCCACGCCTACGTCGTGTTCGACCACGCCTACCACGCGCGCCGCCGCGAAGTGTTCGCCTGGCTCGACGAGGTCGGGATCACGCCGCTGGGCCGCTTCGGGCGCTTCGAGTACGACAACTCCGATCAGTGCGTGATCAAGGCGCGCGAGCTGGCCACCAAGCTCGCTGCGCAAGCGCGGCGCGGTTGACCTGAGCGCGCACGACTCCGTGCGAATTCCCACTGCGGAGAGCGGTCTCTGCGCCCTGCCGCACCGCATGACGTTTCCGACATCAGGCGCGCATTGCGAACGTGTCATGCACAGGCGCGAATCGAGTGCTGGACGCGCTAGCCGGAGCGGCGCTACAGGTTAGTTACCGACGTGCGAGGGGACGCGCGCGCCGCGCCGTCCGGGCGATCGACCCGGGCCGTGGCGGGCGGGATTCCTCGCGCCTGATGAGCCCGGTGGCCTGACGCGCCTCGCACGCGTGCGCACTTCGCCAGCGGAGCATCAGCGTTCTCCGCGAATCGCAAGGGGTGATTCGCGCCTCCGCCCCCGCGCGCGGCCGCGCCGCGCCAGCGGGCTCTCTCTCAAGCTTTTCACGCGCCATGAATCGCACATCGCCGATCGCCGCCCGCACGAGTTCGAGTCTGTTGTTCGCGCTCGCGCTCACCGCTTCCTGTGGAGGAGGCGGTGGCGGCGGAGGGACCAACGCCCCCGCGAACCTGAGCTTCTCGCGCAGCGCCGCGCTGTACACGCTCAACGAAACCATCGCCACGAACGCGCCCAGCGTGAACGGACAGGTGGCGAGCTGGTCGGTGACTCCGGCGCTGCCCGCCGGCCTGAGCCTCGACCCGCAGAGCGGCGAGATCGAAGGCGCGCCGACCGCGCTCGCGCCGCTGGGCGACTACGTGGTGCGCGCGCAGAACTCCGCGGGCTTCGCCGAGGTCACGCTGCGCCTGGGCGTGGTGCGACCCAACGTGCAGGCGCTGGTGTGCAGCGCGACCGACAACACGCTCGAGTCGTTCGTCATGGACGCCGCTGGCGCGCGCATCGCGACCGGCTTCGATCCGGCGCCCTTCGGCGCAGCCGGTCCGCGCACCCTGGCCGCTCACCCCTCGGGCCGCTGGGCCTACCTGGGCCAGTTCACCTCGCGCCACATCTCGCGCTTCGAACTCGACGCCGGCTCGGGCCGCGCGCGCGCGCTCGACAACGTCGCGACGCAGGGACGGCCCGAAGAGATCGCGCTGCACCCCAGCGGCGCCGCGCTGTACCTGTTCAGCCGCCAGACGCCGCACCTGGAGACCTTCGCGGTCAACCCGGTCGACGGCTCGCTGAGCTCGCTCGCCACGCTCTCGCTGGCCGCCAACGGACTCGAAGCCGTCGCGCGCCGCGCCGACGGACGCTTCCTGTGGGCCACCATCGTCAGCACCGGCAACCAGTCGATCACCACGCTCGAAGTCGATCCGGTGAGCCTGGTCCCCAGCGTGGTGGGCACGCCGCTGTCGACGACCAACAAGCTGCGCTCGCTGGCCGTCGCGCCGGACGGACGCACGCTGTACGGCGCGTCGTTCGAGTCGCCCACGAGCACCATCGACACCTTCACCGTCGACCCCGCCACGGGCGCGCTGCAAAAGCTCGACACGGTCACCGTCGGCGCCTTCGCGGTCTCCATCGCGGTCGAACCCACCGGGCGCTTCCTGTACGCCTCGATCTCCAGCGACGACACCGTGCGCGTGTTCGAGATCGATCCGCTCGACGGCCGGCTGCGCGAGCCGACCGATCCGCAGGTCGCGATCGCACCCACTTGCGCGCGCCCGGCAGCGCTGGCGATCAGCGCCGACGGCGAGGAGCTGTTCGTGACCGAGCTCGACGGCTTCGAGCTGGGCGTGTACGACATCGACGCGAACACCGGCCGCCTCACGCGCAAGGACGCGCAGCGCACGCGCGAGCAGCCGCAACTGCTGGCGCTGGTCGAACGCGACGAGGCCGCGCGCTCGAGCGCGCCCTTCGTGTACGTCGGCAACGCGACCTCGGGCGACGTCTCGATCTTCGCCAGCGCGCCGAGCACCGGCGAGCTGACCGTGGTCGAGTCGGGACTGCCGGTCGGCGGTCAGCCGGCGACCCTGGCGCGCCACCCGCGCGGCCTGTGGATGTACGCCGCCGACTCGAGCAACGGCGTCGCGCGCGCCTATGCGATCGATCCGTCGACGGGCGAGTTGGGGCCGATCGGCTCGCCGGTCGGCGCCGGCCTCCAACCGGGCGCGGCGCAGGTCGAGCCCTCGGGCCGCTTCCTGTACGTCGCCAACCGCGGTTCGAACAACGTGAGCGTGTTCGCCATCAACCCGGTCAACGGGTTCATCACGCAGTCCACGGTCCACAACTCCAGCGGCGCGCCCACGGCGCTCGAGATCGATCCCACCGGACGCTTCCTCGTGCTGGCCCTCGAGCAGAGCGCGGCGCTCGAAGTGTTCGAGATCGACCCGGCGAACGGCGCGCTGGCCGCGCTGGGCGCGCCGATCGCCTTCGCAGGTGCGCCGTCCGCGCTGCGCATGCACCCCAGCGGCCGCTACCTGCTGGCGGCGGCGGGCGACAGCGGAAACTTGTTCGCGCTCGAGCTGTCGGCCGCCGATGGCGCGTTGAGCACGCGCGGCAGCGTCGCCGTCGGCGCTGGCGCGCGCTCGATCGCCTCGGACCCGCGCGGCGCGCGGCTGTACGTGGCCGTCGGCGGCGGAGCGGGAAGCATCGCCTTCACCGGCTTCGACAGCACCAGCGGCGCGTTCTCGAGCGTGGTCCAGGCCACCGCGGGCACGACCCCGGCCGACCTCGAAGTCGATCCCAGCGGCGCGCACCTGTTCGTGGCCAACAACGGCTCGAACGACGTGACGCGCATGTCGCTCGATCCCGCCAGCGGCGCGCCGAGCTCGGCCGCGTCGATCGCCGCCGGCGTGGGTCCGCGCTCGATCGAGCTCCTGCCCAAGTTCGACTGAGCGCGGCGAACCCCGGCGAACGCGACAACACCTCGGGCGCGTCGGCTGCTGCGGCGGCCGGCGCGCCCAGTGCTTTTCTGCGCGGCGCCGCGCGCGCCTGCGGAAGGCCTTTCCGGACATCGATCGCGGCGAACCGGACGCCAGCGCCAAATCGCCCCGCGCAAGTTGCGCACGCGCTCAAGCTGTCGGTTACTTCGACGCCCAGGCCTCGCCTGCGGCGCGAAACCGATGCCGCAATCTGCTGCGCACTCCGAGGAACACTTCCCCGCAGGGGTCGAGATCATCGCCGCGCCCGAGGCGCGCGCGCGCGAGCTGCTCACGCCGCCCGCGCTCGAATTCCTGGCCGCGCTGCACCGGCGCTTCGAGCCCGAACGCCGTCGCCGACTCGCCGCCCGGCGCGAGATCCAGAGCCAGCTCGACCAGGGCTGGCGACCGGATTTCCCCGCGCACAGCGCCCCACTGCGAGCGGCGCACTGGCGCGTGGCGCCGCCGCCCGCCGACCTCGCGCGACGGCGCGTCGAGATCACCGGCCCGGTCGAGCGCAAGATGATCATCAACGCCTTGAACAGCGGCGCGGACGCGTTCATGGCGGACTTCGAGGACTCCAACGCGCCCACCTGGCGCAACGTGCTCGACGGTCAGCGCAACCTGTGCGACGCGGTGCGGCGCACGATCTCCTACGTCCACCCGCAGAGCGGCAAGCGCTACGAACTGGCGTCGTCGATCGCCACGCTGCTCGTACGTCCGCGCGGCTGGCACCTCGAGGAGGCGCACCTGCGCGTCGACGGCCAGCCGATCTCCGCCAGCCTGTTCGACTTCGGCCTGTTCCTGTTCCACAACGCGCACGAACTCGTCGCGCGCGGCTCGGGTCCGTACTTCTATCTGCCCAAGCTCGAGAGCGCGCTCGAGGCGCGGCTGTGGAACGAAGTGTTCGTCGCCTCGCAGGAGCACCTGGCGCTCCCGCGCGGAACGATCCGCGCCACGGTGCTGATCGAGACCATCCTCGCCGCCTTCGAGATGGACGAGATCCTCTACGAGTTGCGCGAGCACTCCGCCGGGCTGAACTGTGGTCGCTGGGACTACATCTTCAGCTTCATCAAGAAGTTCGCGCTCGATCCGAACGCGCTCTTGCCCGATCGCTTCAGCGTGACGATGGGCGCGCACTTCCTGCGCAGCTACTCCGAACTCGTCGTGCGCACTTGCCATCGGCGCGGCGCGCACGCCATCGGCGGCATGTCGGCCTTCATCCCGGTCAAGCACGACGCCGCGCGCAACCAGGCGGCCTTCGCACAGGTCGCCGCCGACAAGCGCCGCGAAGCGCTGGCCGGCCACGACGGCGCCTGGGTCGCACACCCTGGCCTCGTCGAGCTGGTGCGCAACGAATTCGAGGCGGTGCTGCAAGGCCGCCCCCATCAGATCGAGCGCCAGCGCGACGACGTGGACGTGCGCGCTGAAGACCTGCTGCGGACGCCGAGCGGCCCGCGCACGGAACGCGGCCTGCGCGACAACGTGCGCATCGGCGTCGAGTACCTGGGCGCGTGGCTCGCCGGCGTCGGCTGCGTGCCGATCAACGACCTGATGGAGGACGCGGCGACGGCCGAGATCTCGCGCGCGCAGGTCTGGCAGTGGGTGCGCCACGGAGCGCGCCTCGACGACGGCCGCGTGGTCGACCGCGCGCTCGTGGAGCAGGTGCTCGACGACGAGTGCGCCCAACTGCGCGCCCAGGCGCTCGCCGCCGGGCTCGACCCGACGCACCACGAACGCGCGCGCGCGCTGTTCGCGCAGCTCACGCTCAACCCGCGCTTCGAGGAGTTCCTCACCAGCTCGGCGTACCGAACGCTCCTGTTCCAAGGCGATTAGTCCCATGCATCCCACCGATCCTTCGCACTCCCACTCCATCAAGGGCGGCCCGCAGCCGCTGCACCAACGCCTGGGCCTCGCCTGGGGCGTCCCCAGCTCCGATCCGCGGCGCTTCGACGGAATCAAACGCGACTACTCGTGGGGCGATGTCGAGCGCTTGCGCGGCAGCGTGATCGTCGAGCACACGCTCGCGCGGCTGGGCGCGGAGCGGCTGTGGAAGCTCCTGCACGAGCGCGACTTCGTGAACGCGCTGGGCGCGCTCACCGGCAATCAGGCCGTGCAGATGGTCAAGGCCGGACTCTCGGCCATTTACCTCTCGGGCTGGCAGGTCGCCGCCGACGCGAACCTCGCCGGACACATGTACCCCGACCAGTCGCTGTACCCGTCGAACTCGGTGCCGATGGTGGTCAAGCGCATCAACCAGGCGCTCCAGCGCGCCGACCAGATCGCGCACCTCGAGGGCGATGCGAGCACGTACTGGCTCGCGCCGATCGTGGCCGACGCCGAGGCGGGCTTCGGCGGCCCGCTCAACGCCTTCGAGCTGATGAAGCTGATGATCGAAGCGGGCGCCGCGGGCGTGCACTTCGAGGACCAGCTCGCCTCGGAGAAGAAGTGCGGCCACCTGGGCGGCAAGGTGTTGATCCCCACCGGCGCGTTCCTGCGCACGCTCAACGCCGCGCGTCTGGCGGCCGACGTCAGCAACGTTCCGACGCTGCTCGTCGCGCGCACCGACGCCGACGCGGCCAACCTGCTCACGAGCGACGCCGACGAGCGCGACCGGCCGTTCCTGACCGGCGAGCGCACCTGCGAGGGCTTCTTCCGCGTGCGCAGCGGCATCGACGCCGCGATCGCGCGCGGCAAGGCCTACGCGCCTTACGCCGACCTGGTGTGGTGTGAGACGTCACATCCCGATCTGGGGGAAGCGCGGCGCTTCGCCGAGGCCGTGCACGCCGAGCACCCCGGCAAGCTGCTCGCCTACAACTGCTCCCCGTCGTTCAACTGGCGCAAGAAGCTCGACAGCCACACCATCGCCGTGTTCCAGCGCGAATTGGGCGCGATGGGGTATCGCTTCCAGTTCGTCACGCTGGCGGGCTTCCACGCGCTCAACCACTCGATGTTCGAGCTCGCGCGCAAGTACAAGGACGGCGGCATGGCGGCCTACAGCGAACTGCAGCAGGCCGAGTTCGACTCCGAGGTCCACGGCTACACCGCCACGCGCCACCAGCGCGAAGTCGGCACGGGCTACTTCGACGCGGTCACGCAGGCGGTGTCGCGCGGCCAGAGCTCGACCACGGCGCTCGAGGGCTCCACGGAGGCCGAGCAGTTCCACTGACAGCGCAACGCAATCGCGCTGGCGACGAGATGCTGCGCCAGTGCGGCGCTCCCGCAGGGAGCGACTCGGCGGTCGGGCGAGCTGCTGTCGTCCGACCGCCGGTTTTCCTTTCGCACCCTCGTCGCTCTGCGCAGCCCAATGCCGCGCTGAGGTCTTGGTCGGGTCGCTGCTGTCTCCTGAATCCTTCGCGGATCCAGCAGGTGGCAGCTCAGCGCTGCAGCAGATCGAGCGCGAGCGCCGCGCCGCCGTCGACCTGGAAGTAGTCGACAGTGAACTCGTGCTCGCCGGCTTCGAGCTCGAGCAAGGTCTCGCGCACCTTCACGGGGTGCCAGGTCCAGTCCTCCGACACGCGGCGCTGACCGATGCGGACTCGGAAGCCGTCATCGGAGGTCACGCGCAAGCGATAGCGGCCGGCCGCGAGCTTCACGCGCGCCGTCGCGACCAGGCCGAAGTGCGTCTCGCCGACGGACGCGCGCACTCGCTCGAGGTTGCCCCAGGGATCGTTGAGGCCGCTCAACTCGGCGCGCTGCTGCGCTCCCGCGCGCACGCTCTCGCGCCACTCCGCCGGGCCCACCGCGCGCGGGTCGACGCCGTCCTTCCACGAGATCCATGCCACGTCCCACACGCAGCCGGCCAGTGCGCCGCCCACCGGGCGCAGCGGCGGTCCGCTCTCGTCGCTGTCGAGATCCCAGGGCCCCCACTCGCCCACGCGCACGCGCGCGAGTTCGAACTGCGGCGCCGACTTCCACGGCTCGCCTGGAAGCTCGAAGGCCGGAGCGCGGTCGAGCTCGGTGAACTCCTTGGGCGGATCCTCGGGCGCCGCGCGCACGCTCGAGTCGACGACCGAGCCGCTGGGCAGGAAGCCGCCGACGCCGCGCAGCAGCTCGCGCGGTTGCGCGTCGCCCGCTTCGCCCGGCGCCAGGGTCAGATTGGTGAGGAGCAGTTCGCTCTCGCGGGGCTCGTAGGCGTTGTCGCGAAAGCGCAGGCCAGTGGTCGAGCGGATGCGCAGATCGGCGGCGTTCCCGGCGAAGGCGTTGTTCCACACCCAGTGGTCGCGCGAGGCGCTGTCGCGCGAGCGTCCGAACGCTCCCGCGATGTGGTGCGAGCCCGCGTCGAAAGTGAACTCGAGTCCGGCCCCGCAGCGCTCGAGCACGTTGCGCGCCAGCCAGCTCTCCTGCCCGTGCGCGATCGACACGCCGTACTGCGCCGCGCCGCAGAAGGAGTTCTCGGCCACGATCGCGCCTTCGCAGAAACTGGCGCGCACGCCGCAGCCCAGACAATCGTCGGCGACGTTCTCGAGCACGCGGTTCTCGCGCGAGAAGCCCAACTCGATGCCGCAGTCGAGCGCAGCGCTGAAGTCGTTGCGCAGGATCAGATTGCGGTCGCAGCCGCCCGGAGCGAGCTCACCGCGCGCCGCGGCGCGACCCTCGACGAGATCGAGGCCGCCGTACAGGCTGAGCCCGTCGCCGCAGCCGCGCGCGAGGTTCTCGGCGATCAGGTTGTCGGAGCAGCGCTCGGTCAACAGGATCCCGGCCGCGCCGAGTTCGCGCGCGTACACGTTGTGGACGAAGCCGCGTACGCACGCGTCGCAGCGGTTGCGCACGAGCTTGTTGTCGCTCGAGCGGAACAGCGCGATGCCCCAGCCCGAGAGGAACGAGAAGTCGTTGCCGTAGGCCAGCGCGCCGGAGCAGCGGCTGAGCACGAGCCCGTTCTGCGCGTGGCGAACGCGGCAGCCGGTCACCACGGCCGCGGTGCACTCGCGCACGGCGATCGCCGCGCCGTAGCGCTCGAGCCACTCGCCCTGGTCGTTGGATTCGCGGCTGAGCTGATCGTCGTCGTCGGCGGCCAGCGCCGTGCTAAGCAGCCGCTCGCGGAACAGGTGGTCGAAGCGCACGCCCTCGACGCGCACGCCGCGGCAGCCCACGGCGACGATGCCGAACTTGTAGCCCTCGATCGAGCCGCCGCGCACGCTGACGTTCTCGCAGTCCTCGAGGTGGATCGCCGCGCCCTCGAGGCGATCCGCGGGCAGTTCGCGCCCCGCGCCGACCAGCCGCGCACTCCCCAGATCGATCACGACGTTGCGCGCGCCGCGCGCCCAGAGCACCGCGCTGGGGCCGTCGGGCGCGATCTTGCGCGCCGGGCGCACGTGCACGCCGGAGGGCAGTCGGATGCTGCTCGCGACCTGGAGCGGCGCGTCCGTCGGCAGTTCGGTCGAGGCGCGCTGCTGCTGCGCGTGGAGCTCGAGCGCCGGCGGGCCGGCGAACACGGCGGCCCACGCCAGGGCGAGCGTGCGGAACAGCGACGTGACGTTCATGATCGGCGAGCCGTGCAGCGGCGAGCGGAATGCTAGGTTGACCCTCGGGCCGCCGGAAGTCGCTCCGGCCAGCAGCGCCCGCTGCCCTTACGATTTCCCTTTTCGTCCGCCCCCGTCCGAGACTGTATCGGCGCGCTCTGCGCCACCCGCCGCGAGACCCAAGCCTTGCAAGCCGCCCAACCTCTGCGCCCCGCCAGCTCCGGCATCCGGCTCGATCCCGACATCAACATCTGCCAGAGCGACCTGCCGCTGGACTGGTACCAGGCCGAGTTCAAACCCTACGCCGAGGAGTACATGCGCCTGCCCGATCGCAAGCCGGGCACGGTGCTGCCCTGGCTCGATCGCTACGCCAAGCCGGCGCTGGAGCACTTCGGCGACTCGCTGCTCCTGGTCGCGCACTTCTACATGGGCGGCGAGATCGTGAAGCTCGTCGAGCGCTACGGCGGCGCGGTTTCGGACAGCTACCAGCTCGCGCTGCAGGCCGCGCGCAACCCGAACAAGAAGGTCATCGTCGAGTCGGCCGTGCACTTCATGGCCGAGTCGATCGCGATCCTCGCCAACCCCGACCAGGCGGTGTGGATCACCAACCCCAAGGCGGGTTGCACGATGGAGATGCTCGCCAAGGACTTCATGGTCGAGCCCGTCGCCGAGCAGTTGATCGAGCGCTACGGCGACAAGCTGCTGGTGGTCGCGTACATGAACACCGGCGGGCGCATCAAGGCGCTCGCGGGTCGCACCGGCGGCGCGGTGTGCACCAGTTCGAACGCGCCCAAGGTCGTGGAGTGGGCGCGACGCCAGGGCAAGAAGATCCTGTTCGTGCCCGACCAGCACCTGGGCCGCAACACCGCGTACAAGCTCGGCATGGACCTCTCGAAGGTCGTGGCGCTGCCCGATCCGCAGGTCGCGCGCGGCGCGATCAAGCTCAGCGACAAGAGCATCGAGGGCGGCCTCGCCGCGCTCGACCGCGCCGAGATGATCCTGTGGGGCAGCTACTGCGGCGTGCACACCGTCTTCTCGCCGGCGCAGGTCGAGTACTGGCGCCAGCGCGGCTACACGGTGCTCGTGCACCCCGAGTCGAAGCTCGAAGTTGTGCAGGCCGCCGACGGCAGCGGCTCGACCAACTTCCTGTGGGAAGCGGTGATGAAGGCTGCGCCCGGCGCGAAGCTCGCGATCGGCACCGAGGGCCACTTCGTCAAGAACGCGCGCGAGCAGGGCCGCCAGCGCGGCGTCGAGGTCGTGCACCTGGCCGACATCCCCGACCCGGCCTTCCACTCGATGGGCTGCGGCTGCGCCACGATGAGCCGCAACGACCCGCCGCACCTCGCCGGTCTGCTCGACCTGCTGCGCCAGGGCAAGGCCCCGGCGATCAACCGCGTTCACGCGGGCGACGTGGTCGACGAGCAGTCGGGGGCGCTCGACCGCAAGAGCGACTCCGAGCGCGTCGAGCTCGTGCGCCACGCGCGCGCGGCGCTGCAGCGCATGATCGACATCACCGAAGCGCGCTGAGACGCGTCACTTCGCGAGGCCGAAGGCCGCGAGCACGCGCGGGCGCAGCTCGCTGACCCGCTCGGGCTGCTTGGCGAACAGGCTCTCGAGTTCCCGCGGATCGGCGCGCCGGTCGAACAGGTAGTCGCTCAGCTCCGGGCGATGGACGTAGGTCCACTCGTCCGAACGCCAGGCGTAGATCGGGCCGGGGTCGTTGCGCGCGTTCTCGCGCTTGGTGCGCTGCGTGAGCACGAACTCGCGCTGCGCGCCGTCCGCGAGCAGGTTGCGGCCGTCGCCCTGCGCCGCGAGGGCCGCGGCCACCTGCGGAAACGCAGGCGCGAGCGCCGTCGGCAGCGCGTCGATGGTCGAGGCGAGCCCTGCGACGCGGCGCGGCGCGAGCGCGAGCGACTTGGGGAAGCGGATGGCGAGCGGCGCGCGCGCGTTCTCGAGCGTGGTCTCGCCGCCGCCCAGGTTGCCGCGCTCGCCCAGCGCCTGCCCGTACGCGCCGACGAACACGACCACCGTCGAGTCGGACAGGCCCAGCGTCTCCAGACGCGCGAGCAGCGCGCCCACCGCGTCGTCGACCGCGCGCACGTCGGCGTCGTAGCGATCGAACAGGGCTTCGAAGGTGCTGCGCTCGATCGCCGGCAACGGCAGGTCGGGAGTCGGCGTGACCGTGCCTTCGAGCTCGGGGAACAACATGCGGATCACCAGCAGCGTCGGGTACCCCAGTTGAAAGCGCTGCGGCTCGATGCCGCGCGCCTCGATCAGCGCGCCGGCGCGGCCGTCGCCGCGAAAGCGCGCGAGCAGCTTGGGGTCGGGCTCATTGGGCTCGGCCGGGGCCTCGAAGTGCGCCCACAGCGCGAACTGCGACTTGCCTTGCAGCTCCAGCCAGCGCCCCGCGCGTTCGGCGATCTCCGCCGGGGTTCGGGCGATCTCGCGCTGGCCGGCATCGGCGCGCGAAGGCTCGTCCAGGAACGCGAAGCCGGCGGCGAGCCCGCTGACCTTGCCGAGCATGTAGCTGCTGACGAAGGCCGTGGTCTTCACTCCGCGCTGGGCGAGCAGCTCAGCTGCGCTGCGGCGCTTCTCGCTCGAAGCGAACACGTTCTTGATGCCGCCGTGGGCCACGACGCCGTGCTGGTGCGGCCAAGAGGCCGTCCACAGCGAGACGTGCGCCGGCAGCGGCCGTGTGATGGGCGCGTAGGCGTTGTCGAACACCACGCTCTGCGCGAAGAGCGCGTCGAGGCTCGGACTGGTCGCGCGCTCGTAGCCGTACAGCCCCAGGTGCTCGCGGCGCAGCGCGTCGACGCTGATCACCAGCAGGTTCGGCCCGCGCGGCTCGGCGCCGCCGGCCTCGGGCGCCTGGGCGCTCGACGGCGCGGGATCGAGCAGAGCGGAAACGAGGGCGACGATCAGCGTGGAGGCGGCGGACATGGCTGCGGCGAGTGTACGCCCCCGCCGCGCTCAGGCGGCGGCCGCCGAGGAGGCGCCGTCGCGACCGGCCTCCGCGCCCCGCACGAGGAAGCGCGTGACTTCCTCCGCGGGCAACGGGCGCGCGAAGTGGTAGCCCTGCGCTTCGTCGCACTTCATGATCCGCAGGAAGGCGAGCTGACCGGGAGTCTCCACGCCCTCGCCCACGACGCGCAAGCGCAGGCACTTGGCCATGAGCACGATCGCGGTGGCGATGCTGGCGTCGTCGGGGTCGCGCGTGACGCCGCGCAGGAAGCTGCGGTCGATCTTGAGCGCGTCGATCGGGAAGCGCCGCAGGTAGGCCAGCGCCGAGTAGCCCGTGCCGAAGTCGTCGATGGAGATCGAGACGCCCAGCTCCTTCAAGCTGTGCAGCGCCTCCACGACGTGCTCGGAGTCCTGCATCAACATCGACTCGGTCAGTTCGAGTTCGAGCCAGCGCGGATCCAGCCCGCTGGTCGCGAGTACGCGCTTGACGCCCGCGAGCAACTGCGTGTCGTGGAACTGCAGCGGCGAGACGTTCACCGCCATGCGCACCGGCTCGAAGCCCTCGTCCTGCCAGCGCCGCGCCTGCGCACAGGCCTGCTCGAGCACCCACGCGCCCAGCGGCACGATCAGACCGGTCTCCTCGGCCAGCGGAATGAACTCCGCCGGCGGAACCAGTCCCAGGCGCGGATGCCGCCAGCGGACCAGCGCCTCGAGCGCCACCGTCTGCAGTCCGTCGACCGCCACGCGCGGCTGGTAGTGCAGCAGGAATTCGCCGCGTTCGACCGCGCCTCGCAAGGCGGACTCGAGCGCGAGTCGCTCCAACGTGCGCGTCTTGAGTTCGGTCGCGTAGAGCTGCACCGCACACGGCCCGCGCTGGCGCGCCCAACAGGCGGCGGCGCGCGCATGCTCCGCGAGTTCTGCAGGCTCGCTGCGCCCGTCCCACAGCACTGCGCCGACGTGGAACGTGGCGGCGACCTGTTCGCCCGCCACGCACAGCGGCTGGCGCAGCACGTCGCTGAGGCGATGGGCCACGCTGCGCAGGGCGGACTCGTCCAGCGGGCCGCGCAAGACGAGCAGGAACTCGCTGCGACTGGTGCGCTGGACGTCGCTCACGCGCCGGGTGAGCGCGGAGCGCGCGAGCTGATCGGCGCTCCGGCAGGACTCGCGCAGCCGTTGACCGAGCGCGCACATCCACTCTTCCGCGCAGGCCTCGCTCAGGCCGCCCGCGATCTGGCGCGCGAACTCGAGGTCGAAGCACAGCACTGCCACGCCCGACTTCGCCCGCCGCGCGCGCGTGCAAGCGGTGCGGAGCAAGTGCGCGAGTTGCCCGGCGTCGAGCGTGCTCTCCCGCGCCCGCTCGAGCGAGCGGCGGAGCAGAGCGGCCTGGATGCGTCGTGCGCTGAGCTCCGCGGGCTCGCCGCTGGCGATGAACTCGCAGGCCCCGGCCTGACGGGCCGCTTCGAAGTCGAGCGCGTCGCGCGCTCCGTCGCCGGCGCTCAGGGCGACCAGCAACGCGTGCGGCCGCTGACCGGCCCGCAACAGCCCCAGACCACCGGCGACCAACTCGGGGTGCGCGAGGTCGGCGAGAAGGGCGCTGCGGCGCCGTCTCGCCGCGCCGACGGCCTGCAGGCTTGCGCACAGGCGAACCCGGCTACCAGCGGCGGCGAGCAGTTCGCGAAGCGCTTCCCAGTGCTCTGGGCGGCGGGTGAGCAACAAGATGGCCGGTTGGGCCGCGGTGCGTCTGGGGATCGACATGGGATGGCGAGACATTTCGAAACTGGAACACGCCAAACTGAATGCGACCTGAGCGCCATGCGCGGTCGCTGCAGGTACCGTGGCGCGGTGCTGCTCGAGACCCTCGAACTGGCGCGCGAGAACGGCGCGAAGCCCGAACATCTGCGGGCCTTGCTCGAATCGTGGTTGGGCGGCGAGCCGCTGCGACTCGACGTGCGCGGCTTCCCGCCCGCCAGGAGACTCGTCGCCGCACTCGGCACGATCGAGGCTCAACTCGCCCGAATCGGCCGGGTGCGCTCGGAGCACCCCTCGAGCGATGGCGCCACGCGCCTGCTGATCGAGCTGGCCGACGGCGCCGCGGTCGAATCCGTGCTGCTGGCGCGCGGGGGGCTGTGCATCTCGACCCAGGTCGGCTGCGCGGTGGGCTGCGTGTTCTGCAAGACCGGCGAGGGCGGGCTGGTGCGGCAGGTGACCGCGGACGAGATGCTCGCGCAGGTCGCGCTCGCGCGCGCGCGGGCCCAGGTGCGGCGCGTGGTGCTGATGGGCATGGGCGAGCCCGCGCACAACCTCGAGCACGTGCTCGCCGCACTGCGCGTGCTGGGCGCTGAAGGCCGGTTCGCGCACAAGCACCTGGTGTTCAGCACGGTCGGCGAGCGCGCCGCGATCGAGGCCCTGCGCGTGCACGCGGTGCGCCCAGCGCTCGCGCTGTCGCTGCACACGACGCGCGCGGACCTGCGGCGCGAGCTCCTGCCGCGCGCGCCCAAACTCGAGCCGCGCGAGGTGCTCGAGCTGGCGCTCGACTACTCCGACGCGATCACCTGGCCCTTGCAGGTGCAGTGGACCTTGCTCGAGGGCGTGAACGACGGCGACGAGGAGCTGCAGACGCTGGGCGACTGGCTCGCGGGCCGCCGCGCGATGGTGAACTTCATCCCCTGGAACCGCGTCGAGGGCTTCGCCTTCGCGCGGCCGGCCGAAGAGCGCGGCAAGGCCATGGTGGCGCACCTGCGCTCGCGCGGGATCATCGCGACGCTGCGCACCAGCGGCGCGCAGGACGTGGAGGGCGCCTGCGGACAGTTGCGCGCCCGCTCGCTGCCCTTGCGGCGGCGAACGGGCGCGCGTGCTGCGACGGAAGGATCTGATTCGAGCGCGCTCAGCGCGCCCTTCACGCCGCAGTGAATGGGCGCATCGGCCAAGGCGCCAATGCGCCCCGCGGCATTCGGTCGCGCTGAGATGTTGGTTGGGTCGCTACTACCTCTGCATCCTTCGCGCAGCGCGAAGGA
>WYBT01000007.1 GCA_011525785.1 Planctomycetaceae bacterium
GAGCCCTGCGCATCCTCGGCAAGGAGCCGCTGACTCGCACCGACGAGCAGGGCCGCTACTCGATCGCGCTCCCGCGCACCGCGCAGCACGAAATCAGCGTCTTCGCCGAGCACGGCCGCTCGCGCGCTGCGCAACAGACCCTGCTCGACGACGGGCGCAGCGAGCGCACGCTCGACTTCGAGATCGAGTGAGGCCGGCGGGACTCACTCGCCCTCGAAGGGCTTGGCGTGGCAAGGCGCCCGCGGGATGTGGACCGCGGGCCAGACTCTCCAGCGCCACGCCGAGGGGCGAACTCAACGCGCGCAGACCATCGAAGTCGCGTCGTTGCCCTCGCTTCTCTCGGCGCGGCGCGTGGGGCTTCACACTCCGCCGGGAACCAGCTCCCGCATATGGGTGCTGGACGACGAGACTCGCCAGTACGACTCCCCTGTCCAGACGTACGAGCCGTACATCTCCCGCGTGTGGTTCTCATAGTCGTACCAGCCGGGGAAGACTTCGTAGAAGGTGGAGTACTCCGTGACTACGGTGCCATCCTCCAGCGTGCCGGCGGTGGTCACGGCGAACATGCCGGGCGCGATCTCGGTTGCGGTGACGTCGAGGCCGATGTCCTGGCCCGTCTCGCCATCGAACAGGTCCCAATGCGGGTAGTCGTCGAGGCGGGGCGGCGGGGTGTTGTCACCGCCCTGGGCGCCTCCGGGGAACGAGAGCACGCACAACGCCAGAGCGAGTGCTGCAAGCGATTGAATCAGTCGCGTGAACACATGGGGTCGAAGAGCGATCAACATGGGAACTCCCTGAGTGCTCCCGACGGCGTCCACGGGCCAGAGGCGTCGCACGCCGCGCCGCTCGTTCCCGACGCGTAGACCGACAGCGGGAGGCGCCGTGGTTGGCCCGGCTCGGCGCCGCGGCGTTGCAGCGAAATTCGATAACCGACGCGTCGACTGCGACGTTCAGCGCTCGACCAGCACCTGCACCGGCGCGCTCGAGCCGCCGAAGGGCAGCGTGACGGTCTGCTCTTCTTCGCGCCAAACCCCGCCGGGCGAGAGGCCGACGACGACCGGGCCGCCGACGTGGCGCAGCCGCACCTGGCCATTCACGGTCTGGAAGTAGCGCGCGGAGGTCGTCTCATCGAGGTGCGCCTCGAGCACGCGGCCGAGCGGCGCGTGCGGGCGTCCGTCGGGGTCGCGCACGCTCGCCAGGCCCTCGACCAGCGCGCCCTGCGCGTCGACGAAGGCCAGCACGTACTCGTGGCCCGCGTTCACGCGGATCTCGATCGGCGTGTCGGCGCCCAGCGACCAGAAGTCGAGCTCGTGGCGCTGGTGGTGCGGGTACTCGTCGCGCAGCGGATGCACGATCAGCGCGATCGAGCGGCGCGGCGAGGCTTCGAGATCGGGCGCTTGCAGCACGAACTCACCGCGCACGTCGGTGCGCGCGAGCGGCGGTTGGGTCGAGGCGCTGAACAGGAGGCGCGCGACGCCGGCGCTGCGCTCGCCGGGCATTCCGAAGTCGAGCGCACGCCCGCGCTCCTCCACCGTCGGCGCGCTCACGCTGACCAGCGCGCCCGCGAGCGCCTTGCCGTTCGCACCGAGCACGCGTCCACGCAACTTGGGCCCCAGCGCATCGAGGAACACGTGCACGCAGCCGTCTTCCTGCGCGATCTCGGCCAACGCGCGGCCGCGCGCGTCGAGCTGGATCGCAGCCGCCAAGTAGCCCGGCGCCTCGACGTACAGCATCTGCGCGAGGTTCGGGCACGCGCGCACGTCGCAGCGCCCGTCCGCGTCGACCGCGAACCACGACAGCGCTCCGTCTGTCGGCCAGGCGCGCTGCTCGACGCCGTCGGCAAGTCCCGCGAGAACGCCGACGCGCGCGCCGGCCAGCGGCTCGATCACGCCTTCGCGCGCGCACCACACGCGCACGCACAGCGGGCGCGACGGCAAGAGCACGAGCTCGAGGAACGGCGCGTCGTCCGGCGCGAGGCGCACCTCCGCGCGGAAGCTGAGGAACTCCGGCGGCGCTTCGCCGGCGAGTTGCCACACGCCGGACTCGAGCACGAACTCGAACTGCCCGTCCGCGTCGGTGCGCGCCTCGCGCGCGTTCGCACCGCCCGAATGCGCGAAGATCCGCAGCGCCAGCCCCGCGGCTGGCGAACCGTCTTCGTAGCGCACGCGCCCCATCAACGCGGCCAGCGGCAGATCGGGCGGCGGCGCGCTCTCGCGTTCGAGCGGCTCTTCGACGGTCGGCTGCGGAGCAGGGCTCGTCGGCTCGACGGTCGGAGGCGGCGCTTGCGCGGGCCGCGGCTCAGCCGGCGCGGGCGCCTGGACAGCGGGTCGGTCGGTCGGCGCCTCGCGCGTCGCGCGCAGCAGGAACCACGCGGCGCCGAGCGCCGCAACGAGCGTCAATCCCCAGGCAAGTGTGCGCATCGCGATCCGTTGCTCCGCGCGCGGCGGGGCAAGATCAACTCTGCGCATAGCGCCGCCGCGCAACGCTCGGCATCCTACTCGCCCCGATGTCGCTGCTGTCTGTCGAGAACGTCACCAAGGGCTTCAACGAGCGCGTGCTCCTGCGCGGAGTTTCGCTCAACATCGGCGAGGGCGAGCGCGTCGGCCTGCTCGGCCCGAACGGCTGCGGCAAGACCACGCTGCTGCGCATCCTCGCCGGCGTGGAGCCCTTCGACTCGGGAACGCGCACGCTGCGGCGCGACGTGCGACTGGGTTATCTCGAGCAGGAACCGGCGCTGGATCTGACGCGCAGCGCGCGGGAAATCGTCACCAGCGGCATGGCGGGCCGCGACGACGTGCTGGCGCAGCTCGAGCGCGCGCACCGGGCCCTCGAACACGCCAGCGGCGAGGAACTCGAGCGCCTGCTCGCGCGACAGTCGCGCCTGGAGAGCGAGCTCGAGCGCCTCGGCGGCCACGACGTCGAACACCGTGTCGAATCGGTGCTGCACGCGCTCGGCCTGGAGAATCCCGATGCCAAGTGCGGCCCCATGTCGGGCGGCGAGCGGCGCCGCGTGGCGCTTGCGCGACTGCTCGTCAGCGCGCCCGACCTCTTGCTGCTCGACGAACCCACCAACCACCTCGACGCGCTGGTGACCGACTGGCTCGAGGACTGGTTCCTCGAGACGCGCACGCCGCTCTTGATGGTCACGCACGATCGCTACTTCCTCGACCGTGTGGTCGACCGCATCGTCGAGCTCGACCGCGGCGAGCTGTACGAGTCGCCCGGCGGCTACGGCGAGTATCTCGAGGCGCGCGCGGCGCGGCTGGAGAGCGAGAAGAGCCGCGAGAGCGCGCGACAACTGCTCGTGCGCCGCGAGACGGTGTGGATGCGCCGCGGTGCGCCCGCGCGCACGACCAAGGCCAAGGCGCGCATCAAACGCTACGAAGGACTGGTCGACTCGGCGCCGATCGCTCTCGGAGCTGATCTGGAGCTCGAGATCCCGCCCGGGCCGCGCCTGGGCACGCGCGTGATCGAGACCAAGCGTCTGACCAAGCGCTTCGGCGAGCGCGTGATCGTCCCGCCGCTCGACCTCGAGATCGGGCCGAGCACGCGCCTGGGCGTCGTGGGACCGAACGGCGCGGGCAAGACCACGCTGCTCAAGATGCTCTTGGGCGAACTCGCGCCCGACGGCGGCTCGATCGAGCGCGGCGAGACCGTGCGCTTCGCGCGCATCGAGCAGTTGCGCGGCGAGCTCGACCCGCAGAGCACGGTGATCGAGGAGATCGCGGGCAAGAGCGACGTCGTGAAGGTCGGCGAACGCACGGTGCGCGTCGAGGGCTTCCTCGAGCGCTTCCTGTTCCCCGGGGCGATGAAGTTCGCGCGCATCGGGCAGCTCTCGGGCGGCGAGCGCAACCGCATCCTGCTCGCCAAGCTCTTGTGCGCGGGCGGCAACGTGCTCGTGCTCGACGAGCCGACCAACGACCTCGACCTCACGACGCTGCGCGCGCTCGAGGAGGCGCTGCTCGCCTTCCCGGGCGCGGCGATCGTCGTCAGCCACGACCGCTGGTTCCTCGACCGCGTGGCGACGCACATCCTCTACCTCGACGGCCACGGCGGCGCGCGCCTGCACGTCGGCGATCTGTCGAGCCTGCTCGAGAAGCTCGGCGCCGAGCGTGCGAGCGCCGCGAAAGCCGCCGCCGCGACCGCCAAGCCCGCGCCACAAGCCGCGCCCGCTCCCGAGCGCGCGAACAAGCCCAAGCGCATCACGCCCTGGCAGCAGAAAGAGCTCGACGAGTTGCCGGACAAGATCGCCGCCGCCGAACGCGAGCTGGGCGAACTCGACGCGCGCCTTTCCGAGCCGTCGCTCTACACCGGCCCCAAGGCGGAGCTCGAACGCGTCAAGTCGCGCCGCGCACAGGTCGAGGCGCAGAACCTCGCGCTCTACGCGCGCTGGGAAGAACTCGAGTCGCTCGGTTCGTGATCAGCGCGCGGCGCTCTGCGTGGAACAGCTCACGGTCGTTAGTGACTTCGTGTTAGCCCAACTCGAGCAGGCTCGTCGGGCGCAGCTGCAGACAGGTCGAGAGGCGCGCGCACTCGGCGCCTCGAAGGAAGCGTGCCGCCGCGGCATCCGCCGCGGGTTCGCGCGGCTGGTTCGAACTTGACTCATCAAACGAGGAGGTCGTCCGCGCACTCCTCGTCGAGTCCGAGCGCACCCGCGGGCGCTCGTCTACTGACGCCCGTCGAGCTCGCGCAAGCGCTGCCCAAAATCGCTGGCGAGCTTGTCGAAGTCCTGTTGGCCGGGGAAGCGCGCGGCCAACAGGCGTGAGATCTCCAGCCCTTCCACGTACGAAGCGCGGGCCTCCTCGAGGTCCTCCTGCGCTCGCGACAAGTCGCCCAAGTTCTTGAGCGACACCGAAAGGTCGCGCAGCGACTCTGGCGTCTCGCCGACGCGCGACAGGATCCGACGGCTCAGCTCCAGCCCTTCTGCGTACGAAGCGCGAGCCGCCTCCAGGTCCCCCTGCGCACGCGACAAGTCACCCGACCGATCCAACGACACGGACAAGTCGCGCAGCGCCTGCGGTGTCTCGCCCACGCGCGACAGGATCCGACGGCGAAGCTCCAGCGCTTCCGCGTACGAGGCGCGAGCTGCCTCCAGGCTCCCCTGCGCTCGCAACACGTCACCCGCTCGATCCAATGACACCGACAAGTCGCGCAGCGCCTGGGGCATCTCGCCCACGCGCGACAGGACTCGACGGCGAAGCTCCAGCGCTTCCGCGTACGAGGCGCGAGCCGCCTCCAGGTTCCCCTGCGCTCGAGATACATCGCCCACTCTCTCGAGCGACAACGATAGATCGCGCAGCGACTCGGGCGTCTCGCCCACTCGCGACAGTATCCGGCGGCGAAGCTCCAGCGATTCCGCATACGACGCGCGAGACTCCTCCCAGTTCCAGTGGCTTCGCGACACGTCGCCGATTTGATCCAACGACACCGACATGTCGCGAAGCAACTCAGGAGTCTCGCCCACGCGCGACAGGATCCGACGTTGGAGCTCTAGCGCTTCCGCGAACGAAGCGCGAGCGTCCTCGAGACTCCCCCGCGTTCGTGACGCGTCGCCCACTCTCTCTAGCGACAACGACAAGTCACGCAGAGTCTGGGGCGTCTCGCCGACACGCGCCAGTATCCGGCGACTCAGCTTCAACCCTTCCGCGTACAACGCGCGAGCCTCCTCGAGGTTCCCTTGCACTCGCGCCACATCGCCCAGCCGATCCAACGACAGAGAGACGTCGCGCAGCGACTCCGGCGTCTCGCCGACGCGGGACAAGATGAGACGGCGCAGCTCTAGCGCCTCCGCGAACCAAGCGCGAGCTTGCTCTAGCTTCCCCTGCGCTCGCGCCACGTCGCCCATTCGATCCAACGAAAGCGAGAGGTCGCGCAGGGATTCCGGGCTCTCGCCAACGAGCGACCGTATCCGGCGGATCAGATCCAGCGCCTCCGCATACCAAGCGCGAGCGTCGTCCAGGCTCCCTTGCGCGAACGACACGTCGCCCATGCGATCCAACGACAGCGAGAGGTCGCGCAGCGCCTCGGGTGTCTCGCCAACGAGCGGCAGAATCCGACGGCTCAGCTCCAGTCCCGCCGCGTACGAAGCGCGGGCCTCATCCAAGCTCCCCTGTCGTCGCGCAACGTCGCCCGATTTGTTCAGTGTTACAAACAGGTCACGGAGCGCACGGGGCGTCTCGCCCACGAGAGCCAGAATTCGACGGCTCAGCTCCAGCGCTTCTGCATACGAAGTGCGAGCCTGCTCGAGGCTTCCCTGCGCGAGCGACACGTCGCCCAGTCTTCCGAGCGACACCAAGACGTCGCGCAACGACTCGGCCGCATCTTGCGTCTCTAGCACCCTCGACCTGCTGCGCGTGAGCAGAGCCTCGGCGACCTCGCGCGCCTCGACCCAACGCCCATGCCGAGTGAACACTTCGAACGCCCGATCGCCCGCGCTCGCGACGCCAAGATCCTCCTCCGGCGCATCCTTGACGCGCATCCACTCGTCCAACTGCGCTTGCTCGAACTCCGACAGCGGCGCCGACTCAGCGAGCGCCGCGCGCGGAGGCTCCGGGGCCGGCGGCGTGCGTTCGATCCAGTCCTCGGTGAAAACGGTGAAGTCGCGGATCGCCCACAGATCGGGCGCGATGGCCCGCAGCGCGTCGCGCTCCGCTGCCGGCAAGACGAACACGATCGGCCGCGCCCAGGTCCGCCTCAGCGCCTCGCGGCGCTCGTTGAGTCGCGCGAAGAACTCTCTGCGAGCGGCGCTCCACGCCTCAGTCCGCTCGCGGCTGAGATCGATCCAGACGGGCGCCGTAGTCGCCTCGTGAGCGTGCGGCGCGCGTAGGAGCTTCTGGAGGAGTTCGAGCGTCAGGCTGCGATGGTCCGTGGGACGCCACAATTCCAGCTCCGTGACCCGCAAGCGGTGGATGTCCGCGAGCCGGCGGCGAAACAGCTCCACGACCTCGGCGTGGTCGCTGAAGACGAAGCCCAAGGCGAAGTGCTTCGACAGCTCGAGGCGCTGCTTGAAGCGAGACCACGCCTCTTCTCCGGCCGGCGTGAGGGACGGCGAGGTCGTCACGAGCCGCGAGCTTCGTCGCCCTTCGCCACGCGCCGCTCGATCGCGGACACGAGCAAGGGGTGCACGTCGTACCAGGGCTCGCCGTTCTGGTAGTTCATGACCAGGTTGCTGTCGAAGAAGCGCGCCAGGGCCGCCAACTCGGCATCGCTCGGCAGCGCGACCGAACGCGTGCGGTGGATCTCCTCGAGCCAACGCATGTCTTGCTCGGAGGTCGGCATCAGCTCGTTGCGAAGCTGCTGCTCGGCGTCGCGCAGCATGTCGTCGGTGACCTTCGCCTTGGGATTGCGCTCCTGCACGATGTCGAGCGTCAGCGCCGTCTCGCGCACCAGTCGGAACAGGTCGCGAATGTCGCCGCCCGACGAGACGGCGAGCCGCTGCAGTTGTTCCGGGGATAGCACGCCGGTCCAGGCCGAGTAGCGTTGCTCGATGATCTGCTGAACGATCGCGACTCCGCGATCGTCGGGCTCGCCCGTCTTCGTCCGAACGTGGATGTTGGGCCAGACGGTCACCGGGTGACCGCCGAAGTTGCGACCGACGTTGGCGGCGAGCGGGAGCAGATACGGCGGCACCGTGTAGACGACGTGCAGCTTGGGCCAGCGCAGATTGGCGGCCTCGCCGGAAAAGAGCGCGACGACGCTCTCGTGCATGCGCTGCGACTCGGAACCGACGCCGCGCAGCTGCTCGAGCGAGTCGACCAGCAGCACGACGTGCTTGTTCGGATCGTCGGCGCGCTTCCGCACCGCGTCCACGAGCTCGGACACGAACCCGCGCGCTTCCTCGAACAGCCGTGTCAGCCGGTGGCGCAGCCGCTCCTGGACTTGCTCCTTGAACGTCGCTTCCGTCTTGAGCTTGAGCGAGAGCTTCGTCGCGACCAGCGTCTCGTCGCCGAACTCGAGGCCGTCGACCTCGACCTCGGACTTCAGGAAGTCCAGCAGTCGGCGGCCGTAGGACCTCGCCGTGAGGTCGAGGCCGCTGTCCTCGCTTGCCACTCTCGCAAGCGCCGACATGAGCGACAGCACGAAGTCGGACAGCTCGATCGGCTTGGTCATCAAGACGTGGTCGAGCATGTCGAGCATGAACACGTGACAGCCGCTCTTCTCGAGGTCCGCACGCAGTCGCAGCAACTGGGTCGTCTTGCCATTTCCTCGGAACCCGGTCAGCAGATCGACGCTCTCGGACTGCGCGAGCTGGATGTGCCGCCGCAGTCGCAGGATCGGATCCTTGGCCGGTGTCTCCTCGAGGATGGGGACGTAGTACCGGTTGCCGGGCGGCACGGGCATGGCGCCCGGGCCGCTCAGCGCGCGGTAGAGCTCGACGGCGTGACTGTTGCGTTCCGGCATGGAGGTGTCGGGCGAGACGGTTGATCACGCTAGCAACTCGTGCGGACGACCGGAACTCGTGGCGGGCAGCACGCCGCCTCCACCGAGCACCGAGCTGAGTCCTCGGGCTTTGCCACATGACCGTCCGCGCGGTCGAAGCGGACAACCACAATCGGTACGCCGGCTGGGAAGAGCTCGAGTCGCTCGGTTCGTGATCAGCGCGCGAGGCCGTCCCAGACCAGCGCGACGACGCGCTCGGGCCAGTCGGTTCCGATGCGTTCGCCGCTGATGTAGCGCGCGTAGAAGGAGCCGATCAGAGCGTTGGTCGCCGCGTCGAGGTCCGCGTCGCGCCGCAGGTGACCGAGCGCGAGTGCGGCGTCGAGCAGGTCGCGCACCTGGCGGCGGCGCGTGGCGACGATGCGCTCGCGGAACAGGCGCAGGAGCTCGGGGTTCTCGCGCTCTTCGACGAGCAGCGTGCCGATCATCGACAGGCCGTTGGGCCGCAGCAGCAGGCGGCGGAAGCTCGCGAGCAGGCTCACGAGGTCCGCGCGCGGGTCGCCGGAGGCCTGGGGCGCGTCGCCGGCCTGCAGTTGCGCGAGAGCTGCGGTGGCGAGCTCGGCCTTGCTGCTCCAGCGCCGGTAGATGGCCGGCTTGGACACACCGGCCTCTTGGGCCACGGCCTCGAGCGAAGCGCCCGCGTAGCCGTCGCGCGCGAGCAGGCGCAGCATCGCGTCGATCAGCCGCCCGTCGACCTGCGGATCGCGCGGTCTTCCCGGGCCTGGGGCGCGCTCGCTGCGCGCAGCCGCCACGTGCTTGACGGTCGCCTTCATTTCGTGCCTAATGCGTAACGTATTTCAGCACGACCGTCCACGGGACTCCGCCATGAAGATCGCCATCCTCGGCGCCGGCAACGTCGGCGCCGCCCTCGCCTCCGCCTGGATCCGCTCCGGCCACCAGATCGTGTTCGGGGCGCGCGACGCCGCCTCACCCAAGACCGCGAGCGCCGCCGCGCGGCTGGGCGCACGCGTCGCCGCAGTCCCCACGGCCGCGGCCGAGTGCGACATCGTCGTGCTCGCCACGCCCTGGGACGGAACGCGCGCCGCGATCGAGAGCTGCGGCTCGCTGGCCGGCAAGACCGTGATCGACTGCACCAACCCGCTGAAGAGCGATCTGTCGGGCCTGGCGGTCGGCACGGAGAACTCGGGCGGCGAACTCGTCGCCGGCTGGGCCAAGGGCGCGAGCGTGTTCAAGTGCTTCAACCAGACCGGCGCGGAGAACATGGCCGACGCGGCGCGCTACCCGACGCGCCCGGTGATGTTCGTCGCGGGCGATGACGCCGCGCGCAAGCCGGCCGTGCTGCAACTGGCGCGCGACGCGGGCTTCGAGGCCCTCGATGCGGGCCCGCTGAGCGCCGCACGCGTGCTCGAGCCGCTGGCGATGCTGTGGATCCACCTGGCGTACCGCTGCGGCATGGGACGCGACTTCGCGTTCGCGCTCACGCGGCCGCGCTGACCGTACGGTCAACGAGCCGGGATCGAGTCGCGCCCCAGCTCGCGCCCGCTCGCCGGGTCGAGCTGGCCGAACTCGAGCACGCCCGTCGGGCACATCTGCACGCACGCCGAGCAGCGCACGCACTCGGGGTCCTCCATCGCGAGCCCCTTGTTCGCGAACGACATCACGTCGATGCCTTGGTGGCACACGCTGGTGCACACGTTGCACGAGATGCACTTGCGCTTGTCAGCGAAGATGCGAAAGCGCGAGAAGCGCGCGTAGACGTGCATCAACGCCGCCAGCGGGCAGGCGAAACGGCACCACACGCGGCCGCTGAACCAGAAGTAGAAGCCCACGCCGACGATCCCGGCGAGCCCGATGTCGACGACGTAGTAGTAGCCGGTAGTGAAAACGCCCGCGAGCGACGCGAACGCGCCGGCGACTGCGCCTTGTGGCGCGCTCCACGCGACGGCGCGCAGCGCGAAAATGAGCAGGCACAGCGCGAGCGCCGCCTGCCCCACCAGGTTGAGCCGGTTCCACAGCGGCCCGTGCGGCATCTTCGAGCGGTGCGCATCGCCCAAGGTCTCCGCCAACGCGCCGCAGGAGCAGATCCAGCCGCAGTACGCGCCCTTCCCCCACCGCCACACGATCAGCGGGATCAGCACGAACGTCTGCACCAGGCTGATCGCGAGCCAGGTCCACAGCGGCTCGCTGGTGAACACGTTCCAGATGAACAGCGGCCAGGCGAGGATCAAGCCGAAGGAGCGCCAGTACTCGCGTCCGTGGCCGTAGTCGGCGAGCGGGAAGAGCGCGTCGGCGAGGCTGCGGCCGGCGCCCTCGTCGAACCAGCCGTTGTGGCCTGCGAGCGGCAACAGCACGTACGGCAACAGGAACAACGGCACGACCTGGATCGCCATCAACGTCCAGGTCTGCAGGCGCACGTACGCGGTGGGGCGCTTGCGCATGCGCGCGAAGCCGAACAGGACGACGCACACGCAGTAGGCGAGCGAGTAGTAGAAGCCCGGCTCGTTGAGCGTGATGGCGAGCGTGCCGAGCAATGTCGAGGGCTCGGTCGCCGCGCTCAGGCGCTCCGCGAGCCAGTCTCCCATCGAGTACGGGAACCAGCCGCGCGCTTCGAAGGCCGGGCGGAACTTGTCCGCCTTCCACAGATAGAGGAACACGCAGAAGGCGAGGAAGGCGGCGAACGAGAGCTTGGTCGAGGTGCGCCACTCGCCGCGGATCGGCACGCCGCTGCGGCGGAAGAACTCGAGCGGCGGCTCGCGGCCGATCAGCGGGAACACGGCCTGCGCGCGGACGCGCTGCACGGCGCCCGTGGAGTCGGCGAGCTCGACGTGCTCTGCGTCGATGCGCCGCACCTTCGAGCCCAGGAGCACGCGCACGCCGCTCTCGCGTGCGAGCGCATCGACGTTTTCGGGCTTGGCGCGTGAGAACTCAGGTCCGCGGTAAGAGAGCGTGACGCGCGCTCCGCTCTGCGCGAGCGCGATCGCCGCCTCGAGCGCGCTGTCGCCGCCGCCGACGACCAGCACGTCCTGTCCCGAGAACTCAGCCGGGTCGTGCAGACGATTGAAGACGTGGCTCGACTCCTCGCCGGGCGCGCCGAGCTTCCTGTAATTGCCCGAGCGGCCGATCGCGACGATCACGCGCCGCGCGCGCAGCCGCTGGCCGCCTTCGAGCACGACCTCGAGCACGCCCCCCGCCCGCTCCACGCGCTCGGCGCGGCCGCGGCGCACTTCGATCTCGCGCGTCTGCTCGCGCAGCTCCTCGACCAGCGCCTCCTTCACGTCCGCCGACAGCCGCAGCTCGCCCTCGGGCCGCATCGCGGTCGGATAGAGGAAGATCGGCTTGCGCGCGGGGAAGTTGACGATGGTCGAGAAGGGCTCGCTGGCTTCGACGACAGCGAAGCTCAAGCCCAGCTTGCGCGCCTCGAGCGCTGCCGACATGCCGGCGACGCTCGCGCCGAGGATCACCACGTCGAGCGCGCTCGCATCGCGCGCAGCGTTGAAGCCCGGAGCGGCGGCAAAGCTGCGCACGATGCGCGCGCCGCCGTCGGCCGCGAACTTGAGCAGCGGGATACCGCTCAGATCGCCCGCGACGAACAGGCCCGGCACGGCCGTCGAACCATCGGGCTCGACCTGCGGCAGCGGCTCGACGGTCCCGGCGGGCCAGCGGGTGTGCAACCAGTGCGCGTAACGGGCGAGGGACGAGAGCACGGCGGACGGAAGCTAGCAGATGCCCGCTCACGGCCGCGGTTTCGCTAGCCGCGAGAGCTCCGGCCGGAAAAGGTGCGCCCGCCGCAGCAACGCGCGAACGCGTGCTGCGGCGGGCGCGGCTCAAGCCCCCATCACGGAACGATGGTCAGTTCGACGGCATCCGAAAGGTTCGTCGTCTTGGGCGACGGCGGGTCGCGGTACCAGCCCTGCACGTAGACCTTGCCGCCGGCGCTGAACGGGTTGCCGAGCGCGCCGGGGTTGGCGAGCTGGAACGCATTCCAGTCGAGGCTGAACGAGCCATCGCAAGCGCCGGGCGTGCCGCCCGAGTTCTGCGCCGTCGTGCGCTGCGTCGGCGACTTGACGCACAGGAAGCTCACGCCAGCGCCCCAGGGCAGCGGCGCGAAGCCGGTGTTGTCGACGCCGTAGAACAAGAGGCCGAGCTTCTGGCCTTCAACGTTCGCCACGGAGATGGCGCACGGATTGGCGAGGGTTGCGCTCGGCTGCGCGGAAGCGCTGATCGCCGGCACGCAGCCGTTGGTCGACGTGCCCGCCGTGCAGTAAACGCTCGGCGCGCCGGCGCCCAGGTCGAGCAGCCCGAAGAACTGGCAACCGGAGGAGCTGTAGACCGGAGTGGTCGCGCCCGTGACGCGATCGAGGATTTCGACGGCGGCGCTGTCGGAGATCAGGATCTGGCCGTTGCCCAGTTCGCACACACCGCGCAGGAAGCTCGCGTTCGCCCAGAAGTTGATCTGCGCGCCGGTCGAGTCGTACTCGTACACGCCGATGGGCGCGGCGAAGCCCGTCACGAGCAGATTGCCCGCCGCCGTCTCCCACATCTGTTCGGGCAAGTCGATGCCCGTCGTGCCGTTGGAGCTGTGGAACACCGGCGAGAGCGGGTTGCCGGCGTAGTCGTAGCGCCCGATCTGGTTGACGCTCGTGAAGTGGCACACCAGCAGTTCGCCGTTGTAGCCCACCACGTCGAACGGGCTCGCGCCCGAATCGGCCACGGAGAACGAGCCCGTGCGCACCCCGTTGGTGTTGAACATCACCACGGTGTCCCCGCTGGCGCCGTTGCTCGTGCCGTCGTTCGTCACGTAGACGACGCCGTTGACGTATTCGCCGCCGCGGCAATTGTCGAGCGTCCCCGCGACGCCGTTGGTCGTGCCGAGCCAGTTGCCGTCGAGATCGAAGCGGAAGATCGAGTCCGCGTTCTGGTCGATGACCCAGATCTGGTTGTCGACCTGGAACACGTCCTTGGGCAGGTTGAAGTCGTAGGTGTTCGGATCGTTCGCGTCGAGGATGAAGTTCGCGTCGACCACCGCGCCGGTCTGGGCGTCGAACTTGACGATCTTGTCGGCGGTCGAATCCGGCATGAGGAAGAACTGCTGCGCGAGCGCCGGGGCGCTGAGCGCGAGCAGCGCGGCAAAAGCGGACGAGGTGCGTTGCATCGGTTGTGATCGAGGGTTGAGCCGGGCTTGGGAGGACAAGAACTGAGAACGCGTCCAGGTCAGCGCGTGGATCGCATGCACTCCCAGAGGGCAAGCGCGCGTTCGCGCGACGCGTTCCAAGAAATCTCCGGCGGGCTGCGAACCCGCGGCAGATCCTCGGCGCGGGGCGGCTTCAGGCCCGCGCCCGCCGCAGGTGCAGCGACAGCCGCGTGAGCGCCTGGAACAGCCGTTTGCGCGACTGCGCCTCGGTGCAGCCCAGTCGCTCGGCGACGGTGGCGTGGCTGGCGTGCTCGAGGTGCACCCAGCGCACGATGGCCTGGTCGGCTTCGCTCAGCTTCTCGAGCGCGCTGGACAGCGACGCGAGCTCCTCGTGCAGCGCGGCGTCGGCGCTCGGCGTCCCCACGCTCTCCGCCAGGCGCGCGAGCTCCTCGCGGCTCCACGTCAGGCGCTCGCGCCCGGGGCCCTCTTCCGCGCGCTTGCCGGCGCGATAGAAGCGGCGGCGGTCCATGAGCTTGTGCAGCGCGACCTGGAACAACCACTGCCGGAACGCGGCCGCGCCCTGGTAGCGGTAGGCCTCGCGCGCCTCGAGCACCTCGCGGCACACCGACTGCACCAGATCGGCGCACGACTCGCGCTCCCACAGCGCCGCGTCCATGTTGCGGCGCACGTAGGTGCGCAGTGAAGGCAGGTGCTCCTCCAACAGGTGCTCGAGCCGGGGCTCGCGTTGGTCGCTGCGTCGCATGGCGGCTGCTGGGCGCAGGGACAGCTCCGCCCCGGCGGCCGGCCGCGGCGACGCCCCCCGCGTCGATCCATCAAGAATACGCCAAGCCGCGCGAGCGGGCGTTCGAGCGGCGAGAATGCCCGGGTCCCCGGCGGCTTGCGCGCCGCGCGGGTACGGTTGAGCGAGCATGGATCGCGCGGAACCGCAGACGCCGACGGACGGGGACGAGCCGCCGGACGACCTCGAGGAGGAGCTGCTCGCCTGCCTCGAAGCCCTCGCGGAGGGCGACCGGGGTGCGGTCGAGCGGCTGTGCGCGGCGCGGCCCGAGCGCGCCGCCGAAGTGCGCGAGCGCATCGGCCTCTTGGCGCAGATGAACCTCGTGCCGAACGCGGGCGCGGCGCGCGAATTCCCCGAGCGGCTGGCCGAATTCCGCCTGCTGCGCCGACTGGGCAGCGGCGGCATGGGCGTGGTCTACGAGGCCGAGCAGGAGCCGCTGGGCCGCACGGTCGCGCTCAAATTGATCCGCCCCGAACAGCTCTACTTCCCGCGCGCGCGCGAGCGCTTCCGGCGCGAAACCGAGGCCGTGGCGCGCCTGGCGCACCCGGGCATCGTGTCGATCTACACCGTCGGCGAGTCCGCGGGCGTCCCGTACTTCGCCATGGAGCTGGTCGAGGGCGCGACGCTCGACGACGTGCTGCGCGCGCTCGAGCAACGCGCGCCCGAACACCTCACGGCCGCCGACCTGCGCGCTGCGGTGGAGGCCTGCGGCGCCGCACTCGACGAGAGCTCGCGCGAGGGCCTCGAGTTGTTCCGCGGCGGCTGGGTGGAGAGCTGCGTGCGCATCGTCGCCGCGATGTGCGACGCGCTCGCCCACGCGCACTCGCGCGGCGTGCTGCACCGCGACATCAAGCCCTCGAACATCGCCGTCACGCCGCAGGGACGCGTCGTGCTGCTCGACTTCGGCCTGGCGAGTTCGGCTGACGAGCTGCGCATGACCGCGGCCGGATCGGCGCTGGGTTCGGTGCTCTACATGGCGCCCGAGCAGGTCAGCGGCCGCACCGCGGAGATCGACGCGCGCACCGATGTGTACGCGCTGGGAGTCACGCTGTACGAGCTGCTCACGCTGCGCCCGCCCTTCGCCGGCGACGATGCGCAGTCGGCGCGCCAGGCGATCCTCGAAGGCCAGCCGACGCCGCCGCGCCTGCTCAATCGGCGCGTACCCGGCGAACTCGAGATCGTGTGCCTCGAGGCGCTCGCGCGCGACGCCGCGCAGCGCTACGGCTCGATGGCCGAGTTCGGCGCCGATCTGCGCGCGGTGCTGGCGGGCGAGCCGATCCGCGCGCGTCGCCCCAGCCCTGCGCAGCGTGCGTGGCGCTGGGCTCGACGTCGGCCCGCGCTCGTCGCAGCCAGCGCGAGCGCTGCGCTGCTCGCCGTCGCGTTGCCCAGCGCGCTGTACTGGCAGCAGCGCGCGCACTCTCTCGAGCTGGAGCGTTCGCTGACGGCCGAGGTCGAGGCCCGCACGGCGGCCAGCCGGGCGCGCGGCGAAGAGGCCGAGCAGCGCCGCGTGGCCGAGCTCGAAGCGCGCGCCTCGGAACAGGTCGCGGCCTTCCTGGTCGAGCTGTTCGCTGCCTCCGACCCCAACCGCTCGAGCGGCGCGGAGCTGAGCGCGCGCGAGCTGCTGTCCCGCGGCCGCGAACGGATCGAGCGCGCGTTGCTCGACCAGCCCGAGCTGGCGGCGCGACTGCTCGAGCGCATCGGCGAGTCCTACAGCAACCTCAACCTGTACGGCGAAGCGATCGCAGCGCTCGAGCGCGCGGTCGAGTTGCGCAGCGAGACCGCCGGCGAACAGGCGCGCTCGACAGCCTTCGCGCGGATCGCGCTGGGCAAGGCGCAGCGCCTGGCCGGTTCGCCAGCGGCGTTGAACACGCTGCGCGAAGGCCTGCGCGGCCTCGAAGCCTCCGAGGGGCTCGCCAGCGCGCTGGGCGTCAATGCGCTGCTCGAACTGGCCGTCGCGCTGAGCGAACGCGGAGGCGCGCAGGAGGCGCTCGAGTTGCTCGAGCGCGCGCGCTCGCTGGCGACGCAGTTGCCCGGCGACTCGCGCCGTACGCGCGCCAACGTGCTCGCCGCGCTCGGTGTGGCCCACACGCGCACGATGGAGTTCGAAGCCGCCGAACACTGCGCGCGCGAGGCGCTCGCGCTGAACGAACAACTGCACCCCGGGCCGCACCCCTCGCGCCTGGGCGATCTCAACACGCTGGCCTCCGCGCTTTCGAGCCAGGGGCGGCTCGAGGAGGCGCAGCAGGTCTACGAACGCCTGCTCGGCGAAGCGCGCGCGCTGTACGGCGACGACAGCGTGGCCACGGCGGTGTTCGAGCTGAACCACGCCGTGCTGCTCGAGCGACAGGGTGAGCTCGCGCGAGCGGAACAGCTCTACCGGCGCGTGCTCGCAGCCACCGCCGAGCGTCTGGGGCTGGCGCATCCCACCGCTGCGCAGGCGCTCTCGAACCTGGGCGTGGTGCTCGGCCGACAGGGTCGCCACGCCGAGGCGCTCGAGCTGTACGAAGCTGCGCGCGAGAGCATGGCCGACCGCTTCGGCGAGCGGCACGCGATGGCGCGCTTCTGCCGCTCGCGCGCGGGCGTCGCGCTGTATGCGCTCGGACGGCTCGACGAGGCGCTGACGCAGCTGCGCGGCGCACTCGAAGGGCTCGCGCCGAGCGACGCGCCGCAATACGGGTCGTTCGAACTGGCGCTCGCGCTGGCGCTGCGCCGCGACGCGGACTCGCTCGACGAGGCGCGAGCACTGGCGCAGCGTTGGAGCGAGGCGCGCGACCTGGAGCTGGCCATCGACGCGGACTTCGTGCTGGCCTCGCTCGACGTCGAGGCGCAGGCGCTGGAGGCCGCCGCGCTGCACGTCGAGCGCGCGTGGGAACGCAGCCGCGAACGCGAGCCGCAGACCTGGACCTGGCCGGCGCTGCGCGTGTTGCGCGGGAGGATCGCGCTCGCGCAGGGCCGTGGACAGGAGGCCTGGGAGGAGATCGAGCGCGGCCTGCGCGAGTTGCGCATCGCCCTCGGTCCGGCGCACGTCGAAGTGCTCGAGGCCCTGGCCTGGGCTCGGCGCGCGGCGGGCGAGGACCGCGAGCGGCTGGCGCGACTGGAGCGCAGCGTGGAGTGAGCGAGCCGGCCCCGAACGAACAGCGCCCCGCCCCACGCTGCAGCGCGGACCGGGGCGCGGGCGAGATCGACGAACGGTTCAGCGCTTGCGCAGCGCGTAGAACATGTCGTCGCCGAAGGTGCTGTCGTCGGACGTGACGCGCACGAAGTACGTGCCCTCGGCCGGAGCGATGAACGAGACGCCCATCAACGGCAGGCCGTCGACGACCGACTCCGTGGTGAGGAAGGCGGGCGCGGCCGAGACCGAGCTGGCCAGCAGCGTGGTCCCATCGGAGGCGAAGACCTCGAGCTTGGGCGCGAGCTGCGAGCCCCAGGAGCTGAAATTCCAAAAGCCGTTGGAGCTGGCGAACGACTCGCTGTCGGCGACGGCGGAAATCGTCACCAGCCGATCGGCGCCGGCGCTGAACGAGTACCAGTCCTCGTCGTTCAGCGTCGCGATCACGCCCGCGGCGTAGCCCGAGCTGTTGAACGCCCCAGCGCTGCCGCCGTCATTGTTGGGCTCGGCCTCGAAGCTGTTGCTGCGGTACAGCGTGGCTTCGATGGCGTAGTCAGCGTTGAAGGCCGCGCCGGTCGAGCAGTAAACGTAGTAGAGCCCGTCGACCGTGACGAGGAAGGTCGCGACCTGCTTGTCCGCGAAGTTGATCGGGGCGCTCGTGACGCCGTCGGGCTGGAGGACCGAAATCGCCACGTTCTCCGCGCTGTCCTGGCGCGACTGGGCGTCGAACAGTCGCACGAAGATCACGTCTCCGGCGAGCGCGTCGATGGCGTAGTAGTCGTCGTCGCCGGTGATCGTGTCGGCGTCGATCAGCTCGCCGGCCGTGAAGGGTTGCGCCGAACCCACGGCGTTGTTGCCCTCGGCCTCGGGCGTCACGGAGCTGCGCGAGCTGCGCGTGTAGCGCAGGAAGTACGGCGCGTCGCCCTCGCCGCAACACTCGGTCACGTTGAGGTAGTACGTGCCCGGCGTCGCGATCCAGTATTGGATCGACGAGTCGTAGAAGTACGTGTCGTCGTTGCTGTGCAGCACGCTCGTGCCGTCGGTGTCGTACAGCTCGAGCTCGGAGTCGTAGTACTCGCCATCCGCGTCAGCGATGCCGTTGCGGTGGGCCACCAGCTCGAAGTTCACGAAGCTGGGCTCGGCGATGGTGAACGAGTAGTAGTCGGATTCGTCGTCGACGTGGAAGCCGTACAGCACGCCCGTCGCGAGCGCCTCGGCCGTGGCGAAGCTGTCGTTGCTGCCGGGGGCCACGGCGCTCTCGTCCTCGAGCTGCAGCGCCGGGATGTTGTTGCGCGTGACGACCAGCGCGTACTCGCCGCCGCCCGCGAGAGGGTCGGCGCCGTTGACGCGCAGGTAGTACGTGCCGCTCGCGGGCGCGCGGAACATCGCGATGTCCAGATCGTGCACGCCCCAGCTCCACAGCGACGAGGCGCCCTCCGTTGGCAGCGGCGGCGTCGCTCCCACGGGATAGTGGCCGAGCAGTTCGGTCGCGCCGTCGGTGTCGAACAGCTTGAGCTGCGGAGCATTGGCGGCTGCATCCCAGCTCGCGTGGTCCAGTCGCGCGGCGAAGCACTCGACCTGGATGATGTCGCCCGCCGCGAGTTCGACCGACCACCAGTCTTCGTCGCCGACCGTGCTCAATTCGCCGGCGACCGGTCGCGTCAGCGCGATTGCGCCAGCGTTCGCAGCGTCGTTGTTCGGCTCGGCTTCGGCCACCACGGTGAGCGGTGTGGCGTCGTCGCCGCCGCCGGAGCTGCCGCTGCAAGCACACACGCAAGACGCTGCCGCTAGTGCGAGCGGAAGCGACGGGAATCGATCAGTTCTGGAGTCGTGGCGCATGTGCCTGGGAGGGAGCCGCAGCCTCTCGGCGCGGAGCACGTTGGGGGGCTCGACGACGCGCCACGGACGACCGCTCGCCCGCACCCGCGCCGTTGAATGGACGGTGTCCAGCGAGATCGGCGCGCGCGCTCAGCGGCTGATGACCAGCTCGGGCGCGCGTCCCCCGCTCGGGACCGGGCCGGTGCTGACGTCGAAGTCGCTCCAGGCCGCGCGCACCCAGTACTCGCCGCGCTCGAGCCCGCGGAACTCGTAGCGGCCGTTCGCGTCCGCGCGGGTGCGCGCGAGCGGGGCAGCGAACGACGCGCTCGCGTGCAACTCGATCACGCAGCCCTTGAGCTCGCGCGACTCGTCCACGCTGCGGATCCAGCCCACCAAGAGCTCCAGCGGCGGGCCCAGGCGCAACTCGACGGCGCGCTGCGAGCGCACCGCGTCCCACGCCGGCGCCGAGTGCGAAGGCGCGACGCCTTCCGCGCGCACGAGGATCGGCGCCTCGCCGGGGTCGTGGCGCAAGGCCAGTTCGAACGACCCGTCGGCCAGACAGCGCGCGCCGTTGCTCCCCCACACGACCCAGGTGCGCTCGTCGGCGCGCTCGCCGGCGTGCGTGAGCACCACGCCGCGCAGATGGCCGAAGTCCGCGCCCAAGGGCTCGAGTTCGAGCTCGAGCCACGCCTCGGGCGCGGCCTCGAGCTCCACACCTCGCGAGGCGAAGCCGGCGGCGCTGATCCGCACGGAAAGCGGCGTTTCACTCGGAATTCCGGCGATTTCGAAGCTCCCGTCCGCGCTCGCCGTGGCGCGCGCTCCGGACCACTGCGGCGCGCCGCGCTCGGCGCGGTCGAGCAGCACGGCCACGCGCGCGTGAGCGACGGGAGCGCCCTCGGAGCTGACTCGACCGCGGAGCGTCGTGGCGCGCGCGACCACGAGCTGCCGCGCGTGCACGCGAGCCGGAGTATCGACGCGCGCGCCGCGCACGCACACCCAGCCCGCGTGCTCGACCCACAATTCGCCGCCCAGCGACTCGAGCGGCCACTCGAAGCCCCCATCGACGCCGCACGGCCCCAGCTCGAAGCGCTCGTCGCCGAGCTGGCGCACGAGCGCGAGCGAACCCACGACGGCCCCGGTTTGGTCGAGCACGACGCCGCGGCGCGCGGGCTCGAATTCGAACGCAGTCGCGGCGCGCGGCGCCTCGCGGGAGGTCGCCAGCTCGAGCGCCGGCGGACCGGGCGGTGAGTCCGCGCCCTCGCGAGAACTCGCCTCCGCGGCCGTCTCGTTCGCCGCCTGACCCTCCAGCGCGAAGAGCAGTGCTCCGCACGCAAAGGCCAGCGCCGCACAGGTCGGCGCGAGCAACCAGCGGCCCGTGGAACTCTGGTGTCGACGCGGCAACGTTCCGTGGCGATCGACGCGAGCGCGCGCAGCGCTTGAGCTGCGGCGGGCGCTCAGTCCCGCTTGCGATGAACGCGCAGGTGCGCCGAGAGCCGCGCCAGGGCCAGGAACAGCCGCCCGCGCGACTGCGGCACGCTGCAGCCCAGGCGCTCGGCGACATCGGCGTGCGTCAGGCCGTCGAGGTGGATCATGCGGATGATCGCGCGGTCGTTGTCGGCGAGCTGCTCGAGCGCGTGCGCGAGCACTTGAAGCTCCTCGCGCAGGCTCGCCTCGCTGCTGGGCGACGCTCCGAGCGTGCGCGCCAGCCGCGCCAGCGCGTCGAGCTCGAACTGGCTGGAGACGCCCAGCGCGCGCTCGGCGCCCTCGCGCTTGCGAGCGCGGTAGAAGCGCCGGCGGTCGATCAGCTTGCGCAGAGCCATCTGCAGCAGCCACTGCCGAAAGGCCGCCTCGCCGCGGTACTCGTACTGCTCCTTGGAGAGCAGCGCCTCGCGACAGATCGACTGCACCAGGTCGGCGCTCGACTCGCGGCGCGCCAGGGCGGCGTCCATGTTCTTGCGCACGTACGCCTGCAGCTCGCCCAGGTGGCGCTCGAGCAGCGCCTCCAGCGAGGCCGCGTGTGCGTGTCCGTCGGTCATGGGCGTCGTTCCGCCGCGCGGAATCGGGCGATCATCGTCAACGCCGGGCGCGGACCGGCGCTGGAGTCAGAATAGCCCCCTTGCGCGGGCGCGCGGCCCGCTCAGCCGGCCGGGCGGCCGCCCCGTCTCCCCCATGCCCACGCACGATCCCGCCCTGGATGTCGAAACCCTGCTGGTCGAGCTGCTCGAGCGGCTCTCGCAGGGCGACGAGGACGCGCTCGAACGCGTGTGCCGCGCGCACCCGGCCCTGGAGAGCGAGCTGCGCGAACGCGTCGCGGCGCTGCGCGAGATGAACCTGATCCCCGCCGACGCCGCCGCGAACGCCTTTCCCGAGCGGCTGGGCGAGTTCCGCCTCGTGCGGCGCCTGGGCGGCGGCGGCATGGGCGTGGTGTACGAGGCCTTCGACGAGTCCACCGCGCGCACGGTGGCGCTCAAGCTGATCCGGCCCGAGTACCTGTACTTCCCGCGCGCCAAGGAACGCTTCCGGCGCGAGACCCAGGCCGTCTCGCAGCTCTCGCACCCCAGCATCGTGGCGCTGCACGCCGTCGGCGAAGCGAACGGCGCGCCGTACCTCGCGATGGAGCTGGTGGACGGCGTGAGCGCGCAACAGGCGCTCGAGCAGTTCCACGGCGTGACGCCCGAAGGACTGACCGGCCGCGACCTGCGCGCGGCTGCGATGGCGAGCGCCCGCTCGAGCGTCGAGTCGTCTCAGTCCGAGCTGCCCGAGCTGTTCGCGGGCACTTGGGCCGACACCTGCGTGCGCGTCGCGCTCGAGGTCGCGCGCGCGCTCGCCCACGCGCACGAGCGCGGCATCCTGCACCGCGACGTCAAGCCCTCGAACATCGCCGTCACGCCGCAGGGGCGCGTGGTGCTGCTCGACTTCGGCCTGGCGGGCCTGGAGAGCGAGGGCCGCATGACGATCACCGGCGCGACGCTCGGCTCAGTGCTCTACATGGCGCCCGAACAGGTCGCCGGCCGCTCGGACCAGATCGACGCGCGCACCGACGTGTACGCGCTCGGGGCCACGCTGTACGAGCTGCTCGCGCTGCAGCCGCCGTACTCGGGCGCCGACGCCGAGCAGACGCGCGCGGCGATCCTCGAGGGCGCGCCCAGCTCGATCCGCGCGCGCAATCGCGAGGTCTCGCGCGAGCTCGAGCTGGTGTGCTTCAAGGCCATCGAGCGCGAGCGCTCGCGGCGCTACGCGTCCATGGCGGAGTTCGCGCGCGACCTCGAGGCGGTGCTGCGCGGCGCGAGCGTGTCCGCGCGCGCGCCGGGACTGAGCTACCGCGCCTGGCGCTGGGTCAAGCGCCACCCGACGCGCAGTGTCGCCGCCGCGGCGCTGGCGACGGTCGCGCTGGTCGGACCGGCCGGCTTGTACCTGGGCGAACTGCGTCAGAAGCAGGCCCTGGCGCGCGCCCTGGCCGCCGAGTCCCAGGCGCTCGAACTCGCGCGCAGCGAAGGGCGCCGCGCCGACGAACGCGCGAGCGAGGCCGACGCCACCGCGGGCTTCCTCGCCAGCCTGTTCGGCGCCGCGGACCCGTACGTGAGCGGCCGGCGCGACCTGCGCGCGGCGGACGTGCTCGCGGCGGGGCTCGCGCGCATCGACCGCGAGCTCGCCGGTCAGCCGCGGCTCCAGGCGCGACTGCTCGAGCGCATCGGCGA
>WYBT01000062.1 GCA_011525785.1 Planctomycetaceae bacterium
GTACGGTGCCAGAGCAATCTGTCCCACGCCGCGCAACGCAACGGGCAGCTCGAACGCGACTGCGGCGTGGGACAGATTGCTCTGGCACCGTACGACCAACGACCGTACGCACATGATCGAACTGTCCAAGTTGACCTGGCCCGAGACCGCTGCGCTCCTGCGCGCCGAGACGGTCGTGCTCGTGCCGGTCGGTTCGACCGAGCCGCACGGGCCGCACCTCTCGCTGGACACCGACGTGACCATCGCGCTCGCGCAGTCGCGCCGCGCGGCGGAGCTGCTGGCCGAAGAGGGCGTGTCGTGCCTGCTCGCGCCGGCGCTGCCGTTCGGCGTCACGAACTTCGCCGACGGCTTCGCGGGCCGCTTGAGCATCCAGCCCGCGACGCTGTGGGCCGTCTTGGAAGACTTGATCGAATCGCTGCAGCAGCAGGGCGTGCGGCGCATCGTGCTCTCCAACGGCCACCTCGAGCCCGAGCACGTCGCCGTGCTGCGCGGCGTGTGCCTCGACCACGCGCAACTGACGCAAGAAAAGGCGCGCGTGATCTTCGCCGACAACACGCGCCGCAAGTGGGCGGCCCAACTCGGTCCCGACTTCCAGCGCGGCGACCACGCCGGCCGCTATGAGTCGAGCATCGCGCTCGCGGCTGACCGCGCCTCGGTGCGTGACGAAGTGCGCTCGACGCTCGCGCCGGTCGAGATCGGCCTGGTCGAGGCCATCGGCGCCGGCGGCAAGGGCTTCAAGCAGATCGGCGCGCTGCACGCTTACTGCGGCGATCCGGCGCGCGCGAGCGCCGAGGAAGGCCGGGCGCTGGTCGAGAAGCTCGCGAGCATGATCGTGGAGCACGTGCGCGAGAGCTGGCCCGAGCTGTTCGAGGGCGCGGGCGCCTGAGTCGGGCGATGGGGGAGTTCGTCACCACCCAGAAGGTGCGCTTCGGGCACGTCGACCCGGCCGGCATCGCGTACTTCCCGCGCATCTACGACTACATCCACGAGGCCTTCGAGGAGCTGTGGGACCAGCACGTCGGCGCGCGCTACTACGAACTGATCGGCCGGCGGCGCATCGGCTTTCCGCTGGTGCGCTCGGAGGTCGAGTTCAGCGCGCCGCTGCGCTTCGGCGACGCGCCGCGCGTCGCGGTGACGTGCTTTCATCTGGGGCGCTCCTCGCTGGGCCTGCGCTACCGCTACACGCTGGGCGAACGGCAGTGCGTCGACGCCCGCATGACTACGGCCTGCATCGACCTTGCGACGATGAAGTCGATCCCGATGCCGGCCGAATTCAGAGCCAAATTCGAAGAGATCACGGCGCCGCTCGACGCGCCGACCCACCTGGACAGGAGAGGCCCTTGAGGATCAGCGAGATGCACGGCCGCGGCCGGCCGGTGTTCAGCTTCGAGTTCTTCCCGCCCAAGAGCGACGACGGCGTCGCTCAGCTCATGCAGTCGGTGTCCGACCTCAAAGCCGCGCTCGCGCCGAACTTCGTGTCGGTGACCAACGGCGCCGGCGGCTCGACGCGCGCGCGCACGCTCGAGGTCGTGACGCGCATCCAGCGCGAGCTGGCCGTGACGGCGATGGCGCACCTGACCTGCGTGGGCGTCACCGAGAGCGATCTGTGCGAAGAACTCGGCACGCTGGTCGGGAACGGAATCGAGAACATCCTCGCGCTGCGCGGCGATCCGCCCAAGGGCGAAGCTGAGTTCAAGGCAGTCGAAGGCGGCTTCGCGCACGCCAGCGATCTGATCGAGTACCTCGAGGACAACTACCAGCTCGACATCGGCGCCGCGTGCTATCCCGAGGGCCACGTCGAGTCGCCCGACGCCGAGCTCGACCTGCACTGGACCAAGATCAAGGTCGATCGCGGCGCGCTGTTCCTGGTCACGCAGCTGTTCTTCGACAATGCCGACTACTTCCGCTTCGTCGAGCGCGCGCGCGCGGCGCGCATCCGCGTGCCGATCGTCCCGGGCATCATGCCGATCACGAACGTCGCGCAAGTCGAGCGCTTCACCAAGATGTGCGGCGCGAAGATCCCGCCCGAGCTCAAGGAGCGTCTGCAGCGCGTGAAGGACGATCCCGCGGCCGTCATGGCGACCGGCATCGAGCACGCCATCACACAGTGCCGCGGCCTGCTCGAGGGCGGCGCGCCCGGCTTGCACTTCTACACGCTCAACAAGAGCTTCGCGACGCGCTCGGTGCTCGCCGCGGTGCGGCGCGTCTAGCGCGCCAGCTCATGGGCGTGCGAGAGCCCTCCGCCGCTCGGGCGCAGCCGCGCGCCGCGTCGTCTGCGGACGCGCCGTCAGCGAAGGAGTTGGCGTGGCGCTGGCTCGGCCGCGAGGGCGCGGCTGTCGCGCTCGTGTTCGCGCTCGCGTTCGCACTGCGCCTGGCGCTGCTGTTCTCGGGCGACGACGCGCCCTGGCCGCACTCGCTGCGCTACGAGGGCGACGCGCCCACCTGGGCGCGCTGGGCGGCGGCGCTCGGCCGCGGCCAGCCGTTCGAGTTCGACCTCCCGGTGCGCGCGCCCGGCGTGGCGTTCGCGCTGCACTGGCTCGGCGCGGCGCAGGCGCCGTACACGTCCGTCAAGCTCTTGTGGTGCGCGCTGTCCGCGGCGAGCTGCGCCGGGCTGTGGGCCCTGCTCGCGCAACGCGTGTCGCGCGCGGCGGCGTGGATCGGCGCGCTCGCGCTCGCGCTGTCGAACGCGGATCTGCAGCTCGCGACCTCGCTCAACGGCGAGGCCCCGTACGCGGCGCTGATCGTCGCGCTGCTCGCGCTCGAGTTGCGCCCGCGGTCGCGCCGCGCGCTCGCGCACGGGTTGGCGTGCGGCGCGCTGCACGGAGTCGCCACGCTCGTGCGGCCCGAGCACCTGCTGCTCGTCGCGTTGCTGGCAGTGCTCGACAGCTTCGAGCTGCGCCGCGTCGACTGGCGCCGCTGGGCGGCGAGCGCGCTCGCACTGCTGGCCGTGTGTGCGCCCTGGGCCTGGCGTTCGCACCAGGCGGTGGTGCGCTTCAACCGCGACGGCGCTCGCATCGACTTCGCGCGCGCGCAGCCGCCGTGGAGCGAGGAGGCTCGCGCGGAGCTCGAGCGGCTCCCTGCCTTTGCGCGCGAGGGCAACTTCGCCTTCCTGTCGCACCTCGCGCGGCAGCGCGGTCGCCCGCAGGTCCAGGCCAGCGACCTGCGCGAGTACTTCGAGCGCGAGTGGGCGGGCTACGTGCCCGAGCCGCTGCCCGAGTGGACGCTGGTCAGCTCCAAGGGCGCGCTCGACTTCGCGCTCGCCAACCACCCGGCGGCGGACGGCGGTTTCTCGCGCGCGGCGCTGCGCGATGGTCGCGACGACGAGCCCGAGTTCGCTTTCGGGCGCCCCAGCCATCTGCGGCTGTACCTGCACGGCTGGAGCATCGGCTGGAGCTGGATCGCGAAGGATCCGCTCGCCTGGGCGCGCGCGTGCGGTGCGAAGCTCGCGCGCTTTTGGGCCGGGGCGAGTTCGGGCCTGGGCGCCGACAACTGGCCGCACGGGCCGGCCAGCGTGCGCGGCGCCGTGGACCTCTCGCGCGGGCGCGATCTGGCGCGCTGGTGGTCGCTCGCGGTGCTCGCCGTCGTGCTCGTCGGCGCGTGGAGCGCGCGCGCGACGGCCTTCGGGCGCGCGCTGATCGCGACCGTGCTCTACAAGCTCGTCGTGACCCTCGTCTTCTACGGCTACGCGCGCCAGGCCGCCTCGATCGGGCCGGTGTTCGCCGCGCTGACGGCGCTCGCGCTCGAGCGCCTGGCGACGGGCGTGCTCGCCGGCCGATCGCGCGCCGCCGGTCTCGCACTGCGCTTGAGCGCCGTGGCCGTGTTCAGCGTCCTCGCGCTCGCGAGTCTGCGCCCCACGCCGCTTGCGCCGGTTGCCTCGCCGGCCGGGCTGCGACTGGATCCATCGCTGGGCCCCGGCGCCTTCGAACTCCCGCTCGAATTCGAGTTGCGCGCCCTGGAGCAGAACTGAAGCGCGCGCGGCCCCGCGCCCGAAGCGCTGGGGCGGACGCCGCCGCTGCTCGCCAGTGCTACTGCACTGAGAACTTCTTTCGCCCGGCGCGATGGCCGTTTCCTGCGCGGCTTGTGCGGAACCGCGAACGCGCGCCATACGTCCTCCGCACCGACGGTTGACTTGCGCCTAGACTCAAGTCGGTCGTCGCCGCGGCGCACGGGCAGCGCGGCCCGCATCGGAACCTGCCCAGAGCATCTCTCACCCGGAGTTAGGACGTACATGAACAAGCGTCTTTGGATCCCCCTGTTTGCCGCGGCGATCGCGCCGTTTTCGGGCGCGCAGTCGAGCGCCCCGGCCGGCCTCGATGCGGCGCTGGAGCGCTGGCGCGCGGCTCACGGCGCGGGCTGGCGGCTCGACGTCGACGAAGGCACTGGCTACGCGGAGTTCGTGTTCGGCGCCAAGGCGCTGCGCGACAACCGCCCGAGCAACGAGCTCGAGTGGTTCCTGGCCGCGCGTGAAGCGCTGGCCGCCGCGCAGGACCTGCACGGGATCGAGGCCGCGACCCTGGTCGAGCAGCGCACCAGCTTCCTGCCGCTCGGCATGGTCGGCTCGAGCGACAAGCAGACCGTCCACTTCCGTCAAGCGGTGCGCGGCGTGCCCGTCGAGGGCGGCGCGGTCAACGTGCTGTTCGACATGCAGGGCTCGGTGCTCTCGATCCAGACGCGCGCCCTGCCGGCGATCGCCGACCTGGACACGCGTCCGGCGATCACCTCCGAGGCCGCCGCGTTCTTCGCGCTGAGCGCCTTCGACGTCGACGCGCGCATCGACGGCGAACTGCAGGGCGAGCCGACGCTCGTGATCGCGCAAGTCGAGCGCGCCGAGCAGCGCGTGGGCGTGCTGAGCTGGCGCGTCGACGTCGAGAGCGTCGTCGACGGCGAAGCCAAGGGCTACACCTACTACATCGACGCGCGCACGGGCCGCGTCGCGCAGCGGGCCGAGCTGATCCACCACTTCGACGTGGGTGGAACGATCTACACCAAGGCCACGCCGGGCAACTTCCCCGACTCGGGCACCAATCCGCCGGTGCAGCAGCCGATGCGCTATGCGCGCGTCACGAGCTCGTCGGGCGGCACGACCGTCACCGACGCCAACGGCAACTTCAACTTCGCGGGCGTCAACGGTCCGGTCACGGTCACGGCCTTCTACGACGGGACGTACAACGACGTGAACAACAGCGCGGGCACGCCGTACTCGTTCGCGCAGAGCGCGACGGGAACCGGCAACGCCATCGTGCTCAACAACACGCCCAGCGCGCTGGTCACGGCCCAGGCCAACATCTTCCAGGCGGTCAACGATCTGCGCGACTGGATCCGTTCGGTGAACCCGACCGACGCGACGGGCGACTTCATCTACACCGCCAACGCCAACATCGCCTCGAGCTGCAACGCGTTCTTCAACGGCTCGTCGATCAACTTCTACCAGGCCGGCGGCGGCTGCGTGAACACGGCCTTCTCCAACGTCGTGATGCACGAAGCCGGTCACTGGCTCAACGTGCTGTACGGCACGGGCAACGGCTCGGACGGCATGGGTGAAGGCAACGCCGACATCTTCGCCATCTACTTCCACGACGATCCGATCGTCGGCCACGACTTCTGCGGCCTGGGCTGCAACGTGCGCGACGGCAACAACACGCGCCAGTTCTGCGGCGACGCGAGCCCGGGTTGCCACGGCGGCGTGCACGCCAACGGCGAAGTGTGGATGGGCGCGGCCTGGAAGATCCGCACGCGGCTGCGCAACACGCTCGGCACTCCGGCGGCGCGCTCCATCACCGACGCGCTCTTCTTCGGCTGGATGTTGTCCTACAACCAGACGCAGATCCGCACGGTCAACGAGACGCAGTGGCTCACGCTGGACGACAACGACGGCAACATCGACAACGGCACGCCGCACTTCTCGCAGATCGACGGCGGTTTCCGTGACCAGGGTTTCCCGGGCGTCACGCTTCCGCCGCTGACGATCGGCGGAGTCACGCAGCTGTCGAACACGACCAACCAGGCCGGGCCCTACACGGTCAACGCCACGGTCAGCTCCAACATCGGCGGGACGGTGACCGGGGTGCAGCTGTTCTACCGCGTCGGCAACGGCGCGTTCACGCAGCTCGCCATGGGTTCGACCGGCGGCAACGGTTTCGCTGCTGGGATTCCCGGTCAGATCGCGCCGGCGCGCGTGGACTACTACGTGCGCGGCACGGACAACCTGGGCAACGTGCGCACCTTCCCGAGCAACGCGCCCACCAGCACGTTGAGCTTCGCGATCGGCGAGTTCACGCAGATCTTCTGCGACAACTTCGACGCCAACCAGGGCTGGACCGTGGCCAACACGGCGGTCACCAGCGGCGCCTGGGAGCGCGGCGACCCCGTCGGCACCGTCAGCGGCTCGACGCAGGCGCAGCCCGAGGTCGACAACCCGGCCGGCACGGGCGTCAACTGCTACTTCACGCAGCAGGGCGCAGTCGGCGGCGCGGTCGGCACGGCCGACCTCGACGGCGGTCCGACGATCCTGACCTCGCCGGTGTTCGACATGTCGGCCGGCGACGGCGAGATCAGCTACGCGTACTGGCTCTTCAACGACGACCAGGACGACAGCCTGGTGGTCGAACTGTCGGCCAACAACGGCTCGACCTGGGTCGTGGCGCGGACCTACACGGGTCTGCAGGGCGGCTGGAACACCGACACCGTCTCGGTGGGTGGATTCGTGACGCCTTCGGCCACCGTGCGCATCCGCTTCCGCGTCGCCGACAACCCCAACAACTCGATCACCGAAGCCGCCATCGACGACGTGTGCGCGTCGACGCTCGGCCCGGTGAGCTGCCCGGCGCCGTCGACGTATTGCACGGCGAAGGTCAACAGCCTGGGCTGCACTCCCGCGATCGCCTTCAGCGGCACGCCGAGCGCCAGCGCCCCGGCGCCCTTCACGATCAGCGCCTCGCAGGTGCTGAACCAGAAGACGGCGCTCCTGTTCTACGGCTCTGGAGCGGCCAGCGCGCCGTTCCAGGGCGGCACGCTGTGCGTCCAGTCGCCTCTGCGCCGCACGCCGGCGCAGAGCTCGGGCGGCAACGTCGGTCCCAACGACTGCTCGGGCGCGCCGACGCTCGACTTCAACGCGCGCATCCAGGCGGGCTTCGACCCGCTGCTGGTCGCCGGAGCGTCGGTCTTCGCGCAGTACTACTACCGCGACCCCGCGGCCTCCTTCACGGTGGGCCTCACCAACGCCGTGAGCTTCCAGATCTGTCCGTGATCTGAGGCACGACGACGAGCCGGGCGGCAGCGCTGCCCGGCCGATCCAGCGACGGGCGGCCCCCTCAGGCCGCCCGTCGTTTTTGATTCGGGCGGCACGGGCTCATTTCTCGCCGACACCGGGGCCCGAAATGGGGGATCCTTTCTCGGTGGGCGGCCGTCTCAGCTCATCGCGACCGCCTCGCGGGCCCCAGGGGGCCGGCGAGGCGGCCGCAAGCGCCTTTGCATCGGGCGCTCGACGCCGGATCGGCCTGCTCGGCCGGTCCGTTCCCCACAGCCAGAGACAGGAAAAACGCGCCTCATGAAGTCCTACGTAGCGCTCGCCATCGCGATCGCGGCGGCTTCCGCCCAACTCGCCGCCCAGAGTTCTTCTTCGAACGTTCCGACCCGCCCGCCCCTCGACCAGGCGCTCGAACAGTGGCGCGAGCAGCACGGCGGCTCGTGGAACTTGTTCCTCGACTCCGGAACCGGCTACGCGGAGTTCGTCTACGGCGGCTCGGCGCGGCTGGGCTTCGCCCCGCGCTCGGAAGCCGACTGGTTCACCGCCGCGCGCGAGTCGCTGGCCGCGGCGCGCGACCTCCACGGCATCGAAGGCGCGACGCTGGTCGAGCACTGGACCCAGTTCCTGCCGCTGGGGATGGTCGGCACGAGCGACAAGATGACCGTGCGCTTCCGCCAGGAAGTGGCCGGCGTTCCGGTCGACGGCGGCTGGATCAACGTGCTGTTCGACTCGCGCGGGACGCTGCTGTCGATCCAGACGCGTGCGCTGCCGGGCCTGGTGGGCTTCGACACGACGCCGGCGCTGACGCAGGTGCTGGGCGGCGATTACGCGCTCACGGCCTTCAGCACCGAGACCGGCTTCGAAGGACAGTTGCTGCACGAGCCCGAGCTGGTGATCGCGCAAGTCGACGGCGCGGAGCAGCGCACGGGCGTGCTGTGCTGGCGCAGCGAAGTGCTCTGGGAGCACTCGAGCGGCGAAGTCGCGGGAGGCATCTACTTCATCGACGCGCGCACCGGCGGCGTGGTGCGCCGCGAAGAGCTGATCCACCACTTCGACATCAGCGGCAACGTCAAGAGCTTCGCCACGCCGGGCACCAACCCCGACACGGCGGCGAACCCCGAGACGCAGCAGAACATGAAGTACACGCGCGTCACGTCGGGCGCGGTGAGCACGACGACCGACGCCAACGGCAACTTCACGCTGGTCGGCGTGAACCCGCCGGCGAACGTGACCTTCGTCTACGACGGCACGTACAACGACGTCAACAACTCGTCGGGCTCGCCCTACTCGCTGACCGTGAACCTCACGGCCGCGAGCGGCAACAACGTGGTGATGAACTCGCCCGTGAACGACCTCGTGACCGCGCAGGCCAACATCAACATCGGCGTCAACGCCGACCGCGACTGGGTGCGCGCCACCAACCCGACCGACAGCAAGGCCGACTTCATCCACACGGCCAACGCCAACATCGCCGCGAACTGCAACGCCTTCTTCAACGGCTCGTCGATCAACTTCTACGTGCCCGGCGGCGGCTGTGTGAACACGGCCTACTCGACGGTCGTGAGCCACGAGGACGGCCACTGGCTCAACGTGATCTACGGCACGGGCAACGGCTCGGACGGCATGGGCGAGGGCAACGCCGACATGTGGGCCATGTACGTGTGGGACAACGCGGTGGTCGGCGCCGGCTTCAGCGGCGCAGGCTCGCAGATCCGCAGCGGCAACAACACGCGCCAGTTCTGCGGCGACGCGAATCCTGGCTGCTACGGCGGCGTGCATGCCAATGGAGAGGTGTGGATGGGCGCGGGTTGGAAGGTGCGCCGCAACCTCAAGAACACGCTCGGCGCGACACAGGGCTCGCTGGTCGCCAACGCGCTGCTCCTGGGCTGGATGAACTCCTTCAACCAGACGCAGATCCGCTCGGTGATCGAGACGCAGTGGCTGACGCTCAACGACAACGACGGGAACATCAACAACGGCACGCCGCAGTTCACGCAGATCGACTCGGCCTTCCGTGAGCAGGGTTTCCCCGGCGTCACGCTCGTACCGTTCCAGTTCTCGGGCGTCACGAGCCTGCCCAACACCGGCAATCAGGCCGGGCCGTACGTCGTCAACGCCAACATCTCGTCGAACTTCGGCGGGACGGTGACGGCGGCCAACCTGCGCTACCGCGTGGGCTCGGCCGGCGCTTTCGTGAGCGTGCCGATGACCAACACCTCGGGCTCGGCGTACAGCGCGTCGATCCCCGGCCAGCCGGCGCCCGCGGTCGTCTACTACTACATCGAGGCGACGGACAGCTTCGCCAACACGGCGACCTTCCCCTCGAGCGCGCCGGCTGCGAACGTCCCGGTGTTCGCGATCGGATCGCTGACGACGGTGTTCGCCGACGAGTTCAACACCGATCTGGGTTGGACGGTCACCAACACCTCGCTCACCTCCGGCGCGTGGACGCGCGGCGATCCGGTGGGCACGACGAACTCCGGCGAGCAAGCGCAGCCCGAGACGGGCTTCCCCGGCGGTTCGGCGGCCAACTGCTACTTCACCGGCCAGGGCAGCGCGGGCGGCGCGGCGGGCTCGGCGGACATCGACGGCGGTCCCACGCAGCTGCTCTCCCCGGCGATCGACGCGACCGCCGGCGCGGTGCTGGTCCGCTATGCGGCCTGGCTCTACAACGACGACGGCGACGACGTGCTCACGGTGTCGGTGTCGAACAACGGTGGCACGAGCTGGGTCAACGCGCGCACTTACAGCGGTCTGCGCGGCGGCTGGTTCGAAGACACCTTCGAGCTCAGCTCGTTCGTCGCGCCGACGGCCAACGTGCGTTTGCGCTTCAGCGTGCTCGACAACCCCAACAACTCGATCACCGAAGCGGCGCTCGACAGCGTCTCGGTGGTTGCGGTCAGCGGCGGCGGCTTGTGCTCGCCGGTGACGAACTACTGCACCGGCAAGATCAACAGCCAGCTGTGCGTCGCCTCGATGACCTCTATCGGTGCGCCGAGCTTCGGCACTCCGGGTCCGTTCAACATCTCGGCGGTCGACGTGCTCAACCAGAAGTCGTCGATCCTGTTCTACGGCTACGGCCCGGGCTCTGCGCCCTTCAAGGGCGGCACGTTGTGCGTGCAGTCCCCGGTTCGCCGCACGCCGGTCGTGAGCTCGGGCGGAACGGTCGGCGCCGACAACTGCACCGGCGCTCCGGTGGTCAACTTCAACACCGTCATCCAGAGCGGCGGCGATCCGCAACTGGTCGCGGGCGCGCAGGTCTGGTCGCAGTGGTACTACCGCGACCCCGCCGATCCGCAGGGCGTGGGCCTGTCGGACGGCCTGACGTTCATCATCTGCCCCTGAGCGTCAGCGCGAGCTGATTCACAGCAGCGCGGGCCGGCGGGAGTCGCACTCTCGCCGGCCCGCTTTCTGTTCCGAGCGCGACGCCCCGCGATCAGGGGCAGAAGAAGCTCCACACGCCGTCGCTGACGTTGGTAGTGGCGCCGCTCGCAGCGCTGTCGCGGTACCAGAACTGGAAGCCCGCGCTCGCGCCGGGCGAGGTGCTCAGCGCCGGGTTCGAGGGGCTGGCGAGGTCGAGCGCGACGTGCGCGTGGCCGGCGGAGTCCGTGGTGACCAGCGCCAAGCGTGCGAAGGGGGGCTGCAGGCACAGCGAGCCGCCGAAGAAGGGCGCGGCGGGCATGCTCTGCGGACCGCCGAAGAAAATCCCGTTGACGAACGCGGGACAGCCGGCGACGCGCAGCTCGAAGTCCGCCCAGCCCAGGCTGGTCGAACCCTCGGCTGTCATCAGCGCGCCCGGGCCGACCGAGTTGGGGGAGGTCTGGCAGAACGGGGTCGAGACGCACGCGCTGGCGTTGCCCACGGTTCCGTCGGGATGCAGGCTCTGCGCGAAGATGTCGCCGCTGTCGCTGCGCTCGTCGCGCCACACGGCGCGCGCGACGCCGCTGCGGTCGACGACCAGCTCGAGGTCGTCCTTGCTCACGAGCAGCGAGCTCACGGCGAGCGTGTTCGAGAACCACACGAACGATCCGTCGGGCGCGAGGCGTGCGGCGCGCACGCGCGTGCCGGGCAGCGGGGTCTGCGGCTGGTCGAAGAACAGGGCCAGCACGCCGTCGCCGAAGCGCACCACGCGCTCGAACGACTCGTTCTTGCCGTCCAGGGGTTCGACGCTCACGCCCGCAGCGCTCCACAGGCGCGTTCCCGCGGCGGAAATGCGCTGCGCGCCGACGCCCCACTGGGACTGCGCGCCGTTGCGGCGGTTGAAGACCACGATCGCCTCGCCGCCGGGCATGACCGCCAAGGCGGGGGTGAGCTGCTGGACGCCGGGCTCGCTCGCGACGCTGACGCCGTTGTGCGGGAAGAGCTCGAGGCCGTTCGCGTCGAGGTGCTGCACCGAGCTGGTGAAGGTGCTGAGCGGCGCCGCGTGCCAGGCGAGCCAGGCGCCGCCCGCGCCGTCGCTCGCGAGCAACGGCTGATAGGCGATCGGCACCGAGGTGGCGTCGAACACGGACACCGGGTTGCCGCCGTTCCACAGCGCTGCGCCGCTGGCGTCGAACTTCTGCGCGCGGATGTGGCGCGGGCTCGAGAAGCTGGCCGTGTTGCGCAGCCACTGCACGATGAAGCCGCCGTTGTCGCTGGCGACCAGCGCGACGAACGAGGGCTTCTCGCCGCTGGCGCCGTTGATGGTCACTTCCTGCAGGAAGGCCCCGCTGGTCGAGTAGCGCCGCACGTGCACTGCGCCGGTCCCGCTCGAAGGGATGCGCGCCCAGGCCACCGCGACGTCGCCGTTGGTGAGCTCGGCGACCACCGGGTTGGCGTCGAAATCGGCGTTGGCCGAAACCGTGACGCCGTTGGGGCCCCACAGGAACTGGCCCGCGGGCGAGAGCTTGTAGGCGTACACGTCGAGGTCCCCGCCGGCGCGGACGTCGGTGAACACCGCCAGCGCGTTGCCCTGGCTGTCGGACTGCAGGTCCCAACCGATCAGCGAACTGCTCTGGGGCTGGGTGCTGACCGCCAGGCCGTTGGGCGCGAAGGACTCGGTCCCGTCCGCCAGCAGGTGCTGCGCGTACACCGCGTAGCTCCCGCTGCGGTTGTCGAACCACCCGATCCAGGTGGCGCCGTCCGCCCCGACGGCGATCTGCGGGACGGTCTGGTCGCCGGGCTGCACGCACACCGGCGTGTTGAGCGCCGGGTCGGTCGACCACTGCGCCGAGGCGGCCGCCGAGCTCGCGCCGACGACGAAGATCCAACCGTTCAAGCGCCGCCCCGACGTGATGTGCTTCATCAGAGCATCGTCACGGCCGCGCCGGGAATGCGCAATCTGCGCGCGCGATTCGACGCCGCGCTGGTCTCGCCTGGGGCCTTTGGGCGCGCGCGAAACTGCCGGCGCCGTCAGCGCACAAGAGAGCGCGCTCAGGGCGCAATCAGGTCGCGAGCAGCATCACAGTGCGATCAAGAGCAGCAGCGCTCCGACGACCACTGCGAGGGTCACCGACACAGCCGTGGGGGACGGGTCTGAGGTGCGAATCGAGGTGGGGATCCGTGCCACAAGGGCCTCCGATGGCCGGGCAGGAAGAGGGACGTTCGGGGTGCGCGCGACGACGGGCGCCGGTGCAAACCCGGGACTTTCATTGTGCGGGTCGTCCGCTTGGCGGGAAGCTGGTTTCTCTCAATCGCGAGCGACTTCCCGAAATTGAGCCGAACTCCGCCGCGGGTGCCTTCGTCGAACTCGCCGGGTTTCGCAGTCGGTGTCGTGCCTGCCTCGCCTTTGCGGCGCTGGCGCGGTGCGACCTCAGGACGGCGGCGAAGTACCCGACCACCGGCTGGAACTCCTCCGTTCCGGCCGGTGTCGTTTTCAGCTCTGAGCCGCGGCCGTACCCGCTCCTGCGCGGCTGGAACGGATCGCGTCGCCCTGCCCGCGCCGGCGGGCGGACCTGCTGCTCTCGATTCGCTCCCCGCGCTCGGCTAGTGTTCCCGCGCCGGGCATCGTCGACAGGCCCGGCGACTTGCGCGCCCCCGAGCGGCCCCCTCGGCAGCCAACTGGGCGCCCCCTGTCTGCGCCCGAGCGCGCCGACCGCGACGACGGACCTCCGCGTCCGGATTCCCCTTCGCCCGCCGGGACGCCCCGCGCCCGCCGCGCCTCCGCCATGTCCACGCCACAGCCCGTTTCCAACCTGCACTCTTCGGCGCACGACGACGCGCGCCCGGCCACGAAGATCGTGGCCACCATCGGTCCGGCCTCCGAGGACCGCTTGATCGCCTTGATCGACGCGGGCATGGCGCTCGCGCGCATCAACTTCAGCCACGGGAACGAGGACGACCACCGCCGGCGCGTGGAGAAGGTCCGCACGGCAGCCCGGCTGCGCGGAACCCCGATCGGCATCCTGGCGGACATCCAGGGGCCCAAGATGCGCCTGGGGCAGATCGCGGGCAGCGAGGCGCGCCTTGCGGCCGGCGAAGAGGTGCGCCTGTTCGAAGGGACGCGCTCCAGCGACCCGACGCGGATCCCGCTCAACTTCTCCGGCTTCCGCGACAGCGTGAAGCCGCAGGATCGCGTGCTGCTCGCGGATGCGGCGGTCGAGCTGATCGTCACGGCCGTCGAGCCCGACGCGCTGGTCGCGCGCGTGCAGCGCCCGGGCGTGATCGCCGACCGCAAGGGCGTGCACTTCCCCGACTCGCTGCTCTCGGCGGAGCTCCCGACGCAGCAGGACCGCAAGCACATCGCGCTGGCTCAGGAGCTGGGCATCGACTTCCTGGGCGTCTCGTTCGTCTCGCGCGCCGCCGACCTCGAGCGCATCCGCGAACTCGCGCCGCGCCTGCTGCTGGTGGCCAAGATCGAGCGGCGCACGGCGCTCGACGACCTGCAGGCCATTCTCGAGGCCACCGACGGCGTGATGGTGGCGCGCGGGGACCTGGGCGTCGAAGTGCACCTCGAGCACCTGCCGATGGTGCAAAAGCACCTGATCGCCGAGTCGGTCAAGGCCGGCAAGTTCGTGATCACCGCGACCGAGATGCTCGAGTCGATGATCCACGCCTCGCGGCCGACGCGCGCGGAAGTGACCGACGTCGCCAACGCCGTGCTCGACGGCACGGACGCCTTGATGCTCTCGGCCGAGACCGCGGTGGGAGAGCACCCCGTCGAAGCCGTGCGCGCCATGGCGCGCATCGCCCGCGCCGTAGAGACCTCGCCGCGCTTTCGCGAGCTCACGCGGGTTTCCTTCCGCCAGAACGAGCCGACCTTCTCGAACGCCACGGCGCTCGCTGCGGCGCAGGCGGCCGAGGCGCTGCGCATCTCGAAGATCATCTGCTTCACCGAGACGGGCAACACGGTGCGGTTGCTGTCGCGCTACCGCGTGGCGGGCGAGATCATTGCGCTCACGCCGAACGAACGCACCTTGCACGCGATGACCGTGCTCAGCCACGTGCGTCCGCTGCTGTGCGCGCGTGAAACAAGCCTCGAGGACATGCTCCACGCGGCGCAGGTCACCTTGGTGGAGAACGGGCTGTGCGTGAACGGCGAGGAGATCATCTTCGTCGCCGGCGTGCCGCCTGGCGTGGCGCGCTCGACGAACGTGATGAAGCTGCACCGCATCGGCGAGGTCACGCGCTTTCAGTGAGAGCAGGCGGCGAGGATCCCGCGCTGGGTTGTTGACTGGCTCTGTGCGCAGCGATCTTCTATCGCGCCGCCCGCGTGGCGAGCGCTCCCCATGCTCGACCTCTCACCGCTCGCCATCTGGCGCAACTCGGCCTTCAGCCGCGCCGTCGACGCCGAGCGGCGCATGCGCCAGAGTTCGACGGTCACCGCGCGCGTGGTGTGCGTGGCGAGCGGCAAGGGCGGCACCGGCAAGAGCGTCGTAGCGACGAACCTCGCCGTGCTGCGGGCCCAGCGCGGCGAGCGCGTGCTCCTGATCGACTTCGACGCCGGCCTCGCCAACGACCACCTGCTGCTCGGCCTCGCGCCGCCCTTCGATCTGGGCCACGTGGTCGAGGGCCGCGCCACGGTCGCCGATGCGATGGTCGAGGGCCCCGCCGGGCTGCGGCTGCTCTCGGGCGGCGTCGGTCGCCACGTGCTCGCCCATCCCACGCGCCGCGAGTTCGAGCGCCTGCTCAAGGCCCTGCGGCCGCTCGAGGACGAGTTCGATCTGATCGTGGTCGACCACGGCGCGGGCATCGGCTACACGACCGTCACGCACCTGTGCGCCGCGACCACGCTGCTGCTGGTGACCGGCCACGAAGTGACCGCCCTCTCCGACGCCTACGCGCTCTACAAGCGCGCCTGTCTGGTCAACCCCTCGCTGCGCGTCGGCGTCGTCTTCAACCGCACGCCCGCCCCCGAGTCCGCGGACTCGGCCTGGGAGCGCCTGCGCGGCGTGTGCCGCAAGTTCCTGGGCCGCCAGCCCGAACTCGTGGGCTACGTCCCCGCCGACCTCTCCGTCAGCCGCAGCGTCGACCTGCGCACCCCGGTCAGCCTGGTCGAGCCCGACTCCCTCGCCGCGCGCGGCCTGGCGCAGGTGGCGCGCTGGCCGCAGATCGACGTCGCGCGCTCGGTCGAGCCGTTCTACGAGCGCGCGCTCAAGGCGCTGCACTGAGCCGCACCGCCGGATCGTCGCCCCTCCGCGACCGGCCTGCTCACCGGGCCCTTCGAAAGTGCCGGGCTCGTGACTTCCGCCCGCGGAGTGGATACTCGTGCGGGGGGGACTGGACGTCACGATGGCAGGCATGAACCTTTCGCTCGGAGTGCGCCGCGCGCTGGCGGTCGGCGTCGCGGTGTGGAGCGCGCTGAGCGTCGCCTTCGCCCAAGCGCCGCAGGCCCCCGATGGCCGGCGCGGTTTCGGCGTGCACACGCCAGTGAACGACGTGCTCTCGCTCGTGCGTTCGAATGCCGAGCCCGAGCGCGCCTTCATGGCCGAACTCGACGGCCTGACGAGCGAGATAAAGGTGCTAGTGGCGTTGGCGCGGCACAGCTACGAGCAGGCGCACTACTTCGATTTGCTCCAAGCGCGCGACGAGCGCAGCGTCGACCTGCTGCACGCGCGCTTCGCCGAACTCGACGCCGATCCGCTGCCCGTGCTCCAGGCCGGCGGCCCGATGGCGCGAGCGCTGGCCTCGATGCTGCTCGACACGCGTTTCCGTGTCCGCGCGCAGGTGCTGGGCGGCTGCGAGGCGGAGTTGGGCGAGCTCGAGCGCGGCCTGCGCGTGCTGCGCGCCGCGACCGACGGCTTCGTGCTGCTCAGCCAGGCCCAGTCGAGCAACATCACCGCGCGCGTCGACCTCGCGGCGGCCGTGCTGCGTGCGGTGCGCAACGACCTGCGAGCGCTGCGCGAGTCGAGCGGCGGCTCCGAGCTCGATCCGGCGGCCGTTGACCGACTGCTCGAGCTGGCGCGCTCGTCGGAGGGCGAGGGCGTGCGCCGCGCGGGCGTGGTGCGCCAGCGCGAGTCCGCGCTCCGCATGCAGCAGCTGATGGCTTCCGCGCTGTTCAGCACGCGCTTGCGTCCACAGCTCGCGCCGACCATCGCCTGGCGCGACGACCTGCTGCGCGAAGCGAGGGACCTGGCCGCGCAAGCCGAGCGCGCGCTGCCCGAGGCCGACGCCAGCGCGCCGCCGGACCCGCAGTTGGCGGCGCTGTCCAAGTCGGAGCGCATCCGACGCGCCGGTGCGCTCGCGCGCCAGGCGGCCGAGTTCGATCCGCTGGCCGATGACGCAGTCTGGATCGTGGCCCACGCCGCCGAGTTCCAGTTCGGTCTGCTCGAGTCGCGCCCGTGGTACGACCGCTACCTCGCGCTGCGCCGCATCCGCAGCCACGACCACCGCTCGTACCAGGAGCGAAAGCTCACCGCGCGCGAGAGCGAAGCGCTCGAGGCCGTGCAGCGCGGCCTCGTGCCCGGCGATCCGCGCATGCGCGGGCTGTAGCGCATTCAGCGACGCGTCGACGGACCTAACGTGTTGCGCGTCGTTCGGGCCGGCCGGTCTTACGGGCAGACCGCGAACTCGAGAGCGTCCGAAAGCGTCGCTGGCTTGACCGATGCAGGGTCGCGTCGCCACGCCTGAGCCTGCACGAGTTGGCCCGCCACCCGCGGATTGCCGAGCGCGCCCGGCGCGCCCGCCATGTAGGCGTTCCAGTCGAGCGTGAGCGCTCCGTCGCAGGCGCCCGCCGTGCCTCCCGTATCGCCCACGCTCGTCCGCTGAAGTGGGGCGTTCATGCACAGGAGCCCCTTCGATCCCGGCAGCGCCGCGAGGGCCCGACCGCTGACACCGTAGAACACCAGCCCACTGCGCTGGCCGGACATCGCCGTGAAACTCAACGTGAAGCCCGACGCAGCAGTCGCGCTGGCTGCACCCGTCGACGAAGCGGAGGACGAGCAGCCGTCCGCGGAAATCCCGGGCGTGCAGTAGCTCACCGCGCCGCACGTCGGCGCCAGAAGCACCAAGTAAGCGTCGTTGCCTTCGAAGGCGAGGGCGGCGATCTGGCCGCTGTCGTTGATCGCGCCGGCGAACGTGAAGGTCAGCTCTGGCGCCAGCGCGAGCGCGTTGAGGTCGAACGTCGCCACACCAAAGTCCACCCATGCGCGGCTTTGTCCGGCCACGATCGCGTAGCCCACTGCTGTCGCGGAGTTGTTGATGTCCGCGCCCGAACCGAAGGTCGCGTTGGGAAGTGAGACGTTGCGCAGCACGCCCGCGCTCCAGACGAACGCACTGAATCCTTGGGGGCCGACGTAGATCCCCGTTGCATCGCCCGCATCGTTCAACGCCTCGACGCGGCCCTGGCTGGTGTTGGGAGTCAGATCGATGCAGGCGCCCTGGCGCCACACGCCGGCCGTGTGGCGGCCCTGAGTGGTGATCAGTTCTCCGCCGACATCGCCGAAGTTGTTGAGGTCAGTCGGGACCAGTTTGCTGAACCCCGGGCTCAGGGCGAGCGGCGTGAACACGCTGTTCTGCCAAACGAAGCACTCGACGCCGCCGGCCAATCCGGCGATCGCGCCCGCCGCGTTGATCGCTTCCGCCGTGGTCGACAGCCACGGGCCGTAGGTTCCGAGCGGGATCAGCGTCGTGCCAGGCCGGCGCCAGCCGAAGCTCGTGCTGCCCGTCGTGGTCGACCCTACAAGCTCAGCGTTCGGACCGATGTCGCTCGCCAACGTGGTGGCTCCGCCCACCTGCGTCAGGCCGGACGAATCCCAGAGGTAGCCGTTCTGGAACTGCGACGAGGCGCCGAAGTAGTGCGTGACGCTGGCGTTGCCGTTCGCGTCGAGCCCCGTCGGCCCGATGTTCCCTGGCAGGCTCGAGACGTTCACGGACCGGACGACCACGTAGCCGGTTTGCGCAGCGGCCGCGCCCGAAAGGCTCAGGGCCGCGAGCGCGGCGCGAAACGACGGGCGATAGCACATGAGTGATGTCCTTGCTGGCTGGCGCATGGCGTCGAAGCGCCCACGCGAGCATTGAAGATCCAGAAGTCGTCGCGCCCCAGCCAATTCTAGTCGAACGCGACTCGCCGCGTGGCTTCGGCCGCGGGGCCGCACGGCAAGCGTGAAGTGCAGTGGTTATCCTCTTGGATCAGTCGGCGCGCGCGGGAAGGGCCCGGACGCGCGTCGGACGCCCCCAGCCGATGACGCAGTCCGCATTGCATCCCACGCCGCCATTCCTGATCGAGGCCGCCCGCAGCCGTTCGGGGGACGACCCGATCTTCGCGCTCAACGCCGAGGCGCAGCGGCGCGCGAAAGCTGGCGAGGCGGTGGTCAACGCCACGCTGGGCGCGCTGATGGACGACCAGGGCCGGCTGGCGGTGATGAAGAGCGTGTTCGAGGCCTTCGCGCAGGTCGATCCGCAGCGCGCGGCCGGCTACGCGCCGATCGCGGGCGAACGCGGCTTCCTCGATGCGGTGGTGGGGGACTTGTTCGGCGCCAGCGAACTCGCGCGCGCCTCGATCGCCGCCGCCACGCCCGGCGGCACAGGCGCACTGCACCACGCCATCGTCAACTTCCTCGAGCCCGGCCAGGCCCTGCTCGCGCCCGAGTACTACTGGGGTCCGTACAAGACGCTCGCCGACCACACGCGCCGCAAGGTCGAGACCTTCCGCATGTTCGACGCCGCTCGGCGCTTCGACAGCGCTGCGTTCGAGCGCGCGCTCGATGGCCAGGTGCGCACGCAGGGCCGCGCGCTCGTGTTGCTCAACACGCCGTGCAACAACCCGACGGGCTATTCGCTCGACGCGGCCGAATGGAGCGAAGTGACGCGCATCGTGCGCGCCGCCGCGCGCCGCGCGCCCGTGGCGTTGCTCGTCGACCATGCCTACGCGAAGTTCGGCGGGCCGGGCGCCGAGCGCTGGGTCGAGCACGCCGCGCAGATCGTCGGCGAAGCGCTGCTGCTCGTCGCGTGGACGGCTTCGAAGTCCTTCACGCAGTACGGCGCGCGCGTCGGCGCGCTGGTGGCCGTTCACCCCGATCCCGCGGAGCGCAAGCGCCTCGACAACGCGCTCGCCTTCTCGTGTCGCGGCACTTGGTCGAACTGCAATCACGCCGGTCAGCTCGCGATCGGCAAGCTGCTCACCGACGCTTCGCTGCGCGCGCGCGCCGACGCCGAGCGCGATGCGCTGCGCAAGCTGCTCGACGAACGCGTCGCGGCCTTCAACACCGCCGCACACGCCGCGCGCCTGGACTATCCGCGCTACGAGGGCGGCTTCTTCGTCAGCGTATTCGCCCCGCGTCCCGACGAAGCGGCCGCGCACATGCGCGCGTCGGGCGTGTTCGTCGTGCCGATTCCAGGCGCGCTGCGCGTGGCGCTGTGTTCCACGCCGGCGCGCGACGTTCCGCGGTTGGTTCAAGCCCTGTCGGCCGCGCTGAGCGCCACTTCGAACTAGAAAGCGAGCTTTCCATGCCCAACCTTCAACGCGGCGAGCACGAGAGCGGCGGCTGGGAGCTCGAGCACCGCTACGGGCCGCGCGTTCACCTGCTCGACAACCTCTATCTGCTCACGGCGCTCTCCAAGCTGTGCAGCAAGCGCATCCGGCACCCCGAGCTGACCGCGACGCTGCGGCGCGTGTACCAGATCATGCTCGCCAACGTCGCAGGCCACGACCTGCCGCGCGTCGAGATCGAAGAGCCCACGCGCATGAGCGACACGCATCCGCGCGAAGGCGTCTATCGCGGCCCGGTGATGGATCCGGCGACCAAGGTCGTGATCGTCGACATCATCCGCGCGGGCATCGTGCCCTCGCAGGTGTGCTTCGAGATGCTCACCGCCGTGCTGCCCGAGGAGCACGTGCGCCTCGATCACCTCAACATGGCGCGCCGCTCGGATGCGCAGGGCCACGTCGTTGGCGTCGATCTGTCGGGCTCGAAGATCGGCGGCTCGGTCGAGGGCGCGATCCTGCTCATGCCCGACCCGATGGGCGCCACGGGCGCTACCACGATTCGCGCGGTCAAGCACTACCGCGAGCACTTCGGCCGTCCCGCGCGCATCATCGCCATGCCGATGATCGCGACGCCCGAGTACCTGCGCGCGGTGACGAGCGCGTTCGACGACCTGGTGGTCTACGCGGCGCGGCTCGACCGCGGACTGTCGGCGCCGGACGTGCTCGCGACGCTGCCCGGCGAGCGCTGGGACGAAGAGCGCGGCCTGAACGACCACGGCTACATCGTGCCCGGCGCCGGCGGCATGGGCGAAGTGCTCAACAACGCGTGGTGTTGAGCGCGAAGGCGCGTTCCCTGCGAGCCCGCGCAGAATCAGCAGCGGGCGTGGGCACGTGAGAGCACAGAGCGGCGCCGTTCGACAGGTCGGCGCGCTCGAGCGGGTTTACGACGGCGCCGCGTGAGCCCACGGGTGGCGGCGCGAGGTGCGCGCGTCGGCCACAGCGCGCAGATTTCGGCCGAGTTCGTGACTTCCGCGACCTGGAGAGTGCGTGTTGACCTGGGACGCTCACCCGGCTGCGTCGCCACGCACACCGCGCGCAGCCGCAGCCAAGCAGTCGCAACACTCAGGAAGCACGCCCATGTCCGCCTCGGCCCTCGCGCGCCTACTCGCCCGCCCGCTCACTCGAGTCGCCTTCGCCGCCGCGCTGGCTGTCGGATCCGCGGGGCGCCTCCACGCGGGGGACGCGCTGTACGCGACGGGGACGGGGTACGCCGGTGCGCTGAGCGGCCTGTACCGCATTGACACAGCCAGCGGTTCGGTGAGCCAGGTCATGCCGTTGCCCGGCATCAGCCTCTACGAAGGCGGCCTCGCCTACGACCCGGCGAACGATGCGCTCTATGCGATCGGCCGCCAGGACTCGCTGGGCACGCAGAGTCGCCTGTTTCGCATCGATCGCTTCACCGCGCAGGTGGTCGCGTTCCCGCCGATCAACGCTGCTTACAACCTCCAGGGCGGCGGGCTTGCACTCCACCCTCTGACGGGGGAGTTGTTCGCCTCGGGCTCCAACGGCTTTCAGAGCTCGGGGGTCTTCAGCATCGACAAGCAAACCGGCGCCGCGACGTTGATCGGTCAGGCGGGAGGGTCGTGCTGCGTGCAACCCTTCGGCTTCAACGTGAACGGGCTGGGGTTCCGCTCGGACGGGACGCTGTTCGCAAACGGATTCACACTTCAGAGCGGTCTGCCGAACGGCGCGTACACCAAGCTCATGACCGTGAACACGGTTACGGGACTGGCTAGCGAGATTGGATTCCACGGAGTCAACGTCGGCGGGCAGCTCAGCTCGAGCGGTCTTGCTTTCGGCGCGAACGGCGTGCTCTACAGCCTGGGCTCGACGAGCGCGAGCGCGAGCGGGCTGTACCAGATCGATCCGCTCACCGGCGCCGCGACGCTGATCGCCAATCTTTCGCAGCAGATCGGCGCAAACGGCGGGCTCGTGTTCGCTCCGGACGGCGCGCCGCAGACCTTTTGCACGGCCAAGGTGAACAGTCTGGGTTGCACTCCCGCGATCCAGACCGCGGGCGCGGCGAGCTTGTCGAGCGCGGCGCCGTTCCACGTGCTCGCCACCAGTGTCCTCAACCAGCGCACCGGCCTCCTGTTCTACGGCTACGCCCCGCTGTCGGCGCCGTTCCAGGGCGGCTTCAAGTGCGCCGCGGATCCGGTGCGACGCACCGCGCTGCAGAATGCCGGCGGCTCGCCCTCGCCGACGAACGACTGCTCGGGCGGCTACGTGTTCGACTTCAACGCGCTCGTGCAGTCCGGCGCCGACTCGCAACTCGTCCTCGGCCAGCGAGTCGTGGCGCAGTACTGGTCGCGCGATCCTGGCAGCGCGAGCACGACCGGCCTCACGGACGCCGTGCAGTTTCACGTCTTGCCGTGAGTCGCCGTGCGTGCGCCAGGGACTTCCGGCGCTGCTCATGAGAGCGAGGCGGCGCAGGCCGCGCTGACGCAGGCTGCGATGGCGTGCGGCTGGGGCGCATCGCGAGCGACACGCGTGCTCGGCGGCGTAAGGCGCGGGCCACCGCAATGCGGGCAGGTCAGCACGTTCACGGCCAACATGCGGCTCACGAGCTTGGCCCAGGTCTAGCGCCGCGCCTGACGCGTTCCTCCGCGCGAGTTCGCGCGCTCAGGACACCAGGCCGCTCGAGCGCGCCAGTTCCTTCGACTTCGCCGCCGTGACCTCGATCAAGTGCGCCACGTCGTCGAGCGTCGCCTGCGCGTGGCTCGCGTTGAGGTTGTTGATCGTCTCGTCGACCCCCTTCCACAACTGGATCTGGTCCTGCGGGTTGTAGCCCTTGACGATCGTCGCGGCCGCCAGCTGTCCACGAACCGCGCCGGAGCGGAAGACCTGCAGCGTGTTCAAGCTCACGCCTTTGCGAATGCGCGCGGCCTCGCGCCAGAGCAGCTCGAGCCGGCCCTTGTAGGCCTCGCGCTCGCCCGCCATGGCCGACAGCTCTTCGGCCACGCGGTTGGCGACGAGCAGGTACTTGGTCGTGAACTCGCTCGTGAACTCGCCGTGCGAGCGTTTGGTGACCTTCTTGGCGTCCAAGCGCCTCAAGTACTCGCCTAGCTTGTTCTCCAGCGCTTTGGCGAGCTGAGCGTTGCGCTTGATGTCGGTCGACATGCCGCGGCTCCAGCGCTCGAGTTCGTCGCCCAGGTTGATGCCGCTGACCGCGCCCTTGGGGATGCCGAATCGCTCCTTGAAGCGTTGCCAGTCGGCGTGCGAGGGAATGCTGAGGCTCATCGCGCGTGCTTCCTGCGGCCCGGGCGGCCGCGTTGGGGTGCTGCTGCGGATCGGAACTCCGAGCGGATGAGCTCCGCTCGAGGCGGGCGCCTTCGTCCGCGAGGTGGAGGCTCGCTGTGCCGCGCCGAACCGTCAAGTCGCGCCCAGAGCGCGTCGCTTACCGCGTTGAGCGGGTTGGCGAGCCGGGCGCGGCGCCCTGGGGCCGTGGGGCCGTGAGGCCGGCCTGGGCCGGCTCGTGGCCGTGAACTCGCGATGCATATCCTTCGCGCCCGCCGCCCGGCACGGCCCGGGCACGCTGACCCTTCCGTTCGCGTTCCTGCTCACCGGCGGCAGCGAGGCCTACGCGATCCCGGTTGGCGTAGCCTCGGGCCGGCGCCCAGGGGGGGATGCGGATCGTGCTGCACGGACCTCTCGCTCGGCCGCGCCTCCGCTACCCATGCAAGAAACTTCAAATATTTTGAAGCTTCTTGTTGAGAGCGGCCGGCGAACAGGCGACCTTCTGTCCGCACGAAGCGTCAACATTCTCGAGGGTTCCTGTGGGGTATCGATCGAACAAGGACGCCGAACGTCGGCTGCGCGACGCGGCCCAGGCGCAGGGCGGGTACTTCACCAGCCGCCAGGCCGCAGCAGCTGGGTACGGCTACTCGCACCTCGCCTACCACGTCGACGTACGCAACGTCGAGCGCCTCGCCCAAGGGATGTACCGGCTGCTCGACGTGCCGATCTCCGAGCACGACGAGCTGATCCGACTGGCGCTGTGGAGCCGGGACCGACGCGATCAGCCCCAGGCCGTCGCATCGCATGCCACGGCGCTGACCGTGCACGAACTCACGCTGCTCCTGCCTGACCGGGTGCACCTCACGGTTCCTCGCGGTTTCCGCAAGAAGCCGCCCGCAGGCTGCGTGCTGCACCGACGCGATCTCGGGCTGGCGGACATCGAGCAACGCGAAGGGTTCGCGGTGACCAAGCCCCTGCGCACGCTCGTCGACGTGGCGCTGTCGGTGGACGTGCCTCGAGACGAAGTGGTGCGGGCCGCGAAGTCCGCGCTCGAACGCGGGCTGGTGAGCAAGGCGGCGCTGGCCGAGGCCTTCCTGCGCGAGCAGGCGCCTGCCGTCGTGCTGAAGGAACTCAGGCTGAGCAGTCGGAGCGCCAGTTGACGCGCCGCTACGAGAACGCGGACGCGCTGCGGCGGGCGCTGATGGACCGGCTGCGGACGCAGTCGCTCGCGAGCGGGCAGCCGGTCAACACACTGCTCACCAAGGTGATGATGGAACGGTTGCTCGCACGGCTGTTCGCGGACGAGCGGGGACCTTGGCTGCTCAAGGGCGGCTACGCGTTCGAGCTGCGGTATCGCCCGAATGCGAGGACGACGCGCGACCTCGACCTGTCGGTGCTCGGAGCGCGGGAGGAGAGCGCGAAGGCGAAGCTCGAAGCCGTTCACGTGGCCCTGGCGTCGGCCGCTGCGCTCGACCTCGGCGACTTCATGCGCTTCGAGATCGCGGTGGCGCGACGCGAACTGACGGCAGCGCCGTTCGGGGGCGCGACCTTCCCAGTGCAAGCGAGGCTCGGCGACAAGCCGCTGGGCCAGTTCCACGTCGACGTTGCGTTCAGCGAGGGCCCGCTGGGGCCAGTCGAGGAACTCGTAGGAGCCGACGTGCTCGGATTCGCGGGACTGCGGCCAGCGAGGGTGCGGGCGATCTCGAAGGCGCAGCAGTTCGCCGAGAAGCTGCACGCGTACACGTTCCCGTGGGCGGGCAGGGAGAACACTCGCGTGAAGGACCTTGTCGACATGGTGATGCTCATCGAGCGCGAGAGGATCGATCCACAGGAGCTGAGGCGCGCGGTGGCTGCGGTGTTCGCAGCTCGCGACCGCCAAGCGCTGCCAGTGCAGCTCGCAGCGCCGCCGGCAGCGTGGCGCGAGCGCTACCCGGAGCCGGCTTCGCAGGCGCACGTCGGCGCGCGCGATGTCGATGCCGCGTTCGCGCTGCTGGCTGCGTACTGGGCGCGCGTCAGCGGCTGACTTGCCGCCGCAACAAAGAGAGTTGCGTGACTCGTGCCGCGCCCCGAGCCCGATGATGCCCTCGTCGACTCGCTCCACATCGACCTCGCGCGTCCGGGCAACGACCACTTCTTCGCGTGCGAATTGCTGCCGCAGGTGCCGCTCGGCTGGGGACCGACTGGGTTTTCGCTGCCGACCGACGCGGCGATCGAGCAGAGCCCCGATTCGAGCCCCGAGGCCGACGAGGGACTCGACGCCGGCGGCGACCAGGAACGCGGTGATGACGAGATGACGCTCGCGAAGGCGCCGCGGCGCACGGGGCTGCTCTTCTCCTTCATGGAACTCGAGCGTGCTGGCGCACTCCCGCCGTGGTGAGTCAGCGGTCTAAGTGGTCACGCTGTTGTTCGACGTGTGCATGCGCTTCAACGACCGTACGGGGCTCCGTCGACGCGACTACCAAAGTCAGTGCAACCTCCGTCCGTGGACGAAGTGCTCGACAACGCTTGGTGTTGAGCGCCGCGCGCGGCCACGATCGCGCTCAGAGGCAGGAGGCGGCCAGCGCGATGATCGAGCGCGCGGTTCAGCGCGCCATGGCCACCAGCTGAGTGATCGCGAGGCCTTCGGGAGTGCGCACCTCTTCGCGCACCAGGCCCAGGCGCGGAGAGATCCAGCGCTCGATGTCGCCCTGGCGGAAGACCAGGCACAGCTCGCCGGCGGATTGCTCGCGCACGGCTCGCAGGGCCGCGGCGTCGAGCGCGAGGACCTCGGGTGCGTCGAGCTCTTCAGCCTGCGGCGTGCGATCGACCCACACGCGCTCGCCCAGGGCTCGGACGTCGATCAGCGCGCTGCGCGAGCCGACCCAGCGCATGCGCGCGGCGTTCACTTCCAGGCGCAAGCGCGCCTCGCCGAGCGTGGTCAGGCCGTCGCCTGCGAAACGCGTTCGGCGCAGCACTTGAACGTCGCCGTCGAGCGCCTCGACGCGCTCGCGCCACCACTCGCGCCGGCCGCTGGGGTCGAGGTCGACGCGCCAGCTCTCCAAGCCCGGCGGCGCGGGCTGCGCGAGCGCGTCGGAGAGCGCCCACTGCAACGCGAGTTGCTGGCGCCAGGGGCTGCCGTCGGCGAGCTGACTCGCCGAGCGCGCGAGTGCGAGCTGGCTCTCGAGCAGCGGCTGGTCGTCGTACCAGCGCCGCGCCGCGTCGAGCAGCTCGAGATCGCGCGCGAGCTCACCCGCCAGGCGCACTTCGCCGCGGCGCGAGCGCTCGGCCCAGGCGGCCAGCTGGTGTTGAGCCTCGAGCCGGCGCGCGTCGAGCACGCCGCCCATGGCCACGGACTCGCGCAGTTCGCGCACGAAGCGCGCGCCGAACTCTTCGAAGTGATCGCAGCCGAAGCGCTCCGCGTGTGCGAAGGCGCGCTCGGGTCCGTCGCTGGCCGGCGCGCCGCGCAGCACGAACAGATCGCGCTCGTGCGCCAGCTCGCGCTCACTGCTCGCCACCTGCACGCGTCCGCGCAGCGCTTCGAAGGCCTCGTCGAGCCGCTCGCGGCGTGCGCGCGCCGGCGCGTCGCTCAATTCGAGGTCGATCCAGGGCGCGGCTTCGGCGAGGAACGCCTCGCGCTGCGCCGCAGCCCGCGCGAAGGCGCGCAGGGCCTCGTCGACCGCTGCGATGTCGAGTTCGCCGGCTTCCTGCGAAGAGCGAGCCCGCTCGAAGTGCGTCAGGCTCTCCAGCGCGCTCGCGAGGCTCGAGATGAACTCGTTGCGCGCGCCGAACAGCCCTTCGGCCTCGAGCGCGAGCGCACGAACGCGCGCACGGGCGCCTTCGCCGTCCTTGAAGAGCTCGAGACTCGCGTCCAGCCCGCGCGCGGCCCGCACGGAGCTCTCCGAGCGCGCCAGGGCCGCTGAAAGTTGCTCGCGCGCCGCCGCCAGCGCGGCCGTGCGCTCCGCGAGATCGGACTCGAGCGCCGTCGCTCGCGTGCGCTCGCGCTCGAGCTGCTCCGCCGTCATCGCCTCGAGACGCTCGGTGCGCGCGCGCAGGTCGTCGCTGCGCACGAGCGCGCCCTCGAGCTCGTCGAGCTGTCGGCGCAGCGCGTTCTCGCCGGCGGCGAGTTCGCCGCGCAGCAGATCGATGCGGCCGAGCGCGTCGCGCTGCATCGCTTCGAAGCGCCCGCGTTCGTCGCGCGCCTCTCGGGCCAGCGACTCGGCGCGCACGCGACTCGTCCAGGCGCTCCAGCCCAGGGCGAGGCAGCCCAGACTCACCGCCGCCACCGCAAAGCGTAGGGCGCGGTTGGCGCCGGCGTTCTCGCGCTGTCGAGATTGCACTCCGAGCAGCTGCTCGACCTCATTCAAGGCGCGCGCGGCGCCGTTGGACTCGGCGCGCGTGGAACCGACCAGCGAACGCGCGAAGGCGCGGGTCGCTCGCGCCTGTTCGCTCACGTCGGAGCCGTTGCCCAACAGCACGCCGAGCAACTCGCCCACTTGGCGAAGGTCGTCGAGCGCGGCCTCCTGCGGCGCACGCTGCGCCACGCCAGCGCCCAGGAGCAGCACGCGCACGCCGAACGGATTGTCGTCGCGTTTGGGCGCGTGGTGCGCGAGCCAGACGCAGTTCGAATCGAGCGCGCCGTGCGCCGCTCCCGCGCCGTGCAGCGCCGCGAGCGCGCTCAACACCTGGCGCGCGATCTCGAGTGCGTGCGCCGTGTGCAAGTGGCCCTCGCGTGCGAGACGGTTGCCTGCGCTCTCGCCCTCGACGTGCTCGGAGAGCACGAAGCTGCGTCCGTCGGGCAGCGGCCCGACCTCGAGCGCGCTCGAGAGCTGGTGCGACTTCACTCGTCCGACGGCCTGGACCCTGGCTGCGAGCGCGTCGCGCTGCGCTGCGTCGAGCCCTTCGCTACGCGCGAGCACGTCCAGGCGCAGCAGCAAGCCCGCGTGCTGCGCGTCGCGCACGACGAACATCGGGCCCGCAGGGCCGTCGCCGAGGTCGCGCACCAACTCGAAGCGCGCGGGCAGGTCCCACGCGCCCGACTCGTCGTCCTCGACGTGCCACAACAGCTCGTAGCGCTCCGGCTGGCCCGCGGGCGGCTGCGACGGCGGCGTGGACGGATCGGGGGCGCTGGGATCGTGCGGTTGGCTCATGGACGCGCCGGGGCGCGTCAGGCGGCGCACTCGAGGGATCCGAGCACGCGCGACGCGGCTGGCGCCCGGCTTCGAACGCTACCCCGCGATTCGCGCGGCGGTCGGCGCGTCCTCTGCGACCACGTTCGCGCCTCAGCGAGCGCGAGAAGAAACTTCTCGCTCGCTCCGCGCGCGGCTCAGGGCAGGCGGCGCAGCTTGCTCACGCGGCCCAGGTAGTTCCAATCGACCACGTAGATGTCGCCGTTGGGCGCCAGGCGCGCCGAGTGCGGCGAGAGGAACTCGCCATCGTTCCACTGCTCGCGCGGCACGCCGTTCTGCGCGCGCTTTTGCGGATCGGGGTTGTCGCCCAGGTGCGCCAGCAGCTTGCCCGCCGCGTCGAGCAGCGTGACGCGCCCCTCGAGATCGGCCACCACCATCTGACCGTTCGAGACGTGCGCGCTGCACGGGCGGCGCAGACCGCCGATCGGCTCGCCCAGGCGCTGCCCTTCGAGGTCGAAGCGCTGCAGGCGATGGTTCTCGCGGTCGGCGACCGTGATCACGGGCTTGCCGTCGAGCACGTCGAGCCACAGGCCGTGCGGAGTCGCGAATTGCCCCAGCTCGCTGCCCGGGCCGCCGAACGAGCGCACGTACTTGCGCTGCGCGTCGAACACGTGCACCCACGAGCGCCCGTAGCCGTCGGCCACGACGATCGAGCCATCGGGCGCGAGCGCCACGCTGGTCGGGGCCCACTGCTCGGGCTTGTCGTACTTGCCGCTCTCCATCGGACAACCCAGGCGCCACAGGACCTCGCCCTCGAGCGTGGTCTTGAGCACTTCGCGCCGACCCAGGTGCGCGAGGTAGAGGAACTCCGCGTCGCCTTCGCGCGCGAGCCACATGCCGTGCACGCCGCCCGCCAGCTCCTTGCCGCCCCAGCTCGAGAGGAACTTGCCGCTCGCGTCGAACACCACGACGGCGTGTTCGGTGTCGGTGTTGACATACACGCGGCCCGCGCTGTCCAGCAGCACGCTGCCGTGCGTGTTCCCCAGTTTCATGCCTTCGGGAAGTTGGCCCCAGCCCCTGACCCACTCGAAGCGGTGCGCGCCCTCGCCCAGCACCAACGGCGCCTGCGGTGAGGACTCCTGCGGCGGTTGGACGGCAGCGACAGCGAACAGGGCGAACAGACCGGCGGCGAGGGCCGCGCGCGGACGGCGCGAGAAGGGCAGAGCGTGGATCGACATCTTGGCGAGAGTGCGGAGTGGGTGAAGGGCGTTTCGCGCGGGCAAAGCGGCGCATCGCAGCGTAGCGCTCACGTCGAGGCTGCGCGACCTGCGGAGCATGCCGAGCGAGCTCCCGACCGCGAGGCCCACGAGCGACTCTTGGCGCGGGTTCGCGCGTTGCTCGGGCCCCGCGCACGACGCGCTGGTGAGAGCCTCGATTTCGCGCAGCAAGCGTGGCTCGAACTGCTAGAGCACGACGCCGACTGCGCCACGGGCTCGGGCGCGGGCGCCGAGGACAATCTGGTGGGGCGACTGTGCGCCATCGCGCGCAACAACGCGCGCGACGCGGCGCGGCGCATCGGTGTCGCGCGCCTGGAGTCCGTGTTCGCGTGCGGCGATCCCAGCGCCTCGGTCGGCGAGCCGCACGCCCAGGAGCTGCTCGCCGCGAGCGACAGCTCGCCCTCGCTGCGCTTGGCGCGGCGCGAAGACCTCGAGCGTCTCGCGCAGCAGTTGCGCGCGCTCGACCCGCAACTGCGCGCCGTGTTCGAGCTGCGCGCGCGCGACGGCCTGAGCTTTCCGCAGATCGCGCTCCGGCTCGGGCGGCAGGAAGACACCGTGCGCAAGGCCTACTACCGCGCCGTGCAGACGCTGCAACGCGGCGATCCGCGCTGGGCCGGCGCGCGCTGAGGGCGGGGGAGCACCCAAGCCTCTGCGCGAGTCGCGCCGGTTCAGGTGGCGCGCGCTGTCTCGATGCCACGAGGATGGCGTCGCGAGTTCGCTTCCCCGAAGTAGCGCTGGGCAAATCCGCCGCGTTGCTGGACGATGGCGGGCATGCGCTCGATGCTCTCCAAACAGTGGCGGCGCAGCGTCGCTGTGTTGCCCGGAGTCGTCGTCGCAGCATGGTTGGCGATGTGCGAGTGCGCCGGCGCTCAACAGCTCGTGACGCTGGATCGACACTCGCGCATGGCCAAGAACGCCGTGTCCGTTCGCGCTTCGAACGTCGCCGGCGTGTTCGAGGTGTTCGACGCGTCGGGCGGCGACGTGTTCGCGCTGAACTGGTCGGACACATCATCGCCGCGCTTCGCACTGCGCTCGCCGCCCGCGGTGGCCGCGACGCGTGGTGTCGTGGTCGACATGGCGCGCGCCGAGCCGTTCCTCTACCTCGCTGCGTTTCGCGGCGGCGTCGAGATCTACGACGTGAGCGTCCACCCGCCGCAGCCGGTGTGTGGCGACGATCTCAGCGCGCCGCAGTCGTGCGCCACGAGCGTTGCGCCATGCTGGCTGCCGCCCGCGGATCACGACGTGCTCAGCGTGGCGGTCGCGCTCGTCGAGGGGCGGCGCATCGTGCTCGTGGGGACTGAAGACCGCCGCGCCAGCAGCTTCACGGCGCCTACGGGCGGCGCAGTGTTCGTGCTCGAGCACGATCCTTTGCAGCAGACGCTCGAGACGCTGTTCGAGTTGCCGCTGGGACGTCCGGTGCTGTGCGTGGCGGCCTGCGAAGCGTTCGCAGCGAGCGGTTCGCTCTCCGCCTCCGACGTGACGGTGCTGGCGGGGACCCATGCCGGTGAGCTCGGAGGCGTTCCAGCCGCGCTCCAGCGCATCGACTTCGCGCTCGCCTTCGGCGCGGGCCCGACGCTGTGCTCGCTCGTCGCGCGGCAGGGTTGGACCACGACCGGCTGCAGCGGCGCGCCGAAGAACATGGTGGTGCGCGACATCGTGATCGACGTGTCGGCGCAGCGCGCATACGTCGCCGCGCACTGGGACGGGGTCTTTGGCTTCGACCTCGATCCCGACGCGCTCGGAGCACCGTCGACGCCGGGCGGGCCGCCGCTGCTCGGCCTGAAGGTCTTGCCGAACACCTTCGAGGTTTCCGCGGGGGGCCGCTGCGAGCTGTGTCCGAGCGACGACTGGCCGCTGCGAGTGTGGGAACGCGCCGGCTGCGAGCCGAGCTGCGACGCGGGCTCGCCGAGTGTCGACTGCGGCGGCCAGAACGTGCGCACCGCGAGCGCGTATGCGGCGTGCCTCGCGCTCACGCCCTCGGGTCCGGTTGGCGCCGACGAACAGTTGCTCACCATCGGCTGGGGCAGCGAACGACTGCTGGCGTTCAACACCGCCGGCCAGTTCAGCGCACTCACTCGCGAGCGCTCCTACTTGCGAGCCGACGGCGCCGACGACCCCGCGAACCTCGACTGCGGCGTGCTCTTCCGCGGGTTGAGCGTGCAACGGCTCGTCGGAGGAGTTCCACAGCGTTCCAGTCCCGGCGGACCGGTCACTCCGCTGGCCCAAGAGGCTTTGCCGACGCACCCAGTCGCGCTCGACGCAGCCTTCGACGCGCAGGGGAACTTCGCAGCCTTCGTTGCGGAGCACTTGATCGCGACGCGCGCGTGGCGGCTGGTTCCCGCGAGCCCCGGCGCGTGCGCGTTCGCGCAACAGCTCGAGGTCGATGGCATGTGGGGGCCTGGGCCGCCAGGGCGCATTCCGGGTCTGGCCGTGCTCGGACTGGAGTTCGCGTCCGTCGAGGTGGCGGGCGTGGCGCGCGAGGTGCTCTACGCGGCGACCGAGTCGAGCCTGGCCGCGTTCTGGCTCGATCCGCAGAACGCGCGCGCGCTGTCGCGTCCCTCGACGCCGAGCGGTCCGGCCTACGCTTCGAATCCACTCGCGCCGCGCATCGTGAGCCGCGCTGCGATCCGGCTCGCTGGCGCCTTCGCGCAGGGCCTCGGTGCAGGCGCGCGACTGGCGGCGGTCACGGACAAGGGGCGAGCCTCGACCAACAACTCGGGCGGCGTGCGCATCTTCGATGTCTCGATTCCCGATGCGCCCAGCTCGAACAGCGACCTGCGCACCGAGCTGTCGCGCGAGGGGCAGGGCTACTCCGTGGCGCTCGCGCTCGAGCTGCCTCGCGGCGCCATGCCGCCGCCCGAGCAGGAGCGCCGCCGCCTGTTGGTGGTTCCCTACCGCGACGGTTACCCCGGGCGCGAGAGCGGAGTGAAGGTCTGGAGCCTGGGCAGCGCCGTGGCGCCGATCGATCCACAGGCCGCGCCGAGTCTGCCCTACGGGCCGAGCGACAATCGCGTGCCGCTGATCGGCGAGTTCACTCCGCCCAATGCAGCGCAGCTCACGCTCGACGCTGTGGGCGTACTCGACGCGCCCGCGGCGCAGCGACAGTTCGTCTACGTGCTCTACGCGCCGGCGATCGGCGTGCAGGGTCCGTTGGGCGTGCTCGCGCTCGAACTGCGTCCACTCAGCGTCGGCGCCGGGCGCATGCGATTGACGCCGCTGGGCGCGGGCGCAGCGCTGGGCGGGACGGCTTGGCGCGGTCAGTACGACGCCGACGCGATCTGCGCGCGCACGGGCCAGGGCTTCGAGCGCGATCACTATCCCTCGAGCCTCGCGCTCGATCCGGCGCACGCGCGCATTTTTGGCGCGTGGGCCGGCGTGCTCGCGGTGTTCGAGTACGACACGAGCGGACCGCGCGCGTTCGAGCCGCGCCTCGCCGATGTGCTGGACACGACGAACTCGGCGGCGGCCTACGGTATGACGCTGTGGTTCACCTCGATCGCGCTCGGCCCCGAGCAGGGCGGCCAGCAGCACCTGGTGTGCTCGCTCGCCAGCGACGGGCTCGGGCTGATCGCAGTCGGCGCGAGCGGCGCGCCCGCTGCGTTCGGCGCGCTGCGCGTGTTCACGCTGCCTTGGCAGTCGACCTGGGTCGAACCCGATCCCCGCGATCCCTCGCGCAACACGTTCTTCGTCGCGCAGGGCAGCGCGGGCGTCGACTGGGTGCGGCTGTGCTGGCCCGTCGGGAACTGATGCAGCTCTCGAACGCTGCGGGAGCGCCCGGCGCGAGCACGCGGGAAACAAAAGCGGGCGGCGCGTCCCTGAAGACGCGCCGCCCGTCCCGTCAGGCGTTGCAGCCGCCTGGCGGCGCCGGTCGCCGCGGGTGGAGAGCTCCGCGGCAGCCTGCGCTCCGAATCAGGGCTGGTACCAGGACCAACCGAGGTAGCGCGGGCTCAGGTCGCAGCGGTACTTGTGCACGCGCAGCTTGTAGACGCCGCTCACCGTCGGGGTGAACTCGACGATCTCGTAGGTGTTGTCCCAGCTCGACGAGCTCGCCACCGTGGCGTTGGCCGAGTTCAGCACGCGCAGGTCGAGGTCCGCGCAGGGCTTGCTGGCGTAGCTCGTGTAGGCCGGGTCGTTGTCCCAGGCGATCACGACGCGCACCTTGCGACCGGCGACGAGGTTCATGGTGGTCATGTCCACGTCTGCGGCCGAGGCGCACGAGTAGCCCACGCCGCCCCAGTTGCCGCCGATGCGCCGCGTGAGCAGGTCGGCGTTGTAGGACACGATCGCGCCCGCGCCGTCGTACTCCGAGAGCCGCGTCGAGCCCTCGATGTTGTGCGTCGCGCTGGCCATCAAGATCGCCTTGACCGACTCGGGCCACGAGACCAGCGCCGCGTTGCGCTGCATCATCAGGGCCGCCGTGCCCGTCACCATCGGCGCGGCGAAGCTCGTGCCGCTGTCGGTGTAGCTCACCCACGTGCCGCCAGTGCTGGTGGTGGTGATGTTCGAGCCGGGACCCGCGACTTCGGGCTTCTCACGGTCGCCGAACTGCGAGATCGGATCCTTGAAGCTCGAGCAACCGCTCATCGCGTCGCCGGTCCACGAGACCGTGCCGAAGTCGTTGAAGTTGCCGACCGTGATCAGGTTGTAGGCGAGGCCGGGGCTCGTGACGTTGCCTTCGAAGCCGCACGAGGGGCCGCGGTTGCCGGCCGACTTGACGACCGTGCGGGCGCGGTTGAGCACCATGTTGTCGTAGAAGCGATCGTTGCTGCCCAAAGCGAGGCCCGTGTTCGAGCCCCAGCTCAGGTTCAGCGCGCGCGCGCCCCAGTCAGCAGCCGCGGTCGAGCGGTTCTGCAATTGCGCGCCGTCGCCGCTGCACGAGCCGCCGGCCCACAGCGTCGCGCCGGGCGCGATGCCGCGCGTGCTGGCGTGCGTGCTGCGCAGGATGCCGGCCACGCCCGTCGAGTGGCTGCTGGCCGAGGCGCACACGAACGAGCCGTCTTGGACCGTGCCGGCGAGGAACGGGTTGGCGGTGGCGATGCGGCCGCCGACCTCGATCTGCGCGATGCGCACGCCCAAGCCGGTGATGCCCAGGCTGTTCACGATGTGCGCGTTGATGGTCTGACGCGCGACCGAGAGGTCTTCTTCGGCGTCGAGCGAGAGGTAGACGCGCTCGACGTCCTCGCGCTGCGCGAGCTGGCGGATCTGCGCCGCGTCGAGCGTGGCGTGGACCACCGGGGCGTAGTCGTCGGCGAAGTGCTCGATCCCCGCCGCGTCGAGTTCGGTGCGCAGGCCGACGACGAGCTGCGACACGAACTGAGCGCGCGCGAAGTCCATGCCCTCGAAGTAGGCCGTGGCGGCGGCGTCATCGACGAGCAGGATCTCGCCTTCCTCGGGCGTGAGGCGCTCGAAGCTCTCGGCGGCCGGCTCGTGCAGCCAGATCGCGACCTTGACCGGCGCTTCGTCGCCGGCGAGGTCGAGCAGGTCCGCCAGGCGCGGCTCCAGCTTGCCGTAGCGCGCGGTCTGCGCGCTCTCTTCCGCGAGCTCCAGCGCGACGAGGTCGGTTTCGTAGCCCTGCTCGTCGAGCGCGACCTGGTGGATCGTCCCGGTCGACTCGTCGAGCACCTTGAAGCACTGGGCCGACTGGCGCGAGAGCTCGAAGCGGGCGCTGGTCGAGCCCAGCAGCGAGAGCTTCTCCGGCGACGTGCCGGTGCGGCGCGCGACCAGCGCGACGACGCGCTGGTTCTCGCGCTCCAGGCGCGCGTCTTGGGTCTGGGCGGAAGCGGCGGCGCACAGCACGACGGCTGCCAGCGCAACGGCGGAACGATCGATCTTGGACTGGAACTTCATGGCGATAGGCGAGCGAAAGGCTCAGTGGAAATGTGTCTTGGTCGAGGGCGGGCCCCTTGCCCGCGCTCGCAGCCTCCAGCGCGCTCGAGCGCCGAACCGGAACGCATTCCGAGAAAAATGGGCGCGCCGATCGGACTCGCGCTCGCGCCCGAGCTTGAACCGGCCCGGCAGCGGAGTTCCGATGCTCCGATGACCCAGCGAACGCCTCAGCTCCTCGCCGCTCTCGCCCTGGCTTCTCTCATCGCCTGCCGCGCGGCCGACGACGCCCCGCGCGCGGACTCGAACGCGCCCGCTGCGCTCGTCCTGTCGAGCTGCGAGGGCATCAAGCCGCTCACCGCCTTCGGGCCGCTGTGGCTCGCGGGTCAGCCTTCACCGGCGGCGCTCGACGAGCTCGCGCGCCGCGGCGTGCGCCACGTGGTCAACATGCGCCACTCGAGCGAGCCCATCGGCTACGACGAGCGCGCTGCGGTCGAGGCCCTGGGCATGAGCTACGAGCACCGGCCCTGGAACGGCGCGGCGCAGCTCACCGACCAGGTGTTCGCCGACTACCGCGCGATCTTCTCGCGCGCTGCAGAGCCCACGCTGGTGCACTGCGGCTCGGCCAATCGCGTGGGGGCGGTGTGGATCGCCTGGCGCGCGCTCGACGGCGGGCTCGAGCTCGAACAGGCCGTGGCCGAGGCGCGGCGCGTCGGCCTGTCGAGCGCCGAATACGAAGCCAAGGCGCGCGAGTACGTCGCGCGGAACTCGCGTTGAGATTGCGCTGAGACTGCGCTGCGCGCTGGTCTGAGGCTTCAGCGCGTGCGTGAAGCCCAGCGCACCGCGATCTCGCGCAGGTCGGCCTCGCCGCGCTCGACGTCCGCCTGGTCGGCGGCGAAGTAGCGACGCTCGAGTCCGTCGATCTCGTTCTCGAGTTCGACGCGCTCCTGCGGGGCCAGTCCGTTCTCGCGGTGGATCTCGCGCAGCAGGCCGATCACGTTGAAGGCCGTGGCCTGCTCGGGAACCGGGAAGCGCTCGCGCGCTGCTTCGCCAGGCCGCTGGCGCTTGCGCATGGCGACGAAGCCCAGCGCGACGATCGCCGCCAGAGCGCCGCCGATCGGCAGCGCCCAGTTGGTGCGCTTCTCGCCGTAGCGCCGCTCGAGCTTGACCAGCGGCTCGACGCTGGCGAGGTCAGCGTCGACGTAGCGGAAGTGGTCGAGCGACTTGGTCTCGACCTTGGGCTTGGGGAAGGCGAGCGTCTCGGGCAGCTCCTTGGACTCGTTGTCAGCCTGGAGCGTGAGCGTCCACATGCGCTCGGAGACCACGCCGTCGAGCTCTTCGTCGAACTTGACGATGCTGACGCCCTGATCCTCGCGCCCCGCGATCGCGAAGCCGCTCGGCGCGAAGTCGAACAGCGCGTCGAATTCCGGCGCGAGCCCGACCACGTTCGCCTTGACCTCGAGCAGGAGCTTGCCGTCCTTGGCCTGGCGTTCGTCGAGCGTCTGCGTGATCGCCACGCGCTGGTGGGGGCGCGGATCGCCCTGCGCGTCGCTCGCGTCGAGCGCGAGCACCGGCGATTCGACCGGGAGCACCGCGTAGCCGCTGGTGTCGAGGAAGTCGAGGTCCAGGCGCAGCGGCGGGACCTTGTCGACCTGCGGGCCGCGCGGCTTGACCAGCAGGTACGCGTAGGGCGTGCGACGCCAGCCGTACTGCGCGTCGGCGATCGAGTGCGCCTTGGGGTTGTTGAAGGTCACCGAGAGCACGTCGAAGTTCTCCTTCAACGCCTCGCGCGCGGCCTCTTCGAACTTGTCGCGGTAGTCCTCGGTCGGGCGGCCGTAGTTGTAGGAGAACGACTGACTGTTCTGGTTCTGCAGGTACTTGCCGAAGCCGCCCGACTCGCGCTCGATCTCGCGCGTGTGGCGGAGGTCGACGCGCAGGCCGAAGGGCTGCGCATGGCCGACGCGCGTCGTGCCGTCGACCGAGACCACGAGCTGGATCTCGGTGACGAGGTCGGAGTAGTAGTCGAACACGCTGCGCACGTCGCGCGCGAGCTTGTGTTCGCCGACGATGGCCAGGCCCTCGCGCGCGTAGCGGAACTTCACGCCCGGGTTGGCGTTGCTCATGCGCGAGAAGAGCGAGCTGGCGAACTTCGCGAGGTGTCGCTCGCCGCGCTCGCCTTCCATGGCCGTCAAGCGCTCGCGCACCAGGCCGATCTGATCCGCCGCGAGCACGTGCTTGGGTTCGATGGCCTTGAGATCGCAGGCGCCGAGCGCTGCGTAGAACCACAGCTCGTACACCTCGGTCGACTCATCGGCTTCCTCGAGCTTCGGCGCCGCCGCGGCGTACGCATCGGCGGCCTTGGCGAAGGTCGCGAAGGCGACCTTGCGGCGCTCGCTGAACTGCGCGTCCTTCTTGAGCGTCGCGGCGTAGTTGTTCTCGTCGTGCTCGATCGCCGCCTGGGTCAGCCACAGCTGCCACGAACTGGGGTGCTTCTCGAGCGCTCGCGCCAGCGTCGTGCGCGCCAGCTCGTACCCGCGCCGCACTTCGGCTTCGATGTCCTGCTGGCGGCGGTTGGTCTGCTTGTCCTTCTGCAGCGCCGGGTCGCGCCAGACCTCGAGCAGGTTCGTGCGCATGGTCTGCACCAATCCCGCGAGCATCTTGGGATCGAGCGTGTCCATGGGGCCGAAGATCTGCTCGACCGTCTCGAGACGGTAGATCTCCGCCGAGCTGTGCGCCGTCTTGAAGGCCTGCGCCAGTTGCTCTTCGTCGATCTCCACGCCCAGCGTGCGCAGGCGCGTGATCCACTCGCCCAGCTCGCGCAGGTTGCGGTCCTGCTTGGAGCGCGTGAGCGGGATGCCGCTGGCGCGTTCCTCGAAACCGAAGAAGTAGATGTAGCGGTTCTGGCGGCGGCTGGAGTCGTTGGGATCGTGGTTCTTGATCCACACGCGCAGGAACTCGGCCACCAGCTCCTCGGCCTGCTCGGGCAGCGTGCGCGCGAGCGACTCGATGTAGGGGAAGGCCAGCGCTTCTTCGCCGACCTTCAGCAGCAGCTGCGCGAAGATCATCTGGAAGCGCGGCTGCAGCGTCGGGTCGAGCCGCGCGAGCCAGTCGTCGCTGGGGCGCGTGTCGAGGATCTTGTCGGTGCGCAGCGGCGTGGGCATGTTCCCGCGCCGGCCGCCGCCGTAGTAGTCGTAGTAGAAGTAGTTGCCGTAGAAGTCGCGCTCCATGCGCGGGCCGAGCGAGGTCGACTCGTCGTTCTGGTAGGTGAACTGCGCCTCGCGCAGCCACGCGTCGGCCAGCACTTCGAGTTCGCGCTTCCACTGGTCGGCGAGCTGCGGCGCGGCCGCGAGCAGCGCCTTGGTCGCCGTGCTCTGCAGCTCGAGCAACTTGAGCCGTCGCTCGCCGTTCATTGGCTCCGCGGCGAGCTTGGTCGAAGTCGCCGCGCCGATCGTGGCCAGGATCTCCATGCCGCGCTCGGGCCGGCTCGAGAAGCTCTCGTCCAGCCAGCGCGCGCCGAGTTCCTCGCGCAGCTTCGGCGCCAGATCGACGGCGCGCGTGAGGGCTTCGCTCTTGGCCTCGTCTTCGACCTTGCCTTCGGCGAGCACCGCCTGCGTCGCGTGCCAGGCTTGCTCGAGCCACTCGGTCTTCTTGTCGTCGTCGTAGCGCGCCAGGTAGAAGCGCGAGAGCAGGTTGAGCGCGTCGCGGTCGTCCTTCTCGCGCGCTTCGTCGAGCGCCGGCAGCAACCCTTCCAAGTAGTACGGCCGGTCGGCGTGCACCAGCACGTGCGCGAGGCTGCGGCGCGAGAAGGCGCCCGCGGCGTCGTCGAGCGTCGGCTTGACGGCGGCGAGGAAGGTCTGGAGCTGGTGCCCCGAAGCCAGCGACTGCGACAGGATCGCGCCGAGGTGCTGGAGGTTGCCCTTGGCGATCTCGCCCTTGCGCAGCGAGGCGAGCCCCACCACATCCGCGGGCGCGAACACGTTGCGCTCGATGTAGGGCATGCCCTGTTGCGGCACTTGCGGGCGCTGCTTGGGCCCGCTCATCAGCGACTGCAGCAACTGGTCGTAGCCGGCCTTGTGATCGCCTTCTTCGAGCGTGTCGAACAGCGCCTTCACCGCGGGCCAATCGCCGAGCGTCACGTCGCGCTGCAGCTTGGCGACGGCCTTCTCGAAGGCCTCCTTCTCGGCCTTCTCCGCGGCGGCCTTGGCTTCGGCCTCGGCCTTTTCGGCGGCTTCCTTGGCCTTCTTCTCGGCGTCTTCGGGGCTCTCGGGCTTGTCGGCTCCTTCGTCAGTCCCGGACTCGCTCGCGGGCTCGCTCGCGACGGCGACCGCTGCGCCCGTCGGCGCCGCCGGCGGACTTCCCGCGGCGCTGGGAGCGCTGCTCGAGCTCGTGCTCGTCGCGGGCGTCAACGGAACCGCGCGCACCGCGCTCACGCCGCTCACGACGATCACTCCCGAAGAGGCGCGCGCCGCAGCGAGCTTGGCCGCGATGTCCGCCGCTTCGCCGCTCGGCGCCTCGACCGCTCCGGTCTCGAGCTTGCCGCTGGCGTCGCCTTCGCCCTCCGGCTTGTCGGCGTCGTCCTTGAGCGGCGTCGACCACGCTTTGAGGATCGTCGACGCGCGGCGGTCGTACTCGAGCTTCTGGAGTCGCTCGCCCTTCCAGGTGGGCTTGGTCTTGTCGGGCTCGCTCGCGGCGGCGGTGGGAGAGGCGGCGGGCGATTCCTCCACCTCCACCATTTCCACGTAGCCCAACTCGTCGAGGATCATGACCTGCGCAGGCGCACTCGACGCACTGAGCAGCACGGCCGCCATCATCCAGGCACGCTTCGACTTGACGTAACGCTGCAGCATCGACTCCATCTCCCCGCAGGCGCGCGCAACGCGCCTGTTCCTTCCTCAACGGACTGCAACACTCACGCGCACTCGTCGCTGAGCGACGAGCGCACGCCCCTCAGGAGCCCGAGTCGTCGGGCGGACGGCCGGAGCTCGCGCCGCGCGCGTCCTTCGGACCTTGACCACCGGGCTTGCGTCCAGGCTTTTTCCCGCCGCGACCGCGGCTGGATCCGCAACCCTGTCACTGCGAGGGCAGCGGCAGGCCTTGCAGCTCCTCGAGGTCCATGCGCGCCAGCGCGATGGCCGACTCGAGGCTCTCCTTGGCCTTCTTCGCATCCGCTTCGTCCGCGCTCTGCTCCGCGAGCAGGCGGTAGTTCTGCCGCGAGGCGTCGATCTCGCGCTCCCACTCCTCGCGCGGCGCGCCCTCCAGGCGCATCAGCCAGGTGTTGTAGTACTGCGCGTTCGCCAGAGCTTCGCGCGCGCCCGCGACGAGCTTGGGATCGGCGCTCGCGTCCTCGACGAGCTCGCCCAGGAGCTGCTCGAGGTCGCGGCGCGCGTCAGGCAGCTTCGAGGCGAACATCTGCGCCTTGGCGCGCTCCAGGCGCAGCGTGCGCGAGAGCTCGACGTGCTCGTTGCGCACCGAGGCGAGCGCCTCGGCGTAGGCCGCGTCGGCTTCCATCCACAGCGACTTGGCCGCGCTGTCGCCTTCGACGGCGGCCACCGCGCGCGCCTTGCTCGCCGCCGCTTGCGCGACCTCGACGAGTCCGGCGGTGCGGTCGTCGGCCAGGTGGTCCTGGCCGGGACCGTAGTGGTAGGCGCCGGCCGCTACGGGCAGCAGCAGCCAGACGAGCAGGATCAGGCGTCTCATGGTTTCGATCCTCGGGACAGGTCAGGGACAGCGCGGCGGGCGTGGGCGAACCGCGCGGAACTCATGCTACATCGACCGGAGAGCGGTCCGGCTTCTGGCGCTTTGCGGTGGGCTCGCTGCGCGCGGCGGACGGGTCCCCGCGCGTCAGAAAGGCGCTGGCCGAAGCCGCGGGCCGGACGCCCGGCCGCCAGGCGGTGCCGAAGGCGCGCAGGAGCAGCGGCAAGAGCGCCAGGAGCGCGGCCCCGACGCTCAACGCGATCAGCGCGTACTCGCGGCGCGTCAGGCGCTCGAACACGGTCTCTTCCTCGCGCCCCAGGGCCGATGCGATCAGGTCGGAGGCGAGGTGCTTCTCGTTGCCGTCGTGGAACGCGCCGCCCAGGCGGGCCGCGATCTGCTTGAGCATCGCGACCTCCTGGCGCGAGTGGCGCCCGTCGATGAACTTGCCGGTCTTGGGGTCGCCGACGCCGACCACCACCACGCTGCGGATCGACGCGGGCATGCGCGGCATGCCGGTGGACGGCACGCTGTCGCCGTCCGAAAGCAGGATCAGCGTCGTGCTGCGCGGCGGCCAGGGATGCGCGAGCTTCGCCGCTTCTTCGAGCCCGTCGAGCAGGCGCGTTTGACCCGCGTCGAAGGCGTAGTGCATCGGCAAGTCGCCGAGGATGTTGCGGATCACCTCGAGGTCGCGCGTGTCGACCACCACGGGCTTGGCCCCGTTGTAGACCGCGATCACGCTGACGGTGTTCTGGTCGATCGGCGCGCGGTCGAAGAACGACTCCATCAGGCGCCGCGCGCGCGTCATGCGGCTGTCCTTCTTCTCGGGGCCGGCGTCGATCAGGCGCATGCTCGGGCTGACATCGAGCACCAGCAGCACGCGTCCCTCGGGATCACCGCCCTGCGAGCCGCCTTCGCTGGAGTAGCGCCGCGGTTCGACCACGGCGAGCGTGGCGAAGCCCCACACCGCTGCGCCCAGGGCGAGCACGCGCAAGGCCGGAGCGCCGCGCGCCCACCAGGCCGGCTTGCGGCTGGGGCCGAAGGCGAGGTGCGCGATGCGGCGGACGCGCGCGGCGAGGATCCACTCGCCCAGCACCGCCAGCGCGAGCGCGATCAGCGTGGCCCACTCGGGGCCGTAGTCGAGCTCCGCCAGACTCACCACGGCGTGCTCCTCAATCCCAGGCCGCACAGCCCGAGCAGCGTGAGCAGTCCCAGGGCCGCCAGCGAGACGGGCACGAAGTCGTCGATCGACTCCGCGCGCGTCTTCTCCATGCGCACGCGCGCCATGGAGTCGATCTCGGCGAACACGCGCTTGAGGCTGTCGGTGTCCTCGGGCTTGAAGGCTTGGCCTCCGGTGAGCGCGCAGATGCGCACGATCTCGTCGGGGATGCCGAAGTCGGCGATGTGGATCGCGTTGACCGTGATGTTGTCGCGCGCGAGATCGGCGGCGATCTGCTCGTCGCGCCCGCCGTACAAGTCGAAGCTCTGGCCGTCGCTGATCAGGATGATCATGCGGTCGCCTTCGTCGCGCTCGATCAGCTCCTTGCGGCACGCGACCAGCGCCTTGCCGATCTCGGTGCCGCCGAACCAGTCGGGGATGCGGTCGGGCCGCATGAAGGGCGGCGAGCACTTGAGCGCCGAGGCGTCGTTGGTGAGCGGCACCCAGTGCAACACGCTGTTGCCGAAGAACGTCAGTCCGAAGGCGTCGCCCTTGCGCGTGTCGAGGAAGTCGTTGATCGCGGCCATTGCGGCGTCGTAGCGATCGCCGTCGCCGAAGCGCGCCAGCATGCTGCCCGACACGTCCACGCAGAACTGGATGTTGGTCAGCGCGCGCTTGGAGCGCGGAACGCCCCAGCGCTGCGGCCCGGCCAGGGCGACGATCGCCAGCGCTGCGAGCAGCGCCGGAAGCGACTCGGCCGCGAGCAGCGCGAAGCGCCAGCGCGTGGGTCGGGCTCGTGTGGCGCCGTCGAAGGGCAGCACCAGGCTCGCGCCGCCGCGTCGCCAGATCCACACCAGCAGCGCTGCGGGGAACACCAGCAGCATCAACACCGAGGGGTTGCGGAACGCCGCCAGTTGCTGGAGTTGCTCGACTTCCATCAGCGCGTTCCTCGTGCGGGTTCGTCGAGCGCGTCGGGCGGGAGGTCGCGGTAGGGCGCGAGCAGCGCTGCGATGTCGATCGACTCTGAATGCGCAGGCTCGTGCAGCCAGCGCTCGAGGCTCACGAGCAGCGGACCGGCCTGGGCGTGCGAGCGCAACGCCGCAACGGCCAGCTCGGGGCGCTCGCTCTCCAGGCCCAGCTTGCGCCGCCAGAAGGCCACCAGGCTCAGTTCGAGCTGCGAGCGCTCGCTGCTGGTGAGTTGGCCGTCGCGCGCGCGCTCGACCAGCGGCGCGAGGCGCTCGGCGAGGGTTCGCGGACGCTCGGGGGCAGCCTGCTGCGCCACGCGACGCTTGCGTCCGCTCCACAGGAGCCACGCGAGCCCTGAGACCCAGACCACGCCCGCGGCGATCGCGAGCTTCGTATACCCGCCGATGCGCTCTGCGCGCGCTGCGCCGGGAACGTGCGGCTGGGCGCTCTTGTCGCTGAGCACGGCGCCGACGGTCACCGGAATCGGCGGCAGCTCATCGGGCGCGAGCGCCGCTCCGTCGGCCCGCGCGAGCAGCGTGCGCAGGTCGTACTCGCCCGCTTCCAGCGCCCAGAATTCGAGGTCGTAGCGCAGTGCATCGCCGTGCGGCCAAGTGGCGACGATCCGCAGCACGAGCGGCGCGTCACGGTCGGCGTGCGCGACGACCAGCTCGCTGCCCGGCAGCACCAGTTGCTCGACCCGCGCAGCGATCCCGACGGTGGTCTTGGCGAGCGGCGCCTGAAGGGCGCAGAGCGCGAGCGCAAGGGCGACGCTCATCGCTGGCCCTTTCCGGCCCAGCCGCGCGCGCGGAACAGCTGGCGCAGCTTGGGTTCGAAGCTCTCGTCGGTGCGGATGCTCAAGTGGTCCACGCCGGCGCGCTTGAGCGCGCGCACGTTCTCGCTCGTGTCGATCCAGTGCGCCTTGCCGCGCGTGTGGAACTCGCGCCCCGACTCCGCCTCGCGCGCGCGGAAGAAGCCGGCGCCGGCCAAGCCGCGCTCGGCGGGATCCTCGAGCTGCAGCACGACGCAGTCGTGCAGTTGCGACAGTCGCCGCAGCGCGGGCACGGCCTCGGCGTCGTGCAGATCGCTCAACACCACGATCAGCGAGCGCTGTGCGAGGCTCGGGCCCAGGCGGTGGATGGTCGCGCCGAGCGTGGTGCGTTCGTCGAAGCGGTAGCGGCGCAGCTCGAGCGACCACTGCAATACGCGCGCGCTCGAGAGGCTGGGCTGCACGCGCAGCTTGCGTTCGCCGACCGCGAGCAACCCGACGGGGCTGACGCGGTCGAGGCAGGCCAGCGCGAGTCCGCCGGCGATGTAGAGCGCCGTGGCGTACTTGCTGCGCGCGCCCGACGACACGGTCATCGAGGCCGAGGTGTCGAGCAGCAGGTACGCCGGCATGCTCTTGGGCGTCTCGAATTCCTTGACGTGGAAGCGCCCGGTGCGCGCCGTGACGCGCCAGTCGATCGAGCGGATCGAGTCGCCCTCGACGTAGGGGCGCGACTGCACGTACTCGACGCCCGAGCCGACGAAGGGCGAGCGGTCGACGCCGTACTGCAAGCTGTTGGCGAGCTTGCGCAGCGCGATCGCGAACTGGCGCGAGTCGAGCCGCTCCAGGTCTTCGAGGAACGCTTCCAAGGCGCGAAGAGCGAGCGTGCGCCTAGACGGACGCGGTTGCGGGCTTGTGCGCGCGCTCGGCGCCGCTGCCCAGCGCGCTGAGCAACTCGTCGAGCACCATGCGATTGGTGACGCCCTCGGCGATCGCCTCGTACTTGAGGCGCATGCGGTGGATCATCACGTCCTCGGCGAGGGCGAACAGGTCCTCGGGGATGGCGTAGCGCCGGCCGTGCATCAGCGCGCGCGCGCGCGCCGACTTGATCAACGAGATGCCGGCGCGCGGGCTGCAGCCCAGCTCGACCGCCGGATGCACGCGCGAGCGGCCCACGAGGTCGACCACGTGCTCGACGAAGGTCTCGCTCACGTGCACGCGGTGCACGGCTTCCATGGCGTCGACCAGCTCCTTGGTCGAGCCCACCGGCTCGCGCGCGAGCGCATCGAACTCGGTGCGCGCGATCGCGCCCTTGCCCGACTTCTCGATGCCCAGCGCCGCGTTGCGCATCAGCACTTCGCGCTCTTCCTCGGGCTTGGGGTACACGAGGCGGTGCACCAGCATGAAGCGGTCGAGCTGCGCCTCGGGGAGCTCGAACGTGCCGGCCTGCTCGATCGGATTCTGCGTCGCGATCACCAGGAACGGCGCGGGCAGCTTGAAGGTCTCGTTGCCGATCGTGACCTTGCGCTCCTGCATCGCCTCGAGCAGCGCGCCCTGCACCTTGGGCGCGGCGCGGTTGATCTCGTCGGCCAGCAAGAGGTTGGTGAACACCGGACCCTTGCGGATGCGGAACTCGCTCGTGCGCTGATCGAGGATCTCCGAGCCGAGGATGTCGGCGGGCAGGAGGTCGATCGTGAACTGGATGCGCGCGAAGTCCAGGTCGATCGAGCGCGCGAGCACACTCACCAGCAGCGTCTTCGCCAGGCCCGGAACGCCCTGCAACAGGATGTGGCCGCCGGTGAACAGCGCGATGAGCAGGCGCTCGACCACGACGTCCTGGCCCACGACCACCGTGCCGACGCGCTCGCGCACGGCCTGGATGAAGTCGCGGGTGCGGTCGAGCTCGGCTTGGCTGAGGGGGGCGGGTGCTTGCATCGGCGGAGCGTTGAGGAATGGGCTTGGCTAGACGGCGTGCGCAGCTGCGCGTCACGCGCGCGGTTGTGCAGCGAGTCGGCTGAACTTCGTTGAGCGCCGCGTCGGCGGAACCGGGCGCGCTCGCGCGGCGCGCAGTATCGCCTCTCGCGCCCCCGCGGCCAGCGCGGCGCCAGAGCTAGTTGTGATGGACGCGCGAGTTGCGCTCGGGATTCCCGCGAACAGCTACTTGCCGACCGCGAGGCCCCGCCACAGCCCGGCGCTTCCGGTGCTCGAGCCCTCGGGACCAGCTTGCGCGCCCAGGCCCCACACGACCTCCTTCGGCAGTGCGCGCGGCAGCTCGACGGACCAGCTCTGGTTCTCGACGGACACCGTGAGCTTGCGCCCGGACACGGCCGCCTTCACTTGGGTCGTCACGCCCAGACGGAGCGCGGGAGCGTTGGCGTTCAAGAGCGTCGTCCAGGAATTCGCATTCGCGTCGTAGTCGAGCACGGTGAAGCCCGCGTCGGCGACGAAGGCGATCGAGTAGAAGCCGCGCGGCTCGCGCGCGAACAGGAAATTCAGCTGCCCACGGCCTCCCGGGAGGATGCGCAGCGTGCTCGCCATCTTGAACTCCGCCGTCTCGACCGGCTGCGTGTTCCAGGCGATGGCGTTGAAGCTCGGAAAGGCGATCTGCAGCCAGTCCTCGCCGTGCGGCGCGAGCGAGCGATAGACCTCGTCCCACTGCGGCGCGAGCGCGGCCACGTGCTTGTCGAAGTCGCGGCCGGCGCTCCCGAAGGCCTTGGTCGCGTGCGCGAGCACCTTCTCCGCGTACTCGCTGCCTCCGCCGGTGCGGCGCGCGAACGCGAGGCACTCGAGGAGCTTCTTGCGGCGCGCGTCGCCGACCAGGAACGCGAACCACTGGTTGCGCAGGGCGTAGCGCTCGCGCCAGTCGAAGTCCTCGACGCGGCCGGCGAGCAGGTGCTCGGGCGTGGGCAGCTTGCCGGCCGTCGCGAGCGCCTGCACGCGCACCATGTCGTTCGACCAGAAGGGGATCTCGCGGGGCTCTCGACCGAACAGCTTGGCGCTGACGCGTTGCGCGACGTGCGACGCGACGCCGTCGACCAGCCAGTCGGGATGGCTCGCGAAGTTCGGACACAGCTCGAAGCGCGCCAGGTGCGCCGCTTCCCAGGCGAGCAGCGTGAGCGTCTGCGGCGGCAGGCCGATCGCGCGCAGGGTCTCGTCCATGCACGGCGGCTGCAGCGCGACATGCGCCGAGCGCGAGGCGTGGTGCGCCATCGCGAGGTTGCGCGCGAACTTGCCCTGCGTGAGCCGCAGCTCGGCCGCCTCGTAGCCCGCGGTGTGGCGGTACAGATGGACTTCGAGCGGCTTGGCGGGCTTGGCGCCCTGGGCGCCGAACAACTCGGCAACGATCGGCCACACCTGTTCAACTGCTGCGAGCGCCGAATCGGCGAGCTTCTCATCGCCGCCGTCGAAGCGGACGAGACAAGTCTCGCCCTTGCGCTCCACGACCTCGTTCGTGGGCTGTTGCGCGCTGGCGAGCGCGGAAGGGTAGGAGAGAGCGAGAACGACGTGGACCGCGAAAGCTGCGAGCCTCTGCATGTCGGCAGTTATCGACAGTGCGCTGCCGCGGCGCAAGTCGGCGGCCGAGCTCGCTCGCGTTCATTCGCCGACACCGCGTAACGAAGCGCCCGCGTCACTAGTGGTAGAGCAGGACCCGCGAGCGTGCCGCGAGGAAGTCGCTCAAGTCCGGGTGGGCGATCTCGCGCAGTTCGCCGAATTCGCGGGCGCGAAGGAGCTGCTCCCAGGCGCTGTGGTTGCGCAGCAACACATCGACCTTCGCGACTTCGAACTCGTCGCCGTGCAGGCGCAGCAGCATCCACGCGAGCGCGAGGCCGAGTTCGACCGGCTCGAGCACGTTGCGATCGACGATTTCGATCTGCACGCCGGAGCACGCCTCGTTCGCGAAGCGGCTCTCGCGCGGCGTGAAGCGCGTGGCGGCGAAGCGCACGCCCGGAAGCTCGAGCGCGTTGAGCCATGCAGCGAGCTGCGACCCGTGGATCCACGGCGCGCCGATGCGTTCGAAGGGCTCGTCCGTGCCGCGGCCGACCGAGACGTTCGTGAACTCGAGCAGCGCCACGCCCGGATAGAGCAGCGCCTGCGTCGGATTGCGCAGGTTGGGGCTCGGCGCGAGCCAGTCGAGCGTGGTGGCGGCCCAGTCCATCGAGCGGCGGTAGTTCTCGCACGCGACGACCTCGAGCTCGCAGGCGACGCCGAAGTGCTCGCGGTACAGGCGCGCTAGTTCACCCAGCGTGAGGCCGTGCACGATCGGGATTGGTTTGTACGCGACGAAGTCCAGTCGCGCGGGATCGGCGAGCGGTCCCTGCGGCCGCACGAAGCCGATCGGGTTGGGCCGGTCGAGCACGACCACGCGCAGGCCGTGCTCCGCCGCGGCCTCCATCGCGTAGCCCAGAGTCGTCGAGTAGGTGTAGAAGCGCGCGCCGACGTCCTGCACGTCGAACACGAGCGTGTCGGCGCCTTCGAGCATCTCGCGCGTGGGCCGGCGCGTCTTGCCGTACAGGCTGAAGAGCTTCACGCCGCTCGCAGTGTCGATGCCGTCTTCCACCGCGCCCTCGAGCGCCGCGTCGAAGCCGTGCTCGGGCGTCATCGCGCACACGACCTCGACTCCGCAGCGGCGCAGCAGATCGAGCGTGCGCTCGCCGTCGCGCGTGCGGCCGGTGCGATTGGTGAGCAGCGCGACGCGGCGACCGTGCAGTCGCTCGCAGCTCTCGCGCGCGAGCACGTCGGCGCCGGTGCGCACGGGGGTCGAGAGTTCGAGCTGCTTCAACAGATCGAGTCCGAGCGAGCGCGTGAACAGGCCGGCGTACTCGCCGACGCCGCGCCGCAGCTCGCGCACATCGCCCTGGCCCGCGGGATGCAGGCGGCTCGTCAGCACGACGCACCACACCTTGCTCGCCGGGTCGAGCCACAGCGACGTGCCCGTGAAGCCCGTGTGGCCGACGCTGACCCCGCGCGGCATCGTTCCGCGAGGCGACGAGTACGCCGTGTCGCAGTCGAGCCCGAGCGTGCGGCCGCCTTCGCCGTTCGCGAGCCAGCGCGGCGTGAGCAGCGCGTCGGCGCTGTGGCGCGAGAGCACGCGCACGCCGTCGATCATCCCGCGGTTTGCGAGCATGCGGCACCAGCGCGAGACGTCCTCGAGCGTCGAGAACAGCCCCGCGTGTCCGGCGACACCTCCCAGGTGCGCTGCGCGCGGATCGTGGACCTCGCCGCGCAGCATCCCGGCCTCCCGCGGTTCCGTCGGAGCGCAGCGCGCGTGCAGTTCAAACCGCGGCCGAAAGCCCGTGTCGCGCATGCCGGCGGGCTCGAAGATCTCGCGCCGCGCGAACTCGTCGAGTGAGAGGCCGCTGACGCGCTCGACGAGCACTCCCAGCGCGATGTAGCCCACGTCGCTGTACATGAACTTCGAGCCGGGCGGATGCGCCGGCGCGAGCGCGCAGATGCGCTCCCACGCGCGCTGCGGCCCGTCCGCGTAGTCCGCGAGCGAGTTGTCCGCGATCAGGCCGCTCCAGTGCCGCAGCAGCTGCTCGAGCGTGATCGACTCCTTGCCGTTGGCGCCGAACTCCGGCAGGTAGCGCGCGAGCGGCGCGTCGAGCTCGAGCTGGCCGCGCTCGACGAGCTTGAGCACGCTCGAGGCCGTCGCGATCGGCTTGGTCAGCGAGGCGAGGTCGAACAGCGTGTCCGTCGTCAGCTCCTCGCGCTCGGGTGTCACCGCGCGCGCGCCGAGGCGGGTCGACGCCAGCACCTCGTCGCCGCGGCCGATCCGCGCCGTCGCTCCAGGAATCGCGCCAGCCTCGATGGCCCGCACGAGCAGCGCGGCCAAGGGCGTCTGCAGAGGCTCGGTAGGCTTCTCGGGCGCGGGCGTGGGCCCGGGCGACGCGCAACTCAGCGCAGCGACTGCGGAGCAGATCACGGCTCGAAACGTCATCCCGTCACGGTAGCGCGCGGCGATTCGGGCGGGGCCGGCGGCGCATCGAACTCGCCGAGTCAGCGCCAGCGCGGGCGCCCGCGCTGTCCGTGCTGTCCGCGCGGCGCGAGTCCTCGACGCCAAGACCTCGGAATCCACGCAGCGCACGAGCTTGTTGTGCGTTGGAGGTCGTGGGCGCGTTTGCCCCCAATTTGACTCAACCCCTTCTCCCGGAGCCTCAGGTGAAAACCGCATCCGCACTGTTCGTGTTCCTGTTGGCGTCGCTGTCCGCCACCGCCGCGACGATCCCCCTCTCCCTTGCATCGCAAGGCGCGCCCACCGGCATGCCCGCGCCGAGCGGCCTTGCGAGCGAAGCTCTGAGTCCGGCCGAGGCGGCTGCGCTGGATGCAGTGCACGACGCGCGCGTGAGCGAGCTCCAGCAACGCCGGCCCAGCTTCACGCTGATTCGCTTGGACGAGCTCGGGCAGCCGCAGGTGCGCCTGGACCTGTACTTCGGCGGCCTGCGGCCGTCGACTCGCGCCGAGCTGTTGGCGCTCACCGACCGGTTCCGCTTCGAGTCGTCGTCGGGTGACGGGAGCGGGCGTGACGAGCCCGCGCTGCCGGAGTGGCGCACTCTGATCCTGCCCGAGAGCGCGATGCCGTCGGGCGCGCCGGAGATGGCGGAGTTCTCGCCCGGTGAGGATCTCTTCATCGAATTTCGTCGGGTGAACCTGTCGATCAGCTGCTCGATGAGCTGGGGGTTCGGCTTCCACGGATACGACCACACTGGGACTGTCCGCTACATCTACGCCTACGGCGCGGATGGTGCGACGTTCGCTGCGCAGGCGCGGCGTGACCGCAACACCAATCCCAACCTGTCGCTCCAGTGGCGCATCAACGGAGTGTGGCATGCCTTGACGAGCCAGGTCAGTTCGCAAGGCGCGTACATGGACTACGTGGGCTGGGGCGACGCCGGCTGCGTGGCCCGCGACTATCGTGTCCGCATCTACATGGCCAACGAGGGCTACTACTCCTGCCTGGGGATGAAGTTCACTGCGAACTGAGCCACGGGCTCTCTGCCTAACGCTGATCCTCGTGCGCGCCGGGGTGCGTCCCGGCGCGCGCCGCTCCATGTGAGGTAGCGCGCTACGATTCGCAAATGCTGCCCACGAACCTCGCGCCGCTCGTACGCGGCGTGCACCACATCGCCATCGTCGTTCCGTCGATCGCCGACGCGCGCAAGACCTACGAAGGCGTGCTCCGCTTGAGCGCGAGTGAACCGGAGTACGTCGCCGACCAGAAGGTCAACGTGCTCGTCACCTACGCGGGCGAGCAGCGCATCGAACTCGTCGAGCCCGCAGCGCCCGATTCGCCGGTCACGCGCTTCCTCGAGAAGACCGGCGGCGGCTTGCACCACGTCGCGTACCGCGTCGACGACGTCGCTGCGGCGATCGCTGCGCTCAAGTCCGCCGGCCTGCGCCTCATCGACGAGTCGCCGCGCCCCGGCGCGCACGGCACGCGCATCGCCTTCGTGCACCCCAAGGCCACCGGCGGCGTGCTCACCGAGTTGGTCGAGGACCCGCACGCGCACTGAGCCGCTCGACGCGCCGAGGCCGCTTCACTGGAGCCGCTCGAGAACGTCCGTCGCAAACTGCGCTGCGCGCGCGGAGAGCGCCTTGGGGACGGAGTTGTGGGGGACCAGCGCGACCTCGAGGTTGGCCGGGTCGAAGTACTTCACGATCTCGAAGTAGAGCGGATAGTCGTCCCTTCGAATCGAGTAGGACCGCGTGCCGCTCGGGCCCGATCGCATCACCGTCTGGGTCTCGCCATCGGCGGACAGCGGTGCTCGCGCTCCTTCGCCGTGTTCGTGAAACCTGAACTCGAGTTCGAGCCGCGCGAGGATGCATTCGAGCACGAGGTCGTGGACGCGGTCGAGATCTCGCGTGTTGACTTCGAACGCCGCCAGGCGACGTTCGATCTGAGAGCGCCAACGCTCGATCTCGAGATCGCGCTTGGAGGCAGTCGCAGGCGCAGGAGATCTGCTGTCGCTGCCGACCGGTTCGTCGGAGAGTCCGCGGGACTCGGGCTCGGCCAACTCCGCGTCGCGGAGTGTGGACCAATGCGTTGGCTCCACAGCGTCCGCATCGATGGGCGGACTCAGCTCGCGGTTCGCGCTTGCGCCTTCGAGCGCTCGATCGCTCGCTGGCCCCGTCAAACGCGAGAGAAACGTCACCGCGACCACGAGGACCACAGCCAGGATCAGGACCCAGTGGATGCGTGACCTACGTGTGACTTGGGCCACGTTGAGTCCTCGAGCTGCGGCGCCGAGTTCGTCGACAGGCTCAGCGATGCGCGCCGAAGCCGCGTCAGATCCCGAGCGCCGCGCGCTGCACTTCGAACACGCGGCGGATGCCGGCGGCTCCGACTTCGAGCATCGCGTCGAGTTCCTCGCGGCGGAACGGCGCGCCCTCCGCGGAGCCCTGGACCTCGATGAACTGGCCCTCGCCGGTCATCACGAGGTTCATGTCCGTCTCGGCCTTGCTGTCCTCGGAGTAGTCGAGGTCGCACAGCACTTCGCCGCCGACCACGCCGACCGAGATCGCGCCGAGTTGCGACGAGAGCGGCCAGCCGCGCAGCACGCGCTTTTGGTCCATGTGCTTGAACAGGTCGTAGAGCGCGACCCAGGCGCCGCTGATGGCCGCTGTGCGCGTGCCGCCGTCGGCTTGCAGCACGTCGCAGTCGATCCAGACCGTGCGCTCGGTCAGCTTGCGCAGGTCGACCACGCCGCGGACCGCGCGGCCGATCAGGCGCTGGATCTCGATGCCGCGGCCGTCGATCTTCGTGCCGCGGTCGCGCTGTTTGCGGTCCTTGGTCGAGGCCGGGAGCATGCCGTACTCGGCCGTGAGCCAGCCCTGACCCTTGCCCTGCAGAAAGGGCGGCACGCCGTCGGTGTAGGTCGCCGTGCAGAGCACGCGCGTCGCGCCGAAGCTGGCGAGCACCGACCCCGGGGCGCTGTTCGTGAACGCGCGCTGGAACGCGAGCGGGCGGGGTTCGTTGGGCTGTCGGCCGTCGTTGCGGGGCATCGGCGCAGTATAGGCGCCGCGCGCTCTCAAACGGTTCGCACGGCGCGCAGATGTTCGAGCGCGCAGCGCCGCTCGACGCCGTCGCCAGTGCGCACGAGCAGGCCGCGCAGCGTGAGCTCGACGAACACGCCACAGACGTGCTCGTCGCCGCACTCGAGCTCGAGCAGGCGCCCGCCGAGCTCCGTCGCCGCCACGTAGTCGCCGCACAGCCGCGGCGCTTCGTCGAGCGCTTGCTCGAGTCGCCCTGCGAGCCGTTCGAGCAGCAGTTCACGCGCGCGCGACACCGTGCAGTCGAGGCCGCACAGCGCAAGACTCGTCACGGCGCGCTGCGCGAGCAGTTCGGGCGGGAACTCGCGCTGGCGGACGTTGATTCCGATGCCGACCACGTAGTGCGGCGCTGCGGGATCGAGTCCGCGCGTTTCGACCAGGATTCCAGCCAGTTTCGCGCCGTCGACGAGCACGTCGTTGGGCCACTTGAGGCGCGCGTCGCGTGCTCCGGCGTCGCGCACGGCCTCGAGCACTGCGAGCCCGGCCCCGATCGTGAGCGCCGCGGGATTCGCGGGCCGCGCGGGCCGCAGCACCACGCTCATGTACAGCCCTGCGTCGCGAGCGCTGGCCCAGCTCGCTCCGCGCCGACCTCGTCCGGCGGTCTGCTCGCGCGCGATGTGCACGTCGCCGTGGCGCGCCACGCCCGCTGCTAGCGCTGCGAAGGCGCGCTCGCTGGTCGAGTCGACGACGTCGTGCTCGATCGCGTGGAACTGCATCGCCGCGCGGCGCGGCTCAGGCTTCCAGGCTGCCCGAACCCGGCGCCAAGAGGCCCTTGAGCCGACCCATCACGTTGGAGTGGATCTGGCACACGCGCGACTCGGTCAGCGCGAGCATCTCGCCGATCTCACGCATGGTGTGGCCGACGTGGTAGTACTGCTCGATGATGAAGCGCTCTTTGTGCGTCAGCGACTTGGTGATGTAGAGCATCACGTCGCGGCGGTTGAGTTCGGCGATCGGGTCGACGGCCTTCTGGTCCTCGACGATCTCGACCTTCTCCATCGAGTTGTCGTCGTCGCGGTCGTCCCAGCGATCGGAGAGCGAGAACATCGTCTTGGCGTGCGCGCTGGTCATCTCCAGCGCCAGCTCGCCGTGCTCCATGCGCAGCGCGTTGGCCAGCTCGGCGTGCGTGGGCTCGCGGCCGTACTCGCCCTGCAGCCGCTGCAGCGCCTTTTCGATGCGTCCGGCTTTGAGGCGCACCAGCCGCGGCACCCAGTCCTGCGAGCGCAACTGGTCGAGGATCGAGCCGCGGATGCGCGTGGTGCAGTAGGTCTTGAACTTGATGCCGCGGTCGGGGTCGAAGCCGCGGATGGCGTCCATCAGGCCGAACAGGCCGGCGCTGACGAGGTCGTCGAGCTCGATCGACTTGGGCAGCGTCTGCAGCAGGCGCTCGGCGATGTGCTTGACCAGCGGGTAGTGCTGCTCCATCAGCACGTTGCGCAGCTTCTCCATCCATTCGTCGTCGCGCGGGCGCGTTCCCGCGGCGCGGCGGTAGTGGGGCCAGATGTCGTCGACCGGCATGGCGCGCAGCTCGTCGACCGTCGGGCGCCGATCGGACTTCGGCTTGCTCGTCGCCGCCGCCTTCTTCGCCGGCGCGGGCAGGTCCGCTTGCGGCGCGGAGATCGCCGGTCCCTTGGCAGGCTTTAGCGCGCCCTTGGGCAGCGCCGGCGCCGGTTCGAGTTCGCGCGCCGGACGCTTGGTCTCGGCCGGCTTGCTCGACGACTTGTCGCGCGCGCTCGCGCTCCGATTCGCTCGCGCAGGCAGGGCCGCCGCAGGCTTCTTGCTCGACGCGCTCGCACTCTTGGACTTGGGCATGCTGGGCCTGAGGGGTAGGGCCTCGCGAACTCGAGGCTAGTACTTCACGAGCGAATGCACCGGTGTGGCGCCCAGCCGCTGGCGGCCGTGCAGGAACACCAGTTCGATCACGAACGAGCACGCGACGACCTTGCCGCCGATGCGCTCGATGAGTTTGACCGCCGCCTCCGCGGTGCCGCCTGTGGCGAGCAGATCGTCGACGAGCAGCGCGCGCTGGCCGGGCGCGACGGCGTCGGTGTGGATCTCGATGCGGTCGGTTCCGTACTCGAGCTCGTAGCTCTGCGAAACCGTCTTCCAGGGCAATTTCCCGGGCTTGCGGATCGGCGCAAAGCCCTTGCCGACGCGCAGCGCCAGCGCTGTGCCGAAGATGAAGCCGCGCGACTCGACGCCGCACACCATGTCGTAGCTCTTGGGGTCGACCAGCGCGGCGAGCTGGTCGATCGCGAGCTTCAAGCCTTCGGCGCTCGCCAGGAGCGGGGTGATGTCCTTGAACAGGATGCCGGGCTTGGGGAAGTCCGGGACATCGCGGATGTAGCGCTCGATCACGTGGGGGCTCTCAGGCTTGCGACGGCGAAGTTCGGCAGGGGGCTGGAAAAAGTTGACGACGCGCCCGCGGGGCGACGCCGTCCAGGACCACAACAGGGACGGCGCGCGGCGGGCGGGGCGCGCGGCTCACATTTCCTCCGGCGCGGCCATGCCCAGCAGGCTCAGCGCGATGCCGAGCGTGGCTTTGGCGGCGCGCACGAGCGCGAGGCGGGCGGCCCCGGCGCGCGGCTCGCTGCCGAGCACGCGGTTCTCCGGCTGCGTGAGCCAGGTCGAGACCTCGCGCGCCAGGGAAAGCGCGTACTGCGAGAGCTCGCTCGGCTCGGCCTTGGCTGCCGCTGCGCGCGTCACGTCGCCCAGGCGCGCGATGCGCAGCAGGATCTCGCCCGCGTTCTCGAGCGCCGTGAAGTCGGGCTCGGCGCCGAGCGCTGCGTCGCCGCTCGCGAGCGCCTTGCGCAGGATCGAGGCCAGACGCGCGTGCGTGTACTGCAGGTACGGCCCGGTGTCGCCCTCGAAGGCCAGGAACTCGCGCTTGTCGAAGATCACGTCCTTGATGCGCTCGCGCTTCAAGTCGTTGAACACCAGCGCGCCGATGCCGACCTGCTCGGCGACTTGCGCCTTGGTCGACAGGCCCGGGTTCTTCTCCTCGATGACCTTGGCGGCCTCTTCGACGCACTCGTCGATCAAATCGTCGAGCACGAGCACTTCGCCGCGCTTGCGGCTGGCGATCTTCACGCGGCCCGGCCCGAGCAGCATCCCGAAGTCGACGTGCTCGACACGCGCGGCCCAGGCCTCGTTCATGCGCTGCAGCACGGCCTTGAGCTGGCGGAAGTGGAGCTTCTGCTCGCCGCCGACCACGTACAGGCAGCGCTCGAAGGCGAACTCCTCCCAGCGGCTGAACAGCGCCGCGAGATCGCGCGTGGCGTACAGCGTCGTGCCGTTGGACTGTTGCAGCAGGCACGGCGTGGCTTTGAGGCCCTTGTCGACCTCGCCGAGCATCACCACCAGCGCGCCTTCGCTGATCTCGGTCACGCCGGCGGCCTTGACGCGCTCGAGCGTGGCTTGAAGCAGCGGTTCGTACCAGCTCTCGCCGCGCACGTGCTCGTGCGCGATGCCCAGGCGCTTGTAGGTCGCGTTGAAGCCGCGCAGCGAGACCTCGGTCACCCAGCGCCACAGCTCGCGCACTTCGCCTTCGCGGCCGCTCTCGAGTTCCTGATAGGCCGCTACCGCTTCGCGCTGGAACTGCTCGTCGCTCTTCAGCGCCTCCTTGCTGCGCTGGTAGAGGTCGAGCAGGCCCATCACCGGATCGCGCTCGAGGTCGACCTGGGATTTCCAGCGCCGCAGCGCGACGACGAGTCCGCCGAACTGCGCGCCCCAGTCGCCGATGTGGTTGACGCCGACCACGCGGTAGCCCAGGTGGCGGAAGATGCGCACCAGCGAAGCGCCCAGGATCGTCGAGCGGATGTGCCCGACGTGCATCGGCTTGGCGATGTTGGGCGAGCTGTAGTCGATGACGACCGTCTTGCCCGCGCCCTCGCTCGAGCCGCCGAAGCGCGCGCCGGCCGCCTCGACCGCGCCGAGCACTTCGCGCGCCAGCCGCGGCCGCGCCACGCGGAAGTTCAAGTACGGGCCGGTGGCGACGACGGCGATGTCGTCGAATTCCCCCGCGAGTTTCGCGGCGAGCTCGGCCGCCAGCGCCGGCGGCGGCTGCTTGCGTTCTTTGGCGAGCACGAAGCACGGGAAGGCGACGTCGCCGAGCGCGGGATCGCGCGGGCTCTCGAGCTTGAGCGCGCCGCTGTTCGCCCCGGTGTGCTTGGAGAGGGCGGCGAGGATCGATTCGCTGAAGGTGGGCATCGCGGAGCGCGCTCGTGAAGGGGCGGGGAGAGGATAGAGACGCGCCGCGCGAGCCTCCAGCCGCGAGATTGCGGCGATCGCGCCGCGCACGCATCTATACTCCTCCGCAGCCATGCCCGCGCCGCCGCCCGACGCACGTTCGTTCCTCTCCGAAGTGATCTCCGTCGAGCCCTGCGGCGACGACGGCGTGCTGCTCGCGCTGCGCCCCGAGCTTGCGCTGCCCACCGTACGCGCGAGCCGCTTCTTCATGCTGCGCCGCGAAGACGGACTTTCGCCGGCGATTCCGCGGCCCTTCTCGATCTACCGCCAACGCGGCGACGTACTCGAGTTCCTGCTCAAGGTGATGGGCCGCGGCACGCGCGCGCTCGCGGCCTGTGCGCCGGGGCAACTCGTGCGCACGATCGGCCCGCTCGGCAACGGCTGGCCCGCGCTCGACGGCGATGGACCGCCGTGGGTGATGCTCGCCGGCGGCGTCGGCATCGCGCCGTTCTACATGGGCATCGAGCAGGCGCTGGCCGGCATGGACGGCCGCACGCCCTGCAAACCCTCACAGCTGCACCTGTTGTTCGGCGCCGCGCGCAGCGGACTGCTCTACGACCTCGCCGCGCTCGAAGCGCTCGGCGCGCGCGTGCTCACGGCCACCGTCGACGGCTCGCACGGCCTGCGCGGCAACGTGCTCGAGCTGCTCGCGCGCGAGCAGGCCTCCGGCGCGATCCCGCGCGAAGTGCGCCTGCTCGCCTGCGGCCCCGAGCGCATGCTCGAGGCCGTCCAGCACTTCGCCGACGAGCGCAAGCTCGAGTGCTGGCTCTCGCTCGAGACGATGATGGGCTGCGGCGTCGGCATCTGTAACGCCTGCCCCGTGCCCACCAAGCCCGACGGCCCGCGCGGCGCATGGCCCAACGTGAAGTGCTGCGTCGAAGGGCCGGTGCTGAAGACCGACGAGATCGCGCTGCACGCCTGAGCGGGCGGCTAGCGCTGGGCGCCGCTCGAAGGCGCAGTTGCGCTCGGCAGCGCACGCAGCTTCGCGAGCGCCTGGTCGATCGCCGCGCGGTGCGAGCCGTCGGGATCGCGCTTGCGGGCCTCTTCGAGCAATTCGATGGCCTTGTCGGGCGTGCTGAGCTCGCTCGCCAGCGCGCCAGCGTTGTAGAAGGCCTCGAAGGTCTGCTGCGGGCGCAGCGGGTCGAGGGCGGGCTCCTGCAGCCAGCGGCTGGCTTCGAGGAAGGCCGCCAGAGCTTCGCTCGGCCGCCCCAGGAACAAGAGCGTCTTGGCGCGCACCAGGTGCGTCGGCCCGTTCGAGCCTTGGACCTTCAGCGCGCGTTCGAAGGCCTCGAGCGCGTCGTCGTAGCGACCTTCGCGCGCCGCGAGCACGCCCAGTTGCGTCTGCACGCCCGGGTCGTTCGGCGCGAGCGCCACGGCGGCCTTGAGCGCGTCCTTCGCGCGCGCGCTGAGCGCGAGCTCGGTCGCGCACATCGCGAGCGCTACGTGCGCCTCGACGCTCCCCGGCGAGATCGCGATGCAGCGATCGAAGGCGTCGAGTCCTTCGCGCCAGCGCCCGCGCTCGATCTGCAGGTGTCCGAGGTTGATCCACGACTCGTAGTGGCGCGGGTTCTCGCTCGTTGCGCGCGCGAAGGCCTTCTCGGCGTCGTCGCCGCGGCCGAGGTAGCGCAGCGCCACGCCCAGTCCGCAGTGCGCCTCCGCCGAGTGCGGTGCGCGCTGCGTGATCTCGCGGAACACGAGTTCGGCCTCGTCGAGCGAGCACTCCTGCGGGATGTGCAACGCGCAGTACAGGAGGTACCAGCCCATGCCGAGGCTCGACTGCAGCTCGTCGAAGGGCGTGGTGAGCACCGCCGGGTCGCGCGGATTCTCGATCGCGATGCGCTGCGCAGCGTCGAAGGCTTCTTGCGCCTCGAGCAGGTCCGCTACGTGCAGCGTGCGTTGGAAGCGCTGCAACAGCACGCGCCCCAAGCCCCACTGCACGTACATGCTGCGCGGCGAGCGCGCGACACCGTCGCGGAACAGCGTCTCTTCGCTGCGCCACACGGCCGTGCGTGCGTGCGCCTGGAGTCCAGCCGCGAGCGCGAGCGCGCCGACGCCCGACAGCGCGAACCAGCGCGGCGTCGAGCGCACGAGGAGCGTCGCGACGAACAGTGCTGCGCCTACAGCGGGCAAGTACAGGAAGCGCTCGGACAGCGGGAAGCGGCCGATCGACTCGAAGCCGATCAGCGCGGGCGCGAGTCCCGCAGGCGCGATCAGCAGTGCGGCGAGAAGCTCGCGACGCGCGCTGCGCCAGCTCCACAGCGCGAGTGCGGCCCACAGAACGCACGCGCCGATCGCGAGCCACAGCGTGCGGTCGTTCCACGGGACTTCGGGGCGCACCTCGCGGAACAGGTTGAGCGGGTGCGGCCACACCAGCAGCGCCAGTGCGCCGCCCAGGAGCTCGACGCGCAGCGTCAAGCGGCGCGCAGTCGACGTGTACAGGTACGACGTGATGCGATCGAAGCCCGCGGCTGCGTCGTCGAACACGCCGACGCGCATCACGTAGTAGCTCGCCAGCGCCGCGAGCGCGGGCGCGAAGGCCGGGACGATGCGCGCGAAACGCCGCTCGCCCGCAGCGACGCGTCGACCCGCGTCGAGCGCCGGTGCGAGTGCGAACCAGGCCAGCGCACTCTCCTTGGCGAGCAGCGCGAGCAGCAGCAAGGCGCCTGAGAGCCACGGCGCGCCGCGCGAGCCTTGATCTCGCCAGCGCAGGTAGCTGACGAGCGAGCCGAGCGTGAGCACGCCGGCCAGCGGGTCGTTCACGGCCGAGATCCAGGCCACCGACTCGACGTGCACCGGGTGCAGGCCGAATAGGAGCGCGGCGGCGCCGGCGACTGCGACGCTGCGCGCCAGGCGCTGCGCGAGGGCGAAGACGAGCGCGACACCGCACAGATGGATCGCCAGCGACACCGCGTGGTGGCCCCAGGTCGCGCCGTCGCCGACCACGCGTCCCAGGTACAGCGCCAGCATCGTCAGCGGCCGCCAGTAGCCGACGATGGGGGCCTCGCCCGCGGCCTGCGCCTCGCCGGGCAGGTCCCAGTGTGCGGATGTGAACGAGCGCGCGAGTTCGCTCGCGCTCACCAGCGCCGGGTTGCGCGCCACCAGCAGCAGGTCGTCGTAGACCAACTCGCCGCTCAGCGCCGGCCACAGTGCGGCGCTCGCCGCGGCCAGCGCGAGCACGAGCAGTCCGTAGCGCGCCAGGGCGCTCCCCTCCGCGTTCGGAGAAGGCTCGCCCTGGTCGGAGGCTCGTTGCGAAGTTGTGGCGCTGCTCGAACTCACTTCAACAGGCTGCGCAACATCCAGGCCGTCTTCTCGTGGATCTGGAGTCGTTGGGTGAGCAGGTCGGCGCTGGCTTCGTCGCCGGCGTCGTCGACGTGTTCGAACACCTTGCGCGCCGTGCGCGCGACCGCTTCATGTCCGGTGACGAGCTCGCGCACCATCCCGAGCGCCTCGGGCACGCCTTCGGTGTCGGGGATCGACGAGAGCTTGCCCAGTTGCTTGTACGAAGCCGGCGCGTGGAAGCCCAGGGCGCGGATGCGTTCGGCGATCAGGTCGAGCGCGTTCCACAGCTCGGTGTACTGATCCATGAACATCAGGTGCAGCGTGTTGAACATCGGGCCTTCCACGTTCCAGTGGAAGCCGTGCGTCTTGAGGTACAGCGAGTAGGTGTCGGCCAGGAGGTGCGACAGCCCGCCGGCGATCTTTTCGCGGTCCTTGGTGTCGATGCCGATGTCGATGGGGGGCGTCGACGCGCTCTTGTTGCTCTTGGCCATGGTCTGCAGCCTTCCTTGGGTGCGGGCGAAGGATGGTAGAGCTTGGCTCCGCGCGCTACCAACTCCGCGCGCGTCAGCGCTTCTTCGCGTAGGTGCGCAGCGCCCAATTGCGCCAGGCCTCGTCCAACTCTTCTTCGGTCGCGCCCAGCACGTCCCTCAGCGCCGCCTTGTGCTGTTCGACGCGCAACTCGTCGCGCTTGGGACCCCAGTCTGCGATCGGCTTGGTGAACGCGAGCAACAGTTCGCGCGCCTTGTCCTTGCGCTCTTCGAGCAGCCACTCGACCCGTGACCAGACCACCATGTGATCGCGCGGCTTGATCTGATCGAGCTTGGTCCAGGCCATCATCTCGCTCCAGGGCGGCGCGACCTTGTTCTTGGCCAGCCCCAGCACGCGCGGCTCCCACTTCCAACTGTCGTCGTCCTCGGAGGTCGGGTCGCCGCCGGCGCCCCACTGGTTCCAGCGCGGGTCGACGCGCCGCGCCGCAGCGTGCGCGAGGCCGTAGCGGAACCACTCCGGCGCCACGTTGCGCGAGTCGCGCAGCGCGTCGACGAAATTCGCCGTCAGCGAAGCCGCAACGCCTGCGGCGAAGGCGATCTCGAAGCCGCGCTCGTTCTCCTCGAGCAACTCGAAGTTGGAGCCGAAGAAGTAGCTGTCCTCGTGTTGGAAGCGGTACGAGTACTCCGTCTCGATGCCGGCGTACTGGCGCAGATAGCGCCCCAGCGCGCTGCGCTTTTGCGACAGGAGGACCGTGAACTTCTCCTTCTGGCCCAGGTACGGGCCCGCGCCCATGGGCTCGCCGCGTTTGGCGCGCTTCTCGAGGTTGGTGAAGTCGTCGTAGGTGAGGCCGAAGGTCGAGGTGAACTCGGCGTGCCACTTCTCCAGGCGCAGGATCCACAGGTGCGCGCGCAGCCAGGGATCGATCTTCGTGCCGTACTTGTGCTTGGGGAACAGCTTCTTGAACTCGGCCAGTTGCGAGTTGAGCCACAGCTTGTCCTCGCGGTCTTCACCGAGCTTGTAGCTCTCGAGCGTCGAGGCCAGGCGGAAGTTGGCGCTCTCGATGAAGATCACGTCGATGCCGCCCAGCGCGGCCTTCACGTCGGGCGAGCGCTGCGTGCCCGACCAGGCGATCGGGCCGAAGGCCTCGACGCCCAAGAGCTTCATCAGCTCCGGCTGGCCCTTGGTGTAAGGGTCGATGGCCTCGAACTCCTCGAGCGCGGTGTCCTGCGCTCGGAGCGCGAGCGGCATCCACAGCGAAAACAGCGCGGCGAGCAGGAAGCGGAGCTTCATCGGCGTCAGGCGGCGGTGGGGGCGGAGAGTCGTCGTCGGCGTGTCCGCGACGAAGTGTCAGGGGCGCGGCGGCCGCAAAACAGCGGGGCGGCCGTGCTTTCGCAGCGGCCGCCCCGGTTGGAATCGAGCTCGCGCTCCGCCATCGCAGTCGTCGAGACGACGTGAATGAAGGTGCGAGCGCTTCCCGATCAGGACTTCTTGGGTTCGGCTTCCGCCGGAGTCGTGGCGACGCGCAGCTTGAGCTCTGCCGTCGATTTCTCGATCAGCGCGAACAGCTCGGCGCGTTCCACCTTGGCGTCCGCCAACTCGTCCTGGACCTTCTTGAGCTTCTTCGAGTCCGGTCCATCGGTCTCGAGGATCTTGTCGAGCTTCTTTTCGAGCTCGGCCACGCGGGTGTCGACCTGATCGAAGCGGTCGATGGCCTTGGCCATCTGCTTGACCAGGCCCTCGGGCGCCTGCTGATAGTTCGCGACCAGCACCTGGTTCATCGCGCCCCACAGCTCGACTCGCGAGCGCTCGGATTCGAGCCCCATGCGCGACGAGCCATCCGCGGCGCACAGGAACATGTGCTCGGGATCCTTCTCGTCGAACAGGTTGTGGAACGGGTGATCGGGCTCGAGCACGGCCACCGGCAGCTTCACGCAGTGGAACCAACGCGCGAGAAGGAAGGTCTTCTCGTTGTCGACCACTCCGCGGCTGAGCAGCGCGTCATCGGTGCCGTTGCAGGTCTTGCACTCGCGCAGGACCAGCAGCGGACGCAGGTCTTTCCCCGCGATGTACTTGAGCGCTTCCTCGCGGCTGAGCGCGCGGCTCGCGCGCTTGGCCGTGGTGCGTCCGTCCGCGGCTTCGATGTTCTCGACGTACGCGGGGTACTCCCACTGCAACTTGAGGACGCTGCGGGCCGACGCGCCGCGGACGATCTTCGGCACGCTGCCGCCGCCGCCGCTCGCCGGGCCTCCAGCTCCGCCCGGCGCTGCGGGAACACCGCCGCCCGGACTCGCGCCGCCACCAGGGGGCGCGCCACCACCGGGAGCGCCACGCGCTCCCCCTCCGCCCGTTCATCACCCAGGCAGCGCGCTGGCCGGCAGGCTGACAGCCGCCGACAGCACCAGCGCCAGACCCAACCGCAGCTTGCGTTTGGCCATCATGATCGAGGTGTCCAGCATCGTGACTCGGACCTGGCGCGCGCTGCGCCTCACGAGTGACGCCGCGCGCCGCCGGCAGTTCGCGGTCGCGGGACGCGGGCCGCATGGGGAGCTGCCGGACTAGCCAGAAGGCTATCACTGTTCGACAGCGCCGAGGCCGCGCGCGGCCCAGCGAATCTGGAGAAAATCTGGAGCGCGCTCAGCATGCGGCCTTCCTTGCGCGCATCGGCGCAACTGCGGCGGGGGCGTGGCTGCACTCGTGGGGTGCGCGCTCTAGCCGGGCGTTTGGGGCTGGGCGTCGTCGTCTGTAGTCCACCGCGCGCCGGCTGTTCGGACTGGGGTTCGCGCGTCTTCGTCGCTCGCAAACTCGCGCCGCGTCCTCCCCGTGGTCTTCCCGCGGCCTCCCCGCCCGGCCTCCGGCGAGCGCTTGGCCTCCACGGCAGTTCGCGGTGTCCCGACGGCCGGCGCCGGCCTCGGCGCGTGCTCGCTGCGCTCACCAGGCCAATCTGAGGACACAGTCGCTCGCTCAGCCGCCGGCGTCGCGTCGAGCGCGTTCGAGCAACTCCGCGAGCGCCAGCCGCTCCGACCAGCTCCGCACGTAGTCCCAGTCGAGCTCTGCACCCAGCGTTCGGATCAGCGCCGTCACGTCGCGCCATTGCAGCTCGCTCGCTTCGCCGCCCTCGCGGAACCAGACGAGCTTTTGGAGCAGCATGTCTTCGGCGGAAGTCGTCGCCACCGTGCGTTTGGAGTCGCGCGACAGTCGGACGGCGCGCGCGCGGCTCCACTTGGCGGCGTGATGGCCGGTGTCAGGCGGCACGAACACGTCGACCTTCACCATGCGCTCCAAGCGGATGACATTGAACGACGAGCGGCGCGCGATGGCGCCGCGGATGAGCACTTCGTCGGCGTACCAGCGCTCGCCCAGCGCCGCCAGAAGCGGAGCAACGTGGTGATCCGTGAGATCGGCGACCATGTCGACGTCGCGCGTGAAGCGCGGCTCGCTCCACACCGCCGCGGCCATCGAGCCGCCCAGCAGATAGCGCACGCCGAGCGACTCGAACACCTCGGCCATCTCCTCGGCGGCGCTGAGCGAGTCCTCAGCCCAGGCCACGCGCCCTCTTGTGCGCCATGACGCGCTCGAACAGTTCCGCTCCCAGCCAACGCTCCGCCAGGCGCAACTCTAGCTGCTCTTCGCTTTCGCTCGGAAAGCGCGCCCGCAGTCCGGCGAGCTGCAGTTCTCGCCCCGTGTTCCACGCCTCGCGAAGGAGCTCTCCGCGCTCGGTCGGCGTGAGCGAGCGGTACCAGGCGTCCATGCGCGCCTGGGCTTGCGGACTGGTGTCGCTGGGTCGCACGCGCGAAGCATAGCGCGACCCGAGCGTGCCCCAGCGCGGCCGAAAGTGCGGTCTCGTTCGTGTTCCTCACGCGCTGCTCGAGCATCGACTGCCGGCGCGGAGTCCCTCGCGCACGTCGTCAGGCGGCGGCGGGTTGTGGGCTCCACGCTCGTCATCGCCGGTCGTCATCAGCCGGCTGTCGTTCGACGTGCGTTCGCGGCGGCATCTGTGACGATCGGCTAGTCTCGTCTGGGATGGATGAGCTTCTCACTCGCATCACAGTCAACCCGGCGCAGTGCGGCGGCCGGCCGTGCATCCGCGGGATGCGCATTCGAGTGATCGACATCCTCGACTCGTTCGCCGCAGGACTCGATGCGCAGCAGGTGCTCGAGGAGTTGCGCGATCTCGAGCCCGACGACATTCGCGCAGCGCTGCGTTACGCGAGTCGGCGCCTCGATCACCCGTTCATCGCGGCGTGATCGTCTGGCTCGACGCTCAGTTGTCGCCCGCTATGGCGCCGTGGCTTTGCGAGCGCTTTGGCGTCGATGCGTTGTCGCTTCAGAGGCTCGGACTGCGCGATGCCGAAGATCAGGAGATCTTCGAGAAGGCGCGCGGAGCAAGCGCGGTCGGGAGCACCAAGGACAGCGACTTCGTGAAGCTGGTGGAGCGTCACGGGCCGCCTCCGCAGATCGTGCTGCTCCCGCTTGGCAACACTTCGAATGCGCGCCTGCGCGCTGTGTTCGAGCGCAACTGGGCGCAGGTTGCTCAACTGCTCACGGCTGGTGAGCCGTTGATCGAGATTGGCGGCTGAAGGCTGACGGCGTGCGCTCTTCGCGCGCCGCTCAAGCATCCACCGCCGGCACGTAGTCCTTCGCGCCGGGGTCGGTCTGGCCCGTGGCCTTCACGTACAGGTCGAACAGCTTCTGTTCGATCGGGAAGGTGTATTTGTGCTTCTTGAGGCGCCAGCCGGCGATGTTCGCGAGCGTCTCGCGCATCCACTTGGGGCCCTCGTGGATCTTGCGGTCGTAGATGGCGCTCGTGTTGTTGTAGAGGCGCCAGGTTTCACGCACGTCTTCGGGCAGCGGCGTGTTGTGGGCGTTGTACTTGTATTCGAAGCACTTGCCCCACTCGTAGAAGTCCTTGGGCGGGACGTAGCCGAGCTTGATCGCGGCCTGGTAGTCCTCGGTGCCGGGGATCGGGCGGAAGGGATAGACCTCCGAGCCGGCAGTGGGGAAGAGGTACTTGATCTTGGCGGCCATGCGCAGCGTGTCGCGCATCGACTCGTCGCTCTCGCCGGGATAACCGATGATCCAGAAGGTGCCGGGCGTGATGTTGCGCCGGTAGAGCTCGCCGATCGACTTGGGGATGTTGTCGAGTTTGATTTCCTTCTTGATGCGCGTCTGCATCTCGGCCGTGCCGGTTTCGGCGCCGAGCCACAGCAGATGGCACTTCGAAGCCTCGAGCGCGTCGAGCGTCTCTTGCTTGTAGCGCGCGATGGTTTCGATCTCGATCGTGCCGTTCCAGTGGATCGGCACCTTGAGCTCGACCAGCTTGTCGCAGAAGGCCTTGGTGCGCTTCTCGGCCACGCCCCAGTTCGCGTCCTGGAAGCGCAGCACGTCGAACTTGAAGCGCTGCTGCAGCTCGGCGATCTCTTCGGCGAGCTTCTCGCCGGGGATCGCCTTGTAGCGCTTGCCGGTGATCAGCGGCGAGCAGCAGAAGGTGCACGGCTCGGGGCAGCCGTAGCTCGAGAAGTGGCTGAAGGCGCGCGGCGGATTGTCGGGCGTCCACTTGCCCGGCAGCGGGAAGCGGTGGCGCACCTTCATGCGCGTGGGCTTGGTCTGCAGCTCGGCGTAGCGCTCGTACTCGAGCAGGTGCCACGGCACCTTGCCGAACTTGTCGAAGCCGACGACCTCGCGGTGGTCGGTGTAGATCATGCGCCCGTCGCGCCACAGCGCGAGGCCCGGCACGTTGTCGAGCGGTTCGCCGGCGTCGAGCGCGCGCACGACCTCGTCGAAGGTCAGCTCGCCCTGCCCAATCCCGACCGCGTCGGCGATCCCGTGCTCGAAGTACATCTCCGGGATGACGCTCGGGAACCAGCCGCCCCAGATGATCGGGAGCTGCGGGTACTTCTCGCGCACCGCCTTGGCGACGACGTAGCCGTCGTAGACCTGGTAGCCCAGGATGCAGGAACTCGCAAAGCACAGCGCGCCGTCGCAGGCCTCGAGCACCTTGTCGAGGTACTTGGGCTCGATCATCGCGTCGATCAGCACCACCTCGAAGCCGTTCTGCACCGGCCCGATGGCGATCTGCAGCAACTCGAGCGGCAGCAGGTCGGCGCTGAACACCTCGCCGCGGGTCGGGTCGGCCCGATGCGGGAGGAACAGGACGACCTTGCGGCGGCGCTGGATCATGGTGGGGGATCGAGATGACGGCGCGGCCCTTCGGCCGCACTTCCAGGACTAGGTTGCCCGAAATCTACCGCGTACGGAAGAGTGCCGCGTTAAGAAAGGGCCGGGAGTTATCGGCGCAGCGGGCCGGAGGGCTGGGGCGCGGCGTGTCGGGCCCTGCGCCATGTCTTGTGTCGCGCCGGTTCGCCCGCTTCGGCCGCCCTCGGCGCGCGGCCGGGGAGCACCCGGGTGCGCTCACGTCGACGAGTAGTTGGCCGCGATCCACTCCATCCACACGCGGTCGAAGTCGGCGTAACTGAGCCCGAAGATCTCGCGGAACTTCTCGCGGTGCACCTCGAGCAGGTTCGTGCTGTCGGGGTAGCCGTCCGCGCCCATGATCCCGTGCAGCGCGTCGTTGAAGCGCGCGTACTCCGCCGGCTTGGTCCTGATCAGGAAGTCGGTCATCGACCACACCGCGTAGTGGCGCGGGAGCGTGAGGTCGGCGTACTCGCGCATCGAGAGCACTTCGGCCAGGCGCGGCAGCTTGCCGGAGGCCGCGAGCTTCTTCACTTCGGCCTCCCAGTTCGTCTTGCGCGTGACCTCCGCCGTTCCGCCCTCGGAGGAGTTGAACGTGTTGTAGCGCTTGGTGATCTCGCGCTCCATGAAGTGCGCGAGGCCCTCGCGGATCCAGATCGGCGTGTCGTAGTTGTAGTGCTTGTAGCCGTCGAGCAGGTTGATCGCGAGGTTGAAGTACAGGTGCCCGTGCAGGCCCTCGTCCTCGCGCAACTGCTCGGTTCCCGCGCCGATCGTCACCGACAGCGTGTCCTTGGGCGGCTGATTCCAACGCTGGGTCTTCTTGGTCGTCAGTCCGAACTGGTCCTGCAGGTACTGCTGCAGCGCAGCCTCGCTCGGCAGGATCATGACCTCGAACTTGTGGTTCTGGCCGAGGTAGGGGCCGATGCCCATGTACTTCGACTTCTGGTCCCACACGTAGCCCTGCGGCGGGAAGTCGGACTCCTGGACCTGGAAGATCTCGAGCCAGCGCTTCCACACGTCCTCGCAGCGCTGCGCGTAGAGGTGCGCGCGCAGCCACGGATCGAGCACCTTCGCCTTGGGATCGACGCCGGGGAGCACCTCGGCCAGTCGCGTGAGTTCCGCACGCAGCTTGTCCTTCTCCTCGGGCTTGACCTTGTGCGGCCCCAGCGCGAAACCCAGCTGAAAGTGCCTGCTCTCGATCCAGCGGATGTCCGCGCTGGCGAGCACGGCGTCGACCTTCTCGGTCGAGGCCTCGTCGCCGAATTCGAAGCCGCCGTGGCTCACGATGCCGGCCTTTTCCATCCGCGCCGGTTCGCCCTTGCAGTACGGGCACGAGGCAGGGTCGTTGGACTTCTGGACTGGCGCTGCGCCGCTGGCGAGCGCACCCGCGACGAGTACGGCAGCTACGAGATGAGCACGCATATCGCGCTCCAAACTAACGCATCGCGCTCGCGCGGCGTGCGTGCAGCAGTTCGAGTTGCGTCCCTTCGGCGCGCCGGCTCACAGCGCGCGCTCCTTCCACTTCTTCGCCAGCTCGATCGCGTCGAAGGCCGAGAGCTTGTCGATCGGCGGCTGGCCGTCGACGATCCCGCGCATCGCGTTGATCGCCGCTACGCGGATCGAGTTGTCGGTCGAGTCCAGGTGCGGGCGCACCGCGTCGAGCGCCTTGCGCGAGCCGCAGCCGCCGAGAAGGTTCAGCCCCGCAACCACCTTGGTGCGATCGCTGTCGCCCACCAGTGGGAGCAGCTTGTCGGTGGCCGCATCGCCGCGCAGGCCTTCGAGCGCGACACGCAGCTCGCCGCCGCGCTTGCCCCAGTGCTCCGTCGCGGCGCGCACGAGGTGCTCGAAGCCCGCGGCGGAACCTGCGGAAGCCGCGCACAGCGAGGCGAGGTAGAGCTCGTCGGCCGCGCCCTCGGCGTCGGGCTTCTTGGCGTGCGCCGCCGCCGCGCGCTCGTAGGCCTGTTCGGCCGGCGCGCGCACGCCGGTGTCGGGGAAGGCTGCCACGCGCCGCAGCGCCCAGACGCGCACGTGGGGCGATTTGTGCGCGAATTCCGCTGCCATGAGGCGCGTGTGCGCCGCGCCGGTGACGCCGTCGAGCAGGTTCTCGAGGCGCAGCCGCGCCTGGAGCTCCTTCTCCTTGCCCAGCGCCGCGATCAACGCCGGCCCTGCGGCCGCACCGACCGCGAGCACGCCCGCTTCGCCCGCCTCCTCCATCTGCGGCGTGTTGGCCTTGCGGACTTTCTCGACATCCTGTGCGAGCGCGCCGGCGGCCTTGGCCTCGAGCACCGGCCACGCGGCCATGCGATCAACGACCGGGCGCTCCTGCGCTGCGGCGTCGTTCGTCTGGACCGGCGTGGGGACGGGGAGCAAGGCCGCCGCGGCGGCGCACAACAGCGAGTGGATCATCGGCGGGCGCCCATGCGGTACTGGTAGAACTCGGGCACGATCTCGCGCCAGGCGGGATCGACGATCTCGAGCTTGTGCTGGTCGAGCGCCGCATCGAGCAGCGCGCGGCGTTGTGCGGCGTCGAGCCAGTCGAAGCGCAGCGCGTCGACGGCGATCGCCGTGGCCATCGGCACCGGACCATCGCGGCGCCACAAGCGGCGCAGGAGCACGAAACTGCCGGAGTCTTCGAGCGGTTCGCTCCACTGCTCGTCGGGCAGCTCGAGCGCGGCGTACCAGTTGCCCAGGCCGAGGTCCGTCCACATCCCCTCGACCTTCTCGCCAGCCAGGCCGTCGGGGCGCGGCGGACCGGACACGCCTTGGCGCAGCTCCGCGAGCTTGTCCTGCGCGAGTTTCAGCGCCGCCGCGCGTTCGGAGGGCGCCATGGCGTGCGCCAGTGCGCGCGGCAGAACGATGTTCGAGAGCGCCAGCCGCCGCAGTTGCGCCGGGCTCGCGGTCGGCTCGACCAGCTGCACCGCGGCCGAGGCCTGGTCGACCTCGGAGGCGTAGATCGGGACTTCGTCGATGGCCAGCACGACGCCGGCGGGCCAGGTGCGCGCCACGGTCTGCGCCGCGGGCTGAGGCTCGCAACTCGCTGCTCCGGCGGACAGCGCCACTGCGAGCGCGAACACGCGCGAATCAAGCTTCAGCGCGCGCATCGAAGCGACCCACGAAGGCGAGCGCGCGCTCGACCAGGAACGAGTAGGTCTCCTGCACGTGCTGCTCGAGGCCTTCCAGGCCGCGCGCCACGAGCAGCGGCGGGAACGAGGCCTGGTTCTCGAGGAACAGCGAGCGCGGGTCGCCGTGGAACGACTCGATGCGCAGCGCGTGGGCGTTGGGCTCGGACTCGCTCGGCGGGAACACCAGGCGCAGCCCGTAGAGCTGCGGCTCGCGCGCGAACTCGCCCTCCTGGCCGTCGAAACCGAACATCGCCTCCTTGAGGAAGTTGCGCGAGTCGCGCCAGTGGCGCGTGTTGACCAGCGTGCGCAGCGTGACCTGGTGCGCGGTGAGCACCTGCACGCCCAGCGCGGTGCAGGCCGACTCGGTCATCGTGCGCACGCGGCGCGCGAACTCGTCGACGGTCAGGTGCGAGAGCTCCTCGCGGAACACGATGCGGTCCTGGGTGAAGGAGGCCGACGAGATCGCGCCGGGGCGCGTGACGGGGTTGGAGAGCATGGCCCCGTTCTGCAGCAGCGCGAAATCGGTGTAGGCCGGCGCTGCGCCCTGGAACTGCTCGTTGTGCAGGCGCTGGAGCCGATAGGGGTCCGCCTCGACCAGCGGATGGAAGATCTCGCTCTGGAAAGCGATGGTGCGCGGCGCGTAGTGGATGCTCATGGGCGAGCCACAGAATAGGACGAGCGGGCCGCGCGCCCCACCCGCCGCTCGCGCACTCCGGCAATTCCGTCCACGCCCGACGCGCGCGGGCGACAAGCTTCGCGACCGGCGTTAACTTCTTGCGCCCCCGAACGTAGCCGCGCCCCTCCGTGCGGCGCCCACGTGCTCCCCAGGCGCCTGTGCCACCTCGGGCCGTCCGTCGACTTCCACCCCCTCGACCCATGATCCAGCGCTCTCGATTGAAGTCCCTCCTCGCCGCCCTCGCGTTGGCGCCGCTGCTCGTCGGCGCGCTGTCCGCCGCCCCGCTGTCGGGCGTCAGCGCTCCTCTCGCGCAGGCGGCCAGCGCCTCGATCTTCGGCGAACCCGTTGTGGTCCACGGCCAGCGCATCAGCGACGACCAGATCAAGCGCTTCCTGTGCCACTCGGTGGGCTGGCAGGAGACCAGCAAGTTCAAGTTCCAGGTGCTGATCGACCAGGAACTGCTCAAGCGCCGCCAGCAGGGCGCGACCGAGGCCGACCTCGCGCGCTTCCAGGTCGGCGACGCCGAGCTCGAGCGCAAGCTGCAGTACAAGAAGGAGGACTTCCTCCTGCGCTATCCCTCGCTCGACTTCCGAACGGAGGTGGCGCGCGCCAACCTCTCGCTCGACCTGTATCGCGAGCAACTGCGCCAGGAGCTGAACTTCGACCGGGTCTTCCGGCCGGAGAATCCCGCGGAGTGGCCCGAACTCACCAAGGCGATCATCATCGAAGGCCTCGGCGAGCAGTGGATCGAGGACGAGAAGGTCAGCTACGCCACGCGCCTGCGGCGACTCCTGATCGCGCAGAAGGATCGCCTGAGCGAAGCGGGCTTCGGCGATCTGGTGACGCAGCTCGAGCAGTTCGAGGACCGCGACAGCGAGGGCATCAAGGCCGCCATCGCGCAGCCGCGCGTCGAAGAAGCGCTCACGCTGCTGCGCGCCGCGGGCCAGGGCGACATCCCCGAGGACGACCCGATCGCGGTGGAGGCCACGCGCTCGACGATCCTGCAGGCGCTCAACAACTGGGCGCTGGTGCTGATCGACGAGGACGCCATCTACGAGGAACTGCCCGAGGCCGGCCCCGACGCCCCCGCCGATCCGCAGGCGCGCGCGCAACTGCGCCGCGAACGCGCCGCCAAGACCTTGATGACCGTCGACAAGGTCCCGGTGCTGATCGACGACGTGTACTCGCGCATCGCGCCCTTCGTCACCGCCGACCAGATCGAGGACGCCAAGCGCTTCCTGGTCAACGTCGCACTGATGGAGCGCGTGATCGGCGAGCGCGAAGCCCAGGAGCGCGAGCGCGTCGCCAAGGAAGGCGGCGAAGCGCCGAAGTTCTTGATGACTCCGGCCGAATTCCGCACCTGGTGGCCGACGACCGCGCGCAACGCGACCACCAGCTACATGGAGTACCTGAACCAGCACGAGATGCTCTCGAGCCAGGTGCTGGGCTTCCCGTCGCTGTGGTCGTTCGCGCACTACATGCGCGTGATGGAGGGCTACAAGCGCTCGATGGCGGCCGAACTCGCCAAGGACGAGATCATCTCGACCGTGCTGCCGATGTCGAACCAGGTGCGCGGCGCGGCCAAGCTCGGCATCAACGTGCTGTTCGTCTCGGCCTTCGACTTCGACAAGTTCCAGTGGAAGGAGAACGGCTGGGCCGATGCGCGCAAGCGCGCGCTCGAACTCAAGAAGGCGCTCGACGACGGCGCGGACTGGAAGAGCACGCTCGAGCTGCACAGCGAGTGGTGGGACCCGCCGATGCCGGAGATGGGCAACAAGCCCGTCCAGAACTTCTACTTCAAGGGCACCTTCGGCGATCAGCAGCTCACCCGCAACCAGATCTACAGCTATCTGGGCGAGAGCGAGTACCGCACGTTCCTGTACGGCCCGTCGGCCACCGACGAGATCTTCTTCAACCAGAAGATGGGCTCGATCGGCGGACCGTACCGCGCTCCGAAGGGCTACTACATCGCGCGCATCACGAGCAAGACGCCGCCGACGCGGCCGCTCGATCTCAAGGAGCCGATCCACCGCCAGATCGTCGAACAGGACTACCTGTCGCGCTCGCTGAACACGCGCGTCGACACGCTGCTGCGCGAGGGAACCCAGTCCGGCGCCGTGAAGGGCGTGCGGCACGGCGGAAGCTTCAGCGACGTCTGATCTCGAGCGAGCGTCGCTCGCACTCGAACTCACGCGCGGCGGTCCAGATCGAGCATCTGGGCCGCCGCGCGGCGTTTCGGCTCCGGAGCGGCGAAGCGAGCACAACCCCGCGTTCCGTGAGGATGCGGCTCTTTCGCACCGGCGTGGCGCTGGCACTACGATGGGCCGCGACATGCTGAAACTGTCGAGCTTCTCGGGCCTGCTGCGGCTCCTGCGACCCGAGGTCGGACCGCAGCTGGGCCGAGTGTTCGGCGTGATCGCGCTGTCGGTGGTGGTGGCGATCGCTGAAAAGGCCCCGCTGGCGCTGCTCGACCCGCTGTTCGACCGCGTGCTGTTCCCCAGCACTTCGAGCGAGCCGGGCAACGCCGCCTTGGAGTGGTTCCGCGACCGTTTCGACGACGCCATGACGTTCGTGGCGGCGCGCGTGTACGGCGAGGTCGCGCCCGGGAGTGATGAATACAAGCTCGCGGCGCTGTGGACGATCGCCGGCCTGATCCTGGTCCTCACGCTCGCGAACGCCGCCGCGCAGTACTTCGTCACCACGACGGCGCGCCGCGCGGCGCTGCGCATGGTGGTGGAGCTGCGCCTGCGCCTCGCGCGTCACATCATCTCACTGTCGATGCGCTTCCACGGAACGCGGCGCTTCGGCGACACGCTCTCGCGCATGAGTTCGGACGTCACGCAGACGTTGAACTCCGTGGTGATGGTGCTGCGCGACCTGGTGCAGCAGCCGTTGCAGCTCATCGGTTCGCTGGTGGTCGCGGGCGTCACAGCTCCGCTGCCGACGATCACGATCCTGCTGGTGATGCCGCTGGTCGCGATTCCGATCGCGACTCTCGGCCGCCGCGTGCGGCGCCGCACGACAAAGAGCCTCACCAGCCTCGGCGCATCGATGGAGGTGTTGACGCAGATCTTCACCGGCATCCGCACGGTGAAGTCGTTCCGCGCCGAGGAGCGCGAACTCGCGCGCTACCGCGAGTTCAACGAGGGCTTCCTCGAAACCTCGATGAAGACCGTGCGCGCCGTGGCGACCATCGAGGCGACCACCACGCTGCTCTCGCACCTGGGCTTCGCGGTCGTGCTGGTCGTCGCGGGCTGGGCCACGCTTCGACTGGGGCTGTTCAGCAGCGCCGGCGAGATGGCGACCTTCTTCGCCAGCGTCGGGATGATCTACACGCACGTCAAGAAGATCACCCAGGCGGTCAACCACGTGCAGGAGTCGTCGGGCGCCGCAGACCGGCTGCAGGCGATCCTCGACGAGCGCCCCGACATCGTGGAGCGCGCCGACGCGCAGCCCATTCGCGCGCTGGGGCGCGGCATCGCCTTCGAGGGCGTGAGCTTCACCTACCCCGGCGCCGAGCGGCCTGCCATCGACGGGCTCGACCTGCGACTCGCACCGGGCGAGACGCTCGCGCTGGTCGGCGCATCCGGCGCAGGCAAGACGACCTTGATCGACCTGCTCGCGCGCTTCATCGACGTCAGCGCTGGCCGCATCAGCGTCGACGGACACGACCTGCGCGAGCTGCGGCTCGACGACTGGACCGCGATGTACGCCATGGTCGGGCAGTCGCCGTTCCTGTTCCACGCCAGCGTGCGCGAGAACATCGCCTACGGCAAACCCGGCGCGACGCAGGCCGAGATCGAAGCGGCGGCGCGTGCGGCGTCGATCCACGAGTTCATCGCCGCGCTGCCGCAGGGCTACGACACGGTCGTGGGGGACCAGGGCGCGCGTCTGTCGGGCGGCCAGCGCCAGCGCATCACGATCGCGCGCGCGATCCTCAAGGGCGCGCCGCTGCTGCTCCTCGACGAGGCGACCAGCGCGCTCGACAGCGAGTCCGAGCTCGAGGTGCAGCGCGCGCTCGACAGCCTGATGAAGGGCCGCACGGTGATCGTGATCGCGCACCGCCTGTCGACCATTCGCACAGCGGACCGCATCGCGGTGCTCGAGCGCGGTCGCCTGGTCGAAATCGGCGCGCACGACGAGCTTCTCAGGCGAAATGGGGCCTACGCGCGCTTGCACGCCGCGCAATTCGCGGCGGTGGACGCGGCTTCGACGCCGGCCTGAGCGGCGTGGTACGCAGCTTGCCCTAGTGGGTCTCAGACGGCGGGTGCTGGCGGGCGCCCGACCGCTCCGGATCGAACCCACCGGGCGCTGGTAGGCGCCCCCATCGAAAGGGACCTGCACCTCATGTTCGCGAACGCACACCGTTCTTCCGACTCCGCTCGCGCGACTCCGCGTCTGGCGGCGCGCACGGCTCTGGCTGCGGCGCTGCTCGCGAGCGGCGCGGCCGCTCAAGGCCTGAGTTGGCAACGCGACCCGGCCAGCGGCCGCTGGTACGCGCAGACGCCCTCGCTCATGTCGTTCGCCGACGCGCGGGACTTCGCGGCGAGCGTCGGCGGCGACCTCGCCAGCGTCCGCACGCCGGCCGAGAACGCCTTCTTGAAGGGCTCGTTCTTCTCGCTCGCGCCGGCGGGTCGCCAGCACTGGATCGGCCTGCGCCAAGACCCCACTGCCCCGGGCTACTCCGAGCCGGCCAGCGGCTGGGAGTGGGTCAGCGGCGAGCCGCTGACGTTCACCAACTGGGCGCCGGGTCAGCCCGACAACGTGGGCTTCCCCAACGCAGACGTCGCGCGCGTGCTCGGCAGCGTCGCGGGGCTCGACGCCGATCGCTGGGACGACGTCTCGCAGGTTCCGCCGGCCGGCAGCGGTCCGGTGGAGGACTGGTACATCGGGCCGGGCCAGACGTTGATCTTCAACACCGCGAGCTCGCTGCTCACGCTCGGTCAACTCACGGTCTCGGCCGATCCGGGTTTCCCCAACGACCCGGCGAATGAGCCCGTGGCGCAGTTCGTCCCGACGCTGCAGCGCTCGTTCGACGGCGGGATCGTCTCGGTGCGGCACTTCTACATCGAGGAAGGCGGCGTGCTGAAGATCGAAGGGCCCAACCCCTTCTTGCTCGACGCGCGCGGCGACGTGTGGATCCGCGGGCGCGTGATCGCCGACGGCCAGAGCAACGCGGGCGTCAACACGCTCAACACCACCAACATCCCCGAGCCCGGGGCGCCTGGACAAGCCGGCGGCGGACGTGGCGGCGTCGGCAGTCCGCTGACCAACGCTTCATCTCCGCGCGGCGGTGCGGGTCAGGGCGCCTTCGGCCTGCCGAACGCCGGCGGTCAGGGCGGCGAGGCCGGCTGGTCGACCAGCACGGTGGTCGAACGTCGTCGCGGCGCTGGCGGCGGCGGCGGTCGCACTGGCGCGGACGTGTTCTTCAACGCGACGCAGTTCGAGCAGCGCCGCATCGGCTTCGACGCGGAGTTCGGATTCGACCGCGGTGCAGCGGCCAATCAGGTGGCGGACAACGGCGCGCTCTCGGGCTCGGTGGGCCCCAAGGGCGGGGCGATCGGAGCGAGCCCGTTCCTCGACGGGGATCCGACCAACGACTTCTTCGGAGTCGCGCGCGACGACGCGAGCGGCAGCTACACCGTCGGCGAGCTCGCGCGTCCGTGGGCCGGTGCGGGCGGCGGCGGCGGCGGCGATGCCTCGTTCGTTCCCGGCGGCGTCTGGCCGAACCCGACCTTCAGTCCGTCGGGCGATGAGAAGGGCGCGGGCGGCGGCGGCGGCGGCGGTTCGGTGCACGTGATCGCGCTGGGCTCGATCTTGTTCGGTGACATCGGCCAGATCTCGGCGCGCGGCGGAACGGGCGGCGGCGGCGAGAACACGATGTTCCTCAACCGCGTCGGCGGCGGCTCCGGCGGCGGATCGGGCGGCCACGTGGTGCTCGAGAGCGCTGCGCGCATCGACCTGCGCGCCAAGGCGCCGGTGAACCTCGCCGACCTCACCACGACGCAGCCCAACTCGGCCGCGAACAACTGGGCCATCAACGTGCTCGGCGGGCAGGGCGGCGCAGGCGCGGGCGACCTGGGAGGTGCGATTCAGTCGCCCAGCGGTCCGCGCGAGACCGCGCCGACCAACGACGCGTGTCCGTTGGGCTACCCGATGACCGGTCCCAACGCCTGTCGCGGCCTGGTGCAGGGCGCGGGCGGCGACGGCGGCCCGGGCATCATCCAACTCCACACGCCGCTCGGTCGCGTGGGCAACAACCCCGCGGTGGCGGACATCCTGCTCGGCGCAACCGGCGCCACGCTCGCCTCGGTGTGCGCGCCGCGTCCGCTGTTCGCCGACGGCTCAGCCGGCCCCGTGCCGGCGCACCTGTTGAACGGCGCGGGCGGCGCGCTGGGCCTGTTCCAGATCGACTCGAGCGACTGCGACAGCGACGGGCAACCCGACGCGTACCAGATCGCGCGCGACGCGAACCTCGACTCCAACGGCAACGGAGTGCTCGACGCGTGCGAGAGCCCGACCTACTGCACCTCGTCGATCTCGGTCGGCGGTTGCGTCGCCGCGATCTCTGGCCTTGGCGTGCCGAGCGCCAGTGCGAGCAACGGCTTCGAACTCGTCGCTTCCAACGTTCCGGCGCAGCGCTCCGGTCGTTTCTTCTACGGACTGAGCAACCAGGTCTCTCCGTGGGGCGCGGCGAGTTCGAGCTTCCTGTGCATCGGCGGCTCGGTTCAGCGTCTGCCGCTCGACTTCTCGGGCGGCGCCGCGGGCTCGTGCAACGGTGAGTTCCGGCTCGACTGGAACGCGTGGCGCGCCGCGAACGCCTCGGCGCTCGGCTCGCCCTTCAACGCGGGCTTCGTGTTCCACGCGCAAGCCTGGTTCCGCGATCCGGGCGCGCCGCGCGACACCAACCTCTCCGATGCGGTGAGCGTGACGCTCCAGCCCTGATCGACACAGTTCGACGGCCGCGGGAACTCGAGGACCCGCGGCCGTCGCGCTCGCATTGACTCGCTTCTGTCTCGCACTCCCTTGTCCCCGGGGGTCTCTCATGCGCTCCACGCTTCCCCGCGCGTTCGCAGTCTTGCTCTCGTGCTGTGGCGTCAACGATCACGCCGTGGCCCAAGCGCTCCAGTGGTCGCGCTTCGTCGATCCGGTTCGCTGGTACGCGCAGGCGCCAGCGCCGACGCCTTGGTCCGACGCGCGCGATTGGGCGCGCAGCTTCGGCGGCGAACTCGTGTCCGTGCGCAGCGCCGCTGAGCAGCAGTTCCTCGCGCAGAATTTCTTCGAGCTCGCGCCGCCCTCGCGCTTCCACTGGCTCGGGCTGCACCAGGATCCACTCGGCCCAAACTATTCCGAGCCGGCGGGCGGTTGGAGTTGGAGCAGCGGCGAGCCGCTCACGTACGTCAACTGGACTCCGGGCGCGCCCGATGACTTCGGTGGCGGCGAAAACGTCGCGCGCACGCTCGGCGCTTCGAACCCCGCGCGCGCCGGCGAGTGGTGCGACTCGCGCGAGCTGTCCCTCGACGCGCCGACGGGTCTGCTCGACTGGCGCATCGGGCCGGGACAGATCGTGATCTTCAACACCGCGAACGCGTGGATCACGCTCGGGCAGCTGACGGTTCAAGTGAACAACCCGAGCTTCCCCAACGATCCGCAGAACCCGCCCAGCGCGACGTTCCTACCGACGAGCTATCAGCTCGTGCAAGGCGGCGTGGTGCGCGTGCGCCACTTCTACCTCGAGCAGGGCGGCGTGCTGTGGCTCGAGGGCCCGAACGCGTTCCATCTGATCGCGAGCGGCGAGGTGTGGATCCGCGGCAGGTTGATCGCGGATGGCGGCCACGCGCCCGACGCTCCGTTCGTCGGCGGGATCTTCCGGGGACCGCTCGACACCGCGCCCGGCACGATTCCCGCCATGACGTTCACCGTTCCCGGCGGCGTCGGCCGGGTCGGCGGCGGTGATGGCGGCTCGAGCGAGTACGGCTCGGTGGCGGAAGCGATCGGCAGCGCAGGCGAGGGAGCGTTCGGCGCGAGTTCGGCCGGCGGCGGCGGGGGCGAGTCGGGTTGGTCGAGCACGTTTTCCCACGACACCCGACGCGCCGGCGGGGGAGGTGGCGGCCGATTGGGCGCAGATCAACTCCACCCCGCTCCGCCGACGGCCTCGCCGCTCGACCAGCGACGCATCGGCTTCGACGCAGAATCGGGCTTCGACAACCTCCAAGCGGCCAATGGCGCCATCGGCGGTCCGGGGCCGGCGCGCGGCGGAGCGAGAGGCCCCACGCCGTTTCAGTCGCCGCGCTCCGACGACGACTTTTTCGGCGTCGCGCGCGAGCGCTTTGGCGACGCGTTCGTGCTCGGCGAACTCGAGCGTCCGTGGGCAGGCTCGGGCGGCGGCGCCGGAGGCGCTGCGTACTACGCGGCGTTCGGCTGGCCGCCGACGCCCTTGGGAGAGCAACTCGGCGGCGCAGGCGGTGGCGGCGGCGGATCCGTGCGCGTGAGCGCGATCGGAGCGATCCGCTTCGGCTGGCAGGGCTCGCTGCGTGCGCGCGGCGGCTTTGGCGCCGGCGGCTCGTCGACGAGCTTTCTCAATCGCGTGGGCGGCGGCGGAGGCGGCGGCTCGGGCGGCCACGTCGTGCTCGAGAGCGCGGCGCTGATCGACCTGCGCGCGTGCCCGCTCGTGGACCTCTCGAGTCCGACGGACATGCGCTTCGCCATCGACGCGCGCGGCGGACAGGGCGGACCCGGCAAGTCGAACCTCGGCGGCACGCAGCACTCGAGTTCAGGCCCGACCGAGACGTTCGCTCCCCTCGACGCGTGTCCGCCTGGGCATCCGACGAGCGGCGAGAACTCCTGTCGCGGTCACGTGAACGGCGCAGGCGGCGACGGCGGCCCCGGCATCGTGCAGTTGCACACTCCGCGCGGCAGCGTCGGCACGAGTTCCGCTGTGCACGACATCCTCCTGCCCTCGGGAGGCGCCACGATCGAGCGACTGACCGCGCCGCGGCCGCTGATGTTCGGCGATCTCGCCGCGTTGCGCGCGATCACGAGCGTCGGCGGCGGCCTGGGCGTGTTCCAGATCGACTCCGATGACTGCGACAGCGATGGCGAGCCCGATCGCTACACCATCGCGGTCGATCCGGCGCGCGATCTCGACGCGAGCGGCGCGCTCGACGACTGCGAGCCCGTGGTCGCGTTCTGCGGCGGCGCGCTGAGTGCGAACGGCTGCGAGCCCGTGCTCGCATCGACGGGTTCCGCCAGCGCGAGCGCAGCCTCGGGCTTCCAACTGCTGCTCTCGAACGCGGATGAAGCTCGTCCGAGCACGTTGAGCTGCTCCCTCACGCGCGCGTCGCCGCCGTTCAATGCCGGAGGCCAGTGGTGCTTGCGGCCGCCCGTCCGGCGCATCGCCGCGCTCTCGACGTCAGGCGCCGGCGGCGGCTGCGACGGCTCGTGGAGCTTCGACTGGAACACGTGGCGCGCCGCGAACCCCTCGGCCTTCGGCGCGAACTTCGCCGCTGGCGACGTGCTGTACGCGCAGGTCTGGTTGCGGGCGCCGCTCACGACCAGCGGCGCGCTCTCCTCGAACGCGCTGCGCTTCACGCTGCAACCGTAGGCGGCTGCGCGCCGTGCCTCACGCGCGCGGCGGAGCGCTCTCGAGCAACACGATCGCTTGCACCGCGACGCCTGCGCCGCCCGCGAGCGCGCCCAGGCCCTCGAGCGTCTTGCCTTTGACGTTGACCGCGTCGGGCGCGACGCGCACCAGCTCGCCGATGCGAGCTCGCATGGCTGCACGGTGCGGCGCGATGCGCGGGCCTTCGGTGGCGATCACGATGTCGAGGTTCACGACGCGCCAGCCGGCCGCGTGCACGCGCGCGACGCACTCGGCGAGCAGCGCTGCGCTGTCGGCGTCCTTCCAGCGCGCGTCGCGATCGGAGAACAGCGTCCCCAAATCGTCGAGCCCTGCGGCGCCGAGCACGGCGTCGGCGACAGCGTGCAGCACCGCGTCGCCGTCGGAGTGGCCCAAGGGCCCGCTGTCGTGCGGCAATTCGATGCCGCCGAGCACGCAGCGCCGCCCGGGGACCAGTCGGTGCACGTCGAAGCCCAGACCCACGCGCTGACTCATGTGTTCCGCTCCTTGGAAGCGCTCGCGTGGCGTTGCGCGAGGATCGCCTCGGCGATGGCGAGGTCTTCGGGCACGGTGACCTTGAGGTTGCTGCGCTCGCCTCGCACGAGCGGGATCGGTCCGACGTAGCGCTCGTACAGCGCCGCGTCGTCGGTCGGCGTGAAGCCCTCGCGCTGCGCGCGCGCGAGCAACTCGCGCAGGAGCGCCGTGCGAAAGGCTTGCGGCGTCTGCGCGGCCCACACGTGCTCGCGCTCGAGGGTCGCCTCCGCGCGCAGGCCGTCGCTCGAACGCTTGAGCGTGTCGCTCACCGGCGCGGCGACGAGCGCGGCGCCTTCGCGCGCAGCGAGCTGCACTGCGTTCTCGATCACGGCGGCGGTGATGAGCGGCCGCGCCGCGTCGTGGACCAGCACGACGTCGAACTGCGCAGGAACGGCCTCGACGCCGATGCGCACGGAGTCGGTGCGCTGCGCGCCGCCCGGGACGATGCGGACGACGCGCCGCAGGGCCGGGCTCGTGCGCGCGAGTTGCTCGAGCACCTCGAGATCGTCCCGGTGCGCGACGATCACGATTGCGCCCACGCTGGGGCTGGCGTCGAACGCCGCGCAGGCGTGCTCGACCAGCGCTCGTCCCAAGAGGCGCATCAGCGGCTTGCGCACGCCGCCCGCAGAGGCGCGCATCCGCGTCGACTCGCCGGCGGCGACGAGCACGGCGGCCGCGGTGGTGGACTGGGGGTTGCTCATGCGCTGCGCGGTTTCACCGGCGCGCCCAAGAGCGTAGGTTTCGCGTCTGCGCGGCGTCAGGGCGCGCACACCCTCTCCATGCCGGCCGTTCCCGATTCCCTGCGTGAAGCGATCGTCCTGGGCGTCGACCCGGGCACGCGCGTGGTCGGCTTCGGCGCCATCGTGCTCGCGCCCACGGGGCCGGTGTTCCTGGGCTGCGGCGTGATCAAGCCGCGCACCGGCGCGCCGATCGCCGAACGGCTCGGCCACATCCGCGCCGAGCTGGACGCGGTGCTCAGCGCGCTGCGCCCGGGGGTGGTCGTGGTGGAGGAGGCTTTCGCCCATCGCAACGTGCAGAGCGCGCTTCGCATCGGTGAAGGCCGCGGCGTCGTGCTCTCTTGCGCCGTCGCCGCCGGGGCGCGTGCGGAACAGCTCTCGCCGGCGAGCGCGAAGAAGGCGCTGGTCGGGTTCGGCGGCGCGCACAAGACACAGGTGGCGTCGATGGTGCAGCGCAGCCTGCGGCTCGAGGCGCCGCCGCAGCCGCTCGACGCCTCCGACGCGCTAGCACTCGCGCTGGCCTGGGCCCTGAGTGGTCGCTCCGCGGCAGCGCGCCGCGGCGCGTGAGGAGCGCGCAGCCGACGGACATCGTGCTCGCCCCCTGGCGCGTCTCGCGCTCGGGACGCAAGATGCAGCCATCGGGGCCAGAGGGGTGGTCCCGGGCTTGGAACGCGAGGACTCAACTGTCGGCGCGGCTCTGTCCGCGTTCGTGAAAACCTTCGCCAACGCCCGAGTCGTCGAACGCGACCTGGCGCTGGGTGACGGTCGGGCGTGGTCGTGGCTTGCGGAGCTGGCCGACGGCGGGCTGTGCGCGGTGCTGGTGGTCGAGGAGGCGCGCGCGCAGGACGCGGCCGAGTTGCTCGACGCACTGGCGCGGCTCGACGAGGGCGAAGCGCAGTTGCGCGTGCTGCTGGGGTTGGCGCCGCCTGAGCGCGAGCGGCCGGCGCGCGCGCTGCTCATCGCCGAGCGCTTCTCACGCGGCTACTTGCAGCTGGCGCAGTTCGTCGATCCCGAGCGCGTCGAGTCGCTCGAGCTGCTGCGCCTGCGCAGCCGGGAGCGTGCGAGCGCCTCGCTGAGTTCGATGCGTTCCTCGGAGCGTCGACCCCTGGCAGTTTCGCCCGCGCTGCGCCCATCGCGCGCGGCGGTGGAAGATTTCAGGGAAGTGGACATGCTCGCCTTGTTGCATCAGCGTCTGGTCCGGCTCGATCCGCAACTCGAAGTGGAACGCGACGGGGAGCTCACCGTGTTCCGCGTCTACGGCCACGAACTGGCCCGCGTGGAGGCCGGGCGGCAACCGCCGACCGCGCAGATCGGCGCCGCAGCGCTGGCGCTCGAGCTGGACGGCCCGCCGGCCGTCGAGGTCTTCCTCGCGCGCGTGGTCGAGCGCTACCTCGAACTCGGCTGTTGGACCGGCGCGGAGGGCGGGCCGGCGTCGCTGGCGCTGGTCGAGCCGCTCCTGACCCACGAAGAGCTGGCGGCCTTCCGCGAGTTGGCCTGACGATTTTCTCCATCGCGCGGCAACCTCGGCGGGCGAGGTCCAGTCTGCTGCGTGTGAGCTCGCTCTCAAGGGACGTCGCTCGCGCTCCGTCGCGCGATGGTCAGAGCGCCGCCGAAGGGCTGCGCGCGCCGCTCTGGTGGTGGTGGGGCGCGGGCGTTCTCGCCGCGATCGCGTTGCGAAGTGACGACGCTGCGCGCGGCCGCGACCCGACCTCGCTGCTCCCGGCTGGCGAGCACTTCGCGTCCGAACCTTCGGGGCCCGAGAGGGGGATGCGCGATTCTCCGGCGCGCGATTCTCCGTCGCGCGGCGTGGACTGGGCCCGCGCGGGCCCGCGCGTGCTGCGTGGGCTGCCCGGCGTGGGCGAGGTGCGAGCGCTGGCGCTCGCCCAGGCCCGTTGGCGCGATGGCGCGATCGCGGTGTTCTCCGATCTCGAGGCCCAACCCGGGATCGGCCCTGTCACCGCCGCGCGGATCGAGCGCTTCCTCGCCGCCGACGGCTGGCGCCTTGCGCCGCGATCGCACCCAGGCGCAGGCCTCGGACCGTCGCCGCCGTGGCCCGACTCCGGTGGCGCGCCGTGCAACTGCGGCGCAGGTTCGGAAGCGCGCGGCGACGCTCCACTCGACTTCGACGACGACGCGCACGGCGATGGGCTGTGGGGCGCGCGTCGCAAGGCGGCCGGGAGAGCGCCTGGCCGGCCGCCCGCAGCGAGCGCCGCTGAGTTGGAGTGCGACCTGCAGTACGACCTGGAGTACGACCGGGGCCCAAGCGGCGACCTTTGGCCCGACGACGACCCCGGACAGGCTGGCGAAGCGGGACGCGACGGCGACCCCGGAACCGATGGCGACGGTGGAGCCGCTGGCGACCTCGGACCGGCCGGCGGCGGGGGACTCGACGACGACCTGCGGCCCGACCGTGGTCGTGGACAGAACCGCGATCTGCAGCGCTACGCCGGTGCGGGCCGCTATCGCGAGCCACGACTCGGCCGGGCGGGTGGTGGGGACGCAGCGCGGCCCTCTCCGGTTGCCTCGGCGCGGGAGTCGCTCCCGTCTGCCTCGACCTCGCCGGCTCGCCCCGCGGCGTCGGGCCCAGCTACACTGCAGGTCGAGGATCGCGGCCGGCGCCCGAGCCGACCCACACCCCTCGATCCACACTGGGCTGCGCGCGGTCCCAGGTCGGTCGCTCGACGGACCGCTGTCACCGCCGCGCCAAGCTCCGCTCGCCGCCCGACTCATCGACGCACTTCCTTGAGCGCTCCTCCGACCCGTCCTGTCGGCTCCGGCCAGCCTGCCGCTTCGCTCCCGGGCCCGCGCATCGGCCTCCCGCCTCCGTTGAGCGTCAGCGAAATCGACGCCGTCGTCGTGCCTGCGCTCGACGAGGATCGACTTGGCCCACTGCGCCAGGGCGCGGGCGACATCACCTCGGACAACGTCGTTCCGGCCCAGGCCCGCGCGCGCGCACGGCTGGTGTGCAAGGGCCGTGGACGGCTGGCGGGCCTCGACGTCTTCGCGCGGGTCGTGCAGCTCTGCGATCCGCAGGCGCGGTGCGAGCTGCTGGCGCGCGACGGCGACGAAGTGGCTCCCGGCGGCGTTCTGGCGCGCTTCGAAGGCCGCGCGCGCGCCCTGCTCGGCGCGGAGCGCACGGCCCTCAATCTGATCCAGCGCATGTCGGGCGTCGCGACCGTCACCGCGCGCTACGTCGAGCGCTGCGCCGGCCGCGCGCGCGTGCTCGACACGCGCAAGACCACGCCCAACCTGCGCGTGTTCGAGAAGTACGCCGTGCGCTGCGGCGGCGGCGAGAACCATCGCTTCGGCCTCTACGACGAGGCCATGGTCAAGAACAACCACCTCGACCTCGCGGGGCGCGGGCTGGCGGAGTGCGTGCGCGACCTGCGCCGCGCGCTCGGCGCCGGCGTGCGCATCACCGCTGAGGCGCGCGACGAGGCGGAGGCGCAGGCCGCGGTCGAAGGCGGCGCGGACGTCGTGCTGCTCGACAACCTCTCGCCCGAGCGCATGGCTGCGGTCACGCCGCACCTCCGGCAGCTCGCGGCGCGCCTGGGCCGGCCGCTCGAGGTCGAGGCCTCCGGCGGGATCACGCTGGAGAACATCGGCGCCGTGGCCCAGAGCGGCGTGGACCGCATCTCGATCGGCGCGCTGACGCACTCTGCGCCGGCCCTGGATCTTTCCCTGTACCTGGAGCCCGCTTCGTGAGCCTCGAGCCCAGCCGTATCCGCCCGAATCTCGACGTCCAGGTCGACGTCGCGCCGCAGGAGCTGCGCCTCGACCTGCCGGCGGCGCACTCGGCGGCCCGCATGGCGCGGCACCTGGTGCGCCAGTTCGCCAAGGCCGGCGGACTGCCCGAGTCGGAGCTCGATCAGCTCACGCTGGTGGCCGACGAGTTGCTCTCCAACGCAGTCGACCACGGTGGCGGCGGCGCAGCGCTCGAAGAGCGCGGTGTGGCGCGCGGCGAGTTCGCGCCGGTCGAGCGCGAGCACGGCGACGACGCGGACGACGCGGAGGTCAGCGCCGAACGCTACGGCGCTGCGGAGATGAGCGCCGAACGCCACGGCGCTGCGGAGATGAGCGCCGAACGCCACGGCGCTGCGGCCGGAGCACGCATGCAGATGCTGCTGGTCGTCAGCGCCCACGCCTGGGAGGTGCGCGTGGCCGACCAGGGCGGCGGTGATCCGGACGTGGTCCGCGAGCTGATCGCGCCCTCCGAAGGCGTGCCCGACCTCGAGGACGAGCGCGGCCGCGGCTTCTTCTTGATGGCGCAGTTGGTCGACTCGCTCGAAGTGCAGCGCAGTCCGGACGGACTGGGACTCGAGATGGTGGCGCGCCGCCGGCTGAGCGCGGCCGGTTGAGCAACTCGGGGCCCGGCGTTGACGTGAGCGGGTCGCTGGAAGCTCGTCGCCGGGTCCGCGCGGGATGGCCGCCAACGCCTGAGCGCAGCAGGACGGGCCCGAACGTCTGAGCGACGCTCCCCGCGCGTTTGGCCACGCTCGCGCGATCGCTGTCTCCGCTGTTCGCGCTCCACGTTTTCCGCCCGTCGCACCACCCTGATCCATCCGGTCCGTTTCGCAGGTCCCGTCGCCGCCCGATGCGCTACTTCGACCTGCCCTGGCGTCTGTCGCTCGCACTCGGCCGACGGCTGTGTGCTGCGCCGCGTCCGCTCGCACTCGCGCTGTGCGCCGCGTGGTACGGACTGATCTGGATCTCGAGCTCGCGCCCCGGCAGCAGCGAACCCTCCAGCCTGCCGTGGCAAGTCCTCTCGAACGCCGCGCACGCGCCGTTGTTCGGGTTGTGGGCGGTCTGGCTCAGCTTGCTCGCACCGCGTCGCGACGGTTGGCCCGACCTGCGCGGAGCGAGACGCGTCGCCGTGCTGTCCGCGGTGGCCGCGGGCGGCCTGCTCGACGAGTTGCACCAGCACCTGTGGTCGCACGGCCGCGACTTCTCGGTGCTCGACATCGTCACCGACCTCGTCGGCGCCTGGCTCGCGCTGCGGCTCGTGGCGCTGGCCGCGGATGAGTTCGCCAGCGCTGGACGCTGGTGGAAGGCGTTGCTCGTCGCCGCGCTCGGCTCCTTCGCCGCCGGCGCGTGCGCCACGCTCGTTCCGCGTTGCTTCCCCGGCGTCGGCTGGTTGTAGTGGCGCGCCATGGACGCGTCCCAACGCTCGGCATCCGGCGCAGACCGGGAGAACTACAAGAGTCCGCTCTCCACGCGCTACGCCAGCGAGGCCATGCGCCGCAACTTCTCCGAGGCGCGCAAGTTCGGCCTGTGGCGGCGGCTGTGGGTGGCGTTGGCGCGCCACGAGAGCGAGCTGGGCCTGCCGATCCGTCCCGAGCAGATCGCCGAACTCGAAGCCAAGCTCGACGACATCGACTTCGCGGCGGCCGAGCGCTTCGAGCGCGAACTGCGCCACGACGTGATGGCGCACGTCCATGCCTACGGCGAGCAGTGCCCCGGCGCGCGGGCGATCCTGCACCTGGGCGCGACCAGCTGCTACGTCACCGACAACGCTGAGCTGATCCAGATGCGCGACGGGCTCGCCATCCTGCGCGGTCAGCTGGTGAGCACGATCGCCAAGCTGCGCGCGTTCGCGCTGGAGCACCGCGAACTGCCCACGCTGGGCTTCACGCACTTCCAGCCGGCGCAGGCCACGACCGTCGGCAAGCGCGCCTGCCTGTGGATCCAGGACCTGGTCCTGTGCCTCGAGGACCTCGACTACGCAGCGTCCAGCCTGCGTTTCCGCGGTATCAAGGGCGCGACGGGCACGCAGGCGAGCTTCCTCGAGCTGTTCGACGGCGACCACGCCAAGGTGCGCGAACTCGACGCGCGCGTGACCCGCACGATGGGCTTCGAGCGCGTGTTCGGCGTCACCGGTCAGACCTACCCGCGCCTGGCGGATTTCCGCGTGGCGCAGGTGCTGTCCGCCATCGCGCAGTCGGCCCACAAGTTCGCGACCGACCTGCGGCTCCTGGCGCACCGCAAGGAGCTCGAGGAGCCCTTCGAAGACAAGCAGATCGGCTCGTCGGCCATGCCGTGGAAGCGCAACCCCATGCGCTCCGAGCGCATCTGCGCGCTGGCGCGCTTTGCGATCAGTCTGCTCGACAACTGCGCTCACACCGCCGCCAACCAGTGGCTCGAGCGCACGCTCGACGACTCCGCCAACCGGCGCCTGGCGCTGAGCGAGCTGTTCCTGTCCGTCGACGCCATCCTGCAGCTGTACCTGAACGTGGCCGGCGGCTTGGTGGTGTACCCCGCGGTGATCCGGCGCAATCTGCTCGAGGAGCTGCCGTTCCTGGCCAGCGAGCACCTGATGATGGAGGCGGTCAAGGCGGGGGGCGATCGCCAGAGCGTGCACGAGGCGCTGCGCGTCCATGCGCGCGAGGCGGCGCGCGTGATCAAGGTCGAGGGCGGCCGCAACACGCTGCGCGAGCGTCTGGCCGCCGATCCGGCCTTCGCAGCGGTCGCGCCGCGCCTGGAGAGCCTGCTCGACCCGCAGCGCTACGTCGGACGCGCGCCCGAGCAGGTGCTGGAGTACCTGGCCGGAGAGGTCGATCCGCTGCTCGAGCGCTACGCCGCGTTGACCCACGCCTCCGGCGCGGTGCGCGTTTGAGCCCCGCCGGCAGCGCCGGCGTTGTCATCCGCGCGCGACCTTTTCGTCGCTGCGCTTGACTTCGAGGGTGCAATCTTGGGAAACCCAAGAGGTCGGCAGCGTGGCGGGCGCGGCTGACAAATCGCGGAGCGCCAACCCCATGGACGGCGAAATCCCTTCCTCCTCGGCAGGAACGCGAAGTCGGCCACGTGTGGCCGCTTGCCTCGCGTGCGCTGCTCGGTCGATGAGCTTGGCGCGCGCCTACCCCAGGCGCATCCCGACCACTTCCCCCCCTGCTCGGCCGTGACCCAACCCGGCATCCCCAACGACTTCGCGCTGTCGACGACCTGTTTCGGCACGCGCTTGCGCACGATCGAGGACCAGGCCTTCGCGGCCGTCGCGATGGGCTTCCGTCAGATCGAGCTGGGAGTGTGCGACACGCCGCCGACGCTCAACGGCTTCGACGAGACCCGCCGCGAAACCGGCGTGCGCGTCACCTCGGTCGTGTCCGGCTGCCTCAAGCCGCAGTCCGAGAAGTCGGCCTGTCAGATGCTGGCCAGCTCGAACGCCGACGAGCGCGAACAGGCGCTGGGTTCCGTGCGACGCCACATCCAGCTTGCACAGCGCCTGGGCGCGCCGGTGGTCGTGCTGCGCGGCAGTTCGGTCGCCGACGGGAAGTTGCGGCACGAGGCCGAGCAGCTCCACGCGCGACTGGTGAAGGACGGGCTGAGCGACGAACTCGCCGAGGCGCTCCGCGACTACGTGACGCGCGTTCAACGCAAGGGCCAGCGCCAGATCGAGCACCTGTGCCGCTCGTTGCACCAGCTGGCGAGCGAGTTCCCCCAGACGCGCATCGCGCTCGAGCCGGGACTGCACATCGACGACCTGCTCAGCTTCGAGGCCATGGGCTGGGTGCTCGACGACCTCGAGAAGCAGGGCCTGTGCTACTGGCACGACGTCGGACGCATCCACATGCGCCAGCGCTGCGGGCTGCCCGGCCAGGGCCGCTGGCTCGACGCCTACGCCGGTCGGATGGTCGGCATCCACCTGCAGGACTCGGCCGAGGACCTGCACCAGCTGCCCCCGGGCGCCGGGGAGGTCGACTTCAAACTGGTGGCCGAGTACACGCCCAAGAACGCGCTCAAGGTGCTCGAGATCGACCAGCGCCACGGCCGGCCCGAGATCCTGGCCGCAGTCCAGTTCCTGCGCGACCTGGGCCTGTAGCCGAGCGACTCGAGAGCTCCGGGGGTCCCCGCGGGAGGCCCCTTGCCAAGCCGTTTCGCGACGCTATCCTTCCGCTCCCTCGTGTGACCCCACACGGGTGTCGAACGCGGGCGTAGCTCAGTGGTAGAGCGCCACCTTGCCAAGGTGGATGTCGAGGGTTCAAATCCCTTCGCCCGCTCCAAACGCCGCTCGAATGCGGCGGCGCGGGGCCAGCGCGAGCCAACGCGACGGCCGACTCGCGCGCGCGAAGAGACGCGCTCCCGGCCCTGGGCCGCGCCCGAATTGCGGTCGTCGCCGACGCAAGCCGGTCGCCTCTCCAACAGCGACCGATTTCGAGGCGCTGCAGCTTTTCGAAGGCGTGACGTGGCGTTCACGGGCTCGAGTTTCCGTCGCCCCGGCTGGGCGAGGACGAGCGGTCGAGTCCGACTCGGGTCGATGCGGCCAAGCGCGAGTGAGTCACGACGCCAGGCCGACCCTGCCACGCACGAGCCTGATCGGGGAAGAGCTGTCGCGGGCGGCCGCCGAGCGTCGCGCGGGTGTGAATCGCGAGTGATCCGACCCGAGCCGACGACTCGCACTGCGAACCGTGCGCTGCCGAGGCGTCGCGCCGTGGGTCACGCTCGACGCAGCGCAGCGTTGAACTCCGCGCGGCCCTCCCGATGTCGCCTGCGCGAGCCGCCGCGCGCGTTTTTTTTCGCGCGGTGGACCTTCGCGCCCGTGAACGTCGGCGCGCGTGCGACGTTGTGCTCGACTTCGGCGGCGCTCCAGGATCGGCAGAGCGCCGCCGTCGTCGTCCCCAGCCTCTCTCTCCCTCTCTCCGATGTCCCACTTCAGCGTTGCCTTCTCCCTGCTCGTGCCCTGGCCGAGCGCGCCCCAGGAACCCGTCGCTCCCGCCGGAGGCGACATCGTCGGGCAGACCATCGTCATCGCGCCCCGCTCGCAGCAGCCGGCGACCTTCACGGCGGCCTCGACCCAGGTCATCACCGCGCAGGACCTCGCCCGCACCGGTGAGCGCTCGCTGCCGCGCGCGCTAGCCAAGGCCACGGGCCTGTTCGTGCAGGAGACCAACCTCGGCGGCGGCGCCCCGATCCTGCGCGGCGTGCTCGGCAATCAGATCCTGATCGTGATCGACGGCGTGCGCCTGAACGACTCGACCACGCGCGGCGGACCCAACCAGTCGCTCAACGGCGTCGACCCGGCCAGCGTGGAGCGCATCGAGGTCATTCGCGGCCCCAACTCGGTGCTCTACGGCTCCGACGCCCTGGGCGGCGTGATCCTGATCTGGACCAAGAACCAGGCGGCGCTCGGCGCGCGCGCGGAGGGCCAGCCCGGGACGGTGGTGAGCACCGGCTGGGACGCTGAGTACAAGAGCATGTACGACGGCTGGAACGCGGCGCTCGACCTGGGCGTTGCGACCGCCAGCGACGGCTTCTTCGCGGTCGGTTCGCTGCACGACTGGGAGAACGTGGAGGCGCCCGACCAGACCATCCCCAACACCGGTTTCCACGGCCAGAACTGGTTCGGCTCGTGGGAGCACGCCTTCAGCGACCTGCGCCGGCTGCGCTTCACCGCCAGCCGCACGCGCGACTTCGACGTGCCGCGCACCGACCGCCTGAACACGGGCTTCGGACAGACCCAGCCCTCGGACCTCGAGCACCTGTTCAAGGTCCAAGACCGCGAGCGCTACCAACTCACCTACACCGACGAGTCGAGCGGCTTCGCGGACTCGATGCAGTCGCGCTTCTCGCTGCGCCGCTACCGCGAGGACCGTCAGATCCGCGCCCTCACCTCGTCGACCCGCCGCCTGGAGAGCGACGAGACGCAGACTCTCGGACTGGGCACGGACTGGAAGAAGCTCCTGGCCGATGGCCACCTGCTCACCTGGGGCTTCGATGTCGACTACGACGACGTCGACTCGACGCGCGACAACCTGAACGTGAACACCGGCGTGGTGACCTCGGCCACGGGCTCCTTCGCGCCGGAGAGCGAGTTCCTCTCCTCGGGCCTGTTCCTGCAGTACGAGCTGTTCGACACCGGCCCCTTCGATCTGACCGCGGGCGCGCGCTACTCGTACTTCGAGTTCGAGTTCGAAGACCCGGGTACGGGCGACACGATCGACAACGATCTGGACTCGTTCACCGGCAACCTCGCGATCGGCACGACCCTGACCGACGGCGTGCGTCTGGTCGGAACGGTGGCGAGCGCCTTCCGCGCACCCAACCTCGCCGACGTGGCGCGCACGGCGACCTTCGCGGGCGGCACCGAGCTGCCCAACGCTGACCTCGACCCCGAGGAGTCCTTCTATCAGGAGCTCGCTCTCGACGTTCAACGTCAGCGCTGGAACGGCGCCATCGGCGTGTACCGCAACGACATCGCCGACACGATCGGGCGCCTGCTCCAGAGCGACCCGGACGGCACGCCCGGGACGGGCGACGAGATCTACCAGCGCGTCAACGTGGGCGACGCGGAGTACTACGGCATCGAAGCGCGCGGCCGCCTGCGGCTGGGACAGGACCAGTCGCCGTGGTTCGCCGGCGCCTACGTCGAGTACACGCGCGGCGAGTTCACCGAGACCCTCGATCCCACCACTGGCGGCCCGCTCACGGACGTGCCGGCCACCCGCGTGCCGCCGCTGCACGGCAACGTGTCGTTGCGCTACGAACCCGCGACGCCGCCCGCGTCCCTGAGCGCGCAGAACGGCATCGCGCTGGGCTTCGCGGAGCTGTCGCTGTGGTGGGCCGAGAAGCAGGATCGCCTCTCGCCCTTCGACCTGGTCGACACCCGCATCGACAACAACGGCACCGACGGCTGGGTGCGGCTCGACCTCGACCTGGGAGGCCCCTTCGGCCCGCCCGAGAGCGGTGCGAGCTGGCGCCTGAGCCTGCTCAACATCACCGACGAGGAGTACCGCGTGCACGGCTCGGGCTTCGACTCCCCGGGCTTCGGCGTGGTGGCCGGCGTGAACCTGCGGCGCTAGCGCCATCCCAACGACCTCAGCGGCTGCGGAGGCGCGCTTTCGGCCACAGCAAGGCCGCTCCGAGCACGCCGCAGCCGCGCCCCCCGAGTACAGTGAACGCGATGTTGCCCACCAGCGACCGTCCAGGCCTGCCGCTCGGCCGGCTCCCGCGCTTGCCCGCGCGCGGCATGGGCTCGAGCGCGTTCCTGCTGTCGTTGGCGCTGCACGCGACGGCGGTAGGCGGTCTGGTTTTGGCGACTTGGTTCCGCACGCAGCCCGGCGCCGGTCGCGCCGCCATGGCGTTCTCGATCGCGCCGGCGGAGGACCTCGACAGCGCGCACGACGCGGCGCCCGAACCGCTGCCGCCCCTGGATTGGCAGGAACCCACCAGCGCTGAAGTGGTGGAGCTGCCTGTCGAGCTCCAGCCGGCCGATGAGTCGCGCTTCGATCCGCAGTTGCGCGAGGTGCACGAGCCCGCCCGCGCCATCGCGCGCTGGATGGACACGCCCTGGTCCGGGCCCGCCGGCGGCCGCCAGGTGAGCGCGCCCGAGTCCGGCGGTGTCGGCGAACTCGCGGTCGTCGTTGCTCCGCCGACGGCGCCGCAGCCGCCCGTCGACGCGGAGGAGCCGCCGCCCCCGCGCGAGACGCAACTGACTCACGCGCTGCTCGTGCACAGTCCCGCTCCGCAGTACCCGCGCTCTTCGCTGCGGCTGCGCGAGCACGGCGCCGCGCTGCTGCGCATCCACGTGGGCGTCGATGGCGCCGTGCTCGACGTCGAGCTCGTGCGCAGCAGTGGTTCGCAGCGCTTGGATCGCGCCGCCGCCGATGGCGTCAGGGCCTGGCGCTTCGAGCCCGCGCGCCGCGACGGGACGCCGATCGCGACCAGCGTGCTCCACCAGGTGACGTTTACGCTCGGCTAGGGCGTGACGTTCACGCTCGGCCGGCGCCGAGCGCGTTCCACGCCGTGCAGTCCGGCGGTCACTTGCGACGGCTCTCGCTGCGCAACACCAGGTGCGCGCCGCGCACGACGGTCGCGCTCCAGCGCGGCGGGACCAGCGTGGCGCCGGAGAACTCCTCGATCAGCGCTGGCCCTTCGATGCGCGCGCCCAGGGCCAGTTGCTCGCGCCGCAGCACTTGCGCGCGAAGCGCGAGCGCGCGACCGCTGCTCGAAGCGAACACCACGCGGCGCGACGCACCGGGCGCAGAGACGCTGCGGCGCGGCGGACGGACGGCGGGGACGCGTTGCGAGCGCGCGGAGGAACGCACCACGACGTTCACGAGCTCGAGCGGCGCGTCGTCGAGCGCGTAGCCGTACAGCTCGCGGTGGCGGCGGTGGAAGGCGCGCTCGGTGGCCTGGGCGCTGCGCCCCGGCGCGAGGCGCAGCTCGAAGGACTGACCCTCGTAGCGCAGCTCGAAGAAGGTCTCGCTCTCGATCGATGCGGCGCGCGGCGCCTGTTCGCGCAGCTCCGCCAGCGTCGCGCGCTCGAGCTCGCGCTGGACGCGAGCCACTTCACTCGGCGCGAGTTCCGACCAGCGCGCCAGCACGGAGCGCGAGCGCTCGGCCAACGCTTCTGAAGTCGCCATGCCGAAGGCCGAGAGCACTCCGGGGGCCCAGGGCACGAGCGCACAGGGCATCTCGAGCTCTTCGGCCAGCGCGGCAGCGTGCAGACCGCCGCCTCCGCCGAAGGCCACCAGCGGCGTGTCGTGCGGATCCTCGCCGCGCTGCAGCGTCATCACGCTCAGCGCGCGCCGCATCGCCGCGTTGGCGCTGTCGAGCGCCACCAGCGCCGCTTCGCGCGGCTCGAGGCCCAGCTTGCGGGCGAGCTTCTCGAAGGCGCGCTCGACGGCGTCGAGGTCGAGTTCGAGTCGCCCGCCGAGGAATGCGCCCGGGGCGATGCGGCCGAGCAGCACGTTGGCGTCGGTCAAGGTCGGCGTCTCGCCGCGGCCGTAGCACACCGGGCCCGGGTCGGCGCCGGCGCTCTGCGGTCCGACGCGCAGCACTCCGCTCTTGTCGACACACAACAGCGAGCCGCCGCCGCACCCGATGGTGTGGATGTCGAGCGCGGGCGCGCGGATCGCGTGGCCGGCGACGGTGCTCGACTCCACGGGTTCGCCGCGCGAGCCGCGCGTGCGCTGGAAGGCTACGTCGGCGCTGGTGCCGCCGATGTCGAGGCTCACCATCGAAGCGAAGCCGGCTTCTCGCGCGGCGCGCGCGGCGCCGATCACTCCGCCGGCCGGACCCGACAGCAGCACGCGCACCGGCTCGCGTGCCGCGCGCTCGGCCGCGATGCGCCCGCCGCTCGAGCGGAGCAGGCTCAGTCGTGCTCCGCGCAGTCCGCTGGCCAAACGCTCGAGGTAACCGCCGAGGACGCCGCACAGGGCCGCGTTCACCACCGCGGTCGAGAAGCGTTCGAACTCGCGGTGCTCGCGCACCAAGCTCGCGGAGGTCGTGAGCGGGATGCGCAAATCGGCGAGCGCGCTCGCCACGCGCTCTTCCGGCCGCGGATCGGCGTACGAGTGCAACAGGCACACGGCGATGGCGTCGGGCGCGGCGCGTTCGAGCGCGCGGCGCAGCGCTCGCAGCTCGCGCTCGGTGGGGGAGCGCACTTCGAGGCACTTGCGCGGCGCGCGCGGGTCGGGCCACGAGCGCTGGTCGAGCTCGAAGCGCAACTCGCGCGGCACGAGCGGCTGGACCTTCTCGGGGTGCAGCGCGTAGAGCTCGGGGCGGTCCTGGCGGCCGATCTCGATCAAGTCGGCGAAGCCCGCGTTGGTGACCAGCGCGGTGCGCGCGACGCGGCCGGTGAGCAGCGCGTTGAGCGCCACGGTCGTGCCGTGCACCACGTGCAGCCCCGCGCGATCCGCCGCGCTCTCCACGCCCAGCCTTCGCAAGCCCTCGACCAGGGCCTGCTCGGGCGCCTGCGGGGTGCTGGCGAGCTTCTCGATCCGCACGCGGCCTCCCTCGAGCGCGACGAGGTCGGTGAAGGTGCCGCCGGTGTCGACGCCGACGGTGCGGATGCGCTGGGCCATTCGGGTGCGAGTGTACGTTGCTACTCTCTCGCGCTCTCCATGCCCGAGGCGGACACGAGCTGGATCAGCGCTGCGGCCGTGGCGCTTTCGTATTTGGTCGGCTCGATCCCGTGGGGGTTGGTGTTGGTGCGCCTCGTCAAGGGCATCGACCTGCGTACGGTGGGCAGCGGCAACATCGGCGCGACGAATGCGATGCGCGCCGCGGGCAAGCCGCTCGGGCTGACGGTGTTCGCGCTCGACTTCGCCAAGGGCTGGGCGGCGATCGCGCTGTGCGCACAAGCGCTGGCCGGCGTCGCGGCGACGAGTCCGGTGGCGATGGTGTGCGCCGCGGCGAGCGTGCTCGGGCACTGCTTTCCGGTCTGGCTCGCGTTCCGCGGCGGCAAGGGCGTCGCCACGGGCTGTGGCGCGCTGGTCGCCGTCGATCCGCTGATCTGGGTCCTCGGCGGCGCGGTGTGGCTCGTCACGCTGGCGCTCTCGCGCTACGTCGGTCTCGCTTCGATCGCGATGGGGGTGGCGTTTCCGATCGCCGCCTGGTGGCGCACGGGCGCCGACGGAGCGGCTGCGACCGTTGGAGCGGCTGGACTCGCGCTCTTGATCCTGATCCGCCATCGTTCGAACATGCGCCGCATGCTGTCGGGGGAAGAACCCAAGGTGTTCGCGCGCAAGTCCCAACCCCAGGCGCCTCGTGGCTGACGCGCGCCGCTCGCCGCCGCCGTTCCAGCGCGCCGTCGTGATGGGCGACGGCGGGTGGGGCACGGCCCTCGCGCTCCTGCTGATGCAGCGCGGCATCGAGGTCACGCTGTGGGGCCACTCGCGCGAGCACGTCGACGAGATGCTCGCGCAGCGCGAGAACCGCCGCTACTTGCCTGGGATCAAGCTGCCCGCCGCGCTGCGCATAAGCGCCGACCCGTCGACGGCCTGCCACCGCGCGCAGCTGCTCGTGAGCGCCGCGCCGACGCAGTTCCTGCGCTCGGTCGCCGAGCGCTTCGAGGATGTGCTCGACGGCGCGGCCCCGATCGTGTCCGCCACCAAGGGCCTCGAGATCGAGACGCTCAACCGCCCGACCGAAATCCTCGAAGACGTGTTCGGCGTGCGGCCGATGTGCGTGCTGTCCGGTCCCAGTCACGCCGAGGAAGTGGCGCAGTTCAAGCCGGCGACGGTCGTGGCCGCGAGCGCCGACGAAGAGTGTTCGCGAGCGGTCCAGGACGCGTTCAGCGGCGAGTCGTTCCGCGTCTACACCAGCACCGATTCCATCGGCGTTGAACTGGGCGGCGCGCTCAAGAACGTGATCGCCATCGCCGCGGGAATCAGCGACGGCCTGGGCCTGGGTGACAACGCCAAGGCTGCGCTGGTCACGCGCGGGATGGTCGAGATCGCGCGCGTCGGAGTCGCGCGCGGCGCGCGCCTGGAGACCTTCTTCGGTCTCGCTGGCATCGGCGATCTGGTCACCACCTGCTGCTCGGGGCACTCGCGCAACCGCGCGCTCGGCGAGGCCATCGGCCGCGGCGAGAGCCTGGAGTCGATCCTGGCGCGCACGCGCACCGTCGCCGAAGGCGTGTGGACCACCAAGGCGCTGTTCGGGCCCGAGTCGGAGCTCTCCGGCGTCTCGATGCCGATCGCGGCCGAGGTCCACGCCGTGCTGTTCGAAGGCAAGGACCCGCGCGATGCGGTCAGCGACCTGATGCGGCGCGAACCGGCGCCGGAGATGAAGGGACTGGCCTGAAACGATGCTCGCGCCGTTCGAAGGGTTCGTGGTGTTCCTGCTGCTCACCGTCGCGCTGCTGGTGGCGGTGCTGCTGACCGGCTTCAAGGCGCGACTGCGCGCGCACTTCGCTTTCGTGGCGTGCACGGTGGTCTCGCTGGGTGTGACGATCTGGTACGCCGAGCAGCTCGGCGATCAGTACAACCTCGAGGCCGCGGGCGCCGTGATGGATGTGCACCTCGCGCTCGCCAAGCTCGCGACGATTTCCTACCTCGCGCCGTTGGCCAGCGGTTTCGCGACGCTGCGCAACCGCGCGAACAAGAAACTCCACTTGCGACTGGCGCTTGCGACCGTGGCGCTCACGCTCCTCGCCGCCGGCACGGGCGCGTGGATGCTGGCCGCCGCCGAACCGCTGGCGCAGTAGCAGGCAGCCCTCAGCGCAGCTTCAACGCGAGCCAGGGCAGCACCAGCATCATCCCGTTGGCGAGCAGCGGAATCGAGGCGAACAAGAGCCACGCCGTGCGCGCGCGCAGCGAGAGGAACGCGAGCAGGAAGCCGGGCGCGGTGAAGGCGGCCGAGATCATCCACGTTGCGCCCAGGCTCGGGGCGCTCTGGGGCTCGACGCGGATCCACAGCAGGGCGACGCCCCACACGGCGGCCCCGAAGGTCGCCAGGGTCATGGAGAGCATCCAGGTGCGGTGGCGGCGGCGTGCGCTGGCCGGGGCGGCGTACAGTCGTCGGAGCGGGCGCGGCATCGCGCGCGCATTGTGGGCCGGCGTCCGACGCGCTTCCAAGCTCGTGCCGCAGGCAATGGCGCCGCGCGCCCCGGCTCCGTAGAATCTCCGCCCCTCCACCGTCCTGGTGGAGCTTCCATCGGGTCGGGGCGTGGCGCAGCCTGGCTAGCGCGCTTCCTTGGGGTGGAAGAGGTCGGAGGTTCAAATCCTCTCGCCCCGACCAACCTCGCGTGTGGCGCTCGGGTCTGATCGGGCGGACCGGAGTGTGCGACGCCGAGCCACGTGCCGCGATGCGCTCTTGTGGCGTGTGGATACGATCCGCCCGTGCGGCCGACTCGCGCGACTCCGACGTCGTTCCCCGGTCCGTTGCGGCTGAGTGGGATCCTCGGCGCAAGCTTGTTGTGGGGCCTGATTTGGGCGGAGATTGCGGGCGGAGCGCTGGGGGCCCCGCGCCTGTTCGCCGTTCCATGGCTCGCACTCGCCTGCGCGCTCACTCTGCTCGTCGCATTACCGATCGCGGCGAACCGGCGTCGCATTGCTCTGCGCCTGCTGCTCGCGCTCGCGCTGGGCGTGGCCTGTGCGAACTGGGGAGTCGGGCGAACGGACGAGGAACTCATCGAGCAGGGCCAGGCTCTGGTGCAGTCGATCGAGGCCTATAGACGTGAGCATGGCGAGTTGCCCGCCACTCTCGACGCGGTGGGGTCACGCACGTGGCCCAGTCAGTACGGCTGGTGGAGCTACTCAGCGGACGCGACGGCGCAGAGCTTCCAGGTCTGGCTCGGCGACTACCGATTCGATGGTCAGGTGATCTCGTTCGAGTCCGCGGACGGCGAGTGGTACGTGAATTCTTGACGTCACGCGAAAACAGCGCCGGCCAGCGAGTTGGGGCTCGCCGGCCGGCGCTTGCGTCAGACCGCGACCTGCTTCACTCGCCCTGGCCGAGCGAGTAGCTCTTCACGCCGTCGAAGCGGTAGAGGTGCTCGGTCTTGATCACCTCGAGGCCGGCCCTGTCCACGGCGCCGAGGATTTCGAGCACGGACTCGAAGCGGATCGGCGCCTCGGCGGTCGTGCTCACGAAGCGGCAGCGCCAGTGGTCGGTGCAGAAGGTCTCAGGGAATCCGTCGGGGTAAACCTTCACGCCGCGGTTGGAGATCATCTTGAGGCGCAGGCCGCTGAGGCGCTGCACGACTTGCTCCAGGCGCCGGCCCAGGACGCTGGGATCGCGCTCGGCCTCGTCCCAGTGCAAGAACACGTCGACACCGAGCAGCTGCTTTGCGGCGCGAGCCCGCCGAACGGCTTGCGACGTGCGCGTGGGGCTGTGCTGATAGCGGCGCGGCGCGAGCTGGCGCGGCTCCTGGCCCAGGCGCGCGATCACGGCGTCGGCGAACTCGCGCGTTCCCACGCGCTGCTTGCTCGAGCCCTCGCGGTAGACGTCGTCGGTGTGCACGCCGTCCTCGATGGTGCGCAGCCAGGCGTTGTGCACGCGTTCGGCGATGTCGTGCTGGCCGATGTGCACCAGCATCAGGATCGCGCCGTGCAGCAGGCCCGAGGGGTTGGCCGAGTTCTTGCCCGCGCGGCGCGGCGCCGAGCCGTGGATCGCTTCGAACATCGCGCACGCCGAACCGATGTTGCTCGAGCCCGCCAGGCCCACGCTGCCGGTGAGCTGCGCCGCGACGTCGGAGAGAATGTCGCCGTAGAGGTTGGGCATCACGACCACGTCGAACTGTTCGGGTGTGTCGGCCAACTTCGCCGCGCCGATGTCGACGATCCAGTGCTCCTTCTCGATCTGCGGGTACTCCGCGCCGATCTCGTCGAACACCTTGTGAAACAGGCCGTCGGTCAGCTTCATGATGTTGTCCTTCGTGAAGCACGTGACCTTCTTGCGCCCGTTCTGGACGGCGTACTCGAAGGCGTAGCGCACGATGCGCTCGCAGCCCGGACGGCTGATCAGCTTGAGGCACTGCACCACTTCGTCGGTCTGCTGGTGCTCGATGCCCGCGTAGGTGTCCTCTTCGTTCTCGCGGATGATGACCACATCCATCTGCGGGTGGCGCGTCTGCACGAAGGGCGCGTAGGCCGTGCACGGACGCACATTGGCGTACAGGCCCAGCGCCTTGCGCGTGGTCACGTTCAGGCTCTTCACCCCGCCGCCCTGCGGCGTGGTGATCGGCGCCTTCAGGAAGACTTTGGTTCGGCGCAAGGACTCCCACGAGGCCGGCTCGATGCCCGCGCTGTTGCCGCGCGCGTAGACCTTCTCGCCGATCTCGATCTCCTCGATCGCCAGGCGCGCGCCGGCCGCGGCCAGGATGCGCAGCGTGGCGTCCATGATCTCCGGTCCGATGCCGTCGCCGCGGGCGACGGTGATCGGCGTGGCGGCGCGCGTCGCGCCGCTCTCGGGCGAGCGCTGAGAAGAGGCAGGGGCTTGGGTGGAGCTCATCGTTCCTCCAGAATGCGTTGGTGGCGGGACATTTCGAGACATGCGTAGCATGAACTACAGTTCAGTAATCTAAAGTCATGGCTTCTACTTCGTCAAGCGCCGCTCGACGGCGTCCGGCCCCGCGTGCGACGACGCCTCCCAGCGGCGCTCCGGCCTGGACCTTTCTGTCCAATCACGCGCACGTGGTCCTGTGTCTGGCGCAGTCCAGCGATCCGACCGTGCGCGAGATCGCCTCGCGCGTGGGCGTCACCGAGCGCGCGGTCCACCGCATCCTGGTCGAGCTCGAGGAGGCGGGCTACCTGACGCGCAAGCGCGACGGCCGGCGCAACACCTACCAGATCCACCGCGCGCGGCCCCTGCGTCATCCGATCGAGGCGCACCGCACGATCGGGGCCTTGATCGAGGCCGTCTCGAGCTGAGCCGCCCGCCGCCTGCGCGCCCGCGCGCGCGACGATTTTCAGGCCGCCTCGCGCGCCACCGGCAAGCTCGCCTGATCCAGCTCCAACCGCAGGCGGTCGTAGGTCTTGTCGTTGATCCGCCCGGCGTCGCGCAGCGCGAGCAGCGCGCGCTCCTGGGCCGTGGCGACCTCGAGTCGGACCTGGCGCGAGACCACCACCCGCGAGAGCGCGGAACGCCGCTCCTGCTCATCTTCGTCGCGCAGCGTCTGCAGCTCGTCGAGCATGTGCGTGCGCAGGTGGTGGATCGAGATCGGGCAGGCGTTGGCGCTGCAGTACTCGTCCAGCCGCGCGATGCCGGCCTCGAGCAGGCGCTCGCGCGCGTGGCGCACCTCGCCTTGCGAGTCCTCGTCGTCGCGCAGCCCCAGCGCGTGCACCAGCGGCTGCAAGGTCAGGCCCTGGAGCAGCAGTGAGCCGAGCACGATCACCAGCGTGCAAGCGACCAGCGCATCGCGACCGGGAAGCGGCAGTCCGTCGCGCCCGAGCGTCGGAAGCGCGAGTGCGGCCGCCAGCGATACGAAGCCGCGCATGCCCGACCACGAGATGATGGCCGCCGTGCGCCACGACGCCAGGCCATCGCGGTGGAACACGCGCAGTCCCGCGCCGAGCGCGCACAATACGGTCGGCGGCGCGCACCACAGGACGCGCGAGAGCAGGGCCACTGCGGCGAGCACGAGCGCGGGCCCCAGGAGCTGGAGCGAATCGAACAGATCGGTGGCGCGCGCGATCGCCGGAGTCTGGACGCCGATGAACAGGAAGCACACGCCATTGCCGATGAACACCAGCTGCTTCCAGGCGCTGTGCAGCTCCACGCGCGCCTCGCCGCGCAGCTGGTGCGCGTTCCAGGCCGAGACGAAGCCGGCGACGACCACCGCCAGCACGCCCGAGGCGTTCAGTTCGCTCGCCAGCGCATAGGCGAAGTAGGGCGCGGCGAGCGAGAGCGAGAACAGCGCCTGCACGTTGCGCAGGTAGCGGTTGACGAGCGCCAGCGCCGCGCCGACCAGCAGTCCGACGGCGATGCCCAGCCCGGCCACGCGCGCGAAGTGCGCGGCGACCTCCGAGGCTTCGAAGGCGCCGCTCCAGACCAGCGCGACGCACACTTGGACCGCCACCAGACCGGTCGCGTCGTTGACCAGACTCTCGCCGCCGAGGATGGCCGTGATGCGTCGCGGGGCGTGCAAGCGCTCCAGGATCGTTTGAACCGCAACGGTGTCGGTGGGGGACACCAGCGCGCCGAGCAGGAAGCAGGCCGGCCAGGGCAGGTGGGGGAACAGCCAGTGCGCGGCCGCGCCGACGGCGCCGACCGTGAATGCCACCAGACCGACCGACAGCATGAGGATCGGCCTGAGCCAGCGGCGGAAGTCGTTCCACGAGCTGTGCAGCGCGTCCGACCACACCAGCGGCGGCAGCAGCAGCGCGAGCAGCACCTCGGGCGCCAGTTCGAGCTGCGGGATGCCCGGCGCCGCGCCCAGCAATGCGCCTGCGCCGACGAGCAGCGCCGGCGCGCTCCAGCGCTTGCGTTCGGCGAGGCAGGCCGCGCCCGCCATGACGGCGAGCCAGACCAGCAGCGCGTAAACCTGCGTCGGCACGGCAGTGGGGCCAGCGGGCGGGGGAGCGAGGTCTGCGGGGTTTGCAGCGCGAGCGCTGCAGCGCGCCGGGGGGAGCGCGCGTCAACTCACTGCACGGGCACCCAGTTCTGTCCGTCGGCGCCCGTCGTGTTGAGCGCGTGCCCGGCGTGCATCGAGCCCGCCGCGAGGAACGCTGCATCGAAGTTGGGGCCGCCGGCGAGGCCGGAGTACGCGCTCGCGCCGCGGTTGACGGTCTGCACGATCAATCCGTCCTGGTTGATGAAGAAGCACTTGTTGCCCGTGGCCCCGGCGCGCAGCGGCCAGGCGTAGGCGCAGAACACCTCTTCACACAGGTCGGAATCGGGGAACGGGCCGGCGAGCTTGCCGCCGGTGGGATCCTCTGCGATCCCCGCGCCGGCCGCGTCGGGCAGCCAGATCTGGAAGACGTAGCCCGAGTGCGTCGTGACGCTCGAGTTGACCGCGCCGAGCGCGGACAGGAGCGGCGAGGGCGCCAGTTCGTGTACGCCGACGACTCCAGCCGCCGGGCCGCCGGGGCTGGCGATGCGTGTCGGCGCGACGCCCGCGAGCTCGCCGAAGTAGCCGAACTCCGCGCGGCCGTCGCTGTCGGTGTCGATCGAGCCCGAGCTGATGGTCTGCATCTGCGCGGTGACGATGGCGCGCATCGTGGCGATCGCGCTGGTTTCGTTGGCCGAGAGGCGCGCGCCGAGCACGCGCGGCAGAGCCGTGGCCGCGATGATCGCGATGATGGCGATCACGATCAGCAGTTCGATGATGGTGAAGCCGCGGCGGGTTCGAGAGTCCATGCGCGTAGTTTTCTCCCCTGGTGTTGGCATGGAATCGACTGGACGGAAGGCTCGACTGAAACGTCTCGGCGCTGCCGCACCGGCGCGCGCGAAAGTTCTTCCGCGAGCGGCGATCGCAGCGCTGCGGTAGGCTCGAAGCCCGGCGCGCGCAGGCGTTGCGACGCGCCAGATCCAGTGCGGCTCCATCCTCCAGAAGGTGCGTGCGTGAAGCTCCCCAGTGTCCTCGCCTTGCTCGTGCTGCTGGTCGCGCCGGCTTCGGCGCAGATCGTGTCCCAGTCACCCTTCACCGGCAACGAACAGGAGCAGTTCCCCACGAACGCGCCGGGCAACCAAAGCTGCCTGGGCAATCGCGTCTTCAACAACCGCGGCGATCTGTGCGCCACGTTCGGAGGCGCACCGCTGCTCTCGAGCGGCTGGACCTTCACCTGCTTCATCGCGCCGTTCTCGCCGCCGCTGATGTGCGGTTCGGCTTCGACCGAGGTCGTGATCAACTTCGATCAGCCGGTGACGCGCTTTGGCGGGCAGTTCGCGACGCACAGTCCGACTCCGGACGCGAACATCGAGTTCTACGACGCCTCGGGCGCCCTGCTGCACACCGAGCTGGCCTCGATCCCCAACGACTGTCAGTGGCGCTGGCTGGGCTGGCGCGTGGCGGGCGGTGCGCCGATCTCGCGCGTCGTGATCGACAGCGTGTTCGGCGGCGCGTTCATCCTGATGGACGACCTCGAGGCGGACTTCCCGGCCGCGACGCCGCAGCCGTACTGCACGGCGGGCACGTCGGGCAACGGCTGTCAGCCGACCATCAACGCCAGCGCCAACCCCAGCGCGACCTACGCCAGCGCCTGCTCGATCCAGGTCAGCGGACTCGACGGTCAACGCAACGGCGCGATCTTCTACGGGCTGCAACCGCTTCCGCAGTTGTGGTGCTTCTCGAGCGGGACGAGCTACCTGTGCGTGCAGGTTCCGACCTACCGCTCGCTGGCGCAGTCCTCGGGCGGCACGGTCGGCGCGTGCGACGGCGCGATGGCGCTCGACTGGAACGCGTTCATGCAGGCCAGCCCCAACGCGCTCGGTCAGCCCTGGCTGATCGGCGACAAGGCCTACTTCCAGTGCTGGTACCGCGATCCCAGCTCGTGCCGCTTCTCATCGATGTCCAACGCTGTGGAGTTGACCGTCGGACCGTGACTTCAGGCCCTGACTTCGGGCCGTGACTTCAGGCCGTGACGGCGGCGCGCAGCGCGGCCCGAGGTTCAGGGCGCGAGGCTCGCGTTGATCCGAACGGCGCGGGCCGGCGCGCGCTCGTCGAACTGGATGTCGAAGCGCCAGCGGTGCGTGCGCAGGCGGCACGCGCCCTGCGGGTCGACGACGTAGAACAGTGCGCTCAACTCGAGACTGCCGTCGCCGGCGGCGGCCAGCTCGATGCGCGTGCGGGGCAACTCGAGTTCTCCGGCGACGCGGCGCGCCGCAGCGAGGCCCTCCAGGCGCCGCACGCGGTATTGCGCGGGTGCGCCCGGCGCGAGCGCTTCGCCGTCGCGCAGCTCCAGCTCGAGCTCCAGCGCCGCGCCGCTGGCCGGCAAACGCAACTTGCGCGGGCCGTGGTCGATGGCGCCGGCGCCGAGCGGCAGTTCGAGCGCTTCGAGACTCGCGTTGGCGGCCGGAACGCGCGGCAGCGGCACGCTGCCCAGGTCGAGCGTTCGCACGCGGTGCTCGACCAGGTCGACGGCGCGCAGCGCGTGGTTGAGCGTGTCGCTGACGAGCAGCAGGTCGCCCGCGAGCGCGAGGCCCTCCGGGCCGCAGATCTGCGCCGACTCGCACTCGCCGTCGCGTGCGCCGGGCTCGCCCTCGCCGAGGTAGCTGCTCAACGCGCCGCCCGATGGCGCCAGGCGCCACACGCGATGCGCGCGAGCGTCCGCAAGGTAGACGCTCGCCTCGCCGTTCTCGTCGAGGGCTTCGGCGGCGAGCGCGCGCGGTCCCTCGAGCGGCGTGCGAGCGGTGCGGCTGACCAGCGTGCGGAGCGCGCGCGCGTCCAGGTCGTACTCGCGCAGCGCGCCGCTCTGTGAGTCGATGCACAGGAGCTTGCGGCCCGCGCGCGCGAGCGCAGATGGCTGCGCGAGCCGCGCGCTGCCTGCCGCTCCGTCACGCAGCCCCGCCACGCCGTCGCCGACGGCCGGGCGCACGAGGCCGCGTTCCCGCTCGAGCGTCCACAGTTGGTGCGCGCCGGCCATCGCGATCCAGATCACGCCGTCCGCCGCGAGCACGTCGCGCGGCGAGCTCAATCGCGCCGTTGCAACGGGGAGCTCGCCCGCGCGCTCGAAGCCCACCTCGCCGTCGCCCACCAGCGTCGCGACTTCGCCGCTCGCGAGGTCGATGCTGCGCAGCGCGTGGTTGCGCGTGTCGGCGACCAGCAATTCCGCTCCGCACAGCGCCAGTCCCTCCGGGCCGGCGAAGCGCGCGCGTTGCGCCGCTCCGTCGGCCAGCCCGCGCTCACCCGAGCCGAAAACGCGCAGGAATCGGCCCGCGAGGTCGCACTCGAGCACGCGGTGGTGTCCGCAGTCGGCGATCCACATTCGCCCGGACGCTTCGTCGACGACGAGCTTGCCGGGGTAGCGCAGCGGCAACTCGAAATCGCGCGAACGTTCGGAGCGCAGCGGGAGTTCGCGCGCCTCGCCAGCGCCGGATCCGATCAGCGCGCCGCGTTCGCCGTACAGCTCGAGCGCTGCGTCGATCAGGGCCGCGAGCACCGCACGTTGGCCCTCGCCCGCGATCTGGCCCAGGATCAGCCCGTCGGGCGAGAGCAGCACGAGCGTCGGCCACGCGCGAACGCCGTAGCGCCGCAGCAGCACGCCCCGCGCGTCGTCCACGACGGCGTATTCGAGTTCCTCGCGCAGCAGCGTGTGCCGCTGCCGCGCGGCGCTGCGCTCGGCGTCGTCGCTGGCGCGCACCTCGCCGCCGTGGACCCCGATCACGGCCAGCGCCGCGCCGGCGAAGCGCTGTTGGAGCCAGGCCACTTCGGCGAGCACGTGCTGGCAGTGGACGCAGCCCGTGCTCCAGAACGCCAGCAGCACCACCCGACCGCGCAGATCGTTCTCGAGCGTGAGCGGCCGCTCCACGTTCCACCAGGCGAGGTCGGTGTCGAACGGCGGCGCGCGCAGCGCGGCCCGCGCGTTCTGCTCGATCAGTTCACGCGCGCGCTGGCGCAGCGCTCGAGTCGCGGCCGAGCTCATGCGCCGAACATCAAGCCCAGGACGCGCTCGCACACGCTGGTCATGTTCACCAGGCCGTTGCTCGGCGGCGCGCCGGCGGGACCGAAGGCGGCCGAGCTGAGGAACAGCGGACCGTCGAGCGGGTCGTCGACGAGGCGGCCGTGGCTGCCCTTGACGAGCTTGGCGTCGAGCGGGATCACATCCATCAAGTAGCGCATCCCCGAGAGCTTCTGCGCGAGGCGCAGCGCGATGCGCAGCTTGGGCGCGCGCAACTGGGGATCGAGGAACAGCTCGCAAGGGTCGTAGCCGGGCTTGCGATGGATGTCGACCGTGCGCGCGAAGTCGGGGGCGCGCTCGTCGTCGAGCCAGTAGTAGTACGTGAACCAGGCGCCGGGGCGCGCGATCGCCACGAGGTCGCCGGCGCGCGCGTGGTCGAGCCCGAACGAGCGCTGCGCGGCGCGGTCGAGCACGCGCTCGACGCCCGCGAGGTTGCGCAGCACGCTGGCCGCGAGCTGACGCGCCTCTTCGCTGCGACAGTACACGTGCGCCACCTGGTGATCGGCCACGGCGAAGGCTGCGCTCGCGAACGTGTCGAGCACCTCGCCGGCCGGTGTCTCGCGCACTTCGAGCAAGCCCTCGCGCCGCAGCGCGCGGTTGATGTCGATCGGCGTGTCGACTGGCTCGAGTCCGTACTCGCTCACCACCACCACGCTCGCCCCGCGCTCGGATGCGGCGCGCTCGAGGTCGCCGAAGACCGTGTCGATCTCGCGCAGCGCAGCGATCGAGCGCGGATCGCGCGGGCCGAACTGCTGGTGCGAGTAGTCCAGGTGCGGCAGGTACACGAGCGTGAGCGTGGGCGCGCGTTCGGCCAGCGTCGCGATCGCCGCATCCGCGATCCAGCGGCTCGAGGGCAGGCCCGATTTGGGCCCCCAGAAGTCGAAGAAGGGGAACTTGCCGCAGCGCTCCTCGAGCTCGGTCACGTACGAGCGCGGCCAGCCGTAGACCGCCGGGATCTTGCGGCCGTCGGCCGGGTAGAAGGGTCGCGGCGTGATCGACCAGTCGACCTGCGCGCCCATGTTCCACCACCAGAACAGCTTGGCGCAGGTGAAGCTCGGGTCGCGTTCGCGGGCGAGCTCGTAGAGCTTCTTGCCGCGCACCAGCGCGTTCGATTGGCGCCACAGCGCCACCTCGCCGCTCTCGCGCTCGAACCAGCCGTTGCCGACTGCGCCGTGCTCGCGCGGCCACAGTCCGGTGAGCATCGTGGCCTGCGCGCTACAGGTCACCGCCGGCAGCACCGAACTCATCGGGGCGCGCACGCCGCGGGCGCAGAAGCGCTCGAGGTTGGGCGTGTGCTCGCCCAGCTGGCGCAGCGTGAGTCCGACGATGTCGACGACGACGCAGGGCTTGAGGGAGCTGGGCACGGAGAGCGCGTGGGCCGGGCTGCGGTCGGGCGATGCTAGCATCGCTCTGATGTTCTCGAAGCTGTTCGGCGCCTTCGGGCGCAAGCCGGTCTTGATCCAGGGCGCGGGCAAGTTGCCCGAGGGCCAGTCCAAGCGCGTGGAGATCGGTGATCCGCTCGCCGGCGGCGTCGAAATCGTGCTGGCGCGCACGGGCGGGAAGTTGTGCGCGGTCGATCGCCTCTGTCCGCACGAAGGCGGCCGCATCACCGACGGACCGCTCGTCAACGGCAAGTACGTGGTCTGCCCGCTGCACAACTACAAGTTCGATCCGACCAGCGGCAGGGCCGTGGGCGTGGCCTGCTCGGACGCCAAGACCTACCGCGTCGAAGAGGACGGCGGCGACGCGCGCGTCTGGCTCTGAGCTCCTACCGCCTGAATCCTTCGCGCTCCGCGATGGTCTCAGGTGGCCGTAGCCACGAAACCAAGATTGCAGCGCGGCCGACTGCCGCGGTGCGTCAGCGCGCGAAGAGCGCTTCGCAGGCAGCTTCGACCTCCGCCGACAGATCGCGCGTGATCGGGTCGAGCACCGGTTCGACCACCAGGCGGTCGACGAAGTTGCCCAGGCCCGCGCGCGAGCGGCGGACTTCCTCGTACACGCTGCGCGCCTCGTCGCGTCGACCGGCGCGCACCAGCGCGAGCGCGAGCAGCCCGCGCGTCTCGTCGAGTTCGCGCCCGCTCTTGCCGGCGAGCGCGCTCGCGAGGGCGTCGGCGGCGGAAGCCGCGCGTCCCAAGCGCAGCAGCGCCAGCCCTTCGGCGTAGGCTCCCTCAACCGTCGCAGAGGAGCTGCGCCGCAACTGCGTCGCCTGCAGCAGCGCGAGGGTGTAGTCCATCGGCTCGCGCCGCGCGGAGCGACAGGTCTCGCGCACTTCCGCGAGCAGCCGGCCGCCATCACCGTCGATCAGGCGTGCGAGCTCGCGCGCCGCGCGCTCCTCGACGCCGTCGGTCTCGAGCGCGCGCTCGAGCGCCGCCGCGAGCGCCAGTCCCTCTTCGCGCAGCGCGCGTTCGAAGGCGGCCAGCGCTCGTGCGCGCGCCTCGACCGCGCTGACCCGCCGCAGGTGGCGCGAGAGCGGCTTGTCCGAGCTCCACACTCGAATCGAGCCGTCGACGTAGCCCGCCACGACGCGCTGTCCGTCTCCGCTGACCGTCACGGCCGTCAGCTCGAGCGCGGCGTGCAGCGCGAGCTCGGCCTCGCCGCTGCCGGGGTCGATCAACTGAACGCCGCTGTCGCGACCGGCCGCGACCAGGCGCGAGTCGCCGAACCACAGCGCGTGCTCCGCATCGGCCTTGAGGTCGGCGCCGAGCGGCTCGAGCGTGCGCACGTCGACGCGGCGCAGCACGCTCTGCGCGTCGCCCTGGCGCCAGCCCAGGAGCAGTTCTTCGCCGTCCGGACTGGCCTCGAGCGCGAACAGCACGCCGGGGAGGTTCTCGAGCAGCCGCACCGACACGCGCCGCTCGACGTCGAACACGCTGACTTCGCTCGCGCGCTGGGCGACGCGCGCGCCGGCGCTCTGTCCCTGCCAGAGCGAGCCGACCGCGAGCATCGTGTCGTTCTCCAGCCACGCGACGCGCACGCCTTCACCGCGGGCGCCGCGCAGCACCGCGGGCGCGCCGCCGTCGACGCTCCACACGTAGCACAGACCTCGCTGGACGGCTGCGGCGATGCGCTTGCCGTTCGAGCTGAAGGCCAGCGCCAGGATCTGCTCGCTGTCGCCGCACTCCAGCGTGCGCACGAACTGGCCCGCGTCGACGTCGTACAAGCGCACTCGGCCGCCCGGCCCGGCGAGCGCGCACAGCGGCGCGTCGGGCGCCGTGGCGAGCAACGGAGTGCGCTCCTGGCCGCTCTCGCCGGGCTGCACGATCGACAGCAGCAGCGCACTGCGCGAGTCCCACACGCGCACGCCGCCGTCCGAGGCGGCCGACACCAGTCGTTCGGTGTCGTCGAGGAAGTGCAGGGCGGAGGTCGCGCGGCGGTGCCCGGCGAGCGTCGCGAACTCGCCCAGCCAGGGCGACCACTCGCGCACCACGCCGTCGAAGCTGCCCGTCACCAGCATGTCGCCGTTCGCCGTGAGCGCGCCGCCGGTGACGGCTTCGGTGTGGCCGAGCATGCTCCACGCGTCGCCGCGCAGCGTGTCGCGCACGCGGATGCTCCGGTCGTCGGAGACCGAGACCACCAGCCGCCCGCCAGCGGCGTAGTCGCACCAGTTCACCGAGGCCTGGTGGTCTTGCCAGGTGGACACCAGTCGACCGCTGTCGAGCTCCCACTCGCGCACGGTGAAGAGCCACGGACCGCGCCGCGGGTCGGGGCCGCGCGCCAGGCCGCTCGAGGCGAGCACGCGCTGGCCGTCGGGGCTGAAGGCGAGCGCGCGCAGCGACGCCGCGCGTTCACCGAGCGTGCGTGTGCGCGCGCCGCTCGCCAGATCGAAGAGCGCGATCTCGCCTTCGTCGAGCGCCGCGCCGAGCCATGCGCCGTCTGGCGAGCAGGCGAGTGCGTTGACAGCGCCGATGCGCTCCTTGAACTCGCGCACCGGTTGCGCGCTGGCGCTCGAGAGCACGGTCAGGCCGCTGGCGGAGAGCGCCGCCACCAGCTCGCTTCCGTCGGGCGTGAACACCAGCGCCGCGCGGTACGCGCCCGTGCGAGGACCCTGCCACTGCGACTGCGGCGAACTCTCGCCGATCGCGTAGATGCGCACGACGTGGTCCGCGGTCACCAGCGCGACGCGCGCGCCGTCGGGCGACACGGCCAGCGCTTCGAGCGCGCCGCCGACCAGCGCGATCTCGGCCAGCTCGGTGAGTCGCTCGACGTCGAACACCCGCACCACGCCGGCCGCGCTCTGACGCGAGGTCGAATCCTGGCCGCAGATCGCCAGCACGCGTCCTCCGCGGCTCGCCGCCACGTGCGTCACCAGGCTGCCCGCGCCGGCGCGTCCATCGAAGCGCGTGAGCTGGCGCACGCTCGTGTCGCAGCGCGAGAACAGGTGCACCCACTCCCAGGCGCGCAGGTCTTCGTTGTAGCGGTCGAGCAGCCGCGCGCGCGCCGCCGCGACGTCGTTGATCTTCAGGCTGGCGTCGGCGGCCGCGATCCCGGCGGCGTAGCTCTTGCGCTTGGCCAGGTCCTCTTTCGACTTGGCGAGCTCCTCGTTGCGCTGCGCCAGGGCGTTCGCGGTCTTGAGTTCGTCGTTCTTCGACTCCAGCTCCGTTCGCTTGAGCTCCAGGGCGGTGCGCTCCGCGTCGAGCTGCTCGTTGACGAGCGAGAGCTGGTCCTTCTGCGCCGAGAGCTCCTGATTCTTGCGGCGCGCCGTTTCGAGCATGCCGAACAGGCTCGCGAAGCCGATGGCGAGCGCTGCGCCGACTGTCACGGCGAACGCGCGGTTGCGCCCGATCCACTTCCGGAACTCGGCCAGCGCGCCGCTCTCGTACGCGCTCACCACGCGGCCTTCGAGGTACGCACGCAGGTCTTCGGTCAGCCCGAGCATGCTCGGGTAACGCGCCGCGATGTCGCGGGCCATGGCCTTCTCGCAGATCGCGACGAGCTCGTCGGGCAGATCCTTGGCGAGCGTGCGCAGCGGCGTCGGCGGCGAGTGGATCAGCGCGCCGAGCACGGCTTGCGGCGAGGGGCGATCGCCCGGCGCGCAGTAGGGCATCTGCCCGCCGAGCAGCTCGTACAGGATCGCTCCGACCGAGTACACGTCCGAGTGCGGACCGATGTCGTCGAGTCGACCGCGCGCCTGTTCGGGCGGCATGTAGCAGGGCGTGCCGACGATGTCGCCGTCCATGGTCGCCAGGGGCGAATCGGTCTCCTGCGCCATGTCCTGGCGCTCGGTTCGCACCAGGCTGTGCGAGCCATCCGCGCGCCGCAGGCGCATGTCGTGCGTGTCCTTGGCGCCCAGCACCTTGGCCAGGCCCCAGTCCATCACGTACACCTCGCCGAAACGCCCGACCATCACGTTGTCGGGCTTGAGGTCGCGGTGGATCACGCCCTTCTCGTGCGCGAAGGCCATCGCTTCGCCCACGCGCAGGAGCACGTTGAGCGCGCGCGTGAGGTTCCAGCCCTCCTCGCCCTTGCGCACCAGCTCGAACACCTCGCGCAGCTCGCGGCCGCGCACCAGCTTCATCGTGAAGTACAGGCGGCCTTCGGCGTCGAGCCCGATCTCGTGCACCGGCACGATGCCGGGGTGGTCGAGTTGACCGGTGATCTGCGCCTCCTCGAGGAAGCGCGCGTAGCGCCGCGCCGCGGAACTCTCCTGCGAGGCCGTGCGCGAGCCCTTCTCGGCCTCGAAGGCGAGCATGACCTTCACGGCCAGCTGGCGGCGCAGGTCGGCGTCCCACACGCGCAGCACCGCGCCCATTGCGCCGCGGCCGACTTCATTGCGCACTTCGTAGCGCTGGTTCAGCCGCGGGCGCGCGCCGAGCCGCTCGACGATCTCGCTCGCGGTGACGCGCTCGGCCTGCGGCGCCGACGCTTCCGTGCGCACGATCGAGTCGTGGGGGCGATCGCTGGGTTCCATGGGGGCGAGGCGCCGGGCGCGCGGCGCTCGGCCCCGCATTGTGCGAGCCCAGCACGCGCGCTCCAAGCGAAGCGGCGTGCGCAGTACGGCGGTTGCCCACAAAGGTTGCGGCCCGCACAATCTCGTGCGTGAGCGTCGATTGCCTGCCGCCCGTGGACTCGTCGCCCACCGGCGCCAGCGCTCGTGCGCGCCCCAACTACTCGCGCCGGCGCGCCTGGGTGCTGCTGGCCGTGCACCTGGCGATCCTGGCGCACGTCGCGCAGTGGATGTGGGGGGGCTCGACGCTCTCGCCGGTCGAGCCCTCGGAGGCCACCGACCTCGCCGAGCACGGCCGACTCAACGCCGGCGCGATCTTCTTCCTCGTCACCATCGCCTCGACGCTGGTTTTCGGCCGCTGGTTCTGCGGCTGGGCCTGCCACCTGGTGGCGCTGCAGGACGGCTGTCGCTGGCTGCTGATGCGCGTCGGACTGCGGCCGCGCGCGATCCAGCTCGGTGTCCTGGGCCTCGTGCCGCTGGTGGCCTGCATCTACATGTTCCTCGGGCCGTGGCTCTACCGGCTGTGGCAAGGCATCGCCGTCGAGCCGCGCGTGGCGCTGTTCACCGAGGAGTTCTGGGCCACCTTCCCGGGCGTGACCATGTCGGTCGTCACGTTCGTCGTGTGCGGCTTCGGCGCCGTGTACTTCTTGGGCTCGAAGGGCTTTTGCACGTACGCCTGCCCTTACGGCGCGATCTTCGGCATCGCTGACCAGCTCGCGCCCCAGCGCATCCGCGTCACCGACGCCTGCCAGGGCTGCGGCAAGTGCACGGTCGCCTGCTCGTCGAACGTGCGGGTCCACCAAGAGGTGCGCGACTTCAAAGCGGTGGTGGACCCCGGCTGCATGAAGTGCCTCGATTGCGTCGCGGCCTGCCCGAACGACGCGCTGTACGTCGGTTTCGGAGCGCCGGCGCTGTGGACTTCGCGACGCACCGAGCCGCCGACTCGCGAGCGCGCCAACGCTTCGCAGCGCTGGGTCCGCGCGGCGCTCGAGCCGACCTTCGTCGCTGCGCTGTTCGTCGTGCTGCTCTCCCACCAACAGCAGTTCCAGCTCGGCGAGCACGGCGGTTTCGTCGCCGCCATGGCGCTCGGCACGGCCAGCGTGGCGTGGCTGTTCCGCGGGCGCGCCACGCGCAATGCGGGGCCTGCGCTCGGCGATGAGCTGCTCCTCGCCGGGGCGTACCTGTTCGCGCTGTTCGCGCTGCGCGGGTATCGGCCGCTCGCGCCGCTCGTGCCGTGGATCGAAGCGCGCGCGCCTTGGGCCGCCTCGCTCGGGCTGGGCGAGGGGATCCCGCTGCTCCTCTCGCTGGGCCTGGCCGGGCTGTGGGCCTACTCGCTACTGCTCGCCGTTCGCCTGCTGCGGCGGTCGGATGTGTCGTTGCAGTCGCTCGCGCTGCGCGCGGCCGGGCGCATGACTCCCGCGGGTCGCGTGTTCGCCGCCGCCGTCGTTTGCGTGCTGGGACTGACCGTGCACGCGGCCGCGGTTCGCGGCGCCGAACGCGATGCAGCCGATGCGTCGGCGCGAGCGCGCGCCGAGGCCGAGCTGGAGTACGCCCGCGGCCTGACGCAACTCGAGTCCGATCAGCTCGAGGCCGCGGAGCGCGCGTTCCGCGCGGCGCTCGAGCGAGATCCAGCTCACGTCGGCGCCCGCAAACGACTGGTGGGTGTGTATTTCGCCAGCGGGCGAGACGCTGAGTGCGCGCGCGAGCTCGAGCAGGCGCTGAGTGTTGCGCCCGGCGATCCGGACCTGTGGTTCCTGCGCGGGCTGCTCGCGATCCGCGGCGGCGACGCGGCCGCGGCCGAGAGCGCCTGGACGCGCGCGCTCGACTTCGACGCCTCACATCCGGCGATTCGCGAGGCCCTGGCTGCGCTGTGCGAGGAGCGCGGCGATGCTGCGGGAGCGCGCGCGCATCGGGCTGCGGCACGTCCTTCGGGGCCCTGAGGCGAGTTGCGCAGCGCGCGCACGCGCCGATCGGCGCTCCGCGAGTGCGAGCAACAGTGCGGGGCGCGGCCTTGGGCGCGGATCGCGGAACCCCAGCCTCGCTACCGCCGTCTCAGTTGCACAGTTCTCCCAGGAATCTCCTGCGGGGGCGCAAACAGGCGCTGTGCAGCGCGGCTGCGTGGGCATCGCTCTTCAGCGACCGAGCCGGTCGCCGTGGGGGTGTTCCTGACGCGACCTTCTGCGCGGGATGGTGCTTGTCCGGCCTTGCTGAGTGCCTTGTGGGAGCTCCGCGATCGCGCCCTGCGCACGGTTTTCGTTGACCCACTTCGTACATCTGCGCGAGCGACGTCGATGCCTGTGTGGCCGGACCGCGGTGGTAAATTTCTGGGCCCCGCGCGGGTCTTGGGCGATCGAGTACATTTTGTCGGGTTTCTTGCAACTCTGGACACCGACTCGGTGTGGCTCGTTCCCCCACGGCCTTCTGGAAGCCCTGCTCTTTGTCGGAACCCAAGGCCTGCGCCGTGTACCGCCGCGAGCGCGAGTGGCGGGCTTCGAGTCCCGCTCGAGAACTCTGCCGGTCTCGTGCGAGCGCTCCTCGTGTGCGCCCCAGCTGCCCCGACAGCTGCTCGCTGTGCCGTTCGATCTCTGGTGTCTGCTCTTTCCTCAGCCCCCCTTGTCCTTTCAACCCAAGGTTGCCAATCCCCATGAGTTGGTCTCTTAGCAAGTCCGCGATCGCCGCTGGCGCCCTCGCGACCGTCGCGGTTGCTGGCTCGACGCCGGCTGGAACCCCCGCTGGCACGCCTGCCGAAGGCGCCGTCCGCGGCTACGTCCTGTCGGGCGAACTGCTGCTGTTCCCCACCGTGGACCAGAACCTGCCGGCCGGCTGGTCGGTCCTGCCCGAAGGCGTCTCGAGCGAAGGCTCGACTGTCCTGGGCCTCTCGGGTCTGTCCGAGCTGACCGAAGCCGACGGCGAGTTGGTTTCGTTGTTCTCCAAGCCCATGCCGACGGGGACCAACCAACTGCTCTTGAGCGACGAGTCGGGCCGTTCGATCGGCCTGGGCGACCTGTCGCTGGCGACCTACGACGGCAAGTGGGTGCTCCTGTCCCACGGCGCGCTCGCCGGACGTCCGGCGTTCGAACTGGCTGAGGGCTCGGAAGTGTTCAGCCGCCGCGGCGAAGAGTTCTCGCTCACCGGCGAACTGGTGCTGAGCGAAGCGGCGCGCGCCGAGTTGGGCCTGGAAGCCACCGCGTCCGCCCAGTCGCTGGGCTCGGTCACGTTCCTGGGTTCGGCCTTCTTCGATCCGGCCCGTCCGACGACCTCTTCCGCTCCGGCCGCGCTCGGCGCCATCGGCCCTGACGTCATCGTCAGCACCATCGGCTCCACCTTCGGCGAGTACGGCGCCTCGGGCGGCATCGGCGGCTACGCGGTGACGACCGTGTCCTGCAACGTCGGTGACGCGATCGCGATCTGGATCGACGCCGGCGCGCAGCCCAATCGCCACCCGGTGATCGGCACGCAGCTCTACCGCTACAAGACGGTCAACGGCGCCACGCGCTTCGAGCAGATCGGCATGAGCTGGCTCAAGCACGGCTTCTGCGCTGCTGACGCGCCGAGCTGCACCAGCATCAACCCCAACGGCATCGCTTCGCCGACCTACGCGCCGAACGGCAGCTGCGACTGGCTCGGCCTGTTCGCGACCGACACCTACAGCGACGGCCTCAACGCCTCGCAGCCGGGCTGCGGCCCGCGCTCGGAAATCCAGCCCTGGACCGGCGCGTACCCCTACCCCTACATCCTCGGTTCGGGCACCGGCAGCCCGGGCGGCATCTACAAGCGCCTGCAGGTCAAGAACACCGACCTCGATCCCGCTCTGAACTCCGGCGCGCAGTACTGGTGCGAGGTGGTCTACATCTGCACCGACGAAGCCGAGCCGCAGCGCTACAACAACTACTCGGTCCGCCAGACCACGGTCGGCGCGCTCACGGGCGGTCAGTACAACCTGTCGTTCAGCGGCGCGACCATCCCGTTGATCTCCGCGGTCCAGCGCTGGGCCCAGATCGACGCGGGCGTGGTGCTGAGCTTCGTCGACGTCCCCGGCGACGGCCGCATCTACCTGGCGCGCAAGGTCACCAACCTCGGCGGCGGCCAGTACCACTACGAGTACGCGATGTTCAACATGAACAGCGACCGCGGCGCCTGCCGTATCGCGATCCCGCTGCCCTCCGGCGCGTCGGCCACCGACATCGGCTTCACCGACGTCGACTACCACTCGGGCGAGCCCTACAGCGGCACGGACTGGACCCCGATCGTGGTGCCCGGCACCTCGCTCACCTGGCAGACGGACGCGTTCACGACGAACCCGAACGCGAACGCGCTGCGCTGGAGCACGACCTACAACTACCGCTTCCGCTCGAACGCCGCTCCGGCCTCGGGCAACGTCACGGTGACGCTGTTCAAGCCCGGCACGCCGACGCAGATCACGTTCACCAACGTCGACGTCCCCGGTTCGAGCTGCGGCAACGCGGCGGCTTACTGCACCTCGAGCGTCACGACGAACGGCTGCAGCCCGTCGATGGCGGCGAGCGGCGTGCCCAGCGCGACCGCGGCCAGCGGCTTCACGCTGAGCTGCAACAACGTCGAAGGCCAGAAGACGGGTCTGCTCTACTACGGTACGGCGCAGACTGCGACCGCCTGGGCTGTCGGCAGCTCGAGCATCAAGTGCGTCGCGAACCCGACGCAGCGTCTGAACACCACCAACTCCGGTGGCACGTTCGGCGCGTGCGACGGCCTGCTCTCGACGGACTGGAACGCCTGGCGTTCGACGCACCCCAGCGCGTTGGGCAGCCCGTTCACCGCAGGCCAGACGTTCCATGCGCAGGCCTGGTTCCGCGACCCGCCGGCCCCGAAGGCGACCAACCTCTCGAACGGTCTGACCTTCACGCTTTGCCCGTGATCACGGCAGAGCGGGTCGCGTAACTCTGCGAGCGAGCTAAAGCTCGCTCGGGATCCTCTTCCGGGCTGCCAAAGGGCAGCCCGGACTCGTCTGCGCTACGCGCAGCCGAGACGAGGCTTACCTCCGCGACCCGCCGGCCCCGAAGGCGACCAACCTTTCGAATGGTCTGACCTTCACGCTTTGCCCGTGATCGCGGCAGAGCGGGCCCGAGTAACTCTGGTCGCGAGCTAAAGCTCGCTCCGGATCCCTTACCGGACAGCCCAAGGGCTGTCCGGTTTCGTTTGAACCGCAAGTGATCGCGGAGCGAGGCGCTCGATTGGTTCGAGGGGCCGTGCAAACTCGCCCGCGAGCGATCGCACCGCACTTTTTTCGCTCTCGAAGCTCGCGGACGGCGCTCGGGAGCGGCGCATCGAGTGCGAAATATCTCCAGCCACGGCGGAGCCCACCTGACTGCGTGCGTCGGGTAGCCTTGAGGAAAGCTCTCCCCCTGGGCTCAGGACGCGTCGCCGGAGGACCTCCCGCACTGTTCGGCGCTGCGACGCCCACCTCTGACGGGGCACTCCCGTCCGCTCTCTCCCTCAACTCCATGATTCGATTCATCGTCCCGTCCGCGATCGCGCTCGCCGCGTCGATCGCTCCGGCGCTGGCGCAGTCGCCGGACGCTTCCTCGCGCGGCCACGTGATCAGCGGAGAGCTGATCCTGTTCCCCGCCGCGGATCAGCAACTCCCGCAGGGTTGGTCGCTCAGCCTCGAGGGCTGGGCGCGCGAAGGCGCCGCCGTGGTGCGGCTCGGCGGAACGGCCGAAGTCGTGACTCGCGACGGCCAACTGGCCGCGCTCGTAGGCCAGCCGATGGCGACGGGCGCGCATCAGCTGCTGCTGACGCAAGGTGAGCGAGGTGCGCTCGGCGCGGGAGATCTGTCGCTCTCGTACAGCGACGGGACCTGGGTGCTGAATGGCATGGGACAGATGGGCGGCCGCCCGCTGCTCGAGCTGCGCGACACGTCGATCACGCTGGCGCATCGCGCCGAGGGCGAGTTCACGCTCGTCGGCGAACTCGCGCTGGCGGAGCCGATCGCGGCTGAGCTGGGCATCGCGACTGGCGAGCGCTCTGTGGTCGGCTCGATCACGCTGGTCGGCTCGCCGATGTTCGATCCCGCGCGGCCCGCCGTGACGGACGCGCCGCCCGCGCCTTTCGCGGTCGGTCCCGACGTGATCGTCAGCACCATCGGCTCGACCTACAGCGAGTACGGCGCGTCCGGCGGCATCGGCGGATACGCGGTCACGACGGTGTCGTGCAACGTGGGCGACGCGATCGCGATCTGGATCGACGGAGGCGCGCAGCCCAACCGGCACCCGGTGATCGGAACGCAGCTGTACCGCTTCAAGACCGTCAACGGGGCCACGCGCTTCGAGCAGATCGGCATGAGCTGGCTCAAGCACGGCTTCTGCGCTGCGGACGCGCCGCAGTGCACCGCCATCAACCCCAACGGGATCGGCTCGCCGACCTACGTTCCCGATGGCAGCTGCGACTGGCTCGGTCTGTTCGCGACCGACACGTACAGCGCGGGCCTGAACGCCTCGCAACCCAGTTGCGGTCCGCGTTCGGAGATCCAGCCGTGGACCGGCGCGTACCCCTATCCGTACATCCTCGGCGCGGGCGGCGGCAGCCCCGGCGGCATCTACAAGCGTCTGCAGGTTCGCAACGCTGACCTCGATCCGGCGCAGAACAGCGGCGCGCAGTACTGGACCGAGGTGGTCTACATCTGCACCGACGAAGCCCCGGCGCAGCGCTACAACAACTACTCGGTGCGCCAGACCACGGTCGGCGCGCTCTCGGGCGGCCAGTACAACCTCGAGTTCACCGGCTCGACGATCCCGCTGATCTCGGCCGTCCAGCGCTGGGCGCAGATCGACGCGGGCGTGGTGATCAGCTCGATCGACGTCCCCGGCGACGGCCGCTTCTACCTCGCGCGCAAGGTCACCAACGTCGGCGGTGGTCAGTTCCACTACGAGTACGCGCTGTTCAACATGAACAGCGACCGCGCCGCGCAGGCCATCTCGATCCCGCTGGGCGGCGGCTCGAACGCCACCAGCGTCGAGTTCAAGGACGTCGACTACCACTCGGGCGAGCCCTACTCGCTCACCGACTGGACCTCGACGGTCACGCCGGGCTCGAACGTGGTGTGGGCGACGCAGACGCACGCGCAGAACGTGAACGCGAACGCGCTGCGCTGGAGCACGACCTACAACTTCCGCTTCCGCTCCACGGGCGCGCCCGCGCCCGGCAACGTGACGGTGACGCTCTTCAAGCCCGGCACGCCGACGCAGATCACCTTCACGGGCGTCGACGTCCCCGGCGGCTCGAGCTGCCCCGACACCGACGGCGATGGCGTCGACGACTGCCTCGACGGCTGCCCGAACGACCCGCTGAAGATCGCGGCGGGCCAGTGCGGCTGCGGCGTGGCTGACACGGACACCGACGGCGACGGCGTGGCCAACTGCAACGACGGTTGCCCGAGCGACCCCGCGAAGACGGCGCCCGGCATTTGCGGCTGCGGCGTCTCGGACGTCGACGGCGACGGCGACGGCACGCCCAACTGCAACGACGGCTGCCCCGCCGATCCGAGCAAGACGGCGCCCGGTCAGTGCGGCTGCGGCGTGGTCGACACCGACAGCGACGGCGACGGCGACGCGGACTGCGTCGACAACTGCCCGACGGCCTTCAACCCTGCGCAAGCGGACGGCGACGGCGACGGCGTCGGCAACGCCTGCGACAACTGCGTCGGCGATCCCAATCCGGGTCAGACCGACGGCGACGGCGACTCGACCGGCGACGCCTGCGACAACTGCCCGAGCGTGTTCAACCCCGGCCAAGGCGATGTCGACGGCGACGAGGTCGGCGACGCCTGTGACGGCTGCCCGAACGATCCGCTCAAGGCCTCGCCCGGCCAGTGCGGCTGCGGCGTGGCCGACACGGACGGCGACAGCGACGGCGTTGCGGACTGCAACGACAACTGCGACACGGTCGCCAACCCGGGCCAGCAGGACTGCGACCTCGACAACATCGGCGATGCGTGCGAGCTCGCCTCCGGCACGCAGTGGGACGTCAACCTCAACGGCACGCCGGACCAGTGCGAGAGCTGCCCTGGCATCCTGACCTACTGCACGGCGGGCACGTCGACCGCGGGCTGCGTCCCGACGCTGAGCGCGGTCGGAACGCCGAGTGTCGCGGCCACGTCGGGCTTCGTGCTCCACGCGACCGGAATGGAAGGCCAGCGCGCAGCGCTGTTCTTCTACAGCGTCACGGGACCCAAGGCCTCGGTCTGGGCGCCCGGCAGCTCGAGCTACCTGTGCGTGAAGGCCCCGACCCAGCGCATGGGCACGAACTTCACCGGCGGCACGGCGGGCTCTTGCGACGGCTCGGTCAGCGAGGACTTCCTCGCCTTCTGGTTCGCTCGCCCCGGCGCGCTCGGTCAGCCCGTGCAGGCCGGCCAGGTGTTCGACGCGCAGGTCTGGTACCGCGACCCGGCGGCCCCGGGCACGACCAGCCTGTCGGGCGGCATCCAGTTCCGCACCTGCCAGTGATCCGTGAGTGACGCGCGCGGCTCTCTGGGCCGCGCGAATGCGAGCGAGCGGCGTCGGTCGACAGCGATCGGCGCCGCTCGCGCGTTTGCGTGGTCCGTGACACGCTGTGCGGGTCGCCGCGGGACGTCTACGGGCTTCTTCCACGCTGCGACCGCTTGCCCGCTGAGCATCGAGTCGTTCTGCACGCCGTTCCGCCGTCTTCAACGAGGCCTGGCTTGAGAATCCTCACTCGAAGTGATGTCGCCTTGCTCTTGCTCTGCCCAGTCGCCGCGGCTCAGGGACCGCAGCCGTTCTGCACGGCTGGCAGTTCGACGAATGGCTGCACGCCATCGCTCTCGGCCAACGTGCAGCCCGACTCAGCGAACAGCGCCGGATGCGTCATCACCACGAGCGGCGTCGAGGGCCAACGGCAGGGGGTGGTCTTCTATGGAGTCGACAACAGCGCGTTCTCGCCAGTTCCCTGGAGCACGCTCAGCACGAGCCTGCTCTGCGTGAAGTCGCCCGTCGCTCGCCTCGGCTCGCTGGTCGACAGCGGCGGAGTGGCGGGTCAATGCGACGGGACGTTCGTGCTCGACTGGGATGGCTTCCACACGTCGCACCCGCTCGCACTCGGCCAGCCCTGGAGCGTCGGACAGCGAGTCTTTGTGCAGTCGTGGTACCGCGACCCGCCCGCGCCGAGAGGGTCCAACCTCTCGAACGCACTCGAGCTGACGTTGCGGGCGCCGGCGCCGACTCCGTGCGTGACGCCCATTGCGGGCATGGTCGCGATTGCGCCGGGGACGTTCATGATGGGCTCGGCCGCGGCGAGCGGCTGGCCGTACTTCAACACCGCCGCTGAGCAACCGGTTCATCAGGTCACGCTCAGCTACTGCTTCTGGATGGGCGCGACCGAAGTCACTCAAGCGGAGTACTCCGCACTCATGGGGTTCAGCGCATCAGTCCACTCGGGGCCGAACAGGCCGGTGGATTCCGTCATCTGGACGTTCGCCGACGACTACTGCGAGGCGCTGAATGCGAGCCAAGTTGCTCTCGGCGCTGTCCCGCCCGGATACGAGTACCGCTTGCCGACGGAAGCCGAGTGGGAGTACGCCTGCCGAGCGGGGACCACGACGGAATTCAACACGGGCGCCGAGTTGCTCTGCGGCCAAGCGAGCTTCGGTTTCTCCCAGCACACAGGATCGCCGTGTCTCTCGAACGCGACGACGCCTGTCGGGAGCTTTGCGCCGAACCCCTGGGGCCTTTACGACATGCACGGCAACGTCTGGGAGTGGTGTCTGGACTCCTTCGACAGCTACAGCGCCGTCCCCGTCACCGACCCGTTCGTGACCGGTGGTCCGCTCCGCGTGCTGCGCGGTGGATCATGGAATTACAGCTCGCAGTTCTGTCGCTCCGCGATTCGCGGCGCCGACATTCCCGGCGGACCGCCCTTCGTCGGCGGCATCACAGGCTTTCGCGTCGTGCTTGCGCCGATCCTCGTTCCCTGAACGACCCAGGCGCTCGCTGTGGCGATGCGCGCACGGAACGTTGCTGGCGCGCGGCGCTCAGATCGCGATCAGGCGCGCGAAGTGCTGCGACGAAGCCAAGCGCGCGCGCAGCCGCTGCCAGCGCTTGGACGCCGCTTCGACGCTGATGCCCAGTCGGAGCGCCGCCTCGGCGAGAGTTTCGCCTTCGAGCACGCAGGTGATCACGAGCACGCGGTCGTCGTCGTCGTGCGAGCGCAGCAGCTCCACCACGGCGCGCAGGGTCTCGTCTTGGGCCAGGCGCGCGGTGATGCCGGTGACCGTGTCGCGCTGGGCTTCGATGCGCTCGAGGTTGCTCGTTCCGCCGGAGGCCTCGCCACGCGCTCGCTGAGTGTGCAGCGCGCCGCGGATCACGTTGCGCGAGATTCCCGCGAGCCACTGCAAGAACGAGCCGCGCGAGGGGTCGTAGCGCTCGAGCGAGCCCAGCGCCTGGAGCCAAGCCTCCTGCGCGAGGTCCGCCGCATCGAGGCGTGAGCGCATCGATCCGTACAGGTGCAACGCCATCCAGCTCACGAGCAGCGGGCAGGCACGTTCGTAGAAGTCAGCCCAGCCCGGGCCGCGCCCGCTCGGATCGGATGCGAGCAGCGAGGCCGCCAGGGAGTCGAGTTGTTGGTCCATGCGAGGTGTCGGGGCGGGTGCGCCACCCTATCCGACGCGCGTCCACGGGATGCGGTCGCGGGCGCCGCGGAGAGGGGGCGCGCCGCGGCAGAGGAGTGGGACGGAGCGGGGCAGCGCCGAGTTCGCTGCTGCGGCGTTGGTCCCACGCGCGGAGCTTCCGTGCGCTTGCGGACTCCGTACTGCGCTAACCGCCACCGTCGAACGCGCGTGGGTCGCTCGCACAAGTCGCGGTTCGCGCGCATGAAGTTGTCCGATTCGCGTCGCGGCCGCGCAAAGCGCTTCGTCGGGTCGAGCCGCAGCGTTTGCGACTCGCGGACGCCTCGGCCCGCAAGCTTGGAGGAATATCAAAATGGAACTTCATCGAATCGTCCCCAGGACTGCGGTCGTCGGAGCGCTGCTCGCGATCACGCTCGTGTCGGGAGGAGCGCTTCACGCGCAGAACTGCGGCATCGGAAACAGCTACTGCAACGCGACTCCCAACTCCACCGGACAGCCCGCCTCGCTCGCCGTGGTGGGCTCCGCCGTCGGCGGACCCGGCGGCGCGATTTCGCTCGGCGCGAGCAGCGTGCCGAGCACCGCGGGGCTCTTCTTCCACGGGCCCAACGCCGTGCAGATCCCGTTCGGCAACGGCTTTCGCTGTGTCGGCGGCACGATCCAGCGCACGCCGGTCACAGTCGCATCCGGCGGCGCTGCGGCGTGGACGCTTGCGACCGACGCGTTCGCACCCGGCAGCACGCGGCGCTTCCAATACTGGTTCCGCGACCCCAGCGGCGGCCCCGGCGGCAGCAACTTCTCCGATGCCGTCGCGGTCACGTTCTCTGGCGGTGGTTGCGACCACATGGGCCTCAACGTCGTGACGCCGACGAGCGCGGCGGCGGGCAGCACACTGAACGTCACGGGTGCTGGACTTGGCAGCGACCCCGAAGACCTGTGCGTGATGCTCGTGAATGGCAATCAGCGGGCGTTGACTCGCGCCACCGCCGCCAACTCGACGTCCATGGCGCTGCGTGTCGACGTGATTCCGTCCGCGATGACCTCGGGTCAGGTCATGGTGATGCGTGGCGATGGCGACAGCAGCGTTCCGACCGGACTGCCCTCGGACGTCAGCCTGCCCGTCCCGGCGTGGACCTGGAGCGGCGAGGAGCTCAACGCATCAGCGCTCTCTTCGGCGTCCGTTGCACTGGCTCCGACGTTCCCGATCGGGCCGTGCCAGTACTACTGGGGCACGGTCGGCACGGACGGCGCACTGCGCATCACCCTTCCGGGCGGGAGCACGTGTCCGCTTGGCGCGACCATCACGATGCAGCTCGACGCGAGCTATCGCACCGGCGCCGGCCAGTTCGACAAGGTCTCGTTCGACTACGCCGCCACTTACCAGTCGAGCATCACTCTCAATCCATGTGAGTGTGCTCAGCGCATTTGCGCCGTGTACCAGCAGGCGTTCTTCCAGCAGAAGAGCATCTTCTTGCCTTGCACGACCAGCGTCACGGGCCCCTGCAATACCAATCCCGAAGTGACGCTCACGTTCATCTCGCCGAACTTCACTTCGTGGCTGAGCGGCAGCGTCTACGTGAGGATTTGTCCCTGACCCGACGGGTACGAGCCCAGCGGGCCTGGCCAGCGGCTCGCTGCGGCTCGCACCGATCCTCACGTGGGGCTCCACTCCGTGGTCCAGCGAAGGGCCGCGCAGCGCTGTGGCCGGCAGGGGGGGCGGCGAGAAATCGGCGTGCGCGCCGGCGTAGTCACTAGACTCGGGGGCCGGCGCGCGGCGTCGCACCCGCGCCGCGCTCGGTCTCGATGGGAAACAGCTCGCCATGAGTGAGTTCGAAATCTCGCCTGCCGCAGAGGCGATTTGGCTCCAGCACCTGAGTCGAAGACTGGGTGGGGAACCCGTCGACTTCGATCAGCTGCGCGCCGCGCATCCGCGCTTCGCCCACGAGTTCGAGCGACTCGAATCGGACTGGCAGCGCAGCTCGCAGGGTGACGCTGCTTCTCAAGCGCGGGTGCGCGACCAACGGCTCGAGTCCGTGCTCGAGCGACTCGCGCGCTTGCGCCCAGGCGCTGCCAAGTACGAGCTGCGCGGCGAGATCGGCCGCGGCGGCATGGGCGTCGTGCAGCGCGTGTGGGACGACAGCCTCAAGCGCGAACTCGCGATGAAGACTGTTCACGCGAGCTTTGGCCTCGCGCGCGAACAGGCGCTCGCGCGCTTCGTCGAAGAGGCGCAGATCCTCGCGCAGCTCGACCACCCCGCGATCGTGCCGATCCACGACCTCGGCGTGGACGAGCACGGCCGGCCGTTTTTCGTGATGAAGCTGGTCGTCGGCCGCGACCTGGGCTCGATCTTCGCGCTGGCCCGCGAAGAGCGCGAGGGCTGGTCGACGACACGCGCTCTCGACGTGCTGCTGCGCGTGTGCGAAGCGGTCGGCTATGCACATCGCAAGGGCGTTGTGCACCGGGATCTCAAGCCATCGAACGTGATGGTGGGGGACCTCGGCGAGGTTTACGTGATGGACTGGGGCATCGCGCGCGTGTTGCGCGAGCGGCGGGTGGGCTCGCTCGACACGGTGCGCTCTCCGAAGCGCGCGGATGCTGCCGGCGACTCGCTGCTGACTCGCGCAGATGACGTGCTGGGCACGGTGGCGTACATGGCGCCGGAGCAGGCCCGCGGCGAGCTCCAGCGGATCGGCCCTTGTACCGACGTGTACGCAGTCGGCGCGATGCTCTACGAGCTTCTCGCCGGTCACGCGCCCCACGGGCGATCCGGCGTCAAAGCGCGCGGGCTGCTGCGCGCGCTGCTTGCGGGTCCGCCGCCGCCGCTGTCGAGCGCCGCGCCGCGCGCGCCGGATGAACTCGCGGCGATCTGCGCGAAGGCCCTCTCGCGCGAGCCGCAGGAGCGCTACCGCGATCTCGGCGAGATGGCCTTCGACTTGCGAGCGTTCCTGGAAGGGCGCGTGGTCGTTGCGCACCGAACCGATGCGCTGGTTCGCGCCGCGAAGTGGGTTCGGCGCAACCGCTCGCTTTCGCTCGCACTGGCCGCGGCAGCGGTGGTCGGCGGGGGGTCAATCACGGCGCAGGTCTATCAGGCGAAACTCGCCGCGGAGCGCGACGCTACTTTGCGCGTGCTCGCCGCGCAGGACAGCCTCACTCGCCTCCAGGAGGAGGCCGCTGCGCTCTGGCCGCCGCATCCCGAGCGGCTCTCCGACTTCGCACGCTGGCAGGCGCAGGCGGACGCGCTGTTTCAGATGGCGCGCGAGCCGGGCGACGACTCGACGCCGCCGCTTGACGGTGTGGGCCAGTTCCTGCGCCAACTGCGAACGTTGCGGTCGGGCCAAGCGCCTTCGGACGAGTCCGATCTCGCCAACTCGAAGCGACGACTCGCGCTCGTGGACGAACTCAACCTGGCTCGCGAGGAGCATCTGTGGCGGCTGCGCCTGATCGGCGACGCGCCGTGGCCCGACGAAGGCGCCGCGCGAACCGAGCTGCGCGACGTATTGGGCACAGACGACGTCGAACGCTTGCTGCGCGAGGCACGCGAGCGGTTGGGAGGACAACTGCGACGCCACGGGCGCGAGATCGAAGCTCGCATGCTCGCGACGCGAGCGCTCCAGTGCGCGGGTGACTCGCGGTTGGGGCAGGCGCACGCGCTCGTCGCGCACGCGCAGTTGAAGCTCGGAGAGTGGGATCGAGCGCTCGAGCACGCGCGTCTGTCGCAGGCGCACGGCGGGGCGCCCGATATCCTCAACTTGACGGAGTTCGAGCGTGCGCTGGAGCGCGCGCGAGCTCCCGGCGAGTCGAAGCGTCGTTGTGAACGCGCTGGCGCTCGCGTCGAGTCGCTCGAGCGGGCGCTCGAGGTGCAGAGCCCGCCCCAGTACGCCAGTGCTAGCCTGACGGCGCTCGACGATCGCCTCGCGAAGCTGATCGAGCAGATGGAGCGCTGGCGGGATCCTGACTCTGGGCTGCTCGGCGATACGTGCGCGTCCCCGTTCGGCTGGGGCGTAGATCGTCGACGGCGGAGCGCCGAGCAGCTTCGCCGACAGATCGAGTCGAGCGAGAGCGCAGCGCGCTGGCGCCTCGCCGCGCAGGCGATTCGCGAGTCGGACCGCTACGGCGGGCTCGAGCTCTCAGCGCAGGTCGGTCTCGAACCGCTGGGGCCTGATCCGCGCTCCGGCTTGTGGGAGTTCGCGCACCTGCTGTCGGGAGACGCGCCGGTGCGTGGACCGGATGGCGCGCTCGTGCTGAGTGATGAGACGGGCATCGTGCTCGTGCTCACGCCGGGCGGCGAGCGACTCATCGGAGCTCAAGCGCAAGACCCCTCGGCGCAGCACTACTTCCACGACGCGGACTCCTCGGCGCCGGTCTCGGCCGTTCGCCTCGCTCCGTTCTTCATCGCGAAGCACGAACTCACGCAGTCGCAGTGGGCCCGCATGACGGCGCAGTGGCCGAGCCGCGCGCAGGGCGACGATGACGCGGCGCGGCGACCTGTTGCGTCAGTCAGTTGGTGGAGCTGCGTGGAGGTGCTGCGGCGCTACGGGCTGGTGCTGCCGAGTGAAGCGCAGTGGGAGCACGCCTGTCGCGCCGGTGGCGGTGCTCCCTACGCGTGCGACGAAGTCGAGCTCCGCACACACGCCAACTTCTACGACGCGAGCGCTGCTCAGAAGCGGCCGTTGGACGGCGCGGCGCCCGAGCCCTGGGACGACGGCGCCGCCGGCGTCGCGATCGTCGGTGCGTTCGGACCCAATGGCTACGGGCTGCACGACATGCACGGCAACGTCGCGGAGTGGTGCCTCGACGCCTTTGCGGACTACACCTCGCCGACTCGCCCCGGCGATGCGCTGCGCGAGGCCGCCGATCCCGCGGTGCGCATTCTGCGCGGCGGTTCGTTCGCCACATCCGCCAGTCAGGGCGCATGCGCGACGCGATCCGCAGAAAGCGCCGAGATAGTGTTGCCCGACTTGGGTTGTCGCGCGGCGCGAGCGCTCGACGTGCATTGAGCGGTGGACGCTTGCGAGCCCGGGCGCGGTGACGCCAGGGCCCGCATCCGCATCGCGTTCTTCCTCAGGGAACGACGGTGAGTTCGAGCGCGTCCGAGAGGTTGGTGGTCTTCGGCGCCGGTGGATCGCGGAACCAGCCCTGCACGTACACCTTCTGGCCCGCTGAGAACGGACTGCCGAGCGCGCTCGGGTGCGAGAACTGATAGGCATTCCAGTCCAGGCTCAGTACCCCCGAGCACGTGCCAACGGTTCCGCCAGAGTTCTGCGACAGCGTTCTCTGCGTAGGCGACTTCACACATAGGAAGCTTGACGAGCCCGAGCCCCACGGCGACGCCAACTGACCGGTGACGCCGTAGAAGACCACACCAGCCTTCTGGCCTTCGACGTCGTTGATGTTGATGACGCAGCTGTTGGCGAACGACGCGCTCGGCTGCCCTGTAGCGCTGGCCGCGGCGAAGCACCCGCTGCTCGATGTTCCTGCGGTGCAGTACGTCGTGGGGCCTCCGCCGACGTCGAAGCACAGCGTCCAGCCCGCGAGAGAGCCGTCGTTGTTGGCGACGTCCCAGTCGTAGACCTCGAGCGTCCACGATCCGCTGCTGATCGGGATCGACGTGAGAGGCGTATTGAAGATCCCGGCGTCACCGCTGTTCCACGCGCCGTGCGCCTGGAAGTACTCGCCGGGCGCGAAGGCGCCGCACAAGTACGACAGCTCGTAACCGCTGCAGGTCACGAGGCCCGAGACCTTGTCGACGATCACGTAGTCGCCGGAGATGGCCGTAGCGCAGCTTCCGCCGCCGGCGCCGTCGTTGAGCTGCAGAAGGTTGTGTCGTCCTCCGGTGGGGTCCACCAGCACGAGCTGCAGGTCGCCGATGCGATTGTGAACAAGGCCCTGAAGCTTCACTGAGACGAGTTGGGTCGCGCCCGCAGGCAGGCTGAAGAACGCTGTCGAGACCATCGGCCCCGTGGGCAGCACCGTCGGCCACACGCCATTGAGTGCGCCGAACTGCGGGATGGCTCCTCCAGCGGGCGAGGGCGAGATGCAGTAGCGACCGGGAATGCAGAACGTGCAGGGTTGCGCCGTGGCCGCTGCCCCCGCGGCGTTCACCGACTGGGCCTCCCACTCGTACTCACCCGGCGCCAGGTCGATCTCGTCGCTCGCGGTGTGGTCATCGGACGACCAACCGTTGGAGGGCATCGGCGCGTCCACCCAGGCGATGCTGCTCCAGCTCTGCGCCGGCGGAGTGACGCGGCGCACGCGCGAACGCCGCGTCGTTGCGCAGCCCGAGGCGGTCCACTCCAGCGTCACCGGACTGCTCACGATTTCCTGGTGCGGCCCCTCCTCGCTCGACACAACTCCGGCACAGGTCGGAGGCGGCGGAGGATTTCCTCCCGGCGTGTTGAACTCAAGTTCCCAACGGTCCAGCGAGCCGATGTCGCCGCCCGCCCAGTCGTAGATGCGGAGGGTCCACGTTCCGCTGGCAACCGGGATCGAGTTCAGCGGGGTGTTGGAGATTCCATTCGTGCCGCTCGGCCACAGACCGAAGTGCTGTTCGTACGCCGTGGGCGTGAGCACCGTCGTTCCTGAGCAGGTCGAGGGCAACGGACTTGGCGGCGTGCAACTGCAGTCGGTGCTGATGGCGTAGTCGCCGTTCAGGCCGCATGAGAAGCCGAGCGGCTGAGGACCGACGCGGCACAAGAGGTTGTGAGCTCCGCCGGTCGGGTCCTCCAGCACGATGTGAAGATCCCCGACCCAGGTGTGGTTCAGGCTTCGAAGCACGACACTTTCGAGCGCAGTGGCGCCAGCTGGAACTGTGACGTTCAGCGCCGAGACGAATGGAAAGCTGGGCAGCGTCCCGGGAAACGAACCATCGCCGGAGCCGCTGGCCGGGATCGAGCCACCGCCGCCCGGGCCGATAGTTGGGCTGCACTGAGCTGTCGCGTTACGGGCCATGAACGGCGCAAGGAGGATTGCGAACAGGGCGTGGGCAGCGCGGAAACGAATGGTGCGCATGGTGGTTCTCCCTCGTGGTCGGTCGGGCGAGCGCTCACGTTAGTCCTCCGCAACGCGCGGGGGACTCGAGCCTCGGCGAGCTGTTGCCGCAGTGGGGCCGCCGGCGGACACAAATCTGCGCCGATAGAGTTCAACTTCAGGACTCGGGCGCCTGTTCCCGCGCGGCGCATCCACGCTGCAGCCTTCTCCAGGCGCGGGATCCGCGCCGAGTGGAGGCTGCGCTGTTCCGCGTAGCCCGGCGCGCGAGCTCGGTCAAAGCTTGTACGCCGCCGCGCTCGGCTTGACGGCGCGAGCGAAGTGCAGCGGGCGGCGCAGCGAGCCCTTGGCAGGCCGCGCCTTGGCGACCCACTCGCGGTAGACCGCCATCGACTTGGTGACGTCGACCACGACGTCGCCGTACTGGTCGTCGGAGCGCGCGCGCTCGACTTTGACGGCCTGGTGCCAGCAGTGCATGCCGCTGATCGGGTCGGGCTGCACCGGGAAGGTCAGGTTCTGGTGCACGCCGCCGTCGCTCCACCAGATGCGCTTGGAGTCGGGGTCGCTCGATTCGAAGGGCTTGATGTCCTGCACGCGGCGGAAGCGGAAGCGGCCGGGCGAGAGCTCCTCGCGCACCGCGATCGGGCAGGCGTAGGTCTGGTCGTTGACGTCTTCGAACAGGCGCCAGCGGCCGAGGTGGTGTGAGCAGGCGACGATGCCCGGACGCATGCCTTCGGTGACCCAGACCTTGTTCACGAAGTGACCGATGCGCGTCGAGACACGCACGAGGTCCATGGTCTCGACGCCGATGCGCTTGGCGTCGATCGGGTGGATCCACACGGGGTTGGTGTTCGAGAGCTCGTAAAGCCACTTCGAGTTCGCCGAGCGCGTGTGGATCAGCGTCGGCAGGCGGAAGATCGGGACGAGGCCGTACTCGCCCTTGTTCACGTCCATGTGCTTGCGGTGTATGTGGCTCTCGATGTACGCGGGCAGCGCGTACTCGGGCCAACCCCACTCGACCATCGTCGGCGAGTAGATCTCGCAGCGCTTCGACGGCGTCGTGAAGCCCACGCGCGCCGCTCCGCCTGCGACGATGCCGATCGGCTTGCCGCCCTTGAGGATCGTGCCGTCGCCGCGGTCTTCGCTGCCTTCGAGCTCCTGCGCGCCGAGCTTCTTGAGGTGCGCTTCCCACGTGTCCTTGCGCACCAGGAACGCGCCGTGCGTGCGCATGTACTCGAGCGGCGTGAGCCCGTGCTTCTTCGCTTCCTCGGGCAGGCCCGGCACCGAGTTCTCGAAGATCCACTGGTAGTACTCGTCGACGCTGATGCGCTCGCCCTTGCGATACGGCGACTCGTAGTACTTGCGGATGCCGAGCGACCCGTCGGGGTCGATGCGCCACGACAGGTTGATCCAGAACTCGTCCTCTTCCCACACCTCGCCGGGGTTCGCCTGATAGGTGAACTCCACCGGCTTACCCATGCGCTCCATCGCGACGCGCAGCACGGGCTGACGGAAGCCGATCCACTGCGCGGCGTGCGTTTCCTGGCTCTGGATGTCGTGGCGCTCGGCGCCGACGCCCATCGGGAGCACGTAGTCGGCGTACTGCGCCGTTTCGCTCCAAGTCGGCGTGAGCGCCGCGTGCAACTCGACCATTTTCTCGTCGCGCAGCACGTTCTCCCACACCATGCCGTCCGGATTGGTCCAGACCGGGTTGTAGACGCGCGTGAAGTACGCAGCGAGCTTGCCGCGGCCCTCGAGCAGGAAGTGGGGGAGCAGGTAGCTCAGCTCGTGGTGCGAGAGCGGCCACTCCTTGGGATAGAGCAACTCGCTCCACACTTCCTGCGGACCGGGCTTCAAGAACGGCGGCGGGACGAACTTGTCCTGCGTGTTCATGTTCGTGCCGCCCTTGGTTCCGACCGAGCCGGTGAGCACGGTCAGGAACTGCAGGCAGCGCGCGACCTGCCATCCACCCTCGTTGCCCGACGCAGCGTTGCGCCACACGTGCGAGGCGAACGCGCCGCGCGCGTTGCCGATCAAGCGCGCGACCTCGACGACCGTCTTGGCGTCGACGCCGCACTCTTCCGCGGTCTTCTCGGGCGTCGCGAAGGCGTAGTGCTCCTTCAACTTGGCGATGAAGGTCGCGAACGTGCGCGGTTCGCCCGGGTGCAGCGCGTCCAGGAACTCGCGCCAGTTGACCCACTCTTCGAGGAACTTAGCGTCGTACAGCCCCTCGTTCAGGATCACGTGCGCGAAGCCGAGCAGCAGCATCGCCTCGGTGCCCGGCCACGTCGCGAGCCAGTAGTCGCTCATCGAAGCGGTGTTCGAGAGCCGCACGTCGACCGTGATGAGCTTCGCGCCCTTGAGCTTGCCGTCGATGATGCGCTGCGCGTGCGGGTTGAAGTAGTGGCCCGTCTCGAGGTGGCTCGAGAGCAGCAAAATCACCTTGGCGTTCTCGTGGTCGGGCGAAGGCCGGTCCGCGCCGGTCCACAGCGCATAACCCAGGCGCGCCGCCGCGCTGCACACATTGGTGTGGCTGTTGTGGCCGTCGACGCCCCAGCTCTGGAGCACGCGGTCCATGTAGCCGTCGTGCCCCGGCCGACCAACGTGGTACATGACTTCGGTCTTGCGGCCCTCGACGAGCGCTGCGCGAATCTTCGCCGCGAACGTGTCGAGCACGTGGTCCCAGCTCACGCGCTCCCACTTGCCTGAGCCGCGCGGCCCGACGCGCCGCATCGGATAGAGGATGCGCCCCGTGTCCTTGATCTGGTTGATCGTGGCCGGCCCCTTGGCGCAGTTGCGGCCGCGCGAGCCGGGGTGGAACGGGTTGCCCTCGACCTTCTGGATCGTGAGGTCCTTCTTGTCGACGTACGCAACCAGGCCGCAGGCCGCTTCGCAGTTGAAGCAGGTCGTCGGCACCAGCGTGTACTCGCGCTCGACGCGCTTGGGCCAGGCTTTCGCGTCCAGCTCGACCCAGTGGTCCCACTTGGCCGGCGGGGGGAAGTTCTCGATCGGGGTGACGCGCAGCGTGGCGGGGTCGTGGGCGCTCATGGAGGGCCGGTACGTTACTCCATCGACGCGGTCGCCGGATCCAGGCGCTCGGGAGTCTCGAGCCCCGCTTCAGCGCTCGGTCCCGGAGCTACTAATCTGACGCGAGCTAGTAGTTCGCTAGTAGTTCCAGTCAGCCGACCGGCCGTCGTTCGGACTGCGGCGACTGCGCCGCGCATTCCGCGGAGACGACCCCGCCATGATCCTGTTCGAGAAGCGCTTCCACGAGGGCCTCACCAGCGGTGCGATCACGCTCACGTTCCGGCGCTGGGCGAGCGCGCGCGTGAAGCCCGGCGGGCGATATCGCTGCCATCCGATCGGCGTGCTCGAGGTCGACTCGGTGCGGCAGGTGCGCGTGGGTGACTTGAGCGAGAAGGACGCAAAGCGAGCGGGCTTCGAGTCGCTGACGCAGATGCGCGAGTACCTCGCGCGCGGCGAGCCGCTGAAGGCGGCGGATGAGCTGTGGCGCATCGAGTTCCACCACGGCGGCGACGGCGATCGAGTCCAGCTCGCGCTCGAGGACGCGCTGAGCGACGAGGACGTGGCCGCGATCGACAAGGCGCTCGCTCGCATGGACTCCAAGCGCGCCTGGACGGCCGAAACGCTCGAAGCGATCCGCGCGAGTCCGCAGGTGGCCGCGTCGAAGCTCGCTGCCGCGTTGGGGCGAGAGACGCTCCCCTTCAAGACCGACGTGCGCAAGCTCAAGAAGCTCGGCCTCACGCAGAGCTTCGAGGTCGGCTACGAGATCTCTCCGCGCGGGCGCGCGTATTTGGCGAAGCGTTCGCGCAGCAAGAAGCGCTGAATCGATGGCTCGCGCTCGCGGGCGGGATCGCTACGGCGTGCGCGGGGCGCGTTCGAAGGCGAAGGAGACGATCAACGGCCGGTGATCGGAGCCGGCGCTCGCGCCGAGCTCGGCGCTGCGCATTTCGAGCCCGCGCGTGAACACGTGGTCGATGCGCACCAGCGGCGGGCTCGGCAGGCCCCAGAAGCGCCCGAAGGTCGGAAAGCTCAGCCCCAGTCCCGCTCCACGGCGTTCGAAGGCGTTCTCGAAGCCGGCGTGCTCGAGCGGCGCGAGGATTGCGCTGCGCGGGCCGAGGTTGAAGTCGCCGGCGATCAGCACGGGGAGCTCATGCGTCGCCGCGCGAGCGAGCTCGGCGACCTGCTCGTCGAACTGCGTGAGCGGGCCGAAGAACGCGACGGTGGCGCGCGCGTGGAGGTTCACGAAGGCGAGCGCGCCGTTCGGCGTCTGGAGCACGCCGTGCAACCGCGTTGCGCCATCGGGCTCGATCACGTGACGCATATCGCTGAGCGCGAAGTGCGACAGCACGCCCTTGCCGCGCCGACCCGCTGGCCGCAGCTCGCGAAACGGCGCGAGTGCAGCTCCGCGTGCTTCGATCGCCGCCGCTTGCGCGTCGTCGAGCTCCTGCAGCAGCACGAGGTCGGCATCGAGCTCTGCGAGCGCGTTGCACAACTCGTCCGGGCTCGCGCGACCGTCACCGACGTTGAACGTGACGACACGCAGCTCGTCGGACGGCCGCGGCGCGCGCGGCTCGCTCTCGCGCGACAGCTGCGAAGCGTGCAGCGCTAGCCAGATCCCCAGCAGCGCGAGATGCGCGCACAGCCACACTCGCCGTCCCGCAGGGATCGCAAGCGCCGCACCGGCGGTCCACACCACGCCGCTGCACTCGTAGAAGTGGAGCGCGCTCGACAAGGGCCAGGCCCAGACGCCCGCCACGGCTTGCAGCGCTGCGCCTGCGACGGTCGCCGCGGCGAACACGTCGGGCGCCCGCGCGAGCTGCGAGAAGGAGCTACGCATCACGCACTCACGCTAGCGCCAGCGAGCCCTTCGACTCGGGGCCGGCGACGCGCTCTTCGCGGTCGGCAAGTGGCGCTGCGTGGACGCGCCCGGACGCGGCGCGAGCGGCCGGCGCTCGTCAGCGCGCCGAGTAGACTCGACCTCGTCCCCTCGACGCCATGCGAGTCCGATTGCCGTCCGAGTCGAGTTCAGCGCGCCGAAACTCGCCGCGCGTGCGCACGCCGGAGTGGGCGCGCGTCGCGGGGCGCGTGCTCTTCGGAGTTTTCGTGCCGCTGGCGTGCTTCGGCGTGCTGCTCGCCGTGGCGCCCGATCTGTGGTTGTGGCCGATGGCGCTCTTCGTGCTCACCTGCGTCGCTGCCTACGTGACGAGCTGGCTGCGCGCGCCGCGCGACGACGGCTTCGACGCGGCGCTTCACGGCGCGATGTTCGCGGCCACGGCCTTCGGCGGAGTGTGGGGCGTCAGCGCGGGCCTGCTCACGCTCGTGGTCGGGTTGGCGGTCCTCGTCGAGCCCGCGGACCTCGAGCTCATTCACTGGCTGGCCTTCGGCGCCGCAGCTCCGTGCGGATTCGTCGCCTACGTCTGACGCCTGAGCGCGCGCTGGCCTCGACGAACCCGCACGCGAGCGACGACTCGCGCGCAGACCGCCGCGCGGCTCGTCGGGTTTCTGGGTCCAGGCGTCGTGTGCCTGTCGCTCTTCGCCGTGATCGCGACTCGCGCGCGGGCGGTCGAGCAAGGCGTGATCGCGAACGAAGTCTCAGTCGAGCTCGACAGCCTACGGGTATGGCGCTGGCTCGCGCCGGGCCGGCCGTGGAACGAGATCGTGTACGCGCGAGAGTCAGCGCAGGACCCACTCGAACGGGCGCGCTTGGACGACGCCTACGTGGCGCTCAAGGGCGAGCCCGCGTTCGAACCCGCGGTCGCGCTCCATCGATGATGGAAAGGTCTCGCGCGACGAGAGCCGCGCGCTATGACAGCGGCGGCAGCTGCGCGGCGCGGATGTAGGCGTACTTGTAGATGAACAGACCCGCTGCTGCGGTGAGCGCTGCGAGTGCGAGCAGCGCCGGCGCAGCGCTCGCGAGGGCGCCCAGGCTCGACAAGGCGAGCAACGCGACCGGGATCATCGTCCCAGCGCGCCCTCCGAGGCGGTAGGGCTGCGTGATCGGCCCCATCTTGACCACGTCGAGGAAGGCCTGCGCTTGGCGGTGGTTGGCGGTGTGCGCCTTGCCGCGGCGCTCGAGTCCGACGAAGACGGTGTGCACGATCAGGCCGCCGATGCAGATGCGCGCGAGCGAGTTCGCGTCGTCCGCGAAGGGCGCGAGCGACACTGCGCCGAGGAACAACGCTTGGATCAGCAAGTGGGGGAGCAGGCGCGGCTCCTGCCACAGGTCGCGGCCCTCGCACTGCTTGAAGAGGAACGCGGTGTAGCCCGCGACGCCCAGGCCGAGCACGGCGTTGATCCAGCGCAGCGCGCCGATCGCGGGGTTCCAGTCGAAGTCGGGCAGGACCGGCGAGTCGGGACCCAAGTGGCGCAGCACGAGCATCGCGAGCGTGAGCGTGACCGTCGCGCTGAAGCCCATCAGGATCCACGCGCCCTTCACCAGCCAGCTGCGCGTGTTGGGCCGCGTGAGCAGCGTGAAGAACTTCATCGGGCGCGCCAAGTCCTCGATCAAGAGGATCGTGGTGAGCGTGATGAACACGAGCGCGAGAATCTCAGGCGTCATCGTCGAGTACGCGCCCGTGAGGCCGAGCTGCTCCGCGAACGGCGCGAGCATCGCTGCGCCCGCGGCGATGCCCTTCGTCACCAGATACGCCGCGACCTGCCAGCCCCACTGCACCTTGTGGCCGACGTCGAGCACCGTGCGCACGTTCGGCGCGGTCGGCACGCTCGCCGGCCAAGCGTCGGGCTTGGTGTTCGGCCGCTCGCTCCACAAGTACGTCTCGGGCCGCTCCGCGAGGCCCGGCTCGAGCGACTCGGGCAGCGTCTCGAGGTAGTGCACGTTGGGCCCGGTCTTCTGCTCCGTACGCCGCAGCAGGGTCGGGTGCTGCTTGATCATCTTCGCGATGCGCGACGAGGGATCGTGCACGTCGCCGAACACGATCGCTTCCTCGGGACACACGATCACGCAGGCCGGCGCGAGGTTCTGCTCGATGCGGTGCGCGCAGAAGTGGCACTTCTCGACCGCGCCGGAGTCTTCGTTCAGGTAGATCGCGTCGTAGGGGCAGCCCTGCATGCACGCGCGGCAGCCGATGCACGCGTCGCGGTCGATGTCGACGATGCCGTCCGAGCGCTTGGAGAGCGCCGTCACCGGGCAGATGGTCACGCACGGCGCGTTCGTGCAGTGGTTGCAGCGCAGCACGGCGAAGTGGCGCTTGACCGCAGGGAACGTGCCCTTCTCGGTGTACTTGACCCAGGTGCGGAAGCTGCCGAGCGGAACGTCGTTCTCGCTCTTGCAGGCGACGGTGCAGGCGTGACAGCCGATGCACCGCCGGTGGTCCATCAGAAAGCCCAGTTGCATAGGGCGAAGACTCTACGCAAGCGCCGGCCGCGGACCAGGGCTAAGGCCGGCCTTCACGCCACGTCCAAGGGGCGCAGCGTCCCACGCGCCGATGCGCCCTGCGGCATTCGGCCGCGCTGAGATCTCGGTTCCGTCGCTGCGACCACCCGGGACCTTCCCGAATCGCGATGGAAGGCGGGCGTCGCTCAGCGCGCTTCGCGTCGCTCGGCGAGCGCGCGGTCCACGGCGCGCTTGAAGGCCGCGGGGTCGTCGGGCGTGATGCGGAACTGCTTCCAGAAACCGGTCTTCTCGAGCGCGACGTGCTCGTTCAAGTCGGCCATGTCGAGCTTGACCGTCTTCATCAGCTCGCCGAGCCCGTAGTCGCCGCGGAGACAATCGAAGATCACGAACGCGGGGCGCACGCTGACGGCCTTGATGTCCGAGAGCGGCACGACCACGCGGCCCCAGGGCACCGTGTCGAGCTCGAGACGATCGGCGAACAGGCGGTACTCCCGCCACAGGCTCTTGAGCGTCGGCTTGGAGACGTACAGCGGCTCGTCGTTCGCTTGGGGCTCGCTTCGAGTCATGGTCTCGCGGCGCCGGTCGGGTCTTGAGCGCTCGAGAGCGAGCGACGGTCTAACGTGCGATCGAGGCGCCCAGCACGAGCTGCGACTGCCACGTGAACATCTTGCGCAGCGTCTTGAAGTGCAGCTCCGCGTTGCCGCCGCACATCGGGCAATCGACCGGCGGCGGGTCGTCGTCGGAGTGCTGATGCACGCCGCTCACCAGCGCCGCGTGGTGGCGCTCCCAGGCTGACTGCGTGGCGAGCACACCAGCGGAGGCGACAGCAGCGAGCAGAGCGAGTGCGACGAACTTCATAGTGGACCTCTTCGGCCGGAGCCTCGGCAGGGCTCCAGGTTAGCTCGTCTGCCCGTCCGGCGACAGTCCGGGAGCGGGCCCCGCTCCGGGGCGCGTCCGGCGGCGTCGCGCCGTGCGACCAGTTGCGATCAGGATCAGTCGGCGCGGCGGTAGCGGAGTGCTCGCGAGCTTCGGGCGGGGCTCGAGCGCCACGGCCAGTGCGGCGGTCGCCGGGCCGACTAGGAGCGCGAGCGCCCACCAAACTCGACGGAGCCCGAACGTCTGTCGGCGCGCGAGCCAGTGCGCACACACCAGGCCGAGCGCGACGTGCAGCGCGAGCAACCACGGGCGGCGGCCGGAGGCGACGAGAGAGGGGCGTTCGTCCGGCGGCGCAAGCGCAGCGGCGGGGCGCACGAAGTCCGCAAGCGTGACGGCGGGCGCATCCAGCGTCGTTGCGAGCAACGCGAGCGCAGTCCAGCGCGGCGAGGCGTCGTAGCGATGCTCGAGGCGCGGCGCGCCCGAGGGGTGCACGACTTCGACGTGCGGTGCGAGCACATCGTCGTCCAGGAATCGCACGGTGAAGCCCGCTGCGGGCTTCGGAGCGACTCGCACGAAGCCGCTGCTCGTCCACTCGTGCAATCCGTTGCGGCCTCGCAAGCGCGGGCCGCGGCGCGCGAAGAGCCCGTCGAGGTCGTCGAAGTACTCTTCGCTCTGATCCCAGCCCATCCACTCGTCGCCATCGGGCAACTCGAGCTTCGTGAGGTGCGGCTCGATCCCTGAGTACGCAACGGTCCAGAGCGTCAGGTCGCCCGAGTCTGTCAAGAGGAAGCTCGAACCGCCTTCGCGCCGCGCGAGGTACTCGAGCTGAGGCGAGAAGCTCCGTCCGTCAGTGCGCTCGAGCGTTGTCAGACGGTGCGGATCGAAGTCCGGCGTCGCCACGACGCGAGGCAGCTTCGAGCTCTCCTTCCAACGCTCGTCGACTTGGGCGAAGCTCGCGCGCACTTGCCACGCTCGCAGGTCGAAGCACAACGCAGGCACGAACAGCGCGCCGTCGAGCTCGACGGCGAAGCGCTGCTGGGGCGGGACCTCCATCTGGATCTGCGCCGGCCCGAACTCGAAGCCGGTTCGTGCGAGCTGGACGTAGCCACCCGAGTACCCCAGCCATGGACGGCGAGGGAGTAGCTCGCGCGGTTCGAACAACGGCGTCGCTCCACCGGCTTGACTCGCATCCTCGCCCTCGACGAGCGTGAGTCTCCGGCCCGCAAGCGCGATGGCAGGCTGCTCTCGCGCGTTCGACCGCAGCGCGGAGTCGCACAACGTCTGTGCGCGCCAGCGCAGCGGCGCCGATGCAAGCGCGAGCACAGCGAGGCCTGCGATGCTGCGCACACGTCCGCGCAAGGGCCTCGATGAATCCTTGTCGACGCCGTGGACCTCGGCCGCGAGTCGCAGCACGCAGCCGGACGCCGCGACGTTCCATCCGATCCAGGTCCACTCGTTCGAAGCGAGTACGTCGCCGACCGCGCTCTGCCAGGTCTTGGCCAGCTCCCAAGCGCTGAGACCGGCGAGAATCAGCGCTATCGCGAGCCTCCAGCGCGAGCGGACGAACGCTGCGGTCAGCGCTCCGATCGCCAAGCCCCACAGCGAACTGGTCGCGGCGACGCCGACGACCGCGAGGTGGCTGGGGAGCGCGGCGCGCAACGCTTGGAGCTCGGGCTCGAGCGCGCGAAGGGCGATCAGCGCTGTAGCGAATGCGACGAGCACGGCCAGCAGTAGCGCCGCGGCTCCAGCGCGCGCTGCGAACTGGCGCCGAGCGGAGAGGCCGCGGTGCGCGAGGTACTGTCTCATCGCGCCGCGCCGATCGCGCTCGAGCGCGTCCGCACCGAGCAACAGTCCAGCGAGGAACCACGGCGCGGACTGCGAAGCGCCCAGGCCCGATGTCCCGTAGCTTGCCGCGAGAGAGGACGTCCAGGAGGTCGTGGTCGTGACGGCGCTCAGCAGCAGCGCGAGCAGCGCCTGATCGTGAAGGTGCTTGACGATCACCTGGCGCATGGCGGCTGCTCGCGCCAGCTCAGCTCACGACGGCTTCGGGCTGCGTAGCGCGGGTCGGCCGCGGGCCGATGCGCAGTGTGCGGCGCGGCGGCTGCGGCAGTGCGGCGCGGCGCGGCTCGAGGGCGTTGGCGAGCACCGCAGTCAGCGGCCCGAACAGTGCGAAGAGCACGAGCCACGACGCGCGCAGGCCGTTCTTGCGCCGAGCGGCGAAGTACAAGGCCAGCGCGAGGCTCAGGCCGAGGTTGAGCGCGAGCAGCCACGGCCGCCGTCCGCCGGCGACGAGGGGATCCAGCCACTCGTGGCGCTCGGTGGGACGGCGCGGCTGGAAGTCGAAGGCCGACTGCACGGAGGCGAGCGGCGAGCGGAGCGCGCTCACCAGGTGCGCCAGCAGCGAAGCGCCCAGCGGCGCGCGGTGGCGGAACTCGAGCGGTTCGAGTTCGCCGCGCTTGTCGAGCAGTTTCACGAGCGGCTCGAGCACGTCCGCGTCGAGCACGTCGACTTCGAAGCGCTGCACCGAGGCGCATTCCGACTGCCACACTTCGTCGGCGGTCAGCGCGGCGGCCACGAGCTCGGACCCGTTCCAGCTCCTGCGCCCCTCGGGCGTGAGCAGCACCACCCGCGACGAGTTGCGCCGACTGCTCGCGCCTTCGAGCTCCGCGCGCGCGCGCCCGATCGCGACGTCGATGCCGCTCCACGAGCCCTCCGCGCCGACTTGGCTGAGCGTAGGAAGCGCCGGCGCGAGATCGAGTCGCCACAGCGTGCGGTCCGACGCATCGGCCAGCAGCCAGGCGTCCGCGTCGTCCGCGGGCGGGAGCAGGATGAGCTGCTGCGAGAGCGGCTTGCCGTCGCCGCGCGCGAGCTCGCGCCGATAGGGGAGTGCGAAGTCGGGCGGCGCGTCTTGCACCACGGTCTTCGACGACGGCCCGTAGTGGAGCCCGACGGCCTGAGCGAGCACGCGACCGTGGCGCGCGCTGATCCACGTGTCGACGTGGAAGCATCGCCCGCGCGCGTCGCGCAGCCACTGCGGCTTGCTCACGAAGTGCCTCCAGCCGGCGCCGAGCTCGAGCACCAGCTCGTTGCGCTCAACGGTGTAGTAGCGCGCCTCCTCGTTGCGCGCCGCGATGTCCGGGCGCTGCACGGTGTCGAACAGGACGGCGTCGATGCGCGGACCGTATTCCCTGGTCTCGGCCGGTTGCGCCATCCAGCTCGCCTGTGACCAGCCGAGCAGCGGCGCGGCGCGCGCGCTGCGCTCGAGAGCCAGCTGCTGCACCAGGCTCGCGCTCAAGACCGTCGCCGGCGCTGCGATCACGAGCGCGGTCACGGCCAGTGCGGGGCGCAGCGGTCCGGCGAACGTACGCTCTTCGTCGATGCCTTGGCGCAGCATGCGCGCTGCGAGAAGGTGCAGCGCCGCTCCGCCGCCGAGCGTCAACACGAGCCACAGTGCCTCGTTGGGGATCCAGCGCTCGCCCAGGCCGCGCAGTGCGGCGAACACGAGGTAGAGCACTCCGCATCCCGCGTAGAACGTGAAGAACAGCGTCCGCCAGCGCGGTTGTCGCAACAGGCCGCCGGCGAGCCCCAGGCCGTGGCCGAGGACAGCAGAAGTCGAGAGCAGCGCAGGCTCCCACAGGCGAGCGTAGAGCGGCGCCGGATGAGCGAGCGGATCGTGGACGGCCAGCCCCATGACCGCGATCACCGCGATCACGACCAGTGCGGCGAGCGCGAGGCCGAGCAGGTTGGCGAGCGACTGCGCGAGCAGGATGCGCGTCCGAGGAAGCCCGCGGTGGAGTATGAACTCGCGCAGGCCGCGTGCTTCGTCGCCGAGGGCGCACAAGAGGCCGATCAGCGCGCCGGCGATGCCCCAGGCGACGGCGACGAGCGGCCCGGTTCCGTCCGTTCCAGGCCGGCGGAGGATCGCGAACTCGCGGCCGTTCGCAGCGAGCGCCAGAGTCACCAGTGCAAGCAGCGCACAGGGCAGCGCGGCGCTTGCGAGTTGTTTCTTGAAGATCGCGCGCATGGTTCAGCTCCCGGTCGCGGCGGCGGTCGTGGTGAGCTCGAAGAACAGTTCCTCGAGCGAAACGGGCTGCGGATCGCTCACCAGGCTCGCGCGGGCGCGCAGGGCGCGTTCGCGGCGCTCGTCGAAGTCCAGCAGCGTCAGTTCGAAGCCTTCGCGCACGCGTTTGGCGCTCAGCACTCCCGCGGCATCGTCCGCTGCGAAGCTCACGCCGTCGCTCGCGCGAACGAAGCGCTTGTGCACGCGCTCGCGCAGCTCCTCGAGCGGCGCGTCGACGCACAGCGCGCCCCCGTCCAGGATCCCGATGCGGTCGGCGATGCGCTCGACGTCGGTCAGGATGTGCGAGGAGAACAGCACGCTGCGCCCGTCGCGGCTGACGAGCTCGATCATGGCCTCGAGGAACTCGCGCCGCATGACGACGTCGAGCCCCATGGCCGGATCGTCGAGCACGAGCACCTTGGGATCCGTGGCCATGGCGAACACCAGGCTCAACTGCGCCTTCTGGCCGCGCGAGAGCTGCGAAACGCGCGCGTCGCGCGCCAGGCCCAGCCGGCGCAGCGCGTCGTCGACGTACTTGCGGTCGAAGCGCGTGCGCGTGCCCGCTTCGAACTCGATCGCGCGCGCGACGCTCATCCAGCCGATCAAGGGATGACCTTCAGCGACGTAGCCGACCTCGTCGCGCACGGGGCCGTCGAGTTGCGCGCTGGGCACGCCCACGAGCGAGCTCGAGCCGCGGTCGGGCTCGAGGAAGCCCAGCAGGATCTTGAGCGCGGTGCTCTTGCCGACTCCGTTGCGGCCGAGCAGCGCGAACACCTCGCCCTCGCGCACGCGCAGCGACAGCCCGTTCAGCACGTGGCGCCCGCCGAAGGCGCGCCACACATCGTCGAACACGATCGCGTCGGTCATGACTTGTCCTCCACGGGCGCGCGAACGGCGGCGCCGCGTTGTTCCAGGCGCGCCTCGACGCGCGCCAGCACCTCGGCGGGCTCGAAGCCGAGGTGGAAGGCCTCGGTCAGCGCGCGCTCGAGCAACTCGTCGAGTCGGCGCAGGCGCTCGGCCTCGACCAGCGACGGATTGCGCTCCGCCACGAAGCACCCCGAGCCCTGGCGGCGCACGATGACCCCGCTCGCCTCGAGCGCGTCGTAGGCGCGCGCGACCGTGTTGGGGTTGATGGCGAGCTCCTTGGCGAGCTCGCGCACCGAGGGCAGGCGGTCGCCGGGGTTGAGCTCGCCGCGCGCGATCGAGTTCTTCACGCCGAAGGCGATCTGCTCGAAGATCGGCTGGCCGCTGCGGGGATCGAGGCGTAGGAGCATGTCGTCAACTGTACTAGGACAGACAGTACAGTGCATGCAAGCCCCCCGCAAGCCCCGCTAGCGAGAACTTCCGCGACCCAGGCGACGACGTCCGAGGAGGCACGCACGCGCCGAGCGACTTGCGAAGAAGCGACGTCGACTTCAGGCATGCGATCGAGCTTGTCCGCCGACGTCCGCAGTGTTCGCACCCGCTTGTGGGTGTCGCGGGCGCGAGCGCCCGGCGTGTCGGCGAGACGTGGAGCGAAGCTGGCGGAACCTCCCAGGATCGACGCAGCTGAGGGCCGCTAGACGCGACGGCAGCGCTGAAGTCGAGCCCGCGCGTCCGCACTAGGGCGCAGAGTCCGCGCGCGCCCGCCGATGCGGAGTAGAGTCGGCCTCGCGCCCGGGCGGACGCGCGTCAGGCGGCCTCGCCGGCCGCCGCTCGACTCTCTGTTGTTTTCAACGAGGTGCGAAATGCACACGCGGTCTTTCCTGTTCCTGTCGGCGGCGGTCTTGCTCGCGACTCGTGCTTCTGCCCAATGCGCGGCCTTCTCTGACGAGTTCGGCGCCCCGGGCGTGAACGGACGCGTCGACGCGCAAGTCGTGTTCGACGATGGCGCCGGGCCGGCGCTGTTCGTCGGCGGCGACTTCGCGAGCGCGGGGGCGCTGTCCATCGGGCGCCTCGCGAAGTGGGACGGCTCGAGCTGGTCGGCCCCGCACTTTCCCGCGGGCGAAGGATTCGACTACTACCTCGGCGCTGCGCTCTACGACCTCGAGGTGTTCGACGACGGAAGCGGCTTGTCGCTGTTCGCGGCCGGAACGTTCACGTCGGTCGAAGGAATCGCGAGCAACTACGTCGCCAAGTGGGACGGATCGACCTGGCATGCGATGACTGGATTGGAGTACACGTTCGGCGGAGTCCCCGCCGTGCGCGAGTTGCAAGTGTTCGACGACGGCGGCGGACCCGCGCTCTTCGCCGCGGGGAACTTCAGTTCGGTCAACGGCGTCAACGCGCAGGGACTGGCGAAGTGGAACGGCGCGAGCTGGTCGGCCGTCGGCGGCGGGTTGGGCAGCGAGGGCATCGTGATGGAGGTCTTCGACGACGGCGGCGGCGCCGCGCTCTACATCGGCCACGCCTTCGGCATCACGCGCTGGAACGGCACGAGCTTCTCATCGGTCGGCGGCGGCGTGGACGACTGGGTGGCGTCGCTCGCGGTGTTCGACGACGGGACTGGCCCCGCGCTCTACGTCGGAGGTCAGTTCGACCACGCGGGCGGCATCGTTGCGCCGCACATCGCCAAGTGGGACAGCACCGGGTGGTCGAGCGTCGGAGTGCTCGCTCCCATGAATCCGCAGGACTTGCTTGCGTTCGACGACGGCAGCGGGCCCGCGCTGTTCGCCGCATGCAGGTCCTTCAGCGGCGTGCCCGTCGGCGGTCCAATCGCGCAGAAGCTTGTCGGTGGCATGTGGACCGATGTTTCCGGCGGGAGCAACGAGTACGCCGCGGGCTACGACTTGTGCGCGTGGGACGACGGTTCGGGCGCCGGGCCGCAGCTGTACATGGGCGGCTTCTTCTCGCGCATTGGCCAGTCGCGCATGGACGGCGTCGCCAAGCTCGAAGGCGGCGCGTGGACGCCGCTCGAGCTTCACCACGGCAAGGTCGACGAGATCGATGCGTTGGCCGCGCACGACGATGGCGCCGGGCTGGCGCTCTTCAGCGATAGCGGCGACTACATCAACGACCGTGTCGAGCGCTGGGACGGCGCGGCCTGGACGCAGGTCGGAGCGCCCTTCGGCGGCGACGTGAGGGTTCTGCGCTCCTACGGCGGCGCGCTCTACGCGGGCGGCACGTTCGACACCGTCGGCGGCGCGCCGATCGCCGCGCTGGCGCGCTTCAACGGCGGTGCTTGGGAGGCGCTCGGATCTGGCCTCGGCGGCAGCCTGTCCGAAGTCCACGACTTGATGGAGTTCGACTTCGGCGCCGGTCCGGTGCTGGTGGTCGGCGGCAAGTTCACTTCGGCCGGCGGTAACACGAACTGCAAGCGCATCGCCACCTGGGACGGAACGAACTGGGGCGCGCTGGGGAGCGGGTTCAATCACATCGTGCGCTCGCTCGCCGCGTTCGACGACGGCGGCGGGCCCAGGCTCTACGCCGGCGGCAGGTTCGCGTCTTCGGGAGGCGCTGCGGTTGCGCACATCGCGCGTTGGAACGGCGCTGCCTGGGAAGCACTGGGCCAGGGTGCAAACGACATCGTCGACGACATGGTCGTGTACGACGACGGCGGCGGCGCGAAGCTCTACTGCGTCGGCGATTTCACCAGCGCGGGCGGTCAGGTTGCCTACCAGATCGCGCGTTGGGATGGACTCGCCTGGTCGCCGATGCCCGGCGGCGGCTCGATCGGGCCGATCCGCACGGCGGCGGTGTTCGACGACGGCGCGGGCGAAGCACTTTTCATCGGCGGGCCGTTCATCGGCATCGGCGGGACGCCGATTCGCCATCTCGCGCGCTGGAACGGCGCCGCCTGGACCGAAGTGGCCGGCGGAGTCACCGCGGCGGTGAACAACCTGCTGGTGTTCGATCGCGCCCGCGCTTCGGACTCGCTGTTCGTGGCGGGCGACTTCTCGTTCGCGGGCGAGGCGCCGTCGATCGGCATCGCAGAGCTTGCGTTCACGTGTCCGTGTCCGCCCAACACGTACTGCGCGCCGAAGATGAACAGCCAGGGCTGTGCGCCGTCGATCTTCGCCACAGGCGCGAGCTCGTTCGCCGCGAACAACTTCCGCGTCAAGGCTGCGAACGTGCTCAACAACAAGAACGGGCGTTTGTTCTGGGGCTTCGGACCCAGGAGTTCGCCCTTCCAGGGCGGCACGCTGTGCGTGGCGCCGCCGACGATCCGTACGCCGGTGCAGGACAGCGACGGCAACGCCCCGCCCGACGATTGCAGCGGAACGTACTCGTTCCACTTCAGCGCCAGCTACATGACCGCGCAGGGACTGGCGCCCGGAGATCGCGTCTACTGCCAGTACTGGTCGCGGGATCCGGCCAGCGCGAGCGCGACCGGCTTGACCGACGCGCTGGCCTTCCTGGTGTGCCCATAATTTTTGAGCGCGAGTCATAGGCGGGACGGGCGCCGTGCATCCATCTGCGTTCGAAACGCGGGTCGGACGGGCACGGCGCTTGTTTTCCCGCCGGCGCGACGCGAGAAGAGACGGCTCGGCGCGGTTCACGCCGCTAGGGTGCTTGTGTCGAAGCACTTCAGCCTCGTCTCCCGCCTCTGCCCCTCCTCGCGATGAAGCTCAAAGTCCTGATCGGTGCGCTGGTGTGGACGCTGCTCGTCAGCGTCGCGCACGTTCACCTGAACTACGGCTTCGACCAGGTGCGCGAGATCGTGCGCGAGTGGCTGGGCTACAAGCGCAAGACGCTCGAGGTCGGCTTCATCCCGGTCACATGACACCTGACCTGCCCGGTCACCAGTTGGGTGACCACGCACAGTGAGACGGGCTCGGTGTTCGCGAGCCGCAAGTTCAGCGAGTTCGCGACCATCAAGGAGTCGCTGATCGCGCGGCGCATGGACGCGAGCTTCATCCTCGCGCCGCTGGCGATGCAGCTGGTGGCCAGCGGCGTGCCGATCAAGATCGTGTACCTCGGGCACCGCGACGGAACGACGCTGATGGTCGCGAAGGACTCGCCCGTCACGGACTTCGCCGGCTTGCGCGGCAAGAAGATCGCCATCCCCAATCGCTTCTCGAATCAGAACGTGCTCATGCACCGCATGATGAAGAAGTGGGGGATGAGCTTCGACTCGATCAAGCTCGTGGAACTGCCGCCGCCCGAGCACCCCACCGCGCTCGCCTCGGGTTCGATCGACGGGTACATCGTCGGCGAGCCGTTCCCGGCGCAGGCGGAGCTCGACGGCATCGGCCGGCCCTTGTACTTCACCAAGGACATGTGGCCGGGCTTCATCTCGTGCGTGCTCGTCGTGCGCCAGGAATTGATCGACGAGCAGCGCGAGCTCGTTCAAGAGCTGGTCGATGGCATCGCCAAGAGCGGCAAGTGGCTCGACGAGGCGCTCGAGCACCGCATGGACGCGGCCGAGATCGTCGGCAAGCACTTCTACTTCCAGGATCCCGAGCTCTTGAAGTTCGTGCTCTCCAAGCCGCCTGACCGCGTGAAGTACACCAGCCTCGCGCCGCTGAAGAAGGACTTCGACGAGATCATGGAGCTGGCGGTCGAGATGGGCGTGCTTAAGGAGCGCCTGGAGTTCGAGCAGTACGTCGACACGAGCTTCGTCGCGCCGCTCGAGACGCTGGACTGGGGTTTCGAGTCGTTGCCGCAGCCGACGGCGGAGGCGCCGGCCAAATGAGTTTGGCGATCGCGCTCGTCGTCGCTGCGCTTGTGGGCCTGCGGCTCGCCAGCAGGTGGAGCCTGGGCGCGCGCCGCTGGCTGATGCCCGTCTGTGTCGCCGCTCTCGGAGTCGCGCTGTGGCACGGCGCCTGCGCGCTCACGCAGACCAAGATCTTCCCGACGCCGCTGGAGAGCTTCGGCGCGATCTTCGAGTTGGGGCGCACCTCGCGCCTGTGGAACGACGTCGTCGCGAGCCTGTTCCGCGTCACCTGGGGCTTTGGGCTGGCGGCCGCGGTCGGCATCCCGCTCGGACTGTGGATCGGCTGGTCGTCGCGCTCGTTCCTGGCGCTCAATCCGCTCGTGCAGGCGCTGCGACCGATCTCGCCCATCGCCTGGATCCCGATCGCGATCCTGTGGTTCGGCATCGGCGACTTGTCCGCGATCTTCCTGATCTTCCTGGCCTCGATCTTCCCGATCGTGGTGGGCACGACGGCGGCGGTGCAGAACATCCCGCAGGTCTACGTGCGCTCCGCCGCGAACTTCGGACTCGCAGGCTTCGACCTGGTTCGGCGCGTGGTGCTCCCGGCGGCCATGCCGCAGATCATCACCTCGCTGCGCATCGCGCTGGGCGTGGCTTGGCTCGTGATCGTCGCCGCTGAAATGGTCGGCATGCAGTCGGGCCTCGGCTACCTGGTCAGCGACGCGCGCAACATGGGCAAGCGCTACGACCTGGTGGTTGCGGCCATGATCCTGATCGGCTTGATCGGCATCGTGCTCGACGTGCTCGTGCGCCGGCTCGAGCAGTTCGACGAAGTGCGCTGGGGGTTCGCCAAGCGATGAACGCCGCGAAGCCCAAGCCGAAAGTCGTGTTCGAGGCCGTCGCCAAGGATTTCGAGCGTCGCGGCGAAGCGCTGCGCGTGCTCGATCCGATCGATCTGGTCGTGCGCGAAGGCGAGTTCGTGTGCCTGCTGGGGCCCTCGGGCTGCGGCAAGTCGACCCTGCTCAGCATCGCCGGCGGGTTCGAGCCGCCGACCGCGGGCCGCGTGCTGATCGACGGCGAGCCGGTCAGCGCGCCGTCGCCGCGGCGCGTGTTCGTGTTCCAGGAGTACGGGATCTTCCCGTGGGCCTCGGTGTGGGACAACGTCGCGCTCGGGTTGCGCGCGCTCTCCAAGGAGCAGCAGTACGAGCGGATCCAGGCCACGATCGACCTGGTCGGGCTCACGGGCTTCGAGAAGAGCTACCCGATGGAGCTCTCCGGCGGCATGAAGCAGCGCGTCGGCGTCGCGCGCGCGCTGGCCGTTGCGCCCGACGTGATCTACATGGACGAGCCCTTCGGCGCGCTCGATTCGCTCACGCGCCTGACGATGCGCGCCGAACTGATCCGCATCTGGCAGACGCGCCGGCCCACGATCCTGTTCGTGACGCACGACGTCGACGAGTCGATTCAGCTCGCCGACCGCGTCGTGGTCTTCTCTCCGCGGCCCGGCCGCATCGCCGGCATCGTCGAGGTCGGCTTGCCGCACCCGCGCGACCTGGGCTCTTCGCGTTACGGCGAGATCAAGAACGAGCTGTACGAGCTGCTCGGCGTGCGCCACGCGATCTGACGCGCATCGGGTTCGCGCGCGGCGGGCCTATCCTGGTCGGCCGATGAGCGAGAGGCCGCCGATCCTGCTGTTCTGCAACCTGCGCTTCGGCGCAGCGGTGCTCGAAGAGCTCGCGCGCAGCCCGGGGCAGAGGCGGCGCATTCTCGTCCTGTCGCAGCGCAAGACGCCGCGCGGACTCGCAGCACTGCGCGCCGCATGGCGACGAGCGCGGCTGCGGCTGCGCACGGGGATGGAAGTGTGGGCGGTGGCCGACGTCAACGACGCGCGCTTCCTCGAGCGCGTGCCGCAGGGCGCCGACGGACTCGTCGCCGGCTTCAACCAGATCTTCAAACCCGCCGCGATCGCGCGCTTTGCGAGCCTGGTGAACGTGCATCCGTCGCTGCTGCCGTTCTACCGCGGTCCGACGCCGTCGCACTGGGTGCTCGAGCGCGGCGAGCAGCGCACCGGCTTCACGCTGCACCGCGTGGTCGAAGCGATCGACGCGGGCGAGATCCTGGCGCAGGGCGTGGTCGAGGTCGCGGGCGCGCGCACGGCCGATGAGCTCGACCAGCGCATCTCGCGCGCCGCGGCCCCGGTGGCGCGGTGCTGGCTCGAGCAACTCGAGTCGCGCGTTCCGTGGACTCCATCGCGCGTCGACGCGCGCGAGCACTACCACTCGCCGGTGGATTACCTGACGTTCCCGCGTTGAGAGCGACGCGCGTCGCGCGGCTCAGCCCTTGGCCGCCACCGTCTGCTCGTCGATGTAGCGCGCGAAGTCCGCCAGCGACGAGAGCTTGCGCTCCGCGATCACTTCGTCAGAGATCGCCACGCCCAGGGCCTCTTCGACCGAGAACAGGAAGTTGATCACGTCCAGCGAATCGAGGCCGAGCGATTTGGGCGTCGACTGCGCCGTCGGAGGCGCGCTGGGGTGGAACTTCTCGTTCAGGAGCGCGGCGAGTTTTTGGACGGTGGGGGAGGTCGTCATCGCGTCGGGTCCCTCGAGCGCGGACTTGGAGGATGCGCTCACCCCGCGATGGTAACGACGATCGAGCCCCACGAAAGCCCGACTCCGAACCCGCACAACAGCACGCGTCGGCCGCGCAGAGCACTCACTCCGCCCAGGCGCTCGAGCGCGATCGGCAGCGTCGAGCTCACGGTGTTGCCGCCGTCTTCGAGCACGATCGGAACGCGCTCGGGGTCGAGCTTCATCGCCGTGCGCAGCGACTCGAGCATGTAGCGGCTGGCCTGGTGAAAAATGAACAGATCGACATCGTCGCGCCGCAGCGCGTTGCGCGCGAGGCACTCGTCCACGCTGCGCGGCGCCTGGCGCATCATGAAGTTGAAGATCGCGCGGCCGTTCATGCGCAGGCGGTCGTCGCGGCCTTCGACGGCCGGGTGGCGACTGCCGCCGCCGCGCACGATCAATTCGTTCGCGCCCGAGCCGTCGGAGCCCAGGCTGGCCGCGCCCAGCCGTCCCGCGCCGCCCGCCCGCAGGAGCGTGGCCGCCGCGCCATCGCCGAACAGCGGCAGCGTGTCGCGATCCTCCGCGTCGATGACCTTCGAATACGCATCGGCCGTGACGAGCAGCGCCGTCGCGTAGCCGTTGGCGCGCATCATCGCGCCGGCGATGGAGAGCCCGTACACGTAGCCCGAGCAGCCTTGGTTGATGTCGAAGGCCGCGCAGGTCGTGGGCACGCCGAGCCGGTGCTGCACGAGATTCGCGGTCGTCGGCAGCTTGTAGTCGGGGTTCTGCGTGCACACGACCAGCAGGTCGATCTCCTCGGGCCGCGCCGCGCCGCCCTCGAACAGCTTGCTCGCCGCGCGCACGGCCAGGTCCGACACCGCTTCGTCAGGACCGCACACGTAGCGCCGCTCGATGCCGATCTTGCGCTCGAGAAAGCCCGGGTCGTAGCCGAAGCGCTCGTACAGCTCCGCGTTGCCGAGCACCTGCGCCGGAAAGGCGCTGGCGAGCGCGGCGATTCCGGGCGCGGAACTAGTGTCCATGCGAATAGCAGATCTTGATCGTCCCAGCGCACTGCGGCGAACGCACCGCGACCAGCGTGTAGGTGCGATCCGCGGCTGGACGCGCGCCCATCAACTTGTACGCGAGCTCCCACGGCTCGTCGCTCGGCGTTGCGAGCCACGGCAGGGCCTCGATGTAGATGAAGCGGATGCGGTCGTGCGGCAGGCCGCGCGCGCGCAGCGTGGCGAGGTGGTGGGCCTTGTTGCCTTCCACCAGCGCGTAGAGCAGCTCCGAGGTCGAGTGCGGCGCGGGCGCCAGCGCTCGGCCGCCGAAGTTGCCGTCGTGCTCGAGCGCCTCGAGGCGCAGCGGGCGATCGGGAGAGCGGGCTTCGATGCGCTGGGCGCCTTCGACGAAGCTCGCACGCTGCGCTCGACCGCTCGCGTCGAGCCACTCGAGCTCCGCCGAAGCGCTGTGAGCGAGGCCCGCGACCCACAGCCCGCTGTGCGCGATCTCTCGGTGCAGTTTGAAGCTCCGCACGAGCGTCGGGGGAGCGCTCGCGAGCTGTTCGTGCGCGCCGCGTTCGAATTCGCGGAACAGGTCGGCGCCCAGGACGTAGTTGCGGGTTCCGACGAGGCTCAACTCGGAGACGAAACGCAGGGCGGTGCTCATCGCAGGCGCTCAGTATGCTCGTCCACGCTCCTCGCGCCAGCGTTGGATCCGGCGCACACTCCGCTTCCATTGGCCCTCGACGAATTCGAAGTCCGTCCCACGCTCGAGAGCGACGTGGACGAGCTGAACGCGCTGTACCAGCGTGTCTCGGGCCGAGTGCGTACGCGCGAGCAGTGGGCCGCGGAATGGCTGCGCTCCCCGCTGGGTCCGGGGCGCACTTGGGTGATCCGCGAGCGCGCGAGCGAACGCCTCGTCGGGCACCACGGCATCCTCGCCGTGCCGCTGCTCGGCCCGCTCGGCGCGCTGCGCGCGGCGCGCACCGAGAACACGATGGTCGCTCCCGAGTTCCGCAGCGCGCTGTACTACCCGGCGGTCGAGGCGCAGCTCCTGGCGCAGTACCGCGAGAATTTCGACGTGCTGTTCACCGCGGCGGGCAGCGGGCCACAGGCCGCGATGCGCCGGCGGCTGGGATACCGTCCGGTCGCGCGCTGGATCGACTTCACGCCCTTCGACTCGCTGGCCTATCGTCCCGGTCGCGACCTCGGCGCGGTCGGACGCGCGAGCGTCGGCTGGCTGGGCGCGTTGACTCGCCGCAGGCCGAGCGAGTTGATCCGCTTCGAACACACGCGCGATGTCGAGCGCGTCGAACGACTGTGGAGACGCTGCGGACCGCGCGATGGCGTCGAGCCCGACCGACGCGCCGACTACTTGCGCTGGCGTCTGCTCGAGCACCCTTGGCATGCGTTCGAGCTTGCACTCCTGGCGCGCGCGGGAGAGGACGTCGGCTTCGTCGCCTGGCGCAAGTCCCCGGCGCGTCGCGCGGCCGAGCGCTGGGTGGTCGAGGACGCGTTCGTCGCGGACGACGACGAGGCGCTCCACCGCGCGTGGCTCGAGCACCTCGCCTGGCGCGCGCGCGACCAGTCGGTCCGCATCTTCCTGCGGGCTTCGCAGGACGACGGAGCGCTCGCCCGCGCGTGCCGGTCCCTCGCAGGCCGTCCATCGAAGCCCGCCGGCGCCGAACTGCTCGTGCGCGCCCCGAATTTGCCGCGCGAGTGGCGCTGGAACGTGACCACGCTGATCGATCAGGGCATCTGAGCTGGTTGTACCGTGCCAGAGCAATCTGTCCCACGCCGCGCAACGCAACGGAAGCCCCGGGAGCTACTGCGGCTGGTTGTACCGTGCCAGAGCAATCTGTCCCACGCCGCGCAACGCAACGGAAGCCCCGGGAGCTACTGCGGCGTGGGACAGATTGCTCTGGCACGGTACAACCAGCCGCATGACCGCGCGCTGGCGATGGGCGACTGAGACCGAGTGGGACCAATTCGCGCGCGAAGCGCCGTGCGCGACGCCCTTCCACTCGCGCGCCTGGTGCGAGGCGTATTGCTCGTACGCGCCGCGCTATTCGCCGCGTGCGCTGCGCGTCGAGCTCGACGGACGCGCGCTGCTCCTGCCTGTGTTCGTGCGCCGCGGCCTGCTGCGCCGCGGACCGTTCATGCGTGCGGTCTCGTCGCGGCCCGGCGTGTACGGCGGTCCGATCGCGCTCGACGGCCCGCTCGGGCCCGGCGGCTGGTCGAGCTTCGCCGCAGCGCTCTCCGCGTCGCCGCTCGGCGCCTGGGAGTGCTTCGGCAACGTGCTCGACCCGCAGGCGCCGCTCGCGAGCGACGTGATTTGTGCGCAGCGCGCGACGCACTTGGTCGACCTCGCTGCGCTGCCCGACGACGTGCTCTCGAGCTACGACTCCAACTGCCGCCGCAACGTGCGCAAGGCCGAGCGCGAGGGGATCGCCGTCCAGCGCGAGAGCGGTCTCGCCGCGCGCGACGAGTACTTCGCGATGTACGTCGCCAGCCAGGAGCGCTGGGGCGAGGATCCATCGCGCGGCTATCGCGAGCGCCTGTTCGAATTGCTCGAGCGCGTGGCCGGCGCCGAACTCTGGACCGCTCGCACGCGCGAGGGCGAACTCGCCGCCGGCGGCTGGTTCGTCGCCTCACGCTCGCACGTCGTCTACTGGCACGGCGCGATGCACGAGCGCTTCTCGCCGCTGCGCCCGGCCAACGCGCTGCACCACGCGCTGATCGTCGAATCGCGCCGCCGCGGCGCGCGCTACTACGACTTCAACCCCAGCGAGGAGCTCGAGGGCGTGCAGCAGTTCAAGCGCTCCTTCGGGGCCCGCGAGGCGAGCTTCCCCACCTTCCAGTGGCGCTCGGGGGCCGCCGCGACGCTCGAGCGCTGGCTCGCGCGCGCGCGCGGCGGCGAGGGACGGCAATAGAGTCGAGAGCACGCGCGCTCGCACCGCTCTGCGGTTCGTCGTCCTTCTCGCGCTCGCATCGATTTTCGGCGCACGGGCGCTCGCCCACTGCGATTGCGCCGCTCCGCAGCAGTCCGCGCGCGTCGACTGCCCGAGCTGCAACGGACTGGGTTGTGTCGCGCAGTCTTGCCTGACCTGTGTCGGAGCGCGCGCCAGCGCTTGCCGGACTTGCGTATCGAACGTCGACGTCGAAGCCGCGTTCGAGCGCGGTGGCTCGCTCACTCGAACGCAGCGCGTGACACGCGTGATAACGCCTCTCAAGCGCTCGCAATCGCCCGGCTCGTGCACTGTCGTCTTCATCTAGCCGTCGAACCGGCTCGGACGTCACGCTCGACTACTTCTTGGCCTGTGCCGCCATCAATTCGATGAACTGAGCCCAGGTAACCTTGACACCGTTCTCGGGCTGCGTTCTTCCCTTGCACCACGTCACCCCAGTCATCGTCACAACAACGTCGCCCAAGTGGCTCCCCGAAGTGTCTCTGATTTCTAGCTCCATGCCCTTGCTCTTGATGTCCATTGCAACGCCGAGCTGCTTGATCTTGACCTGCACAATTCCTCTCCATTCGTTGGTAAGGGAACAACCGCCTTAGGGGTCGGAGGGTAGAAGTGCCTTGGTAGACGAGTCAAGTCGTCGACAACCCCGCAAGCGCCTCAAGCCGCTGGTCCAGAGCGGATCGGAAAGCCAATGAAGAGATCGCTGCTGTTGTTGGCGAGTGTTGCCCGCGACCGATCTCCACTCCTATTCACGTCCATGCGAACATAGGAAGAACCGGGCGATCTCGTGCTTCGTGGCGTATCGGTCCATGTGCTCGTGCATTCCACTGATTGGCTGAAAGGGTGTTGCCCCGCCGCATGGTTGGCGCACGCCACACCCGGTCTTTACGGGTGCGCGGCGTTCAACCGCGCTTTTCGGCGTCGTGCGAGCACGAGGCACCGCGTTGCGAGCTTGTGGAATCGGGCTTTACGCACCGCTCGTTGCATGCGGGCGAACTCGAGCTCGCCCGCAAGTGCCTCGAGACGGCGTTGGCGCGCGTTGAGAAGCGCTACGCGATGCAGATCAGTGAAGCGCTCGACCCAGAGGCGAGCCGAGCGACACTCGCCCGCGCGCGCCGATCCTCTTCGCGCGCGTCCGCCGCGCAATCCGCGCTCAGGGATTGATCAGGAAGCGCAGTCCGTTGGTGAGCCCGGTCGTGCTCGGGCTCGCCGGGTCGCGATACCAGTACTGGCAGAAGACCTGTTGTCCGGCGCTGAGCGCGGGGACTGCGCCCGACGCGATCAGGTCGTTGAAGTCGAACGAGAACGTCCCGGTGCAGTTCGCGCCGCTCGGAGAGCCGGCGGAGGACTGGAGCGGGGTGCGCAGCGTCGGCGGTGCGACGCACAGCGTGCCGCCTTGGAACGGAGCGTTGCTCGGCGCGAAGCCGTAGAACAGCAGGCCCAGCTTCTGGTTGAGCACGTTGGTCGCGCGGACGTCGAAGACGGCGCCCGACGACGCGCTGGCGAGACCGAGCGCGGAGATCGCCGGCGCGCAGCCGGCGCTGTTCGTCTTGGCGGTGCAGTAGCTGTTGGCGAGCGCCGGGAAGAGCGACACCACGTGCAGGCGGCCCGCGTCGAGTGCGCCGCCATCCGACAGCGGCGCAGTGGTGACCACGTCCGACCAGCCGTCGCCGCTGTAGTCCGCCGTTCCGACCACTGTGTGGCCCAGCCGATCGCCGTTGGCGCCGACGAGCAGGCCCATGCGCGTCAACGTCTCGCCCGAATACACGAACAGCGCGCCGTTGCCGGACTGGCCCAGGAGCGGACTGTCGTAGTCGGGCGCGCCGACCAGCACATCGCTCCGCCCGTCGCCGTTCAGATCGTTGGAGATCGCGACCGCCGCGCCGTGGTGCTCGCCAGCCAGCGATCCGTTCCAGCGCGCGAAGTCGTACGGGGCCGCGCCCGCCGCCAGCCGCGCGCCCGAGTACACGATCACCGCTCCCGCATCGCTGGCGCCCGCATCGTCGTAGGGCGCGCCGGCCACGAGGTCGGGCACGCCGTCGCCGTCGCCGTCGCCGAGCGCGCTGACCGCCGACCCCAGTCGCGCGCCGCCCGACCCGAACAGCGTGCGCCACTCGGTGAAGTTGGCGCCGCGCAGGATCAGTACGCGCCCGGCGTCGGTGCTCATGAAACCGTCGAACAGCGGCGCGCCCAGCACGAGCTCGCGCTTGCCGTCGCCGTCGAAGTCGCCCGCGGCCAGCGCCGTTCCCAGGCGCTCGAAGTTCTGCGAGCCGTGGCGCACGTGCAGCAGCGCGCCCGGCAGGCCGGCGAACTACTTGCGCGGGGAGATCACGTGCACCGAACCGCGCTGCGTCCCCGCGGTGCTGTCGCTCGGAGCTCCGATGGCGAGTTCGGCGAAGCCGTCGCCGTCGAGGTCGCCCGTGTTCGCGAGGGCCGCGCCGTACTCGATGTCCGCCGGGCCGAGCGAGAGCGCCAGCGCTTGTCCGGTCGCGCCGGAGACCAGCCACACGCCGCCGGTGAGCTCGTAGACGCCGAACACGATTTGGAACATGAGCCCCGGCTCGCCGACCGCCAGGTCCCACACGCCGTCGCCGTCGATGTCACCGACGCTGGCGAGCGCTGCGCCCAGCCGTTCGGAAGTGAAGTTCGAAGTGCGCGTGTGGCTCCACAGCACCTGCTGGCCCAGGCCCAGGGCGAGGAAGCGGCCAGAGATGCACTTCACCGATCCGACGCCGCCGGGGTTGGGCGCTCCGACCGCCCAGTCGAGGTAGCCATCGCCGTTGACGTCGCTCAGGCGCGCCACGCTCGCGCCGAGTTGCTCGCCGACCTGCAGTGGCGTGACGCTGCGGTGGATGGACTGCGCCGCGGCCGCGGCGGCGACGAACGAGACACTCAGGGCGGAGAGCAGGAGCGGTCGGGGAGTCATGGGGTGCATTCCCGCCACCCGTCGCGGCGCCTATCGCCGCGCGCGTGAATTGCGGGCCCCGTATCGATCCGCGGGAAGCGCCGGGCGTTACGGCCTCGCGAGCGCAGAAATTCGCGCAGAAGTGGACGCGAGCCCGACTTCAGGGCCGCTCGACGCGCCGCGCAGCCCGCACGCCCCACACCGGCGCGACGTACTCGGGCATGGCGCCGTTGCGCGCCGCGCTGCGGCACTTCTCGGGGTTGTGCGAGAACGAGCCGCCGCGCTGAACCCGCGTGGGCTCGGCGCCTTCGAACAGGCCGTCGCCGGCGCGCGGTTCGACGTCGGCCAGGTCCTCCCACGTGTCGCGGCACCACTCCATCACGTTGCCGTGCACGTCGTGGAGGCCGAAGCCGTTGGGCGCGAAGCTCCCGACCGGCGCGAGCATGATGAAGCCGTCGTCGAGCGCTCGCTCGCAGGGCCAGTCGGCGCCGCTCTGCGCCGCGCTCGAGTCGGCGACGTTGGCGAAACCCTGCAGCGACTCGAAGGTGTCGCCGCTCGAGAACACGCTCGTCGTGCCGGCGCGCGCGGCGAATTCCCACTGCGCTTCGGTCGGCAGCTCGAGGTCGAGCTCGCCCAGCACGCGCGTCGCGAGCTCCCACGAGATCGTTTCTACGGGCAAGCGATCTTGGGCGGCGCGCGAGGCCGCGTCTTCAGGTGCCAGCGAGGACGGATCGAGCCCGGCGTGGCCGCGGAACTGCGCGCGTGTGAGTTCGTGCTTGGCGATGAAGTAGGGGACCAGCGCCACGCGTTTCGGGGGCCCATCCCACTTGCCGCACCAGGGATCGACGTTGGGCGCGCCGACGGGCTGCGCGTCGCTGGGCGGCACGGCGCCGAGCACGAACTCGCGCCCCGGCACGAGCACCAGCACGATCGCGGACGCGCTCTCGAGCGCGAGTTCGCCGCGTTCGTCGCGCACGGGCACCGCGCCGCTGGCGAAGTGCGCGAACTCCTCGAGCCGCGAGCGCGGGTCGGGGCCCAGAGGCACGAGTCCGACCTGCGGAGCGAGTTGGAAGCCGTTGAAGCGCGCGTCGGCCGCCACGCGCTCGCTCGCGGCCCGCCAGGCGTCGGCGTGCTCATCGACGGTGCGTGCGCGGAGCTCGCGCGCGAGTTCGAGCCGCCGCGCCACGCCGGGGCGCGCTTGCCCGAGCTGCTCGAGCGAAGCCAGCAGACGATCGAGCTGCTCGACCAGCCAAGCGCGCGCCGCCTGGTTCTTGCGCGGGTCGGGATCGAGGTCAGTGCGTGTCGCCAGCGCCGAGCGCGCGGCCGAGTGCTGCTCCTTGCGCGCGAGCAACTCGTCGGCGTGCGCGAGCCAGCTCGCCAGCGCCTCGGCGCGCTGCGGCGTCGCGGGCCACAGCGTCTGCGCCTGCGCGAGCAGATCGCTCGCGAGAGTCTGGTCCGAGAGCTGGCCGACGTCGCGCACCAGCGCATCGCGGCGCGAGAGGGCTTCGCGCGTGCGCGAGAGCAGCCACGAAGTCGTCGCGAGCGCCGCGACGAGCACGACGGCGAGCGTCGCGAGGCTCGCGGCGAGCCTGCGGTTGCGCTGCGCCCAGCGTTTGAGCTTGTGCGCGGCGCTCGCGGGCCGTGCGCGGATAGGCTCGCGCCGCCGCACGCGCGCAAACTCGTCCGCCAGCTCGCGCGCGCTCTGGTAGCGGCGCTGCGGGTCCTTTTCGAGCGCGGTGGCGAGCACGATGGCGAGATCGCGCGGCAGCGTCGGCGCGAGCGAGCGTGCGTCGGGCGCGGGCTCGTCGAGGATCGCGCGCACGAGCAGCTCGCGCGTCGGCGCATCGAACGGCCGCGCTCCGCTCAGGAGTTCGAACGCGCTCACTCCCAGCGCCCACACGTCCGCGCGCCGATCGCTGCGCTCGCCGCGCAGCACCTCGGGCGCCATGTAGGCCGGCGTTCCGAGCGCGTCGCCGGTCAGCGTGAGCTGCACGAGCTCGTCGCCGCGCGCGATGCCGAAGTCGAGCAGCACGGGCTGGCCGGTGGGCTCGAGCATGATGTTGCCGGGCTTGACGTCGCGGTGGACGATGCCGGCTTCGTGCGCTTCGTGCAGCGCGCGCGCGATCGACTCGAGCCACTCGAGGCGTTGCGCGAGCGAGTCCTGCGCGCCGCGCGCGATGCGCCGCTCGAGCGTCTCGCCCGGCACGTAGCGCATCGCGATCCAGGCCTGGCGCTCGTCGGCGCCGACGTCGTAGATCGGGCACAGCCCGGGGTGGCTCACGCGCGAGGCGGCTTGCGCTTCGCGGCGCAGTCGCGGGGCGAGGTCCTCGGCGCCGGGCGGCCGCGGCGCGACCTTGAGCGCGACCTCGCGGCCGAAGCGCGTGTCCTCCGCGAGCCAGACCAGCGCCTGTCCGCCGCGCCCCAGTTCGCGCAGCAGGCGGTACGGGCCGAGCAGCTCCGGCGCATCGCGCTCGCGCGGCGCTTCGACCCCGAGCGCCTCTGCGTAGGCCGCCGCGATCTCCGCGTCCGAGCCTGGAAAACGCGCCAAGTACTCGGCGAGCGGCCGCTCGCGCCCCGCGGCGCGGTCGCAGGCGAACTCGACCAGGAACTCGAGCACTGTGTCGTTCGGCTCGCGGTGGTCCACGCACGTGGTTGTACGGCGCCGCGCGCCTTCGCACTACGCCGCGGGGTGGGCGTGGTTGTACGGTGCCAGAGCAATCTGTCCCACGCCGCCGTCGCGTCCGGCTTGCCCGCTGCGTTGCGCGGCGTGGGACAGATTGCTCTGGCACCGTACAACCACACCGCCGTCGCGTTCGGCTCGCCCGCTGCGTTGCGGGGCGTGGGACAGATTGCTCTGGCGCCGTACAACCATCACGGGCAGAACGTCAGCACCAGCGAGTTCGTCAGGTGGGTCGAGCCGCTCAGCGTGCGGAACCAGTACTGGAAGTGCGCCGGCGTCCCGGCCGGGATCGCGAGCGGCCCGGTGCTGATGGGGAACGACTGCAGGTCGAGCGAGAAGGGGATCGAGGTCGCGCCGCCCATCGCCGGGCCGGCCGCGACGCGCGCCACGGGGCCACCGACGCAGCGCAGTCCGGTCCCGAGCGGAATGCTCGCGGGCGCGAAGCCGTAGAAGAGCAGGCCGTTGCCCACCGACGATCCGCCGTACACGGCGAGCTCGAGCGTCGGCGCCGAGAGCCGCAGTTCGGAGCGCACGTCGAGGTACGTCGGCAGCGGAATCGTGCCGGGGATCGGCACGGGCGCGCAGCCGTTCTCTGCAGCGGCCGTCATCACGCGCTCGAGCACCGTCGCGCCGCGCGGATCGGACAGGCTGACGACGTCACCGGTGACGTCCATGCGCACGGGCATGGACACGGGCCACGCGACGCCCGCTTCGGTCGTGTAGCGTTGCGTCTGAGTCCAAGCGCCGGCGACTTCGGTGAAGCGCCACGCGCACGCCAGTCCGCGCGAGGTGGTGTAGATCTCGCCCGCTCGCACGCGCACGCTCTCGCCGAAGCGTTCGTTGCCGCGAATCGGCGGGATGCTGAGCAGCGCGGTTTCGAGCCACGCGCCAGCGGGTGTGCGCTCGAACACGTGCGCTGCGCCCACTTCGTACAACGCACCGTTGGCGGTCCAGGGCGCGCCGACGATGAGGAGCTCGCCTTCGCGGGCGAGCGAATAGCCCACGCCAGCATCGGCGATCGGCTGTGCAGCGTGCAGCGTTGTGAGCGGTGCGAACGCGCCGCCGGGTGAGCGCTGGAACATGTGCACTGCGCCTTCGCGCAACAGCGGCGGCGTGGGGACGAGCGACTCGCCGGGCGCGCCGATCGCGAGCTCGTCGCCTTGGAGGGCGACCGCGAAACCGAAGCCGGCCATGAGCGTCGGCCTCGCAGCTTCGAGCGTCTGCTGGAACTGCCAGCCGGCGCTCGTGCGCTGGAACACGAAGGCCGCACCGGTCTCGAACAACGGCAACGGCGTGTTGACCGTCGCGCCGGGCGCGCCGACCACCAGCGTGTCGCCATCGAGGTCGAGCCCGATGCCGAAGCCGCCGCGGAACTGCACGCCCACGGTGGGGTGGAACAGCACCTTGCGCAGCAGCCAGCCGCTCGCCGTGCGCTCGTACAGGTGCACGGCGCCGTTCGGGCCGCCGCCGGGCTCGATTCCGATCGGATCGCCGACCGCGAGCCAGTCGCCATCCAGATCGAGCGCGTGGCCGAACGAGGCGTTGGACTGAATCGGCAAGCTCGACTCGAGCGTCGCGACCTCGACCAGCGTCCCGGGTGCACCCTCGAAGATGCGCACGCGGTCGCGCACCGTGGCAGAGCCCGTCGGATTGCGCCGCGGCTGACCCAGCACGAGCCGCCCCGGGGCCGTCGCAACGGCGTTGGGGACCGTCCAGTCGACCGGACCGGCGATGACGTGCTGCAGCCAGCACTGCGCGTGCGCGGGAGCTGTCGAGGCGATCAGAACGAAGGTGAGAGCCAGGCTGCGACGGATCATGGTGTGCTCGAGTTCGTGGCGGTGCGGAGCGTTCGACCGCTAGTGGTCACGGGGCCTGGCGCGGGTTGCGGGTTTCTCGCGGAAGCTGCTGGACCAAGCGTATGCGCTCTCGCCTGAGTTGGGGGCGAGGCTTGATGGCGCGGGCGGATCAGTGCGGCGAGAGCGAGGTCTGTCCGCGTCCGTGCCCAGGACTGGCGCACCGTCCGGGCGAGTCGCGCTCTTCGCGCAGACCCACGATGCGACGCTCGGCTGAGTCCAGGGTGCTCGAGTCACCTTGCGCTGCGGCGCAAGTCCTCTCGCTCGTCGGTCGCGAACAACGCCTCCGCAGCAAGCGGGCGGTCAACGTCGAGCAGGGAGGCGGGGACGTTGAGTACCTCGAACGCGCCGAGCCTGCATGGCCACGCGGATCTTGGTCCTGCAGCCCGCGCGTGGATCGGGACTCATGACTCCGCGAGTTGCTCGCGGAACCACGCGAGGTCTCTACGCCAAGTCGCGTTGGTCGGATCTAGTGCGACCAGCCGCTCGACGATCGCGAGTCCAGCCTTGAATGCGGCTTGCGCCGACGATGAGTCACCTTGGCGCCGCGCGACGTCGCCGAGCTTCATGTGCGAGACGGCGAGATCGTGCTGCCACTCCGCGTTCGTCGGATCCGAAGCGGCGAGCTTTTGCGCAATGGACTTGGCCGCGTCGTAGGACCCGCGCGCGTTCGCAAGGTCCCCCTGCGCCAACTGCACGTTGCCTAGTTTCTCCATGCTCACGCCCAGATCCCGCTGCCACTCCGTGTTCGTCGGATCCGAAGTGGTGAGCTTCTGCGCGATCGACTTGGCCGCCTCGTAGGACCCGCGCGCGTTGGCAAGATCCACCTGCGCCAACTGCACGTTGCCTAGCTTGTCCAGGCCCACGCCCAGGTCCCGCAGCCACTCCGTGTTCGTTGGATCCGAAGCGCCGAGCCTCTGCGCGATCGACTTGGCCGCCTCGTAGGACCCGCGCGCGTTCGCAAGATCCCCCTGCGCCAACTGTACGTCACCCAACTTGCTCAGGCTCACGCCAAGGTCCCGCTGCCACGGCGCGTTCGTCGGATCCGAAGCGGCCAGCTTCTGGCGGATCGTCTCACTGGCCTCGTAGGACCCGCGCGCGTTCGCAAGATCCCCCTGCGCCAACTGCACGTCACCCAACTGGTTCAAGCTCACGCTCAGGTCCCGCTGCCACTGGGCGTTCGTCGGATCCGAAACGGCGAGTTTCTGGCGGATCGTCTCACTGGCCTCGTAGGACCCGCGCGCGTTCGCGAGATCCCCCTGCGCCAACTGCACGTCACCCAACTTGTTCAGGCTCACGCTCAGGTCCCGCTGCCACTGCGCGTTCGTCGGATCCGAAGCGGCGAGCTTCTGCGCGATGGACTTGGCCGCCTCGTAGGATCCGCGCGCGTTCGCGAGATCTCCCTGCGCTATCCGCACGTCGCCGAGCAGAAGCCAAGCCATCGACCGCTCGCGCGACCATGACGCCGAGCGAGCCGACTCGGGGAAGGAGTCGAGAGTGGCCGCGGCGCACTCCACGCAACGCCGCGTCAGACTGAGCAGCCCCAAGACTTTGAAGCGGTTCGGGGCGGCGTATAGGAGCAGATTGAGCAGAGGATCCCTGGCATTCGAGGTGGCCCGACGCGCCAACAGCGCCAGCGCGTGCTCGGCCGCGGCGCGCAGCGCGGCGAGCCCAGCTGGGTCGCGTGCCTCGAGCTGTCGCTCGAGCGCGAGCCGCGCCCACTCGGCGAGGCGATCTTGGGTCGGTCCGCTCGAGCGGCCTCGCAGCGCGCCGTCGAGCTGACCGGCGAACTGGTACGCGAGCACGTGCCCGAACTGCCAAGCCTCCGGAGCGTTCGCACGCAGGCGCAGCCAGGAGCGCCTGACGAGTTCCTTCATCGCCGCGCGTGCGCGAGCGCCCTGCGTGTCGTCGAGCGCGGCTTGCGCGAAGTCGATCGACAGCGGCGCGAGCGCAGCCGAGCCGCAGGCGGCCAGCAGCTCCCGCGCATCGCTCGAGAGGTGCTCGAGGCTGCGGCGGAACAGCCAGTCGAGCCCGCGACGAGGATCGGCGGACTCGCGCAGCGACGGGAAGTCGGCCGCGACCAGTTCGCGCACGAACTCGGCCGGCGCCTCCTCGCGCGCTCCGAGCAGATGCCCGGCCAGCGTCAGCGCGTAGGGGTGGCCGCCCAGTCGATCCTGCGTCGCCGCGAGCAAGTTCTCAGAGACGTCGGGAGCGAAGCGGCGCAGCAGTCGCAGCCCGTCTTCGCGCGAGAGCGGCTGGTCGAGGTCCACCGTTCGACCGGGAACTGCCTGACTGGGACTGCGCGTGAGGACGAGCACCTTCGCGCCGGCGCCGAACACCTCGAGCACTCGCGCGAGGCTGTCCGCCAGCTCCTCCGCGCCCTCGAGCACCACGAGCAAGCGCTTGGAGTGGCAGGCGCGCCTCGCGGCTGCGCTTGGGTTGGCGCCGCTCGTGAGCAGCGCGGGCTCGAGCGTCTCGACCAGCACCGAGCACACCGCGTCGGCGTCGCCGTGCAGCTTGTAGCCGTCGAGGAACAGCACGCCGTCGGGAAAGTCGCTCGCGGCGAGGCGCTCGCCCTTGGGGCCGACGAGTTCGGCGACGACTTCCGCCGCGAGCGCCGTCTTGCCCATGCCGGCGATGCCCACGACGAAGCAAGTCACGTGGGCGTCGCGCAGCAGCTCGAGCAGCTTCGCGCGCTCCGGCTTGCGGCCGAAGAACTCCTGCGCGGGCGGCGGGAGCTGGATCGGCGTGCGCACCTGCGGCATGAGCCGGTCCAGCACGAGTTCCTTGGTCTGTCGCGCGTCTTGCGCAGCTTGCAGCGCCGCCTGCTTCGCGTCGCGCACCTCTTCCGTGAGCCGTTGGAGCTCCTTGGGGAGCTGCTCGAGCAGGTCGAGCGCCTTGGCCGCCGCGACGAGCTTGTCGGCGGCTTCGCGAAGGCCCGCATTGGCCTCGTTTTGTTGCCGCAGCTCGACCAGCGTCTGCGCGAGGAAGCGCATCACGATCGACGCGAACGCGCGCGGATCGGACTTGATCGCGTTGAAGGAGTCGTTGACGAAGTGGGTCGACAGCTCGTCGGCAAGTGCTTCGAGCGACGCGTCGTCGAGCGAGACACCGGAGTGCGCCTGCGCCTTGGCCAGCACCAGCCGCCACGCGACCGGACCGGGCGGCGTTCGACGTTCCGCCGCCAAGTGGTCGGTGAGCGTGTCGACGAACTCGCGTTCGCTCACAACGTCCAACCAGCGCCGCGCCTCGTCGCGCACGACCGCGAGCCACCACTCCCCGGAGGTCTCAGCGAGCTTCTCGAGCCGGCTGCGCTCGACGATGCGCCACGCCGGCATGTCCCGGCGCACGCCCCTGATCCTCTCGCGCACGGCCGCAGCTTGCGCACGCGCGATGTCGTCGTTGATGAGCAGCTCGCGCGCCGCGCGCCGCGCTTCCTCGCGTCGGTCGAGCGCGCTGGCCAGTCGGTTGGCGCCCAGTCCCGCCACGGCGCCAGCGACGGCGCCGAGGGGCCCGAGCCACGCACCGCCGGCGACGCCCAGGAACGCGGCGCCGTTCTTGTCCTTGGCGCACTCCACGAACATGTCCACCGCCGTCCCGCCGATCGCGAGGACGGCGGAGAGCAGAGTGCTGGAGTTCGGCGAGCCCATGGGAAGGTCGCGAATCGTCGGAGGCGGCGCTGTGAGCGTCAAGCGGGGCCGGCGCGCGCTCTCTCGCTACTCGAAGTCCGCGGCCGCGACGCCGCCAACTACAACTTGCCGTGCCGCAACAGCCCGTCGAGACCGCGCAGCGCGTCGCCCAACGGCACGATCTCGACACCGGCTTGATGGCGCCGCTCGCGGCCGGCGTGCAGCAGGAAGCGTTTGGCCACGGGGTACTGCTCGCCGAACAGCTGCAGCGGCGCGAGGTCGTCGTCGCGCACCCGCCCGTGGCGCTTCAACTCGAACGCGAGCAGGCCGCGTTCGCCGTACAGGACGAAGTCGACCTCGGCGCCGGTGGCGGTGCGCCAGTAGTGAATGTCGTAGCCGAGTTCGTGCGCGTCGTTGACCGCCCGCACGTTGGCGAGGAAGAGCGTCTCGAGCGCCGGTCCGTCGATCTCCTGCTCACTGTCGAGCGGACCGCGCGGGCGCAGCGTCCGATACACCCCGCAGTCGAAGTAGTAGAACTTGGGATGGCTCGCCATGCGCCGCTTGGCGCGTCGCGTGAACACCGGCACGCGCGTAGCGAGCAAGAGGTCCTCGAGCAGCTCGAAGTGACTCTCCGCGAGCTTGGCCGAGACGCCGCACTCGCGGGCCACAGCGGCCATGTTCAGCACCGAGCCCTGCGAAAAGCTCGCCGCTTCGAGGAAGCGCGAAAAGGTCGAGAGGTTGCGCACCAGCCCCTCCTGCATCACCTCCTCGCGCAGATAGGTCGCCACGTAGTCGCGCAGGTACGCCGCCGGGTCGTCGGTCGTGCACGCAAAGGGCAAGCTGCCGAAGCGCAGGCTCCGCGCCAGGTCGAAGTCCGCGCCGAGCTCGAGCGCGGTCAACGGATGCATGTGCAGCGTGCGCGCGCGCCCGGCCAGCAGATTGGCGCCTCCGCGGCGCAGCTTGCGCGCGCTCGAGCCCGTCAGAGCGAAGCGCAGCCCGCGCGCCTCGATCAGGGCGTGCACTTCGTCGAGCAGTTGCGGGATCCGCTGCACTTCGTCGATCACGATCCAGTCGTCGTGGTCGGCCGGGATCGCCTCGCGCAAGCGTTCAGGCGCCGCCGCGAGCCGCTGGAAGACGTCGGCCATCAGCAAGTCGAACACCAGCGGCGTGGGCAACCGCTGGCGCAGCCACGCTGTCTTGCCGGTTCCCCGCGGCCCGAACAGGAAGAACGAGCGCTTGGGAGGGGCTTGCAATCGCGAGTACATATCTCGTTTTTAGCATGCAAAAACGAGTTGGCAACTCGGAACTGCCGAGCGCGCCCGCGCCGCACTCCAGCAGCGCAGCGCCCGCTCCCATGCGAGGCCGGGCATACACGTCGAGCACGGCATCCATGCGGAGCTGCGGGATGCGCTGGGCGCGCAGCGTTCGCGGTGCGCGGCGAGTCGGCGCTGCGAGCGGTGAAGCGCCTGGCGCCAAAAGGCGCCGGACTGTGCTGCGTACAGCAGCGCGCCAGCCTCAGCGCACGAGGTGATGCGCGCCGTTCGAGTCGACGAAGACCAGCTCGCGCTTGGTTGGATGGAAGTGCACGTCGAGCGTGTCGAGCCAGTGCGGGCCCGCCTGCGGATTTGCGGCGGTGATCAACCCCCGCGCATCGCGGCCAGCGAGGAACACCGTCGCGGCCCACTGGCCTTCGCGCCGCAGCAGCAACTCGAACTCCGGCTCGCCTTCGAAGCCGGCCAGCTCCCACGCGGGCTGCACGAACGTGGCCGGGTCGGACTCGTCGATCGGCGTGGCGCCGTTCAATTGCAGCTCGATCGAGCGCTCGCCGCCGGCCGACTTCCACTCCGCGAGCCACGTGCGGGCCTCGACCGCGCGCTCGGCCCGTTCGACGGTCGCCAGCAGGTCGATCCAGTCGCTCGCGAGCTGCTTCTCGACGATGGGGACGTACCAGCGCACGGCGTCGACGGTTCGCGCTCGGCTTGCGCGCAGGTCGAGGAACAACGTCTCGCCTGAGCGCAGCGCGAAAAGACCGCAGGTCGCGTCTTTGACGTTCCACTCCGGCGCCGCTGCCGCGAAGCCGCGCATGGCGGTGTAGAGCCGGCTGCTCAGCACCGCTTCAGCGTGATCGTCGAGGCCCGCCCAGATCGAGATGTCGCGCCACACGTGCTCGCGCCACTGCGAGACGACTTCGTCGAAGGAGCGGTCGGTCCAGATCAGCGGCGCGAGCGCGCGCGTCAAGCGCACGTCGGTGGTGGTCCACTGCTCATCACCCGCGACGACGCGCCACGGCAAGTAGAACGGCGAGAGGCTCTCGTTCGTGAGCGTGATCGGCGGCTCGCCGGGCAGCGTGATCTCCATCGTCCGACTCGCCATGTACGTCGGTCCGACCGTGATTTCGCGCACCAGGCGCCCGTGGATCTCTCGAGGAGTTGCAGACTGCTCCACGAGCGCCGTCAGCTCTGGCATTCCGTTGCGCTCCGCGTGTCCGCTGTGCTCGAAGAACGCAGCCGCGATGCGCGCGGCAGCCTCATCCAGACCGTTGGGATCCACGCCGAGGTCGTCGAGCACATCGCGCCCGCGCTCGCGCGACGCGACAGCGGCCTCTCTCGCGGCCTCGATCAGCGAACAGGGCGCGACGAGCGTCTCGCTGGCGAAGGTATCGCCGACCGGCCGCAGCACGACCTTGGACGACGACTCGGAGTAGCAGCCGTGGTACTCGTGCGACACGACCACGCAATCCTCGACCTTCGCGGTCGACGTCCCTTCGTTGCGCGAACACGCGCTTGCAAGCGTCAACAGGAGCAGCCCGCAGCCGCGCGCCGAGATGTCTTTGCTCCGCATCTGCTCTGGAGACTAGCCGACATTCGCGAACTCGGCGTGCGAGGACGCAACGGCCGGCGCGCGGCTGCCGAGCCGGTGATCGAGAGTCCGGGAGCACACACGTGTCCACCGCGCTTCCGCTCGAAAGCGAGCCGGCCGCGCTCGCCTCGCGCAGGCGTCCGCACCCCGCCACGAGCTGCCGGAGGACGTCGAGCAGAAGCGGGCCGATGGACCGCGGCTCGGGCGAGCTTTCGCCCAGCCTTGCCGTCCTGCCGGTTCCCCGCGGCCCGAACAGGAAGAACGAGCGCTTGGGAGGTGGCTGCATTCGCGATCCCCCAACTCATTCTTGGCGCGCAGGAGCCAGTTGCCAACGCGGAATTGCCAGGCCGGGACAGCTCTGCGCAACGAAATCGAGCGGACCTGTCGGTCGCCGGCCGCGGTCTGCGCCTCAGAGATGCGAGCGGCGAACGGCGCCGCGCCGCAGTCCCGAGCAAGCACCCTCGTCATGTCCTCCCCGATCCGCAGCGCCCGCGAACGAATGCTCCAGACCCTCGCCTTCGAGGGGCTCGGGCTCGCGCTGGTCACGCCGCTCTACAGTGCGGCGGCGGGCGAGCGCCTCGACGAGTCCTTCGCGTTGCTAGTCCTGCTCTCCGGAGTCGTGATGGGCTGGTCCGCGCTCTTCAACACCGCCTTCGACCTCGTCGAGAAGCGGCGTTGCGGCCGAGCTGCCAGCGATCGGCCGCACCTGGCGCGACTGGTCCACGCTGCGCTGCACGAGTTCACGTCGCTACTCGTCTGCTGTCCGCTGATCTACGCCACGACGGAGCTGACCTGGTCGCAGGCGCTGCTCGCTGACTTGGGCCTCACGGTCAGCTACGCGACGTACGGATACGTCTTCCACCTCGCCTACGACCGCCTGCGGCCCGTGCGCGGAGCAGAAGCGCAATTCACCGCTCTCGAGGCAACAACGTCGCAGGGCTGAGCGCGGGCCGATCACGCCAGGCGGCTCGGCGCGCCGCGAGTCGACTCAAAGGGGAATTCCTGTCCGCGCGAAGCGGGTTCGATCCAAGCTCCACAACACCGCTCGAGGAGCACAACCCCATGATCGCCGCCCACGCACTGCTCTCCTGTCTCGCCGTGCAGACGCCTCTCATCACGTCCGATGCGGATCCGCGCCGCGCTTGGCTGAAGCAGCACGCACTCCCAGTGAAGACCGTCGAAGCCGGGAACGGCTTCGAAGACTTGGCTGGCCTCGCCGCGGCGATCGGCGACGCGCGCGTGGTCGGACTGGGTGAGGGCACGCACGGAACGCGCGAGCACTTCCAGATGAAGCACCGCTTGCTGGAGTACCTCGTGGAGCAGATGGGGTTCTCGATCTTCGCCATCGAAGCCAGCACGCCCGAAGCGCAAGAGCTCGACGCCTACGTGCTCGGAGGCGAGGGCGATGTCGCGCGACTGATCGGCGGCATGTACTTCTGGACCTGGAACACCGAGGAGGTGCGTGACATGGTCGAGTGGATGCGGCGCTTCAACGCGGCCGAGAAAGCGCGCAACTCGCCGCGGCGAGTGCACTTCACCGGCTTCGACATGCAGACAGGGGCCGTGGCGATCGCCAAGGTGCGCGAGTTCCTCGCGAAGCACGACCCCGAGTTTGCGAAGCAACGCGCCGAGACGTTCGCGGCCCTGTCCTCGTTCGATCCCCACCGAAGCGCAGGCGGGGACTTCGGCCGCCTGACCTTCCGCTTCCCCATCGAGCAGGCGCGCGGAAAGAGGCTGAAGCTCTCGGGGCAGATCCGAACCGAGGCGCTCGAGGACGGTTGGGCGGGGCTGTGGATGCGCGCCGACGGCCCGGAGTTCCTGTTCGACAACATGAGCGAGCGCGGGCCGCGCGGAACCACGGACTGGACCGAGGCCAGCATCACGTTCGACGTTCCCCAGAGCGCGACCGACGTCTACCTCGGGCTGGTGATGCCTGGCAACGGCTGCGCGTGGTTCGACGAGTTGCGAATCGAGCTCGATGGCGTCGCCTGGTCGAGTCCGGAGGTCGACCTCGATTTCGAAGGCCCCAGCCTCAAAGGGCTGGTGCAAGCGGACCCGGGCGGGAATCGAACGCGGACGAGCTATGTCGCAACGCTCGACTCGAAAGTCGTCGGCGGCGGCAAGCAGAGCCTGCGCCTCCAGTCGCCGCCGGTCGAGCCCGGTCCCGACGCCGCCGCGCTGGTGAGCCAGTGGCAGACCGTGGTGGAGCACATGCGCCAGTCGCGCCCGCGCTACGCCGAACTCGCCGGTCACGAGCAGGCGAAGTGGGCGGTCCACAACGCCGGAATCGTGCAGCAGTGGCTGGGTCTCGCCAGCGCTGACGACCAAGGGTCCGCGCATCGCGATCGCTGCATGGCGGACAACGGGCGCTGGCTGGCGGACGAGAATCCCGGCGCGCGAATCGTCCTGTGGGCGCACAACGCGCACGTCAGCGGCGAGGCGCCGTGGATGGGCGCACATCTGCGCGAGCAACTCGGGGACGACTATGTGAACGTCGCTTTCACGTCCTCGCGCGGCACGTACTACGCGATGTCCGGGAAGGGCCCTGAACGTGTGCACCAGCTCCAAGAGGCCCCGGCGGAGAGCTTCGAAGCCATCCTCGAGAGCGCGGGCCTGCCCTGTTGCATCGTCGACCTGCGGACGGCGAAGCCCGGCGATCCGGGCTCTGGCTGGCTGGCGCAGCCGCGGATGTTCGGCGGCAACATCGGCGCACTCGCCATGGAGGAGCACTACTACGAGGTCGAGTTGGCGAAGCAGTACGACCTCTTGGTCTACATGCGCGAGACCACGGCCGCGCGGCAACTCTCAACTCGGCCTGGGCGTCGCTGAGTGGCAGCGCTCCGCGCGCGCCAGTCCTGCGTGAAGACTCCATCGCAGTCGCCGGCCGTGCCAGCCCTCGACCGATGCGCTGTCTTCGAGTTTGATTCGGCCCGCGAGCTAGAGCCCGTCCGAGAGCATCGGATTCCAGCTCACATCATCCGCGCGCGAGAGCCGCGGCGTGCGCCGCACCTGCCCCTGCTAGCTGCCGTCGGCGTCGAGCTGCGCCGGCGATGCCACTTCTCCACGCGACCTGCAGCTCGACGAGTGCTGTCGGTCGCTGAGTTCAGCGTGAATCGACGTCGGCTTGGCGCGCCGCCAAGACGTTGGGCCTTGCACGGCTTCGATGACTTGCTTGGCCAACCGAATCGCGTGGGCGGCCGTCCGCGGCCACACTTCCGCCTTCACCGCGTCGTAGTCGGCCCGGCTCACAGCCGAGCGGAGTTTCGCCTCATCACTGCTCGTCGATGACTGACTTGCGAGTTCGAGGTGGTCGCGTCAGTCGAAGGCCGCGGCGGCGCGCTGTGGCTCGAAACGCCGGCGCCGGGGCGGCGGCCGGAGACGAACACGTCGAGCACGCGCCGCATGGGGCCGTGCAAGCGCGGAACTCACGGGCGACGCAGCACGATTTCAGCCGGGGAATCGGCGGCGCCTTCGACGAGCGTGAGGTCGAGCTCCGCGCGCAAGCCGCCGTCCGCGACAGCGCGCAGCCGATAGCGCCCCGGTGCGAGCCGCAGCGACGCGCTCGCGCCGGCCGGGCTGCGCAGCACGGGCGGTTGGTAGAGCAGCGCGCCGCGCTCGTCGAACAGACTGGCTTCGATGGGGGACGTGAAGGCGGCGCCGCGCTCGTCGACGAACGACCAGCGCACGCCGATGCCGCGCGCGAGTTCGAGCGTCGCGAGCGACTCGAGGCCCGCGTGCACTTCGACCTCAGCGCGCGTGAGCGCGACCTCGCCGCCGCCCGGAACGACGACGTAGCGGCCGGGCGCGAGCGGCCCGGAGCGCCAAACACCGTCGGCGTGTTCGATGTAGGCCACGCTCGCGCTGCGCGAGTCGAGCACCTCGATCCAACTCGGCAGGTGGTGGACGCCGTTCTGCGCGCGGGTTTCGATGCGGATCGTGCCGCCGACCTCGAATACGACGTCGCCCAGATCCCAGGTTTCGCCTGGCGCGACGTCGTGCGGACCGACGGTGCGCGCTGGGGCGCCGCGCGGCGTGAAGCTCACACTCCACGCACCGGCCGGAAGCGGCGCGAGCTCGAAGCGACCGTCGTCGGCCGCGGCTTGCGTCACGCGCGCCTGGACGAGCCGCGCTCCGACCGGCGCGAGCGAGACGCTCTCGAGCGCGCGTCCGTCGCTGCCGATGGCGCGGCCGACGATTCGCACGCTTGCTGCGAGCTGTGGGCGCAAGACGACTTCGCCAGGCCCCGGGCGCAGCGGCGTGATTTCGTCGGTCCACGCGACGAACAGCTCGTTCGGCGGCGCGACGCGCAGCGCGTAGTCCGTGTCGGTCAGTTCGGCGAACTCGAAGCGCCCGTTGGCGTTGGCCAGCGTTGTGCGCCGACCGCTCAAGTGCGGATTCTCGAGCCGCTCCAGGATCGCGTGCCAGCCCTCGGCCGACGCGCCGTCCTGGAGCTCGATCCGGCCCGCGATCGAGAGCCCAGGGGACAGCACTGGATCCCAACTCGCGTCCTGCGCACGCGACAGGTGCAGCGTGCGGCGCGCCCTCCCGCGCTGGCCGCCGTCGGCGACGAGCTGCGCCTCGCCCGCGGCGAGGTCGCGCAGCTCGAAGCGTCCGTCGGCGCCGGTGACGGACTGGCGCAACGCGAAGTCGTAGTGCTCGCCGCAGCGCACTTGCACTCGCTCGAGCGGCGCGCCGGCTCGGTCCGTCACGACGCCGCTCACGCGCGCGCCTCGCTCGAGCGCGAGTTCGACGAACCTCTCACTGCGCGGGTCCACGTTGCGCACGAGCGGCGCGAAGCCCGCCGCGCGCACGCGCACTTCGAGCGGCTGAGCCAGCACTCCTTCAGCGACGAAGCCCCCGCTCTCGTCGGTGGTGACGATCTCGCCCACGGCGGGCACGCTGGTCGAGCCATCGGGCTCGGTGACCGGCGTCCAGGAGTCCTGCGGCCCGACGAGCACTTGTGCGCCTGCCACGGGCTCGCCGCGCTCGTCGACGACGCGTCCACGCAAGTCGGCGGCGGAGTGCTCGGGGAACACCAACTCGACGTTCAGTCGCGCGCCTTCGGAGGCCGCGAGTTCGTTGCGCCGCGTCGGCGCGAAGCCCTTGGCGCGTGCGCACAGCAGCGTCGCGGTCCCCTGTTCGATCGAACGCACCTGGAAGCGCCCGCTGGCATCGCTGCGCGCGACCTCGTGCATCTCGAGCATGGGCGTCATGCCACGCCACAGGAACACGCGCGCGTCGGGCACGGGAACCCGCTGCGAGTCGAGCACCACGCCCTCGACGTCGAAGCCGCGCGGGAGCTGTAGCACGAGTTCGCTGCGCTCGCCGGCGGCGATGGTGGCGAACTCGTGGCCGCCCCGATCGGGTTGCACGATCGCGAGCCCCGGAGCGAGGGCGTCGAAGAGCAGCTCTCCACGCAGGTCGCTGCGCCCGACGCGCTGCGGCGCGCGGTCGTCGACACCCGCGGGGCGCATCAAGTCGACGGACACCGCTGCGGCCGGCGAACCGTCGCTCCAAGTCAGCTTCACGGCGAGCGATCCGAGTCCTGACGAGATCGCCGGCGCGGACGCGCTCTCGGGCGTCGTCACTGCGATCGCCGTCCGCGCGGCGGCCTGGCCTTCGGGCGCCGGCGGCGCGTCGGCTGCGGGCTCGGCCGCTCGAGCATCGTCGTTGAGCGCGCCAGTGAGCTCGACAGCGCTGCCAGTCGGCTCGGCGCGGCTCTCGACGGCCCACCACGACACGCCGAGCAGCACGAGCGCGAGCGCGGCCCCGATCAATTTCTTGGTCGCGTTCACGACGATCAGCTCCTTCCACCAACCCAGTCCGATCGGCGCGCCAGCGACGCCGTGCGGCGCCTCCAACTTCAGCGCAGCCGCGAGAGCCAGGCCCCAGCTCGCATCGCCGCCCGCTTCACGCCGCATGCGCTCGCGCAGCTTCTCCAGTCCACGCTTGAGGCGCGTGCGCACGGTTTCGAGCGGGACACCCAGCCGCGCGGCGATCTGCGGCGGCGGCTGTTCGTCGAAATAGCGCGCGATCAGCGCCGTGCGGTACGGCTCGTCGAGCGCGAGCAAGGCCGCGACCACGCGTTGCCGCGCGGCCTCGTGCTCGAGCACCTCGGCCGGCGACGCGACGGTGTTGCGCTCCGGGCGCTGTGCGCCTTCGTAGTCAAAGCGCCGCGCCGCACTGCGCCGCGCCTTGGCTGCGAAGTTGCGCACGATGCTCCGCAGCCAGCTGCGCGCAGCGCGCGGATCGTCCGGCGCTCGGCCCAGCGCCGCGAGCCAGGTCTCCTGCTCGACGTCTTCGGCGGCGTGCGCGTCGAACACCAGCGCGCGGGCCAGCCGGCGCACGTAGCCGGAGTGGCTCAGGTAGAACTGCGGGTCGGGGGCCGGGGCGCTCACGTCGCACCACTGGACCCCGCAGAGCGGGTCGCGGGTCCAACGGGCCGCAAGAAATTCCGCTCGCGCGCTCCCCGGGCGGGTCCCGAGCGGTCGAAAAGCGGCTGTCGGCGGCGCGAAGCGAAGGAACGCTCAAATCCGCCCGCAGCCGCGGGCAGGGGTAGAATCGGGTCGAGCGCCGCCGATGCAGAGGTCTTCGTCTCCCGATTTCGCCGATGGGGCGGCGCCCGCAGCCGCGCGCTTCGAGGAGCTGTGGAGCGAGGCCGCGCCGGCGGTGTGTGCGTGGCTCGAGATCCACGTGCGCGAAGCGCTGCGGGCCCACCTCGACCCCGAGGACGCCCTGCAGGAGGTCGCCTGCCGCGCGTTCGACTCGTTCGAGCGTTTCGATCCGGCCGCCGGGCCGTTCCGAGCCTGGGTGTTCGGCATCGCGCGCAACGTGCTGTACCGCGCCCTGACGCAGGTCGGGCGCGGGCTCGCGAGTGGCGGCGGCGCGCCGCGGCTCGACACGCTCGCGCTGGGGCGGCTGCCGGACACGACCACCTCGATCACTCGCCGCGTAGCGCGCGACGAGTCGCTGGCGCGCTTCGTGGCCGAGGTGCGCGCGCTGGACGACGACGACCGCAAGCTGCTCCTGCGGCGCGGGCTCGAGGGGCGCAGTCACGACGAGATCGCGAGCGAACTGGGCATCTCGCCCGATGCTGCGATCAAGCGCTGGACGCGGCTGAGGGAGCGGCTGGCGAGCGCGCCGCGCTTCGTGCAACTGGCGAGCTGAAGGCCGCGGGGCGCCATCTGGCGACGGGCCGCGCGAGAAAATCGCAACTGCGCTGTCCGTTGGAGACGGGAGGCGGAAAGAGGGCCCGCCAGGACGCACGGGGCGCCTGGCGAACCTTCTCGGAGTCCTCCATGTCACGCATTTTCGCGGCCCTGGCCGCCTTCGCCGCGCTCGGCGCGCCCGCCGCGGCCCAAACCGTCCTCAACGGCAACGTCTCTGACGGCGCCGGCGGCCCGCTGCTCAGCGGCGTCGTCTACCACGTGCCCTTCTCGATGACCGTGCCGACCGGCGCCACGCTGACGATGCAGCCCGGCGCAATCGTCAAGCTCGGCACGAGCGCGACCTTCAACGTCAACGGCACGCTCCTGGCGGGTGGAACCACCGGCCAGCCGACGATCGTCACCTCGCTCAAGGACGACAGCGCCGGCGGCGACACCAACGGCGACGGCGCCTCGAGCGGCTCGCCGGGCGATTGGATCTACATGCGCTTCCACGCCAGCGCGGCGGCCAGCGTGCTGCAGAACGTGACGGTGCGCTACGGCGGCGGCGGCGGTTGGAACTCGGTGCGGCTCGACGAGTGCGCGGCGACGTTCCGCGACTGCACCGTGGAGCACGGTTTGAACGCGGGCTTCAACCTCACGAACAGCATGGCGCAGCCCACCATCGCCGACTGCGCGATCCGCAACAACTCGGGCTGGGCGATCGAGGGCGCGCGCTTCGAGAACGTGCTGAACCTCTCGAACAACACGGCGACGGGCAACGGCGTCAACTCGGTGCTGGTCAACAACCCGTCGCTCTCGACGGACGCGGTGGTCAATGCGCGCTGCGGCATCAACGGCGTGCTCACGCTGCTCACGACCGCGAGCGTGCCCGCCGGTCGCAAGCTCACGCTGGGTCGCGGAGTGATCCTGAAGCACCTCAACAACGCGGCGTTCGACGTCAACGGAACCCTGGACTCGCAGGGGACGGTCGGGCAGCCCGTGGTGATCACGAGCTTCTCGGACGACGCCTTCGGCGGCGACACGAACGGCAACGGAGCTTCGAGCGGCACGCCGGGGCAGTGGGCCTACGTGCGCTTCAACGCTGGCTCGAGCGCGTCGACGCTGACGAACACCATCCTGAGGTTCGGCGGCGGCGGCGGCTGGTCGCCGCTGCGCGTCGAGGACGCGAACCCGACGATCACGAACTGCACGTTCGAGAACGCCGCGGGCGCGGGCATCGTGCTCGCGAGCTTGGGCGGCGCGCCGACGATTCAGGGTTGCACCGTGCGGAACAGCGCCGGTTGGGCGGTGCAGGCGCAGGGCTTCGAGTCGATCGTCAACCTCTCGGGCAACACGGCGACCGGCAACGGCGCGAACGGACTGCTGCTGATGAGTTCGACGCCCAGCTCGGGGCTGGTGGTCGGGCCGCAGATGGGCTTCTCGAACACGCTGTGCCTGCTGACCACGTTCAACATCCTCGGCGGTCGGACCTTCACGCTCGAGGCCGGCACGATCCTCAAGCCGGTGCAGAACATCTCGTACGAGATCAGCGGCACGTTGCTCACGAACGGCACGTCGGCGCAGCCGGTGGTCTTCACGAGCTTCAGCGATGACGAGTACGGCGGCGACTCGAACAACGACGGCGCGTCCGTCGGCGCGCCGGGCGCGTGGACGATGCTCCGCTTCCTCCCGGGCTCGGACGCGTCGCGACTCACGCACGCGCTGGTGCGCTACGGCGGCGCCGGCGGGTGGAATCCGATCTACATCCAGGGCGGGAGCCCGACGCTCGAGCGCTGCACGATCGAGCGCGGTGTGAACTCCGGCTTCACCTTGGCGAGCACCGCGACGCAGGCGCGCATCGACGACTGCACGGTGCGCGACTGCACGGGAGCGGCGATCACGGGCGTGCCGATGAGTTCGCTGCCGTACATCACGCGCTTGAAGGCCAGCGGCAACGCCGTGAACCAGGTGCAGATCACGGTCGGCACGCTCAGCAGCGACCTGTACCTCGACGGCAACATGGGCCTCAATGGTGCGATCGTGATGTACACGACGCTGAGTGTGCCCGTGGGCCGCAAGCTCACGCTCGGCCCCGGCGCGGTCGTGAAGATGTTCACCGGCCAGCGCATCGACGTGCTCGGCGCGCTTGACGTCGTCGCGACGCGCGAGAAGCCGGCCGTAGTGACGTCGCACAACGATGACTCGGTGGGCGGCGACTCCGACGGCGCGGGCGCGCCGCCGGCGCCTGGCCACTGGATCTGGCTGCTCGTCGACGCGAACGCCGCGCCCAGCCGCATCGAGAATCTGCTCCTGCGCTACGGCGGCGGCGGAGCGTGGAGCGTGCTGCGCGCGAACTCTCCGCTCGCGGAGTACCGCCACGTGCGCATCGAGCGCGCGGGGTCCACGGGCTTCGACATCGCCGCCGCAGCGCGCGCCGAGTTCCTCACGGCCTGGAGCTGCGGCGCGACCGGCATCGCGCTCTCGGGCGGCAACTTCGGGCTGCTGCGCGCGACGGCGGCGAACTGCGTCACGGGCATCGCTCGCACGGGCGCGTACAGCGGCTCGATCCGCAGCTCGATCGCCTGGGGCAACACCAGCGCCAACTTCTCCGGCCTGCTCGCCAACCAGGCGAGCTACTGCGACGGCATCCCCGGCGGCGCGAACTTCAACCTCGACGTGAACCCGCAGTTCGCGAGCGCGCTCAACGGCGATCTCGCACTGCTCGCTTCGTCGCCGTGCATCAACGCAGGCGATCCGGCGGCGCCCAAGGACGCGGACTGCACGCGCGCTGACATGGGTTCGGCGCCGAGCAGTGCGGCGCCGACGCTGTACTGCGCGGGCAAGCTCAACAGCTTCGGCTGCACGCCGTTCCTGGGCTACAGCGGCTTCGCGCGCGCCACGGCGGCCGATCCGCTCGTCGTGCGCTGCTTCAACGTGCTCAGCAACAAGCAGGGGCTCTTCTACTACGGCTTCAGCGGCCGCGCGAACGCGCCCTTCCAAGGCGGACTCAAGTGCGTCGCCGATCCCGTGCGCCGCACGACGCTGCAGAACTCAGGTGGACTGGGCTCGTTCAACAACTGCGGCGGCGTGCTCGCGCTGGACTTCAGCGCGCTGGTGAGCTCCGGCGTCGATCCGATGCTCACGCCCGGCGCGACGGTCAACGTGCAGAGCTGGCACCGCGACCCGGGCTCGCCGAGCAAGACGGGCCTGTCGAACGCGCTGGAATTCACGCTCTGCAACTGAGCTCGAGCGCCAGCGCGGCCCCGAGGGAGGACGACGCGGCGCTTCCCCGTACGAGCGCTGCGTCGAACGAAGAGCGGCGGTCTCGCTTCGCGCGAGGCCGCCGCTCGTCTCACTCTCAGTGCGCCCGATCAGTTGCGGAAGCGCACGTTGTCGAGCAGCGTCTGGCCGACGCACTGGCCCATTTCGAGGCCGCGCTCGTTGCCGAAGCGGTAGTGGATGCCGCCGTACAGGCGTGACTCCATGGCTTCGGTCCCCGCCTGGAGGAAGCTCGTGAAGTTGCGCGCCGGCCACACGCCCGGGTGCGAGTCGTCGGTGAACGCCACGGCGCCCAGCAGGTCATGCAGCACGACCGAGGCCGCGCCCGACTGCGTCGAGTGGCCGGAGGTGAACTCGGGGAAGGGCGGCGTGGCGATGCCGGCGACGCTGTTCCAACCGGCGTCGTTGATCGGGCCGAGCGGATCGCGGATGTAGGTGATCGGACGCAGCAGGTTGTAGGCGTACTTCACCTCCCAGCAGGCGATGAAGGCGTCGGCGACGGCCAGGCCCGCGCGCGCGGCGGCTTCCGCCGTGACGTCGAGCGAGAGGTCCTGCTGGTCGGAGACCTGGCGCACGATGCTGATCCAGTGTCCCGGGGGCGTCAGCGTGCCCGCGCCGTCGGCCCAGAACTGCGCGATCGCGATCTGGTCGGGATCGGCGGCGTTGACCGTGTTGCGCACTTCGAGCGCGGCCTGGTGGAAGGCGGAGTTGGCGTCGAGCGAGTAGGGCGGCGGCGGCAGCGGCAGGCACTCCGCCGAGTTGAGCAGCGCGAACGTCCGCATGTTGCCCCAGCAGGGCTGCAGCGGGTTGGGCGTGAACGCCGGAGGAGTGGGCTGCCACAGGCCGGGGCCGACCGGAACCGTGTAGGCGCAGTTGTTCCAGGTGGTGAAGCCATCACCAGCCGCCCAAGCGAGGATCGCGGCCGCAATCTGGTCGCCGTAGTTGATCGAGCGCGTGATGACCGCGGCGGGCTCGGTGTCGTCGAACGCGTCGGCGTTGGCTGCTTCCTGCGCCGCGATCGCGGTCAGGGTCGGGTTCGAGGCCGTCGCGAACAGATCGAGCAGCACCGCGCCGACCGCGGCGTTGGCGACGCTCGGCCAGTGCATCACTCCGGCCGGCGGCGCGGGCAGCGCGCCCAGGCCGTTGAGCTGGCCGCCGAGCGAGTTGTGATCGGGCATGCCGTTGACGAGACCCTCGTAGAACGCCACAGCCGTGTAGGCGATGCGGCGCGACGCGACCGGCGGGTTGAGGCTCTCGGTGTCGATCGCCTGGGTGAGCACTGCGAGCCAGTCCTCGGCGAAGTCCCCGTCGAAGCTGGCGACGGGCGCCGAGCTGGGCGGCGGGGCGGGCGGTGTCGAATCGTCGGCGCAGCCCGAGAGCAGCGCAGCGGCGACGACGACGGCCATGGCGGGGCGGCGAGGGTCGAACGTGGATTGCATGGAGGAATGGGGCGCCGATGGGAGTGCGGGGGGCTGCGGCGAGCCGACGCTGGTTTCGCGCCGCGGTCCGTGATTCGCTTGTCAGATGTCGATGGACAGCGGGAGGATCGCAACGCATGTGCCGCTGCGGCGGCGGGCCGCCTGGCGAGTCCCCGGCCAGTGCCTCCAGCCAAGAGTTCCGACGCTGGGCTCAATCCCTATGGCGTCGTGCGGATTTCGTATGCGCCGCGGCGCAGCGCGTATGGCGTTGCTCGCGACCTCGGCCGGCGCGGCGGCGCTGGTCGTGCTGCTGGCGCTGCTGTGGCTGAGGTCGGACGGCGGCGAGTCCGCGAGCGGCGCCGGGCAGCCCAACGACGCGCTCCCCGCTGCGGCTCGTCCGCTGAGCTCACCCGACGGCGTCGTGCGCAGCGAGCCTCCGACAGCGCCGCGAACCGCGACCACGCCGGCGCCAGCGCCCGCTCCGGTGTCGACGCCCGTCGAGAAAGCGCAAGCGCCACAGGGAAGTCTGCGCGTCGAAGTCGTCGGCGCCGACGGAGCGGGTCTCGAGGGCCTGGCGGTCTACGTGCAACGCGGAGCGCAGGAACGCGTCGAGCAGTTCAGCGATGCCAGCGGTCTGGCGCGCTTCCCCGCGCTCGAAGCCGGCGCCTGGACCGTGCTGGCGGGCGATCACGAGCGAGCGCTGGCCCAGACCGCGGCCGAGGTGCTCGCCGAGCGCGATGTGCTCGTGCGCGTGGAGCTGCGCGAGCCGCTCACCGAGGTCGACGTCGAAGTCGTCGACGAGGCCGGCCGGCCGGCGCCCGGGGTCGAGCTCAAGACGCGCTGCGAGCGCGGCGGCGTCTCGCGCGCCGTGACCGACCACGCCGGCCGCGCGCGGCTGCGCCACGTTTCGCTGGGCGTGGTGCGCGTGTTCGCCAATGACGAGCGCCTGGGCCGCGGCAATCGCGCGCTCGAGATCGGCGCCGGCGAGCGTCCTTCGATCGTGATCGCGCTGGCGACGCGCGACTCGGTGCGTTGAACTCGCGCTCGCCATGGCGTCGACGCAACCGCAGCTCCGATCCAAGCCGCCCGCCGCGCGCCGCTTCTGGCCGTGGCGGAGCGCACTGCTCGGCCTGCTCGTGCTCGCGCTCGCCGTCGGATCCGTTGCGTGGGCCGTGGCTGCGCGCAACTCGGCGCTCGAGCGTCTGAGCACGGGGCCGCGCGAACTCGCCGACGCGATCCGAGGCGATTTCGATCGCGCGATCGCGGTGCTCGCGGCGGCGATGGTGCTGGGCACGCTCGCGATCGCGGTGCTCGTGCGGCGGCGGCTGTGGGCCTTCCGCGCGGAAGAGACCGACCAATACGTGATCGCGATCCGCCGCGAGGGCGCGAAGTGGAAGGCGCTGACCGAGAGCGCCGCCGATGCGATCGTGATCGTCGATCCGCGCGACGGTTCGATCCGCGAGCGCAATCGCCAAGCGGCGACGCTGTTCGGCGAAGCGAGTCTGGCGAGCGTGCTGGCGCCGGCGGACTTCGCCGAGCTCGAGCGCTCCATGAAGCAGGCCGTGGCGACGCCCGAGCAGGCCGTGGCGGGCCGCGAAGTGCGCGTGCGCGGGATCGATGGGGCCGAGCGCGTGCTCGACGTGCGCATGGCGGGCATCGACCTGGTCGACGAGCGCGTGGTCGAGCTCTCGCTGCGCGACGTGACGCGCGAGCGCGCCATGGAGCGCCAACTCGCCATCAGCGAGCGGCTCTCGTCGCTGGGCTTGCTCACCGCGGGCGTCGCGCACGAGATCAACAACCCGCTCGAGGGCATCGGCAACTACTTGACGCTGCTCGAAAAGCCAGCTGTCAGCGACGAGCAGCGCCAGCGCTGGGCCTCCGAGGTGCGGCACGGCTTCGAGCGCATTCGCGTGATCGTGCGCGACCTGCTCAGCTTCTCGCGGCCGGGCGTCGAGCAGGGCCGCGCGGACCTGCTCGAGTGCTTCGAGCGCGTCTCGAAGCTGGTGGGCTACACCAAGAGCTTCGGCGCGGTCGAGATCGTCGGCGAAGGCCTGCAGCGCGGGATGAGCGTCGCGGCCGAGCGCGGCCGGCTCGAGCAGGTGCTCCTCAACTTGATGATGAACGCGGCGACGGCGATGGGCGGCAAGGGCCGCATCACCGTGCGTGTTCGTCGCCTGCAGCGCGACGCAGAGCCGTGGCTCGCGATCGAAGTGCTCGATCAAGGTCCCGGGATCCCCGCCGAGCACCTCGCGCGCATCTTCGACCCGTTCTTCACTACCACCCAGGGCACGGGCCTTGGGTTGACGATTTCCTATGGTCTGATCCGCGCGCACGGCGGCGAGCTGCGCGCGGCGAACCGAGCGGAGGGCGGCGCGGTGTTCACCGTCCTGCTCCCGCGAGCTGAGTAGCGCATGGCCAAGCAAGCGACGATTCTGGTGGTGGACGACGAGGCCTATGTGCGCGAGTCGCTCGCGGAAGTGCTCGGTTCCGAGGGCTTTCGCGTGCAGACCGCGAACGGCGTTGCGCAAGCGGCCGAGCGCCTGGCGCTGGCCGAGCCCGACGTGATCCTCACCGACCTGCGCATGGGCGGCGGCGACGGGCTCGAGCTGCTGCGCCAGGTGCGCAGCGAGGGCTACACCACGCCGGTGGTGATGATGACCGGCGTCGGCACGCTGCGCGACGCGGTCGAGGCGATCCAGGGCGGCGCCTACGACTTCCTCCAAAAGCCCGTCGACAGCTCGCAGCTCGTGCTGCTTCTGCGCCGCGCCGTCGAGCATCGCGAGCTCGTCAGCGAAGTGCGCACGCTGCGCCGCACCGCCGGTGAAGTCGCCGCGCAGCGTCAATTGGTCGGCTCTTCGGCGGCGCTGGCGCGCGTGCGGGCGCTGATCGCGCAAGTCGCGCCGACCGACGCGACCGTGCTCGTCACCGGCGAGAGCGGCACCGGCAAGGAGCTGGTGGGGGAGCAGATCCACCGCGGCAGCGCGCGCGCGGCCAAGGCGCTGGTGCGCGTGAATTGCGCGGCCGTTCCGCCGACCTTGTTCGAGAGTGAGTTCTTCGGCCACCGGCGCGGCGCCTTCAGCGGCGCGGTGAGCGACCGCGTGGGCCGCTTCGCCGAGGCGCAGGGCGGCACGCTCGTGCTCGACGAGATCGGCACGCTGCCGCCCGAGATGCAGTCCAAGCTGCTGCGCGTGCTCGAGAACGGCGAGTACCAGGTGGTGGGCGAGAGCCGCACGCGCGTGGCCGACGCGCGCGTCGTCGCGCTCACCAACGAGAACCTCCCCGAGCGCGTCGCCAAGGGCGAGTTCCGCGCCGACCTGTACTACCGCCTCAACGTCTTCCCGATCGCGCTGCCGCCGTTGCGCACGCACAAGGAGGACCTGCCCGCGATCGCGCTGAGCATCCTCGCGGGCCTGCGTCGCACGCCGGGCAGCGGCGAGGCGCGCCTGAGCGTCGAGGCGCTCGACGTGCTCTCGAGCTACGACTGGCCCGGCAACGTGCGCGAGCTGCGCAACGTGCTCGAGCGCGCCTCGATCGTCGCCGGCGCGCGCTCCATCGACGCCGCGCTGCTGCGCGCGCTGCTCGAGCCGACGCTCGCCATCGCGCCCTCGAGCGGGCCCGATGACTTCAACCTGCGGCGCAACCTCGATGCGGCGGAGAAGCAACTGGTCCAACGTGCGTTGGATCGCTCGGAGGGCCGCAAGAAGGACGCGGCCGAGCTGCTCGGCATCGATCCGCGCAACCTGGGCTACTACCTGCGCAAGCACGGCATGAGCTGAGCTGCGCGCGTAGCGTTGATGGCGCGGCGCGTAGATCGTATGCGCGGCGCACCGCAGGAACGGCGGGCCCAGGGGCGCGACGCGCTCGACGTAAGCGGCACACGCCTTGCCCTTCGCGGCCTGCGCGTGGCCCGTGCGGGCCACCGTCGTCGCGCGCTCTCGCGCGCGTTGCCCCCGCAACGACCACCCCTCTCTCTCTGGCTCCCCGTCCCATGCTCGACCGTCTCCCCCTCCGACGCGCCACCGCGCTCATCCTGCTCGCGTCCTCGGCCCTCGCCAGCGACCCCGCGAACGACTTCTCCCTGCTCGCCCGCGACATCGAGCGGCTCGAGTCGCACCTCGAGTCGTCCTCGCAGTCCGCCGTGAACATCGGCTACCTGCTGCGCTCGAGCTACGGCACGTCGGGCGACGACCTGTACGAGCCGGCGCCCGGCCAGGACCTCGGCGGCTTCCGCATGCAGGACGCGTCGCTGTGGTTCCAGGGCTATGTCGGCGGCTACGAAGTGTTCCTCCGCGCCGACGCCTCGGACGCCACCGACTGGCCGCCGATCGGCGGCGGACAGCCCGGCGTCGTGAACATGCGCGACGCTTGGGCGCGCGCGCCGCTCGCCGAGGGCGTCAACCTGTACTTCGGCAACTTCCGCTGCCCGGTGGTGAACTCCGGCATGCTCGACGAAGGCAAGCTGCTCATGATCGATCGCACGCGCATCGGTCAGTTCTTCGACGTCTACCAGGCCGGCGCCGCCGTGGTCGCCGACATCGACGCCTTCCACATCAAGCTCGCCGCGCAGAACGGCGGCGACGGCGCGGCGGACGAGCTGGGCCTGGTCGCGCGCGCTGAATACAAGGTCGGCGAAGGCGCCAAGCAGCGCGAGGGCGCGCTCGGCGCCGAGGGCTTCGACGCAACGATCGGCCTGGGCTACTTCGAAGACGGCGGCATGGGCAACGAGTTCGACGCCTTCATCGCCGACGCCTACGCGACTTACGACCAGTTCTCGCTGCACGCGGAAGTGGTCGACATGGGCGGCGATCTGGCCGCGATGACCGTCGGCAACGCCGGCGGCGAGTCCGCAACGCCCTACACCGCGACCCTGGGATTCCGCATCGACGAGCGCTTCGAAGTCGCGCTGCGCTACCAGGATCTCGACGACACCAACGACACCACGCAGATCGGCGGCGGCTTCAACTACTACGTCGCCGGCCACGCCGCGAAGTGGCAAGTCAACGTCTCGCAGTACGACAACGCCAGCGACGACGGCCTGCTGATCCAGGTCGGCCTGTCCCTCGGCTCGGCGTTCCCCAACGGGGCGCCCTGATCGGCTGCTGATGCGCACGCCCCGTGGCCTGGGGCGCCATGAGAGATCCGAAGGCCGCCAGAGAAGCTGCCGCGCCGCTCGGCCCGCTCGCCACCCGGCGAGCGGTACGGGTGGCGCGGCGCTGTTGGAACTGCCCTCGTCAGTCCGGCGTGCTCGCCGGCGCGCGGCTGGGCGGTTCGGAACGACTGTGCTAGAAGTCGTTTCCTGCTCATGCTGCGCCTGCAACAGAGATGGAACGCGCCTGATGTGCGCCTCCTCCTGCGCCCCTGTCTGGGGCGGGCGCTTCGCCACGCCTGCCCGCAGTGCGGCCGCGGGCGCTTGTTCGAGCGTTGGGCGCGCCTGCGCGAGCGCTGCGAGCACTGCGGCCTGGTCTACCGCCGCGAGGATGGCGCCGAGCTGGGCTCGATGTACCTGGGCGCGACGGTCTCGCAGAGCTTCGCGGCGCTGGTGTGCTTCGCGCTGTACTTCCTCACCGACTGGAGCCAGGGACTGTCGCTGGCCGTGGGCGTTCCGGTCGTCGTGGCCTTCTGCTACGCCTCGCTGCCGCTCTCGATGGCGCTGTGGACGGCGGTCGACTACCTGACCGACGTCTCCAACCGCGAGTGGTGGGCGCGCCCGCGCTGAGCACCGACGCGATGCCCGAACTGCCCGAGGTCGAGACCGTCGCGCGCCTGATCCGGCCGCACCTGATCGGCCGCACGATCGAGGCTTGCGACGTGCGCTGGGCGCGCACGGTCGGCGGCCGCGTCGCGAGCTTCGAGAGCGCGGTCGTCGGCGCGCGCATCGAGTGCGTCGAGCGGCGCGCGAAGTACCTCGTGTTCGAGCTCTCGCGCGGCGGCCGGCCGGCGGGCGCGCTGCTCGGCCACCTGCGCATGACCGGGCGCATGCACGTCGAGGACGCCGCCTGGGACCCGGGCAAGTTCGCCAAGGTGCGTCTGGAGCTCGACGACGGCCGCGCGTTCCACTTCATCGACGTGCGCAAGTTCGGGCGGCTGGAGTTCACCGCCGACGCACGCGCCGCGCTCGGCGAGCTCGGCCCCGAGCCGCTGGGCGACTCGTTCACGCCGCAGTGGCTGTTCGACGCGCTGCGTTCGCGCTCGCGCGCGCTCAAGCCGCTCTTGCTCGATCAGACCTTCCTCGCGGGCCTGGGCAACATCTACGTCGACGAGTCGCTGTTCCGCGCACACTTGCACCCGCTCGCGAACTCGCGCCGCGTTCCGCGCGAGCGGGCCGACGCGTTGTGGCGCGAGATCCGCGCGACCTTGAGCGAGGCCATCGAGCGCGAAGGCTCGAGCTTCGACACCTTCTACCGCACGCCCGAAGGCAACCCCGGCGGCTACCAGGACCAGTTCAAGGTCTACGGGCGCGAGGGGCGGCCGTGTGTCGTGTGCGCGACGCCCGTTCGAAGGCTGGTCGTCGGCCAGCGCGGCACGCACGTCTGTCCGCGCTGTCAACCCGCGCCGCGCCGCGCGATGTCCGGCGCGGCGAAGTCAGCTCGCGCGAGCTCAGCCCGCGCGCTTGCGCCACAGCGCCGCTAGTTCGGGCACGCCCGGCCACTGCTCGGCGCACAGCGCGAGGTACAAGGTCACGTCCTGCGGATCGAACTTGCCGTCGAGCTCCGCCACGGCCGCCTCGAGCTTGGCCGGATCGGGCTTGTTGTTGTCGAGGTCGTTGAGCATGCCTTCCTCGTGCTTGACGCCCGTGGCCTCGAGGAAGCCCGTCACCAGCTCGCGGTGCTTGGCGATCAGGTACGCGCCGAACAGCTCGTAGCACAACTGGCTGTTGTGCTTGGCGTGCAGCATCCCGCGCGCCTTCTTCGCGCGCTGCGCCATCGGCACGCCGCGGATCGCCTGCGGTCGGTACTTGAGGAGCTTCGCCACCTCGGCATCGAGCGGGCCGAAGCCGTGTTGCGCGAGGGACTCGTAGATGGCGACGAAGCGCTCGTCGGAGAGGCGTTGCAGTTGTTCGTAGACGGACATGTGGGGCGTTCCGCGCGGTTTGCGGGGGGCAAGAGTCTATCGGCGCGCATTCGCGCCGTCAGGTCGGCGCGCCCGCGTCAGCGCGCGAGGATCTCGGCGGTCGAGCGCACGCGCCCCAGCCAGCGCAGCGAAGAGCGCACGGCGAGCGCCAGCAGCAGCCAGGGCGTCGCGAAGGCGAGCCAGGCGAGCGCGGGCCCGAGCGGCGCGGAGCGCACGCGCATCCACAGCTCCGAGTCCGGCCCGAGCGCCGCGGAGAGCGCGACCAGCGCACACGACGCCAGGGTGAGCGCGGCGAAGGCCCGCTTGGTTCGCCGCCAGGGCGCGATCGCGCCGCCGGCCTGCTGCGCGCGCAGGATCCACGCCACGCCGCTCGCCGCGAACCACATGGCGGCGCTCGAGCTGACGAGTTGAATCGCGCTCCACAGCGCGGCGCCGCTCGTCGCGCCGTTGAGCGGCGCGAGGCGCGCGACGAACTCCGCGGCCCATGCGCCGAAGGCCAGCGCGAGCGCCGGGTGGCGTCGACCGGCCACGCGGGCGCGCGCGAGCTGCATCAAGCCGATCAACATCGCCGCCGAACCGATCAGCCCCACCAGCGTCGCCGCTTGCTCCGTCCACGCCGGCGGGTTCGAGCTCAGCGGCCCCAGCAGCGCGGGCGCTCCGTGCGCCGTGAACAGCGCGCCCAACGCGAGCACCATCCAAGGTGCGCCAGCGCGCAACGCCTGACGGTGGGAATCGACTGCGGCCACGCGCCCATCGTGCGCGCCGCTCCCGCGCGGGTCAAACAGGCGGCGTCAACCGCCCGAACCTCAGCCGCTGGCGCGGACGCTCGGCCACGCCCCGTGGATGCTCCCCGCGTGAAAGACGATGCCGCCGCTCGCGAGTGTGCGAACGAGTTCGCCGACGTCGCCTCGGAACAACTCTCCGGCGCTCGTCGCAACGCAGCACCCGACGGCGTGCGCTCGAAGGACTGCGCACAGTTCGCGCGTGCTCTTGAGAGCCATCTCGTGGTGACTCGGGACAGCGAAAATCGCAAGACTCGGCCAAGAACGACGGCCGAGCCCGCGGTCGCCAGGCGCTGCCAGCTTCGTCAGCTGAGCCGCTCGTAGAGCGCGCGTACGTCGCGCTCTAATCGCGGCACGTCTTGCTGGACGATCGCCCGGACAATCTCCTCGTCGATGTCCGCGCAGGCATGTGCAAGCCAGTTGCGGAACGCGACCACCTGCTTGGCGTCGGGAATCGAAGGCTCGAGACTCGGGTCGAGCCTGATCGCTTGGCGCATGGCCTCGCCCAGCACTTCCAACTCGCGCTCGACGGCTGAGCGCAGCACTCGATCGCGCCGATAGTCGTTCAGAGTGCGCCCGGCTGTCGCGTCTCGAACGCTTGGCTCCGATCGAGGACGTCGAAGGGCAGCTTGGCGAGACTACGCGGCATCGAAGAGCGGCACGCGGGTGCGTTCGATCTCCGCACGTAAGTGCGGATTCCGGATGGGCCGCAGCTCGACCAAGTCCACGCGGCGTTGGAAGAGCCTTTCCAGTCGGGCGGAGAGCTCGAAGAAGCGGCGGGCGTGCTCCGCCGGCGGCAGCGGCGGAAACTCCACGACGAAATCGAGGTCGCTTCGAGCCGGATCGAATTCTCCGCCTGCGGCTGAACCGAATAGCGCGAGGTGGCGCACGCCCAGTTCCTGGGCGACGGTGCGGATCTCGAGCAATCGATCGCTGACGATTCGGATCAAGTCGTCCTCGTCAATTCTCGCTGTGTGCAACTTAGCCGCCGGAGGCCGGCCCAGTTGGAAGCGCTTAGCCCGACCTATTCATGAACCGCGTAGCGAAAACGTCGGAGCGCCTGTCCTGCAAGGTTCTTCGGCGGGCGCCGCCGGAAGCGACCTGCAAGGTCGCTGAGGACGCCGCACGTCGAAGAAAA
>WYBT01000063.1 GCA_011525785.1 Planctomycetaceae bacterium
TCGACGCCGCCGCCCACGCCGCTGCTGCGGCGGTCGCAGCCGCTGCGGTCGCCGACGACGCTGACGCCGCCGCCGACTTCGCCGCCCAAGCCGCCCGCGCCGCCCACGCCGCCGCACAAGCCGCCCGCGCCGGCCGCCGGACCATGCGGCCGCGCATCCTGGCCGACTGGGTCAAGATCCGCGATGCGGCGGCCGGCTGGAAGGAGGACGTTTCGGTTCCGCCGAGCTTCTTCGACGCGATCGAGACGCTGCGCACCGAGGGCATTTTCAAACATGGGCGCGATGGGCGCGCACGCAGCGTCGAGCGCACGCGGCCTGTCAGCACTCGGGCACTGGAAATCGTGCTGGAGTTCCCCAGCGATGCATCGGGCGACGAGATTGACAAGGCAACAGCGAAGGTCGTGAGTGCTGCCGACGCGCTGCATCGCGCGCGTGGCGGTCATGGACTCGTGCTCGACTCGTTGCAAGCCGAACAGCCGGCCGCCGCGGAGGTGTCGGCGTGACGCGCAAAGTGACGATTCGGCTCCGCGCGGAGGATCTCAAGGACAATCCGGCGCTGCTCGAGCTGGTCAAGGAACAGCTCAACAAGCTGTGTTCGGTTCAAGAGAACGTCGAGGTCACCATCGACGGCTCCGCGTCGATCGAGTTCGAGCCCGACCCGGTCACCAGCGATCGAGCGCACGAAGCCGCGCAGCGCGCTCTCGACGCGAATCGCAAGCGCGCGGCGGAACAACTCGCGAGCAGCGGCAAGCCCACGGCTACCCCGCCAACCGCCGAGGCCATGGTCGAGCAGGTTGAGCGCGAGGCCGACCGCGCGCTCGGCAACCTCGCGCGCCGAGGCGTTGCAATCGTCGCCCGCGTTGTCGAGTTCGCCGTCAAGGTCGGCGGACCGCTGGTGAGCTGAGTTCACTCCCGCCGCGATCAACGCGGAACGACCGGCGCCCCGACCGCTTGCCGCGCCGTGAAGGCGCGCATGATGTCCTTGCGAGCGAGCAAGCCTTGTTCAGTCGCCTCCAGGAGCTCCATGGCGATCAAGTCGCGGATGTCGCGCGTGAGCGTCTTGTCGGACTTGGTCGCGTAGTGAGCCGCGATCTCCGGCGTTAGCAACTTGATGCGCTCTGTCGGCGTCGGCTCGTCGCTCAGGGAAAGCGCCAGCACCAGATCGCGCTTGCGCTTGTCGCCATCGGTGCGCCGGCCACGAAAGCGCTCGTGCACGTAATCGCGCCAGCAGATGTCGCGCTGCTGGAGTCGCAAGCGTTGAATCTGCTCGCGCAGTCCTTCGATGAAGCCGCGCAGCGCGTACTCGATGAACGGGAGCAGGTCGCCGCCGGAGCGGTGCGCGCGATCGAGCTGGCGGTAGTACTCCGCTCGCGCCTTGCAGTAGTGGTTGCTCAACAGGTGCGCGGCCGTGCTCGGCACTCCGACGGAGATCAAGATGCGGAACTCGAGGAGTCGCGCCGTGCGCCCGTTCCCGTCGCCGAACGGGTGGATCCACGCCAGGTACACGTGCGCCACGATGGCCTTGAGGATGCCGAACGCGACTTCGAACTCCTGCGGCCCTCGGAACTCGTCGTTGAGCCACGTGCACATCCGATCGAGCAAGTACGCGCAGTCTTCAGCGGGGGCGCCGGGATAGCCCGCAACTCCGACGGAGTGCGTTCGAAGCGCGCCAGGAACGACGCCTTCGTCAACCTCCAGCCCATCGAGCACGCGCGCGTTGTGCGCGAGCAGGTCCGCGACGGTCACCGTTCGGCGCTGCTCGTCGAGCACGGCCTTGCCGATCTCGTTGAACGCCGCCGTGATGTTGTCCAGCTCGCGCTGCAGGTACTCCTGCGACGGCGCGACCTTCAGCTTGCCCTCGAGGTGCGCGCGCACCTGCTCCTCGGTCAGCGTGTTGCCCTCGATCGCGGTCGTGGCGTGCGCGCCCTTGGCGAGGTAGAGCGAGTGGAACTGTTGCTGGAGCGCAGGTGTCAACGGCGTCCCGACGACGTGCAGCGCCTTGGACTGCGCTTCGCCGAGCAAGAGCCATAGCTGGTAGGACGCACGGCTCAGGTCGAGGCGGAAGGTCAGCCACGGATGGGAGCGTTCGTAGGCGCGCATCTGGCCGCGATCTTGGCACGTTGGATGTCCGGCGCAAGTTGCTGTTGAGCATATATTTGCGACGTACAGGCAGGATTCGATGTCCGCCTCGTTGTCCAGCGCGCCGTCCGTGGGCGTGTCCCGGCCGGCGACCGCGGCCTGGGCCTCGCCAGCTCGCTCACGACGCTCAACGCGGGCGCCGCGCGCGACCGCGCGTCGGCGTCGGCGAGCGCGCCGGCAACACCGAGATGGACGTGTTGCTCGGCAGTCTCCGCCTGCTCGAGGATCGCGAGATCCTCGCAGCGGCGCGGGGGTGAGTGCGAGATCGTCGTCAGGTTCGAGGCTTGTCCGCGCCGCGGCAAGTTCGCAGTGGGGCGGCGGCTCGCGTTGGAGCGCGCGCCTAGCATCGATCGCAACGGAGGTGGTCGATGGTGAAAGAGATCGGGTTAGAAGGCGTGGCGTTGGGTGAGCCGGCGCAGGTCGAGCGCGGCGTGATCGTCGAGCGGCGCTCGTTCTTCACGGTCGCCGCGGCGGCGTTCGCAGCGGCCGGCCTGCCGGGAATGGCGCGAGCTCGTCGACTCGACGAGCGTCGTGACGCGTTTGACTACGAGGACTTCCTCGCAGAGGCGGTGCCCGCGGCGAAGTCGCTGGTGGCCGACACCTCGATCAAGGGTCAGGACCGGTACCTATTCACCCTCGCGGCGCTCGCGGTGCGGCTGGGCGATGTCGCGCCGCCGCAGATGCGCTCGAACGGGCCCGGCAAGTTCATCGGAGCGAACGACGGCGGCGATCCGTTCGTGGTGCTGCACTGGCGCATGGAGGCCGGCGCGCGCATCGAAGCTCACCCCCACATCTACGGCAACGTGGTGACGCTCGGCTTGGAGGGTGAAGCGTTGGTCGAGAACTACGAGGTCGAAGGCCCGCGCGACTGGCTCGCGAAGCAGCCGTTCGCCGTGCGACGCACCGTTTCCCAGTGGCTCACGCGCGGCGGAGTCAATCTCGTGAACCTCGAGCGCAACTACTGCCACGGCTTCACGGCGGGTCCCAACGGCGCGCGCGGACTGGACATCACGACGCGCTTGCTGCCGCGGCAGGACTCGCCGTCGCTGATCGTCGGTCGAGCGCTCGACGCCACGGGCGCGCGCTTCGAGGCGACTTGGCAGTACGACTGAGCGCGGCGCCAGCTCGACCCGCTCGCCGCAATGCTCGCCCAGCCGACCACCGGTGGTCCTTGCCGACCCGCGGTGGCGCGCGCACGATCTGGCTCGGATGATCATCTACCACGAGCTGAAGGGGCGCTTCCTCGACGACGTGTTGAACGACCGCGTCGCCGAGCGCATCCACGAGGAGTTCCAGCGCAGCCTCCGGCGTCGTGCGTCGCCGTCCGAAGTCGACTCGTGGCGCAACAGCCTGCTGTACATGCGCGCTGTGCTCGAGGATGTTTCCATCCCCGCCGATTGCGGCGTGGCCATCGAGTACCAGCTCCCGCAGTCGAGCAAGCGCATCGACGTACTCATTTCCGGGCTGGGCCCCCAAGGGCGAGAAGCGTTGGTGATCGTCGAGCTCAAGCAGTGGAGCCAGGTCGAGTCCACTCGCAAAGACGCGATTGTGAGGACCGTGCTGGGCGGCTCGTTGCGGGAAGTGAGCCACCCTTCGTATCAAGCGTGGTCCTATGCCAGCCTGCTCGCGAACTTCAACGAGTACGTCGATGTCGCGCGCGTCGATTTGAGTCCATGCGCCTATCTGCACAACCTCAAAGACGGTCGGAGCGTGCTCGACGCGCGCTACCGCGAGCATCTGGGCCGAGCGCCGGTGTTCCTGAGCGGTCAGGCGCTCCAGTTGCGCGGGTTCCTGCGCGAGCGACTCGTCCACGGCGACCTGTCGTCGACGCTGCTCCAGGTCGAGAAGAGCCCGACGCGACCGTCGAAGGCGCTCGCGGACAGCGTCAGCGCGATGCTCGCCGGCAAGCCTGAGTTCGTGCTGATCGACGAGCAGAAGCTCGTTTACGAGACCGCGCTGGAACTCGCGACCATCGCTCCCGAGCGCGGCAAGCAAGTGCTGATCGTGCACGGCGGTCCGGGCACCGGAAAGTCCGTGGTGGCCATCAACTTGCTCGTCGAACTGACGCGGCGCCGACAGAAGACGCACTACGTCTCGAAGAACGCAGCCCCGCGCGAGGTGTATTTGCACAAGCTGACCGGGTCGATGCGCAAGACGAGCGCGCAGGCGCTGTTCATGGGCTCGGGCTCGTTCATCGACAAGCGCGCCGACACGTTCGACACGTTGATCGTCGACGAAGCGCACCGTCTGAACGCCAAGTCGGGTCTGTTTCGCAACCTCGGCGAGAATCAGATCGCGGAGATCGTCCAGGCAGCGCGCTGCGGCGTCTTCTTTCTCGACGAATCTCAGCGGGTCACTTTGCAGGACATCGGTTCGGCTGACGAGATCCGCCACCACGCGCGCGCGGCCGGCGCCGAGATTCTCGAACTCGAGCTGCCCAGTCAGTTCCGCTGCTCGGGCTCGGATGGCTACATCGCCTGGCTCGATGACGTGCTCGGCGTTCGCGCAACCGCCAACGCGAGCGGTTTCGAGCACGCCTTCGACTTCCGCGTGTTCGACAGCGCATGTGAGCTGCGCGACGCGATCCTCGAGCGCAACGCGTCGACTGCGAACCGCGCGCGCCTGGTCGCCGGCTACTGCTGGGACTGGCGCAGCAAAAAGGAGCGCGAGGCGTTCGACATCACGCTCGAGCAGGGTCGCTTCCAGATGCGCTGGAATCTCGCCGACGAGGGCAGTCTGTGGCTGATCGGCGCGAACTCCGTGAACGAGGTCGGCTGCATCCACACTTGCCAGGGACTCGAGCTCGACTACGTGGGTGTACTCGTCGGATCCGACCTCGTGCTGCGCGACGGAGCGGTCCACACTGCGCCCGAGGGGCGCTCCCGAATGGACAAGTCGATTCAAGGCTGGAAGAAGCTCGCGAAGGAGAACCCTCAAGCAGCGCAGCGGCGCACCGACGCGATCATCCGCAACACGTATCGCACGCTGATGACACGTGGCATGAAAGGCTGCTACGTGCACTGCGTCGACCCGCAGCTCAACGCCTACTTCAAGTCGCGCTTGCTCTCCGCTTCGCTTTGAGTCGCCTCGGCTCCGCGGACGAAGTGCGCGTTCCTCGCAGCGCGCTTCGCGAACGCCGCCGGTCTCAATCCCTCGCTCCACACCGCGCCGCAAGCTCCCACCAGCGTTGGGCCGCAGGTTCGCCGGCGTCGGCGCGCACGCGGTTGGCGAGGCGCAGCAAGAGGCGTTGGGCGAGTTCGCCCAGGCCGGTGCGGCGTATGCGCTCGTCCAGCTCGTTCCAGGCTTGGCGCCAGGCTTCTGGCTGTCGACTCGGAGAGTCTCGCAGCGCTGCGGTGGCTGCGAGGACGGCCAACAGATCGTCAGACGCCGCGGCGAGCGAGCGCTCGATCACGTCGCGCAGCTCTTGCACGCGGGTGTAGGCCGAGCGCTGGATGAGTTCCTGCGCGAGCCAGGCCACGAACTCGAGTTCTGCGTCGTCGGCGTTTGGCAGGGCCTCACTCGTCGACCGAATCGCTACGGCGAACACGCCGTCCGCATCGCGCGCACAACTCATCGCGCTCTCGGGAATCGCAACCAAACCTTGAACGGCGCGCACATGTCGCGGGCGCAGCGGGTCGCCGAGCACTTCGAGCGCGACGACCACTCCCTCGGAGAGTTGAGGCGTCGACGGACAGTCGCGCAGTGCGCCGCTGATCCACTTCGCGAGCGCTCGACCGACATCGTCGTGGTCCGAGGCCAGCGCCAGTGTTCGCTGCGCCGCGGTTTCTACCTCGGCGGCTCGGCTCTGCGGCTGCGCGCTCAACGCACGCAACGCTGCGAAAACAGCAGCGGAAACAGGGTCGGAGGTTGTGCAGTCCGAGAGCTCGCGTGCGCGAACGAGGTTCCCCTCCACCAGGGCTGCTCGCGCAAGCAAGAGTTGCGCGCGCGTGCGGAGCTCCGCGGAGTTGTCTGTGCGGTGAAGCGCGCGCTCGAGCGTCGCCGCGTCCTCATCGCTCGTCGACTCCCACCCGAGCAGGGCGCTGAGAAGCACATCAGCGCGCCAGCGGACGGCGCGTGCGCTATCGGGTCCGAGATCTGCTTCTGCGTCGCGAATGGCGCGGCGCGCGAGCTGGCGCAGCTCAGCGGCGCGCGGGGCCGACGGCTCTTCGCGCGCCAGCTGAGCGAGTGCGAGTTGGGGGCGCAGGTCGAGCCCGCATTCACCGAGCCGTTCGAGGTCGGCCTGCGCGAGCTGAAGCTCACCGCGCACGACGTGCAGCAGCGCGCGCCAGCGCAGCACCTCGATGCTCGGCGCTTGCGAACTCGCTTGGAGAACTTGCGCGACCGCGTCGCCGTCGACTGGCAATCCGTGGTGGGCGCGCAACATCTGCGAGCCGAGCGCAGCGACGATCTGGCCGCCGACCGCGTCGCCGTTGGAAGCAGGTCTCTGCGTGACGTCGACATCGAACGTTGCGCTCGCGCCCTGCTGCACGGCGCTCTCCGAACGAGCGAACAGCGCCATCCGCTGGCCCAGCGCACGCACTGGATCCGTGATCGGCAGACGCTCGATGTACTGCAGTCGCCCTGCGGCGCCGAACAGGTCTCCGCGCGCCACCGCGGCGCAGCCCAGGAGCACTTCACGTCGCGCGCTCTCGATGGGGTCGGTTTCCTCGCCCGCTTGCTCGAGAAGCGCCAGCGCGCGACGAGATTTGCCCAACTGGAGCCAGACTCGCGCGAGTGAGGTGGTGTGCGAACTGCGGCTGTCGCTCGGCCGTCGCGCCAGCGCCGTCTCAGCGGCCTGCGCATGGTCGAGCGCTCCGCGGACGTCGCCGCGATCCGCGCAGCGTTGAGCTAAAGCAACCAGGGCGGCTGTCGCTTGCGGCGTCGAGTTCTGCGCCAAGACCTCGCGCGCCTGGGGAGAACCCGAGTCCAGCGCCGAGACGAGCGCCTCCAACGCCTCGACGTGCTCCGACTCCCGACGGCGTGCCGCTATCTCGATCAGCGCTGCTGCAAGCAACGCCGCGAGGCCGATCGATCCAGCGACACGAATCCATGTGCGCCTGCGGAGACGCTCTTCGTTGCGCGCCAGCGCGCTGCGCAACTCCGCGGCGAGCGAAGCTCCATCGTGCGGGCGCGCGGCGGGATCGAGCGAACTGGCGCGGGCCAGCAACGCACGCAGCTCACGCGCACCGCGAGAGCCGAGTTCGCGCATCAAACCCAAGTCGTCGAGCGCCGCGTCGGCCATGCGCGCGAGGGTGTACACGTCGCTCGCAGAACTCGGCGTTGCTCCGGCGAGCTGCTCGGGCGCGCTCCAGTCGGAAGTCACGGCGAGGCCGTGCCTCTGAGCGACTTCGCTGGCGGAGCCGGTCCGCCGCGCACAACCAAAGTCGATGATCCGCACTCGCCCGTCGGCGTCGGCGAGCACGTTCGCGGGCTTGAGGTCTCCGTGACAGAACCCCGAAGCGTGGACCGCGCCAACCCCATCGCACAGCCGCAGCACGAGCTCGATGCGCTCGCGCGCGCCGCGAGCCGCAACGGCGTCCGCCCAGTTCGCGCCATCGATCCAAGACAGCGCGAGGTAGCGACTGCCATCCGCGAGTGCGCCCGCCCCCAACACGCGAGGCGCGAGCTGCGTTCCGAGCGACTCGAGCACCGAGCGCTCATGCTCGAGTGCTGCGCGACCCACGGCGCGCGCGATCTTGAGTGCAACGCGCGCTTCTAGTGCGGTCTGGCCAGCGCGAGCGCGCCAAACGTCGGCAGTTCCGCCTGCGGAAAAGGGCTCGAGCAACTCGAAGCCATCGACCTGCGCACCGGGCAGGAGAATCATGCGCTCTTGCGAGGCACGGTCAGTTCGCGTGTGCGACTGTGCATTAGACGACTGCGAATGATCGATGCGCCAAAGTTCCAGCGCCTCCTCGATCATGCGCTCGTCGTCGCACAGTCGGTGCGCGAGCCCGGCTGCCTCGTCGAACGGCAGTCCGGCGATGGCTTCGAACAGCGCTTGCAGCCTGTCGATTCGCGGCGTCGCCATGCTCGTGCCGCGGGAGCTACTCCGCGGCGCCTTCTCGGGAGGGGTTCGATGAGCCGCGGGCGCTGATTCGCAGCTCGCGAACCAACCACGCGCGCGCGAATCGCCAGTGGCGGTCCACTGTGCGCGGAGCGAGCTCGAGCGCCGCCGCGACTTGATCGATCGAGAGTCCTCCGAAGACGAACAGCTCCGCGATGCGCGCCTGACGCTCGGAGGATGCCGCGAGTCGATCCAACACGTCGCTGACCTCGATCACTTCGAACTGCTCATCTTGCACCGCGATGCGCGTCTCGTGGTCCGACTCGCGCTCGCGATCTCCGCCTCGACGCAGCCGCGACGCCGACCGGGCTTCATCGACAAGCACTCGACGCATGACGCGCGCTGCAACAGCGAGGAACGAGGCCTGATCGCTCCAGCCTCCCGAGCGCTGCGCGCGCAATCGCAAATACGTCTCGTGCACGAGGGCTGTCGGCTGGAGCACGGCGTCGCGCGCGCGACGCGCTTCCGCCCGGGCCAGGCGGCGCAATTCGTCGTAGACGCTGGCCACCGCGTTATCCAAGTCACCGGCAACTCCTTGAGCTGCCTGCAGGAAGACCCGCGCGGCCCGATCCTGATCTCCGATCATTGAATCGCCGTTTCGCCGAATGGCTACTTAGGAAGTGTAGACGCGGCGCCGCGCCTGGGGACGCGATGACGGATCTTTCAGCTGAGCGCGCATCCGCCGCGTTGGTCGTTTTCGCGCTGGAGCGAATTTCCATCGAGATCGTGGCGTCGCGCGACCTGATCCGGCGCGGAGTGCTGACGCCAGTCCCAAAGGCTCTCCGCTCGCCCAAGGACCCACGGACATGCACTTCAAATCGTCAGCAATCGCTCTCCCCCAACTCTCGGCGCTCGTGGCTTCGGCGCTGCTCACGTGCGCAGCCCCGCTGAGCGCGCAGACCACCGACGAGTCGAGCCAGTGGCGTTGGCGCAACGTACCCATGCGGGGCATGGGCTTCGTCACCGGCATCGTTGTCCACCCGCTCCCGCCGCACCACCTCTACATCAAGACAGATGTCGGCGGCGTGTACCGCTTCGACCGCAACCAGGAGCGCTGGCTGCCGCTGATGGACGCCTTCCCGCTCTCGGAGGCGCCGGCGCTGGACATCGACGGATTCGCGGTGGCGCCGAGTCTGCCCAACGTCATGGTCATGCTCTCGCCGCGACGACATCCCACCGACCTCGATGTGTGGGGCGGCAAGGATTACTACGGCGAGGTCTGGCGCACGCTCGATGCTGGCGCGACGTGGACGCCGTTGGGACTCCTCGACCAACGCGTGCGCGTGGCTGGCAACGGCGAGTACCGCGGCTTCACGGGCGAGCGTGTCGCGGTCGATCCACGCGCGCCCGAGCGCGTGCTCGTGGCGTCGCGCATCAACGGCGGCTGGCGGCGCGAGAGCAATGGCGCGTGGTCTGCGATGAGCGGATTGCCGAGCGTCACGCCCTGGGTCAATCCCGGCGATCCGAGCGATCTGAGCTACGGCTGGAACACGCCAGGACACACGTTCGTGGTGTTCGATCCCACGAGCGCTGCTCTGCCCGATGGTTCGACTTCGATCGTGTACCTGGGCGATCACGCGAGCGGCGTTCACCGCAGCACGGACGGCGGCCGCACCTGGAGCGCCATGCCCGGCTCACCGCAGTACGCAGCGCGCGCAGCGGTCGCCAAGGACGGCGTTTTGTATGTGAGCACGCTGCGTCAAGCCGTCGGCCCCGACGCGGGCCTGCCAGAGATCGGCGGCATCCACCGCTTCACGCCGGGCGCAGGCGGCGGCGTGTGGGTCGACATCACGCCGCGATCGCAGTTCAACCCGAACGCGCCGGACGTGCGGCCCTACGCAGGTGTGAGTCCGCATCCGCTGCGTGCGAATTGGCTCGTCGCAGCGGTGAGCGGCGGTCACGACAAGTTCGTCTCGTTCAACCGCGGAGCGAACTGGACGCGCATCAGCGACCTTCCGCTCCTGGACCAACCAGCGTATTTCCCGCCGCCGACGCCGCAGAACTACACGACCTTCGTCGGCGACTGGGGCAACGCCGTAGTGGCGTTCGACCCGGCGCGCCCGCGTGCTGTGTGGTGTCAAAACGGTTTCGGGGTGATCCGCACAGACAACGTGTTCACGGCGCAACCGAGTTGGCGCTGGATCATGGACAACCTGGAAGAGCTCGTCATGCACACGGTGCTCACTCCGCCGGTCCCGTTCGCGCAAGGCGGCGCCGACCTGCTCAGCGCTTGCATGGACATGATGGGCTTCCGCCACGAGCGCAACGACACCGAGCCCACGGCGCGCATCGGCGAGCCGCTCTTGATCGGGCAAGCCCAGGGCCTCGCCTACAGCGGCGGACAACCTGACCACGCCGCCTTCGTCGGTTGGGACACGTGGCAGCCGTGGAACTCGCTCACCGGCCGCAGCAGCGACAACGGCCGCACCTGGACGCCGTTCGCGGACACCTCGCCGGGAATCGCCGGGCGCATCGCGGTCAGCGCGAGCAACCCGCTCAACTTGGTCTGGGAGCCTTCGCAGTGGCGCCAGCTCAAGGTCTCGTTCGACGGCGGAGCGAGCTGGCAAGGCGCCATCGATCTCGACGCCACGTTCGATCCGAACAATCCCAACTGGCAGAGCGTCGGTGCGGCGTGGCACGTGTCGAATCCGTGGTGGCAAGGAGCGCACCTGATCGCCGACCGCGTCATCGGCTCGCGCTTCTACCGCTTCACGTGGGGGCAGTGGTGGTCGTCGAGCGACGGCGGACTGACGTGGGAGCGCGGTTTCACGAGCTGGGCGCTCGGCGACCAGGCGCCGCCTGCTTTCAGCGTGAACACACGTCTGGTTCCACACCCCACGCGCGGCGGCGAAGTCTGGATCGCAGCCGTCCCCAATCTCGGCACGGAGCCGAGCGCGTTGTTCCGCACGACCGACGGCGGCGCGAGCGTGCAGAGGATTGCGTCCGTGCGCTTCGCCACACACGTCGCCTTCGGCAAAGGTCCGAGCGCGACCTCGCCGGCCATCTACATCATCGGAACGCCTCTGGATGTCCCGCCGAGCATGATCGGCGTGTATCGCTCGCTGGACGAAGGCGCGACGTGGACTCGCCAGAGCGATCCCAGCGAGCGGACCTTCCAGCGCGCCGCCGCGATGGACGGCGACATGCGCGTCGAGGGGCGCGTCTACGTTGCGATGTCGGGTCGCGGGATCTTCGTTGGAGAGTTCGTCGGGCCCTGAGGTAGCCCGAGCCTGCGCGCACGGCGCGTTGCGAGTCACGAGGCGTTGCGATTGTGAGCGGCCCACTCAGCAGGTCTGAGCGGGCCGCTACTCTTATGGGGTGAGCGAGTCTGCGGCGGCGCGCGAAGGAACGATCGAGAGCTGGGCGCTCGCGTTCGTGCTGGAGCGCGACGTGGCGCGCAAGTTGGCCCCGAGTGCTGCGCCAGACGTCCGCGACGAAGCGAGTTGGTGCGGGGACGGCGTCGAGCGGCGTGTCGAAGCGCCTGGGCGGCCGAGTGAGTGGAACGTGACGCGGCGCGCGGAGAAGGCGGCCAAAGCTGGGGCGCTCGGGCGCGTCGAGGAGCGCGTGCGCATGCTGCACGTGTTCGCGCACCACGAGCTGCAGGCGGCGGAGTTGTTCGCGTGGGCGTTGCTCGCGTTTCCGCAGACGCCGCGCGCGTTTCGCGCCGGGCTCGTGGCGCTGTGCGGCGAGGAGTTGCGGCACCTTGCGAGCTATGTGCGGCGCATCGAGGAGCTCGGCGGGCGTTTCGGGATGCACCCGCTGCGCGATTGGTTCTGGGAGCGCGTGGGAAGCGTGCGCACGCCGCTCGAGTTCGTCGCGCTGCAAGGCGTCGGGCTCGAGGGCGCGAACCTCGAGCACGCGGCGCGCTGGGCGCGGCTGTTCCGCGCGGCGGGCGATGAAGCGAGCGCGCAGCTCATCGAGGTCGTCGAGCGCGAAGAGATCGGCCATGTGGCCTTCGCTCGCACGTGGTTCGAGCGCTTGAGCGGCGACGCGCTCACGTACGAGCGCTGGGCCGCTGCGTTGCCGCCGCCGCTGACGCCCGCGCTGTTCCACGGCGCGCAGCTCAACCTCGAGGCGCGGCGGCGCGCGGGTCTCGACGAGGCGTTCCTCGCGGCGCTGCAACGCGCGGGGCCCGCGGTGCGCGAGCGAGCGGCGCCGTGAGTCGCCCGCGCCTCGCTTGGGTGCTCAATCTCGACGCTGAGCACGAGCTCGAGCACGGCCGCACGTTCACGCCGTCGGACCACTTGCGGGCGCTGGTGGCGCGCGAGAGCCGGCGTTTGATCGGGTCGCTCGTCGCGGAGCACGACGTCGTGCTCGAGGAGCGCGATCGCACCAGCGGCGAGCGGCGCGCCGAAGGGCTGTTGGGCCTGTGCTGGTCGCCGACGCCCCGCGCGCTCGCATTGTTGCGCGCTGGCGGGGCGAAGCCGATCGAGAGCGCGGGCGTCGAAGCGCTTCGCGTCGTCAACGCGCGGCCGTTCGCAGCGGCGTTGCGAGCCGAGCACGCACCGCAGAGTTTCGAAAAGTTCGTCGTTGCGACGCTCGAGGACGCGCTCGCGCGGCTCTCGCGCCCGGCCGCGCTCGGCTGGCTGGTGCGACGCAGCTTCGGTGCGGCAGGCCGCGGCCGGCGTTGCATCGCGAGCGGCGCGCCAGATGCTGGTGAGCTCGCGTGGCTCGTCGCGAGCCTGCGCAGCGGGCCACTGGTGATCGAGCCGTGGGTCGAGGTCACGCGTGAGTTCACGCGCTCGGGCTGGGTCACCGCCGGCGGCGAGGTCTCGCTGTCCGCGCCGTGCTTGCAGAGCGTCGCGGCGAACGGCGCCTGGACCGGAACGGAGCGCGACGAGGAGCACCTGACTCGCCGCAGCGAGGACGAGCAGCTCTCCGCGATGTTCGAGCGCGCGGGACGGGCTCTCGCGGCGAGCGGCTACTTCGGTCCGTTCGGGATCGATGCCTATCGCCATCGGACGGCGGACGGCCGCGAAGCGCTCAATCCGCTCAGCGAGATCAATGCGCGCTTCACGATGGACTGGACCACGGCGCTGGGGCCAGGTGCTCTCGAGCGCTGGTTGAGCAGTACGGCGCCAGAGCAAATTTTCCACGTTGGCTGCAGCGATGCTGCGAGCGCCGCGCGACGCCGCGGCTGACGTGGAAAATTTGCTCTGGCGCCGTACTGCTGGACTGCCCAAGTAGAATTGCGGCGTGACCACTGCTCCCACTCCCGATCACGCCGTCGTCGCGCAAGGCGACATGGCGCACCTGCGCGAGATCCAACGCGTGCTCCGCGCGCGCGGCATCGAGTCGAACATGATGCAGCCGCCCGGCGGCTGCGGCAGCGGGTGAGGGACCAAGCTGTGGCTCGCGGTCGCGAGCCAGGATGGTGAGAGCGCCGCGCGCGTGGTGTTCGAGCACTGGGGTCAGGACGTCGATTTCGAGGCCCTGGTGCGCTCGCAGCAGGCGATCGACCTCAACGCCGAGTCGGCGAGCTGCCCGGCCTGCGGCGCGGCCTTCCCGACGAGCAAGACGCGCTGTCCGAGCTGCGGGCTGCGCTTCGGCTGAGGCTTTATTCGCCGCGCATGACGCGTTCGGAGGTTGCGGGAACGCGGGAGTTGGAATGGGATGCTCGTGCCAGAGGGCGCGGGCGGCGTCCTCGGGCGGCAATCCCAACCAACGGAGGAGACCGTGCTGGAGAGGCAAGTTCTCATTGGGTCGGTTCACGCGGGCAAGTCACTCACACGAACGACTCTCGCCGTCGTGTCGATGCTCGCCCCTGCCATCGGACAGGCCTTCGTCGACAACACGACGAACATCCCGGCCGGAGCGCCGAACAATCTGTCGGACACCGAGCAAGTCGACTTCGGTGATATCGACGGCGACGGCGATCTCGATGCGGTCTTCGCCGACGGCGGCGACAGCGGGCTCTACCAAAACCGCGTGTGGATCAATCAGGGCTTCGCGCAGGGTGGAGTCACAGGTGTCTTCGGCGATGACACCGCGACGCGCTTCCCGGCGGTGCTCGATCCCTCGCGCGACATCGAGCTGGTCGACCTCGACGACGATGGGGACCTGGACGTCCAGATCGCGAACAACTCGCAGCAGTTCAACCGCACGTCGAGGTGGTGGATCAACCAGGGCGGGATCCAGGGCGGCAACGCCGGCTTCTACGTCGACTACACTGCGGCGCGCTGGGTGGGTCTGAACGCTCCGCCGAGTTCGTTGCCTGCGAGTCAGCTGCTGCCGAACGGGTTCCTGGACTTCAGCAGCGACGCGGACTTCGCGGACCTCGACAACGACGGTGACCTCGATCTCGTGCACACCTCGGTGGGAGGAACGCACAGCGGCCTCACGCCGACGCGCTTGTTCTTGAACAACGGCGCGGGCTTCTTCTCGGAGTTCAATCCGTCTGGCTTCCAACTCACGGTCGTCAACATCGTCAACGGCCAGCCGGGGCTGTGGTGCGACGGCGCGCAGCAAGCGAACACGACGAATTCGAGCGGCGCGTTCTGCGACATCGCTACGGTGGCGATCGACAGCGACGTGGCTGACAGCGATGGCGACTTCGACATCGACATTCTCGGCGGAGATCGAGCGAACCAACCGCGGCTCTATCGCAATCGGCTCTCCGAGATCGGCGTGCTCGGCTTCCGCGATGTGACCAACGCCGTCTTCGCAGCGGATGTCTGCACCGGCAACGGCAAGTACGAGCAGGAGTGCGGCGACCTCGACGACGACGGGGATCTCGACATCTACGGCGTCAACTGGGGCGGGCCGTTGCCGTTCCCCGACAACCACGTGGTCAACACCGGGGCGGGTCAATACCAGTTGCAGGCCACGCTCGCCGGCTCGAGCGCCGATGAAGAGGAGGCGGACTTTCTCGACTACGACGGCGACGGAGATCTCGACGTGATGCTGGCCAACTTCGCGGGCCGCGATCAGCTCTATCGCAACGACCTGGCGGGCGGGGTCGCGACCTTGGTGAGGGTCACGAACGCGCAGATGCCCACCACGGCGCTGATCAGCCGCGACGTCGACACTGCGGACCTCGACCAGGACGGCGACTGCGACGCGATGATCGCCAACGGCTCGGGCGACTACCGCAACGCGTACTACGTCAACACGACGCAGGTCCCCGACGCGCGCGCGCCGCGCATTCCGGCGCTCGAGCAGGTCTCCAACACCGCGAGCAGCGCCAATCCGATCCCGGTGCGAGCGCACGTGTTCGACAACCAAGCGGACTACATCACGCGCTTCAACGCGACCACGCTCGAGCACCGCGTCAACGGCGGCGCCTGGGTCGCGACGCCGATGACTCACAGCGGCGCGCAGGTCTTCCGCGGCGAGCTGCCGCCGAACCTGTCGGGCTCGGTGGAGTACCGCGTGCGCTCGATCGACGCCCAGGGCAACGTCGGCCTGTCGGCGAGCAAGACCTTCGCGCGGAGCTACACCCCCACGAGCTACTGCACCGCGGGTACGAGCTCGGGCGGCTGCGTCGCCACGCTCGCGTCCAGCGGAGCGCCTTCGATCGGCGCACCGTCGGGATTCACGCTCTCGGTGACGGGCGCGGACGGCCAGCGCCAGGGCCTGGTCTTCTACGGGGTCTCGGGGCGACTCGCGACGAGCTTCCCGCCGGGCGGGACGGGCTTCTTGTGCGTCAAGCTCCCGGTGCAACGGCTGGCCGTCGCCAACACGGGCGGCACAGCGTCAGCGTGCGACGGCGGGCTGCACTACGACTGGCTGAGCTACCTCGCGGCCAACCCCGGCGCGCTCGGGGCCCCCTTCGCTGCCGGCGCAACGGTCAACGCGCAGGCGTGGCTGCGCGACGGCAACTCGCCAGGCGGATCGATCCTCTCGCAGGGGCTCGAGTTCGTGACGCTGCCCTGATCTGCGGTCGCGGCGCGGCGCGCTGAAAAGGGCGACACCCTCGCAGGCCTTAGCCTCCGAGGGTGTCGTCCATTTCGTCGAGTCGTCTCGCGTTCGTCCCCTTCGCGCCGCGGCTTAGCGTCCCCACGTTCAGCCGCGCGCTCGACGAATCCCCATGCCGCTGATCGGAGCCGAGCGGCTGGTCCGGACCGAACGCTCTCGTCGGAATTCCTTTCGGTCCCCCTCGGGCGACCGCCGATCGACGCGGATCAGAACGACAGGTTGAGCGTCAGCGCGACGAACGGCGCGGCCTCGAGCTCGTCCTCGGCGATGAGCTGTCCACCGCGGTCGAGCGTCGAGAGCTCGCGCCACAAGTTCAGGCCCGCGAGCAGCTCGATCGAGAGCCCGCGCGCCTCGCGCCGCTCGATGCCTACGCCCGCGCGGATCTCCTCGTCGCGCACGACCCCGGCCGGCAGCGGGTTGTCGTCATTGAGGCGGAACTGCTGCAGGGCGTATTGGGCGCGCCCGAACACGCTCCAGTGCTCGTCGAGGAACGCGCGCGCCTCGAGCTGCGTGCCCTGGGCCGCGAACTCCAGCCAGTCGGCCGCCTGCCAGCGGAAACCGACGTAGGGCCAGATCCAGGTGTCGTCTTCGAGCCGCGACAGCGCGGCCAGACCCAATTCGACCTCGAGCTCGTCGTTCGCTCGGTAGCGCACGCCGCCGGCGCCGCCCACGATCAGCGCATCGCGCGCCTCGGCTTCGTCCTCACCGCCGAGCGCGACCTGGAAGCCCGCGAACCAACCCGGGCCGGTGCTGGACTTGGAGCGCACCACGCCGGCGAAGCTGGCGCGGTACAGATCGTTGAACGGCTCGCTCTCGCCCGGGACGAGGCCGTTGGCGCCGCCGAAGTTGTAGAAGAAGGCCTCCGTGCGCACGGAGAAGGCCGCCAGGCGCTCGCCGTCGAGTTCGGTCCCGATGACCGCCTCCCAGCCGCCGCGCTGCGAGGTCAGCGATCCGCCGCCCTGGAAGTCGGCGCCCAGCGCGACATCGGCCAGGGCGCGGACATCGACGAACGTGCGCTCGCGCGGCTGCTGGGCGTCGGCCTCGAGCTGATCGAACCACAGTGCGGCGGGCGAGACCTTGTTCACTGCCGCGCGACCGGGCCACTCGACGGTGTCCGGCAACGCCGGCAGCGGTCGGAAGGCGTTCTGGGCCATGGCGCCCGAGCTGAGCGCCAGCGTCACGACGAGCGATCGAAGTCCGAGGTTCAACGGGCCGTGCGGCGCGCTCTGCGCCGTCGATGGGTTGCGGCCCGAGGCGCCGGCTGACTGCGCCGCGCTCATCCCCCACTCGGACCACCGAACCCTACCCCGACTTGAGCGCGCGCGCCGAAATGCGCCGGCTCAGTTTCGACCTTGGAAAGTTCTTCGGCGTCAGCTCACGGCGCCGCCGACGCCACCGGGCGCGACTCGCCCCCCGCGGGCTTCTCCAGGGTCGGAGTCTCCACCGCGCGCGGGTTGTAGTGCACGCACGTCGGGCACTTGTGGAAGTGCTCGCGCTGCCGCTTCTGGCAGTGCGCCTGCGTGATCTGGTGCGCGATGAGCGCCGCTCCCCCGTCCGCCCGCGTCGGGCACGATCGCAGCCCTTCAGGGTTTTCCATGGAGCACTCCCGATTCCGCCGGTGGGCGGAGGTTGCGGTTGGCGGGCGGAGGGAATCGATCGATGCGGCAGCAACGATCTCGCCCGCATTCTGGGGAGCGCCCCGCGGCCAACGCAAGGTGGCGGAACGTTCAGGTTCGACCCGCCCCGAACGCGGCCCGGATCCGGGCGAGCGCCTCGGCGGCCGCCGCCGCGCCCCGATGGCTGTCGCGGGACAGCTCGACCGCCGCCAGGCCATCGAAATCCGCCTCGAGCAGGGCCGCCAGGGTCCCAGGCAGGTCCAGGTCGCCCAGCCCGAACATCAGGTGCTCGTGCAGGCCGGCCTTGATGTCGTCCAGGTGCACGTGGACCAGGTGCTCGCTCAAGGACCGGATCTGCTCGGGCACGGGCAAGTCGCCGGTCACCAGCAGGTGCCCCACGTCGAGCGTGAGCCCCAGCTCCTGGCCGTCCGCGCCGAGCCGCCGCACCAGCTCGAGGTAGCCCGCCGGGCGCTCGAGGAACATCCCAGGCTCGGGCTCGAAGCCGAGGAGCACCCCGCGCTCGCGGGCGTGGTCGAGCACCGCGCGCACGCCGTCGCACAGGCGGGTCCACAGCTCTTCGGGCGCCGGCGCGCCGCTGCGGCGGTCGCCCACGATGGCCCCGGGCGCCGCCCCGGACCAGATCGAGCAGATTGGAGCGCCGAGGTCCGCCGCCAGGTCGACGCAGGCGACCAGCATGCGCACGCGCCGGGCGCGGTCCTCCGCGGCGTCTTCCAGCAGCGTCGGGAAGTGCTTGCGACGCGGGTCGAGCACGAAGCGCGCGCCGGTCTCGATGGCGAGCTCCAGGCCCAGCTCCTCCGACCAGCGCCGCACGTCCTCGACCAGGCGCCGATCGAGCTGCAGCGGATCGAGCTGCCCGACGTCCGGGGTGATGGCGACGCCCTCGTAGCCCAGGTCGGCGAGCATCCGCAGCGCGTCGAGCAGGCGGTGGTGCGCCAGTCCGTTGGTGTTGTAGGCGAGGCGGAACACGCTGGCCGCGAGTCTAGCGAGCAATCCACGGACCCCGCGGGCGCCGTAGGCCCGCGCGAGACCCGCGATGTTCGCCGCGCAAGCCCAACCCCAAGCCGTTCCGCCGCCCGAGACCGTCCGCTTGGAAGCCTTCGTGGTCGAAGGACGCGACGACAGCTTGCTCGGGGTCGCTGCCTCCGCCTCCGAAGGCCTGGTCGGCGCGGAGGAACTCGCCCGCCGCCCGATCCTGCGCGTCGGCGAACTGCTCGAGACCGTTCCCGGCGTGATCGTCACGCAGCACTCCGGCGCGGGCAAAGCCAACCAGTTCTTCCTGCGCGGCTTCAACCTCGACCACGGCACGGACCTGGCGACCTTCGTCGACGGCGCGCCGATCAACCTGCCCTCGCACGGCCACGGACAGGGCTACACGGACCTCAACTTCCTGATCCCCGAGATCGTGAAGTCGGTGCGCTACCGAAAGGGACCGTACTTCGCGGACCTGGGCGACTTCGCCTCGGCGGGCGCGGCCGAGATCGAGTACGTCGAGCGCTTGGACGAAGGCGTCGCGAGCGTGACCGCCGGCGCCTACGACTTCATGCGCGCGCTGGCCGCGGACTCGTTCGGCCTGGGCGGAGGCGAGCTGCTGTTCGCGGCCGAGACGCAGTACTACGACGGCCCCTGGCGCGTCGGCAACGACAACGAGCGCTTCAACGGAGTCGTGCGCTGGACACGCGGAACGGGCGATGACTCGCTGAGCTTCACGCTGAGCGGCATGGACGGCGATTGGAACTCCACCGATCAGATTCCGCTGCGCGCCGTGCAGAGCGGAGCGTTGGGCCGCTTCGACGCCGTCGACCCGACCGACGGGGGCGCGAGCTCGCGACTGGCGCTGACCGGAGCGTGGAGCACGGCCCGCGCGAGTTCCAAGACCTCGGCGCGACTCACGCTCGCGCACACCGAGCTCGACCTGTTCTCGAACTTCACCTACTTCCTCGACGATCCGGTCAACGGCGATCAATTCCTGCAGACCGACGAGCGCATCACGGCGTACCTCGATCTGCGTCACGAGTGGTCGAGTTCGCTCGGCGAGCTGCCGTTCGAGCAGAGCGCGGGCCTGCAAGCGCGCTCCGACGCGATCGACAACGCGCTGCGCCGCACGCGCGCGCGAGCGGTGCTCTCGACCACGCGCGCCGACGACATCCAGCAGACCTCGGCTGGACTGTGGTGGCAGGGTGAACTTGGGTGGAGCGAGACGCTGCGCACTTCGCTGGGCGTGCGCGGAGACCTGTACGGTTTTGACGTCGAGAGCGACAACGCCGCCAACTCCGGCGATGAGCAGGACTCGATCGCATCGGTGAAGTTCGGCGCTGCCTGGGCCCCGTGGACGAGCGGCGAGCTGTACTTCAACGCCGGCACGGGCTTCCACTCCAACGACGCGCGCGGAGTGCTCACGACGGACGATCCCGCGACGCCGGCGCCCGGTGATGCGTCGCCTGTCGATCCGCTGGTGCGCACCAAGGGACTCGAACTCGGCGCGCGCACGACGTTCGCGGACGGACAGCAGTCGACGCTCTCGCTTTGGACCTTGGAGTCGGACAGCGAGATCCTGTTCGTCGGCGACGCGGGCACGACCGAGCCTTCGCGCCCCAGTCGACGCTACGGCGTCGAGCTCGCCAACTTCCTCGCGCTGAACGACGCCTGGACGCTCGACCTCGACGCCTCATGGTCGCACGCGCGCTTCTCCGACGACGATCCGGCCGGCGACTTCATCCCCGGCGCCGTCGAAACCGTCGTCGCTGCCGGTCTCTCCTACCAGGACCCGTCGGGCTTCTTCGGCTCGCTGCGCGTGCGCCACTTCGGCCCGCGTCCGCTGATCGAAGACGACAGCGTGCGCTCGCAGGAGTCGACGCTGGTCTACCTGCAGCTCGGCCAACGCTTGAGCGCCAACGTCACGCTCACACTCGACGTGTTCAACCTGTTCGACGAGGACGCGCGCGACATCGAGTACTTCTACGCCTCGCAACTCCCCGGCGAACCCGCGCCGGTGGACGACGTTCACTTCCATCCCGCCGAACCGCTGCAAGCGCGCGTGAGCCTGCGCGCGAGCTTCTGAGCCTGGTCATGGCTGGTTCGGAAGCGCTTCGCGCTCGCGCGCTCAGGCTGCGTCTGGTCCGCCCGCGGCGACAACTGCGCGCGCCGCGTTGGCTGGTGGTCTCGCTCGCCGCGCACGCGCTCGCGATCAGCGCCTACGCCTCGTGGAAGCTGGCCTCACCGCCCGGCGGCGCCGTAGTGCGCGCGGTCTATGCGAGTCGCGAACTCACCTACGAGCAGCGCGCCGACTCGCCCGCGCCGGCGCAGTTCGAGGACCAGCTCGCGCCGAGCGCCCTGGAAGACACGCCGCTCGAAGAAGCGCGCGTGGTCGAGCTCGAACCAGAGCCGAGCGAGCCGCCCGCGCGCGAGAGCGAACTGCGCGAGCCGTTCGATCCGCGCTCGATGCGCATCCCCCAGCGCTTCGCCTCGCTCGCGCCGCCACGCATCGAAGCCATCGGCCCGACGACGACGCCCAGCGAGGCGCAGCAGGTCGCTGTCGTCGACGCAGCGCCGCCTGCGCTGAGCGAAACGAGCCCGCCGGCGCCGTTCGTGGCCGCGCGCGCGCTCGCGGAGCGAAACGTGCCTCCGGTGTACCCGCGAGTCGCTCGTCAGCGCGGTTGGCAAGGAACCAGCGTGCTCGAGGCGCGCATCGACGTGAACGGGCATGTGGCGGAGCTGCGCGTCTTGGAATCGTCGGGTTTCGCCGTGCTCGATCGCGCTGCGCTCGAGGCCGTTCGCAGCTGGCTGTTCGCGCCCGCGCGCCGCGGCGAGCTCGCGCTCGAGTCGCTGGTCGAAGTTCCGATCGTCTGGCGGCTCGCACAGGGCTGAGCGGAGTCGCAAACTGGGGCCGCGGCCCGCGTCGGGTCGCTCGAACTCTCTCTGGCCCTCTCTGGCGCGAAAGCCCTCGACCATGGACGAATTCTCGGACTCGGACTTCCTGCGTGGACTCGCCGACGGCATGTCCGTCGTGCGCCGCTGGGTGCAGCGCAACGAGATCATCGCGCAGTTCGACGACGAGGACCGCGAGTGCTCGATGCAGTTCGGCGCCGACGCCTGCGACCTGCTCGTGCGCATCGTGCTCGACCGCGAGAGCGACGCCTCGCTGTCGGTGTTCGTGCACCCGCAGTTCGACGTGCCGCCCGAGCAGCGCAGCGCGGTCGTCGAGACCTGCAACCTGATCAACGTGGCGATGCTGCTCGGCAGCTTCGAGTACGACCCCGACGAGCAGCGCGTGCGCTACCGCTATCTGCTCGTCTACCCGCCGGCGCAACTCGATGCGGAGCTGTTCGAGAGCCTGGTCGACGGCTGCCTCGACAGCGCCAACCGCGGCGTGCTGGCGCTCGTCGCCGTCGCGCGCGGCGAGAAATCGCCGGCCGAGGCGCTCGCGCTGCTGGCCGACAGCGACTGAGCCCGCGCGGTCGGAGCACGAAAGACGCGTTCAGCGCGTCGGCGCGCGCCAACCGCCGCCCATGCGGCGCGCGAGCAGGCGATCGGCGAGGCGCGGTGCGAGCAGGCTCGCAATCGCGAGCAGGCGCCACTTGGCCGAGAGCCACACTTCGGGTTGCGGGGCGCGGTCGAGCTCCCAGATGGCCTGCGCGACGCGCGCGGGATCGTCGGCGCCGGCGAGGTTCGGGCCGGGCAGAGCGCTGGGGTTGGGTTGATTCGCGAAGAACGGCGTGCGCGTGAGCCCGACGTCGAGCGTGCAGACAGCGATGCGGTGTTCAGCCCACTCGATGCGCAGCGCCTCGCCGAGCGAGTTGAGCGCGGCCTTGCTCGCCGCGTAGACCGCTTGCCCGGGGATTCCGCGCCGGCCGACGATCGAGGAGACCAGCACCATCACCGGGTCGACGCCGCCGCGCAGCAGCGGCAGCGACAGCCGCGCGAGCGAGATCACGGCGGCGACGTTGAGTTCGAGCGTCTCGCGCACGAGCGCGGGCTCGGTCTGCTCGACGCGCGCGAGGTAGCCGCGTCCGGCGTTCTGCACGACCAGGTCGAGCGCGCCGAAGCGCTCGCGCACAGTCTCGAGCGCCTTCGCCAGCGCCGCGTCGTCGCGCAGGTCGCAGACGAGCGAGAGGTGCTCGTCCTTGCGCGGCAGCGACGCGCGCACGCGGTCGAGTTCCGCTCCGCTGCGCGCGAGCAACGCGACGCGGTAGCCCTCGCTCGCCAGTTTGCGCGCCGTCGCCTCGCCGATGCCCGACGACGCGCCGGTCACCAGCGCGCGACGAGCTGCCGCACCCGTCATCAGAGCGCCGAGCTCTTGTGCAGCCAGCGCATCTTGTCGATCCAACCCGAGCGCGTGCGCTTGATCTCGCGCACGTCGAGATTGGCGTCGCCGTACTTCTCGATCAGCTCCTCTTCCCACACCGCGGTCATCTCGACGGCGCTGGTGAGCTTCTCGCGCGCCTGGCGGCCCTTGTCGTTGAGCGTCGCGGTGTCGCCCGCGGCCTTGGCCTGCGTGGCTTCCTCGAACAGCTTCTCGCCCTCGGCGGCGATCTTCAGCGCCGCGCGCCAGTTCTCGTTGTTCGCCAGGCCTTCCGGCGCCTTCGAGACGAAGTTGTACTTCGAGGATCCGCCGCCGCCGCCCTTGCGCTCGGGCGCCTTCTCGTCGGGCACGTCCGCGAACGGATTGCGCTGGACGACCTCGGGCTTGGGCTCCTCCTTCGCGGCGGACTTCTGCTTGTCGGTCATCATCGCGAGCCCGATGCCGCACACGATCACGACAGCGAGCAGGATCGGGATGTACATCGCCAAGCTCGCCTGGCGAGCGGGACGGCGATCGTTCGAGTTGCGGTTTTGAGCGGTGGGCATGTCGTCGCAGGGGCGAGGTGTTCGGCCCGAGATTCTATCCGCGCCTCGCTCGCGCGAACGGGCGCGTCAGCTGCGGCGCACGAGCCGCGCGAAGTAGCCGCCGTCGACTGGACCCGCGCCGAGTTCGTGGCGCGTCGCGACATCGGGCAGGGCCTGCGCCTCGCCGACGAGCTCGAAGCCGCTGTGGCGCTCGAGGAACGCGCGCACGGCGCGTTGGTTCTCATCGGGCTCGAGCGAACAGGTCGACCACACGAGCCGGCCGCCGACGCGCGTCAGTTGCGCGGCGCGGTCGAACAAGCGCGTCTGGATCGCGACGAGCTCGTCCTTGGCGGCGGGACCGAAGCGCCAGCGCGCCTCGGGGCGCTGCGCGAGCACGCCGGTGTTCGTGCAGGGCGCGTCGACGAGCACGCCGTCGAAGGTGCGCTCGCCCAGGGCTTCGCCGAAGCTGGTTTCAACGAGCTCGACGTTCGCGTGCGCACCCAGGCGTTCGAGCGTGCTCGCGACACGCGCCAGCTTGCTCGCCGAGACGTCGCAGGCGACGACTCGCGCGCCCGACTGCGCGAGAACGGCCGTCTTGCCGCCCGGCGCGGCGCACAGATCGACGAGCTCCTCGCCCGCCTTCGCTTCGAGCGCCTCGGCGGCGCGCAATGCGCTCTCGCCTTGCACGGTGAGTTGGCCGGTGAGGAACGCTTCGCTCGCGAGGATCGCGCCTGAGTGCTCCGGCGACGCGAGCAGCATCGAAGGGTGCGCGCCATCGCGCGCGGTCACGCCGAGCGTCTCGAGCGCCTGGCGCAGGGGCTCTCGCTCGCCGCGCACCACTCGCAGCGACAGCGCGGGTTCTTCGAGCGCGCGTCGAGCGAGTTCGAGGGCGGTCGCTTCGCCGTAGCGCGCGCTCCAGCGCTTGATGATCGGCGCGGGCATCGAGAGCGCGTCCTCGGCCCACAGCAGCGGATGCTCGGCCGGGTCGTGGAACACCGGCTCGGCGAGGTGCAGGTTGCGCAGCTCGAGGTCGCGGCGCGGATCGTGGACGTGTCCGGGCTGACGCAGCGCAATCGCCGCTTCGATCGCCTCGCGCGCCAGGCGCACCTTCGAGGGCCCCAGCGTGCGTCGAACCGCGTCGAGCGCTTCTGCGCGGAGCGCGTGGTCGGGAATCTTGTCGAGGAAGAAGACCTGCGCGAAAGCGATGTGCAGGTGCGCAGCCAGGTCGGCATTCGCCTTCCCGCCGGTCAGATGGCGCACGATCGCGCGCAAGGTCGCGCGGCGGCGGACTTCGACGCCGATGAGTTTGCGCAGCAGGCCGCCGTCGCGCGCGTCGATCTCGCGCGCTTCGATCACGCGCTCGACATCGCGCAGCGGCGTCGGCGAGCCCGAGCGCAGGATCTTCCAGGCGACGAGGCGCAACATCGCGTCAGACCGCTCCCGCCGAGCCGCTCGCAAGGCCCAGTCGCTCGCCCACGTTCGTTCGCGCGCCGCGCAGGTACTCCGCCCCGCTCATCGGGCGTTTGCCCGCGGGCGTGAGCTGCGCGAGTTCGAGCGCATTCTCGCCGCAGGCCACGACGAAGCGCTCGCCGGCCTCGAGCACGACGCCGGGAGCTCCGTGGGCGGCGACTTCGCGCGCGAGGAGCACGGTCAACTCGCGTCCGCGCGCGTCGAGCGTGCGAGCGCCGGGCCAGGGGTTCATGGCGCGCACATGCCGAGCCAGTTCGCGCGCAGGCCGCGTCCAGTCGATCGCTCCGCGTTCCTTCTTGAGCTTGCGCGCATAGGTCGCGCGAGTGGGGTCCTGCGGTTCGAAGCGGGCGCGTCCGCTCGCGAGCAGTTCGAGCGCCTCCACGATGGCTTGGCCGCCCAGCTCCGCCAGCGCGGCGAGCAGCTCGCCCGCGGTCTCGTCGGCGCCGATCGCGCGTTCTCTCGCGTGCAGCACGTCGCCTTCGTCGAGCGCGGGCACGATGCGTTGGATCGAAACGCCCGTGCGCTCGTCGCCCGCTGCGATGGCGGCCTGGATCGGCGACGCGCCGCGCCAGCGCGGCAGGAGCGAGGCGTGCACGTTGAGCGAGCCGTGCGGCGCGAGCTCGATCAGCACCGGCTTCATGATCACGCCGTAGCTCGCGACGACCAGCACCTCGGGCGCGTGCGCGCGAAGCCGCTCGAGCACCTCGGGAGCGTGCGGGTCCGCAGGTTGGAGCACTTCGATGCCCTGCTCGCGAGCGGCGAGCACGAGTTCACTCGGTTCGACCTCGCGACCGCGGCCGCGCGGCTTGTCCGGCGCCGTCACCAAAGCGAGCGGCCGGTGCGGCGAGCGCGCGAGCGCTCGAAACACCGGCAACGCAAAGGGAGGCGAGCCGAGGAAGATCGTGTTCAACCGCTGAGCCCGCGTGTGGCGAAGCGCTCAGGTCGCGGCCCGGCTCAGATCTTGGCGAGGACTTCGCTCTTGAACTTGTCGTAGGCCTTGCTGCCCACGATCTGATGCACGACCTCGCCCTTCTTGATGATCAGGAAGGTCGGAATGGCGGTGATGCCGTAGCGCGCCGGCACCTCGGGGTTGTTCTGCGTGTCGAGCTTGACGACCTTGAGCTTGCCCGCGGTCTCGTCGGCGAGCTTGTCGACGTAGGGCGACATCGCCTTGCACGGGCCGCACCACTCCGCCCAGAAGTCGACGAGCACCGGCAGGTCGCTCTGGAGGACGGCGGTTTCCCAAACACTGTCAGTGACGTCGGCGGCTTTGCTCATGGCGGAGGGCGGCGGGTTGCGGAGTGGATTGGCGCTCGAGGCGGACCCGTTCGATGCGCGGAGGGGCTTGGAAGGGTCGAGAATATGGGACGCGCGCGTCGATTCGTCCACCCTGCTGGCCCACGTCTGCTTGCGGAGGCCGCTCGGGCAGCTCGTCGGCGGCGTCGACCAGCAGGGCTTCGGACTGAATCCATCGGAATGAGCGACTCCATGGACTCGGACGGCGCTGGTATCGCAGGTGAAGCGTCTCATCGCGCCGACGGCTGCCCCCAGGCGGTGCGGCGGTAGCCTCAACGCAGCCAGCGAGGGGCGGGGGACCTGTTGGTGAGACGTTTCAACCAAGTCCTTGAAACTATCGGGCACGTGTCGGACACCAACGGGTCACGAGCGGGTGGGATACTGCCGCTCGCAGATTGGGCACGCCGCTCAATCTCCCTTCCGCTGAACCTACAGCACGAGCACCCTTCCGATGAACCTACGGCACGAGCACCCTTCCGATGAACCTACGGCACGAGCACCCTTCCGATGAACCTACGGCACGAGCACCCTTCCGATGAACCTATAGCACAGCGAGCGAATCGAGTGCTTCGCGCGTCGCTGTCGTACTTGGCGGTCGCTGCATTCCTAGTGTCGAACAATCACGCGTTGGCGCAGAGCGCCGTGTGCAACCATCAGACTCGCCAACTGACCACGGCCGGCGGTATCTCCTCAACTTCGACATCATGTCCCACATGGTCGATCACCGTATCGATCCCTCCCGCCGTCAGTGGAACGTACACGAGCCCTCCGCAATGTGATAGCGGCAGAACAGTTCGCTCCTCCGATTGCTTCGACTGCGGCACTCCGTCGAACAACAATCACTGCAAGGCACGCGGGTTCCAGGTCAATGTCAAGGTGTACGGCGTCGGGGGGGGCAATCCGTGCCCCGACGTTCCCAGCTCGCTGCCAACGACAGTGGCGCAGCTGAATGCCGTTCTTGCATGCAAGGACTTGCCCTTGGTCTCGGATACCAATGTTTGGTGTGCAACGGTGACGACCTGCACCGATGGAAAAGTTGTCCCTGGCTGGGAGGACTTCGAGCAACGCACCATGGCTGACGGCGCAGCAACCGTTCGCCTCGGCGCTCCCGACCAACTGCTCGGCGGCCCGCGCGTGCGTCCGTTTGCGGCCGAACTCGCCGCGGCGCAGAGCCTGCCGCTTTCGGCGCTCCATCCTGCGATCAGCGCCGTGTGGAGCTTCCATCCGCCGCTTGAGGGCGGCGTGGAGTTCGTCGCCAATGTCCAGCGCACCTTCGAGAACGTGTCCGGGTACGGAACGGTTATGAATCGGCACGACGTCGCCGGAGTTGCGCTTTCGGGCGGTCGCTTCTCGCTGACCGACACGCGGCGAGTTCAAGGCGAGGACCAGTCGCCTGAGTTGCTCACCGAAGAGCTCGCCTACGACGGCGGGAATTTCTTCCGCGGCGTCGTGGGCGCGCCGTTCTACGACGCGTATTCATCAGAGAGCGCGGCCATCGATCCCGCCATGGCGGGCCTGGGCTTCGTCGAGCCGCTGCTCGCCTGGGTTGACTCGCCGCACGCGATCCTGCGCTTTCCGGGCACGACCTACGCCGAAGAGACCGTCGCGGGTTCGAACGGCGCGCGCCTGCGAGTGCTGGAGACCTATCCGGGAGTTCCCCTCGAACTGGACAAAGGCCAGACCCTGTACGAGATCGAGCTCGTCGACGGTGTCGCGCACGTGACGCGCATCGCCATCAGCAACTCACAGGGCGATTTGCTCGTCGAGCGCCTGTATTCCGACTATCGCACCTTGAGCCAAGACCTGTGGCGCGCGTTCCAGTTCACCGAGCGGCGCTTCAACGCTGGTTCGACGACGCCCTACGTGAGTACGACAGTCTCGATCCGACGCGCGCGCGCGCTCGAACCCGCCGCGGCCAGCGCGGCCTGGCGCCGCCCGAAGTCGGAGCACGACTGGTGGTTCGTCCGCACTTGAGCTTCGCGCGAGTGAGCTGCGAGTGTCGCTCGCGCGACGATTCACGGTGCAACGACTCGATGAACCCGCGCGCGAGCCGCTGGCGCGCCGCTACGAGGCCTGCGGCGAGCCGTCGGACTCGACTGCGCTCTCGCTGCTCGAGTCTTTCGGGTAGTGCGTGAGCTCGTAGTCCGGCGCCTCGGGCGCGGGGCGCGGCGGCGGCGCGTCCGGCAGCGATGCGAGGTCGTCGCTGCGCTCTTCACCGACGGCGCCGTCGCGCTCGTCGTCCTCGGGCAGCTCGTCGAACACCGAGGCCAAGAAGTTCTGCGCCGCCGCCTCGGGATTGGGCGCATCCGGCGCGAGCGCGGCCTCGTCGGCGGCCTTCTCGTCGTCGAACTCGGTCAGGCGCACGATGCTCTCCAGGTCGTTGCCCACCTCGTCGCGGAGCACCACTTGGATGTCCTCGGTGGCCGAGCCCTGCTGCGCGGTGCACACGCCGATCTTCACCAGCTCGAGCAGCGCGCAGAACGTGCCGATCAGCACCTTCTTGTCGACCGTGTCGCCTTCCGCGGCCTGTTCGACGATCTCGCGCAGCGACATGCGCCGCCGCGATTGGATCGTGTGCACGAGTCGATCGACGTAGTAGCGCAGCGGGCGGTCATCTTTCGTGATGACCATTTGCTTGTTGGAGAGCGTCTCGCGCATGAGCCGCGAAAACGCACTCAACAGGTCCCAACTCGACAGTTCGGTCAGGTCGAGTCCATCGCCCGTCTCCGCAGTCGCGTGGAACGTGCGCGGATGGATCTTGGCGCGCGCGTCGAAGCGGTCCTGCAACTCTTTCGAGGCCTGCTTGAAGCGGCGGTACTCGATCAGGCGCTGGATCAGCTCGTCGCGCGGGTCGAGCTCTTCGGCCAGGTCGACGTGCTCGGTCGGCAGGAGCGAGCGCGACTTGATCGCCATCAGCGTCGCCGCCATGACCAGGAAATCGGCCGCCAGCTCGATGTCGATCTCGCGCAGCGCCTTCAAGTGCGCGAGGTAGCCGTCGATCACGCGGTGGAGGTCGATGTCGTGGATGTCGACCTCTTGCTCGCGCACCAGGTGCAGAAGCAAGTCCATCGGCCCCTGGAAGGTCTGCTCGAGCTTGACGGTGTAGTCGCGGATCATCACAGCCCTCCCACGATGAAGGCGATCAGGGAGTACATCTCGCGCACGCCCTGCCGGTAGAGGTACATCACGGCGGGCACTTGCACGGCGAACAGCACCAGCAGGAGCCCGAAGCGCTCGAGCGACTGGAACGAGCTGCGCAGGCTCTCGGGCAGCAGCCACGCGACCACGCGCGAGCCGTCCAGGGGCGGGATCGGAAGCAGGTTGAACGCCGCGAGCGACACGTTCCAGCGCAGGGCGGACACGAACACCTGGCCCAAGATCGACTCCGGGCTGAAGTCGAGGTAGGTCAAGCTGAACTTGAGGCCCAGCATGAACACGATCGCGAGCAGGAAGTTCGTCGCCGGTCCCGCGAGCGCGACGAGCATCATGTCGCGCGCGGGGTGGCGCAGGCGGTGGTAGCTGACCGGCACGGGCTTGGCGCCGCCGATCAGCGGGAGGTTCAGCAGCATGGCCGCCGCCGGCATCACGATCGAGAAGAGCGGGTCGATGCTGGGGATCGGATTGAAGGTGATGCGGCCGAGGTCCTTGGCCGTCGGGTCGCCGCACTTCCACGCCATCCAGGCGTGCGCGGCCTCGTGGAGGCTGAAGGACAGCACCACGAAGATCACCACGAACACCAGCTCGATCAGCTCGGCTTCGTCGCCTCCCAGCTGCAGCGTCGGCATCACGCTCGCCATGGCGGCCATGCCGGTGAGCATGCGCCAGCGCGGCGAAGCCCAGCCGGCGAGGGCGCGGCCGAGGGTCCGCACTTGCTGTTCGAGGTCTCTCACGTCGAAAGCGGTAGCGTAACCTGAGCAGCGCGATAACGTCTGCATGCCGATGACGCAGACCTCTTCACGTCAACTGCTCGAACAGCGCCTGGCGCGCGCCCGCGAGGTGATCCAAGTCGAAGCGCGCACCATCGCAGGGCTCGAGCAGGCGCTCGACGAGCGCTTCGGTCAGGCCCTCGACCTGCTGCTCGCCTGCCAGGGCAAGGTGGTCGTCACCGGCATGGGCAAGGCCGGGCTGATCGGGCAGAAGATCTCCGCCACGCTGGCCTCCACGGGAACCGATTCGCTGTTCCTGCACCCGGCCGAAGCGCTGCACGGCGATCTGGGCCGCATCCGCGCGGGAGACGTTCTCCTGGCGCTCTCGAACTCGGGCGAGACGAGCGAGGTCAAGCTCGTGGTCCCCGTGGCGCGCAAAATCGGCGCGCGCGTGATCGTGATGACCGGCGACGGCGCGTCCACGCTCGCGCGCCTGGCGGATTGCGTGCTGGACATCGGCAAGGTCGACGAGGCCTGCCCGCTGGGCCTCGCGCCGACGGCCAGCACTTCGGCGCTGCTCGCCATGGGCGATGCGCTGGCGATGGTGCTGCTGTCCGAGCGCAACTTCCAACGCGCCGACTTCGCGCTCTACCACCCGGCGGGTTCGCTGGGCCGCAAGCTCCTGCGCGTCGGCGAAGTCATGCGCCGCAACGTCGAGTTGCCGCTCGTGCGCCACAACGAGTCGCTCGCCGCGGCCCTGCGCGCGATGGGGCACACTCCGGGCAAGCCCGGCGCAACTCTGGTGGTCGACGACCAGGGCCTGCTGGTCGGGATCTTCACCGACGGCGACCTGCGCCGTCTGGTCGAGCAGCACGGCGCCGTCGACCGCGAGGCGCGCATCGAGCGCTACATGACCGCGAACCCCAAGTTCGTGCTCGCCGAGCAGTTGCTCGAAGAGGCCGAACGCGTGCTGCGCGCCCACCGCGTCGACCAGATCCCGGTGCTGGACTCCGAGCGCCGCCCCGTCGGCCTGCTCGACGTGCAAGACATCCTCGACACGCGGCTGTAGGCGCGGGAGCAGCGCCGAGCGCGTGGCCGTCATGGCCACGGACGCGAAATCGTGTTTGCGGAACCGATTCGCGCTGCCTCGACATCGGGAGCAACGAACAAGGAGGATTCCATGCTCGTTCGCTTCACGCTGCTCTCGTCGCTCACCCTGGCTCTGCTCTCGTCGGCCGCGCGCTCACAGCTCGGCGCCGTACACGTGGTCGTGGAGGGAATGGACCTCCAGGCCGCCGTGGATGCCGCCCAGAGCGGCGACACCCTGCTGATCTACCCCGGCGTCTATCCCAGCGGCGCCGTGATCGACGGCAAGAGCCTGACCTTGGCGGCGGAGGGCTCGGTTCCCCCGCTGCTGCTGCACGGCGTGCAAGTCGCCAATCTCGCCGCCAGCGGGCAGGTGGTCCTGTCGGGACTGCAGGTCCAGGGCGAGCCCTGGACGGGCGCCGGTTCGGGCAATGCGCTCAGCGTGAGCAACTCCGCCGGGGCTGTGCGAGTCGACCGCTGCCAATTCCTGGGACGTGAACGCGGCCATGGGGCGACCTTGATCGGCGCGCTGAGCTTCGCCGCGACGGACAGCGTCTTTCGCGGAGGGAACGCCGCCGTGTGGGCCCCGGTTGCGCCCGGCAGCGGGCTGTGGTCGAGCGGCAGTTGGGTCGCGCTCTATCAGAGCCAGTTGCGCGGCGCGAGCGGGCTCGAGCCCACGACGATCGCCGACGGGCAACCGGGCGCCGACGGCGGCGTGATCTCAGGCGGCCTCCTGCACTTCGCCGAGTCGACCTTCCGCGGCGGCGACGGCGGCTCGGCCTTCGGCACTTGCATGTTCGGTGGGAACGGCGGCGACGGGTTGGTGGTCCAGACGCCGTCGAACGCCCGCGCGATCGCGTCGACCTTCGTGCGCGGCGATGGCGGCGCCGGCGGCGGCTGCTTCTGCACGCTGTGCGTGCAGGGCAACAAGGGAACCAACCTGGTGGGGCCCGTTCAGCTGCTCGCGGGGCCCACCACCGAGCTCGAACTGCCGCGCGTCGCTCGCGAGGCGACCGTTGTGAACGTGACTGTCATGACGCAACCGGGCGCCCAGGGATTCCTGCTGGCTTCGCAGCAGCCCGCGCACGCTCTCGACGCCGCGTACAACGGGCCGCTTCTGCTGAAGGGCCCCTTCGAAGTGCGCACGAGCACCGGTCCAATTCCCTCGGGCTCGACCACGATCTCCCTGACGCTGCCTTCGCTTCCGGCCGGCGTGCAGTCGCAGACCTGGTTCGTGCAGACGATCGTTCGCGCGCCCGGCGGCGGCGGCGCCTTCGCAGGCGAATGCCGTCCGCTGGTCATCGTCGACGACGCGTTCTGAAGCGCGCGTACGGCATGCGCGCAGTGGGGCGCGGCTCGCCGCGACGCTACCCTCTGCGCGATGGAGGAGCCGGCGCTGGAGCCGCGCTTGGCCGCAGTGTTGCGGCCGATTCGGCTGGTCGCATTGGACGTCGATGGCACGCTGACCGACGGCGGCATCTTCGTGTCCGCAACGGGCGAGCACCTGCGCTTCGACGTGCGCGACGGGCTGGGCATCGTCGAGCTGTTGCGCGCCGGGGTCGCGATGGCCTGGATCACCGGGCGCAGTTCGCCGGCCGCGGCCGAACGCGCTCGCGTGCTGGGCGTGCGCGAGCTGCACCTGGGCGTGAAGGACAAGGCCAGCGTGCTGCGCGAGGTGTGTGTGCGGCTGGGCGTCTCGGCGCACGAGACGCTCGCCATGGGCGACGATTGGCCCGACCTCGGGCTGCGCGCCGCGGCGGGCTGCTTCATCGCGCCGGCCGACGCCGCTCCGCAGGTGCGCGCGCACGCCGATCACGTCACGCAGGCCCGCGGCGGGCACGGCGCAGTGCGCGAGGCGATCGAGCTCGTCCTGCGCGCCCAGGACAAGTGGCATGGCGTGCTCGACGCGCACCGTGGCTGACCTCGCAGGCCCCAGCGCCGCGCGCCGATGAAGCGCGTCGGCTACTTCCTCGCGCTGGTGCTCCTGGGAGCGCTCGTGCTGTGGTGGATCGATCGCCGCACCACGCGACCGCCTCCCACCGGCGGCGGCGGCGAAGCTCCCACGCCCGTCGCGCCCGCGCCGGCGCAGCAGGGCGAGCTGACCACCATCGAGACCGGCGACGACAAGCGCGGTCAGTTCTCGCACTCAGGGCCCTTCGAGTTGTTCCTCAAGGACCTCGAGCAAGCGGACCAACCGCTGTGGCTGCACGTGAAGTCGCGCGACTCGCGCACGCTCGAGGACGGCTCGATCGACCTGCTGGAAGTCGAGTTCGAGCGCTACGACGACACCACGCGCGAGCTGACCGTCGACGGACGCGCCGGCCGTGCGCGCGCGCGCCTGACCGGCCTGGGCGCGCTGGACCGCGCGACGCCGATCGAAGTGCGCGACGCGGACTTGCGGCACATCTCGTCGTCGCGCTTCTCGCCCTTGCGCTTCCAGGCGCCGCACCTGCAGCTCGACATCGACAAGCAGTTCGCCCTCAGCGACGAGATGGTGTCGATCATCGGAACGAGCTTCACCGGCAGCGGGCGCGGAATGACGGTCGACGGGATTGCGCAGGTGCTCACGTTGCGCAGCGAGACGCGCGCGCGGCTGGAGCTGGACGGCGGCGGCGAGGCGCTGCTGCTTGGGCGCGGGGCGCTGGTCGCCCGTTCGCGTCCCGACCTGGAGGAACGCCTGGGCAAGGACGTCGTGTCGATCGAGCTCGAGGGCGGCGCCAGCTTGGACGTGCGCGCCGAGCTCCCGCTGCAAGTCGACGCGCAGTCGCTGGTGCTATACGGCCGCATCGATCAACAGCGCTCGAGCTTCACGGCGCTGTACGCCGAGGCCAGTCGCGAGGTGATCGTGCGCTCGCGCGCCGACGGGACGTTCCGCAGCGAGCGGCTGGTGCTCGACTTCGACCCGCGCGGTCGCCCGCTGCGTGCAACCTTCGACGGCGAGCCGCGTCTGGATCTGGCCCTGCGTGAACGCGCGCTGGCCAGCGTGCCGCGCGAGCTGCTGGTCGAAGGCGAACAACTGACCGTGCGCGGCGAAGGCGCGGGGCCGCTCGAGCTGTTCTTCGGCGAACAGGAGCGCTTCGAGTTCAACGGGCCGGCGAAGATGACCTTGCCGGCGCTGGGCACGGAGTTGAGCTGCCGCACGCGCTTCGAAGGCCGCGTCGCGCCCAACGGCAGCCTCAGCGAGCTCATCGCGCTCGGCGAAGTGCGCGCCAACCACGCCGAGTGGACCGTTTCGAGCGAGCGCATCGCGGTCGAGACCCTGCGCGATGTGAACGGTCGCGACGCTGCACGCTTGAGCGCGCCCGAACGCGCCACGCTCAGCGGTCGGACCGCCGAGCTGGACGACGTCGCGCTCAGCTCGGGTTCGGGCCTGGTGGTCGACCTCGACCGCGAACGCATCGTGGTCCGCGAGGCGCGCAACATCACGCTCGAGCAGCAGCGCGCAGGCGTGCGGACGTACTGGGCGCGCGCCGACGAGCTGTACGAGCTCGATCCGCGGCAGTTGAGCTTCCTGGCGGGCGGCGACGTGCGCTTCGAAGGCCCGCAAGGCGCCGGCCGCGGCGAGCGGCTCGAGGCCTGGGCCATCGATCGCGCGGAGCTCGCCGGCAGCCCGCAAGCGCCCGCGCGCCTGGTGGTGAGCGACAACGGGCGCGTGTGGGGCGCGTTCGATGCGCTGTTCATCGAGGCGCAAGGACAGCTCGTGCACGCGCGCGGCGACGCGCACGCCGGCGTCGACCTCGACGGCCTGGGCTACCAGCTCGACGCGCCCTGGATCGTCATCGCGCAACGCGGGGCGAGCGAGCAGCCCGACCTCGCGCCCGACTTGCAGGTCGACGCTGGCGGCGGGGTTCGCGCGCGCGTTGTCCGCGACGAAGACGAGCTCGAGCTGTACGGCGAGCGCTTCCACGCGCGCGCCGACCTCGTGCGCGATGCGCAGGAGCGCGAGCGCTTCGAGCCCAGCTTGTCGACCGTCACGGGCGACGTGCGCTTCATTCACCGTGGACGCCTCGAGATGGGCGGCGCCGGCGAGCGCTTGGAGCTGCGCGCCGATCGCTCCGCGCGACTGACGCCGGCGGCGGGCGAGAAGGTGCGTCTGGCGGGTCGACTGCCGCAGAGCACTGCGACCGTCGAAATGCTCGCTGCGCAGGCCGACTTCTCGCCCGAGCGCATCACCGCGCTCAGCGTCGAGGCCGACATCGACGGCCTGGCGCTCGGCCCGAGCAGCTCGAAGCTCCCGCCGGACGCGCGCAAGGTGCGCGTCGTCGCGGGCGCGCTCGACTGCGACGAACGCTCGATCGTCCTGAGCGACAGCGTCTACATCGGCGGCAAGACCGAGCTGCTCGAGGCCTGGGACGTCGACTGCGGCGCGGCGCTGATCCGTTTGGAAGAGCAGCCCGCGAGCGATGTGCGCGAGTCGTTGAACGAGCTGGTGGCCTGGGGCGGCTTCCAATTGCGCATGTCGTCGATGGGCGGCGCGCGCGGCTCGGTGCTCGAGATTTCAGGCCGCAAGCAACTGCTCACGATCACCGGCGACGCGTCGAGCGACGACAGCGGGCTCGCGGTGCTCGAACGCGGCGAGACGATCTGGTCGGCGCCGCGCATCGAACTCCAGCTCGACACCGGCTATCTGCGCTCGGACAACGCGATCGTGCGGCCGCTCGCACTGGACGCGCGCGACAGTTGGTCGCTCACGTACGAAGCGCTCGAGCCGCTGCCGGCCGGCGACGACACGATCCAGATCTTCCGCAATCCCATCTGGCGCTCCGGCGAAGCCGAAGTGCGCGCAGCCTGGGCGCTGGCCTGGGTCGACTCGGCCAAGTGGCGCATGATGGGCCGCAAGTCGTCGTCGCTCACCGACGACCCAGACTTGCAGTCGCAGGAGCGACGGCGCCGCTTCTTCGGCCGCGTCGACATGAGCCAGGTGCAGGACTGGCTGCACGAGATCTACCTCGACGGCGAAGTCGAGCAGCGCACGAACGGCGAGACGCAGTTGCGCGCCGCGGGCGTGTACATGGACCTGGTCGACGGACACGGCTGGGTGGTGGACGCCGTGCTCGACTTCGACCTGCCGATCGGCGGGAGGAGCTACAAGCTCAAGCTGCAGGCCGACTGGCTGCGCCACTCGCTCGATGGCTCGATGGAGTCGCGCAACGCCGTCGCGACCACCTGCGCGCACGACGAGCCGCACTACGTGATCCGCATCGGCAAGTTCTCGCGCACGCCGCGGATGGTCGAGAGCATCGTCAAGGACCCCAAGACCGGCGTGGAGCGCACGGTCGAGAAGCTCGACGGCTTCGATGTCGCGTTGGAGGACAACGCGATCGACTTCTTCGGGCCCGTCGCGCTGCCGCTGCCGCGCATCGCGGGCCGCCAGGACAAGAACAGCAAGTTCGACGAGGAGTCGCTCTCGGTCGGCTCGATTGCGCTGCCGTCCTTCGGCCAGGACTCCAAACTCGGCACGTTCATCTCGGCCAACTTCACGACCGACATCGGGCCGATCGTCAAGGGCTTCCACTGGCTGCTCAACCGGCTGTTCTCGGGGAAGATCGCGCTGCCCAAGCCCGAGGGCAACACGCGCACGCACGCCGACCTCAACTCGCGCGGCCTGATCCTCGGCGTGGAGAGCACCTTCCAGGCCAAGGGGCACTACCGCTGGTCGGTGATCTTCGACGCGATCTACGACACCAAGCAGGACCGCGGCCTGGTGCGCGTCGACGAGAACGATCGCAGTGAAGGTCGCGCGTGGCTGCGTTCGCGGGGGCGCTACCTGCTCGGAACCGACGAGTGGATCGACGTGATCGTCACGCGCCAGAGCGATCCGGGCGTGCAGGCGGAGTTCTTCGAGAACGAGTACCTGCGCTTCGAAGAGCGCGAGACGCTGGTCCACTGGCGCAGCGCGGTCGACGAGCGCTACACCAGCGCCACGGCCGAGGCGCGGCTCGAAGACTTCCGCAGCGAGGTCGTCGACCAGCCGAGCGTGAACATCTTCAAGGGCCGCACGAGCGTCGGCTCGCTGGGGCCGCTCTCGATCGTGCAGAGCTCCTTGCTCACGCTCTCCAACCGCGCGCGCTTCGAAGGCGACCCGCGCTACAACGAGCGGCCGTTCGCCGACGGGCTGGGCGAGCGCGAGGTGCTGCGCGTCGACGGGCTCACTCGCTACGAGGCGCCGTGGACCGCGGGCAACTCTGGCGTGCGCTTGACGCCCTTCGTCGAAGGTCGCGCCACGGGTTGGAGCGAGAACGCGGCGCAGGACGATCGCGCGGCGCGCGTGGCGATGATCGCGGGCTTGCAGGCCTCGACCACGTTCTGGAAGCGCTTCGACTCGGGCAGCTGGCACGTGTGGACGCCGACCGTCGGCTACCGCGGCGATCTCGCGCACTTCGACGGCGGCGAGAGCGTGGCGCGCTTCGACGCGGCCGACACGCCCATCGAGGGGCGCTACCTCGATCTGGCGCTGCGCTCGCGCTGGGAGCACCGCGAGCTGCGCAGCGACCTCGACGTCGAGGTGGTGCAGACCCACGCGCAGAGCCTGGCGCCGGGCGAGGACGAGGGCTGGCAGCCGATCCTCACGCGCTCGACCTGGCTCTCGCGGCTGGCGGGCATGCCCTTCGGCGTCTCGCACGACGCGCGCTACGACCTCGCGAGCGGCGAGACCGACTACTCGCGCACGTTGGTGGGCTTCGAGCCGACTCCGGGCCTGGACCTCGAGGTCGGCTACCACCGCGGCCGCGATTTGACCGGAGTCGAGCTGTACGACGCCGCCTCGGTCGGCGCGCGCTACCAGTTCACGCGCAAGTGGGAAGTCGAGGGACGTCAGACCTTCTCCGCGCGCGACTCCGGAGACAGCCTGGCGTACTCCGTCACGCTGCGCCGCATGGGCCACGACTTCGTGTTCGAGCTCGAGAACTCGGTGGTGGCGGGTGAAGGCCGTTCCTCGCTGCGCTTCAAATTCACGCCGCTGTTCGCCTGGCGCAGCGCTTCGCCCTCGCTGCTCGACCGGTGGCGCAACACGCGCCAGTGAGCGCGACCCCCGGCCGGTTAGAATCCGCCGCGCCGTGGAGCTGTTCGGAATCTCGCCGCAGGAGCTGATCGTCGTCGCCGTCGTGGCGGTGATCGTGTTCGGCCAGCGCCTGCCGCAAGTGGCCGGCGAGGCGGCCGCGACGGTGCAGAAGCTCAAGCGCGCGCTGAACGATCTGCGGCGCGAGTCCGGCATCGACAACGAGATCCGCAACGCGCGCCGCGAGATCGAGACCAACGTGGTGCGGCCGCTGCGCGAGGTCGACGTCGCCGGAACCGTGCGGCGCGAAGTGCGCACAGCCGAGTCGGAGATCCAGGGCGCGCTCGCGACTCCGGCTTCGTCGCCGAGCGCGCCGCCCGTTGCTGCCGCTGACGCTACGCCGCCGGCGCCGGCTGAGCCCCAGGCGCCTCGGGATCCGAATCCAGGTTGAGCAGCACGTTGGCGTCGCCCTCGTCGAAGATGTTCTTCCAGTCGAGGGCCTGGTCGCCGCCCGCCGCTGTCGGCGCTTCAGCGGGCAGATGCTCGGCCAGCCACTTGTTGTTGCCGTTGACCGTTCCAACCACGGGCATCACGTGCACGTCGGCGGTGGACGCCAACAGGCCCAGCACATCCGCGGGCACGAGCGCCGGCATGCAGATGGTGAGAACGCGTTTGTGGCGCGACAGCGGAGCGAGCCGGTGCTGCCGCAGGAAGTCGTGGTCGAGGCCCGCGAGCGCGTCCTTGCTGGGCGTGTAAAAGTCCACCGGCAGGAAGGCGAGGCCGTAGATCTCGCACACCACGCGCGAGAGGTCCCAGTCGCCGATCAACCCGTCCGCCACCAGCGCCTCGGTGAAGGGGATCGGACCGTGCAGCGAGGACTGGAGCGTGAGCTTGAGCCGCTGTGGATCGACCAGACCCTTCTGGCCGAGCACCTCGGCCAAGCTGGCGTAGTCGAGTCGATGGCTGTTCTTCAAGGCGCGAATCCCAGGAGGTTCGGGCTGTATCGGACCCGCACCTCCCAGGACTGAAACCTCGCGTCGGGCGCTCGCAAGCGATTCCCCGAGCCGCCCCCAGTCGCCGCGCGCCACTGCGCGCCGCGCTCACACGTCGAGGTTGGTGACTTCGAGGGCGTAGCGCTCGATGTACTCGCGGCGGGCTTCGACCTGGTTGCTCATCAGCACCGTGAAGATCTCGTCGGCCGCGAACTCGTCCTCCAGGCGCACCTGGTAGAGCCGCCGCCGCGCCGGATCCATGGTCGACTCCCACAGCTGCTCGGGGTTCATCTCGCCCAGACCCTTGTAGCGCTGGACATCCAGGTCGCCTTCGGAGGTCTTGCGGATCGAGCGCGCCAGCTCGAACAAGCTCTCGCACTCCACGCTCTTCGCGCCGCGCGTCACGAGCCAGCGGCCGCCGTGGATGGTCAAGCCCTTGCCGTCGACCGCGGCCAGCGCCTCGCTGACCTCGCCCGCGTGAGCGAAGCGCGCCGCCAGCGCGTGCGCATCGTCGCGCGCGACCTTGCTCTCGGGCCCGTCGTAGACCTTGAGGTCGGCGCCGTGCTGCGCCTTGAGCAGTTCGAGGAAGTCGCCCTGCTTCTCGGCGCTCTCGAAGAAGTGGTCCTGGCCCTGCACTTGAACCCAGTGCGTCGCCACCCGTGTTCCGTCCCAGGTCGCGATCCAGCGCGCCGCCGGCACGCGCGTCCACAGCGGCAGGCCGCGTTCGAGCGCGTCCTCGAGCCGGCGCAGGTCGTCGAGCACGGCCTTGAGTTCGGCGCCCTGCCAGCGCTTGGCCGAACCGATCTCGTCGATCGAGATCGACTCTGCCGCGAGCTCGATCAACGTGCGGCGCAGTTCGGGGTCGCTGGCGATGTAGCGCTCGCCGCGCTTGCTCTTCACGCGGTACAGCGGCGGCTGCGCGATGTAGAGCATGCCCGCTTCGATCAACGGCCGCATGTGGCGGAAGAAGAACGTCAGGAGCAGCGTGCGGATGTGCGAACCGTCGACATCCGCGTCGGTCATGATGATCGTCTTGCCGTAGCGCACCTTGGCGAGGTCGAACTCGTCCGCGATGCCGCAACCCAGCGCCGAGATGATCGTCTGGATTTCCGAGTGCGCGAGCATCTTGTCGAGCCGCGCCTTCTCGACGTTCAGGATCTTGCCCTTCAGCGGAAGGATCGCCTGATAGCGGCGATCGCGGCCGTCCTTGGCCGAGCCACCCGCGGAGTCACCCTCCACCAGGTACAGCTCGCTCTCTTCCTTGTTGTTGCTCTGACAGTCCGCCAGCTTGCCCGGCAGGTTGCCGCTCGCCAGCGCGGACTTGCGCCGCACCAGATCGCGCGCTTTTCGGGCCGCTTCGCGCGCCGCTTGCGCGCGGATGGCCTTCTGCACGAGCGCCTTGGCGACGGCGTTGTTCTCCTCGAGGTAGCGCGACAGCGCGTCGCCCACCGCCGAGTTCACCACGCCTTCGACTTCGCGGTTGCCGAGCTTGTCCTTGGTCTGGCCCTCGAACTGCGGATCGGGAACGAAGACCGAGATGATCGCCGTCACGCCTTCGCGGAAGTCGTCTCCCGTCAGCGAGACCTTGTCCGAATCCTTCACCAGCTTCTCTTGCTTGGCGTACGCGTTCAGCGTGCGCGTCAAGCCAGTCTTGAAGCCCGAGAGGTGCGTGCCGCCGCCGGGCGTCTTGATGTTGTTGACGAAGGTGAACACGTTCTCCTGGTACGAGTCCGTGTACTGCATCGCCACTTCGACTGCGTACTCGACACCAGGGTTCTCCTCGGTCGTGACCGTCTTGGCGAAGTGGATCACGTCCGCGTGCAGCGGTTCCTTGTTCTTGTTGATGTGCTGCACGAAGGTGCGCAGCCCGTCGGTGAACTCGAAGTGCTCGCTGTGGCCCGTGCGCTCGTCGCGCACGGTGATCGACAGCCCGCGCGAGCCCATCAGGTAGGCCGTTTCGCGCAGGCGATTGACGACCGTCTCGAAGTCGATCTCGACCGTGCGGAAGATCTGCGCATCGGGCTTGAAGACGATGCGCGTGCCGCGCTTGTCGGCTGTTCCCGTGATCTTCAGGGGCCCCTGCGGAATGCCGCGGTGGAAGCGCATCCAGTGCGTCTGCCCGTTCTGGAAGACGCTGGCCTCGAGCCACTCGGAGAGCGCGTTCACGCACGACACGCCGACACCGTGCAGACCGCCCGAGACCTTGTACGCGCCGTGGTCGAACTTGCCGCCCGCGTGCAGCTTGGTGAGCACCAGCTCGACCGATGAGATGCCATAGGGTTGCTTGATGGCGGTCGGGATGCCGCGGCCGTCGTCGGTGACGCTCACCGAGCCATCGGCCTGGACCACCACCTCGACATGCGTGGCGTGACCGGCCAGCGCCTCGTCCACCGAGTTGTCGACCACTTCCCAGATCAAGTGGTGGAGCCCGCGGATGTCGGTGTCCCCGATGTACATCGCGGGGCGCACGCGCACGGCCTCGAGTCCTTCGAGGACGGTGATGGACTCGGCGCCGTAGGACTGGGTCTTGGTGTCTTCGACCATCGATCAGCGTTCCAATCGGAATTCGACTCGTTGAATGCGTTCGCCGCCCAAGCGGCGATTGGCGGCGGCTCGATAGCCCTCGCCGGTGAAGCTCTTGAGTTCCTGGAGGTGCGCGGCGGACTTCACGTGCACCTCGAGAACGCCGTTCTCGAAGCGCACGGAGCGCGCCCGCGAGGCCATCGCAGGTCCGACCGCGTCGCGCCAGGCCTGGTGCACGCGCGCGTTCGAAAATTGGCGTTCCAGGCCGGACGAGCGCAGGTAGGCGCCGAGCACGTTGCGCAGCGAAGCCACTCCGCCGCGCTCTTTGCCCTGGGCTCGACCTCGCTCGCTTCCGGCTCGTTCGCTCACGCTCAGGTCAACCATCCACCGTGATCGGCATCACGATGTAGACGTAGTTCTCTCCCAGGATGAACTTGCCCGGGGAGGTCTTCTCGTTGAACTCGAGCCGGACGTGTCCGCTCTCGCAGTTCTTCAGCCCGTCCGCCACGTAGTCGGGGTTGAAGGCGATCTCCGCTGCGGCGCCCTTGAACTCGACGTCCATGTGCGCGCGCGCCGCGCCGCGGCCCGCCGACTGTCCGGTGAGCTCGAGACGGCCGGGGCTGAGGCTGAAGCGCACGGCGCGCGCTTCTTCGCCGGTGACGTTCGCCACCAGGCGGATCTTGCGCTCGAGCACCTGGGCCTCGGCTTCGCAGAAGTTGCGGCTCTCGGCCGGAATGACCGCCGAGTAGCGCGGGAAGTCGCCGTCGAGCAGACGCGCGAAGACCTCGGCATTGCGTGTGCGCACGCCGATCTGTCCTTCGGCGAAGTGCAGCTTGACCGAGTCGAGCGCATCGGACATCACGCGGCAGAACAGCTGCATGCCCTTGGTCGGCACGATGCACGGGCGGCTGGGGCCGCTGCGACCTTGCGTGTCGATCGGCGAGTGCGCCAGCGCCAGGCGTCGTCCGTCGGTTGCGACCATGCGCAACAGGCTGTCGGCCACTTCGATCAGCACGCCGTGCATCGCGTAGCGGCCTTGCTCGCGCGCGGCGGCGAAGGCCGTGCGCCCGACCAGCGAGGTGAACGTTCCCGCTTGGAGGGTGAACGCGCCCTCTTCCTCGAAGCGCGACACGACCGGGAATTCCTCGGCGTCGGCGGTCACCAGCTCGCAGTCGTCGTCGCCGCAGCGGATCTCGCACGTCGAGCCGCGCACTTCGATCTCGACCGTCTCGCCGGCGAGGTCGCGCACGAAGTCGTGCAGCACGCGCGCGGGCACCACCACGGTTCCCGGCTCGAGCACCTTGACGCCTTCGTCGATGGCGTAGCGGACGGAGACTTCCAGATCGGTTCCGACCAGCTCCAGGCGCTCGGCCGTCGCCACCATGCAGACGTTGGTGAGGATCGGCTTGGGGCTCTTGGAGGGGATGACGTTGTTGGCGACAGCCAACCCTTCGCGCAGCTTCTCGCGCTCGCAGAGGACTTTCATGCGTGGATGGTGGGCAGGTGGAACAGGGTGTGGACGGCTCGCGTGCGGACGCGTGCTGCGCCGGAGTGCTGCCTGCTCAGCGTTGGCTGGCAGCGCGTCGCGGCGGTGTGGGGATTGAGGCTTGTGGATCGTTGATCAGAAGAAAGATCTTCATCTTCTCAGAGACCCCCGCCGAACGTTAGGAAGGCTGCGTCCGGAAAGCTCAAACCACGCGAGCGCAACAGGATACGCGCGAGGAGCGCTGTGGGGAAACACGGCTTGGCACGGTGGAGAGCCGGTGGAGTTCGCCCCGCTTGTGCACAGCCCTCCACAGACCCTCGGAGGCGCGTGGGAAGCGCGTCGAGTTGTGCACGGAAGCTGCAGGCGCTTTCCCCAAGGTTGTCCACGGCGTTGACGGGTTGGAAGCGGGCTCAGCGAGGGTGTCGGAGAGAGGGAGGAGGCGCGCGACGCGGCCAGTTGCGGTCGCGTTTCGAACCCAGGTGCATCGCTCGAACGATGGGTTTCGAGAACGTCGTCGGACGTGTCGCGCGTTCGTCGACGTCGGTCCTCAGCCAGGCTCAGGCGCGCAGTGCGCTGCGAGCCGAGCGGTGCGCTACGGCGCCGGCGTGGCGATGCGACCCAACGCTGTGGCCGCGTGGCCGCGCAGCGCGACGTGAAGTCAGCGCTGGAGCTGCGCGAGCAGGCCCTGGACCGTGCCGCGGAAGCGCTCGTCCGCGCGCATCTGCTTGTCGATCTGCTCCACGGCGTACAGCACGGTCGTGTGGTCGCGGCCGCCGAAGAAACCGCCGACCTCTTCGAGCGAGTGGCGGGTGATCGAGCGCGCCAGATACATGGCCACTTGGCGCGGGAACGCGATGGCCTTGGTGCGCCGGCGCGACTGCAGCTCGGTGACCTTGACCTGGAAGTGCGTGGTGACGACGCGCAGCACGTCGTCCATGGTCGGCTGGCCCTTGGGCTGCGTGAAGATGTCGCGCAGGAGGCGCCGCACCAGCTCGGGCGTGATCTCCTGGTGGTTGAGGCCGGCGTAGCTGATCAGGCGGTTCACGGCGCCTTCGAGCTCGCGGATGTTGGACTCGATGTGCTCGGCCAGCAGTTGGGCGACCTGCTCGGGCAATTCGTGGCCGCGCTCCCGGCTCTTGCGCTTCAAGATCGCCATGCGCGTCTCGTAGCAGGGCGTCTCGATCTCGGTGACCAGGCCCCACTTGAAGCGCGACACCAGCCGCTCCTGGAGCGTCGGGATCTCCTTGGGCGGGGAATCCGACGAGAGCACGATCTGCTTGCCGGCGTTGTAGAGCGTGTTGAAGGTGTGGAAGAACTCTTCCTGCGTGCGCTCCTTGTTCGCCAGCAGATGGATGTCGTCCACGACCAGCAGGTCGACGTTGCGGTACTTGGTGCGGAACTTGTGCAGGTCGCCGTTCTCGAGCGCGCTGATGAAGTGGTTGATGAACGTCTCGCACGAGAGGTACAGGATCCGCACCCCCGGCGAGCGATCGAGCAGCGAGTAGCACAGCGACTGCAGCAGGTGCGTCTTGCCGAGGCCGACGCTGCCGTGCAGGAAGAACGGGTTGTAGGACTTGCCCGGCGACTCCGACACGCCGACTGCCGCCGCGTAGGCGAAGCGGTTGCAGGGCCCGACGACGAAGTTGTCGAAGCGGTAGTTGGGGTTGAGCGTGACGTCCGAGCTCCACATCAGCCCGTTGTCACTGCTGGCGCCGTTCCAGCGCGCGGAGTCGGCGTTCGAGCGCGCCGGCGCGACCTCGTTCACGCTCACCGCACCGGAGCGACGCGCCAGCCCGTCGGCTTCCGCGCCTTGGGCGGACCCGGCGCCTGAGTTCGCCGCACCCGCAGCATCGGCGGCCGTCGTCGCAGTCGGGTTCCCGGCCTCGTCCGTGCGCTGGCGGGGCGCGACCGTCAGTTCCGCGTCGACGATCAGTTCCACCGGGCAGGCCACGCCGAGCACGTCCTGAACGGCCTGTTCGAGCGCGCTGCGGTAGTTGGAGCGCAGCCAGTCGGCGGCGAAGGAGTTCTGCACCGCGATGCGCACCACGTCGGGCCCGGCGCGGCGCAGATCGGCGCGCCGGAACCAAGTCTCGAACTGCTCGCGCCGGATGCGGCGGCGGAGGGCCGCCTGGATGGCGCGCCAGCGCTCGCCGAGCTCTTCACCGGCCTGCGCGTCGGTCGCTGCGGGTGCGTCGAGTTCCGTCTCGCGCGTCGCCGCGTCCAGGTCGGACGGCGGACGGGGCATGAGCAGTTCGGCGGGCGCCGCAGCCGCGAGTTCGGCCGAAATGCCGGCTGCCGACGAAGCCGCCGCCAATGACGCCGTCGCTGCGAGCGGACGCGTGGCGTCGGAGGCCTCGAGGGCCTGGCTGGCGCCGACAGCGCCTCCGACTTGTTCCGACTGCATGGTCCGCCTCACTCCCCTGCTGACAACCGACCTGTCCACACCGAGCACCAGGACATCCCCCACCCGGACGTCCCGCTCGCTTCGACCCGCTCCGCCGCTTCCCGAGCGGTCTGCCCGGGCGCTGTCTGCAGCGCCCTCGCCAGTTGCCGCGCGGCTTCGACCCCGGGAGGGTGGAAGCGGCGGCATTTAGGCGACAACTTGAGTCCTAGTTCCCTCGTTGCGGGCATCGACTGGCGGGGAGAACGGCGTCGGTGTGGAGTCGGAAGCGACACCCGCGGGGACCGTCGAACTCGGAGCTGGCGGACCAGCGCTCGAGGCGCGTCGCGGTTCGAAAACGAGGGCGCATTCCAAGCGCACCCTCCGGGGCTGTCAACACGCATCCCGCGACTCTTGACTGGCACTTCACAAACTCACGGCGTCGCCGGAGTTTGCGTCCGCTCGTCCAAGGGTTCTCCCCAGGATATCCACAGACTGTTGAAGCTCTCTCCACGTGGTCGCGCGACCGATGGAGAGCCGAACGCCAGCGCGAGCGTCGTCGTCGCTCAAGCCCAACGCGCGCAGCACGTGGCTCGGCTCGATCGAGCCGCTCGCGCACGCCGAACCCGCGCTGCACTCCAATCCTTCGAGGTCCAGGCGCATCACGAGCACTTTGCCGTCCGCGCCGCGCGCCAACACGTTGAGCGTTCCCGGTAGTCGCAGCGCATCGTCGAGCGGCGGGCCGAGCAACTCCAAGTGGGGCAAGTGCAGCCTTAGTTCTCCCCAAAAGTCGCGCGCGAGGCGCGAAGCACGCGCTGCGAACTCCGTTTGCTCGCGCGCCGCGCACTCGATTGCGACGCTCGCGGCCGCGATCGCAGCGACGTTCTCCGTGCCCGGACGCAGCCCGTTCTCCTGCTCGCCGCCGAACATCAGCGGCTCGAGCGCGACGCCCTTGCGGCGGAAGAGCACGCCGACGCCCACCGGACCGCCGACCTTGTGCGCCGAGAACGACGCCAGGTCGATCGAGCGCGCGCGCAGCCCGAGCTCGACGCGCCCCAGCGCTTGAACGGCGTCCACATGGAGCAGGACGCGCCTCGCGAGGCGTTCGCGCGCCCGCAGCAGCTCGTCCAGCGGCAGGCACACGCCGACCTCGTTGTTCGCGGCCATCATCGACACCAGCGCGCAGCGCGGGTCGGACAGAGCGGCGCCGAGCGCGTCGGGGTCCGGCCGAGCGAGGCGATCGACGCCCACGATCCACAGCGCGTGCCCCTCGCGCTCGAGCTGGCGCGCCGGGCCCAGCACGGAGGAGTGCTCGATGGCCGTCGTCGCCAGGCCCGCGCCCGCGCCGGCCGCGCGGACCGAGCCCAAGATGGCGAGGTTGTTGGACTCGGTCCCGCCCGAGGTGAACACGACCTCGTCCTCGTGGACCTTCAGTGCGGCGGCCGTGCGCTCGCGCGCTTCGTCGAGCATCTGCCGCGCGGCGCGACCGGAGGCGTGCAGGCTGGAGGGGTTGCCTCCCAAGGCCTCCAGGCTCTCGAGCAGGGCCTGGCGCGCCTCGGGCCGCAGGCGCGTGGTCGCGTTGTGATCCAGGTAGATGCGCATACCTTGCGCCCCGCAGACGGGTGCTTCGACGCTCAACTCAAACGCGGTGCGCGGGCCAGTACACGTCGGTACAGGTCGACGTAGCGCTCGACGACGCGCTCGCGGGCGAAGCGTTCGACGGCCTGGCGGCGGGCCACCTCCCCCATGGCTCGCGCGCGCGCGGGGTCGAACAGGAGTTCGGCCAGGTTGGCGGCGAAGCCCTCGAGGTCGTCGATGCCGGAGAGCAGGCCGCTCACGCCGTGCTCCACCACCTCGCCCACGCCGCCAGCGCGCGTCGCGACCACCGGAGTTCCGCACGACATGGCCTCGAGCGCCGAGAGCCCGAAGGACTCCGACGAGCTGGTGAGCACGAACACGCAGGCCGGCGCGAGCAGCTCGGGCAAGGCGTCGCGCTCACCCAGGAACGTCACGCGTTCGTTCAAGCCCAGCTCGCGCACCAGCTCGCGGCAGGCCGGCAGGTCCGGGCCGTCGCCCACCAGCACCAAGTTGGCCGGCCGCGCGCCCACCGCCTTCGCGAAGGCGCGCACCAGCCAGGGCGTGCGCTTCACCGGCCGGAAGTTGCTCACGTGCACCGCGGTCGGGCCGGTGCGCAGCGAGCATGGATGGCGCGGCGAGCCGGCCTCGGGCGAGAACCACTTCGTGTCGACGAAGTTGTGGATCACTTCGACCGCGCAGCCCTTGTCGCCGCTCAGCCCGAACTTCTCCGCCGTCTCCTTGGCGAGCCAGTGGGACACCGCGGTGACCGCGTCGCTGGCGCGGATCACGAACTGCGTGAGCGGCGCGTACGAGGGATCGTTGCCCACCAGCGTGATGTCGGTGCCGTGCAGCGTCGTGATCACGCGCGGCGCGCGAGCTGCGTCGTCGGCCTGCGCGGCGGCGCGCGCGAGGTAGGCCGAAACCGCGTGCGGCAACGCATAGTGCGCGTGCAGCACGTCGAGGCCCTGGGCGCGGTGCACGTCCAGGATGGCGCTCGTGATGGCGAGGTCGTGCGGCGTCGAGTGGAACAGCGGGTAGGGCACGCCCTGCGCGCGGTGCATCAACACGCGGCCGGGCGAACGCGCCAGGCGCGGCGGGACCTCGTGCGAGAACAGGTGCACCTCGTGGCCGATCTCGGCCAGGGTGAGCGCGAGCTCACTGGCCACCACGCCCGAGCCGCCGTAGGTCGGATGGCACAGCACGCCGATGCGCAGCGGCGCGCCCGGGGATCGCGGAAGTTCGCTCACAGATCGACGTAGCGCGGCAGGAACTCGGTTTCGGGCGGCAGATCGGGCAGTTCTTCGAGCTCTTCGACGGGCGGCGCGGGCGGCTGGGGCGTGCTGACACCCGTCGTCTTCGCGCCAGGGGCTGCGGGCGGGGTCGTCGTCGCCGTGCTCGCCAAGGTCTCCGGAGCGCTCGAAGAGGCTGGCGAAGGGCTCGCGGCGGATCGTGTGGCTTCAGCGCGCGCGGCGAGCTCTTGCGGGTCAGGTTGCGCGTCGTTGGCGCTGCCCGCTCGCGGCGCTTCACCGGGCGCCGCGCTGGCCCCAACGGCGAGTGCGTCGAGCGCCTCGTTCGCCGGCGGCGGTTGCTCCACCTCGGACGCGGGCTTCTGGCGCTTTTGGCGCCGGGGCGGAGTCGGCTTGAGCGTGACCATGCTCTCACCGGGCGCCTGGACCGGCTCCGCGACGGGCTGCGCCGGCGCCGGAACTCCGTAGCGCGCGAACAACTCGCTGTCGCGCGCCTCCATGGCGATCAGCTCGCGGGCCAGGGCGCGGTAGTCCGAGGCGCCGCTCGACTCGGGCGCGTACTCGAAGATCGTCTGCCCGTAGCTCGGCGCCTCGGCCAGCTTCACGTTCTTGGCCACCGCGCGCGTGAACACCTTGCCCGGGAAGTGGGCGCGCAGCTCGCCGAGCACTTCGCGCGCGAGCTTGGTGCGGTTGTCGTACAGGCACGGGAGGATCGCCGTGATCTCGAGCTTGGGGTTGAGCCGCCGGCGCAGGAGCTGCACGACGTCGACCAGCTTGGTCATGCCCTGCAGCGCGAAGAACTCGGTCTGCACGACCACGACCGCTTCGTGCGCCGCCACCAGGCCGTTCACGGACAGCAACCCCAGACTCGGCGGGCAATCGAGCAGCACGTAGTCCGCCGGCGCTTCGCCGTGGACCTCGCGGTGGCGTTGCTCCCACTGCTCGAGCGCGTCGCGCAGGATCATCTCGCGGCCGAAGGCGTTCGAGAGCTCGAGCTCGGCGCCGCTCAAATCGATGCTGGCGGCGAGCAAGCGCAGTCCCTTGGTCTTGGTGTCGCGCAGGGCCGTTTCGACCGTGCCGTTGCCCAGCAGCACCGTGTAGCTCGACGGCTCGCCGCTGTGCAGTTGCACGTCGAGGTGCAGCGAGAGGTTGGCCTGCGGGTCGAGGTCGACCACCACCACGCGCCGGCCTTCGAGGGCCAGCGCCGCGCCGAGGTTGACCGTGGAGGTGGTTTTGCCCACCCCGCCCTTTTGGTTGATCAGAGCGATGCGCCGCATCGGAAGGGGCGGGATTCTACGGTGTCGCGCGGCGAGCGCGGGGCGCGGTCCTGCCAGAACGCGCGCTGAATCCGCCGCGAGCGCGCGTGCTCAAAACAACTTTCGCAGGTCGTCGACCGGCAGCGGCCCCGACGAGAGCAGCGGCTCGCCTACCCGCGCGCCGATGCGCTCGCCGAAGAAGCGCGCGCGGGTCTCCATGCGCGAGAGGATGTCGGCGCCGAACAGGAAGTGTTGGCCGCGGTCGCCCTCGCCGCTCGGCGCGAGCTGGCTGGCGTAGCAGCGCACCAGCGCGACCTTGCGCTCCCACACGTCGCCGATGTCGATCACCAGCGTCGGTTCGAACGGCACGTGACCCATGAAGTGGTACAGCCGGCGCGGGCGGGCCGCCGGCGGGCCGCCGTCGAGTTGCGCCAAACGTGTCAGTCCCGACAGGTACCAAGCCTCGCGCGCAAGCCGGCCGGTCGCCGCGTGGTCGGGGTGGAGGTCGTCGGTGTGTTGTGCGAGCACGAGCTCGGGCCGGTGTTCGCGCAGCATGCGCGCAAGCTTCTCGCGCGCTTCCACGCTCACCTGCACGCGCCCGTCGGGCTGCTCCAAATTGCGCCGCACGCTCAAACGCATGAGCTGATTGGCCGCGGCCGTCTCTGCATCGCGCTCCTCGCGAGTGCCGCGCGTGCCCATCTCGCCGCGTGTGACGTCGACGATGCCCACGCGCAGTCCAGCGTCGACCAATTTGAGGATCGCGCCGCCGACGCAGATCTCGGCGTCATCGGGGTGCGCGGCGACGATCAAGGCGTCGAGCTTCATTCGCTGTCGTCCTCCGGCGTGTCGTCAGGTTGTGTCGCCGCGGGCTCGTCTCCCAGCTTCACCAGCAAATGCCCGCTCTGGAGCGGTCCCATGGCCTCGAACACTTCATCGATCCAGGCCGTGCCGAAACGCGCCGTGACGGGCGGCAGGCACAACACGCGCTCTTGCAGTTCGCCGCGCGGCGCGAGCGTGTTCGTCACACGTCGCACCAGGCGCTTGCTGCGGCCCGAGCGATTGGCGTGCACGCGCTCGGCCTTCTCACACAGCTTGTCGACCAGCGAGCGGATCTGCGCGCCGGTGCGCCCGAGATTCACCGCGATGCCGCGGTCGAGTTCGGCGAGCGCCTCTTTTTTCGAGTTGAGCTCTTTCGCCGCGCGCTCGGCGATCTCACGCAGTTCGGCGATCACGGGCGGAGGCGGCGCTTCTTCAGTGGTCTGCGAAACGCCGCGCGCTGCGATCACTGCGCCGAGCGTGACGTCCAACTGCTCCGCGGCATCGGCGGTCTGCGGGTCGACGAGCGTGCACGACCAACGCGGCACGGCGGCGGTGAGCGGCGCGCCGGCGGCCTTGCGCAGCGGGCCGAGTTGCGCGAGGTAACTCAGCTCGCCCCAGCCGCCGACGTACGCCACGCTCGGCAAGCACAGGTCCTGCACGATCGGTCGCAGCAGTGCTCCCGGCGACCACTCGCGCGGCGACAGCACGATCTCGGCGGCGAGTTCATCGGCGCGTCGCGAGCCCTCTTCGCCGTCGTAGCGATAGCCGTCGCCTCCCAGACGCAGCGGTTGGCGGCCGCGCTCGTCGACGCGGAACAGCAGCGCCGCGCTGGCGCTCTCGATCGTCGGCGTGAACCCCAGCGCGCGCAGGTTCGCTTCGCCGCGAGCAAGCGACTCGCCCACCGGCGCACTCAACAGTCCCGCCAGCGCGCGCGACATCGGCTCGCGGATCCAGTCGGGCTCGAGCACGATCAAACCCAGATGACCGAGCAAGCTGTTCAGCGCGCGCGTGAACGCTTGCGCGAAGCTCTCGCCGTGGCGCGGGACGAAGCGCTGCAGTTCGGCTTCGACGTTCGGCTCACGGCCGAGCGACTGCTCGAGCGCCGCGCGAAGTGCGCCGAGGCGGTGTTTCTCCTCGTCGAAGACGATGCGCGACAGCGGTTGTTTGCCCGACGACAACCCGGCCAGGCCCAGGCGCTGCAAATCGAGGTTCTCGTTGAGCAGCCAGGCGTGGTGCGCTTCGGCGATGTCGTGGTCGTCGGCGTGATTCCAAAAGATCGCGACCACGGGCCGCTCGTGCGCTTGCGAAAGCGAACGTGCGAGTCGCACTGCGTGCAGAGCCTTGTAGAGCGAATACAGCGGCCCGCCGAGCAAACCAGGTTGTTGTCCGGTGACCACGGCGCAGGCCCGCGGGTGCTCGAGGGTGCGAATCGCGTCGAGCACGGCGACGTGGGAGTTCTCGGCGTGCGGCAGCAAGCGCTCAGCGAGTTCGCGTCGCGCATCGAGGTCGAAGTCGTCGCGTGCGCACTCGATCTGCGCCAGGTCGAGCGGGACTTTGAAGTCCGGCACGCGCAGGCACACGCGCGCGAACGGGGGCAGTTTCTCGATGTCGCTGGCGATCAGCTCGATGCGTGCGGCGGGCATGGTCGGGGTCGTTCGAGTTCGCGGACTACTTGGCCGTCGCGCCCAGCGCGCCCGTCAAGTCGGCGATCATGTGCTCGAGCGCTGCACGCGAGGCATCGCGCCACGGCTTGCCCTTGTGCGCCGCGTCGCGGTGCGCGAACAACACGCCGCGCGACGAGTTGACCAGCGCTCCAGCGAGTTGAGTGGCGCCGCTCGAGCTGCGGAACGCGTCGACGATGTCAGCGGCGCCTGCGCCTTGCGCTCCGTAGCCGGGGAGCAGCAGCGGCGTGTTCGGCATGCTCTCGCGGAACTCGCGCAGCTCCGCGGCGTGCGTCGCGCCGACCACCGCGCCGACGCTCGACCAGCCGCTCTCACCGATCAGCCCGCGGCCCCACTCCACGACTCGCTCGGCGATGCGCTGCGACAGTTGGGGCGCGCCGTGGCGCTGGAAGTCTGCGCTGCCTTTGTTCGAGGTTCGCACGAGCACATAGATGCCGGTCCCGGTGCGTTGGCACGCGCCCAGGAACGGTTCGATCGAATCCGCGCCGAGGAACGGCGAGAGCGTGACGGCGTCGCACAGGCTCTCGGCATCGCCGCCGACGCCTTCGAGGAAGGCCGTTGCGTAGGCGGCAGCGGTGCTCGCGATGTCGCCGCGCTTCACGTCACCGATCACGAGCAACTCAGCAGCGTGTGCGGCGGCGACGACGCGCTCCCACTGCGCCACGCCGTCGGCGCCGAAGAGCTCGAAGAAGGCGGACTGAGGCTTCACGGCGGGGACGCGGCCACGGCACAACGCGATCACGTCACAACAGAAGTCGCCGATGGCGCGCGCACGCGCGGCTCGCGGGGCGTTGCGATCGCGCGCGAGCGCGAACTCGTCGGGCAATAGGTCGATGTGGGGATCGAGCCCGATCAGGCACGGGTTGGCGCAGCGCTCGATGGCGGCGGCAAGTCGGTCGGCAAAGTGCTTCACGCGGCGCAGTCTACTCGCGGAGTCGACGCCGACTCAGCTTGAGCCCAGCCGCAGGAACTCGCGCGCGATCGCGTCCGAGAGCGGCAGCCCGCGCGCGCTCGTGCACCACACGCCGTTGCGCTCGTCGAGCCAGCCCTGGGCGCCGAGTTCACGCGCGATGGCGAGCGCCGGGTCGACTTGCGCGTCGCACGGCGCGAGTCCCGCTCGCTCTCGCGCTTGCGTAGCGCTCAGACCCTCCGCGAGCCGCAGTCCGAGCCACCAGGTCTCGCCCAGGCGCGCGTTGTCGCTCGGCGTCTCGTCCCACTCGCACGCGTGAGCGTGTTCAGCGATCCGGCGCTTGTACTCGCCCACCGACTTGATGTTGCCGCCGCGCGTCGTATCGACCTTGCTGACGGCCGAGGGGCCGATGCCCACGTACTCGCGATTGCGCCAGTAGCCGAGATTGTGCTCGCACGCTCGACCCTCTCGCGCGAAGTTCGAGATCTCGTAAGCCTCGAGGCCCGCTTGCGCCAGTCGCGCGCGTGTGAGGTGGAAGAACTCGAGTTCGAGTTCCTCGGGGAGCTTCTCGAGCCGGCCCTGTTCGAGCCAGCGTCGAAATGGAGTCTGCTCCTCGAAGGTGAGGTTGTAGGCCGACACGTGCTCGGGAGCGAGTGCGACGATGCGCTCCAACGTGCTGCGCCACTCGTCGAGCGACTGCCCCGGTGTGGCGTAGATGAAGTCGACGTTCACGTTCGTCGCTCCGGCAGCCCGCACGGCGTCGTAAGCGCGAAACGACTGCTCCGCAGAGTGTACGCGGCCGAACAACTCGAGGGTCTTGTCGTTCAGCGACTGGAAACCGATCGAAAAGCGGTTGACCCCCAAATCGAGCAGTGCGCGCGCCTTGTCGCGACTGAGGCTCTCGGGATTGCACTCGACCGTGACTTCCTGAGCGCTCGCGCGAAAACCGGTGACGCGCTCGAGCGTGTCGAGCAGCTCGCGCAGTTGCGTTGTGGACAAGAGGCTCGGCGTGCCGCCGCCCAAGAAGACCGTCCGCGGCCGACGCGGCGCGCGCAGTTCGATCTCGCGCCGCACCGCCGCCAGCAGGCCTTCGATGTCCTGGCCTTCGGCTGCGACTGAGAAGAAATCGCAGTAGTGGCACTTCGCCGCGCAGAACGGCAGGTGCAGGTACAGCGCCGTGCCCTCGCGCGCGGCCGGCAGTCCGCTCGGGCCCGCGTGTCGCCCTTGGTCGCGCATGTCAACGCTCGTAGGACTCGTCTCGCTGCTCACGCCGCGAGCCTACACGAGCTCTGCTGGCGCGGCGGTCTTTCGCGCGGTGCAGCAAGTCCGCCGCAAGCTGTCTTGTGGTCGTCGGAGCTGCGGTTCGGGCCGCGAGCTCGGGTGCGTTGACCAGTTCGAGCGGCCCGGTATCGATGGCTGGAATCAGTACGTGCCTGGACCGGGGTAGAAGGCGAGGTTCTCGAGGCGAGTTGGCTCGTCGAGGCTGCTGCCAACGATCGAGAGAACGAACGCAAGCTCGCCGTCAGCATCGAGCGCGGTCGCACGCGAGCCCAGCGCTCCGGCGGCGTGCGCATCCCGCAGTCTCCCCTGTGGCGCTTCCTGATCGAGAGCGCGTGCCGCTACGGCGAGGCGAGGGCGCTGACCTGGATCGACGTGGAACTCGCGACGCGCGTGGTCGTGTTGCGCGCCGAGCCCACCAAGGCGCGAACGGCGCGCCGCTGCTGATCACGCGCGCGATGGCCGCCGAACTCGAGCGGCTGCGCGAGCTACGCCAGCGCACCGCTGGCGGTCACGCAGCGGATCCTGGGGCAATCGGATCCGAAGCTCACGGCGCGCGTGTACGTGCACCTGGCGGTTGAGGAAATGCGGCGGGTGGTGGACAGGGAGTGACCCCGTAGCCAATTGGGCCGCGGCGACGGCGCCCGCTCTCACGGAGACCACGTGAACTCACTTCTCAGGTTGCCGCACGACCGTTTGCCCTTCCGCGTCTCGCATTCGCAAGACCGAGCCCGTCGCGTCTGTGATAATTCGTGCTTCCGCCTTGCCGGCGACAATGCCCAGCGCACTCATGGTTGAGTCGTCAGTCTTCGAAACACCCAGATCGATGCGCGATAGCCGCGGGGAAGTCCGCACGACTTGAATCCCTGCGTCGTTTGCACCGACGTACGCACAGACGTTTCCCTGTTCGCTCGAGTCTCCGCCAATCGTGAGTGAGGCGAGTGCATCTGAGCCCTCGCGAAAGGAAGTCAATCGCAGCGTCGGAGTTCGATCAGGTCTGAAGAGAACCAACTCCATGTGGCCGCCCGTCAGTTCCTGGTCGGCTCCCAGGAAGGCTCGCAGATGGCCATCACCGTCTACGATCTCGATCCGCTCGGCGCGAACGGTCTTGGTTTCACGTGGGAGCAGGTCCGCAGCCTGAAAACCGATACCGAGGAACACGCCGATCGACAACGGAGCTGCGGCACGAACGAGCGCGCAACTAGTGCGAGATGCAATCGTCACAATATGGCTCCTAGCTCTTAGGTCCCTGTGCGTGGCGTCTTGTACGGGTCAACGACCTTGTCAGCCATCTTCACCGCTCCTCGCTCTTCTCGGCTGAACGAGGTGTACATCGGGGGCCTCGGGTTTCTCGAGCGGCGCGCCCAATCTGATGGGCGATGACCTCCACGGCTTTGGCTGCGCCTGTCCTCGGGTTGTCGGACGTGGGCTGGCCCGCAGCCGCACTTTCGCGATCCATCTTCGCTGTACCACCCTGGCCGCTTTTTTCATCCTCCGCAGCACGATCTCCCCGGACTCCCGACTGGAGTTAGGTTGAGTCCCACAGCAGGTGTGCAAGTCAGGGAAGAGTCAGGAGCGGGCCGCCGGCGCGCCTGGGATCGCGAGGATCGCGCCGCGCTAACTGCGCTGGCCGGCGGGCGTCGGAGGTGCGCGATGGTGGTTAGATGGACAAAAGGATCCAACTAAGGATCCATTTGAACATCACTCGCCGCTCATCACGTCGTACAGCTTCTGCAGCGCCTCGCGCTCGATCTGGCGCACGCGCTCGCGCGTGAGACCCACGATCTTGCCGATCTCTTTGAGCGTCAGGGGCTCGGCGCCGTGCTCGCTAAGGCCGTAGCGCAGGCGCAGGATGGTCGCTTCGCGCTCGTCGATGGCGTCGAGCAGCTCCGCCAGGCGTTTGAGCAGGTCCTCGTCGAGCAGTTCCTCGTCGGGGCTGCGCGTGCGCTCGTCCTCGACGGTGTCCTGGTGTTGGGTGAGGCGGTCGAGCGAGACCTGCGAGCCCATGCTCGAGCTGGAGATGGTGCGCTTGAGGAGCGGCCAGCTCTCGCGCGGGATGCCGAGCTCGAGGGCGACTTCTTCGACCGTCGGGCCGCGGCCCAGGCGGAAGTTGAGCTCCTGGCTCGTCACGCGCCACTTGGAGATCATCTCGGCCATGTAGCTGGGCACGCGCACCGACTTGACGGTGTTGACCAGCGCGCGGCGGATCGACTGCTTGATCCACCAGGTGGCGTAGGTCGAGAAGCGACAGCCGGCGTCGGGGTCGAACTTCTCGGCGGCCTTCAGAAGGCCGATGTTGCCCTCGGCGATCAGGTCCTGGAGCGTGAGCCCGCGCTCGGAGTACTGCTTGGCGATCGAGACCACCAGGCGCAGGTTGGCGCGGATCATGTGCTCGCGCGCCTCGCCGTCTCCGCGGTGGATGCGGCGCGCGAGTTCGCGCTCCTGCTCCGCGTTGAGCAGCGGCGTCTCGTTGATCTCAACGAGGTAGGTCTCGAGGCAGCGTTCGGCGGAAATGGCGGACTCCTTTGGGGCCTGGCGCGCGGTGGCTCGCGAGCCGTTGCGGGGCTGGATCGGTCCGGCCCGCGACCGATCTTGAGGCGCTCTGTCGCCGGGCGCGCGCACGGCTGCCAACCGCCCCGGCGGTCTGATAGCCTGACCGGGCTGTCGCGCCGCCAGCGGCGACCCGACGCCCCCACGTGAGCCCCGAAAGCCCCCTCGAAGAGATCCTTCCGGAAGCGACCTTTGCGGGCATGCTCCGGGCCCAGGGGCTGGTCTTCGCGCAGCTGACCAACGTGCTGGTGGAACTGCCGGCCGAGCGCTGGTCGAAGAGCTACTTCTATCGCCTGGCGTCCGAGGCCGACGCCCTGGAGTCGTTCCTCGACGACTTCGGCGCCAAGTACAACCGGACGTTCACGCTGGCGCGCGAGCTGGTGGCCTCCACGCGCTGGCTCGCGCACGCCGGAATCAGCTTGCGGCACTTCGAGGGGCGTTTTCAAAGCTACGGACTGGAGTCGTCGCTCAGCAGCGAGCAGTGCGCAGAGCTGCGGTCCTCGCTGGGCCACTGCTGCGCCAAGCTGGCGGAGGCCTCGCGCGCGCTGCTCCTGCGGCTGCGAGCGGAGTTCGACCGCGCCGAGGTGGGCTGGCCGACCGCGCGCCTGCCCGAGCACCAGTTCGCGGGCGGCGGCTCGCGTCAGCGCCTGCCTCGCAACGTCGACCACGACGAGCTCCAGGACGAGAACCAGCGCATCGCGGAGATCGCCTCGAAGTACATCGCGGCCTGCGCGATGCTCGGCGAGCTCGGGCAGCGGCGCATCACCGACGCGGGCGAGCGGCGCCACAAGCTCTCGAGCGTCTGTCGCGAGGAGCAGGCCCGCGTGTACGAGGCGACGGTCCACAACCTCCAGTCCGCCTACGACACCTACATCAAGAACACGGTCATCGAGTCGCGCGACCCGCGCCTCTCGCGGCTGCGCGGGCACCTCTCGGGCGCGCTCCACCAGCTCGAGGCGGTGACCTTCCTCACCCACTTCGTCGAGCGCCACGACCAGGGCGTGCGCCACGAGGTCGCCGACAAGGTGATCGCTGCGCTGGTCGACCGGGCCGCGGTGCAGGACCTGATCCTCAACCACCTGCTGCACTGGGCCAACCACCTGATGCAGCAGGGCCGCTCCATGGCCGAGGAGCTGCTCCCGAACTACATCACGCTGCAGGAGCTGCAGGTCGAGCTTCCCAAGAACGTCCGACTGCACGCTCGGCCGGCGGCGCTGATCGTGAACATCGTCGCCCACCACGGGACGCCCGTGGAGATGTGCGTCGAAGCGCACCGCTGCAACGCGGGCTCGATCCTCGAGCTGCTCGTGGCGGTGGGCTCCCACCCGGAGGCGCGCAGCTACGTCTTCCGCGGCGACGTGCACCCGCTCCGCGATCTGGCCCTGCTGTTCGAGTCGGGCCTGGGCGAAGACGGGCTCGAGAACCTGCCTGCGCAGCTCTCGTACCTGCGCAGCAACTGAGCGGGACGCTCAGGCGCCGTCAGACGCCCTTACACGCCGAGGTACAGCCGGTCGGCGAGCATGCGCGGCAGCCCGGCGCTGCGGATCCGATGGGCTTCGCGGTCGATGTCGTACTCGAGCCGCCGGATCTCGACCCGATTGAGCTCGGTGTCGAACAGGGCGTAGCCGGTGCGGGGATCCTCGTCGCGCGGTTGCCCCACGCTTCCGACGTTGACCAGCGCGCGCTGCACGTCTGCCAGGTCCACCTTGGCGTCCGGCGTGAAGGCGGTGCGGGTGGGCTCGTCGCGCAGCCTCAGCAGCATCACGGGCACGTGGCTGTGCCCCACGAAGCAGACCGGCAGCGGCATGATGTCGAGCGACGGGTCCGCGTCCTCAGTGGTCTGGATGTAGTCGAACAGCTCCGGCCGATGCAGGGTCCCATGGGCAACGGAGCAGTGGTCGAGGTGCCGTGTGAGCGGCAGCGCGCCCAACCAGGCGCGATCGTCGGCGCTGAGCACGCGCTGCGTCCACAAGACCGCCTCCTTCGCGTACTGGTTGAAGTAGATCATGTCGAGCCGCCCGATGGCGGCCGCGTCGTGGTTGCCCAGCACCACGTGCGCGCCGACCTCGCGCAACCGCGCGATGCACTCCTTGGGCGCCGCGCCGTAGCCCACGACGTCCCCCACGCTGACCAGAACCTGGGCGCCGTCGCGCTTCAGCGCTTGGAGCACCGTGTCCAGCGCCGACAGGTTGCCGTGGATGTCGCCCAGGATGCCGTACTTCATTGCGTCCCGAATCTAGGGCGCGCAGCCCACAGTGCGCCCAGCAAGGCGGCAAACGCTATCGACATCGGAAGAAAAAGCTCGCTCAAAACGGAGGTGGGGGTGCGCGCGTCTTGGGTCGCGTCGGGTGGGGTCGCGAACGTCCCCCCCACCAGGGCCGGGACGATCCAGGCCAGCGCGAGGAACCAGACCACGAGCGCGCGTGGTCTGCGGGTGGTTTCGAACAGACAAGCCGCGAGAGTGGAGAGCAGCGCGGCCTCTGCCACAGCTCCCCCACCTAACGTAAGCCACGCTGTCCGGGAGTCCGGCGCGTCGGGGAGCGTCAACACAAGCGTGCTCGCCACCGGGCCCAGCGCAGCCAACCAACCCGTTGCGAACGTCGCCATCAGCCCCCAGCGACGCGAACGAGCGGCCAGGAACGGCCCGAACCGCGCCCAGGCGCCCAGCCAGCCCGCGACAGCGAGCAGTTGACCAGCGCGAAGGCAGATCACCGGGTCCGCAGCCGTCGCGGCGACCGCCGCGCGGTCCAGGGCGAGCAGCGACGCGCTGAGCGCGCCGCCAGCGACGTTCCACAGCGCGAGTCGCTTCAGGATGGGGGTCATGCGACGCGCCTGAATGCGGTCCGAGGTGCCTTCGCAAGTCCGCTGGACGCTACAGCTTGCGCTACGAGCGCCTCGGGACTCGACAGGTTGGGGGTCGTCGAGCTACCCTCGCCATTGTTCCACGTGGAACACAACAACGAGGTACGCGCATGGATCGACGACTGGGCAAGGGACTGAGTTCGCTCCTGGGGGGCGGGATCGACGAGGCGGCGGCGCACGAGATCGACATCGCCGCAATCTCTCCTAACCCGTTTCAACCTCGAAAGAGCATGGATCCGGGCGGGCTCGAGGAGCTGCGCGACAGCATCGCCAATCATGGCGTTATGCAGCCGATCATGGTCCGTAGGCATGGCGCTGGATACCAGTTGGTCGCCGGAGAGCGTCGCTGGCGCGCGGCCCGGCTGGCCGGGCTGGAACGCATCCCGGCGGTGGTGCGCCAGGATCTGAGCGACCAGGACATGCTCGAGCTCGCGCTGGTCGAGAACGTCCAGCGCCGCGACCTCGACCCGATCGAGCGCGCGCGGGGCTTCAAGGCGCTCATGGACACCCTCGGGAGCACCCAGGAAGGCGTGGCCGCCAAGGTTGGCCTCAAGCGCGCGACCGTGGCCAACCACCTGCGCCTGCTGGACTTGCCCGAGCGCGCCCAAGACGCCCTGTCGAAGGGTCTGATCCAGATGGGGCATGCGCGGGCGCTGCTCGGATTGAACCGGCCCCAGGACATCGACGCGGCGCTCGAGGCCTGCGTGCGCTCGGACCTGTCGGTGCGCGACGTGGAGCAACTGGTCCGCGACCGCAACGCGCCGCAGCCGACGCAGGGCGCGGAGCCCGTCGCGGCGACGGTTCAGATCGCGGGCTGGGTGCGTGGAGCGGAGCGGCGCCTCGAGGAAGCGCTCGGGGTTCCGGTCTCGATCCGGGTCGACGACAAAGGCAAGGGCGATATCCGCCTGAGCTTCGCGACCAAGGATGTGGCCCACCGGCTGCTCGAAAAGCTCGCGCCGGCGCCCGTGCTCTGAACAGAACGCGGCAGCGCCGCCGCAGTGCGGCGCACGCGAACTGGCCGTGAGGGCCTTCGCGGCGCGCAAAGTGGCTCGGACCCCCGCCGGGCTACTGTCGCTGCGCGCTGATGACGCGAATCGGTTCCTTCGGGCGCCCGGGGGCGCTCGGATCGGTCTCGGCGGCGGCGATCTGTCGCGCGACGTCGAGACCCGCTTCGATCGTGCCGAACACCACGCGCGAGTCGTCCTCGAGCAGGCTGTCGGCCACGATGAAGGAAAAGCGACCTCCCAGGCTCTCCTTAGGATTGGGCCCTTCCTCGGCGCTGAGCGCGCCCTCGAAGTGATGCAGCCCGCTGCTCTCGAAGGGCAGCACCAGGTCGCGACCGCCCTGGCCCCAGGTGCTGGTGTCCTCAGTCTTGGTGTTGGGGTCGCCCACCGACGCGCTCTGACCCGCCGCCACGGCGTGGAAGGCCTGGCCGTCGAAGTGCTGCGAGCCGACCAGCTCAAGGAACTTGGCGACATGTTGCGGTGCCTTTGAAGCGTACAAAGCCACCACGATGTCACCCTTCGAGGTCTTGAAGATGACCCGCGGGTCGCCCGCCTCGGGCTTGGGATTGGCGAACAGCGTCGGTCGGGCGCCTTCCCAACTCGCGCGCTCGTTCAAGCGCTGCTCGATGGTCTGGAGCAGGTTTGCGCCCTTGTCGTCCTCGGACCAGCGCAGCGAGTCGAGCACCAGCGGGTGCTGGGGGTAGTCGGTGCGAAGCTGCGCGATCGCTGCGTGGGCTTCCTCGTACTTGCGCTCCTCGACCAGCTTCTGAGCCTGGAACAGGCGCGTCCACGGACCGGAGTCCTGGCCCTTGAGCTCCTGCGCGAGCGAATCCCAGGTCGTCGCGTCGGCCTGAAGGGCGCGCGAGAACGGATCGACGGTCGCGCGCGAGACCAGAGCGTCCCAGCTCTTGGCGCGCTCGAGCCGCTGCGCTTGCGAGCGTTGGTGCAGGACCACCACTGCGGCCGCGATGGCGACGGCGGCGATGGCGGCGTGCTTCCAGTAGCGCTGCACGAACAGCTCGAACTGGGACTTTTCCTGCAGCGGGGCGAGCGTCACTGAAGTGGCGCTCTTGTGTGCGGTGTTGGCCATGGGGCGCGCGGTGGGGGTGCGATGCGATGGGGCGCCGGTCGGAGGGCGAACCACGAAGTATAAGGAGAGTGCGGGCGGGCAGAAAGGTGGGCTCGCACCGGCCGCGCAGGCCGACCGCCGCCGACGCAGAAGATACCCAGCTCAGCGCCGGCGCCTGCTAGCTTCACGCGCTGCGGTTCAGGACCCCGTCCGCTCCGCTCCACACACCCCGGTTGCGCGCGCCGGCCGACGGGCCGCGCGGCGCGCCACCGCAACGTTCCCCTCCGAGTTCCCCAGCCATGCACCTCACGCTTCGTCCGTTCCTGTACCTGGTCAGCCTTGCTCTCCCCGTCGCGGCCAGCGCGGCGACTGCAGCGCCGGCGGCGACGCCCCAGGCCCAGGATGACAAGAAGGCCGAGTACGAGCGGCGGCTGGCCGAGGCCGAGGGCGACGCCGCCAAGCTGTGGAAGGTCTACGAGTGGTGCGAGGCGCGCGGCATGGAGAAGGAGGGCCGCTCCGTCCTGCGCAAGATCCTCAAGCTGAACGAGGACGACCGCCGCGCGCACGAGCTGCTGGGCGAGGTCGAGTACGACGGCAAGTGGTTCCCCAGCGAGAAGAAGGTCGAGGAGTACAAGAAGAAGAAGCTGGAGGACGAGGCCAAGCGCACTGGCAAGGCGCTCTACAAGGGCGAGCTCGTCGATCCCGCGGACGTGCCGTTCCTCGAGCGCGGCATGAAGAAGACCGAGAGCGGGGAGTGGGTCAGCGCCGAGGACTTCAAGCGCATGAGCGAGGGCTGGGTGAAGCAGGACTTCACCTGGGTGTCGCCCGATGAGATCCCCAACATCGAGAAGGGTCTGTGGAAGTGCGGCGACAAGTGGCTGACGACGGCCGAAGCCGATGTCTACCACTCCGAACTCGGCAAGTGGTGGAAGGTGCCCAGCGATTACTTCGTGATCTACAGCACCTGCTCGCGCGAGACCATCGAGAAGATCATCGACGAGTGCAAACGCGCTTATCGCGAGTTCAACCGCGTGTGCGGCAAGACGCCCGCGGGCCGCGTGCCGCTGATCGTTCTCAACTCGGCCGAGCAGTACAACAAGTTCGCGCAGGGCGATGGACAGCAAGCGCCCGAGTTGCGCGGCTTCTCGTCGCTGCACGGCGCGAGCATCGCCGAAATCTGGCAGGAGCCGCTGCGCGAGGGCATGACGAGCGCGGGCATGACGTATTGGAACGTGAGCAACAACGACGACAACAGCCGCGGTCCGATCTTCGTGCGCCACGCCGCCGCGCAGTCGCTGGCCGAGGGCCTCGATCCCAGCCCGAAGACGCTCGGCGCGATCGTGGCCCAGCGCGCCTCGAACAGCATCGCTGACGACTGGTGGAAGGAGAAAGCCTTCCCGCAGTGGTTCCGCTATGGCGCGGTGAGCTACGTCGAGCGCTACATCGCCGATCAATTCGTGGGCGCGGGCGGCAATCCGGATTGGATCCGTGAATGGTCCAAGCAGAACCTGGTTCGAGTCGGCGGCCTCGATCCGCTGGACACGATCCTGGCCTGCGCGCTGAGCCTCGAGCAAATCGACGCCTCGGCCAAGCTCCTGAACGAGTGCGGCATGCTCATGCACTTCATTTTGGACGGCAAGTGCATGCCCGTTGTCGAAGCCCATGGAGCGTTGAAGGCCGCGCTCAAAACAGCGAAAGATCCCAAGGACCTCAAAGCGCCCTTCACGGCGCTGGAAGCTGCCTTGAGGAAGCACGAGGCCGATTTCCGCAAGTTCGCGGGGATCTGAGCGCTCGAGCACGACCCGTTGCGCGCTCTGGCGCGCCGCCTTCGAATGATCACGTCGCTTGCACTCGCGCTGACCCTGTCGGCGCCGCAGTCCGACCTCGCGCCGCAGCACCCGCCCGCGAGTGCGCTCTACCTCGAGTGCCCTGACGTCCCCGCGGCGCTCGAGGCCTACTCGCGCGCGCCCGCCGTCGCGATGCTCGGCGACGCGGCGGTGGGGGAGGCCTGGGAGAAGCTCACACGCGCGCTCGGCTTCGATGCGCAGGGTGCGCTGCGTTCGCTCGCGGAGTCGTTCGCGGAATCGCTCTCGCTCGAGGCCGCCGCACTCGAACCCGAGCAGTGGCTCGCGCTCGCGCGCCGCGCGAAGTCGCTCTCACTTTCGGTCGCGCTGCGCGAGTCCGCTCCCGGTGAAGCGCGCGCGGCGTTCGATGCGATGAACGCGAGCCTGGCCGCGCTCGACGCGCTCGCGCAGCAGATCGAGAAGCACGCGCGCGAGCACTCGGCGCCGCCCGCGAGTTTGCAGGCGCTCGCCTTGCCCGAGGAGCTGACGCGCGATCCGTGGGGCCGGCCCTTCGTGTACAGCGCGCTGGAAGACGGCGCCTTTCGCCTCTCCACGTTGGGTCGCGACGGCGTGGCCGGCGGAACGGGCGTCGACGCGGAGCTGTTCCACGACAGCGACCTCGCGGCGCCGCTCGAAGCCGAGTTCCTCCGGCGCATCGGCGTCTGCGCCGTCGCGCACATGCTCTCGGCGGAAGATGCGCGCGCGACGGCGGAGCAACTGATCGCGAGCGCTCCTCCGAGCGCCGAGGACGCGACGCTCACCGCGGGTTGGCGCCGTTGGCGTTGGTCGCTCGGAGACGAGCAACAACTCGCCTGGCTCGCGCACAAGGACGCGACGCTCGTCATCGGCGCCGGCAGCAGCGAGTTGGAAGAACTCATCGCGCGCGGCGCGGACCCGGCGCGCGGCCTTTCGACCCGCGGCGCGTGGGCCGCCCTGGAAGCCGCCGGCGGCGCCGCACGCGGCGCTTCGATCGTGCGCGGCTCTTTCGATGTGCGCGCGCTGATCGGGTTGGAGCAACTGGCCGATTCGAGTCGCCGCAATGCCCTGGGCGGCGTGCTGTCCATGTTCGACGACGTTCACGGCGCGTGGCGGACCCAGCTCGACGGCGCACGCTTCGTCACCGACGTCACGTGGAACTCCGCGTCTGCCGATTCGCTGCTCCGTCTGATGGGCGCGCAGCCTGCGCCGCGTGAGGCTTTTGCGGACGTCCCCGCGGACGCCGTGGGTTTCTTCGTCGCCCATCTCGATGCGCAGGCCGCGCGCGCGCAGCTGGCGACTCTGCTCGCCGCCGACGCGTCGTCCAGCGACGCCGACGCGCTCGCCGAGCTCGAGCGCCAGTTCGAGTTCGACTTCGACGCGCAGATCGTCGAGAACCTGCGCGGCGGCGTGAGCGCTTATTTGCTGCCGTACACCGGCATCGGTCTGCCGCAGATCGGCTTGATCGCCGCTCTGCGCGATCCGGCCAGTTTCGAGAGCGGTCTGCGCGGACTGTTCAAAGCACTCGAAGCCACGCAGAGCGAGCGCTTGAGTGTGCGCGAGAGCAAATATCGCGACGCGCCGCTGTGGACCGTGAGTTTCTCGTCCGCGGGCGACAACCCTCAAATGGCTGCCTTCCTGCCGACACCTAGTGTGACGGTCGTCGGCAATCGCGCGGTCCTCAGTCTGAGTTCGCTGCGCTCCAAGAAGGAAATCAAGCGACTCCAGGGTGAGCCCGAGGGTCCGCACCCGGTGGCCTCCGACGCAACGCGCTTTCCTGCCGACGCGGGCTTCGCGGGCTGGATGGACTGGCCCACGACCATCGACGGAGTCTGGAGCGTCGCCCGCAGCGCGCTGGCGATGTTCGGCGGGCAACTCAGCTTGCCCGTGGACTTGCCGAGCCTCATGACGGCGCTCCCCGAGAGCGCGCGGGTGTTCACGCGCTTCTTCGAGCCGACCACGCTCACCTTTCGCGCTCTGAACGGCGGCTGGGCGATGCGCTGGGAGAGCTCGTTCGGTCCCGAGACGCTGCTGACCGAACTCGCGCTCGTCGCCGGCGGCGTGAGCATGGGTTCGGATTCCGCGGGCGCACCGGCGCCGGGCAGCGAACCCGCGGACGCTCAGCCCGCGGAGGCGCAACGCGCCGAAGAGCAACGCGCCAAAGCGCTCGAGGCGCTGCGCTCGTTGAGCGCGCGCATCGCCGTGTTCCGCATCGACCAGGCGCGCTTGCCGAGCAGCCTCGCCGAGCTGGCGCAGCCGACGACCAACTACCCCCGCGGCTTTCTCGAGGGGCTCGAGGTCGAGCGCGATCCCTGGGGCGCTGCCTTCCGCTTCGAACTCGCGGCCGACGGCGGCAGCTTCCGTCTGTGGTCGACAGGGCCCGACGGGATCGACGCCGCCGGACAAGGCGACGACCTCCTCGCGCCGTGAGCGTGGCTCCGCCGCAGCGCAAGCGCGCGCCCAAGTGGCTTCGGCGCGTGCGCCGCAAGTTGGGCGGCTGGTTCCTGCGTTGGGGCGGGCGGCATGTGATCGCGGCGCTGTCGCGCTCGTGGCGCGCCGACGTCGAAGGCCAGGAGCACCTGGACGGGGCCTGCGCGGGCAGTGGGGGACTGCTCTCGATGTGGCACGGGCGCATGATCGTGCCGGTCGCGCTGTTCAAGAACCGCGGCATCCATGTGCTCGTCAGTCCCAGCGAAGACGGCGATCTCTCGGAGCGACTGCTCGAGGGCTTCGGGTACCGCGTCGTGCGCGGGTCGTCGAGTCGCGGCGGCGCGCGCGCGCTGCGCACGATGCTCGAGGTGCTCGACGCGGGCGGCGTAGTGGTGATCACGCCCGACGGTCCGCGCGGGCCGCGCCACAGCGTGAACAGCGGCCTGCCGTGGATGGCGCGCGCCACGGGGCGTTCGATCGTCCCGGTGGGCGTCGCGGCGACCCCCAAGTGGAGCCTGCGCAGCTGGGATCGCTTCACGGTGCCCAAGTGGCGCGCGCGGATCGCCGTGACCTTCGGCGCGCCGATCGAAGTGCCGCGCGAGGGCGGAGCGCAGGCGCTCGAGCAGATCGCTGAACGCGTGCGCGAGGCGACCTTCGAAGTCGAACGACGCAGTCACGCGCGCCTGGCGCTGGAGCCCGACTGGTGATTCGCGTCGGCCCCGCAGGCTGGTCGTATGCCGATTGGGCCGGCGTGGTCTATCCCGCGCGCACCGCGCCCGGGTTCCACCCGCTGCGCTACCTCGCGCGCTACGTCGATTGCATCGAGGTCAACAGCACCTTCTACGCCGTTCCGCAACCGGCGGTGGTCGAGGGTTGGGTGCGGGCGCTTTTCGGCGCTGCACAGTTCGCGGTGACCGTCAAGTTGCACCGCGACTTCACGCACCGCGAGCGCGCCGACACTCAAGAGGAGCTCGAGCGTCAGGCGGCCGAATTCTCGAGCGCGCTCGAACCGCTCTCACGATCGGGACGACTGCGCGCGATCCTGGCCCAGTTCCCGCACAGCTTTCGCCACTCGCCCGCCGCCGTTCGCAGGCTCGGACGGCTTCACGGGCTCTTCGGACAAGCGCCGCTGGTGCTCGAAGTGCGGCACTCGTCGTGGTTCGAGCCGGGCGCGCTCGCTTCGATTCGCGGACTGGGTTACTCGCTCGCGCACATCGACCTGCCCGAGGCCTGGGATCATCCGCCGGCCTGGCATCCCGCCACGGCGCGCTTGGGATATCTGCGTCTCCACGGCCGCAACAGCAGCGCGTGGTTCGATCCCAAGGCGGGCCGGGACCAGAAGTACGACTACTTGTACAACCCACAACAACTCGCGCAGCTCGCGGCGCGCGCGAAACGGATCGCCGCGGAGCACGACGAAACCTACGTGATCACCAACAACCACTTCAGCGGCAAGGCTATGGTGAACGCCCTCGAGCTGCTCGAGCTGCTGCGTGGACGTCCGCCCCTGGCGCCTGCCGATCTGGTGCGCGCGTACCCTCAGCTCGCGAGCCGCACGATCCGCGACGGCCAACAAGACCTGTTCTGAACTGCGCCCGCGCGCTCGAACGCACCCGTGAAGCTCCGTGCAATCCTCCGCAAGCTCGCCATCTCGTGCGCCGTCACTGCGGCGTTGCTGATCGGCCTGGAGTTGGCGGCGCGCAACGCGGAACCCGGGCCGTTCACGCTCCTCGACGAGTCGCCCTACGACCCGCACCCGTCGCGCTTGCACGCGCACCGGCCGGGCTTCCGCGGCGCGTGGGACGGCAGCTACTACCAGATCAACTCGCGCGGCTGGCGCGGTCCGGAGTTCGAGCCGACGTTCCAGCCCGGAGAGCTGCGCATCCTGGCGCTGGGGGACTCGTGCACCTTCGGCAAGGGCGTTGAAGACGACCAGACCTGGCCGGCGCAACTCGAGGGCCTGCTGCGCGCCGCTCCGGAGGCGCCACGCTCGGTGATGGTGGGCAACTCAGGCGTGAATGGTTACTCCGGTGGCGACTACCTGAGCGTGTTCGTCGAGCACGGCCCGCAGCTCAAGCCGCAGATCGTCGTCATCGGCTACAACATCAACGACTTCCCGAACGTCGTGAAGCAGACCGACGAGGCGGTCTTCCAGGGCCGGCGAAGTTTGCGCGCGATGGTCTCGCACCAATGGCGCGAAGAGCTGGGCAAGCTCGCCTCCTTCCGCTGGCTGCGCTCGCGCTACTACGACTTCAACCGCGAGCGCGACTTCGCGCGCATGGAAGCGTTGGCCAAGACCACTGGCGAGCACGCCACGACCTCGCCCGAGCGCATGAAGCGCGAAGAGGAGCGGCTGCGCCAGTTGATCAACGTCGCGCGCTCGATGGGCGCGCACGTGGTGCTGTTCCTGTTCCCCTACGAGAGCCAGGTCTACCTCGAGGACTTCGTGCGCGGCCCGGTGGAGGCCATCGAGCAACTGGCGCGCGAAGTGGGGATCGAATACGTCGACGTGCTCGGCGCCTTCCGCGCTCAGGCGCGCGCCAGCGACCCGCCCGAAGAGCTGTTCATTCGCGGCGACCGCTACCACCCCAACGGCCGCGGCTACGCGATCGTCGCCAGCGAGCTGGAGCGCCGCATCCGCGAACGCGGCTGGGCGCGCCTGCCCGAGTGACGCGCGCGCGCTCCGCTCTGGCTCAGGCCTCTTCCATCGTCGCGACCAGCGGATAGCCGCGTCCGCGCGCGAGCGAGCGCACCTGCTCCACGTACAACTCGGCGCGCTCGAGACTGGTGACGACGACGATCGCCGAGCCGCTGTTGTGGACCTCGTAGGTCAGTTCGACGGCCTCGCGAGCGCTCTTGTGGAACAGCGTGAGGAGCAGCTCGATCACGAACTCGAAGGTGGTGATCTCGTCGTTGTGCAGGATCACCTTCCACTGCGGCGCGAGCCGTTGCTCGGCCGCAGTTTCGCTCTCCGTCAAGGTCATGGCGCGTGCCGCGAGTGCGTGCGCGGCGCGATCGCTCAGGCCTCGATGGGCTTGGTCAGGTAGTCGACCAGGTCCATCTTCGTGACGATGCCGATCAGCCGCTGCGAGTCGTCGACCACCAGTCCGGCGAGCCCCTCGGCGAACATCGCGGTCAGGCCGCCCGCGTCGTCGCGCTCGTTGATCGTGCGCACCTTGCGGAACATCACCTCGGCGACCGAGCTCGACAGACTCGCCCGGCCCTCGACGAGCTTCCCGAGCAAATCGGACTCGGTCACGATGCCCACCAGTCGGCCGCTCTCGACCACCGGGAGTTGGCTGATGCCCTTGTCCTTCATGGTCATCACCGAGTCGGCGACCGTGTCGGAGCTCGAAGCCGTGTGGATCTTGCGGCGCGGCAGCTTGCGCAGCAGATCCCCGACCGACTCGGTCTCCCACATGCTCTCGGTGAAGCCGTTGGCGCGCATCCAAGCCTGGTCGAGGAACTTGGTCATGTAGTTGCGCACCGAGTCGGGGAGCACCGTGACGATGCGCTTGTTCGGGCCGTACTTCTTGGCCATCTCGACCGAGGCCCACACCGCGGCGCCGCAGCTGCCGCCGCACAACAGCCCTTCGTGGCGGATCAGGCGGCGCGCCATCAGCAGCGACTCGCGGTCCTCGGTCTTGACCCACTCGTCGACGAGCGAGCGGTCGAGCACGTCGGGGATGAAGTCGTAGCCGATGCCCTCGACCTTGTACGTCCCGATCGGGCCGGGGCCGGCGAGGATCGAGCCGACCGGGTCGACGCCCACGACGCGCACGTTCGGCAGCTTCTCTTTGAGCTTCTTGGCGACGCCCGTGATCGTGCCGCCCGTGCCCGCCGTCAGCACGACCATGTCGAGCTTGCCGTCGGTTTGATCGAGGATCTCCTCAGCCGTGCCGTGGTAGTGCGCCGCGGGGTTGTCGGGGTTGGCGTACTGATCGAGGACGTGCGCGTTGGGCAGGATCTTCTGCAGCTGGTTCGCGACGCTGATGTGGCTCTCGGGCGCGTCCCAGGCGGCCTCGGTCGGCGTGCGGATGATCTCGGCGCCGAGCGCCTCGAGCACCACCTGCTTCTCGCGGCTCATCTTCTCGGGCATCGTGATGATCATTCGATAGCCCTTCACCGCCGCGGCCAGCGCCATGCCGATGCCGGTGTTGCCGCTGGTCGGCTCGATCAGCGTGTCGCCGGGCTTGATGCGGCCCTTGCGCTCCGCCTCCTCGACCATGCGCTTGCCGATGCGGTCCTTGATCGATCCGCCCGCGTTCAGGTACTCGAGCTTGGCGAGGATCTCGCAGCCGGTTTTGCGGCCGATGGTGCGCAGACGGACCATCGGAGTGTTGCCGATGGCGTCGAGAACGGAGTCGAGGATCTTGGGCACGGAATCAGCTCCTGGGGCGTGTCGTTTGAAAACGCGCAGCGAGGCGCGGAAACGGCCAGCATAGCCTCCGCGCGGGGCAGGGACGCTATCCCGCGGACGGAGCGAGCAGCACGATCTCACCGCGCTCGTCGTGCTCGACGCCGCAGCGCACGAGTCGCTCGCCGCCCAGCGGCAGTCCGAACAGCGTGATGCGCTGTCCGCTGCGCAGATCGAAGCGCCACTGATGCCATGGGCACGTGACCGTCGCGCCTGAGAGCGTGCCTTCGAACAGCGGGCCTTCGAGGTGCGGGCAGAACGCCGCGGCGCACAGCACTTCGCCCTCGATCAGGTAGAGCGCCATCGTGCCCCAGGGCGTCTCGACCAGTTTGGGCCGCGCGGCGTCGAGCTCGCGCGCCGTCAACCCCGTGCGAAACGATCCGGCGCGCGCGTGCATGTGGCCAGGAGTCTAAATAGGAAGCGGGCGCTCCGCGAAGGCTCGGAGCGCCCGCTGTTCGTTCGTCTGCGAGGTTCGCGCTACGGACAGATCGTGAACGACACGGCGTTCGACAAGCACGTCCCGAACGGATCCTGCGGATCGCGGTAGTACCACTGCGCGGCGCACAGTCGTCCGACCGTGAGCTGCGGATCGGAGCCCGAAGCGATCAGCCCGCTGAAGTCGAAGCTCATCGCACCCAGGCACGAGCCGGCCGTGCCGCCGGTGGACTGCACCGGAGTGCGACGCACGGGCGTGGTGGTGCAGAAGAAGCCGCCGAGGTACGGCGTCACCTGCACGCCGTAGCCGTAGAACAGCAGGCCGTTGCGCTGTCCCGAGGCGCCGCTCAGCCCCAGCGTCAGCGAGGACGCGCCGCCCACGGACGGGTAGCCCTGGAAGCTCGCCTGCGGGTAGCAGAACGTGCTGTCGAGCTTGGCCGTGCAGTACACGGTCGGCAGCGAGCAGCCCGACGAGAGCAGCGTCGAGATCGTCACATCATCGACCGCCGCTTCGGTGATCGAGTCGTTGGGCGTGTCACTGATCGAGAAGCGCACGCGCACGCTCGTGCCAACCGCCACGTGCGAGCCGATGTCGATGCGATCCTCGCGCCAGCCGCCGTCGCCACGCGTGTGCGTGCGAGCGGTGACCCACTGGACGCCGTCGAGCGACAGTTCGACGCGCAGCGAGTCGTTCTGCGCCGACGAGAACAACCAGTACGAGTAGCGCAGCTCCGCATTGGGGTACGGCACGTTGATCACCGGCGAGGTGAGCGTGCGCGGACCGTTGTCGACGTCGTTCTGATCGGCGTTGCCGCCCACCGAGCCCTGGCCCGTGAAGAAGCAGCGCGTGCCGACGCCCAGCGGCGAGTCGTCCTCGGGTTGCGCCTGCGCCGGACCGACGGTGGTTCCGATGGGGTCGTCGCGCACCCAGGCGCCCACGTTGACGCCCGCCGACGCACTCCACGACTTCGCGGACTCGAAATCGTCGCTGAACAGGACCTGCTGGCTGCCGACCGAGAAGAACACCGGCGCGGAGCCCGCTTGCGGCGGGTCGAAGGCCGTGTTGCCGAGCGAGTCGCTCACCTGCACGTAGTAGAAGATGCGCGCCGGCGAGGGGGCGCCGGGGATCGAGCCGCTCCAGCTCGCGCCGGCGCCGGGGACCATCGCGACCGGCGTGTAGCTGCCGCTCGTACCGACGCGGTAGTTGATGGTCGCGCTGGTGATCGACGCGGAGATGTTTGAGCTGGCGGTCAACGTCACGGTGTACGGACCGACCTCGTCAGTTGTGTCGGCGACCAGCGCGACGCTCAGGTTGATCGGCACGAAGGCCACGCCCGGGAAGCCCTGCGTGCGGAAACCGTTGTCGATGGCCGTGAAGTGCGGCGTGCCGTTGTTGATGTTGCCGTCGATGTCATCGAGCGTCAGCCACTGCGCTTCGATCACCGACTTGATCGTGGCCTGGTCGTAGGCGTTGTGCCAACCCAGGAACAGCGCGTCCACGAGCGCATCGCCCGCCGCCGGACCGAGCGTCGCGATGAGTTCGTTGCGGACCTTCCAGTTCGCGCCCATGAACACTTCGCCATCGGCGTGGAAGCCGCCGCTGCAGGCCGAGCAGCAGTCCCCGCAGAACTGGCGCAGGTTCTCGCCGTCGCGCAGGTGCTGGCCGGGACCGAAGAAGTCACGCGCGACGTAGCGGTCGTTGTACAAGTGCAGCGCGAAGGCGTCGGCCGAGCCCTCGCCCATGCCGTCGGAGTTGTTGCCGATGCCGTAGAGCACGTTGAGCCAGTGGCCGTCCTCGTGCGCGACGATCGTCGAGTACGAGGTGTTCGGGCAGCCGCCGGACTCGATGAAGAAGTTGATCGAGTTGCCGTTGAAGAACGCGTTGCACGACGAGTTGATGTTGCAGTTCGCCAGGTGCACGAAATCGGCGGTCGTGTCGAGCGGGTTCACCGCTCGAATCCAGTCGCGGATGTCGTTGACGCCGATGAAGGCGTTGGCCTGCGCCGTGGTGAGGTTGTTGTCGAGCGGATTGAGCAAGACCGAATTGCCCGTGCCGCTCAGCGTCGTGGTGAGCGAGTACGCCGGCCCGGATTGATTCAAGACGTTGTTGAACGTTCCGACGTAGGTGAACGTGCACTGCAACGGACCGGTGACGCCCGGGAAATTGAAGTTGCCGTTGGCGTCGGTGAAGACCGTGCCGGCGCTGCTTTGGACCTGGGCGTAGGCCAGCGTCTGCGCCGTCTCGGGATTGCTGGCGCTGTCCGGCGAAACGCCCGGAGTGGCCTTGGTCGTGACCGTTCCGCCGACGTCGAGGTTGTGGATCGAACGCTCGCGCTCGAACACTTCGCCGGTGTGCGCGTCGACCAGGTAGCTGTAGCCCTCGGGCTCGAAGCCCTCCGACATCCAGGACAGCGTCACGCGGTACGCCAGACGCGCCTGGCGCAGCTCATCAGATGAAAACTGGGCGACGACCAACTCGGGGCCGTGGTCGACAGCGCCGTCGACGCCGGTCTCGGTGCTGAAGCGCCGCGCAGCGATCTGCAGCGCGCTCTGTGCGCTCAGGGTCGGCGCAACGGACAGATTCTCGACGCCCGGCAGCGCGCGCGTCTGGATCGACAGCAGTCGTCCGCGCGCATCGAAGAGCACGTTGACCGAGCCCCACTCGACCGGAACCCCGTTCACCGCCTGGTGGAAGCGAACCGTGACCTTGTCGCTCGAGCCGACCATTCCCAGCGGCAGGAACAGCGCGCGGTCTTCGACCAGCGTCGAGCCGGCGATGCCGTGCAGCGCCAGCGACTCGCTCAGCGCCCAGCGCGCGAGCTCGAACCACTGCTCGTCGCTGCTCGGAGTGAACTGCGCTTGCGTGTGAAAGCCCCACAGGAACTCGACAGCGCCTGTGCCGCGGTCGATCTCGGCGCGCCAGGCGCTGCCGTGCTGCTCACGCCAGCGCTCGATGGCGGCGCTGAGCGATGCGTCGCCTTCCTGGGCCAGCGTCGCGCCGCTGAGCAGCGCCGCCGCGGCCATCACCCGCCAAATCACTCTCCGACTCTGACTCGACTGCACTGCGACCATGGATTTACGCCTCCGGTTGTTTCGAACGGACGTCTGCCCTTACCCGCGGCCTTCGATCATGTCACACAACTCGCATGCTGTAGAGCGGGCGCGAACACCGATTGCGCCGGGCGGATCGCAGCCTTGCAACGACTGCAGGGCCGCCCGACCCGTGTGGATCGAGCGGCCCCGCTGGGACCGGCGCCGGTGAAGCGGACCAGGTCAGGGCGCGATCGCGAAGCTGATGCCGTCGCTCAAGCCCGTCGTCGAGGGCGACTGCGGGTCGCGCATCCAGAACTGGCCGAACACGTTCGCGCCGACGATCAGCAGCGCGTCGAAACCCGACTGGATATGCGCATTCATCCCGTACGAGTACACGCCGCTGCAATCGTCCCCAGTCGCGTTGCCGCCCGAGTTCTGGATCGGGTTGCGGATCGTGGGGGTCGCAACGCACTTGGTCCCACCCTGGAACGGTGTGCCGGTGGGCGCGTATCCGTAATAAAAGAGCCCCAGCTTGTTGTTGCGCGCGCTGTGGCACGTGATGTCGAACGACTCGCTGCTCGAGACGCTTGCGAAGCCGACGAAATCGACGCTCGGCACGCAACCCAGACTGTTGGTCTTGCCGGTGCAGTAAACGCCGGGCGCGCCGCCCGCGTCGCTCGGATAGGCGCCCATGTCGGCGCGCGTCCCGTCCGGATCGGTGGAGGCGAGCGGATCGCCTGAATCGATGCACGGCGAGGTCGGCGCGAGCGACAGGTCACCGTTCGGCGCATCCACGAACAGGGGATCGAGATTGATGTTGCCCGCCGGGCCCGCCAACGCTGCATCGCCGTTCGAGTAGCTCACCGAACCCGGTGTGAAGCCCTCGAAGTTGTTCGACACGTTGCCCCAGGCAATCGAGTTGGTGACCGTCGCGGTGCTGCCCGGATCGCGGTCGATGCCGTCGTCGGCGTTGCCGAACGACGTGACGTGCTCGAGCTGGAACGAACCCGCGATGAGTCGCAGCCCATCGCCTCCGCAGGCGCGCGCGACCAAACGGCGTCCTTGCGCGAGCGCCGAGAGGTCGAAGCCGACCGCGGCCGCACGCTCGATGCTCACGTCGTCGAGGCTGGCGAGCGCCGAGTCGCCGTCGAGCGCAGGCACGCCCGCGTTGCCGGCGAAGCGCAGCACGACGTTGCGCAGCGCGCTGCCGTCGTCGGTGCTGATCAGATCGATGCCGCGCCAGCCGCCCGGAACAGGCAAGGTGGCCGAGCCGTTGCGGTTGGTGTCGCCGCCGAAGGCGTCGTCCGCCAGCGACGTGAACACTACGGGCCGAGCGAGCGAGCCGTTGCAGTCCAGCCGCCCGAACGAGGCGACGTTGCTCGCGCCCGACAGGAACTTGACCACGACTCCGCGCTCGAGCGTCAACGTCCGCGCATCCGGGATGCCGAGGCTCGTCGCGAGCACCAGCGCGCCACCCAGGCAGTTGTAGTCGTGAATCGTCACGTTGCCGGCGGGGGTCGCGTCCGTCACGCGCAGGTAGTCGCCGCCGGTTCCGACCGCCCCATTGCCGCTCGCGCTGTTGAACGAGAAGCCGGGCACGGCGTCGATCTCGACGTTGTCGACGGCGACGCCGGCGTTGTCGAGGAACTGGCTGTGGCGAACGCGGGGCCGTGAACTCACGGAAAGGTCCATGGCGACCGCGAGGCAATTGCGCACGGTGCAGTTGGTGAGCGCGAGGTCCGTTGCGTTGAGGTTCAAGGCATTCACCCCCGCATTGCCCGCGAAGCGCACCTCGCACCAGGTGAGGGTGCTGGCGTCGGAACTCGGTCCGAAGTTGATCCCGCGCCAGTTGCCCGCTGCCCCGCTCGACGCGCCGCCGCCGTTGGTGTCGCCCGCTGCGCTGTCGTCGGCGTGCGAGGTGAACACGACGGGCGAGCTGGCGGTTCCGTTCGCGTGCAGCACGCCGTCCACGGTGATCGTGTTCGAGCCGCTGGCTTTCACGACGACCCCCGGACCCAGCGTCAGCGTGGTTCCAGTCGGCGCGGTGATGGAGACCGTGGTCCACAGCACGCTGCCGATCAAATTGTTGACCGCGAGCGAGACGTCGCCCGTCATCACGCCGTCGGTCACCTGGATGTAGTTGCCGCCATTGCCGGTTGCGGTGCAGCCGCTGAAGCCGGGAAGCGCATCGATCTTCGCTGAGCCGACGGCGACGCCCGCGTTGTTCGAGAACGTGCACGCGCTGACCGCAGGCCGTGAGTTGGCGCTCAGACTCACGCCGACCGCCGCGCAGTTGCGCACCGTGCAGTTGGTGAGCGCGATGTCCGCTGCGCTGAGGTTCACGGCGTTGACGCTCGCATTGCCCGCGAAGCGCACCTCGCACCAGGTGAGCGTGCTGGCGTCGGAATTCGGTCCGAAGTTGATCCCGCGCCAGTTGCCGGCCGCGCCGCTCGACGCGCCGCCGCCGTTGGTGTCGCCCGCCGCGCTGTCGTCGGGGTGCGAGGTGAACACGACGGGCGAGCCGGCGGTCCCGTTCGCGTGCAGCACGCCGTCCACGATGATCGTGTTCGAGCCGCTGGCCTTCACGACGACCCCCGGACCCAGCGTCAGCGTGGTTCCCGCCGGCGCAGTGATGGAAACCGTGGTCCAAAGCACGCTGCCGATCAGATTGTCGACCGTGACCGCGACGTCACCGGCCATCACGCCGTCGGTCACCTGGATGTAGTTGCCGCCGTTTCCGGTTGCGGTGCAGCCGCTGAAGCCGGGCAACGCGTCGATCTCCGCTGCGACGACCGCCAACCCGTTGTTGTTCGTGAACGAACACGACGTCACCGAGGGCCGGGAGTTGATCGAGAGGCTCACTCCTGAGGCGAAGCTGTCGCGCACCACGCAGTTGGCGAGCGTGATGTTGGCGCTGGCGAGTTCGATCGCATTGACGGAGGAGTTGCCTGCGTAGCGGACCTCGCACCAGGTGAGCGCGCTCGCGTCGGAGGCGCTTCCGAAGTTGATGCCGCGCCAGTTGCCTTTGGCCGGCGCAGTGGCCGCGCCGTCGCCATTGGTGTCCCCGCCCGCGGTGTCGTCGCGCAGGCTGGTGAAGATCACCTTCGAGCCCGAGCTGCCGTTCGCGAGCAACGTGCCGTTGACGGTGAAGGTCGTCGTGCCGACGGCCATCTTGACGATCGCACCCGGCTGGATCGTCAGCGTCTGTCCCAGCGGAACGCTGATGCTGCCCGTGGCGTGATACACGACCCCCGCGAGCAACGGACCGGTGGTCGAGTCCGACAGAGCGCCGGAGATCGGAGTCTGAGCGTGGGCGAAGCCCGCGGACAGCGCCAGGGCGGCGAGGGTGCGGGCGAGCGAGTGGGGAGCGGTGTTCATGGCGACGAGGTTTGCGTGGAGACGGGAGTGCGCCGTCGAGGACTGCGCTTCACCGCTCACGTGCGCAGCGCCGCGCGCCGCTGGCCGGACTTTTCGCCGAAAATCCGCGCGACGGACGGGCCCGAGTTCGGCCTTCGCGCTGAACTCGATGGGCGTATTGGCCCAGGCGGCGACGCGGCGACGCGCGTGCGACCGCGCCGGGCCGCCCGCTTCGTCGCTGCCGCTCGCGAACGACCTCGCGCAGCGCGAGGAGTCGCTCAGCGCTCGAGCGCCTCGCCCAGGATGTCCGCGAGCTGGCGCCACAGCGCCCGCGCTGACGCCGTGCGCGGGTGGTCGGGGCCCAGCGCCTGCTCCAGGCACTCGCTCGCTGTGCGCGCGAGCTCGAGCGACTCGCGCCGGCCCTGAACCGCCCAGACGCCGGCGAGCTTCTGTTGTGTGACGCCCACCAGCCAGTGCGCGGGCCCCAGCGTCTCGCGCAGACCTTCGACGGCTTCGGCGAGCACGCTGGCCGCCTCGTCCCAGCGCTTCATGCGCATGTACAAGCCGCCCAGATTGCTCTTCACCGACCACGTCGACGCGTTGCGCGGCCCGAAGATGGCGAGGTGCAGCTCGCTGGCCTCTGTGTAGAGCGCGAGCGCGCGTTCGAGGTCGCCGTTGGCTTCGACGGTGCTCGCCAGGTTGTGGACCGCCGCCGCAGTGTTGGCGTGCTGGCGGCCGAACAGGCGCTCCGAGACGCGCTCCAAACGCTCGTACAGGGCCTGCGCCTCGACCGTTCGACCCTGCGCGACCTGGATCATGCCCAGCAGGTTCATGCTCAGGAAGGTCGCGCGATGAGCTTCGCCGAGCAGCTCGAGTTGCGTCTCGAGCGTGCTCTGCGCGAGCTCCTCCGCGCCACTGAGCTCGCCGACATGGTGCAGCAGCTCGGCCAGCGCGTGCTGCGACTCGAGTCGAGTCGCGAGCGCGATGGGTCCCCGCTCGCGCTGCCGTTCGATGACGTTCTCCAGCAGCTCGCGCGCCTCGTCGACGCGCCCCTGACGTTGGAGCGCGTTGGCGAGCACGGTCTGCACCGCGAGCGTGCGCAGATGCTCGGGGCCCAGAACGCGCGTGGAGCGCTCGACGACGGTGCGCAGCAGCTCCTCCGCCGCCGTGTACTCCGAGAGTTCGACGTGCACCGAGGCGATCGAGCCCATCGTCTCGAGCACGAACGGATGCTCAGCGCCGAGTTGTGCGATCTGCTCGGACTGCACGCGTTCGAACTCGGCCATGGCCGCTTCGTAGCGCGAGAGGTGCATCAGCGACTGGCCCAACTTCGTCCGCCAGCGCCACAGCTCTCCGCGCGCGATCTGCGCGTCGTGCGCTCCGCGTTCGAGCGCCGCCTCGAGAAGCGCGACAGCGCGCTCGTGCTGATCGGCTTGGTAGCACGCGAAGCCGAGCATCGCCTGTGCAGTGAGCCGCAAGCTCTCGGGCGTCTCGGGCTGGGCCTCGAGCCGCGCGAGCAGGGCCTCGAGTTCCGCCAGCGCCTCGTGCAGCTCACCTTGCTCCATGCGCGTGAGCGCGAGTTCGATCTGCGCCTGCGCGGCTGCAGTGCTCTGCGCTCCGTCGAGTGCGGCGCTCAACTCGACGACCCGCTCGGCGTGCGGGCGCGCCCGCTCCGGCCAGCTCAGGCCACGATGGGAGTTGGCCAGAACTTGGCGCAGCGCCAGTTCGACGCGCGGCTGGCCGTCGAAGCGACCCTCGATGCGCTGCGTCGCCCGCTCGAGCGCGTCGGCGACGGTCAGCCCGCGCTGCAGCTCGAGAGTCGGATTCGCACGGCCGAGCACGTCCTCGGCGAGGAAGTCGCGCACCGCCTGAGCCACGGCGCGCTCGCGATCGGCCTCGTCGCGCGCTTGCGTGGCCTGCGCCAAGGCCGCCTCGAGCTCGCGACTGGCGCGCTCGAGTTCCGCGCGGCGCCCCTCCGCGAGTTCGAGCGCCCGCTGCGAATCGTCGAGCGCGCGCTGGCGAGACAACGCCAGTCGCATGGAGACGATCGCCGCCACCGTGAGCACGCTGAACAGCGCCGCGATCGCCGCCGTGAGCGCCTTGTTGCGCCGCGCGAACTTGCGGAGCTGATAGCCGCGGCTCGCGGGCCGCGCCTGGATCGGCTCGTCGCGCAGGAAGCGTCGCAGGTCTTCGGCGAACTCGTGCGCGGTCGCGTAGCGCCGCTCGCGGTCCTTCTCGAGCGCCTTGGCGACGATCGTGTCGACATCGCCGCGCAGGCGCGCATCGAAGCTCGAAACGCGCGTCGCGTCCTCTTCCTGGATGCGGCGCAGCGCCTCGAGCGGCGCGGAACGAGTCACATCGTGCGGCAAGCGGCCGGTGAGCACTTCGAACGCCACGACTCCGAGCGAATACACGTCGCTGCGCGTGTCGAGCTCCTCCGGCGCGCCGCGCGTCTGCTCGGGCGACATGTAGGCGAGCGTTCCGACGAGTTGGCCCAGCGCCGTGTGCTGCGTCGAGAGCAGCGTGTCGCTCTCGGTCACGCGCGCCACGCCGAAGTCGAGCACCTTGGGCGCGCCGTCGGCCGCCACGAGGATGTTCGAGGGCTTGAGATCGCGATGGATCACGCCGGAGAGGTGCGCGTGCCGCACCGCATCGGCGACGCGCGCGAGCAACTCGACTCGCGCCCGCAGACTGGACCCGCGGCGCTGGACGAAGTGCGTCAGCGGCTCGCCGCGCACGAGCTCCATGGCGAAGTACGGCAACAACCTCTCGCCGACGCGCTGCGAGCCGGCTTCGTACACCTGCGCGATGCCCGGGTGCTGAAGTCGCGCGAGCACCTGCGCCTCGCGCTCGAAACGGCGCAGCACCGAGGGCGTCGCTGCTTCGGCGCGAAGCATTTTGAGCGCCACCGTGCGCCGCGGCTGCGCTTGCTCGGCTTCGTAGACGATGCCCATCCCGCCGCGGCCCAGCTCGCGCACGATGCGGAAGGGTCCGATCGACTCCGGCAAGGGCAGCGGCGCCGGCTCGAGCGGCTCGACGGGCTCGAGCAGCCGCTCGCCGGCCTCGTGAGCGCCCAGCAGTTCATCCAACTGCGCGCGGAGCGCCGCTGCGAGTCCGAGCGACTCGACGAAGGCCGCGCGCTCACTCTCCTTCAGCTTCAGCGCCGCGTTGAAGTGGCGCTGGAGCTCGCTCCACGTCTGCGCGTCCATGGCGCGCTCAGCGCTCGCCCGACTCGCGCGCGCGGATCTCGCGGAACAGCCAGGCGCGCGCGAAGCTCCACTCGTCCTTGACGGTCGTGGGGGACAGCCCGAGCACCTCCGCCGCTTCGGCGATCGACAGTCCCGCGAAGAAGCGCAGCATCACGACGCGCGATTTGCGCTCGTCGACGCGCTCGAGCAGCGTGAGGGCCTCTTCGAGCGCCAGGAATCGCTCGGGATCGTCTTCGAGGTCGGCGAACTCGAGCTGTTCGAGCGGAACGCGCTCTGCATCGCCGCCGCGCTTGAGCGCCGAGCGTGCGCGCGCCCGCTCGACCAGGATCTGGCGCATGGCGCGCGCGGCGGCCCCGAAGAAGTGCGCGCGGTCGCGCCAACTGTGCGCGTCGACGCCGACGAGCTTGAGGTAGGCCTCGTGAACCAGCGCCGTGGTCTGCAGCGTCTGCGGCTCGAGCTCGCGGCGGATCTCGCGCCGCGCGAGCCGGCGCAGCTCGTCGTACACGAGCGGCAACCACTCGTCGGAGGAGCGCTCCGGCGGAGGCGTGGAGAGGGGCTGGGCCATGCGAGTGCGCGCTGCGTGCTCTTCAAGGCTACGACGGCGCAACGAGCCCGGCGGGCGTGTGCGCACAGGCCGGGGCTGCTGCGGCGCGCGAGAGGGAAAGTTCTGCGCACCAGCGCGCTTGGTAGGGCTGCGCGAGCGTGCCAGAATCCGCGCGATGGCCCAGCGAACGGTGGTCGTGAAGGTCCCCGCGTCGCGCGGGCGGGAGCTCGAGCGCAGGCTCGTCGAGCGGCGTTTCGAGATGCGTTCGGCGCCCTACGCGCTGTACTGGGCGCGCGGCGAGGGCGTCGTGGTGACGCACTACGAGTCGGGCAAGTTCGTGGTCCAGGGCGAGTCGCCCGAGCTGTTCCTCGAGCAATTTCTCGGCCTTGTCAGCGAGGGCGCGGCTCCCACGCAGCCGCCAGCACCAACCCGCGGCTCGGCCGCGTCGCCCGCCGGCGCTTTGGTCACGACCATCGGCGGCGACGAGTCGGGCAAAGGCGACTACTTCGGCCCCCTGGTGGTCGCTGCGGTCAAGCTCACACCCGAGCTGTCGAGCAAGCTCGCCAACGGCGAAGTGCGCGACTGCAAGTTGATGAACGACGAGAGCGTGCTGCGCGTGGGCGCCGCCTTGCGCGCCAACGTGCCGCACGCGATCGCGCGCCTCGATCCGCCCGAATACAACGCCGAGCACGCGCGCGTGAAGAACTTGAACCCGATGCTCGCGGCGCTGCACGCGCGCGCGGTGCGCGAACTGGCCGAGCCCGGCGTGCGCGTGGTGATCGATCAGTTCGCGAACGAGAGCCTGCTGCGCAAAGCGCTCGCGGGCGTCGACATCCAGCTCGAGCAGCGCCACCGCGCCGAGGAAGAGCTGGCCGTCGCCGCCGCCAGCGTGATCGCGCGCGAGCAGTTCCTGGCGGCGCTGCACGAGCTGTCCGAGCGCTTCGCGGTCGACCTCGCCAAAGGCGCCGGCCGCCCGGTCGACGTGGCCGCACGGCGCTTCGTGACGCTGCACGGCGCCGACGCGCTGGGCCAGGTCGCCAAACTGCACTTCAAGAACACGCTCAAGCTCGGATTGGCGGAGCGATGAATCCGGCGCGCGTCGCAATCATGACCGGCGCCGGCAACGCCTTCGCGGTGCTCGATGCGCGCGAGGCGCCGCCGGTCGAGCACTGGGCGGAGTTCGCGCGACGCCTGTGCGAGGCGCCGCCCGCCGCGAGCCCGCTGCGCAAGCTCGACGGCGTGCTGTTCGTCGCGCCGTCCGAGGATCGCCGGAGCTGCTCGATGGTGGTCCACAACGCCGATGGATCGCGTCCGCAGACCTGCGGCAACGGCATTCGCTGCGTGGCGCACTTCGCACGCGAGCGCGGACTGGTCGACAGCGACGTGCTGCGCGTTCGCACCGACGCCGGCGCGTGCGCGGTCGAGCTCCTGCGCGAGCGCGGCGGGATCACCGGCGCGCGCGTCGACATGGGCCCGCCCCGCGCGCTCGAGCGCGACCTCGAGCTGCGCGGCGACTTCGGCCGCGTGCAGGCCACGTGCGTCGACATGGGCAATCCGCACTGCGTGCTGCTGGTCGACGATGAACGCAGCGCTCCGCTGAACACGCTCGGGCCCGCGCTCGAGCACCACGCGCACTTTCCCGGCCGCACGAACGTCGAGTTCGTCGCACAGCGCGGCGGGCGCTGGCATCTGCGCGTGTGGGAGCGCGGCGTGGGCGAGACGGCGGCCTGCGGCAGCGGCGCGTGCGCGACGGCGGTGGCCTTGCTCGCCGCGGGACGCGCGCGTTCGCCGCTCGAACTCGCGTTGCCGGGCGGCGTGCTGCGCGTGGAGTGGGACGGCGCGGGCGCGGTGTGGCTCACCGGCCCCAGCGAACAGCTGGCCACGCTGGCGCTCGAACTCGCGGAGGCGACGCAGGCATGATCACGACGAAGGTGGAGCATCGGCTCGGATTCGAAGGCGCGCGGCAGCGGCTGCTGGCGTTGTTCGAGCGCAAGCAGATCCAGTGCGCCTGGGAGAGCGACGGGCGCGTGGGCGTGGTCGAGAAGACTCTGCCGCTGGTCGGCGTGGCCCGCGCGCGCGTGACCGTGCGCGAGGACGCGGTCGAGGTCGAGCTCTTGCAGGCGCCGGCCTTTCCTTCGCCCGCGACGATCCAGCGCACCATCGTCGACGAGCTCTCCCGCCTGCTGGCCTGAAGCGGAACGCGCGTTCGCCGTGGCCTACCTGGCGCAGATCGTGGCCGCCGCAGCGGTGCTCCTGGTCTACGACCTCGAACTGCGGCTGTCGGCGAGCTCGCCCACGGGCGTCGTCGCGCTGCTCTTCGTTCCGTACCTCTTGACCGCGATCGCGCGCCGGCTCGTCTTGCGCGGCGCCTTTCGCGCGGCGGGCGCGCTGCACACGCTGCTGGCGTGGTGGGGGCCGGTCGCGTTCCTGGTCGCGACCTGCGGACTGGGTTGGCCCGCGCTCGTGCAGGACTGGACCGGCGTCCGCAACGTGATGAGCGGCTGGCCCGACGGCGCCTTCGCGCTGACGCTCGCGCCTTTCGTGGCCTACGCGTTGGTCGCCATCGACGCCACGGCGCGCGTCGACGAGGTGCGCGGGGCCGAGATCGCGCGCTCGCGCAGCTTCCAGGTGCGGCTGTTCCTCGCGGCGCTGACGCCGTTCGCGCTGTTCCTCGGCATCACCTGGCTGGTCGGGTTGAGTGCGCGCGCGCGCGCCAACGTCGAGCACGTCGCGCTGTGGAGCGCGGCTCTCACGCTCTCGCTGGGCGGACTCGCGGTGCTCACGCTGCCCGCGCTGCTGCGCCGGACGTGGGACACCGTCGCACTGCCGCCGGGCCGCGCGCGCCAGGCGCTCGAGGACTTCGCTCGCCACACCGGCTTTCGCTTCCGCGAGCTGCTCGTGTGGCGCACCGGACATCAAATGGCCAACGCGGCCGTGGTCGGAGTCGGCGCCGGGCAGCGCGTGGTGGTGTTCTCCGACTTGCTGCTGGCGCAGTTGCCGCTGCGCGAGCTGGTGGCCGTGATGGCGCACGAGGTCGGCCACGCGGCGCGCCATCACGTGCTCACCTTCATCGCCTGGTCCGCGGCGCTGTTCCTGGGCCTGGAGCTCGCGCTGCGGCTTTCGCCCGAACCGAGCGAGCTGGTGCTCGCGCTCGCGGCGCTCGGCGCGGTGGCGCTGTGGTGGCTGGGTTTCGGCTGGCTTTCGCGGCGTTCGGAGCTCGAGGCCGACCTGTACGCGATGGAGACCACCGGCGACGTGCAGGCCATGGTCAGCGCGCTCGAGATCGTCGGCGGGCCGCACGCGCGCTCGAAGGACTCGTGGCGGCACTTCAGCACCGCGCGCCGGATCGAGTTCCTGCAGCGCGCGGCGCAGGACGAGCGCGTGGGGCGGCGCCTGACGCGCCAGATGCGCTGGTGGTCGCGGATCGGGGTCGCAGCGGCGTTGCTGGTCGCGCTCGGCCAGGGCTACACGCTGCTCGACGGCTTCGCGGACGAGCGCGTGCGTGTCGAACTCGCGCTGGGCGACTACGAGCGCGCGGACGAGCTGGCCACGAGCGACGAACGTGTGCTCGACGGAACGCGCCGCCTGGCGCAGATCGGCCTGATGCTCGAGCCGCAGCAGCGCGAGCCGGCAGAGCTTGAACGCGCCGCGCGGCTCGCGCTCGAACGCGGCGACCCGCGGCGCTGCGCCGAACTGCTCGAGCTGCTGGCGCTGCGCGGTGAGCCACGCGCGGACGAGCTGCTCGCGGCGCTCGAATCGTCGCGCCTGGAAGACGCGCTCGCGGAGCTGCGCGAAAGCGATCCGCAGTGGGCGAGCGCGCTCGAGTCCGCGCTCAGAACTGGAAGTAGATGAAGGGCTGAACGGCCCCGTTGGAGAAGGCGAAGGCCAGCGCGAAGGCCGCGCCGTAGAGGGTTGCGTAGGCGTGGAGCGAGCGCTGTTCGAGCCAGCGCCCGACCGCGCGCGTCGCGCCCAGCGCGTGGGCGGCGGCCAGTGCGGCGAAGGTCGCGAGCGGTGCGAGCCCCCAGGACTGCTCGCCGGGGCTCTCGAAGGCGACGAACGAGCGCACGCTCGTCCACGCGCTCTCGAGGGTCGTCGCGCGGAAGAAGATCCACGCCAGGCACACCCACCAGAACGTGAGCGCCATCCCGAGCGCGGCGGGCAAGCGCTTGCCCGCGTCTTCCCACAGGCGATGGACCACGAGCGCGAGCCCGTGCAGTCCGCCCCAGATCACGAAGTTCCAGCCCGCGCCGTGCCACAGGCCGCCGAGCAGCATGGTCAGCATCAAGTTGCGCCGCGCGCGCCATTGCGAGCCGCGGCTGCCGCCCAGCGGGATGTAGAGGTAGTCGCGCAGCCAGCTCGAGAGCGAGATGTGCCAGCGCCGCCAGAAGTCGCGGATGCTCGCGGCGAAGTAGGGGAAGTCGAAGTTGACGCGCAGCTCGTAGCCGAGCAGGCCCGCGACGGCGATGGCCATGTCGGAGTAGCCCGAGAAGTCGCAGTAGATCTGCACCGCGTAGAACAGCGTCGCGGTCCACGCGCCCAGCGCGCTGTGCAGCGCGGGATCGGCGAAGTACGGGTCGACGAGCTGCACGACGTTGTCGCTGACGCAGGCCTTCTTGACGAAGCCCACGAGGAACAGCGTGAGGCACGCGCGCACCTTGACGTTGCGCCACAGGCGCGCGGAGTCGAGCTGCGGCAGGAAGTCGACCGCGCGCACGATCGGGCCGGCGACGAGCTGCGGGAAGAAGCTCACGAACAGCGCGAAGTCGTCCAGGCGCTTCACCGGCGCGAGTTCGCGGCGGTAGACGTCGATCGTGTAGCTGAGCGTCTGGAAGGTGTAGAAGCTGATGCCGACGGGCAGGATCAGTCCGAGCGTGCTGGCGCTGGCTTCGAAACCCAGCCAGCGCGAAAAGGCCACGCCCGACTCGATGAAGAAGTCGAGGTACTTGAACAGCGCCAGCGAGCCCAGGTTGCCCACCAGGCTCACCATCAGCCACGCGCGGCGCTGCGGCGAGTGCGGCAGGCGCAGCGCCACGACGTAGTCGAGCAACGTCGAACCGGCGATCAGGCCCAGGAAGCGCCAGTCCCACGCGCCGTAGAAGAAGTAGCTGCACACGAGCAGCCAGCGCTTGCGGGCGTCGTTCGAACGCAGCGCCCAGTGCACGCCGAAGGCCAGCGCGAAAAAGGCGAAGAAGCGCAGCTCGCTGAAGATCACCGGCGCGCGTCCTCGCCGCTGGCGAGCCAGTCGCCGAAGTCCTTCGCGAGCGCGCGCGTGAAGTGCTCGGCGCCGGCGTCGTTCAGGTGCAGCGAGTCGAAGCGCTTCTCGTGCGCGAACAACTCGGGGTGGCGCTCGGGCTCGTCGTAGCGCAGCAGTGCGCCGATGGCGCCGGACTCGGCCGCCTGCACCAGATCCCACTGCCGCGTGAGCGCCGGCTGGATCACGTACAGGGGCGTCGCGCCCAGCTCGCGCACGCGCCGTTCGAAGCGTTGCAGCAGCTCGACGAACTGCGGCTGCGCGTCGCGCTCAGGACGCGGCTGCGCGCGGTAGTTGGCGACCATGCGCTCGTACTCGTCGCGGCTGCGCTCGAAGCGGCGTCGGCGGTTGCGCAGCGTCTGCTGATCGTCGTACAGCGCCGTGTGGCCGTCGGCGCGCTCGCCGAGCGTCTCGGCGACCAGTTGCGCGTCGGCGCGGCGGCCCAGGGCGATGTTCACCCAACGCGCCGTCCGCCCGACGTTCAGCGCGTTCAGCGCGAAGGCCTCAACGTGGTCGAGCAGCACCGGGAGCTTGTCCTCGCGCTCGCCCGACAGCAGTGCTCGAACGACTTGCCGGGTCGTGTCGGGGTCATGCCACAGGATGCCCGCTTGCGCGAGGGCGTTGCGCGTGTCGTGGACGAGCTCGAAGTCCTCCGGGTCGATCAGCACGTACTCCAGCCCCCGCGGCCGGAGTTCGGCGATGCGCTCGAGCACGTAGAGCATCTCCGGCAGCCGCGCGCCGGCCACGCCGAAGTTGAACGAGCGCACGCTCACACCGCGCTGGGCGAGCTCGCTGTCGAACAGGTGCGGCACGAAACCGCGCACGGTGCGGCTCGAGCCCAGGAACACGAGGCTGAACTCGTCCTTGCGCTGCTCGAAGGCGTCGAGCTTGACGTCCATGCGCTCGAGCCCCGAACCGTGCGGCGCGCTCCGGCGCACGAGCAGCGCTACGGCGACGAAAGCGGCGGCGCACGAGAGCCAGGCCGTCGCGACGGCGCCGAGGCGGGCGCGGGGCTCGCTCATCGCTCGCAGCGCGGCTAGTAGCCCAGCCCGTTCTTGCGCAGGTGGATCGCCGGCTCGCCCTCGCGCCGCTGCGCGCCGGCGCTGACCTCGCCGAACACGATCACGTGGTCGCCGCCTTCGAACTCGCCGCGCAGCTCGCACTCGACCCAGGCCAGGGCTTCGCTGGGCAGCGGCATCCCGCCCGGGCCGTGCTCGAGCGCCAGGCCGTCGAAGGGGCCGGCGCCGGGCTCGTACTTGCGGAAAAAGCGGCCCATCACGCTCTCGCTCGACTTGTCCAGGATCGAAACCGCGAAGCGCCGGCTGGCGCGCAGCGCGGCCAGCGGACCGCGCGACTTGCCGACCGCGACCGACACCAGCGGCGGCTCGATCCCCACCTGCATCACGAACGAACCGACGAAGCCCACCGGGCGGCCGCCGTCGAGCGTGGTGACGATGTACAGGCCGGTGGGCAGGCGTCCGAGGGCTTGTCCGATGGGTGTGGCAGGTGCGGCGGGCATGGTGGTGGGGTTGAGGCGTTGCCCGTCAGCATAGAGCGAACACGCGGGCGGGGTCGCCGGAGGCGCTGTTCCACACCTCGTCCGGGGCGCCTCCGAGCGCGGCGCGCGTTCGCTTCCGCGGACACCACGCCGCGGTGGATCGAAGGCGCGGAAAACGCGACAATCTCAAGGCTGTGAAAACCCCGGGAAGTCCGGGATTTCGCGCTGACTCAAGCCTCGATGACGACCACGGAACAGACTCCCACCCCCGCGCCCCAAGGCGGCATCGAGCCGCGTTTGATCGAGCGCGAGATGCGCGAGTCGTACCTCACGTACGCGCTCTCGGTCATCCACTCGCGCGCGCTGCCGGATGTGCGCGACGGCCTCAAGCCCTCGCAGCGGCGCATCCTGGTCGCGATGAACGACCTGAACCTGACGCCGCGCGCCAAGTACAGAAAGTGCGCCAAGATCGCCGGCGATACGTCGGGCAACTACCACCCGCACGGCGAGTCGGTGATCTACCCGACGCTGGTGCGCCTCGCGCAGCCGTTTGCAACGCGCTACACGCTGATCGACGGCCAGGGCAACTTCGGCAACATCGACGGCGAGCCGCCGGCGGCCATGCGCTACACCGAGGCGCGCATGACCGGCGTGGCGGTCGAGCTGATGGCCGACCTCGACAAGGAGACGGTCGACCACATCGCCAACTACGACGAGACGCGCACCGAGCCCACGGTGCTGCCCAGCCGCTTCCCCAACCTGCTCTGCAACGGTTCGGACGGCATCGCGGTCGGCATGGCGACCAGCCTGCTGCCGCACAACCTGCGCGAGATCGTGGCCGCGCTGCGCGCCGTGCTCGACGACCCGAACGTGTCGACCATGGAGTTGTGCGGGCTGGTCAAAGGCCCCGACTTCCCGACCGGCGGGATCATCATGGGTCGGCGCGGGATCCTGCAGGCCTATGCGACCGGCCGTGGCATCGTGCGCGTGCGCGGCAAGCACCACATCGAGGAGAACAAAGGCCGCACCTCGATCGTGTTCACGGAGATCCCCTTCCAGGTCCGCAAGGAATCGATCTTCGAGAAGCTCAAAGAGGTCATCAACGAAGAGCGCATCACCGGCATCCACGACATCCAGGACTACTCCGACCGCGAGGGGATCCGGCTGTCGATCGACCTCAAGAAGGGCGAGGACCCGCAGGTCATCCTCAACCAGCTCTTCCAGTACACGCCGCTGCAGTCGACGCAGTCGATCATCAACCTGGTGATCGACCGCGGGCAGCCGCGCACGCTCTCGCTGCGCGGATTGCTCGACGCCTACATCGCGCACCGCAAGGAAGTCATCCGGCGCCGGACGCAGTTCCTGCTCGGCAAGGCCGAAGAGCGCAAGCACATCGTCGAAGGCCTGCGCATCGCCGTCGACAACATCGACGAGGTGATCCGCATCATCCGCGCCAGCCAGACGCCGGAAGAGGCCAAGCAAGGCCTGCAGAGCGCGTTCGCGCTCTCCCCGCGCCAATCGCAGGCGATCGTCGACATGCGCCTGGGCCGCTTGACCGGACTGGAGCGCGAGAAGCTCGAAGCGGAGTTCAACGAGCTGGTGGCCGAGATCGCCGACCTCAAGGACATCCTCTCGCGCGAGTCGCGCGTGGTCGCGATCATCAAGACCGACCTCGAGGAGCTCGACAAGAGCTACGGCGACGATCGGCGCACGGTGATCTCCGACGAGGAGGTCGACGGCAGCTTCGACATCGAAGAGCTGATCACCGAAGAGATGATGGTGGTCACGTACTCGCGCGACGGCTACGTCAAGCGCACGCCGCTCGACGTCTACCGCACGCAGGCGCGCGGCGGCCGCGGGATCATCGGCTCGGAGACCAAGGAAGGCGACGTCGTCGAATCGATGTTCGTCGCGGGCACGCACGATTACGTGCTGTGCTTCTCGAACCACGGCCAGGTGTACTGGCTCAAGGTCTACAACCTGCCCGAAGCGTCGCGCACCAGCGCCGGCCGCGCGATCTCGAACCTGTTCGAGCTCGGCGCGGGCGAGCGCATCACGAACATCCTGCGCGTGCCGGAGTTCGACGCCGAGCGCTTCGTGTTCTTCGCCACCAAGCGCGGCACGATCAAGAAGACGCCGCTCGAGGCCTACTCGCGGCCCAAGAAGGGCGGCATTCGCGCGATCCTGCTCGAGGAGGGCGACGAGGTCGTCGGCGTGGGCCTGTGCAAGGCGGGCGACACGATCGTGCTCGCCAGCGCCGAGGGCCAGGCGATCCGCTTCGACGAGAGCGAGGCGCGCTCGATGGGCCGCACCAGCTACGGCGTGCGCGGCATCCGCCTGCTCGGCGAGGACCGCGTGGTCGACATGATCGTCGCCGTGCCCGACACGTTCCTGCTCACGGCGTGCGAGAAGGGCTTCGGCAAGCGCACGCCGATCGAGGACTATCCGATCAAGGGCCGCGGTGGTCAGGGCGTGATCAACATCCAGGCCGAGGAACGCAACGGCCCGGTGATCGGCATGGTCAGCTGCCGCGAGGATGACGAGGTCATGCTCATCACGCAGTCCGGCATGATCGTGCGCTCTTCGGTCGCCGAGATGCGCCCGATGGGCCGCAACACGCAGGGCGTGCGTCTGGTGAACCTCAAGGACGGCGACAAGCTCGTCGGCGTCGAGCTCGTCAGCGCCGAAGACCTCACGCAGTACGCCGCGACGACGCGCACGCGCAAACCGCAGGCGGCGCCGGCCGAAGGCGCGAGTGAGCTGCTCGACGAAGCGCCCGAGGAGGGTGTCGACGAGAGCGCCGACGAGAACGACGCCAACCCGCCCCGCGACGAGGAGTGATCGAACCCATGACCTTGCTCGAAAAGCTCCAGGCCGACGTGAAGCAAGCGATGCTCGCGCGCGACGAGGTCTCGCGCGACACGCTGCGCATGCTCGTCGCCGCGGTGAAGAAGCACGAACTCGAAGGCGGCAAGACCATCACCGACGAGCTGGTGAACGAGGTGTTGCTCTCGGCCGCCAAGACGCGCCAGGAGTCGATCGACCAGTTCTCCAAGGCTGGCCGCGCCGACCTGGTGGCCAAAGAGACGGCTGAGCTCGAGGTCGTGCGGCGCTACCTGCCGCGCCAGTTGAACGAGGACGAGACCCGTTCGGCCGTGCAGGCCCTGATCGCCGAGCTCAAGCTCACTTCGAAGAAGGACCTGGGCCAGCTGATGAAGGCCGCCATGGCGCGCCACAAGGGCCAGATCGACGGCAAGCTCGTGCAGAAGCTCGCGGGCGAGCTGCTCGCCTGATTCCGCGACGCGTCGGTCGACTCCGCCCGCGGCGGCGCCGCGCGCCGCACAACACCGCGCCCGCCGCAGTCTGCGCAGGACACGGACAGCGGCCGCTCTGATCGCGACTTCGCGCTCACGCAGCGCAACTGTGCGAGCGCCACGACTGTCCGGCAGCTGCGCGGTCGATCCTCGCCTCGAACCTCTGTACCGTCTGCGGCTTCGCAGTCCCCGGCCCAGTCGCGCGATGCCCGCAACCCAGAGCACTCCACAGCCTCCGCAGGACGCGCTGAAGACCGGCGGCGCCGATGTCGTCGGCCGCCACCAGCGCTTGGTCGCGCGCACAGCGCTGATCAGCGGTTTCACGGCCGTTTCGCGCGTGTTCGGCTACGTGCGCGAGTTCCTCACGGCGGCGCTGTTCGGCGACGTCTCGCCGGTCTACGACGCCTTCGTCACGGCCTGGCGCATGCCGAATCTGTTCCGGCGCCTGCTGGGCGAGGGCGCGGTGTCGATGGCGCTGCAGACCTCGATGACCGAGGCCGACGCCGATCGCGGCGATGAAGCGGGCCGCGCGCTGATGTGGGACACGCTGCGGCTCGCGACGTGGCTGCTGGTCGGCGTGTGCGCGCTCGTGATGGGACTCAGCCAGGTGCTGCCCGACACGCTGAACTTGCCGTGGAACGACGGGCCGACGTCTTGGCTCGGCGAAGATCCCGCCGCGGTGCGCGACCTCACGTTGCACGTGATGCCGTACGTGGTCGTGATCTGCCTCGCCGGACTCATCGGCGGAGCGCTGTCCGTGCGCGGCCGCTTCGTCGGCGCGAGCGCGGGCCCGGGCCTGATGAACATCATCGCCATCGCCACCTTGTTGCTGGTGGGCTGGAAGTTCGGCTGGAGCGGGCCGGGCCCGGGCGATGGCGAGCTCGGCCGCGCGCGCCATTTCGACATGGCGCTGTGGTTCTCGTGGGGTCTGGTGCTCTCAGGTCTCGCGCAGCTCCTGCTGCTCGTGCCCGAGATGCGTTCCGCAGGCCTGTTCGAGCGCGCGCGCGCGTTCGCCGGCGGATCGAGCGCCGCGTGGGGCGTGCTCAAGACCAGCGTGCCGCTGACGCTCGGCGCCGCCGTCTATCAGGTGAACGTGCTGGTCGACAGTTTCATGGCGCAGGGCATGCTGCCGCGCGGCGGACCGACGGCGTACTACTACGCCAACCGACTGCAACAACTGCCGATGGCGCTGGTGGCGATCGCTGCGACGAGCGCCGTGTTCCCCGCGATGAAGGCGCTGGCGCACAAGCGCGAGTTCGGCGAGCTCAAGCGCGTTCACGCACAGACGCACTTGGCGATTCTGTTCGTCACGTTGCCTGCGGCCGCCGGGCTGTTCGCGCTGGCCGAGCCCGTGACCTCGTGCCTGCTCGAATACGGTGAGTTCGGGCGCGAGGGCGTCGAGCGCACCGCCGATGCCGTCCGCTTCCTGTGCCTCGCGCTCGTGCCCGGCAGCGCCGTCGGCTTGCTCAGCCGTGCTTACTACGCCCTGGGCGACTTCTCGACGCCCGTGCGCCTCTCGGTCATCGCGCTGGTGCTCAACATCGTCTTCAACGTGCTGTTCCTCACCGTGTTCGAGCTCGACACCGGCGGCCTCGCGCTCTCGACGGCGCTGGTGAGCGCACTCAACATCGCCATGCTCGCGCCCGGCCTGCAGCGCCGGCTCACAGCGCGCGGCGACACGAGCGGCGCAGCACTGCCGGACTTCGGCGCGCGCCTCCTGCGCATGAGCTTCGCCGCGCTCGGCTGCGGCGGCGCCGCCTGGGGCGTCTATCGCTGGCTCTCGGGCGGCGAGCGCTCGATCCCGGGCCTGTTCGCCGCCATCGCCGCCGGCATGGCCGTCTACTTCGCCGCCGCGCAGCTCTTCGCGCTGCCCGAGTGGTCCGGCCTGCGCGACAAGCTCGCGCGACGGCTGCGGCGCTGAGCTCTGGTTCGAGCGCGCGCGGCGCTCACAGCACGAACGGAATCGCGAGCAGTCCGAACAGCACTGCTGTGCCGAGCATGTGCAGCACGATCACGACGGTGCTGCGCAACCAGGCGCTGATCCAGCCGACGCCGAAGAACTCGCGCGCGGCCCAGACGGCCCAGGCGAAGCCGATGACCTGACGCGCCATCATTGCGGCGCGCGGCTCGATGGCCATCAGCGGCGTGAGCACGATGCCGATCAGGAAGTTGAAGCTGGCGACGAACAGCACCAGCACGAAGCACTCGGCCAGGTTGTCGTCGGTCCGCGGGAACAGACGCTTGGTCAGCCAGGCCTTCAGCGGCAGCGCGAGGTAGAGGAGCAGATCGAGGTGCCCGCCGAGAAACGCTCGGATCTCGGCCGCGGTCTGCGCCGGGCGACTGCCGGGCTCGTCGCTGTCGAACTTGAAGCCCGCCGCTTCGAGCGGATCGACGCCCAGCCAGCGCGTCGCGACCAGCCACAGCGCGAGCGTGATCAGACACAGACGCGAGGGCGGCACGTAGCGCTTGCGGCGGCCGAGCACGTACTCGCGCGCGACGGCGCCCGGACGCGTCGCGAGTCCGCGCAGCGTCACCATCAGCGCCGAGTCCCAGTTGACGAAGTTCGCCAGCGCTTCGAGCAGCACAGCGCGCGTCGTCAGCCGAACCTGGCCGTTGTCCTGCCCGCAGGTCGCGCAGAAGCGCCCGACGGACTGCGCGTGACAGTTGGGGCACGCGCGGGGCGCTGACGGGAGCTCGCTGCTCAAGCGCGCCCAGGGTAACGAGGGCGCCCGCGGCCGCAGCGCTGGTGGAGCGCTGAGCTACTACCCCCTGGAGCTTTCGCGCTGCGCGAAGGTTCCAGGGGGTGTAGCGAGCCAACCGAGATCTCAACGCGGCCGAATGCCGCGGGAGAAGTGTCCGTCAGGGCACGAGGATCACGTCGCGCGCGCTGAAGCTCGAGCCGTCGAGGCGCTGCCCCGTGAGCTCGACCTCGACCCACGTCGGCCCACCGCCCGGCCGCAGCCCGAGCGCGCGCAACAGCGGCGCAGCGGGAGCGCTGATCACGAGGTCGACGTGACCTTCGGGTCCCGCGGTCGTGCAGCTGCCCTGATAGCCCACGTTCGGACGCGTGACATCACTCAAGCTGCGCGGGAAGGCCCCGAGCTGGAGCACGGAGCCGACGCCGCCCATGCGGCGCAGTCGCAAGCTCGCAGGCACGATGTCCGCCGCCGAGTGGAGCCAGGTGCCCGTCGCGACGAGCTTCACCACAGCACCCGTTTGCAGCAGGACCAAGTTGGGGCACTGACCAGGACCCACGTCGAGCGTGGTCAGACCGGACATGCCCGACGGCGAGAGCAGGGTGATGATCTGATCGCAGCTCAAGCTCGCCCCGCACGCGTCGGTCAGCGTCCAGCGGCGCGTGATCACGACCTCGGGCGCGCCGGGATTCGACGGCGTGTTGGGGATCACGCTCACATCGGCGTGCGTGAGCGTCGCGCCCTGCGGACAGGCGCTGAAGAAGCTCGCGACGCCCGTGCGGCTGGTGTCGGTCTGGCCCGCGGGGATTCCGCCGTTCCACACTTCCACGAAGTCCGGCGGGCAGGTCAGTTGAACGACCGTGTTCGCGCTGTGCACGTTGTTGGTCTCGTCGCACTCGACGAGCGTCGACACGCCGCCGCCCGCGTCGTCAGCGACCACCCACGGGGTCTGCGGGATCGCGGCCGCGACGACGCTCACGTCTTCGAACTCACCGGGCGCGAGCGCGAGCGAGGTGTTCGCCGAGCCGATCAAGTTGCCGCCCGCGTTGGGGTCTCCGTCGTAGAAGGAAACGGGCAGACCCGCGCCCACGGTCGCATCGCCTCCGTTGCCGACGCGCGCGGTGATCGTCGACAGGGACGGGTTGCTGCGCAGGAACGAAGCGGTGAGGTCCGCGGCCGCGCCCGGGTTCAGCGGATTGAGCACGTTCTGGCGGAAGTTGTTGAACGCGCCGCCCGCGGGCGTCTCCCAGTTGTTGGCTTCGACGGCCGGGATCGCGCCGTTCTCGGCCACGTTGGTGATGTGGTAGGTGTGCTGGTTCCACACTCGCCGCGTCGGCACCCAATCGTTGTTGGTCGCGCCGAACACGAACACGCCGCGCTGCGGACCGAAGCCGCAGTTGTTGTTCGCGGTGGCGACGATCTCCGCCTGGCCGTCGGCGTCGACATCGGCGACGAGCACGTACTCGTACCAGGTGCACGAGCTCATCGGCGTCTGGAACAGCACGGCGCCGGTCGCTCCCGCGTAGATGCGCAGGAACAGCTCGTCGCGATACACGACTTCAGCCTGTCCGTCGCCGTTGAAGTCGAACACCGACGAACCGGTGCGATTGGAGCTCGAGTCCTGGGTCGTGGCCTGCCACTTCAGCGCGCCCGTGTGCTCGAACACCGCGTAGCGCACGGCGCCCGCGACGCCGATCTCGGGTAGTCCGTCGCCGTCGTAATCCGCGATCGTCGGCGGGCCGCCCGTTCCGCCGCCGGGGATCGAAGCGGACCACACTTGCGTGAGCGAGGCGCCCGGTCCGAGCTTCACGAGCCGCACGACGCCGCTTTGCACCGACACGATCTCGGCCTGACTGTCGGCGTCGAAGTTCGCAACCGCCACGACGCCGTCGGGCAAGCCGTTGTTCTGGAACAGGATCGCGCCGCTGCTCGAGTACACCGTGTTGCCGGTGACCACGTTCGGCGTGCCGTCATCGTCGATGTCGGCCACGCACGAGATGGGACCGACGCCCTGACTGCCCGAGCCGCCCGTGCCGGTCCACAGCAGTGCGCCGCCCGCGTCGAGCACTTGACGACCGATCACGATCTCCGGAACCCCGTCGCCGTTCAGGTCCGCGATCGACGGCGCGCCCCAGTTGATCGCCTCGAGCGTCACCGAGCGCCACTTGAACGTCCCGTCGCTCTCGAAGCAGATCAGCCGCGCGCCCGTGTTGTCGCACGCGACGATCTCGGGAGCCCCATCGCCGTCGATGTCGCCCACCGCCACCGACGAAGCGGTGTTCACGAGCAGGTTGGGATCGTTCTGGGTGAAGAGCTCAGCGCCCGTCGCGCCGTTCAGTGCGCGCAACACACCGACCTCGACCAAGCCGCCGCCCGTCGACGCGGTGGAGCCGAAGATCACCTCGGGCACGCCGTCGCCGGTGAGGTCGACGACCGCCGGAGTCATCATCACGTTCAGCGACGTGGGCTCGACTGTGGACGAGGTCCACGACCACTGCAGGCTCGCGACCACCGGTCCAGGTTGCGTCGCCACCGAGCACTCCAGCCCCGTGCTGCGCAGGTTGTTGCTCTCGCTCGACTCCGCGATCGCATTGGCGGCGTCCGCGAGCGCGTAGATCAGGTCCTCGCGAAAGCGCACCGCGCCCGACACGCCGATGTTGAGCGTGCTCACCGCGCCCGGCCCGAGCGCCGGCGCCGACGCGCTGCCGAACACTGTGTCGACGCCTGAATCGAAGGCGCCGTTGCGGTTGGTGTCTTCGAACACCACGACGTCGAACGCGCCGCCCGAGCCGCCCTGGCCGAGGTTGGCGAGGTCGACGGCCAGGCTTCCGCTGATCGACAGCGCCTGCGCGTCGATCGCCACCGTGCCGATGTCGAGTCGCTGGACCACCAGGTCCGCCGACTGTCCGAAGGCCAGCCCTCCGCCGGCCGCAGAAATCACCGCAAGCACTACAAAACGCCTCATGGGCCCCTCCTGATGCTGGAACGTGGAACGACGCGGCCAGCCTCCAGGACTGGTCACGCGGCCGCCATGCGGCGACCAACGACGTCGCGGGTGAACAACAGCGCAGCTCGCGTGCGCTGCTCGGATCACCCGACGCGAGACACGCTCCTCAGCAAACGGAGGCGCGGAGCGGAAGTGACCGTCCACGCGCCGAGATTGCGGAGCGAAGTCGCGCGCAACCTCCAGAGGCGGCTCAGCTCAAGGCGCCCATGCGCCCCGCCTGAAAATCGGCGATGGCCTGCCAGATCTCGGCCTCGGTGTTCATCACGAACGGGCCGCGGCCGACCACGGGCTCGTCCAGCGGCTGGCCGCCGAGGAAGAGCAGGTGTGCGCCGGCGGAGGCTTCGACGCGCAGCCCTGCGCCGCGTCGCTCGAAGCGCGCCACCTGGGCCTCGCGCACGGTGGCCGCGCCGATCCGCACTTCGCCGGAGAGCACCACCAGCGCCGCTGTGTGCCCGTCGGGCGAGGGCAGCTCGAGCGAGCCAGCGCGCTCGACGCGCAGGTCCCACACGTCGAGCGGCGAGAACGTCAGCGCCGGACCGCGCGCGCCGTCGAGCTCGCCCGCGATCACGCGCACGCGCGCTCCGCCGTGCTCGACGCTGGGGATCTGCGCGGCGTGGATCTCCTGATAGCGCGGCGCCGTGAGCTTGTCCTTGCGCGGCAGGTTGACCCACAGCTGCGCCATCTCGAACGGACCGCCGCGGCGCGCGAACTCGCGCCCGTGGAACTCCTCGTGGACCACGCCGCGGCCGGCGGTCATCCACTGCACGTCGCCCGGGCCGATGCGTCCGCCCGCGCCGCTCGAGTCGCGGTGCTCGACCTCGCCGTCGAACACGATCGTCACCGTCTCGAACCCGCGGTGGGGGTGCGGACCGACGCCCAGGCGCTCGCTCGTGGGCGGAAACTCCGCCGGTCCGCCGTAGTCGAGCAGCAGGAACGGGCTCAGCTCCTGCGCGTGCTCCATGTAGTTGAACAGCGAGCGCACCGGGAATCCGTCGCCCACCCAGTGCCCGCCCGGACTTGTCAGAACCCTTCCCAGCGACTTGGTGCTCATGGCGACGAGTATGCAGTACGGCGCCAGAGCAAATTTTCCACGTTGGCCCCGTAGGCGCTGCGAGCTTCGACCGACGCGGCGGCCAACGTGGAAAATTTGCTCTGGCGCCGTACTGTGCGGGAGATCCGCCAGGGGTCAAGGCGGCGCGCAGAAGGTCCGAGAGGCGTGGAGGAACGAGCGTGAATTTCGGTGTCGCAGCGAGCCAGTCCAAGTCCCAGCAGACGACGAGCGAGAACGTGATGGCGAAGGCGAGTGCGGAGTACGTCGCCGCGGTGCAGCGCATGAAGCCGGACGCGGCGCAGGCGGCCTTGGACGCGGTGGAGCCTCCGCGCGAGTTGGGCGAGCCGCAGCTCACCGAGAACGCGCTCAAGGTGCTGAGCCAGCGCTACCTCAAAAAGGACCTCGCGACCGGCAAGCCCAACGAGACGCCGCGCCAGCTCTTCTGGCGCGTGGCGACGCACATCGCGCGGCCGGAGCTGACCTTCCCCGGCGGCACGCCGCAGAAGGCGCTGGCGCGCGCGGCGGAGTTCTACGACCTGATGGCGCGCAAGCTGTTCATGCCGAACAGTCCGACGCTGATGAACGCCGGGCGCGAGATGGGCATGCTCTCGGCCTGCTTCGTGCTGCCCGTCGAGGACTCGATCGAAGGCATCTTCGATTCGATCAAGGCCACCGCGCTGATCCAGAAGGCCGGCGGAGGCACGGGCTTTTCGTTCTCGCGTCTGCGGCCGCAGGGCGATGTCGTCGCGAGCTCGGGCGGCACCACCGAAGGCCCGCTGTCGTTCATTCAGGTCTTCTCGAAAGCCACCGACGCCATTCAGCAGGGCGCGTTCCGCCGCGGCGCGAACATGGGCATCCTGCGCGTCGACCACCCCGACGTGGTGCGCTTCATCGAGTTCAAGGACGACCTCTCCAAGCTCCAGAACTACAACATCTCGGTCACCGTCACCGACAAGTTCATCGCCGAGCTGCGCTCGAACCCCGAGCAGCACCATCAAGTCCAAAACCCGCGCAGCAAGGCCTGGAGCAAGCTCGAAAAGCGCGGCTCCGACGGCAAGGCCACGGGCGAGTTCTGGACCGTCGGCGAAATCTGGAACCTGATCATCGAACACGCCTGGCGCACTGGAGAGCCGGGCGTCGTGTTCATCGACCGCATCAACGCGCGCAACCCGATCAAGAACGTCGGTCTGATCGAGGCCACCAATCCGTGCGTCACAGCGGACACGTGGGTGCACACCGCCGAAGGTCCGCGGCAGGTGAGCGAGCTCATCGGTCGACACTTTGTCGCACGCGTGGACGGCTGCGACTTCGCCAGCGGGCCCGAGGGCTTCTTCCGCACCGCAACGAAGGACGTGTTGCGCCTGGAGACCGTCGAAGGCCACGCGCTGCGCCTCACCGCGGACCACCGCGTGCGCCGCGTCGTGCGCCGCACGCGCGACGTCCTGCAAAGCGAGTGGTGCGCCGCTGGCGACCTGCGCCCGGGCGATGAACTGGTGCTCTCCAACCATCGCGCGGCGCGCGAGTGGGCGGGGATGCACAACGCGGACGAGCGCGGCGCCCGCCAAAGCCGCGTTGCGAGCTCTACCGCGGCGTCCAGCGTCGCCCTTCACACGTCGTCGCGAACGCGGACGAGCGGCTCGGTCGTTGGACTGCGTGATTGCGAGCGCACTTCGAGCGGTTCCTATGTGCGCATGCTGCGCACGCTGTTCGACGACGCGGCCCAAGTGCAGCTCGAAGAAGGCAACGTCGCGATCGAACTCCAGCTCGACTCGAGCGAGAACTGCTCTTCCGCGCAGCGCATGCTCCTGCGGCTGGGCATCGCCTCCAGCGTGAGCGGCACGACTCTGCGCATCACCGACGACAACCTGCGCGAATTCCAGGGCGTCGTCGGCTTCTCCGACACCGACAAGGCCGTCCGGCTCGAGACGCTGCTCGAGAGCGACGGGCGTGCGCTCAACCGCGAGCGCTTCGTCGCGCGCGTCGCCCGAGTGATGCCGGACGGCTGCGAAGACGTCTACGACGTGCAGGTTCCCGGCGCGAATTGCTTCGACGCCAACGGCCTGATCGCGCACAACTGCGGCGAACAGCCGCTGCACCCCTACGACTCGTGCAACCTGGGCTCGATCAACCTCGGGCTGTTCGTGAGCGGCGAGGGCGCGCAGGCCAAGTTCGACTGGGACGCGTACAAGGCCGTGATCCACACGACCACGCGCTTCCTCGACAACGTGATCGAGGCCAACAAGTACCCGTTGCCGGCGATCGACAAGATGTCGAAGACCACGCGGCGCATTGGGCTTGGCGTGATGGGTTTTGCAGACGCGCTGTTCAAGCTCGGGCTCGCCTACAACTCGCCCGAGGGCTGCGCCTTCGGCGAGGAGGTGATGCGCGTGATGAACGACGAGTCGCACAACGCCAGTGAAGAGCTCGCCAAAGAGCGCGGCCCGTTCCCGGCCTGGGAAGGTTCGGACTGGCAGAAGCAAGGTCGCAAGCTGCGCAACAGCTACACGACCACTGTCGCGCCCACCGGCACGATCTCGATCATCGCCGACTGCTCGGGCGGCATCGAGCCGATGTTCAGCCTCGCCTTCATTCGCCAGGTGATGAAGGACACGAGCGGCAAGCCGACGGTGATGCGCGAGGTCAACTACGTTTTCGAGGAGCACGCGCGGCGAGCGGGCCTGTGGTCCGAAGAGCTGCTCGAAAAGCTGCTCGAGCAGGGCACGCTCGAACAACTCGACGTGCCGCACGACTTCAAGCGCGTGTTCGTGACCGCGCGCGACATCAGCCCGCAGTGGCACATGCGCATGCAGGCGGCCTTCCAGCGCCACTGCGACTCGTCGATCTCCAAGACGATCAACTTCCCGCACGAGGCCACCGTCGATGAAGTGCGCGCGATCTACGAGCTCGCCATCGACCTCGACGTGAAGGGCGTGACGGTCTACCGCGACGGTTGCCGCGACGTGCAGCCCATGGCGCTCAAGGGCTCGACCTCGCGCAAGGAAGGCGAGGGCGCGCCGGCGAACGCGACCGCCGCCGCTGAACCCGCCGCCGCGCCCGCGCGCGAGCCCGCGCTCTCCGACACCGCGATCATCCCGTCGGTGAAGCTCGATCCCTCGCCCGTGCGCCTGCCCGAGATCATGCCCAGCCTGCGCATCCGCCAGATGACGCCCTTTGGGAACATGCACGTGAAGATCTCGGTCGACCCGCAGCAGCACAAAGAGCGCGAGGTCTTCGCCCAGCTCGGAAAGGGCGGTGATGTCGCCAACTCCGATCTCGAAGCGATCTGTCGCTTGCTGTCGCTGTGGCTGCGCTCGAACGGCTCGCTCGAACTCGCCATGAAGCAACTCGAGGGCATCGGCTCCTCGCTCTCGGTGCCCACGCGCGACGGCCGCATCATGTCGCTGGGCGATGGTCTCGCCAAAGCGCTCGCACGCTACCTCGACGCCAAGCGCAAACACGGCCTGCACGCACTCCTGCTCGGCACCGCGAACCTCGACGCGCCCGCCGCGAGCGCGTCGTCCGCGGCAGCTCCGTCAACGCCGGCAGTTGCTCCTGCTTCCAACGGCCAACCGCGCCACATCGGCCACTACAAGATCCACTGCCCGCAGTGCGATGGGGAGTTGGCCTTCATGGAGGGCTGTGTGAAGTGCCACGGGTGTGGGTTTAGTCAGTGCTGATGTCGACCCTCAGTACCACCCCACATTCGTGACACTCTACTGGAGACTCCCATGAGCCTTCTGGTTGCTGGCCAGGAAGTCGACGCTGCTCGGGCGTCGATCAACAAACGCCTCCAAGAGCTTACGGTACTCACATCCGCAGTCGTGCGATTCGACGCGCCAGAGGTTCGTACCTGGGAGTCCGCTGTATCTCAGACAATCGAGCAGTACTTCCGCCCCGGCACCACGCCATACCAACGGTTCTTTCAGTTTCGATTCATCAGATTCGGCTCTAGTTCCGCCGCTGATCAGTACTACCAAGAGCAATACCAATCTGCGGTGGTACGCGCCCGCGCAGATCTCATCGCAGTGCTCAATCACTTGATGGAGGATGCGCACAGTCTTATTCGTGATTCCGACGGATCGGCGACCCCCGAGAAATCTACAAAACGCGTTTTCGTGGTGCACGGACACGACACGCAGCTGCGAGATCGTGTGGAGATCCTTCTCCATCGCGGAGGGTTGGAGCCCGTAATACTAGCGAACGAGCCGAATCGCGGACGCACGCTCATCGACAAGTTCATGGAGCACGCATCCGAGGCTCAGGCCGCCGTGGTCTTGCTGACTGGAGACGATCGTGGGTGCGCGAGGTCGGCTATCGACGCCCTGCCGCTCAAGTCGAAAGCGGTGGCGCTTCTGAGACCGCGTGCCAGACAGAATGTCGTGTTCGAATTGGGGTACTTTGCTGCCAAGCTCGGTAAGGCGCGCGTGATCGCTGTTTGCGATTCGAAAGTGGAGATCCCTTCTGACTATTCGGGCGTTCTCTACCTAACAGCTGACGCCTCTTTGGAGGCGACCTTGGTGCGCGAACTCCACGCTCTCGACCTTCCGATCGATCCGACTCGAGCCATGCCTAAGTGAGGACGACAGGAGTACGGTGTCAAGCACTCCCCTCCACGCCACGACTTCCCCCAGCTCGCACGGGTCACTTCTCTGTGCGGCGCAACGCTCTTAGGATCGTGCGCGTGGACCGCCTGCAACTACCCGCATCGCTCGACGCGAGCACGCTCTCCGAGTGGACATCCGCTTGGGTTGCCGTGGACGAAGCCGTTTCGCTCGCCATCCACGTACCCGGCAACGCCTTCTACCGGCCCATCGCTCTGGCCGCGCTCGCCGCCTGCGTTGCCGATCGTGTCGATCGCGGATTGCCCACGCTCTTCGAAACCGACGATCCTGGGTCGAACGTGTGGCGCTACATGCAGCGCATCGACTTCTTCGGTGCGCTTGGCATTGAACTACCCGAGTCCTTCGAGCGGCATCCCCCTGACGGTCGCTTCGCGCCCCTGGTTCGACTCCGCGACCTTTCTACAGCGCGGCGTCACGCCGATGCGCTCTCCGAATTCCTCGAAAGCCAACTCCCCACGCTCGCGCCCAGCCCCGCGCGCATGGCGCGCTTCGTCATGGAAGAGCTGGGCGCGAACATCGTTCAGCACTCGGCTCGGCCACAGACAGGTTTCGGGCTCGCTCAGGCGTTCCCCAAGCTCGGGCGGTTCGAGCTGGCGTTCGCCGATCGTGGCGTCGGATTCGCGGCGAGCTTGCAGCGCAACCCAGAGCTCGCAGGCCGCATCCACAGCGACGCCGAAGCGCTCCAGATCGCGCTCGCGCCCGGCGTGTCCGGTGTTGGGGACCCACGGCGCAACATGGGCTTCGGCCTGAAGCTGCTTTCGAGCTTCTCGGACCACCTCGGCGCCGATCTGTGGATCGCGTCCGGCGACTCCGTGCTGCATCGCCGCAACTCGGTGGGCAGCGGGCGGATGTCGACGGTGCTCGCCACGCCGCGCTGGCGCGGAACGTGGGTCTGCCTCGACGCGCCGATTCCGCAGTAGCGCGCGTGCGCCGCGCTGGGTTTCCGGATGGGTGGCGTGGACCCTCAGACTGGGCGCAGGCACCGGGCGAGGCTGCCCCGGCCTGTCTCGGCGCCCCCGGAATGGGATCCCCGGGAGGCGCCACCTGCCAGCCCCGTGGGGTGGGCGACCGATAGATGCCGTGCTAGATTTGAATTCGACCCGAATTCCGTTTGATAAAGGCCGCGCCATGCTCGACGTCAGCCAAGACATCCACTCACTCACCGAGTTCAAGACCAGGACCCCGGAGTTCCTCGCGCGGCTCCAGCAGAGCGAACGCGCGGTCCTCCTGACAGTGAATGGAAAGGCCGAGGTCGCGGTGATGAGCGCCGCGACGTTCCAACACGTGCTGGAGGCGCTTCGCACCCTCGAAGCGATCCGCGGGATCGAGGCGGGCCTGGAGGACATGAAAGCGGGTCGCACGAGGCCCGCTGACGACTTCTTCGCGGAGCTGCGAAGGAAGCGAGGTCTCCCGGAGCGGCCGGAGTGACGTACCGGGTGCGGACGACTCAGCGTGCCGAGGCGGACGCTGAGGCGATGTACCTCTGGATCGCGGAGCACGAAGCGCAGCCGCTCAACGCGCTGCGTTGGCTGGATGGGCTCCAAGACGCCATCGCCTCGCTGCGCGAGCATCCGCTGCGATGCCCACGCGCGCCCGAGACCGCCCACTTCGACGCTGGGTTCGCCAGCTCCTCTTCCACAGTCATCGAGTGCTGTTCGTCGTCGAGGGCGAGGACGTGGTCGTGCTGCACATCCGGCACGCGAGCCGCCTGCCGGCGACGGATGAGGACCTCGCAGGCGCTGAGGACTAGGAACAGTGGCGGCGAAGGGTGGACGACGCCCAAGTCAAGCCGCTCGGGAGCGATGCATCGTCGGTGGCGTCGCCAACGGCCGGGAAGAGGAGACAAAGGTCGTCCTCGGAAGAGCGCAATGAGCCCGGCCGGTTCGGAAACGTGTGTTTCCCAGCGCGCGGCTAAGGAAACAGATCGGCGGAGGAGTTTCCTTAGCGGGAGTGGTAGCCGCGTTGGCGGGCCTTTCCGCGGGAGCGCCGGTTTCGACTCGGGGGGACTCGCGTCGGCGGACGCGCGGCCGTCGTCACGGACGGAAGCGCTCGAACGACTTGCCGTTGAGGCGGTAGGGCCCGTGCTCGTGCGTGCCCAGCCACAGGCCGCCGCGGTTGTCGGTGTAGATCGAGAACATCGTGATGTCGGCGCCCGAGGCGTCCTTCAGCGGGTAGTGCGTGAGCTTCGCGCCGTCGTACTCGAACACGCCGCCGGCGTGGGTCGCCATCCACAGGTGGCCGCGCGCGTCCTGCGTGATCGACATGAAGTAGAAGAAGGGCTCGGTGAGGCCGACGCTCGACACATCGATGCCGGGCTTGCGCGAATAGGCGATGGCCCCCGGCGTGTGCTTCGACGTGTCGCGCGACTCCAGCGCGAAGCGAAACTGCGTGTTGCAGATCCAAAAGTCGCCGTCGCGATCCTCGATGATCGATCGAATGCCGAACAACGCTTCGCGCGGCAGTTCGGAGAGGTGGGACTCGTACATCCACTCGCGCGTCTGGCCGTCGAAGCGACAGACGCCAAGAGTCGCCGTGCCGAACCAAATGTGACCGCGGCGATCGGTGTAGACGCACCAGACGTCGTACGGATTCCACGGCGCGTTCGGGTACCGCAGGCGCCAAGGGGCCTCTTGCGGACTCTTGGTGAACTGCAGCGCGTACAACGTCTTGCCGTCGTAGCGGCATGGGCCCTTCGGACCGCTAAAGCCTCGAATCCACACGTCGCTCGCCTCGAGCACCCAGCCCTCGTCGGGAGACTGCATCTCCGTCGCCGGCAACGTGACGAAACGCTCTCCATCGAAGCGACTCACACCGCCGTTGGTGCTGATGAGGATGTGGCCGGTGGGTTCGTGCTGCTGAATTCCGCGCACCTGATCGTGGCTGAGGCCGTGCTCAGTCGTGAAGCGCGTGATCGTCTTGCCGTCGTAGCGACACACCCCGCGGCCATCGCTGCCGAACCAGTAGGCGCCGTCCTTGTCCTGGAACACCACCCAGCAACTGTCGTCGATCTCCGCGACGATCTCGCCGAGCGCTGCGGGCGCGTCGGAGGCCGAGGAAGAGGCGCGGGTCGAGTTCTGCGGTTGATCGGGGCGGCCGCCCTTCTCGTCAGAGGGCTCGGACGCCGCGACGGTGCACGCCGCGAGCAACGCGGCGCACGCAACGGCCTCGAGTGCAATGATCGCGCGCCTCGCAGTGGGACTGTTCACGGGGACTCGCTGGAGTGAGCCTCTCATGTCGCGCGAAGCTAGCGATCCGCTTCAACCCCGCGGGTCACTGGCGCGTAACGAGCGCCTCGCCAGCGTTGCCGCGCCGGGCCGGCGCTGCTTATCGTCGCGCGCCCATGAGCACCGCGCAGTTCGATCGCCGTTCCATCCTGCTGCTCGCCGCCGGCGCAGCGCTTGCGAGCTGTCACGCATCGCCGAACGAGGCGCGCACCGCGGAGTTCGAGCGTGAGCTCGCGCAGCTCGAAGGGAGCGGACGCCTCGGCGTCGCTGTGCTCGACACGCGCGACGGCAGCGTGTGCGGGCGAAGGCTCGACGAGCGCTTCGCACTGTGCTCGACCTTCAAGCTCGTGCTCGCAGCGATGGTGCTCGAACGAGCCGCGCTCGGCGGACGAGCGCTCGATGAGCGAGTCAGCTTTGGGGCCGCGGACCTGGTCTCGCACGGTGCGGTCACACGCGCCGCGGTCGAAGCGGCGGCCGCGCGTGGTGCGAGCACGGCGGAGTTGAGCTTCGGCGAGTTGGCGCGTGCGGCGCAGACCTCGAGCGACGGCGTCGCTGCGAACCTGCTGTTGCGCCAGCTCGGCGGACCGGCGGCGCTCAACACGTACTGCCGCACTCATGGCGATGCGCTCACGCGACTCGATCGCTACGAGCCCGAGATGAACGACGTGCGTCCCGGCGACGAGCGCGACACGACTACGCCGCGCGCGATGGCGCAGCTCGTCGGGCGTTTGCTTGGCGGCGCGCTCGCGCCCGCAGCGCGGGACACACTGCGTCAGTGGATGATCGAAACGACGACCGGCGCAGCACGCGTGCGCCGCGGACTGCCGAAGGATTGGCTCGCAGGCGACAAGACGGGCACCGGTGGCGGAGACGGCGTGACGGTCAAGTGCAACGACGTCGTGTGGATCGAGCCACCGGGCCGCGCCCCGCTCGTCGTCGCGGCGTACTACGACACGGGCGTCGTCGCGGAGTGGCCGAGCGACGCTGACCAAGCAGTGCTGGCCGAGGTCGGGCGCTGCGTGGCGCGTTTGGAGTCCGGTGCGAGAGCGCGCGTCTTGCGCTAGCCGTGCGCGCGCGGCGAGCGCGGAGTGAGCCGGTGTAACGTGGAAAAACTGCTCTGGCACCGTACTGCCGTACTGTCGAGCGGTGCTGCGCGTGTGCGTCAGCGATAGTGAAACTGCGCTGTGAGTTGCGCGTCGCGTGAGGCCCGTGCTCGCACCCAGTGCGCGCTGAACGCGTCGGGGAACTCGTGGTGCGCGTAGGCGCCTTTGCCGCTCAGGTGGAATGTGGCGTACTCCACCCAAGTCCCGTCGCCGAGGAAGTCGACCTCCACCGCAATGTCGACCGGACTTGTGAGTTCGTCCTCGAGCAGCAGATGGAGCGACTTGCGATCGAAGCCCGTCATGAGGAAGGGATCGCTCGGCTCGCCCGCGCGCACGGCGTCGTGACGCCAGATCGCGCCCCAGCCCGAGGGCTTGCCCCACGACGACAGTCCGTCGATCGACCCGAACCACAGACCGCTCTGCGGCTGGCCGACGGCGTTGTCGGTTTGATCGCCCGCGAGCACGAGCGCGCCGCGCCAGTGCACGAAGTCGGGGCAGATGCGCAGGTGCGTCGCGATCGGGCGGATCGGCTGCAACTGTCCGCCGTAGACGAGCGCAGGCAGGTCGTAGAACACGCCGAACGCGTCCATGAGGTAGCGCTCGGTCTGCACTTCGCGGATGCGCATCCACTCGGTGTTCCAGGTGTGGCTCCACGAGGCCGAGCCGAACGGCAGGCGCATGCGCCGCCACTCGCCGCCGTGCAGCACGCGCAAGATCACCGACGCGCGGTCCCAGCCCACGGCGTAGAGCGTGTTGCCGTAGTACGCGCCGACGCCCGCGTTCTGCTTGCCTGCAACCTCGATGAAGGGATTGCGCTCGAGGATCGTCCACGCGCCTTTGCCATCCCACTCGGCGAGACGCCCCGCTGCGCGCGCTCCGAGCTGCTCGGGCTCCTCGTAGGTGTTGTTGGCGACGACCAGCCGACCCTGGGCCGCGTGCGCCGCCTTGAAATGCCTGTACGCGCCCTTGTCCCAGTCGAGCTCCTGCGTCAGGTCGAAAAGCTGCTTCGACTCGAGCGTGCGCGCGTCGACCTCCCAGAGCAGGCCCTCCATCGAGAGGAAATAGAGCTTGTCCGGATCGCTGAGGTGATTGGTGGTGGCGGTGAGGCGATGGCCCTTGAGGGACTCGATCGTGCGGACCTCGCCCTCTGCATCGATCGCGTGGGGGCCGATGAAGACCTGTCCGCTGCGCCAGTGCACGAGGCGATTGGCGAACGTGCCCGTGACGCTCGCGGGGTGCAGTCGCCACCAGAGGTCGGAGCGAATTTCATAGAGACCCAGACCGCTGCCGCGAATGTGCGCGACATAGCCCACCGCCCAGAGCCGATCAGCCCAAGGGATGAGCGCGCCGATGCCCGCTTCGCTGTCGCTGCCAAGGCCTGGCGCCGAGACGGCGAAGTGCGGGAAGACGTGGCCTTCATCGAGCGCTGGGCCGGGGGCGCGCCAATCATGCGGAGCAGGTTGTGTTGAGATCGCCTGCGTGGCAGCGGCGAGGGACAGCGCGAGGGCGACGACGAACGGCGAGGTGAAGGCGCAGAGCATCGAGTGAGGATACGACGCCAGGCTCGCTCCTCCGCGACGTGCGCACGAGTCGCCGCCGAAGCGGTCACGTGGCCGTTGCGAAGAGAAGAGAGCCTGGCGTCGCTTCCGACTTTGCGTCAGCGCAGCGAACGGTCGCCGCTCACGGGTTGATCTCGATCGCGAGCGCGTTGCTTAGCGAGCTCGTCTTGGAGTTGGCCGGATCGCGATACCAGCCCTGTGCGTGGATCGTCGTGCCCGCAGTGAACGGGGCGCCGAGCGCGCCGCTGTTCGCGCTGACGAAGCTGTTCCAGTTGAGCTGCAGCTGGCCGTCGCAGGCGCCGACAGAGCCGCCGGTCGCCTGTGCTGGCGTGCGTTGCACAGGCAGCTTGAGGCAGAAGCTGCTCGACGTGGCGCCCCACGGAAGCGCGCCGAGGTCGGGATCGTCGACGCTGTAGAAGATCGTTCCCGTGCGTTGACCGTCCACGCCGGACACGCGGATCGTGAACTGCGATGCTGCGGTGGCGCTCGGCGCTCCGATGGGCGCAATCGACGGGACACAGCCGATACCGCTCGTGCCCGCGGTGCAGTAAGTGAGCGACAGAGCGCCGACCTCACTGACGTACTCCCTCTCGTGAAGACCGGCCGGGCCCGTGATCAGGTCCGTGGCGTTCGACCTGAATGCGATCGTACGACCGTTGGCGGAGAGGTCGGCGTTGGCGCTCAGGCCAGTGCCGCTCGTGCCGTCGGGGTTCACCGAAACCAAGCTCGTGACGCCCGTCGCGCGGTCCCACCTGAAGACGTCCGTCTGACCGTTGAAGTCGTTGGCGGTCAAGTCGCTCGCGGTGCTGGTGTACACCACGACGCTCCCGTCGGCGGAGATGACGGGATAGCTGCTCGTTCCATAAGCCGGTCCGCCGAGCGGAGTGGCGCTGATGAGTGTCGTCAGCCCCAGACCTCGATCGCGCAGGAATACGTCGGGCAGGCCGTTCACGTCCCCGACCACAAGGCTCGACGCGGAACTCGAGAACGCGATGAAGCGGCCGTCGTCCGACGCGGATCCGACGCCCAAGGACCAGGGCGACAAGCCGGCCAAATCCGGGGTGAGGAGCTCCGTCACACCGGTCGTCAAGTCGCGTACGAACAAGTCGTCGCGCCCATTCGTGTCGCCGGCCACCAGATCGCTGGCGAAGCTCTGGAACACGACGTACCGCCCGTTCCTCGAGATCGTCGCGGTCTCGCTGTTGTCGTTGCCTGGCTGGCCGCTGGGAGTCACGCTGATGCAAGTCACCGCACCGCTCACGCGGTCGCGCACGAAGACATCCCTTGTGGATTGACTGTCGTTCGGCACGAGGTTCGATGCCTTCGACAGGAACAACAGACGCAAGCCGTCGCCCGAGAGCGCGTGGTAAGTGCACGTCTGGTTCGGATCGACGCCGCCCGGACCGAAGTTCTCGCGCGTCGTGATCCCGGCCGCCACGTCGCGCACGAAGATGCCGCCGAACTGCGACGGCGCGCCCGGCACAAGGGTCGTCGATCCACTGAAGAAGGCCACGAGGTTCCCGTCGTCGGAGATGCTCGGATCCGAGGAGGCCTGGTTGCCTTGGACTCCGGTCGTGCTCACGCTGACCAGTCGCGTGGTGTGCAGCAGCCGGTCGTGCACGAAGACGTCCCCCTGGAGGTTCACGTCGCCGGCGACGAGATTGCTCGCGTGGCTGGCGAACGCGAAGAAGCGTCCGTCGGCAGAAAGTGATCTGCGGGGCGTGCTCGGATAGGTGACCGAGCTGTTCGGGTCCGCGCCGCCCGGCGAAACCTGAATGCGCTTGACCACGGACTGCGCTGCCGAAGACGTCAGAACGAGCGCCACGCAGGCGCTGCCGGTCGTCACCAGTCGACGGATCTTCATGGGCTGGTTCCCTTCTCTCGAACCGATGTAGATGACTGTCCGCCACCTTCTGGACGCGTTGAACGCGTCGATGCAACAGACCGTACCCCGCTCGTCAGTGTGGTAACTCGCGAAGGCGTGAAGGGGGGGCGACCCAAACTGCCTGGGAACCCTGCCTGCCGAGCCACGCTTCGCCGCGGATCATGGCCACGTTCGGTGGCGACACCGACGCTCTGCCCTGACTCTACGGATGGATGAGGAGCGCGAGCGCGTTCGAGAGCACGACGGTCGTCGGTCTCGTCCGTGCTTGCCAACGAGCCAAGTCCGGCGCCGGCGTACTCGCCGCGACCATCGCCCTCGAGATCGCCGACAAACTCGATCCCACCGCGCTCATCACGGACGCTGCTTCGCGATCGCGCAGGTGGCCGTTGTGGCGCCGGAGAGCAGCCCTGGTGAGAAAACGTGGAAGTCAGCCCGCTGAGGCTGCACGGGCATGGTTCGAAGCAGATCTGCAGAGAGAATGAGCGGCATGAATCGACGACAGTTCTGTGTGTCCGCGGCTTCGGTGGGAGTGGCGGCGACTACGGGTGTTGCGGCGAGTGAAGGCGCGCTTCAAACGGACGGAGCTGCGGCCGCGTCCAAGCCGGTCGATGGTGCGCCGAACCTGTTCACGCCGCTGAAGCTGCGCGGCGTGACGCTGCGCAATCGCATCGCGATGTCGCCGATGTGCCAGTACTCGAGCGAGGACGGCTTCGCGAACGAGTGGCACGTCGCGCACCACGCGGCGCGCGCGGTGGGCGGAGTGGGGCTCTTGCTCGCAGAGGCGACGGGCGTGACGCCGCAGGGTCGCATCACTCCCAACTGCTTGGGGATCTGGAAGGACGAGCACATCCCGGCGCTGCGCAAGGTGACCGAGTTCGTGAGCGCGCACGGCGGCGTGCCCGGCATCCAGCTCGCGCACGCGGGCGTGAAGGCCTCGCGCCATCGCCCGTTCCACCCGACGCCGAACGCCTTCGTGCCGCTCGAAGAGGGCGGTTGGATGCCCGTGGGCCCGACGGCCAAGCGCTACGGACAGGATGGGCCCGTGCCGCACGAGCTCACCGCCGAGGAGATCCGCGCGATCACGGCGGCCTTCGCTGCAGCGGCCACGCGTTCGCTCGCTGCGGGCTTCCGGGTGGTCGAGCTGCACTTCGCGCACGGCTACCTCGGCCACAGCTTCCTGTCGCCGCTCATGAACGAGCGCAAGGACGAGTACGGCGGATCGTTCGACAATCGCGCGAGGTTCCTGCTCGAGTCAGTGCGCGCTGTGCGAGCGGTATTGCCCGACGAGACGCCGCTGCTCGTGCGCCTGTCGTGCACCGACTGGGTCGACGGCGGCTGGACGCTCGACGATTCCGTCGAGGTCTCGCGCCGGCTCGCGAAGGAAGGCGTCGACCTGATCGACTGCTCGAGCGGCGGCGCGTCGCGCCAGGCGCAGATCCCCGTCGGCCCGAGCTACCAGACTCCGCTCGCCGAGCGCATCCGCCGCGAAGCGGGCATTGCCACGGGCGCCGTGGGCCTGATCACCGAACCCGCGCAGGCTGACGCGATCATCGCCGAGGGCAAAGCCGACCTGGTGCTGCTCGGACGCGAGCTGCTGCGCGACCCGCACTGGCCGCACCGCGCGTGGACCGCGCTGAAACCCGCCTCGCCGCCGCCGATCGCGCGCGAGTACGCCTGGGCGCTGCCGGAGACGCGGCGCTGACCGTGGTCGGGGGGGGCCCCAAGTTCTCGCGAAATCGGCTTGTGCACGCGGTGGCGGGCGGCCTCTGAGGAGCGAGCGTGGCCGCGGCGCGTCGACGGGATGCGCTGCGCGGGCCCGCCCCACGACGCATCTTTCGCCGCTCAACAGGCCGCCATGTCCACCGCGCCCCTCCGTCGAGTCCTCTCGCCTCTGTCCACGCTCCGGCTGCCGCTAGCGACGCTGCTCTTGTGCGCTGGGGCCGCGCGGGTCGGGAACGCGCAGTGCGCGAGCGGCTGGCAGAACGCGATTGGAACGCCTGGGCTCAACAGCTTGCCCTACACGATGGTGGCCTGGGACCCGGACGGTGCGGGGCCGCAGAGCGAGAAGCTCGTCGCGGGAGGTCAGTTCACCAGCGCTGGCGGCGCGCCCGCGAATCGCATCGCGATGTGGGATCCGGCGACCTCGAGTTGGTCCGCGCTCGGCAGCGGGATGAACAGCTACGTGCAGGCGCTGTGCGTCGCGTCGAACGGTGACTTGATCGCGGGCGGCGGGTTCTGGACTGCGGGCGGCGCGCCGGCGGGCAGCATCGCGCGCTGGAACGGGAGCACGTGGTCCCCGATCGGTTCGAGCAACCTCAGCTTGAACAGCGTCCGCACGCTTGTCGCGCTTCCGGGCGGCGGCCTGGTCGCGGGAGGGACCTTCCTCTTCGCGGAGTTCACCCAAGTGAACTACATCACGCGCTGGGACGGCACGAGCTGGCTGCCGATGGGGACCGGGCTCAACGAGCACGCGAACGCGCTGGTGGTGCTGCCGAGCGGCGATCTCCTGGTCGGCGGATTCTTCACCACCGCGGGCGGCGTGACGGCGCGGCGATTGGCCCTGTGGAACGGCGCCTCGTGGTCCGAATTCGGGGGCGGCGCCAACGGGACTGTGTACGCGCTCACGGTGCTCCCCGGCGGCGATGTCGTGGCCGCCGGCGCCTTCACGACGATCGGCGGCGTGAACGCCAACCGCATCGCGCGCTGGAACGGCAGCACCTGGTCGCCGCTCGGCTCGGGCTTCACGCTCGAAGTGCGCGCGCTCGCGCAAGTGCCTGGAGCGGGCGGCGGCGTGGATCTGATCGCCGGTGGGATCTTCAAAACGCTGCTCGGCTCGCCCGCCGACTACATCGCGCGCTGGAATGGGGCGACGTGGTCAGCGCTGGGCGGGAGCGTCGACAGCGAAGTTCGCTCGCTCGCCGTGCTCGGCGGCGGCACGTTGGCCGTGGGCGGCGAATTCGTGTTCGCGGATGGCCAGCCTGTGGATCGAGTAGCGCTGTACGGGTTCGGCAGCTCGCCGGTCGTTCACTGCGTCGCGAAGGTCAACTCGCTCGGCTGCACGCCGTCGATCGGCGCGGTCGGCGCTCCCAGCGCGAGCAGCGGCTCGGGCTTCACGCTGTCTGCGACGAGCGTGATCAACAACAAGGTCGGGCTCTTGATCTACACCAACGCTGGACGCGCCTCGGTTCCGTTCGCCGGCGGCACGCGCTGCATCCAACTGCCGGTGAGCCGCTCGATCTCGCTGAATTCCGCGGGCAATCCCGGGCCCAACGATTGCTCGGGCGTGTATTCGCTCGACTTCAACGCCTTCGCGGTCGGGGCACTCGGCGGGGCGCCCCAGCCCTACCTCACGATCGCTGGAACGACCGTGAACGCGCAGTTCTGGGGCCGCGACCCGGGCTTCGCACCGCCGAGCAACGCGACGCTCTCGAACGCGCTCGAGTTCGTGCTCTGCCCTTAGTTGCTCTCGCCGTCGAATCGGGCCGCGTACCCATCCACGTTCCGGTAAAGCGCTCGAGAATCACACTCGGCGTCGTTCGATCCAGTTGGTGCGAGCCCTGCACCCTGTGGCTCGCTTCGCTTCAAGTCGTAGCGCGGTCGGGGCGTCGCGAGTAGGCGCTGCGAGTCCGCGCTGTTCGCACACTGTCGGGTCAGCACTTTCGCGTACTCGATTGCGTGCGTCTCGCGAAGCGCGCTCGCAATCCCATGAAGCAGACCCTCCGCTCCTCTACGTCGCCGTCCTCGGCCGCCGCGCCCAACCAGACGCTCGCCCAGCCCAATCAGGACGAGCAGAATTTCCCGCAGACCTTCTTCGGCAACTACTCAAAGGGTCTGCCGCACAACGACAAGGGCATTGTCGACGCGAACGCCTACGTCCAGTTCCGCGATGCGCTGAACTCCGCCAAGGCGGCGCGCGACACGCGGGTGTACGACTTCGCCACGCTGTCGCAGGCGCTGGTCGATGCGCGCGGTCCGAGCTCGACGGCGGAGCGCTTCACGAGCTGCACGGCGGGCCTCGCCGTCGATCCGCTGGGTCCGGACCCGTTCGCGCTGCCGTTCAAGCCGGCGCCGTCGGTCACCTCGCGCGAGGCGGCCCTCGAAGCGGTCGAGAACTACTGGATGGCGCACTGCCGCGATGTGTCGTTCACGAACTACGACACGGACGCGACGGTGGCCGCGGCCGCGGCCGAGCTGCAGCGCATCAACAACGCGGTGGGGCACTTCGGCAGCCACGCCATCACGCCGGCCAACGTGTTCCGCGCTTACGACCTGCCTGGCGCGCAGATCGGGCCCTACATCTCGCAGTTCCTGTTCCTCGACGTGCCCTTCGGCGCGCAGCGCTTCTCGCAGCACATCCACACGGTCCAGCCGGGAACGAACTGGCTGACCAAGACGCAGGAATGGGTCGCCGTGCAGAACGGCGAGTGGGCCGGCCGCGTCGGCGCCGACGTGTTCGACGGCACGCGTCGCTACATCCGCAACGGCCGCGACCTCGGCCAGTACGTGCACGTCGACGAGCTGTACCAGGCCTACTTCAACGCCTGCTTGATCTTGTTCGGGGCGGGCGCGCCGGTGGGTCCGGGCAATCCGTTCCGCACGCATCCGTCGATCAAGGGTTTCGCGACGTTCGGCGGGCCCCACATCCTCTCGCTCGTGACCGAGATCGCGACGCGCGCGCTGCAGGCTGTGTGGGCGCAGAAGTGGCTCGTGCATCGCCGGCTGCGCCCGGAGGCCTACGGCGGCCTCGTGCATTTCAGCATCGAGGGCGCGAGCGAGTTCAACGCGCTGCAACTGCCGGTGATCGTGAAGAACAGCGCCGCCGTCGCGCGCGCGCGCTCGAGCTACGGCACGTCGCTCATGCCGATGGCGTTCCCCGAGGGCTCGCCGACGCACCCGGCTTACGGCGCGGGCCACGCAACGGTCGCAGGCGCGTGCGTGACGATGCTGAAGGCCTGGTTCGACGAGAGCCATGTCCTCGCGAATCCGGTCCAGCCCGACGCCGCGGGTCTGACGCTCGTGCCGTACACGGGCAGCGCGGCGCTGAAGGTCGGCGACGAGCTCAACAAGCTCGCGAGCAACATCGCCATCGGCCGCAACTTCGCCGGCGTGCACTGGTACTCCGACTACACCGAGTCGGTGCGCCTGGGCGAGCTGGTGTCGATCGTGGTGCTCGCGCGCGAGAGCCGCGGCTTCTACGAAGACCACTTCTTCCAGTTCACGAGCTTCGACGGCTTCCGCGTCCGCATCGAGCGCGGTGTCGTGACGGTCACCGGCACGGGCCAGCGACCGACGCACCTCGAAGACGCGCTGCTCGCGAGCCTGATCGGCCCGACGGCGTGAGTTGAGTTCCGATGGCCGGGGCGCGACGCAACTTCAACTGCGCGCGCCTCGGCGCTGCACCCGACTTCGAATCACCGCGGCGGCTCCGCCGAGCCGCGCGCACCGAGCTGCGCCGCTGCGCAACCTACTTGCGCGTCCAGTGCATGATCCAGTTCTCGCGCCAAGTGCGGCCGTCGTCGCGCGAGACGGCCTGGTACCAGCGACAGGACTTGGGCGTGATCTGATCCCACGCGCCGCGCACGATGATCGCAGTCTCGCCGTCCTTGTCGTCGCCGTCCCACAGGCCGACGCCGTCGACAAAGCTGCCCCAGGCCGGCTCGGGCGCGAGCACGCCGCTCTTGGAGTTGACCCAGTAGTCGGCCCACAGCTTGCGCTCGAGGTCGAGCAGACGCAGTCCCATCCCGCTGAAGTTGCGCGCCGGGATGCGCAGCTCCTCGATGCTGGCGAGTCCGCCGAGGATCGAGACGACCGTCGCCTCGCCTTCGAACTCATCGAAGCCGCCGTCCTTGGGCTGCTTGTTGTGGATCTTCCACTCGCCGGTGAGGAAGTCGAAGTCGCCGCGCTTGCCGGTCGGCGCGGGCTTCTTCGCGTCGGCGGGCGCGGCGTTCGCGCGGATCGAGCCGGCCACAGCCAGGCCGGCGGCGACCTGCAACAGCTCTCGGCGTTGGAGGTTGGTGGAGGCATCGTCAGTCATGGTCGCTTTCCCTGTGCTGGCGCTCGCGACGAGCGCGGCGGATCGGCGTCGCCCGACCGAACGTGGTCGGGTCGCACGCATGGGGGAGCAGCCTGCGGCGCGAATCCTGTCGCCGAGCGTCAGCGTTTCTTCTCGCGCGCTTCGCTCGGCTCTGCGTAGAGGCGCGCGAGCTCGCTGGAGCGCCGCCGCAGCTCCGCCACGAGCGCGCGCGGCGCGAGGGCCACGACGTCGGGCCCCAGGCGCAGCAGCTCGCCGGCCGCGACCTCGATCGACTCGATCGGAAGGCACAGCTCGCGCCAGCCGTCGCCGTCCTCCGGCCCAGCTGCGGCAACTGCTTCGCTCATCGCGTGGCTGAGGCGGCTCAGTGCGCGCAGCGCCGCTGGACGAGCGCGCACTCGCGCCTGCTTCGACTGCATGCGAGCTTCGTAGTCGCGCGCGAAGTGCTTCCAGTAGCGGCGCAGGTCGAAGCTGCGCGGGACCGGCGCCGAGTGTTCCTCGACAGCCAGGCTCTCGATCGAACCCACGCGGTACGTGCGCGGCTGGCCGTTCGCCGCGGCGACCAGGTACCACAGGCCAGCCTTCTGAACGAGGCCGAGCGGCGCGACGCGGCGTTCGACGACGCCTTTCCAACTGTCGTAGCGCATGCTGATCATGCGCCGGTTCCACACGGCGGCGGCGAGTTCCGGCAAGCGGCGCTGTTCGTCGGGTCCTTGGAACCACGCCACGGGATCGAGGTGGAAGCAGGCGCCGACGCGCTCGGCCTCGCGTGCGGTGGACTCGGGCAGAGCGGCGAGGAGCTTCATGCGCATAGTCTCGAACGCTGCGCCGAGTCCGAGCTCGCGCGCTGCGAAGGGCGCGGCGGACAGGAACAGACTCGCGGCCTCCGGCCGGTCGAGTCCCGTCAGTCGCGTGCGGTAGCCGCCCTGCAACTGAAAGCCGCCGCTGCGCCCGCGCTCCGCGTACACCGGAACGCCCGCCGCGCTGAGCGCGTCCATGTCGCGATAGATCGTGCGCACCGAGACCTCGAAGGCCTCGGCCAGCGCGTGAGCGGAGACTCGCCCCTCGGTCTGGAGCCGCAGGAGGATCGACAGGAGCCGGCTCGACTGCATGTGGAGCAGTCTCGCACGGCGAGCTGACACGCGCTGTCAGCTTTCGACGTCGTGCGGCGCGTGCAGAGGCGTCGCACGCGCGCGTCCGTCATGCCCAGCTCGAAGCGAAGTGCTCCAACGCCAGACGCCAAGCCGCATCGGCGGCCGCGGAGTCGTAGCGCTCGCCCTCGTCGCGCATGAAGGCGTGTTCGGCGGGGAACTCGCGCATCTGCACGGACGCGCCGCGTGCGGCAAGCGCTGCGGCAATCCGTTCGCGGCCCGCGGGCGGAACGTGCGGGTCAGCGTCGCCGAAGATCATCAGCAGCCGCGCGCGAGACGTGGTGAGCGCATGGAGCGTGCCCGCGTCGGCATCCGCGCCCAACTTGCCGTCGTGAACGCCCGTCGGATAGCAGGCCACGACCGCGCCGACGCGCGCATCGAGCGCTGCGCGCAGAGCGAGGTGGCCGCCGATGCAGAAACCCATGCTGCCCAGGCGTCGCGGGTCGACGCGCGGATCGCGTTCGAGCCAGTCGAGCACGCACGCGCGGTCGCGGTCGTGCTCGGCGACGAGCGTGCGCCGCGCGGCAGAGAGCCCGCGCTCGCGGCCGGCGTCGTCGTACGCGATCACGGCGCCGAGCGGCTCCACGCGATGGAAGATCTCCGGCGCCGCGACCACGTAGCCATGTCCGGCGAGTCGCTCCATCGCGCGCCGGATCGGGCCGGTGAGCTGGAAGATCTCGGAGTACAGCAGCACTCCGGGATAGGGACCGCCCGCGCGCGGTGCGCACACCCGAACGCGCATGGGGCTTCGGTCGACGAGCAGCTCGAGCTCTTCGGTGACGATCTTCATCGCACGGGTGTACGCGCTGGCGGCCCGCCGACCAAGCGTCGATCAACTTCCGCGCTTGCGGCCGGTGACGAGCAAGTTGCGCTTGGGAATCGAGAAGATGAAGGCTGTCACCGCGCTCGCGCTCAAGCGCGAGTCCGCTCCGTAACCGGAGTTGTCGCGATTGGGCTGGTAGTAAAAGGTCCCGTCAGCGCACTGCGCGAGCGTGAACCACCAGCGATTGGCGTCCATGACGCGACGGAAGTTCGCGGGGTCGATGTTCGCGGCGAGCGCGGCGTAACCCATGCCCATGATCGGCGAGGCGTGCGTGTCGGGAAAGCTCAGCGGGTGCTCGCCGATCACGAGCGAGTGCTTGCGCGCGCGCGACTTGATCGACGCGTCCGGCCAGGGATGCAGGTGCAGCGCAATGCCCGCCGCGCCGGTGCGTCCCATGTCGGCCCAATCTTGATCGCCAGCGACGTCATCGGCGTACCACACGTAGCCGTTCGAGCCCGCGCCGCGCTCGAGGAACGCGCTCGCCGCGTCGAGCCGCGCGCGATCGATCTCCACGCCGCAGTGCTTCATCAGCGACAGCGCGAGCACGCCCTGCCCCGTGAGCATCGCGATCGGCCCGTAGCCCTCGAAGCCGGGGTTGTGGCCCCAACCGCCGTTCTGCTGGCGCTCGTCCGTGGGGAAGCTGTCGGGGTGCGACTCCTTCGCCAGCGGGTTGACCTGCGCGAGCGACATGTACTGCGTCGACATGAGGAAATCGCGCACTTGCTCGAGCTCTGGCAACACCCAGCGCTCGCGCGTCGCGGCGTAGTACTCGCTGAGCACGATCCCCGCCGCCATGTAGCGCCAGTTGATGAGGTCGTCCTCGTCGACGGCCTTCGTCGTCCGCGCATGGAAGCGCGCGTTGCGCTCGACGGCCGCGAGGTGCTCGCGCTTGCCGCTCGCCAGCAGCGCGAGCGGCGCGAACGTGTCGACCACCGGGTCCCAGAACGAGCCGTCGTCGCGCTGCGCAGCCAGCAGATGCTCGAGCAGCTCCGCGAGGATGCGCTCGCTCTTCGCGCACTCCGCTGGATAGCTCGGCGCGAACTCGCCGTAGCGCGTGCCGACACTGAGCGCGGCGCTGCGCGGCTTGCCCTCGCGCTCGAGCATCAACTCCAGACGCCCTTCGCCGGACTTGCCCTGGCAGGCCTCGAGCGCGAGCGCGAAGTCGAGCAGCGGGCCCTGCGGGCCGAAGACCTCCATGCCGTAGCCGTTGCGGTGCGGCGTCGCGAAGCGCTTGCCGTTCACACCGACGATGTGATCGCCGAGCTCGACTCGACCGGCCGCAGCAGAGTCGGCGAAGACGTAGCGCACCACCAAGTGCTTCGGCGCATCAGCGACGAGCTCGACGCGCAGTCCGGTGCGCCCCAGGTTGTAGTACCAGCCGGGGACGCTCGCGTCAGGGCCTTCGCCCGCGCGTTGACTCCAGGGCTGGCCGCCCTCGTCGTAGTTGACTTGCGCGGCGAGAGGCGCCGCAACGCACACCGTGGTCAGAAGTCGCAGCAGCAGCTCTCGCATCATGCGACACAGCATCCGACTCTCGGCCGGTCTGTCCAGCGCCGCGCGTCAAGTTGCAGCGGTCAAACTGCGGCGCGTTCAACTCGCGCCGAGCGCAACGAACATCGAGAGCGCGAGCATGCCCAGCGCCGGAACGGAGCGCACGAGCGGATCGCGCACGCGCACGTGCATCAACACCGCGCCGAGCATCAAGAGCGCGAGCGCCGCCGACGCGGGTTGGCGCAGTCCCGCGAACCACACGGCAGCGACGAGCAGCGCTGCGATCGAGAGCTTGAGTCCGCCGATTGCGAACAGCGACCACGAAGGCAGCCCGTAGGCGGCAAATTCTTCGCGCAAGTTCTGCGCGCGGCCGCCGCGGTAGGCCGTGGCCCTGCTGAAACGCAGCACCCAGACATTCACCAGTCCCAGGGCGATGACGATCTGCGCGGCAATGACGAGATTTTCCATGGCTAGCCTCCCAGGCGCGGTTTGAGCGACTGTCGTTCGTGCGAGCGGCCTCTGCGGGCGGCCTCTTGGCGCCAGACGCTTCGTCCTAAGGCCCTTCGCCCGTCGGCGCGCCCCGGATTCAGTTCCGCTCGCAACGCCGGCTCGAAATCGAGCCGCTGGAAAGACAGTCGAGTGCGGAGTTCGCGCCGCTAGTGAAGCGCCTGCTCGAGTTGCGCCCCGGCGCTCCGGAATCGGCCCCGTTCTGCGAGGTCTGGTCCACGAGGCGCTCTCGGAGCGACGCGTGAGCGACAACTGGGACTTCTACTCCGCACTGGATGGAGGGCCCGCCAAGTTCGATGTTCGTCGACCTGATCCGCGTTGAAGCGCCCTCGCGCGCGAACACGGCGGAGAGTACGGCGGCTGGGAGTGCGAGGTCATCGGCTGAGTCAGGGCCTCAAGCGCCGTCCCCAGTCCTCGATTGCAGTGCGTGCGGACGACTTGGTCGACAGCGGAAGGGCCGCAGCGCCGTCCGCGCTGCAAAGCCAATCTGCGTGATCGCACCCAGACGCGCTTTGCGTACTAGCGTTCGAAGGGGGAGATCTGCTCCCAGCGTCCGACCACCGCGACTTCACACCCACTGATTTCCATGCGCGCTGTTCCGTTGCTTCCGATTTCGCTGCTCCTTGCGCCCGTAGCGAGCGCCCAGACGCCGTACTGCACCTCGGGCGGGTCGTCCAACGGCTGCACGCCGCAGATCTCGGCCAACGCACAGCCCAACGTCTCGAGCACTTCGGGCTGCGTGATCACGACGCTGGGTGTCGAGAGCCAGCGGGCAGGCTTGACCTTCTACGGAGTCGACAACAGCGGCTTCACTCCGACGCTGTGGGCGCCGCTCAGCACCAGCTACCTGTGCGTGAAGCCGCCCACGGCGCGGCTGGGCATCGCGAACAGCGGCGGCACGGCGACCGCCTGCACCGGCGTGCTGGCGTTCAGCTGGGACGGATTCCAGGCCGCCAATCCGAGCGCGCTCGGCACGCCGTGGACTGTGGGCGACAAGGTCTACGCGCAGACCTGGTACCGCGATCCGCTCGCAGCGCGCGGCACGAACCTCTCGAACGCACTCGAACTCACACTGCAGCCGACGACGGCGATCCCGTGCATCACGCAGTTGCCGGGTGTACGCCTGATTCCGGCCGGCACGTTCTCGATGGGCTCGTCCGAGCCATTCGCGGCGCCGTACTTCAGCTTCGCCGATGAGAAGCCCGTGCGGCAGGTCACGATCAGCTACTGCTTCTGGATGGGTGAGCGCGAGGTCAGCCAAGCCGAGTACATCGCGCTCATGGGCAGCCTGCCCTTCGCGCCAGCCTTCCCGGGCGCCGCGCGACCCGTCGAGAACATCACTTGGCAAGCGGCGCGCAACTACTGCAACGCGCTCACTGCGCAGCAGACCGCGCTGGGGAACGTGCCGCCCGGCTATCAGTATCGCCTGCCGACCGAGGCCGAGTGGGAGTACGCCTGCCGCGCTGGGACCATCAGTGAGTTCCACTACGGCGGCGGGCTGCTGTGCAACCAAGCGCGCATTTCGTTCTCGTACCACCCCAACAACAACTGTTCGGTGAACTCGACCACCACCGTGGGCACGTACTTGCCGAATGCGTGGGGTCTGCTCGACATGCACGGCAACGTGGCGGAGTGGTGCCTCGACTCCTACGCGGCGTACTCGCCGAACAACGTGACCAATCCCTTCGTGAGCGTCGGCGTGAACCGCGTCGTGCGCGGCGGGAGCTGGGCTGACACGTCGTCGAACGCGCGCTCGGCGTCGCGCTCGAATGCGAACCCATTGCTGATCTACAACAACATCGGCTTCCGCGTGGTGCTCGCGCCGATCATCAACGTGCCGTGAAGCCGGAGCTACGGGCTCGCGCGGAGCTGCCTCGGCGCAGCGACGCGAACGCTTCGCCGCGCTAGTCGTCGCGCAGCTCCGGTCCGACCTCGAACGGGAAGGGGAGCTTGTCGAGTTGCGGGCGCTGCCCGGCGCGAATTGCTGCGATCCAGACGTTGAGTAGGTCGCGTTTCCAAAAGCGCGTGCACAGCTCGAGGAACTCCACGACGGAGTCGGCGCAGCCGCGTTGGAGTAGCGCGTTGGCGAGGTCGAGCTCCGGGCCGAAGCTGTCCAGTTGCGGCGATCCGACGGTGCGAGCGGACTCGACGAGTTCGCGCTCGGCGCTCGCGAGGTCGTCGTCGATCAGCGCGACGAGCCCGAGAATACGGTGGCCGTGGTAGTGCGCATTGCCGCGCATCCAGCCGAGCTCTCGCGCACGCGCCGCGTCGAGCAGTTCCAGCGCAAGTTCGCGGGCTCGGTCGTGGCGCGCACACCGCAGCGCGCTCTCGGCGGCTTGCCAGAGCGTGTCCGCGTGCCGCGGCTGCTCCAACGCCAAGGCTCGCTCGTAGGCTGCTAGAGCGAGCGCGGAGTCCTTAGCGCTCTTGGAGCTCCAGGTGAGACACCGCGCAGTCCACGAGGGCCAAGCAGCATTCTGCGGATCTCGCCGTTCGAGTTCTGCGAACGTGGCGCGCGCCGACTCGAGTTCGCGCGCCCCGAAGAACCCCAGGCCTGCGTTCCTGAGCACGGCGAGGTTGTCCGGATCTCGCGCGATCGCGGCGCGCCACAACGAACAGACCTCAGCACGCAACGACGGACTCGAATCGGGGTGCAGGCTCCCGCTGGTGTGCAGATCGGCCGAGGGCTGATGCTCGATGCACCACAGCAATGAATCGCGGAGGAGGTGGCTCTCGCGCGACTCCCAGTGCAACTCGCGCTGCGCGTAGCCGAGCAGTTTGGCGCGGGCCTCGAAATCGTTCGGATCGACCGCGAGGCGACTCTGCAGTTCGCCGGCCTGCTCGGCGTTCAACTCGTAGCCCGCTTGCAGCCAGATCAGCGACTCGTCGGTGTCCATCGCGCCGCGGATTCTCACACAGACCCCGGTTGAGAACGCAGACGAGCGCGCCGCAGAATCCAGAGCCTGGACGTGTCGGTGTCCCTGATCCTTCCCGGCGGCGCTCCAGCGCGTCGGGCGCGCTACGGAATGTCGCTTGCGCAGTCGAAGACACAGCGTCGGACCCCAGCCCCCCTGAAACGCCCCATGAATCAACTTCTCCAGCGCACTTTCGCGTCTTGCGGCCTCGCCGCGCTCACTCTCTTCGGCGCCGCGGCCTGCAGCGGCGGCGGTGGTGGCGGCGGCAACAACAACGCTCCCAGTTCGGTCGATTTCGTCATTACGGACGCCGCTGTCGACGACCTGCTCGCCTTCAAGGTGCGCGTCACTTCGCTGCGCTTGGTGTCGCAGAGCGGCGGCGCGCTCGGACCCGAGTTGCTCGCCGCGCCGCTCACGATCGACTTGATCGGCGCCGGCGTGAACCCGCGCTGGGTCGGTCGCGATGACGTCGACGACGGCCTGTACCGCGGCGTGCAGCTCGTGATCGATCCGGCCAGCACTGTTGCGCTCGATCGCCTCGGCGACACCGTCGCGGTCCAGCACGGCGCCACGACGTTCGAGCTCCAGTTCCCCACGGCCGCGGACATCGACGACGACGACTACCGCAAGATCGTGGTCGACGTTGACCTGGGGGCCTCGCTCACGGGCGATGTCGCGTCGCCGCCGCTGCAGTTCGATCCGCAGGGGAGCGCCACGTTGTTCGGCTCGGGCGCGAGCACCGAAATCGACGAAGTCGAGGGTGTGGTCACGTCGACGAACTCGCCCGACAGCCTGGTCATCGACGCCTACGCGGACGACGACGACACCGTGGCGATCGGCCCCGTGACGGTGAACATCACCGGCTCGACCGTGCTGCTCGACGACAACGGCTTCCCCTTCGCGAGCCCGGCCGCGTTCTTCGCGACGCTGGTGCTCAACACGACCGAACTCGAAGTGCACGGACCGCTCGTGGGCGGAAGCATCAACGCGACGCGCATCGAAGTCGAAGACGACGGCAGCGGCGACGCCTACGTGGTCAAGATCGACGGCCGCATCGAGAACCTCGACAGCAACGCCAACACCTTCGACCTCGTGCTGATCGAGATCGAGAAGGGTGCGGCGATCGCCGGGCCGGTGCTGAGCGGGCTGGGCGACCCGACGACCATCGCCTGCGAGTACGACGACGTCACCAGCGTGATCGTGCTGGACGACGACGACGACATCGTCGACGACAGCGCGCTCGTGAGCGGCCAGCGGGTCAAGGTCAAGTTCGCCGTGTTCGCCACGACGCCCTTCCAGGCCGCGCGCATCGAGATCGAAGACCAGCCCGAGTTCGAAGGCGTGATCCACGACATCTCGGGTCTGCCCAACTCGATCATCATCCGGCTCGACGACGACGATCCGGCGATCGCCAGCGGCCAAGTCGACGACGCCGGCACCGATGTGACGGTCGACCTCACCGGCAGCACGCTGTTCCTCGACACCGAGGGACGGCCCACGCTCACGCCGTCGCAGTTGCTCGTGGGGCTCGAACTGGAGCTCTACGGCGTGCTGAGCGGCTCGAGCAACGCGCCGACGCTCACCGCCAGCCGCACCAAGATCCACCCGGGCGAATTCGAGGGCGTCGTGTCGGCGATCTTCCCGGTGTCGGACTCCTTCGACGCGGTGATGCTCGAGCTCGACGACCCGTTCGGCAACACGGTCACCTTCGGACCCGTGGCGGTCAACTTGGCCTCGGGCTGCGTGTTCGACGGCGACGCCAGCAGCGCCGCGAGCTTCTTCGCGCTCTACAACGGCCTCGCGCAGGGCGAGGAGCTGATCGTCGAAGTCGAAGGCATCGGCACGAGCACTCCCAACGTGATCGAGGCCTACGAGATCGAGGCCGAGGTCGAACTCGACGACTGACGCCAGCTCAGTCGCCAACGATCGAAACGCTGCGCCGCGCGCGAGGACTCACCTCGAGCGCGGCGCGCGTCTTTTTGGTTCGCCTCGCCCGCATCGATGCTCACACTCGCGGTCCCAGTGCCTTGAGGCGCGCAGTGCGCGCGCGTCGCTCGATCGCCGGTCACTTCGGATTGGTGGCGAAGACCGTGGCGTCCGTGATGAAGCCGCGGTCGTCCATCGCGAGCATCGCGCGGATCACGTGCGCGATCTCAGCCGCGCGCAGCTTGGTGGGGTTGTTCGCGCGCGCCATGTCGCGGCCGCCGAAGGGCGTCAGCACTTCGCTGGGGTTGACCTGCATCACGCGGATGTTGTGGGGGCGCAGTTCGGCGCGCCAGCACTCGGTGAGGCCGCTCAGCGCGAACTTCGACGAGCTGTAGGCCGAACCGCCGGCGTAGCCCTTGCCGCCGGCCGTCGACGCGACGTTGACGATGTTGCCCGAGTTCAGCGCCACGAAGCGCTTGGCGCACTCGCGCGCGACGAGCATCGCGCCGATCACGTTCGTGGCGTGCACTTCGCGGAAGCGCTCGGCGTCGGTCTCGATCAGCGGCGCGTGGTAGCCGAAGGCCGCGTTGTTCACGAGCACGTTGAGCCCGCCGAGTGCGCGCTCCGCGTCGGCGACCAGGCGCACGACCTCGGCCTCGACCGAGACGTCTGCGACCAGCGCAATCGCGCCGATCTCGGCCGCCGCCTTGCGCAGCACGTCCGCGCGCCGGCCGCAGATCGCGACCTGCGCGCCCTCTGCGCGCAAAACCCGCGCGGTTTCGAAGCCGATGCCTGTCGCGCCGCCGGTGACGAGAGCCTTGACGTCTTTGAGTTGCATCGCGGCAGCGTAGCTCGTCTCGAGCGGCGGCGCGGCGCGAGCTGGCGACTACTTGGCGGGCTCGAACACCACGCGGAAGCTCGCCGCGGGGAGTCCGGACTGGTTGGTGAGGTTGCCCTGCTCCGGCGCCGCGAAGGCGTAGCGCACGCTCCGCGGCGCGCTCACTTCGGCGCTGCGCACGACGACGCTCTCGCCCTCGATCACGGCCTGGGCGTTCGAGTATTTGTTGTCGGCGCCAGACACTTCGAATCCCGACAGCGCGCCTTCGCGCGCGCGCAAGCCTCCGGAGTAGTCGAACTCCAGTCGCACGCGCGCGCCCTCGAGCGTCGACTTGCGCAGCAGCGGCCCCGAGGGCGTGAGTTGTTCGCGCCCGTAGCACTTGGCGAGCGCCCACAGCGCGAAACGCCGGCCGACTTCGCCGTCGTTGCGCGGGCGCGTTCCGTCGACGGGGCCCAGGTCCGCGGTGACCACCAGTCCCGAGTTCGGCAGGTCGAGCAGGCGGCGTTGACCCTCGCGCAGGGCGGCCCAGATGCCGGCGTCGGGCCCTCCGCTGCGCGGCGGGAGCTGCGCGGCGAAGAACGGCAGGCTCGGCTGGCACCACAGATCGCGCCAGCTCTGTGCGAGCGTGCGCTGGTACTGCTGGTAGGGCCCGGCGCGGTCGAAGTCGGCCTGTCCATCGCGCCACACCACGCCGCGCAGCGCGAACGGAGCGAGAGGCACGATCATCGCGTTGTAGACCAGCGTCGGCGAGCCGGGCGGAACGGGCGGGGACTGGCCCGCGCGTTGCGCTGCGTTGAACTCCCCGCGCTCCAGGCGCAGGGCGTCGAGCGCGTCGGCGTCGGCCAGACTCGCCTGGTTCGAGCGCACGTGGAAGTCGCCCATCCACGACTGGGTCCGCGCTCCGGGGTAGGTCGCATTGAGGATGCCGATGGGCACGTCCAGTTCGCGCCGCAGCATCGCGGCGAAGGCGTAGGCCGTGCTCGAGAACGAGCCCACGGTCTGCGGCGAGGCCACGCTCCACGCTCCGGCGCAGTCGGCTTTCGCGTACAGCGCGATCGAGTTCTCGACCTCGAACTGGCGCACCAGCGGATCGGCGGCGGCGATGAGCTCGGCCGCGTTGGTCGTGCCGCCGTTCGCGCCGGGCGCCATGCGCCACTCCATGTCGACGCCGCCCGCGCACAGCCACACCTCGCCCATCCACACGTCGTCGAGCACGAGCTCGTCGCCGCCTTGAATCGTGATGCTGTGGGGACCGCCCGCCTCGGTCGTGGGCAGGTGCGCCACCCACACGCCCTGCACGTCCGTGATCGTCGTGAGTTCGCGCTCGAGCCAGCTCGCGCGCACGCGCACCAGCTGACCGGGCTGCGCGCGGCCCCAGATCGGAGTCTCGGTGTTGCGCTGCAACACCATTCCGTCGGCGAACAGCGCTGCGGTCGTGAGCGGAGCGCGTCCACACGCGCTCGCGAGCGTTGCGAGCGTCAAGGCCAGCGCAGAATGCGATCGCAGAGCCATCAGATCGATTCCCTGCGTCGCGCCAGGATCCAGAAGGTCGCGAGCGCGCACACGCCGACAGCGAACGACACCAGGCCCCAGCGCCACGACGCCGGCTCGTAGCGGATCTCGACCGTGTGCTCTCCGGCGGGCACGTCGAGCGCGCTGAAGGCGTAGTTCGCGCGCACCAGCTCCACGGGCGCGCCGTCGACGTAGGCATTCCAGCCCGGATAGTGGGCCTTGGCGACAAGCAGGTAGTGCGGCGCCTCTTGTTTGACGCGCAGGCGCATCTGCGTCGGCAGCTCGTCGATCAGCTCGACCGTCGCCTGCGGGGCGGGCGCCTTGCCTCGCGCGCCGCGCCTCGCGCTGCGCCGCGCTTCGCGCTCGCGGTCCGTGGGCTGGTCATCGTCGCTCTGTTCCGCCGCTTCCTTCGCCCGCCTGTTCCGCGGCTGACCGGCCGCCGGCGCTTCACGATCGTCTCGTGTCGTCGAGTCCATGGACGACCGAATTGGGAACGTGGCGGGCGTCTGAGGCCCCAGAAGCAGCGTGTCCTCGAGCGTGGGGCGGCTGCTCGTGCTCCGCGCGAGCCACTGGCCATCGTCATCGACGCGCAGGGCGTTGCGCACGAGGCGCGCGCGCGCCGCAGGGCGGTCGAAGCGGTGAAGGAGCTGTCCGCCGATTCGCCCCAGCAGGGTCAGCCGGTCCGGCGGGCCGTACCAGTGCGACGCGGGCTTGCCGTTCTCTTTCGCCGGCGCGTTCACGCCCGGCGTCCGCAGGGTGCAGAGCTCGACGCCCAGCATCCACAGCGTCGCCTCGTTGGCGCGCATGGCGCCGCGCCACATGTCGATGGGCGAGCAGGCGTTGCTGTACCAGGCATCGAAGTCCGCCACGAGCAGCGCGTCGTAGTTCGCGGGCTGCCGCCGTCCGTAGAGCATGTTGGCGTTGGCCGGCAAGCCCTCGCGCGTCAGCGAAACGTACTCCTGGTCGCCGAGCATCCGCCGCAGCGTGATCATCGCGCGCGTCTGCGGGTACACGTAGCGATCGGCGCAACTGGTCTGGTACGGCGCGAACACCCCCGCGGTCTGCGCGAAGATGGCGAGCAGCGCGACACTGGCGAGCGCAGCCCTCACACGCGGGCTCGCGATCAGGTAGCCCGCCGCCAGCGCCAGCGACGCCGCGGCGATCCCCAGCGAAACGGTGTTCAGGTGCGCGTGGGCGCGCGCGACCTTCTCGGGCGCCACGCTGAGGGTCTCGGCGACGCTCGCGACCAGCTCGCGCGCCGCAGGGAGCGCAGTGAGCAGCAGCGCCGCCGCCAGACCCACAGTTGCGAGCGCGGGCCAGACTCGGCGGCCAGCGCCGTTGCGGAGCAGCTCGTCGAGCTCGAACGCCGCCAGCACGGCCACGCAGAACGTCCCCATGACCTGGCTCACCCAGGGCGGGACATACGCGAGGCCGGGCAGTGCGCCGATGACGTCGGAGATCACCGGCGCCTCGTGCGCCCACAGAGCCCACAGGATCAGCAGCGCGCTCAACGCGATCCGGCGCGGATCCCGGCGCAGGCGCAGCATCGAGACCAGCGCGAGCAAGCTCGCCGTTGCGCCGGCGTAGGCCAGGTTCGCGATCTCGTAGTTCGGGAGCGGCAGCTTGACGCCGAAGGCCTGACCGTCGATCGGCGCTCCGAAGAGGTTGGGGAACACGTAGTGCGGCCACTGCTCGAGCGGCAGCCGCGCGAGCCTCGTGCCGGTCCCGGAGGCGACGCGCGAGGAGTTGAGCAGGTACTCGACGAAGGTCAGCAACTGCGGCGCGCTGATCAGCACCGCGAGCAGCGCGGCGAGCAACATGCGCAGGCCGATGCCGGCCCAGGCGCCGATCCCGACCTTGGTCGCGCGTGCGCGCCACGCCAGCGACGCCAAGCGCGCTCCGACCCAGGCGATCACGATCAACTGGCAGAAGAACAGCGTCTCGGGATGCCCCGCGTAGATCTGCCCCACCAGCAGTCCGCACAACAACAGCCACCACGAAGCGAGCACCGGACGCGCGCCGTGCGACCAAGCGTTCTCGCAGCGCTGCAGGATTACCTCGCAGCACCACAGCACCGCCGGCAAGTACGCCACGACCGCAGAGTGCGGGTACGACAAGAGCAGCGCGTTGTAGCCGCAGAACGCGAAGGCCAGCGCCCCGCCCAGCGCCGCGAGATTGCACAACGCCGCGCGGCGCAAGAACAGATACGTGAACCAGCCCGTTGCGAACACGCGGGCCAGCGCCGTCACGAGCAGCCCGAGCTTGAGCCCGAACAGGTAGATCGGGAGCGTGAACAGCGAGAACACCGCCGACTGGTAGTTGCCGATCAGCGGCGCGCCGGCGCCGTTCATCGGGTTCCAGAGCGGGATCCGCCCGTTCAGCAGCTCCGCCTTGGCGAACAGCGCCCACGGAACGAACTCCGTGAACGTGTCGCTGAGCACCTGGTTGCGCGGCTGGTAGTTGCGCGCGAGCTGCGTCAGCGTGTTGTTCTGCAGCACGTCCACGGTGAGGAACGTGTGCGTGCGGATCGTCGACAGCGGCTCCCACAGGAAAACGCACGCAGCCAGCGCCAGCAGCAGGGCGGCGCGAGTCAGTTCCCGCCTCGGGAGCGGAGGGACGGACAGCGTGGAGGGCGCGATGGGGAACGCGATCTCGTCCGTGGGGGCGGGGACGAATCGCTCTGTGTGAGGCTAGAGGCGGGGCCTCTGACCCGTCGAGACACGTGACTCGCTTGTCATGAACCTCCGTTCACCGCAGCTCGTCGCGCTGGACCGGCGTCGAAGGCGCGCGCCCCACGCGGCGTCCATGCCGCGGACTGGCGGACTTTCTTGCGCCGGCGCCTGGTTCGTCGCGCCGAGCATCGGCCCACCGATCGCGCCCTCACCGGCTCGTTCGCCGCGCGCCCCGCGGCTGCCGGGTCGAGCCGACGGGCGCGCTGCACTTGGAGGCGGATCGCTCGGATGGCCGCGGGCTCGGAGATTCCGCGCCACAATCGCGGGCGCGCGTCGTTGGGTCGCTCGACATGAACTCACACACCCGATCGGGCTCCACAGAGGAGCTCTTGCGCCAGACCGCGTGGCTGCGGGCCCTCGCGGTGACGCTGGTGAGCGACGCGGCCGACGCCGATGACCTGGCCCAGGAAACTTGGCTGCACGCGCTGCGGCGGCCGTTCCTCGCGGGAGGCGACGAGCGCAGCCAGCGCTCGTGGCTCGCCGCGATCGCCCGCAATCTGGCCGTGAGCGGCTGGCGCGCACGGGCGCGGCGCTCCGCCCGCGAATTGGCGGCGGCGCGGGGCGAGGCCCAGGACCCGTTCGCGGAGTCGCTCGAGCGCGTGCAGCTCCAGCGCGAGCTGGTCGAAGCCGTAATGGCGCTCGAGGCGCCGGAACGCGAAGTCGTGATCCTGCGCTACTTCGACGAGCTGCCGCCGCGCGAGATCGCGCGCAGACTCGGACTCTCGAACGACGCGGTGCGCTCGCGGCTCAAGCGCGCGCTCGAGCGGCTCCGCGCGCGGCTCGATCGGCGTTTCGAGGGACGCGCGGCGTGGGTCGCGCTGAGCGAGCTGCTCCGCACGCGCAGCGCGGATCCAGCGGCCTACGCCGCCAGCGCTGGCAAGCCCTTGCTCGCGGCGCTGTCGGCGGCGTTGCTGTTGTGCCTGGGCGGACTGGGGAGCTACCTCGCACTGCGTTCGCCGCAGGGGCCCGCCGTGGAAGGCGCGCCTATGCTGCTCGCGGGCGAGCAGCGCTCGATCGACGAGCCGCCTCCGAGTGAACTGCTCGCGAGCGAACGCCAGGCCACTCCGTCGCCCGCGGCGCCCGCACGCCCGACAGAGGTTGCGAGCACCCAGCCCGAGAACGTCGCGCTGCTCGCGCGCTTCGTCGATGCTCAGCGCATTGCACTCGCCGGAGTGACGCTCGAACTCGCGGATGCGTCGCCGCCGCTGTTCGCGCAGAGCGACTCGCGCGGTGAAGTTCGTCTCGTGCTGCCGTGGCCCTATCGCGGCCGCACCGTCGGCGGCGGCGACATCGAACTGCGCGCTCGCGGCCCGGCGCTCGCCACTCGGCGTTGGTACGCGCCGCTGCCCGGGCCAGGAGAGCGTTCGCTGGGCGAGATCGTGCTCGTCCCCGGCGGCGACGTGCGTGGGCGCGTCGTCGACCAGCAGCGCCGGCCGGTCGCCGGCGCGTGGGTCTCAGCCGTCGCGCCGCTGCACTCGCCTGCGCCGCAAGAACTCGAGTTCGCGCGCGCATTCGGAACCTCCTTCGGCGGCTTGGGCGACGGCTTGGGCCACGGAACGCGCAGCGGCGTCGATGGCGAGTTCGTGCTGGCCGCGCAGCCGGCCGTCCGCGTCTGCGTCATCGCGCGCGCGAGCGCAACCCTCACGACGATCAGCGCACCGCTCGAGGTGCGAGTCGGCGCCGAGCTCGACGCGGGCGAACTGGTGCTGGAACTTCCCGACGACGCGCAACGCATCGCTGGCTGGGTGCGCGACGAGTCCGGCGCGCCGCTGACGGGGATCGCGGTCGAACTGGAGACCTCGCGGCAGCGCTTCGCGCTCGCGCGCGCGAGCACGGACGCCGCGGGCCGCTTCCAGTTGATCGTCGCGCGCGGGGGCTCGTACGACCTGGCCGTGTCGCGCGAGCGCGGATCGGCGGCGCGCCTCGTCGTGCGACAGGTCGCGGCCGGCACGCTCGACCTCGACGTGACGCTGCCGTCGGCACGCGAGGTCGAAGTCGCGGTGCTCTCGAGCGAGGGCGACGCGCTGCGCGAGCCGCGGGTCTTTCTGACCTCGGAGAGCGGCCACGGTTTGCCCGTGGAGATGGCGAGCGCAGGCCCAGGGCTGCGGCGCTTCACGAGCCCTCCGGGTTCGTTCCACGTTCACGCCTACGTCGAGGGCTTCAGACCGGCTGAGCAGGGCCCGTTCGACCCCGCGAGCGTCCCGGCGCGACTGGAGTTCGTGCTCGCGCGCGCCAACGGCCTTCGCGGGCGGGTCACAGCGCGCGGCGCGCCGGTCGCTGGAGCGAGCGTGCACGCGCACCAGGTGCTCGAAGAGGGCTGTCAGGTCTCCGACGACGGTTTCCACTCGGGCGTCGACGCCCAGGCCTCGCAAGCCATCGCCACGGATGGCGAGGGGCGCTTCTTCCTGCCGCTGCTCGAGAGCTCGAGCTGGATCCTCCATGCCGAGCACGCCGGCTACGCGCGCGCCGCCAGCGCTCCGCTGAACTACCGCGACGGCGTGGATCTGGAGTGCGCCGACCTCGAACTCGTCGAAGGCGGCGCGCTCGAAGGTCGCGTGCTCGTCGCCGACGGGGTCGAAGCGCTGGGAACGCTGGTCGGCATCGGGAGCGGCGACGGCCACGTGCAAGCGCTCGAGGTCGCCGCCGACGGCCGGTTCCGCTTCGAACACCTCGCGCCCGGCGCCTGGCAGGTGCGGCGCTGCGATCCCGCGCTGTTCGAGCGCACCGCGAGCGGCGTGTTCCTCAACTCGCGCGACTGCGAAGCGCTCGTGTGGGACGTCGACGTGCTCGACGGCGCCGCGAGTCGTTTCGATCTCGATTTGCGCCAGCGCGTGCCGAGTCATCTCCAGGGCGCTCTCGAGCTCGGCGGAACAGCGCTGGACGGTTGGCGCGCGACTTTGAGCGCGGGTTCGAGCCTCGTGCGCGGCCAGCTCGACACGGGCGGCCGCTTCCGAGTCGACACCCCCGCGCCGGGTGAGTTCGAGCTCTCTCTGTGGGGCCCGAGCTCAGCGAGCGTGCGAGTGTGGATCTCGCAGCGCGTGAAGCTCGCGCCGGGCGCGAATGCGTGGGCGCTGAAGCTCGACACCGGGCGCGTGCGGCTCGCAGGGCTGCCGCGTTTCGCGGCGAACGAGCAGCGCGAGAGCGCGCCCTACGCGCTGCGCTGGAGTCGACCGGACGGAGTCGCGTGGAGAGCGTCGATCCTCGCTTCGAACGGCGAGCCTGTGGTGTTGCCGCTCGTCCCCGCGGGTCGCGTCGAGTTGGTGGAAGCGGCTGGCGAGCGAGTCGTGCTGGCCTTCGAGGTCACGCGCGACAGCGAAACGCTCGCAACGCTGCCCTGAGTGGCCACTCGACCGGCGCTTGCGCGAGCGCTGGCCGAAGTTCGGCCGACGGGCTCGCCGCCTGGAGCGGGCGTCGTTCTGCGCCGCGGCGAAGCGACTTCGTCCAGACGCGCCGAGCGCGCGGGCATGGCATGCTCGCGCCTCGAGTTGAGTTCCAGGAAGGCGCGCAGCCAGGCCCATCACGCCGCACATGAAGCACCAAGGCTCTCGAACATCGGTTTCGCAGCCCATCGACCGTCGCCAGGCGTTGCTCGGCGGAACCGCGCTGGCCATCGGAAGCCTGGCGTGTCGCTCGCAGGGCGCGCGGTCGCGCTTCGACGTGCTCGTGCGCGGCGCTCGAGTGCTCGACGGAAGCGGTGCGGCGCCGTTCACCGCAGATGTCGCGCTGTCGGGCGAGCGCATCGCCGCCATCGGCGCGCTGAACGCGACGGACGCCGTGCGAGTCGTCGAAGCGCGCGGCCTGTGCCTCGCGCCCGGCTTCGTCGACATCCACACGCACTCCGACCGCACGATCTTCGAGTGGCCCGGCGCGGAGAGCCGCGTGCTGCAAGGCTGCACCAGCGAGATCACCGGCAACTGCGGAGGATCCGCCGCGCCTGCGAGTGGAGCGGCAGATGAACAGGCCGCTGCGTGGCGGGACGTCCGCTCGTACATCGCCGCCTGGCGCGCGCAGGGCGCGGCGTTGAACCACGCGCTGCTGGTCGGACACGGCACGCTGCGACGCATCGTCATGGGCGACGTGGATCGGCCGGCGAGCGCTGACGAGCTCGCACGCATGAACGCGTTGCTCGAGGACGCGCTCGACCAGGGTGCGATCGGGCTCTCGACGGGTCTGGAGTACGTGCCCGGCATGTTCACGCCCGCCGCGGAGATCGAGCACCTCGCGCGCGCCGTTGCGCGCCGCGGAAAGCTGTACGCCTCGCACATTCGCAACGAGGAGGAGCGCTTGCTCGAGGGCGTCGGCGAAGCGTTGGACGTCGGGCGGCGCACGGGCGTGCGCGTGCAGATCAGTCACCTCAAGGCCGCCGGACGCGCGCACTGGGGCGCGATGGGCCCGGCGCTCGAGCTCATCGAGCGCGCGCACGCGCAGGGCGTGGACGTGATGGCGGACGCCTATCCCTACACGGCCTACTCGACGACGCTCACGATGCTGCTCGAGCCGTGGGCTCGCGAAGGCGGGCTCGACGCGCTGATGGCGCGCCTGGGCGATCCGGCGATGCGCGCGCGCATCCTCCGCGAGGTGGGCCCGCACGTCGCGCGCGAGCCGGGCGGCTGGGAGCTGGTCGTGCCCTCGTCGCTCGAGAGTCGCGAGCACCAGCCCTGCGTCGGCAAGAGCCTGCGCGAGGTCGCTGAGCTCTGGAGCGTCGAGCCGGCCGAGGCCTTCGTGCGCCTGCTCGAGGGCTCGCGCGGCGAAGTGAGCTTCGTCGGCCACGGGATGAGCGAGGAAAACGTCGAGCGCGTGCTCGCCCACCCGCTCGTGATGATCGGCTCCGACGGGCGCAGCATGGCTCCCACGGGTCGCGCGCTCGACGACCGCCCGCACCCGCGCTCGTACGGCACGTTCCCGCGCGTGCTCGGACGCTACGCGCGCGAGCGAGCGCTGTTCGACCTCGCGACGGCCGTGCGCAAGATGACCGCGCTGCCGGCCGAGCGTGCGCGGCTGGCGGACCGCGGGCGCATCGCGCTGGGCGCGTTCGCGGACCTGGTGCTGTTCGATCCGCAGACCGTCGGCGATCGCGCGACCTTCGAGGCCCCGCAGAGCTTCCCGAACGGCATCGAGCTGGTGTTCGTGAACGGAGCGCTCGCTGCGGAGCGGGGCGCGGCGACGGCGGCCCGCGCGGGGCGCTCTCTTGCAGGCTGAAGCTGTCCGGGACGGCGGCGCTCGCGCGGACCGGCGCCGGGGCCCCGCGCCGAGAATCTCACCGGCGACGCCTCCGACGGGTGTGACGTGGTGAATTCGAGCCGACTAGCGCGCGTCCGAGTCCCGACCAGGGGTTGGCAGACCTCCGGGGCTCGCGAGGCGGATTCCCCCGCGCCTCGGACTGTCCCACCGCTCGAGTCGCGCTCGAGCTCTCGACAACAGGAGGAGTCTCTGTGAAGCACTGGGCTTGGTGTTTTGCGTTGGTTCTCGCGCCCTTTTCGCCGCTCGGTCGCGCGCAGACCGTGTTGAGTTCGACCAACCAACTCCTGGGGATCGACGACGGTGCGATCACTCCGGACGGGCGCTACGCGGTGGTGCGCCAGAACACCGTGGATGTGTCGGCGCGCATCTACGACATGAGCACCGGTCAGTTCGTAGCGGAGCAACGCGCCGCGCAGACGAGCTGGTGGACAGGCGCGGCCCAGGACGCGGTCGAGCTGACGAACACGCGCGCAGTGGTGCTCGGCAGTCGCGCGCTAGTCCTCGACCTCACCAACCCGCAAGCGCCGCCGCTGGGCGATCACCTGGTCGGACTCGAAGCGCGCGATGTCGCCATCACGCCCAGTGGCGACCTGGCCGTGATCCGCGGCGGCAACAGCGTGACAGGCTCACCGGGCGGACTTTTCGTCGTCGACTTGAACAGCGGCGTGATGCTCGCCACGCATCCCGGCGAGATCGGGGCCTCGACCGCGAGCCAGCACACCTACAGCGTCGACAGCGTGGTCGCGAACGACCGCTACGGCGTGTGCCTCTCGCTCGTGAACAACTCCGGCGAGTACCGCACGCGCGTCACGATCTGGGATCTGCGGCCCGCGGCGGGCGGCGTCCCGGTGGTCGCCTACGAGACGACGGCAGCGGTCACGCCCGAGCAGGATCAGTTCGGCGCGCCGCACGACGTCACGCTCACGCCCGACGGTCGCTTCGCGGCCGTGCGTTCGGAGTTCTCCGTTTCGCTCTACGACCTCAGCGGCGCGACGCCGTCGCGCGCCTGGCACCAGCGCCTGATCGGCAACCCCGGCGCGATGGGCTTCACCTCGATGGACTCGGTCGAAGCTTCGAACACGCTGATCGCGACGGCCAGCCGCTGGACCGACGGAACAAGCTTCGCCACGCAGGTCAACGTGTTCGACCTCGCCGGCAACCAGTGGCACGCGCGACCCGACGGCGATCCGCACGATCTCGCGCTGACGCCGAACGGCTCGAAGCTGCTCGTGCGCACGCATATCGCGCTGTACCTGTACGACCTCGCCGCGCTGCCGCCGCTCCCCGCGCAGTTCACGCACGTCGATCGGCACGTCACGACTTCGACGAACACGTTCTTCGGCGCGGGCTACGACTCGGTGGAGGTCACGGACGAACTGGTGGTCGCCGGTGCGCGAAATGGCCAGAGCACGCGCCTCAAAGTGTTCGACATCCGCGGCGGCACGCTCGCGCTGAAGCTGTTCGAGACGATGCCCGGGATGCTGGTCGACATCGCGATCTCGCCGGACTCGGAGTGGTTGGCGGTGAGCGGAACCAAGCTCGTGCAGGTCTATGACCTCGTGACTTTCCGCCTCGTCAAGCAGCACGTTCCGGTCAACTTCGGCTCCAACCTGTTTCCGTGGTGCGACGGAGTCGAGATCAACAACGGGCGTCTGCTCGCCTGGGGCTGGTGGGAGTCGCAGAACGGCTGGGTCTCGATCCTCTCGCTGTTCCCCGAGGCGCAGAATTACTGCGTCGGGGGCGTGAACTCGACCGGCGCGGGCGCGCACCTCAACGCCAACGGCTCGAATTCGATCGCGGCCAATGACCTCCAGATCTGGTGCACGTCGCTGCCCGCCAACACCACGGGCTACATGGTCTACGGCGCCGGCCAGAACAACGTGCCGTTCGGCAACGGAACGCTGTGCACCGCCGGTCCGCGCAACTTCATGCCCGTGCAGCAGGTCACCGGCGGCCTGGTGCAACGCTTGTTCGACTACAACGGACCGAACAGCGCCGGCGGGGCGATCACCGCGGGCTCGACCTGGAACTTCCAGTTCCTCTACCGCGATCCGGCGGGCGGCGGCGCGCAGTTCAACTTGAGCAACGGGCTCACGATCCCGTTCGTGAACTGACGCGGCGTCAGCGCCAGTGGCTCCAAAAGATCCCGCAGCCGACGACCACCAGCAGCGCACTGAACGCGCGCTGGAGCGAACGCTGCGGGATCCAGGTCGACAGGCGGCCGCCGAGCAGGCTGCCCGCGATGCCGAAGGCAGTGAAGAGCGCGAGCACGCTCCAGTCGACGCGCAGTCCGAGCTCGCTGAGCACGTCGACGTACTTCGCGAAGCCCACGACCGACTTGAGCGTGATGATCACCAGGCTCGTGCCGACCGCGCGCCGCATCGGGAGTCCGCCGAGCAGAACGAGCGCGGGCACGATCAAGAACCCGCCGCCGACGCCCACCAGGCCGGTGAGCACGCCCACGGCCAGGCCCTCGAGCATCACGAGCCAGCTCGCGTGCTCGCGGCCGACGCTGGCGTCCTCGCGCTTGCTGCGCAGCATCAGAACCGCTGCCAGCACCATCACGGCGGCCAGCAGCTCGAGCTGGAAGCGCGCGCTGACCAGTCGCGCGAGCCACGCGCCCCCGAAGGTGCCGACGACGCCTGGAAGGCCGAAGCGCAGCACGCTGCGCCAGTCGATCTCGTTGCGCCGCGCGTAGGGGATCGCAGCCACGAGGCTGATCCCGCCCACGATGCCCAGCGAACTGGCGATGGCCACTTTCTCGTCCTGATCGGCGAGGTAGATCAGCGCGGGCACCGTCAGGATCGATCCGCCCGAGCCGAGCAGGCCCAGGCCGAGTCCTATCGCAACAGCGCCGATCAGGGCCAAGAGCACGGCAGGAACTCCTTCAACTCGCGCGCGCCGGCTTCACCGAGGGCGAAGCGAGGCGCTGGCGCAACCACGTGCCGAGGACGACGCCGCTGACGGTGGCGAGCGCGTAGAGCTTGCCTTCGCCGAGTTGAGCGAGCGCGGTGCCGGGACAGGCGCCCGAGAGCGCCCAGCCGACGCCGAACACCAGTCCGCCCGCGAAAACGGCCTTGTGGTAAGGCTTGGGCGACACGTTGATGCGCTCGCCGTTGAGTGCGGTGCTCGCACCGCGTCGCAGCAGCGCCAGACCCGCGGCCGCGGTCGCGATCGCCACTCCGATCACGCCGAACAGGTGCAGGTCGGTGAGCTTGAACATGCCGTGGATCGCGGCGTAGTCGGTCGCGCGCGCCTGCGACAGCAGGAATCCGAACAACGCGCCCGCGGAGAGGAACACGACCGGCTTCACTGCGCGCCTCCCGCGAGCAGGATCGCGATCCACGTCGCTGCGAAGCCGCCGGCCATGAAGCCGATCGTCGCGATCAGGCTCGACTTCGCGCCCTGCGCAATGCCGACGATCGAGTGGCCGCTGGTGCAGCCGCCGGCCATGCGCGCGCCGTAGCCGATGAAGGCGCCGCCGAGAGCCAGCAGAAGCAGTTGAGCTGCGCCACTCACGCCGAGCGCGCTCGTCATCTCCGCTGAACTCGTGCTCACGCTCGGCCCGCCGCCGAGCAGGGCCGACGCGAGCCCGCCCAGCGGCAGCCCGAGCGCGAACCACAGCTTCCAACGTTCGGCGCTGGCCGGCTTGGTGATCGCGCACATCTCTGAGTAGCCCGACGAGATGCCGAGCGCTTTGCCGGTCGTGAGCGCGAACAGCGGAACAAAGGCGCCGATCCCAAGTCCGGCGAGCCAGAAGGGCCAGGTTTCCATGCGCGTTCCTCGTGTTTGGGGGTTGGGCGGGCGCTCAGGCGTTGGTCGGAGTGACCAGCGGCAGTGAGCTCGAGTTCCAGGCCTCCATGCCGCCGACGACGTCGAGCAGCCGTTCGAAGCCCGCGTTGGCGAGCAGGCTGGTCGCGATCGACGAGCGATAGCCGCTGCGGCACACCACGGCCATGCGGCGCGCGGAGTCGAGCTCCGACAGGCGCGAAGCGAGCTTGTTGAGCGGCAGGTTGAGCGAGCCCTCGATGTGGCCGGCTTCCCACTCGGCGCGCGTGCGCACGTCGAGCACCAGCGGGGCCTCCGCGCCGGCCAGCAGCTCGGCGAGCGCCTGCACCGTGGTGCGCTCCGTGCGGCGCACGAGATCCGCGCGCTCGGCCAGCGCCGCCATGCCGCCGTCGAGGAAGCCCACCACGCGATCGAAGCCGATGCGACCCAGGCGCACCGCGGCTTCGTTCTCGCGGCCGTTCTCGGCGATCACGATCACCGGTCGATGCGGGTCGAACAGCGTGCCCACCCAGGTCGCGAAGCTGCCCTCCAGGCCGATGTTCACGCTGCCATCGAGATGCGCGGCGGCGAAGTCGGCCGGCGAGCGCACGTCGAGCAACTGCGCGCCCTGGTTGGCGAGCAGCAACGCCGCGCTGAGCGAGACCGGAGCGACGCCGGTCGACAAACGCTCGTCGAGCGTCGTGCGCTCCTTTCGATTCAGCGTGGCGTTGTAGACGAAGTAGGCCGGCGCGTCGGGCTGATCGGCGGTGACGAGCGCGATGAAATCGGCCTCGCTCATCGGTTGGAGCGCGTAGTTGTAGCGGCGCTGCTCGCCCATCGTGGAGTAGCGCTCGGTCGAGAGCTTCTTGCCGCACATCGAGCCCGCGCCGTGCGCCGGGAACACCAGTGTTTCGTCGGGCAGCTCGAGCAGCTTGTCGTGCAGCGAGTGGTAGAGCATCGAGCCCAGCTCGCGCGCGCTCACGCCGATCGACGCGAGCAGGTCGGGACGCCCGACATCGCCGATGAACAGCGTGTCGCCGGTCAGCACCGCGTGCGGCGCGCGGTCGCTCTTGCGCAGGTCGTAGGCGACGATCGAAATGCCCTCGGGCGTGTGGCCCGGAGTTTCGAGGATCGACAGGCGCACGTCGCCGAACTCGAGCGCGTCACCGTCCTTGAGCGGAGTGAACTCGTACTCGGCCTTGGCGCGCGCGCCGAGGTAGATGCGCGCGCCGGTGCGACGGCGCAACTCGAGGTGCCCCGCCACGAAGTCCGCGTGGAAGTGCGTGAGCAGCACGTGGCGGATTTCGAGCCCATGCTTGCGCGCGTCTTCGACGTACTGGTCGATGTCGCGCTGCGGATCGACGACGGCCGCGACTTTCGTGCGCTCGTCGCCGATCAGGTAGGAGGCGTGGGCGAGGCAACCGAGGTAGTACTGCTGGAAGATCATGACGAGCGACTCGCGTGGGTTGGGGGCGCACAGGCGCCCGGATTCGCGTGACCCCAGGTCAAGCGGCGTGCCAACACGCGAAACCGCTCAACAGCGCCCCAGAGCGGGCTTCGCGACGTCTGGGTTGACAGATCGTCAAGCGCCGCCGCTTACGAAATGTCAAGACCCGCCGGACTCGACGCTCGAACTCTCGATCAGCCCGTAGCGCTTCATCTTCTTCCACAGCGTCATGCGGCTCACCCCCAGCGCCTGCGCCGCGAGCGTGCGATTCCAACGCGTGCGTTGGAGCGTCGAAACGATCGAAGCGCGCTCGGCGGACTGCTCAGGAGCAAGCGCAGGTCCGTTGAAGCGAGCGCTGGACCCGTCGCGCGCCTCGCGCACTTCGCTCGGCAGGTCGAGCAGCGCGAGCTTGTCGCCGCTGGCGAGCACCAGCGCGTGCTCGATGGCGTTGCGCAGCTCGCGCACGTTGCCCGGCCAGGGCGCCTCGACCAGGCACTCGAGCGCCTCGCGCGTGAGCGCGCGCACGGACTTCTTGTAGCGCGGCGCGAGTTCGTCGATGAAGTGCTGGGCGAGCAGCGGGATGTCGATGCGGCGCTCGCGCAAGGGCGGCAGCTCGATCTCGAACACACGCACGCGGTAGTAGAAGTCCTCGCGGAACGCGCCCTGTTCGATGCGCTGCTTGAGGTCGCGGTGCGTGGCGCACACCAGGCGCACGTCGACCTCGACTTCGCTGGCAGAGCCGACCGGGCGCACGCGCCGCTCCTGCAGCACGCGCAAGAGCTTGGCCTGCAAGCCCACGGGCAACTCGCCGATCTCGTCGAGCAAGAGCGTGCCGTTGTGCGCCTGCTCGAACACGCCCTTGTGATCGCGCACCGCGCCCGTGAACGCGCCGCGCACGTGGCCGAACAGCTCGCTCTCGAGCAGCGACTCCGGGACGGCGGCGACGTTGATCGCGACGAAGGGCGCGGACTTGCGGCCAGAGAGTTCGTGGATGGCGCGCGCGACGAGTTCCTTGCCCGTGCCCGATTCGCCGCGCACCAGCGTGCTCACGTCGCTCTGCGCGGCGAGGTCGATGCGCCGCAGCACCTCGAGCATCGGTTTCGAGCGCCCGACCAGCCCGGCGTAGTGCGCCTGGCCGGTGCGTTCGGGCGCCGGGGCGCTCGACTGCTGCACGATCCAGGCGCTGAGGTCCGCGAAGGTGCCGACCGCGCCGCGCACTTGCGCCGACTCGTCGCGCAAGAGGCGCAGATTGCCGAGCAGATGCAGCGGCCGGCCGTCCTTCGAGACGATGCGGCACTCCTCGTCGTTGATGCCCTCGGCGCCGCCGGGCGCAGCGAGCAACTCTGCGATCTTGCCGAAGCCGCGACAGCCCGGCCCTTCGAGCGTCGCGGCCGGCTTCCCGATGAGCTCCTCGCGCTTCCAGCCCGTGATGCGCTCTGCGCCGGCGCTCCACGACGCGAAGCGCCCGGCCATGTCGACGGTGAAGACGCCGTCGGCCATCGCATCGATCACCTTGACCAGCAAGGCGGGGTTCTTGTGGAAGTCGAGCTCCATGGCGGCGTCGCAGAGCGATAGATAACACACCCAGCGGCCTGCGCCCCGCGTGGAGTTCGCCGCGCGCACTGAGCGCCTTGCGCGCTACGCTCCGCGCGCTTGAAGCTCCACCGCACGCTGCTCCTGGCCCTGATTTCCGCGCTCGCCGCGCTCATGAGCTCCTGCGCCGCGCTCGCGCCCGCGCCCCAGGCCCCCAACCAACGCGAGCTGCGCGCCATCGAGGCCAGCATCGAAGCGCTCTACCGCGCCTTCTGCTTCGATCCGGGCGGCGAGCCCGACTGGGCCGCGATGCGCGAGCTGTTCGTCGACGGCGCCGCCTTCGTCGCACCCTTCCGCCCCGGCGAAACGCCGCGCGCCGTCGGCGTCGAGCCCTTCTTCGCCGACTTCCGCGCCTTCGCCGCCTCGGACTCCGTGCGCGACACCGGGCTGCACGAGTTGATTCTCTGCTCGCGCGTGGAGCTCTACGGCGTCATCGCGCACGCCTTCGTCGCCTTCGAAGGCTTCGAACCGCGCACGGGCAAGCTGCGCACGCGCGGCCTCGACAGCATTCAGCTCCTGCTCGACCGCGGCCGTTGGCGTGTGGCGTCGTTCACGACGCAGTACGCCTCGAGCGACGCGCCGCTGCCTGAGCGATTTCTGGTGGAGTGAGCGAATCGCTCCCAGCAGCAGCGCGGCGGGGGGGCCCCCCCCACAACCCCCCCCCCCCCCCGACGGGGGGGGGGGGGGGGAAAA
>WYBT01000008.1 GCA_011525785.1 Planctomycetaceae bacterium
GCAGGGGGCTGATCGCTCGCGGCCGGGACAGCCCGCTTCGCGCGGCTGGAATCCTCGCGCATCCGTTTCGCCACTAGCCCGCTAATTCCCATTCGGTGGGTCCGGTATGTCTCCCAACACCTCCCCCCGAACTCCCCTTTGGGGGGGCCGGTTTGTCCCCCCACTAACCCCCCCCCCCCCCCCCCCGCCGCAGCTGCGAGGCGCAAGCTGAGATTCTGAGCCCGGCGCGGCGTTGCCCCGCGTGGAGCGTCTCGGTGCTCCTTGTGATGTCGGCCGCTCCGCTCCATCGCGCCGTGGCGCAGACGTACACGCCACCCGTGCTGAACCCTGGCAACCCGCCCGTGCTGACGCCCGAGACCGCGCGTGCCTGGGTGCATCCCAGCGACGGGGTCGACCCGGTGGGTCCGGACGCTGGGCTGGCGTACATCAACGAGCCCTCGCTGAAGTTCCAGACGTTGAACTCAGCGATTCAAGCCGTCCACGCGTACTTGGTGCTGCACTACGACGCAGCAGAGAACCCCGATCAACAAGGCGTGGTGTACGCGCTGCCCGGCGTGTACTCCGCAACCACCAACGGCGAGGTGCTTCCCGTTGGGATGCGCGACCGAGTGCACGTGCAGGGCGTCGGAGCGCGTCGCTGCATCCTGCGCGGCTCGAGCACCACGCAGCTCGGGGCGCCGAACACAACGGTGGTTTGGCCTACATCGCCGGTGAGCAGCGCCACCGCCAGTCGCGAGATCTTGCTGAACTACGCCGACGCGACGCCCGAGTTCCAGTTGGGCCCCAACGAAGCCGCACCCTGGTACTCGGACTCCGGACCCTTCCAGTACAACGACACCCCAGAGGTGTTCGATGGCTTCACGTTCCAAGGAGGAGACGTGCAGGTCTTCTTGAGAAACGCCGCGCTCAGTGCGGACTATTTTCCGGCCGCGAGGATCAGCAACTGCGTGTTCGACATGCGGCACGCAATCTTGCCCCACGGCGCAGCCACGCCGCTGGCCGGTCCCTTCTTCGGCATCATGATGATGCGCGTTCCGACCTACGACTCCGGGCTCATTCCGGAACTTGTCGGGTACCTCGACAGTCGCCTGTTGATCGCGCACAACACTTTCGTGTTCGCGCGCTGGAATGCAGCGACAGGCAACGGCGGATGGGAGAGCGAGAGTCGACCGGAGTCGGTGGGGATCATCGACGTGACGCACTGCGTATCGAACGTGAGCATACGGGACGGCGATGCGCGTCACCGGGGCGTCGGCAACCCATGCATCACCGGCAATGTGTTCCGAACACGACCGTTCTCAGGTTCGGCGACCGACGCGCGCCCGTTCGCGATGCTCGGAATCGGCAGGGAAGACACCCAGGTGCTCGACAACACGGTGCCGGGCGGTGGTCAGTACCTCGACACGAACGCCTTCGATCCAGCGCGAGTGGGCGAGACCAATCAACACTTCTTCTCGCGTCCCGTGGTGAGCTACCAGCTTCACCCCCCTGGGACGTCGCTCTGGCCGCACTGGAACTGCCAGAACTCGAGTCCGAACCAGGGTTGCGGCGTCATTGCGAACGGCTGCGCCGCCAATCCCTTGCTGCCGACGCCGGCCGTTTCCATCTGGAACGGCGTCACGGGGGTGGACCCGGGGTTTGTGGGCGAGTATGTCGCGACGCAGATCGCCGGGCTGGGCGCCTACATCGACTGGCGCATCTTGCCGACCTCGCCGCTCGAGAACCGCGTGTTCCTGCCGTCGGCACAGGGACCGCGCGGCTACATCACGCAGCCCCACGCCAGCGATCCGCAGTGGATCTACGCCTTCAACGTTCCTGAGGAGCTGTACCTGTTCGCTTGGGATGGTGAGCACTGGGGCAACGCGCGCGTGATGGACGGTGCGCCCGACATCGGCTTCGACGAGCGTGGGCTCTTGATCCAGGCCGGCAACTGGGCCAACGACTCGAACAGCCACAACGAGCCTGGCTTCATGCATCCCACCGGCGTTGGCGCGTCGCAGCGGTGGTTCCTGTTGCCGCGAATCGCCGCGGGCGTCGATCTGTACGCGACCGGTCGTTTCCTGCGATTGCACGAGGCTGAGGTGTTGCCGCCGGCGCCAAGCGCAGGCGACGGCTGGGTCCAACCACCGGGATCTCAGTCACCGCCGACCAACTTGGCCACGCTGCCCGCGGGCTATCGCACGAAGTACATCACCTACGCGAGCAATCCCTGGGTCGCGATCGATCTTCGGAACTTGGCTACTCCCTGGTCGTGGGAACCCCTCGGAGGTCAGATCTCGAACCCCAGCCAGTTGCTTGATTTCCTACTTTGCGGGAAGGACGACCTGGAGTGCGGCGGGCCGAGCTGCGTCCACAGCTACTTCAATCTTCAGGGCTTGATCGTCGAAGGCGCGACTTCGACTCAGGCGCTGCTGCGCTCGAACATGATCGGAGAGTACCGATGAACCGCTACCAGGTGTGCGCGACGGTCCTGATCGCGGTCGGCGGCTTTATCTGCGAGCCCGCGAACGGCCAGACCCAGAGTCGACTGTTTGGTGTCGGTGGCCCTGTTGGCAAGCGCTTGGAAGAAATCGACATGGCGACGGGCGGCGCACTCTCCGGCTGGAGTTACGGGCCGGCGGGCGTGTTCGACACTCGGCTCGCCTGCCACCAGGGACGCTTCATCGCGATCAACGCAGTAACCAGCACAGGTGGCCCGCAGCGAGTGGCGACGTTCCATCCGGCGGACGGCGTGCGCAGCGAAGTCCCGCTGACGGGTGTGGCGTTTCTCGACGCGATCCGTAGCCTCGAATCGGATCCGACCACCGGCACTCTCTACTTCGCCTCGAAGTGGGTCCTGTACACGCTCGACCAGCTCACGGGTCAGGCGACGACGGTCGCGCCGTTCAACGGCTCCCCCTACACCTGGGAGTGGGTCCACGCGATCGGGATCGACGACGCTGGCACGGCGTACGCCATCGGTTCCCATGACGGTGCGCTTCGCACCGCGGTTTACAGGCTCGAGCTGAGCACCGCGCGTCTGACCTGGATAGGTGAAATCGTGATGCCGGCCGGGAGCGGAGACTTCTTCGACATCGCGATCGAGCCCGGCGGCGACTGGTGGGCTTCGTATTGGGACGTGGGCATCGTGCCTGCTCTGCGCGGGCTGTGGCGGATCGACCCGGTGACGTTTCACCCCACGTTCGTCAGGAACATTGATCGGCCCTACGACGGACTGGCCTTCCTGCCGCCCACGCAGCAGGTGAACTACTGCACGTCGAAGACCGACTCGCTCGGCTGCGCGCCGGCGATCGCGGGCGAGGGTGTCCCGAGCCCGACGGCGTCGAGCGGCTACACGATCCGCGCGACGAACGTGCGCACCGGCGCGCCAGGCGCGCTGCACATCTCGGTCGGCAATCGCGTCGCCTTGCCCTTCGCCGGCGGCTCGCTGTGCGTCGCCGCTCCACTGCGGCGCTCGCCCACCGCGCCGGCCAGCAGTTCGGGCGCTCCGACGCCGTCTTGCGCCGGCATCTGGGAGCTCGACTTCAACACCTGGATGAGCCAGACCACGCCGCTCTCCCCCGGCGTCACCGTGCGCGCCCAATGGCTCGGCCGCGACGGCGGCTTCGCTCCGCCGGACAACTGGTCCCTCAGCGACGCGCTCGAGTTCACCCTTCGACCCTGAATGCGCTCCAGGGCGGCGCGCCGTCGACGCAACGGGCTCCGCTTCACGACGACTGCGGGGAGTACGGACCTGAGTTCGTGCTCCTCGCTCGTTCCAACTGCGCGCCTCCGTGCTGGCTGGGGCGCCCTGTGAACGTGTGCGACGCGCGCGCCGCGCTGCGGCCCATGCCGCCGTAGCGCGCCACGGGCGGCCGCTCGCGACAGTCCGCGCCCGGCTCGCTCCAGGGCCGAAAACAGGCCTTTTCGCGCCGCAGCGCGCCGGTTCCCATTCACTTGGGAAGCGGCGCGCAAAGAAGTCATTCAACGAAAGGAATGCCTGGGGGTGCGCGCCGCGGGAAGCCGGAGAGCGAGAGCGAGTTGGATCCTGACCAGCTCGACTCGGCTCTCCGGCGCCTTTTTCTCGACTCGCTAGTCTGCGCGGCCGTTCTCGAGATTCCTCCAAGAACCGGCCGGGCCCCGTCGTTCAGGCGGCCCACGTGCAGACCATGAATGCAAGAAGCGACGGCGCGCTGCTCGGAGCGCTGCAACGCGGGGATCGACATGCGCTCGCCGAGCTGGTCGAGCGCCACCAGAGCGTGCTGCTCGGGCACGCGCGGGCGCTCTTGGGCGATCGCGGCCGTCACGAGGACGTGGTCCAGGAGGTCTACCTCCGACTCCTCGAGCGCCCGCCGCAGGTTCCGCCGGACAAACACGGCGACGCCGACGCGGAGCGCGCGCACTTGCTGGCCTGGCTGCACACGGTCACGAGGAACTGCTGCATGGACACGATGCGCTCTGAATCCAGGCGCCGCGCCCGCGAGGGCTCGGCCGCATCCCAGGACATCGCGCGGCCGTCGCATTCGGGCGGCGCGCACGCCGTCGAACAACGCGACACACGCGAGGCGGTCGAGCGGGGGCTCGCCAAGTTGCCGCAGGACCAGCGCGAGGTGCTGGTCCTGCGGCTCTTGGGTGAGCGTTCCTACAAGGACATCGCCCAGATCACGGGCAAGAAGATCGGCACGGTGGGGTGGCTGATCAGCGAGGGGCTGAAGGCTCTGGCGGGCGAGTTGGCGCCGCTGGCGGATGGCGTGGGCGAGCGGGGGGCGAAGGCCTGAGGGGCGCGAGGGACACGAACATGAACAGCAATCACGACGAGCGGGACGACGGTTTGGAGCTGAGCGCGGAGCAGCAGATGCAGGCGCTGTTGTGCGCGTATGTGCTGGGCGAGGTCGATGAGGCCGAGCGCGCGCAGGTCGAGGCGGCGCTGGCGAACTCGCCCGAGCTGCGCGCGGAGAAGGCGCGGCTGGAGCACGCGGCGAAGGCGGTCAGCGGCGTGCTCAAGGAGCGCGCGGGCGAGGCGCTTTCGACGCAGAGTCGCGGCGAGCTCGACGCCGCGGCTGCGCGACGCGCGCGGCCGACGTTCTTCAACCAGCCTCTCGTGCGGCTCGCAGCGGGACTCGCGGTCGTCGCGGGCGGCTACGCGCTGTACCAGAAGGGTCTCGCGCCGGCGTCGGAGAGCGAGGTGCATCTCGCACAGGCCGAGCCTGGCGCGAGCGGCGGGCAACTGGCGCCGAGTCAACGGGCGGAGGGTGCTTCGAGCGCGCCCAAGGACGCGTCGTCGGCGAATCCCTCGGCGAGCATCAAGGTCGAGGAGGGCGAGGGCGCCCGCACTTGGAACGGCGCTGGACCTGCGGCGACTGCGCCCGCGGAGCCTGCGCCGCAGAGCGCTGCTGTCGGCGGGGAGCGTGACGGCCTCGGCGCCGAGCAAGCCCAGCTCGGGGACGCGCTGTCGATCACCGGCGGCACGCTCGAAGCGCTCGACGGCGAAGCCAGGGCGCGGCAGCAGTTCGACTCCGGCGCGTTCGTCGCCGGTGCGAGTGCAGCGCCGAGCACGCCTCCGGCCGTCGGCGCCGCGCCGGCGCCGGGAGCGACTGGAGTTCGCGGCGGCGTCGCCACTGCGGTCGGCGGCAAGTTCGCCGGTCGCTCGGGCGGCCACGATCGAATTGTGGCCTCGAGCGCCGGACCGTCCTCGGCAGGGCCCGCGGCGTCGAGCTCGCCCGCGCCCGCGCGTCGACGGAGGGAAGAGCCGAAGGCGCTGCGAGAGTTGGGGTACGCGGACGGCGCAGTCGCCAGCGGCGCAGTCGACTCCGAAGAGGCTGAGATCGTCGCCGAAGAGATCGTCGAAGGCGCCGACGAATTCTTCCTCGGCAAGGGCGAAGGCGGACGCTTCGGCGCGCGCCGCGAGCAACCGACCGAGCTCGACCTGCTGCGCCGACGCTACCAGCACATCCACGAGCACTGCGTGCTGCCGATCGGCCCGATCCGGCCGCGCGACATGTTCTTCCGCTACTGGGGCGACAACCCCTTCGAGCTCGCGCTGCTCGATCGCCAGTCGACCTTCAGCATCGACGTCGACACCGCGAGCTACACGCTCGCGCGGCGCTACCTCGTCGAGGGCCAGCTCCCGACCAAGGAGCAGATCCGCACCGAGGAGTTCGTCAACTACTTCAAGGGCGACGTGCCGCCGCCGACCGAAGGCACGTTTGCGGTCGCAACCGAGTTCGCGCCGAGCCTGTTCGGCGACGACAGCAACACCTGGATGCTGCGCGTCGCCGTGCGCGGCAAGGAAGTGTCGAAGGCCGAGCGCCAGCCGGTCGCGCTGACCTTCGTGGTCGACGTGTCGGGCTCGATGCGCGAAGGCGCGCGGCTCGAGCTGGTCAAGCACTCGCTGCGCCTGCTGGTGAGCCAGATGGACGCGAGCGACTCGATCTCGCTGGTCAAGTTCTCGAACGACGCCGCGTTGATCCTGCCGATGACCTCGGCGCGCCAGAAGGACCTGATCGAGTCGGCGATCCACCCGCTGCAGCCCGAGGGCAGCACGAACACCGAGGCCGGTCTGCGCATGGGCTACGAGCAGGCGCTCGCCGCGCTCACGCCGAACGCGAACAACCGCGTCGTGCTGCTCACCGACGGCGTCGCGAACGTCGGCATCACGGACCCGAACGCGCTCGTGCAGATGGTCGAACGCCAGCGCAAGGCCGGCATCTACCTCAACACGGTCGGCGTGGGCATGAACAACCACAACGACAACCTGCTCGAGCAGCTCGCCAACAAGGGCGACGGCCTGTGCAACTACGTCGACGACGAGCAGGAAGTGCGCCGCGCGCTGGTCGACAACTTCACCGGCGCGTTCCAGGTGATCGCGCGCGACGTGAAGGTGCAGGTCGAGTTCGACCCCGCGCAGGTCGAGCGCTATCGCCTGCTCGGCTACGAGAACCGCGCGATCGCCGATGCGGACTTCCGCAACGACAAGGTCGACGCGGGCGAAGTCGGCGCCGGCCACCAGGTCGTCGCGCTGTACGAGATCGTGCGCCGCAACACCACCGGCGACGGCCCGCTCGCGACCGTGCGCCTGCGCTGGAAGCCGCCGTTCCAGGCCGGCGTTCCACAGGACGAGCAAGGCGCCGCGCAGGAGCTCGCCCAGCCCGTGCACGCCGCGCAGTCGGCCGCGTCCTACGCCGCGACGAGCGCGGGCTACCGACGCTCGGTGCTGGTCGCTCAATTCGCCGAGTTCCTGCGCCGCAGCGTGCACGCGCGCCGCGACAGCCTCGAGCGATTGATCGACGAGGCGCGCAAGCTCTCGAGCGAGCTTCGCGACAGTGAGTTCGAAGAGTTCGTCGACATGGCGGTCCGCAGCCGCGAGCTGATCCGCGCCGAGCTCGCCCGCCGCGACTGGCTCGACGACTGCGGCCACCTGCTGCGCCACCGCCACTACCTGCACGGCCAGCTCGACGAGCTGCGCCGGCGCTTCCCGCAGCGCTTCGACGATCCGAGCCTCGCGGCGGAGTTCGAAGCGCACCTGCGCGAGCTGCAGACGCGCTTAGGTGAACTCGAAGCGCGCATCGCCGGCGAGCGCGGCGAGGCCGACGCGGAGATGGTCAAGCGCCTGGAGGCCGAGAACATCGAGCTCCAGCGGCGGCTGATCGAGCTGCTCGAGCGCGCGCGCACCGAGCAGGACGGCAAGTGAGCGCCCGCACAAGTCGGGCTTGATCGCGGCGCGCGCTGCGGTCAGCCTGACCTGTGCGTGACGATCGCGGACCAACGCACGGACGGAATCCAGGTGAGCACGGCCATCGCGGCTGTGCTCATCTTCGTTGGTGCGATCGCGGTCCGCGGAGTGAGCGGCGTCGGCCCCATCGCGCCGAGCGACCGCGAGCGCGCGCCCGACGAGTTGCGCGCGCCGATGCAGTTCCTCGGGCCCGGGGCGCAGCTGCGCGCGAGCGAACTCACGCCGCGCGTGCGCGAAGTGCTGCGGAGCGAGTGGAGCGCCGTTCAACCCGTCGTGGCGACGCTCACGGGCTGTCCGCCGACTGCGGAGTGGCTCTCGACGCCCGCGGGGCAACGCTTCGAGCGCCTGGCGGCCGAACTGCGCCGCGGGTCGCGCGAGGAAGCGCTCGCCGCGCTGCATCTGTGCTTCGAACTCGCGCGGCGCAGCGAATGGCATCCGGGCTTGCTCGCGCGCACGCAGCACGCCGACAAGCTCGCCGGGCTCTTGCAGGAGTGGTTGCGCGCGTGGGGCGAGCGCTCGGCCGACGACACGCTGCTGAGCGAGCCCGCCGTCGCCGCGACGATCGCCTATGGCGCGCTGATGCGCCGCGTGAGCCAGCCGCTGCCGCTGGGCGGGAGCGACGAAGCCCTGGCGCGCGCGCAGTCGTTCCTGCGCGGCCTGCTGCTCGACAGCCAAGGGCAAGCCACGCGCCTGTCGATCGCGATCCGCGCGCGTCACCCCGCGGCGCTCGAGCGCTTCGACGCCAAGCGCGGCCAGCTCGAGGGCTTCGCGGAGGCGTTCGAGAACTCCTGGCCCGAGCTGGACGGGGAGTGCGGCGAATGAGCGCTGATCTCGCGCCCCGCAAGAGCGTCGCCGCGCGACAGATCGCGGCGAGTTGCGCGCTCGTGGCGCTCGGCGCGTTGCTCACGAGCGTGCAGCTCGACGGCAACGGCGAGTGGGTTGGCACGGGCTACGCCTCGCTCGGCGTCGGCCTCGTCACGGCGCTGCTCACGCTGGTGTTCGCGCCGCGCGGCCAGCTCGACCTCCCGCGCGATCCGCTCACCGCGCTGTCCGCCGTGTCGCACCTTCTCGGCCTGGCGTTCCTCGTCGCGGGCGTGCTCGCGCCCGGCGGCGCGTGGATGTTCTTCGAGGTGCTGCTCCTGATCGCGCTCCTCGCGCGCAGCGGCGAACGCGGCGCGGGGCCATCGCGCGGTGCGTTCCTCGCGCTCGCCGCGATGCTGCTCCTGCGACTGTGGATCACCTACCAGGGCAGTCAGCACCGCTGGCAACTGATGAGCGTCGACGTGCCCGTGCTGTCGTCGCTGCCGTTCGAGTTCCTCGCGCCGCTGCAGTCGATCTCGCTCGGCGCCTTCACGCCGCACGAGCTCGGCTTTCCGCCGGCGGGCCTGGAGTTTGCGCCCACGGTCGCGGTCTGGTCGCTGGGCTTCGCGCTGCTCGTGCTGGGGCTCGCCTGGCGCGCGCGCGCGGCGAGCGAGCACGAGAACGACCGCGTCCACGAAGCGATCTGGGAGCTGCAACCCAACGTCGCACGGCTGGTCGAGCGCGTCCTGCCGGAGAGCGAGTGGCGCGAGCTGGGCCTGCATGCGCTGTCCGAGCGCGCGCTGCGCAAGCGCATCGAAGCGCTGGTGGTCGAGCGTATCGCGGCGCGCCGCGACTTCGAACGCGCCGTGCGCGCGGCCAACTTGCTCGCGACGACCAACACCGGCGGCTACGGCGGCGAGATCCAACAGGCGCTGCTCGAGAGGAACCAGGAATGACCAGCTTCAAGTGGATCGCGTTTGGCGCAGTGCTCGGCGCGCTGACGGTTGTGTTCGGCGCGTTCGGCGCGCACGCGTTGAAGGAGCGCTTGAGCCCCGAACAACTCGCCTGGTGGGAGACGGCGGTGCAGTACCAGGCCTACCACTCGATCGCGCTGGTCCTGTTCGGTCTGTTCCGCGAGCGACGCGCGGGCGGCGGGCTCGCCGGCGCGTGTTTCGTGGCCGGAACCGTGATCTTCAGCGGCACGCTCTACGCCATGGCGCTCGGCGCGCCGCGCTGGTTCGGCGCGATCACGCCGCTCGGCGGGACGGCGCTGATCGTCGGCTGGCTCGCGTTCGCGGCGGCCGCCGTGCGGTCGCGCTGAGCTACTTGCCTTCGCTGGAGGCGGCGGACTTCGTTCGCGAGGCCCTGATCAGGACCACCACGTCGCGTGCGCTGCCCCGACTGGGCATCGAGACCACGACCGACGCGCCCGCGGCGATCAGGACCGTCGAGGTGAGCTTGGCGCTGGCGACTTCGGGCAGCGCGATTTCGACTTCGCGCCCCGAGTCGGCCTCGAGTCGCACCACGCTCGTGGCGATGGGTCGCAGCACGTCCGCCGCCTCGCAGGTGAACTCGAGCGCCACGACGTCGCCCGGCATCGGCGTCGGCCGCACGTCGAGCATCAGGCCTTCGCGAATGACTCCGATCTGCGGCACGACGATCTGCTTCGGGCCGGGTTCGACGACCTCGACGCTGTAGTCCTTGACGTACGAGACCTGCGTCGTGACGGCGATGTTGGCGCGGTGGTTCGCGAGCATCATCAAACGCGGGCAGGTGATCATCTCGGCCGCCGGGCGCAGCTTCGCGACTCCATTCAGGAACAGCTCGCGCTCCGTCTCGTTCGTGAGCAGCGCGCTCGACTCGACGCCGAGCTGCTGCAGCGCTCCGCGCTGAACGCGGAAGGCGCGCGCTTCGACTTCGATCAAGCCGTCGAATCGGCGCTGTTCGTCGAGGAACTTCTGCAGCCACTCGTGCTGCTCCGGGCGCAGGTTGGCGAACAGCGAGCCGTGGTGGGTCGCGGCCACGGTCTCGGCCGGTTGTTCGAGCCTGGGAGTGATGTACTTGGTCACCAGCCCCTCGAGCAGCTTGGCGTTGCGAGTGGCGCGCTCGCCGTCGGTCAACGGCTCCGACGTGTCGGAGGGCTCGGGCTCGTTCGAAGGCGGTGTCGCTGGAGCCGGTCGGCTGCGCGGTGCGGGATGCGGCTGCTCGCCGAGCTTGGGGCCCTCGAAGTCGATGTGCGGGCGCGCGAGCAAGTCCGCGACGTCGTAGATCACGAGCTTGACGTTGGCCTGCGCGTTCGCGGCCGGATCGGCGTGTTCGACGGGCGCGTCGAGCGGGCCGAAAGGCGCGGCGAGAAGCAAGGCGAGCGCTGTGGGGAGCATCATGGCTGTCGCAGTCGGGGTTGGTGGTGGGCGAGGGCGAGCAGCGTCGGCTGGCCTTGCGGGCCGAGCTCGCGGCGTTCGACGCTGGAACGCGACTCGACGAAGTCGATGTGCTCGATCCGTTCACCGGACGGGGACGTGAGCGTGAAGGTGGCGCGCAGCTCGAGCAGCGCGGCGGGCGGAATCGGTGCGAAGCGCGGAGCGAGAGCGGTTGGCGCAGCGACTTGCGCAACCACTTGCGCATCCGTGTCGCTCGGCGCGGGCGTGTCGCGGCGCCAGGCCCAGACCGCGAGCACGGCGGCTGCCGCGGCCGCGACGACGGACGCGGCGGCCGGTCGACTGAAGGTGCGCACCGGCCTCCGACTCGCGTCGAGCGCTCCAAGCGCGCCCCGCAGCGCCAGCAGCTCGTCGAGCAACTCCGGGCGGCAATCGAGCTCGCGCTGGACCTGCGCGTCCTCGAGCGGATCGACGCGCGCATCGAGCAACTCGTTCACGCGCTCCCAAAAGACATCGTGAGCGTTCATCGTGCTCCTCCCTGGCGGCCGCGCTCGGCGAGCTTGCGTCGCGCGCGGTGCAGGTGTGACTTGACGGTGCCCTCGGGCAGGCCGAGCGAGCGGGCGAGTTCGCGAATCGACTCGCCGCGCGAGTGGAAGCGGACGATCAGCTCGCGTTCGAGCGCCGAGAGCGGCGCCAGCAGGTGTCCGAGCTCGTCGCGGTGCTCGACGCGGGTGTCCGTCGGCGCGGCGGAGTCCTCGAGGCCCTCCCGCTGCGGAGCGCGACGAACTCGAGCGCGCTGGTCGAGCAGCACACGCAACGCGACGGTGCGCAGCCAGGCGCCGAGCGGTCGTGATGAGTCGTAGGACTTCGAATAGCGCAGCGCGCGCACCAGCGACTCTTGCACGAGGTCGTCGAGTTCGGCGCCGGAGGCCGCGCTCGCGTTCACGCGGCGCAAGTAGGCGCGCAGGGCCGGTGCTTGGGCGGCGAGCTGGGCCTCGAGCGAGGTCGGCAGCTCCCCGTCCGGCCGGGCGTGGGTGGTCATCGCAGTCGGGGTGCTCACGCGAGTGCAGGGGACGACCGTTCTACTGGCGCAACCCCGGCGCAGGTTGCACGAATTCGGGGGCGCGCGGGCTGTGGAGGCTGGCCGGGGCCGACACAATGGCGGCCGCCATGAAACGACTCGTCGCCTGCTTCACTGCGATGGTCCTGCTGACGCTGCGCGCGCTGGCGCAGGAGCCGTTCCCGACCGACAAAACGACCACGTTGCGGGCCGAGGGCGCGAGCTACGTCGTCGAGGGGCGCTGCAAGATCCCTGCGTCAGTCGACATCGTGAGTCTGCGCGCCACGCGCATCGTCGGGCGCGGCGAGGAGGCGGTGCTGGAAGTCAGCGGCTCACTCGAGCTCAAGGCCGTCACCGGCGGCGAGGTCTTGCTCGAGAACGTGTGGATCGAACTCGCGGCCGACTGCAAAAGCCTTTACTTCTCGCGCTGCTCGTTCAAAAGCGGCGGCATTCGCACCGCCGACGGCGCGCCGACCTCGGCCAAGGTCTTCGGCGAGAACAACTGGTTCGAGAACAGCGCCAGCTTCGACGTCGCCGTGACGGCCGCGGACATCGCGGTGCACGGCGGCGGCTCGCGCAAACCGTTCGTGGTGCGCGGACTGCCCGTGTCCGAGAAGGCCGCCAACCGCAGCCGACTGTTCATGCTTTCGTGGAATGGCCAGGAGAACGGGCGTCAGAAGGGCCTCAACGGCGGGCTCGAGGTCGATGGCGTCGCCGACGTGCTGATCCGCAACTGCATCGTGCGCGGGGCGCAAACGCGCCTCGCCAACTGCGCCAAGCTCGAATTCGACGGCAATCTCGTGCTCAGCTCGCGCGCGGAGTTCGTGCAGTCGGCCTACGGGCGCTTCGGCTCGACGCGCATCTCGAACACCGACTTCCGGCTGGACGACAAGCTGCGCCTGATCTCGCCCGCGCAGGAGAAGAAGGCCGAGCGCCTGTTGCTCGACCACTGCTGGTTCGGCGGACCGGTCGAGCCGGCCGAGGTCACCGGGCCGATCGTGGTCGACCAGACCATCGACCCGTCGACCGGCGTGCTCGCGATCTACAAAAAGACCTCGCCGACGCCCAACGGGCTCGCGGGGCTGCCCTGAGCGCTCGCGGCCAGCTTTTTTCGCGGCGCGCGCCAACGACGCGCTCCGTCGCAGCATGAGCGAGCCTGCCTGCGCACGGCGCCACTGTCGACTAACCTGTGAAGAGCGGCGCCACCGCAACATCCCTGGGGAGGACTGAGATGAAGCTGGATCTTTACCGCGTTGTGTCCGTCGCACTTCTCGCCGCCGCAGCGAATGCGGAGGGCGTAGTGATCGTCGATGCGCCGGGCCTCGGCGTGCTGCCGGACCTGGCGACCGCGATCGCCGCTGCCGCGCCCGGAGACGTGCTGATCGTCGCGCCGGGGACCTACGCGCCGTTCGTGATCGACAACAAGTCGGTTTCGATCTTCGCCATGCCGGGCGGAGCGGTGTCGATCACCGGCACGATCGATGTGCGCAATCTCGGGGCCGGTCAGCGCGTCGTGCTCTCGGGTCTCGACGCCACCGGCGCGAGCCTGCCGACGCGCTCAGCCCCTGGACTGCGTCTGATCTCGAACGCGGGGCAGGTCCGAGTCCAGCGCTGCAGCTTTCGAGGAGGCGTGGGCCTGATCGGGAGCTGCACGAACAACGGCGAGGGCGGTCACGGCGTGGAGGCCACGAACAGTGCGCGCAACGTGTTCTCGCGCTGCATGATCGTCGGCGGTCGCGGCTACAACAACGGCGGCGACGGCACCTACCAGTGCGTCGGCGGAAGCGGCGGCGACGGCATTCGCGCCAGCGGCTCGGCGCTCGCGCTCTACGACAGCACCCTGATCGCCGGCGCGGGCGGGGACTACAGCTTCCGCGGCGGCGACGGCGGACACGGGCTCTATCAGTTCGACTTTGGCGTCGTCGCCGTGAACACGCGCTTCGAAGGCGGCGCGGGAGGCGACGGCTGGGACTACCTCTACGCAGAGGGCGGCGACGGCGGCGACGCGCTGCAGCTGCAGTCCGGCGCGCAGGCGCAGTTGCGCGACAACGTGCTGGTCGCGGGAGCCGAGGGCATCAGTTCGGTCTTCTCGCCGCTCTACGACGGCGTGCCCGGAGACCAGATCGGCGGTGCGGGAGTCGTCGTGCAGCATCCCGGCGACGCGCGCACGTTCAAGGCGCCGACGATCGTCTCGGATCGTTCGCAGATCGATGTCTCTGTCGAGGGCGAACCTGGCGACATCGCCTGGCTGATGCAATCGAACACGCAGACCTGGCAGTTGCCGAGCCCGGTCAACGGCGTTTGGCTCGCTGGAAATCCCGCGACCTCCGGGCTGGGCGGCGCGCCGATCACGCTGGGCGCGAGCGGCCTGGGCACGATCGTCCGCCGCACGGGTGAAGTGCTCGCGCCGGACGGCGGGCGCATCGTCTATCTGCAAGGCCTCATCGCGAGTTCGAACCCCGCGTTGAAGCTGCCCTCGACGCCGATGGCTGTGCTGGTGCTCGATCGCGCCGGCCTCCCCGACTGCGACGCCAACGCCGTGATGGACCTTCTCGAGCTCGTCGAGGGCTCGGCCAGTGACTGTCACCGCGACCTCCAGCTCGACAGCTGCCAGATCGCCTCGGGCGCGAGCGGCGACTGCAACAGCAACGGAGTTCCCGACGACTGCGAGCTCGCGTCGGGCGCGCTCGTCGACCTGAACCAGAACGGCATTCCGGATTCCTGCGAGATCCTGCCGGGCGGTCCGGACTGGTATGTCGACGATTCCGCCGCGCCCGGCGGCAACGGTTCGATCGGCGCGCCGTTCCAAACCATCTGGGATGCGGTGCTATCGGCCCAGACCGGCCACACGATCAACGTCGCCGATGGGACGTACGTCGGCGCAGGCAATCGCGCCATCGAGTTCAGCGGCAAGAACCTGACGGTGCGCAGCTTGAACGGCCCGGCGAACTGCGTGATCGACTGCCAGTCGCAGGCGCGCGCGTTCTGGATCCGCAACGGCGAGACCGACGTGAGGCTCGAGGGGCTCACGATCCGCAACGGACTCGATCTGGACGGCGGCGGCGTCCGCGGGCTGAACGCCAGGTTCACGCTGCGCGACTGTCGCTTCGAGAACTGCGTCGCGACGCAGACGCTCGGCGGCGGCGCGGTCTACGCGACCGGAGCCGCTGCGTCGATCGTCGGCTGCGAGTTCCGCGAGAACCGCTGCCTGAACGCCAGCGGCAACGGCGGCGCGCTCAAGCTAGCGCTCGCCATCGACGCGCCGCTGTTGATCCAAGACTGCGTCTTCGTCGACAACGAGAGCCCCAACGGCGGCGGCGCACTGTTCATGAGCGGCCAGTCGTCGTCTGTGCGAGTGATCGGATCTGTCTTCCACACGAACCGCTCGCTGTCGAGCTTCGGCGGCGCAGTGCACACGGTGGTCTTCCCGAACGCGGCGACTCCCACGCCCCCGCGTTTCGAGAACTGCCGCTTCGCCGGGAACAGCGGCCAGGGCGGCGCAGCGATCTACTCCAATGGCCCGAGCGAACTGTCCTGCTGCACGATCGTCGGAAACGCCGTGACGTCCCTCAGCAGCGCCGCGGTCCATTCGTTCCGCCCGGTGACCATGAACAACTGCATCGTGTGGGACAACACGGCGCCCAACGGCGCGCAGCTCACCGCGACGAGCAGCGTCGCGGTTCTGACGGTCCAGCGCTCCACCGTCTACAACGGCCTCACGGGCGTCACCACCGCCGCTGGCGGCGTCTTGATCTGGGGGTCTGGCAACTTGTCGCTCCCGCCGCAGTTCGTCGACGAATACGGCCCGGACAACAACCCGTCGACGCCCGAGGACAACGACTACCGCCTGCTGCCGAGCTCTCCGTGTGTGGACTCCGGCGATAGCTCGCTCGTGTTCGCGGACGAGTTCGACCTCGACGGCGACGGCAACGTGCTGGAGCGGACGCCCTACGACCTCTTGGGGCAGTCGCGCTTCTACGACACGCCGTCCGCTCCCAACACTGGCGCGGGAACGCGCGGGATCGTCGACATGGGTTGCTACGAGCAGCAGCCGTGAGGCGCGCTCGCTGAGTGCGCGCGCGATGAGCGCTGGAGGCGCCTCCGCCAACTCCGCGGTCCAGCAGGCCCGTGGGTTTGCGGCGGCGCCTCGTTAGCTTGTGTCCCCGGAAGACTCGCCGAGGACACCCGCCTGATGACCGCACGCCCCACGAACTACTGGGACTACATCCACGTCGAAGAGCTGCTCGGGCTGCAGGGCGGCCTGGAGCACGACGACTCGAAGATCGCCAACGACGAGGTGCTGTTCATCACGGTGCACCAGGTCTTCGAGCTGTGGTTCAAGCTGATCCTGCGCGAGATGCGCAGCGCGCGCGACCTGTTCCGCCACGAGCACGTCGCCGAGCAGCAGCTCTCCGGAGCGGTGCGCGGCCTCAAGCGCATCACCACGATCCTGCGCATGGCGCAGCAGCACTTCGAGGTGATGGAGACGCTCACCACACGCGAGTACCTCGCCTTCCGCGACAAGCTGATGGGCGCTTCGGGCTTCCAGAGCGCGCAACTGCGCCAGATCGAGATCCTCTTCGGCCTCGACGAGAACGACCGCATCCCGCTGGGCATCGACGGCGACTACAAGAAGGCCCTGCGCAGCTTCGGCGGCGATGCGTCGCCGGCGCTGGAGCGCGTCGAGCGCTCGCTGGTCGACATGCCCACGCTCAAGTCGGCTATCGAGAGCTGGCTCTACCGAGCGCCGATCGACGGCGTCGCGCCCTCCGATCCGCACGCGCGGGCCGAACTCGACCGCTTCGTCGAGGACTACCTCGCGGCCCACGGGGCCTGCGTCGACGCGGCGCGCGACCGCGCTCTCTCGCTCGACTGGGGCGACGCCGACCGCGATCGCCTGCGCGAGCGCTACGAGACCGAGAAGCGCTCCACACGCGCCTTCTTCGAGCCGACCGAAGCCGAGGGCGGCGCCCGCACGCGCCGCATCCGCGCTGCGATGACCTTCATCGTCACCTACCGCGAGCTGCCGTTGCTCGCCTGGCCGCGCGAAGTGCTCGACGCGCTGGTCGAGCTCGAACAGCTGTTCGTGATCTTCCGCCAGCGCCACGCGCGCATGGTCGAGCGCGTGATCGGCCGCCGCACGGGCACCGGCGGCTCGGCGGGCGTCGACTACCTCGACCAGACCGCGCTCAGGTACCGCATCTTCCGCGACCTGTGGGCCGTGCGCACGCTGCAGATCCCGCTCTCGGCGGCGCCCGCGCTGCAGCGGCCGGAGTTCTACGGCTTCAAGAGCGCGACCTGAGCCGCACCATGTCGCCCACGTTCAGCTTCGAGTCCGAATTCGCGTCGCTCGAGCGCTCCTACGCCGAGATCCAGCGCTTGCTCGCCGCGCCGCTCGATGCAGTCCAGCGCGTGGCGCCGGAGATCTCCGGCTGGAGCGTCGAGCAGCACATCGCGCACCTCTCGCTCGCCAACGAGCTCGTCGCGCGCAACCTGCGCAGCCTGCTCAAGGGCGCGGGGCCGTTCGTGGTGGACTCTGGCGATCCGCCGGCGGAGGCGCTGGCGATCCTCGCGGCGGGCGTGCTCCCGCGCGGGCGCGCGCAAGCGCCGCGCATCGTGCGTCCGCCCGAAGCCGTCAATCGCGAGTACCTCGCCGATTGGCTCGCGGGCAACCGCAAGGACTTCACCGAGTTGCGTCAGAGAGCCGCAGAACTCGCCGCCTGCTCGAAGAAGGTGCCGCACCAGATCCTCGGGCCGCTCACCGCGCTCGAGTGGGTGCGCTTCGCTTCTACGCACACCGAGCACCACCTCGCGATTGCGCGCGAAGTGCTGGCTTCCAAACGCTGACTACTTGGCCTTGGCGACGTCGTTGAGCTTCCACGAGTAGTCGAGGAAGCCGATCTCGAGCTTGGCCGGGCCGCGCAGCCACTCGCCGTGCTCCGCGGGTCCGAATTTGGCCACGAACGCGCGCACGCCGCCCGCGAGCTCGAAGTCCTCCTTGAACCAATCGAAGATCGCCGAGAGCTGCACGCGGCCCTTGCCGGGCTCGAAGCGGTTGCGCGTCGGATCGCCGAGCCACTTGCGCGTCGAATCGTCGAGTTGCGCGTCGAGTCGCTCGGCGACGAAGGCTTCATTGCGCAGCGGCGGGCAGCTCAGCGAGGCGCAGTTGATCGCCGCGTGCACGCGCGCGTCCTTGAACTGCGGACGAAGGATCACGTGCTCGATGTCGGTGAGCGAGAGCTTGCGGCCCTTGCCCTGCGGATCGAGCGCCGTCATGGCGATGAAGCGCTTGTCCCACACCGGCGAGAACCAGTTGCCGATGTCCTTGATGCTCTCGAGCGGGTACTCGCTCAGAACCAGCGCGATGCAGTTGGCGTTGTAGGCGTTGATCCAGAAGGCGTAGCGCTGCTCGCGCGACCAGCTCTCGAGCTCCTTCGGCGTGACCGCGGCGAGCTGCTTCAAGTACGCGTCGAGCTTCGAGCGCTCCTTGCCCAGCGCGGCGTAGTCGAAGCGATCGCCCTTGACGTGGGTCGCGACGACCTCGTTCCACAGCTTGTGCCCGTGGTCGAAGCCCTGGGCGCGCAGCGGCTGGAGGGCGAAGGCGAGCGCCGCGAGCAGCGCGAAGAGAAGGTGCTTCATCGGTTTCGGACGGCGTGGAGGAACTCGTCGACGGCTCGAGCGTAGGCCGCGCGATCGTAGGCCACGAGCCGGTCGTGCGGAGCGCCTTCGATGACGATCAGCCGCGTCGATTTCGGGCTGGCCGCCAGCAGCGCGCGCGCGTCGTCGAGCGTCGCGAGCTCGTCGCCGCCGCCGGCGAGCAGCCACACGCCCGCCGGCACCGCGAGCTGGCCCATGTGCACCAGCGGCGAGATCTCGCGCCACTGCGGCCAGCGCAACGCCGCGCCGACTCGCAGCGCGAGGTGGGCGACGCGGCCCAGGCCCATGGGCAGATGCAACTCGCAGCGCCGGAGCGCCGCGCTGTCCAAGTCGGTGTACAGGCACTCGAGCCAGTAGGCCTCGACGCGTGCGCCCAGCTCGGCGGCGGCGAACACGCTTGCGGCGGCGCCCAGCGACGCGCCCGCGAGCACGAGCTGCGCGCCGGGGCGTCGTTGCGCGGCCCAATCGACCGCGACGAGCACGTCACGGCGCGCGCTCCAGCCGAAATCCTCGCTGGCGCCGCTCGAATCGCCGTGCGCGCGCAACGTGACCAGCAGCGCCGCGCAACCGCGCTCGAGGAACACTTCCGCCGCCTGGACTCGCGCGCTGCGGCCGCCGCCCTTGCCGTGCAGCAGGATCACGGTCGGAGCGCTCGGCTCGCGCGCCTCGACGAACCACGCGCCCAACTCCTCGCCATCGCTGGCGCGCAGCCTCAGCGACTCGACTCGGCCCGACCAGGACTGCGGCGGCGGCTCGTCGTACGACGGTTTGGCGCGGGAGCGGAGCGCGCCGACCGCGATCCAGCCGCTCGCGACGAACAGCGCGAGCACGGCGACCGCCGACACCGAGGTTGCTCGCAGCCAGCGCTTCACGGGGAACTCGCGAGTTGCTCGACGTAGTGCTCGAGCGCGCCGTCGATCCAACGTTCTCCGCCGCGCGCGAGAAAGCCGATGTGCCCGCCGTGCGGCTCGATGTGCAGCGAGATGCGCTCGGAGAGCGGCGTGCGCTCGTACAGCCCGACGTCGAGGAACGGATCGTCGCCGGCGGCGATGATGGCGGTCGGAACGCCGACCTGCGCGAGGCGGCTGCGGCTCGAGCAACGCGCGTAGTAGTCGTCTGCGCCGGCGAAGCCGCCCAGGGGCGCGGTGATGTGCTCGTCGAACTCGCGCAGGCTCGCGCGGGGCGAGATGTCGAAGCGCGCGTCGATCAATCCGAGGCGCTGGCGCTCGCGCAGGTCCGCGCGCAGGCGGCGCACGAAGCGCAGCTCGTAGAGCCGCGAGAGTCCGCGCGAAATGCGCTCGGATGCGTCGGCGAGGTCGATCACCGGGTTGATGGCGAGCACCGCGTCGGCCAGCGGCGCGGGCTCGGCCGCGTGCAGGAGCGCGATGTTCCCGCTCATCGAGAAGCCGACCACGATGTGGCGCAGCTGCGGAGCGAGCGCGCGACTGCGCTCGAGCACCGCGCGCAGATCGTCGCTGCGGCCGGAGTGGTACGGCTTGCGCGCGAGTCCCGCGCCGTCGCCGCAGCCGCGGTGGTTGACGGCCCAAACGCCGTGGCCGCGCGCCACGAGTCGCTCGGCGGCGCGGCGCATGTAGTCGGAGTCGACGTCGCCCGAGAGGCCGTGGAAGAGCAGCACGCGCACACCGCTCGCGCCCGGGGCCTCGAGCGCGATCAACGCGTCGCCGTCCTCGAGCTCGATGCGATGCCGCGTGACGTTCGCGCGCGATCGGAGCGACGGGGCCTCGCTCGGCAGAAGGTGCGCGAAGATCGTCTGGGCATGCCCGCCGCGGGCCCACCAAGGCGGCGCGCACGGCCGCGAGTAGCGCGCGATCGACCGCCGCGCGCTCACGCGTCCTTGCCGTGGCACTTCTTGAACTTCTTGCCGCTTCCGCACGAGCAAGGGTCGTTGCGCCCGACCTTCTCGGCCTTGTGCACGAACGGATCGTCGGCCTTCACCGCCAGATTCGCGAGCCGACCGGACTTGACCACCTGCTCGAACTCGCCCGCGTGGGCCGCGAGCGCCTGGCGGATCTCGAACGACTGCGTCACGACGCGCGCGGTCGACAGATGGTCGTAGTACGCCTCGAGCAGCTCGGGCGTGATGCGCGCGAGCTCGTCGGACTTTCCGAAGCGCGCGGGGAGCTGCTCGATCAACACCGAGCGCACGTCCTCGCCGTCCAGCTCCCACGGGGCCTTCCCGACTCCGCGATAGCAGGCGTCGACGAAGCGCTCGATCACGCGCTTGGCGTCGGCGCGCCGCCCCGACCAGGGCCGCGCCGCGTCCGAGTCCAGGAACGCGGCCGTCTCCAGTGCGATCTGCTTGTCACTCATCGTTCGACAGCGTAGCGGCCGCGCACGCGCCGCGCCCTGAGGCCGGACCCGCGAGATTCTCGTGCGATTGTCGATTCCATCGCTGCGGAGGTCGTGCTGATCCAAAGGGGGGAGTCGCACTGTGGCGCAGGGAGCGCCGCGCGGATCTCCCCCGATCGCAGCGTCCCTCACAAGCCGCAAGGCAGGGAGATTCAACATGTCCGACAGTCCGCGCATCCGTCCCGAAGAGCTCTCCAAGGCCGTCGCCAAGGCCGTTTCGCTCGCGCAGGCCAAGCACAAGCTCGAGCTGCACCCGCATCCGATCCAACCCGACTTCGCGCGCCTGCCGTGGTGGATCGTCGGCCGCGTGCTGCGCGAGCGCGTCGATCTCGACCAGGCCCACAAGACCGCCGCGACCATCACCGCGAGCGTGAACGGCAAGGGCAACGCCTTCCAACCGGTCACGGTGTGCTTTGGCGACGACATCCTGGTGGGCTTCATCGAGCGCTTCGGCGGGCAGATCCAACCGCCGCAGCACCTGCTGGGCGGCGGGCCGCAGCTCTGAGGCGCGCCATGACAGCGCCGCAGCAAGGTCACTCGTGCCCCAGCGCGCAGCCTGACATGGAGGGCGCGCGCGTGTTCGGCGTGCTCACCGGCGAGCCCGAGGCGCCGCGCGTCGGCTACCTCGAGCGCGCGCTCGAGCTCGACACGGCGCTCGAGGCGGCGCTCGCGCCCGCGCTCGAAGGCGTCGCACCGACGCAGGTCTTGCGCATCGCGGCGAACTGCGAAGAGAAGCGCTGCGGGAACTTCAACGGCGTGCGCTGCACTTTGGCGGACCGGATTCGAGCGGCGTTGCCGCCGGTGGTGGCGCAGCTGCCTCCGTGCGCGATCCGCTCGACCTGCCGCTGGTACGCCGAGCAGGGCCGCGAGATCTGCTTCCGCTGTCCGCAGATCACGACCTTGAACGTCGGCAGCGACGACGCAGTCCTGCGCGAAGCGGCGACTCCGCCGCACTGAGCCGACTCCGCCGCACTGAGCCACAGTCGGAAGCCGAACGCCGCGTTACGCGCCGGGCACTGGGACGTTAGCTTGCGCCCCAGTGTCCGGCGCCGTGCTGATCCCTTTGCTCCTCACTCAAGCCGGCGGCGGCGGCGCGTTCGGCGGGGGCGGTGGTGGAGGCGGCGGCGACGACGGGCTGCCGATCGAGCTGCTGTACTGGCTGGTGCGGCTGGCGATCCACTATCCGGCGGTCGGCGTGCCGCTCTTGATCGCCGTGCTGGTCGTGTTCGTGCTCGGTACGCGGCGCGGATGGTGGAAGCACCAGGAGCGCGTGATTCACAAGGCGCGTCCGCTGCGCGCCACACAGGCCTCGCGCGACGCCGCCGAGCGACTGCGCCAGTCCGATCCGGCCTTCGACACGGCCGCGTTCACCGCCCGCGTCGAGCGAGCGTTTCGCAAGGCCCAGGAGGCTTGGTGCGCGCAAGCCCTCGAGCCGCTGCGCGTGTTCGTCTCCGACGGCGTGTTCGAGCGCTTCTCGCTCCAAGTTGCACAGCAGCGCGAGGAGGGCTGGCGACAGGGCATGGACGGCCTGCGCGTCGAGAGTCCGGTGCTTCAGCACGTCGAGCTCGGCCGCCACTTCGAGACCGTGACGCTGCGCATCGCGTTCGAGGCCGACATCCACCGCATCGCGCTCTCGAGCGGCAAGCGCATCGCGAACTCGAGCCTGCCGCGCTCGCACTTCGAGGAGTGCTGGAGCTTCGTGCGCCGGCGCGGCGCGCGCACGCGCAACGCCGAGGGCCTGATCGAAGGCCAGTGCCCAGGCTGCGGCGCGCCGCTCAACGTCAATCAGTCCGCCAAGTGCGCGAGCTGCGGAGTGCTCGTGCGCAGCGGCGAGCACGACTGGGTGCTGGCCGAGATCACGCAGGCCAGCGAGTGGCGCCCCGAGGACGAGCGCGCGGCTCCGGGACTCGAGTCGTTCGAGCGCCGCGACGCCGGGATCTCGGTGCAGATGCTCGAAGACCGCGTGTCGGTCGCGTTCTGGCGCTGGAGCGAAGCGACGCGCACGCGCCGGGTCGACCCGCTCGTGCGCGCCGCGAGTGCGGAGTTCTGCGAGCGCGAGGCGGAGCGCCTGGCGCTGCCCAAGGCCGGCTCGCCGCGCGTGTACCTGGCCGATCGCGCGGTGGGGGCCGTCCGCACGCTCGGACTCCTGCCCGGCGAGTCGCGCGACCGCGCCGTGGTCGAGGTGACCTGGGACGGTCGCTTCGCCAACGTCGCGGCCGACGGCGCCATCAAGCTCGACGAGCAACGCGTGCTGCGCCGAACGCTGTTCGTGCTCGAGCGGCCGGCGGGCCTGGTGAGCAAGCTCGGCGACGCCTTCGCGACCTCGAGCTGCACCAATTGCGGCGCGCACGACTCCGGCGGCCTCGAGCCGCGCTGTGCCTACTGCGGAGTCCCGCGTGTCGACGGCGGCTCGGGCTGGCTCCTCAACGAAGTCGTCGAGCGCGGCGAGGCGCGCCACGGGGAGCTCGTGCGCGAATGCGAAGCGCTGTGGCGACGCGTGGACTCCCAGCCGCGCGGCGCGGCGCCCGCAACGCCGGCGCTGTCGCGCGCCGGGTTGCTCGTGTGGGTCGTGGCGGCGGCGCGCTCGGACGGCGAGGTCGACGCGAGCGAGCGGCGCGCGATCGAGTCGCTCGCCGAGCGCCTGGGCGACCCGCGCGAGCACGTCGAGGCGTTGCTCGCGATGCCGGCGGCCGAGCTGCCGGCCCCGCAGCCGCGCGAGCGCGAGCAAGCGGTCGAGTGGCTGACCGAGCTGTGCCTGCTCGCCATGGCGGACGGCCGCATCCCGCAAGCCGAACAGGACTTCCTGCGCCGCGTCGCACAGCGCTTCAGCATCGCGCAGAGCGAGCTGGCCGGGATCTACGAGGTCGCTCGCAATCGGCTGTACCGCGAGTCGAAGGCGGCGCGCGCGCAGCAGAGCTCTCGCTGAACGAAAGCGGGCGACGCCGCTCGCGCGACGCCGCCCGCTCGTAGAAATCCGGTCTGCGCGCGCCGTCGAGCGGACGCGCAGAGGCGGTCACTGCACTTCGAAGATCGCGACCGTTCCGCTGACTTCGTAAGCCACGATCAGCAGCGCGACGCCGTTCGGGCTCTGGCTCGCCGGGACGAACACCAGGCCCTCGGGCGACACGTCGCCCACCTCGGCGCCGTTCACGACGGCGCGCGTGTTGACGTACTGCACGAAGCGCGGCGAGGTCGCGACGCTCACGTCGTACACCATCACGCCGCCGATGCGCTCGAGGCCGACGAAGGCGTAGGTGCGGCCGTTCACGACGCCCAGCGCGAGTCCTTCGGGCTCGGGGCCCTTGTTGTCCGAGCGCGTGTCGAACGGGAAGCCGTTGAAGTTCGCCGGATCGAGCGAGGCCGCGATCTGCTCGAACTCCGAGCCGCTGTCGTACACGCGCGTCAGCGTGTTGTCGGGGTTGACCGCGAACACCGAGAGCGAGCGCCCGCCGAGCGTGTACAGCTCGTCGAAGTCGCCGTCGCCGTCCGTGTCGCCCAGGCGGTTGGTGACGGTCAAACGGCCCAGGTTGCCGTCGAGCTTGAGCGTCGCGGCGTTGGGGAACACGGTCGGATCGAGCGCGAGGTCCTTGACGCGCCGCTCCTCGGCGAAGCCGCTGTAGTCGCGCGCGTCACCTTCGTTGGCGGTGATCAGGAAGTTGATCTCGGCCTGGCGCACGCTTGCGATCGCGTCGGGCTGGTACATGCCGAACACCGGCCAGGGCTTGACCTGGATCGCGTTGTCGCGGTCGCTCGCGTCGAGCGCCGACAGCATCCAGTCCTTGTAGCCCAGCGGCGAGAGGCGCAGCAGTTGACCCGAGCGGATGTTGAGCACCGCGACGGCGTTGTTCTCCTGCATCGAGACGTAGGCGAACTTCGACTCGCTGTCGACGGCGATGTACTCGGGCTCGAGATCCTGTGCGACGGTCGCGTTGGGTCCGTAGATGCGCACGCCCGCTGCTTGCAGTGCGGCGAGCTGGCCGTTGAGGCCGGTGAAGCCCACCTGGCGCGTGTCGCCCGGGCGCAGCGGGAACAGATGCGCGAGCTGCGGCAGCGCCAATTGCAGGCGGACGCGCAGCGTGTTCACGATCGTCACCGAGCCCTCGGGGTCGAACGAGTAGTTGCTGCTCGGCTCGCCTTCGTTCGCCGTCAGCGCCCACAGTCCGTTGGGCGAGAACGTGACCATGTCGGGCAGCGCGCCCGCGACGGTCTGCTCGATCAGCACGCCGTTCGTGTCGTAGAACGCGAGCACGCCGCTCTGCTGCACGCCGCCGGCGGCGGTGAGCTGGATCGCGACGGCCACGAGCCCGTTGGAGACGGCGACGCTGTTGGGCGAGGCGACCGCGCTGGGCGTGCTGAACGCGCCGCCGATGTCGATCGCTGTCACGAAGGTCGGCGTCGCCGGATCGACGAGGTCGACGATGTCGACCGTGGCCGCGTCGGCGTTGACCACGAACATGCGGCGGCTGAGCGCGTCGAAGGCCGGGATTTCAGCCGCGCCCGCGCCCAGGCCGCTGTCGTAGCGGCCGACCAGACTCAACTGCGCGGCGCCAGCGGGCGCGACCGGCGGGAAGGCCGACGAGTCCGTGCGCGCTGCCGAGTCCTGGATGCGCGCGTCCTGCGCCTTGGGCAGCTCGCGCGCGTTGTAGGCGGCGGCCGTGTCGGGGTGAACCGCGGCGAAGAACTCCGCGATCGCGTCCTGCTCGCTGCCATCGCTGGCGAAGAGCGCGGCGCCCGTGAGGCCCGGTCCGGGGATCACGAGGTCGACGCGGTTCTCACCCAGCGCGGGGAACGGATAGCCGTCGCCGCCGCCGGCGAGGAAGTTGAGCGTGACGATGCGGATGTTGCGGTTGGGGTCGCCCTGCGCGACGCCGTTCGCCTTCAGCACGTCGAGCGTCGAGCCGTCCCAGCCCTTGATCGCCGCGCTCTTGATGCGCGAGCCCGCGGGCTGCGTCGCGTCGAAGCTGAACGACAGGCCGCCGATCTGCGGGAACTGGCCCGGCGTCGAGGTCGGGGTCGTCGCCGCGACGGCGTGCTCGAGCACTTGCAGCATCTCCGACGCCGTCAGCGTCAGCAGCGAGAGACCGTTGTTGAAGCGCAGCGTGTTCTCGATGTCGAGCTGCGAGACTTCCGTCGCGAGCTTGCCCGAGAGCGGATTGGCCTGCGTGGGCAGGAGCTGGCCCGTCGTCCCGTTGATCGAGCCGATGAAGTCGCGGATGCCGCCGCCGTTCTTGAGCGAGACGAGCACGCTCGGGTCGGCCTGCTGCGCGATGAACAGGTTCGCGTCGGCGCTGAGGTTGCCGAGGTTGGTCTCCTCGGTGCGCACGAACGAGCGACGCCCTTCGAGGAACACAGCGCTGTTGCCGAACACGTTGCCGTCCTTGGCGGTGACGACGGCTTGCACGGCGTTCGTCAGGCCTTGGACGCGCGCGCCCTTGGTGCCGGGCAGGAACGGATCGACCAGGTTGCCCCACACGGCCGCGACGCCGGTGTCATCGGCGGCGAAGGCGCCGCTCTCGAGCGGGTTCACGCTCGCGGGCACGACGCGACCGAACGCGTCGAAGTCGACCACGAGGCGGCCGACGTAGCTGTACTGGCCGTCGGTGCTCACGATCAGCGCCGGATCGCCGTCGAAGTTGGTCGCGACGATCGGGTAGGGACCCTGCGCGACGTCGCCGGGGCGCAGCACGTCCGTGCCGTCGGCGAGCAACGTGTCCGAACCGCCCGCGATCGCGATGTCGACGCCGCTGAGCAGCGGGACGAGCTGCTGCTCGAGCGCGATCTGCTGCAGGTGGGTGACGAGGATCACCTTGTCGACGCCTTGAGCGAGCACCGAGTTGATCACCGGCTGCAGGATCGAGGCCAGCGCGAGCATGTTGTTCGTGCCCGCGCCGGGGTTCTTGACCGTCGTCGCGCCCGGCGACGAGATCGTCGCGAGCAGCGGCGTGGTCGCGCCCACGATGCCGAAGCGCTGGCCGTTGCGCTCGACGATCGTCGCGCTGGCGAGCTTCTTCTTCGCGGCGGCCGCGGCCAGATCGGCGGGGAATCCGCGGAAGTTCGTGCTCGGGACGATGCCCGTCTCGACCAGGCTGGCGAGGTTGACGTCGCCGCTGAACTCGAGGTTCGAGCTCAGGTAGGGGAAGTCGACGCCGAACCAGCGCGCGTCGTCGAGGATGCCGTCGCTGTTCGAGTCGCGGATATCCGGCGCGATGATCTCGCGCAGCGCGGTCGTGCCCGGGTCGAACTCGTGGTTGCCCAGCGCCGACGCGTCGAGCCCGAGGATGTTCATGATCGCGACGTCGACGCGGCCCTCGCGCTCGCGCACTTGCGTGAGGCCGAGCGCGTTGCGCAGCGGTGTGCGGATCGACGCGTCGCCCGCGGCCGAGAAGAACGGGCCGGGGATGTAGTTGTCGCCGGCCGAGAGCAGGAGCGACGGAACGTTGGCGCTCGCCGCGTCGTTCTCGAGGCCCTGGACCACCGCCGCGAAGCGCGGCGCATCGCCGATCGCGTTGACGCCGCCTTCAAGGTCGGAGGCGTGGAGGATCTGGACGCGGACCTGGGCCTGGGCCACCGATGCAGCGGCTGCAAAGGCCGCGAAGGTCGCTGCACGAGCGCACAAGGCGCGCAGCGAGACTTGGTTGAACTTCACTTTCGATTCCCCTCGATTCGTGGGTTGCTGGAGACATCTCGCCGTTGCGGCGAGCAACCCGCATTCGAGGGGCGCCAATGCAAGTCCGCGTGAAGCCCGCGTCAGGCCTGGTTGTACGGCGCCAGAGCAATCTGTCCCACGCCGCGCAACGCAACGGACAGCCCGGACGCAGCGGCGGCGCGGGACAGATTGCTCTGGCACCGTACAACCAGGTGGTCAGTCGAGGTGTCCGCGCGCGCTGTCGCCCATCGCGACCTTGCGCGAAGGGAAGTACTCGCTCCAGCGCCTCGTCACGAGCTTGTCCGTCTCTTCATCGCAGAAGAGCTCGATCGGGTACCAGGGCTTCATGCGCGCGTCGATCACGACCGGCGGAGTGAAGCTCGGGTGGTTGTGCACGAGTTCGACCTTGGCGGCCGTGAGGTCGCTCGCCGGGTTGAAGCGCGTGAACGTCGTCCACAGGAAGTTCGTCGCGCTGCGCGTCGCGCGCTCGGCGTCGTCCGAGAGCACGACCAGCGGCCAATGCGCGAAGTCGGGGTGCGCAGCGATGCGCGCGGGCGCGCCGGGCTCGCTGGCGTAGCTCGGCCCCGACACGACCAGGCAGCCCGCGCAGAACACGCGCGCACTCGAACAGCCCGCAGGCAACGTGCCGCTGAACTCGCGCCGCAGCGCGCGGATCGGCTCGCCCAGGCCGAGCAGCACGCCCTTCGAGCCCTCGTTGACGCGCGGGCCGGCGTAGTCGAGCGAGTCCATCGACAGGTTCGAGAACAGGAACAGGTCGGTGCGGAAATCGGCGCGCGCGAGGATGTGCTCGAGCGTGGCCTTGAAGTCGCGCAGGTCGACCGCGCCGTCGGTCGCGATCAGGAACTTGGTCAGCGCGAGCTGGCCCTCGCCGAGGATGCGGAAGGCGCTGGCCATCGCCTCGCGCTTGTAGCGGTTGCGCACCACGGCGCCCGCGAGCGCGTGGTAGCCCGTCTCGCCGTAGCTCCACAGCTGCGTGACGGCCGGCATCACCACCGGGAAGAGCGGCGAGAGCAGGTCCTGCAGGTAGTCGCCGAGGAAGAAGTCCTCCTGGCGCGGCTTGCCGACGACCGTGGCCGGGAAGATCGCGTCTTTGCGGCGGAAGAGCGCCTTGACGCTGAGCTCGGGATAGTCGTGCGTCTCCGAGTAGTAGCCGTAGTGATCGCCGAACGGCCCCTCAGCGCGGCGCGCGCCGGGGCGCACCTCGCCGACGAGCGCGAACTCGGCGTCGGCGACGATCGGCAGCGCGCTCGCAGCGTGCGTCGCGAGCCGCACGCGCCGCTGGAGCAGAAGGCTCGTGAGCAGCAGCTCGGGCACGTTCTCGGGCAGCGGCGCGATGGCCGAGAGGATCAGCGCCGGCGGACCTCCGACGTGCACCACCACCGGCAGCGGCCGGCCGAGCTCCTCCGCGCGCGCGAGGTGGAACCCGCCGCCCTTGCCGATCTGCATGTGCAGTCCGGTGGTCGAGTCGTCGAACAACTGGATGCGGTACATGCCGAGGTTCGGCCCCAGACCCTCGGGATGCTCGGTGTAGACCAGCGGCAACGTCACGAAGCGCCCGCCGTCGCGCACCCACGTCTTGAGCGCCGGCAGCCGCGACAGGCGCGGCGGCGTGTCGACCACTTCGGTGATCGGTCCGCCGCTCGAGCGCGTCATCCCGACCTTGGCGAGCGAGGCGAACAGCGATCGTTTGGCCCACAACTTCCCCAGCGTCGGCGGCACGAGTTCGTGCGGCAGGCGCGCGACCTGCGCGATCAGCTCCTGAGGCCACTTGCCAAACGCGCGCTCGACGCGGCTCGCGGTCCCGAACAGGTTGGTGACCAGCGGGAAATCGCAGCCCTTCACGCGCTTGAAGAGCAGCGCCGGCCCGCCCGCGGCGATCACGCGGCGGTGGACCTCGGCCGCCTCGAGCTCGGGGTCGACCTCGGCCTCGATCTCCACCAACTCGCCGGACGCACGCAACTCGGCCAAAAAGGCGCGCAAATCAGGGGCGGGGGCGTGCATGGGGCGCGGAGACGGGGTCCTGTGCGGCGCGGCCGGGCGCCCGCGGGCACACTATAGGCCCGCCGCCCCGCGGGCCGTGTCGATCGCAAGCTCGGTGCGGAACGCCGCCGGCGCGGGCGGGTTGCAGCTCGGACTCGAACGCGTCGATCCAACCCGACGCACGAAGGAGCCACCATGCCGATCGCCCTCTCCATCGCACAGCTTGCGGCCAGTCTGGCGCTCGCGGCGCCGCAGTCGCCCGAGTGGACGCCGGCGCAGGCCGAGCACCTGCTCAACCGCGCCAGCTTCGGCGCGCGGCCCGCGGAGGTCGAGTCAGCGGTCCGCGCAGGTCGTCAAGTGCTCGTCGAGCAGCTCTTGAAGGGCTTCGTCGAACCGGCGGAGCCCTTTTTCGTCGACGCACCTGTTCGTCCGGATCGGCGAGAGCTCGAAGGCTTGACCGAGAAGCAGCGCCGCGACGCGCTCGACCGCTATCGGCGCGAGGAGCGCGAGCTGCTCTTCGCTTACGCGGGCTGGTGGATCGAGCAGATGGTCGAGGCCGAGCACCCGCTGCGCGAGAAGATGGTGCTGTTCTGGCACGGCTACTTCACGAGTTCGATGCGCGACGTGCGCAACGCCGAGGCGATGATCCGCCAGAACGAGCTGTTCCGCCGCCACGCGCTCGGCAACTTCGGTCAGCTCCTGCGGGCCGTGCTGCGCGACCCGGCGATGCTCGAGTACCTCGACAACAACCAGAATCGCAAGGACAAGCCCAACGAGAACCTGGCGCGCGAGCTGCTCGAGTTGTTCACGCTAGGCCTGGGCAACTACACCGAGCAGGACATCAAGGAAGCCGCGCGCGCGCTGACGGGCTGGCGCACGCAAGCGGGCAGCGAGGCGCTGTATTCGCCGCGCCAACACGACAACGGCAAGAAGACGATCCTCGGCCGCACCGGGCGCTTCAACGCCGACGACCTGGTCGACATCGTGCTCGCGCATCCGGCCTGTCCGCGGCGCGTCGCCGGCAAACTGCTCGAGCACTTCGAGGGCCGCGCGCCGAGCGAGGAACGCCTGGCTGAGTACGCGCAGTTCCTGAAGGAGTCCAAGTACGAGCTCGCGCCGTTCTTCGAGAAGCTGCTGCTCGACGAGCGCTTCTACGCGCCCGAAGTGATCGGCGAACGCATCGCGGGGCCGGTCGAGTACCTGGTCGGCAGCGTGCGGCGCCTCGGCGTGCAGGTTCCTCCGCCGCTCCTGTGGCTCGCGGCCGGGCAACTCGGCCAGCGCTTGTTCGATCCGCCCAACGTGAAGGGTTGGGACGGCGGCGAAGCGTGGATCTCCACCTCGACGTTGCTCGCGCGTGGAAACATGGCGGGCATGTTGCTCGGCGTGGTCAAGCTCGAAGACGTGCTCAAGGACGACGCGTTCGAGGCCGGCGACGAGCCGGGGATGATGGACGGCGGGATGATGGGCGACTCGATGGGGCCCAAGCCCGCGGCCGGCGCCGAGAAGAAGGTCGACCTCGGACCCGAGCTGAGCGCGATGAAGCGCATGCTCGGCACGGTGTACTACCCGCGCATCAACTTGACTGCGCGCGTTTCGCGCGTGGGTCTGTCGAGCGACGGCGAGATCATCGACTTCCTCGCCGACGAGCTGCTGCCGATCGCGCTCACGCCGTTGAGCCGCGCTGCGCTGGTCGAGTTCCTCGAGAACGAGCGCCGCCAGCTCGACGTCGACGACGGCCGCCTGCTCGGCGCCGGAGTGAAGGCCGAGGGTGTGCTGCGCCGGCTCGCGCACCTGATCCTCTCGCTTCCGGAAGCGCAGGTGAGCTGATGGACCGCCGCACACTGCTCTCGCTGGGCGCGCTCGGCGCCGGAACCCTGCTCTCCTCGCGCGCAGACGGCGCAGTGAAGCTGTTCAGCTCGCCGCTGTTGCCGCAGGAGCGCGCGCACCGCCCGCTGATCGTGCTGCAGCTCTCCGGCGGCAACGACGGACTCAGCACGGTCGTTCCCTACGCCGAGGACGCCTACCACCGCGCGCGGCCGTCGATCGCGCACAAGAAGGACAAGCTGCTCGTGCTCGACGAGTACCGCGGCTTGAACGGCGAGCTCAAGCGCCTGCGCGCCGCGTTCGATGCCGGCCGCGTCGCGATCGTCGAGGGCGTGGGCTACCCCAAGCCCAATCGCTCGCACTTCCAATCGCTCGACATCTGGCACGCCGCCGACGAGCGCGGTCGCGGAGTGGGCCAGGGCTGGATCGGCCGCGCCTGCGCCAAGGCTTGCGCCGGCGACAGCAATCCCAACCTCGTGGTGCACGTCGGCGCGAACGTGCCGTACTCGCTGCACTCGCTCGAGCACCCGGCGGCGACCTTCGTGAATCCCGCGGCCTATCGCTGGGCCGGCGGCGAGCACGAGACCGATGCCTACGCCAAGGCGAGCGGCGCTGCGGCGGAAGGCGACGAGATGGCGCCCGAGAAACCCGTGCGGCGCGAAGGCGAGTCGAGCGTCGAGTTCCTGCGGCGCGTGATGAACGACGGGCACAGCTCGTCGCTCGCCGTGCGCCGTGCGGCGGCGCGCTACCAGACGCCGATCAACTATCCGCGCAACGATGCGCTCGCGACCTCGCTGCGCGACGTGGCGGCGCTGGTGAACAGTGAGATCGGCTCGCGCGTGCTCTCGCTCGAGCTAGCGGGCTTCGACACGCACACCGACCAGCGCAACCGCCACGACAACCTGATGCGGCAACTCGACGGCGCGCTGGGCGCGTTCCTCGAGGACCTCGGCCGCTCCGAGCGCGGCCAGGCGGCGATCGTGCTGGTCTTCAGCGAGTTCGGCCGCCGCGTCGCCGAGAACGGCTCACGAGGCACCGACCACGGCGTCGCCGCGCCGCTGTTCGTGCTCGGCCACCGCATCAAGGGCGGCCTGTTCGGCAAGCACCCTTCGTTCGACAAGCTCGACGCCGGCGACCTCGCGCACACGACCGACTTCCGCAGCGTCTACGCGACGCTGATCGAGCGCTGCTTCGCGCTCGAGCACGAGTACGTGCTCGGCGCGAAGTACGCGCTTGTGCCGGTGGCGTGAGTCGAGACTCAGGGCCAGCGGGCGACGCGGAAGCCGCGTGTGACCTTCTGTTCCGCGGGCGCGGTCGCGCCTCGTGCCGAGGCGCGACACTGGTCTGGCTGTCCGGCGAAGAAAGAGCCTCCCCGCATGACGTAGAACTCGCCGGTCTTGGGACCCGACGGGTCGACTGCAAGTTCGCCGCACTGCGAGTAGTAGGTCTCGCTGTACATGTCGGAGCAGAACTCCCACAGATTGCCGAGCATGTCGTGAAACCCGAGGGCGTTGGCGCCCTTCAGTCCTACCCGGTGTCGGGCGTTTCTCGCGTTGGACGGCCGCCACGCCGCCCAGTTCGGATCAGCGTAGTAGGGGCCGGTCGTGCCCGCCCGACACGCGTACTCCCACTCTGCTTCGGTAGGAAGTCGAAGGCCGGGGGAGCGAGACAGAATTCGCAAGGCCTCGTCGGGCGACATGCCGTTCACCGGATCGTCGTCAACCGAACGCTCCCAGCGACGAGAGACGAGGGCTTCAACCTCGTCGACTCGAATCTCGTATCGCCCCAGATAGAACGCCCTTGAGATTCGCACCTGGTGCGCAGGTTTCTCATCGGGGCGCGCTCGCGGATCGTCGTCGCTGGCGCCACGCCGATACTCGCCGGGAGGAACGAGCAACAACTCGATTCGGCTCACTCTGTCACGCACGCGCCAGGGAAGCGCCGTTGCCTCGATTCTCTGGAGAAAGTCCGCGTCCGTGACGACTTTGGGGTCAACGCGCTCGTCGAGGATCTCCGCCCACTGGCTGACGAGTTCGCGATTGGCCTCGCGGAGAATCTGGGCGCTGGACACAGCCGGTCTCTCGGCGGCGCCGGGCTCAAAAGAGAGCGGTGACGGCGCGTCAGGTGTCTTCTCATCCGCCAACGGCCCGCTTTGTGTCGACGGCGGCTCCGGTGTCGGCGTCTGCAACGGCAGGCCCGCGATTGTCGACTCTGCTTGGACGGGCGCCGGCCGCAGCACGCGTCGAATGACGAACACTCCGCTGACCAGAACAGCGAGAGAAACGCCGGTCAGCAGCTTGGCGCGCGCCGTCGGAATGGCGGAGTCGACGGACTCGAGGACCTCTCGAAGCGCCTGTGGCCGGAGCCGCACTAAGTCCTGCATCACCGCGCCCGCGCCACGACGACGCTGGAAGCGCGACTCGAAGGCCGCGAGAGCCGTCGCAAACTCCTGCGCCGATTGAAAGCGCTCCTGTGGACGGCGCGCCAGCGCCCGCAGGCAGATGCGCTCGAGTTCGCGCGGACACTCCGGTCGCAAGCTCGTGGGGGGCGCGGGATCGCGCTCCACGATGGCGCGCATGGTGTCGAACAGGCCGTTGGAGTCGAAAGGCCGTTGGAGCGTGAGCAGCTCATACAGCATCGACCCGACACTGAAGACGTCGCTTCGAGCGTCGATCTCGTCGAAGCGGGATTCGACCTGCTCGGGGCTCATGTACGCGGCCGTTCCCAGCACATCGCCCGACTGGGAGACCGTGAAGTCGTCCTGGACCAGCACGAGGCCGAAATCGGCGAGAAGCGGCTCGTCGTTCTCGGTGAGCAGGATGTTGTGGGGCTTGATGTCGCGGTGTACGACGCCGAGTTCGTGCGCATGCTGCAGGGCGACGCAGATCGCGCGTGTCCATTTCGCGACGTTGAGGTAGTGCCGACGGGGAAGTCGTCGACCGTTGTTCGCGGCTAGCACGACGTCCGCCAGCGATCGCCCGCCCGGCACCAATTCCTGCACGATGTACGGCCGCGCGTGAAAGAACCCCGTCGCGTGAACACAGACGATGTTGGGATGGCGCAGCTGGAGTCCAGCGCGCGCCTCACGGTGGAAGCGCATCACGGCGCGCGCGTTGCGAGTCAGCTGCGGGTGCATCAGCTTGAGCGCGAACTCGGACCCGTTCGCGTCGCGTGCGCTCCAGACTTCGCCCATGGCCCCGCGACCCAGACGCTCCTCGAGCGTGTACGGCCCGACCTTCGCGCCCCGCGTCAGCGTCTCCGAAAGGTCCGGTCCGGGGGACGCATGCGCATTGTCGAGCAGATCCTGGAACTGCGCGAGGTCGCTATACAGCTCACGCAGTCGAGATGCGAGCTGAGGATGCTCCCGGCAGAGGTCCTCCAGGGCCTCCGCGGAGTTCGAGTGGGACTGGGTGAGAAAGCGCGCGAGCACGCTTTCGGCTGAAGGCGGCGAGTTGCGAGCGGGCATGGGCGCAAGACATTAGCGCGGCGGCCGGCGACCGCGATTCCCCGCTGCGCTGCTCACCAAGTCGCAGTCGACCCGCCAGCGTTGCGGCTCGCTTCGACGCAACCCCGTGATCGCGTCCGGCGAAGGCTCCGCTGCTCGGGCTCGACTTGCGCCGCAGAATGTGTCGCGAGCTCGAGCAAGTTCCTGCGGCCCTGAATCGAGTGCGTGTCGTGCTCGCGCGAATGCGCAAGCGAAGCCACGGTCGCTCGATCGGCCTCCCAGCCGGTTGAGCTCGAGCGGTACGCCGGCGACCTCGCGCACACGACCGACTTCCGCAGCGTTTACGCGACGTTGATCGAGCGCTGCTTCGGGCTGAAGCACGAGGACGTGCTCGGCGCGAAGTACGCGCTTGTGCCGGTGGCGTGAAATGGCCGAGGCGCTGTCCGAGGGCGCAGCGCGGCCTTCACGCCGCTGCGAATGGGCGCATCGGCCAAGGCGCCGCTGCGCCCCGCGGCATTCGGCCGCGCTGAGGTGTTTATTGGATCGCTCCTACCTCCTGAATCCTTCGCACAGAGCGAAGGATCCCAGAGGCAGGAGCTCAGGGTGCGATCGCTGGGCCGTCGAACAGCGCCTCGAGTGAAGTCACGGAACGATCGAGACCTCGACGCCGTTGGTGAAGGCGCGCGAGAGCGGCGCGGCGGCGGAGTTGGTCAGGGCCTGGAACGAAAAGGTCTGGCCGACCAGCGCAATCTGATTGGGGATCATGCGCTGCGTCACGTTCGGCGAGGACGCGCCGGCGGAGGTGAAGCTGAAGGTGCGCGCGAGCAGCGGGTTGAGCTCGAACGAGCCGAACGGCGTCGCCGAGGGACTCGTCAGGCCCGCGCGGGCCCAGTACAGCACGCTCGGCGAGTCGGGGCCCCAGTTGTTCAGGCGCAGCGGGCTGCCGATCGAACCGCTCGACACGAGCTCGAGAGGCGTGAACTCGTAGGCGCCGATATCCGTGCGGCCCAGCGAGTCGAGGTTGCCGTCGATGTCGCGCCGCACGCCCAGCGCGTCGCGTGCGCTGCTCGGCGCCGCCAGCGCAGCATCGATGCACGGGCTGCCCCAGCGCAGTCGGAAGTCGCCGTCGCCTCCGTTGCGGAAGCCCGGATCGCCCGAGAAGCAGCCGTTGACGCCGTCGAGACTGCCGTCGGCGATGAAGGATCGCGACGCGCTGATCTCGACCGGGCCGAAGGTGTAGATCGAGTCGCCGGGGCTGGCCACGATCGATGACTCGAGCACGAGCTTCATCGGTCCCACGCCCGTGGTGAGCGCGAGCGGCGTCGTGGTCTCCGCGATCGTGCAGCGCGTGAACGACGCTTCGAACGACGCCCCGACGCTGGTGGAGAGCAGCGCGTAGCTGGAGTACGTGATCGCTGTGTCGACGCAGCGCACGCGTGTCAGCTCGTTGTGGTCGGTGCTCACGCCGAGTGCGCCGGTTCCCAGGCTGTCGAAGGTGCAGCGTTCGAACAGCGCGTCCACCGACCCGACGATCGCGGCGCCGCCGCCGCCCGAGTCGCCGATGAAGCTGTCGAGCACCGTCAGTTGAACCTGCGGCGTGAGTGCGAGCCCGGTGGCGCGGATCGCCACGGAGTTGCTCGTCGGCTCCGTCACGCCGATGAACATGCGCTCGAATCTCGGCTGGCACTGGCCGCCCAGGCCGGCGACATCCACGCCGCGATCGATCATGCGCTCGATGCGCACGTCGACGAAGGTCGGGCTCACCTCGCCGGCTTCGGCCGCCAGCTCCACGCAGCGGGCCGCGCGCCGCAGCTCGAGATGCTCGACGCGCGTGTCCGCGCCGAACACCTGCGGCTGCGCAGCGCTGGACGCGAAGCGCAGGATCACGGAGTTGGGCGCGCCGTTCGCCGTCAGCACCGGCCGCTCCGCGCCGGCGAGGCCGATCAGTTGATGCCCGGGCTTGGGTGCGATGGGAAAGCTCTCGCCGAGCGCTGCGCTGTAGGTTCCGGGCGCGATCAGGATCCGCTCGGAGCCCGCCGCAAGCTGCGAAACAGCGTGAGTGATCGTGCGCCACGCGCTCTGCGGGCTCTGGCCGTTGTTGGCGTCGCTCCCGTTGACCGCGTCGACGTACCAGTCGGAGGCCTGCGAGCTGCCGGCAAGGAGAAGCGAGGAGAGTGCGACTCGCGCGGCTGCCGTGACGAACCTGCTCTTCATTCGAATGGCTCCTGAAGGAAGTGGACTTCGTCGGTGAGGTCCGCCAACCCGCATGCCGACGATCGTGCGGCGTTTACTTGCCGGTTGCGTCGCAGTAACGGGCCTCTCGGCAGGTTTTCGCAGCCAACCTCAACGCGAGTTTCGTGCCGTGCAGCTCGTCACCGCAGCTCGACGAACGGCGTCGCGCCGCGCACCAGCTCGATCTCGAACAAATTCTCGGTCTCATGCCACGTTCCGCCTTCGATCCGAGCGCCAATGAACTTGGCCCGGCCCTCGATCGCGCGCGGCAGCTCGAACTGGCCCTGCGCGTCGGTGTGGATCGGCAGGAAGGCTGAAGCCCGGTCGGACTTGATCGTCACGAACAGCGAGTAGCCATCGCCTGTCGCTCGCACGGAGCGGCCGCGCACGCTCAGAGTCGGGACGTCCGCGTTCCAGTCGTTGGCGCCGCGGCGCAGCTCCGTGCGCAGGCTGAACTGCGACGCGTCGCCGTCGGCCACACCGCTCGAAAACGTCAGTCGCACCGGGCCCGGGTCGTCGAGCGAGAGCTCGAATTCGCCGTTGGAGTCGAGCGCCGTGTTCGGCAGCTCGCCTGAGTGCGAACTCTTGTCGCCCGGCCAGGCCGTGAGCACCCAGCCCGTCGCCGGTGCGCCGTCGATCGTGAGTCGGCCGCGCACGTGCGCGGGTTCGTCGTCGCGCAAGTCGAGTTCGACGTGCTCGACAGCACCCTCGCGCACCGTGCAGTTGAACTCGAGCTTGGTCGGCGTGGACGTGTCGCCCACGGCCCAGTTGCTGAACGGAGCGCCGTCGACCTCGATGCGCCCGCGCGTCACTGACCACGGCCCGGGCGTGAGTCCGTCGAAACGGAAGTGGCCGCCCGCGCTCGAGCGCCGCGTGAGCACGTAACCGTCGCCGCGGTTGGCGACGACGATCACGCCCTCGTCGCTGCGACCTTCGGCGACGAGCACACGCCCTTCGATTGCGCCGCCCGGGCCCAGCGCGAGGTCGAGCTGGTCCTGTCCCGCGCCGACCTGCACTTGGAGCGGCCCGAGCTCGCTCGCTGCGAGTCCAGCGGCCTGCGCGCGAACGAAGTGCGGGCCGTCCTCGCGCGGCCGCAGGAAGAAGTAGCCCTCGCCGTCGGTCACGGCGCGGTCGACGACGTTGGGATGGCGCAGCGCCGGATAGCCGTCGATCTCGACGCCTTCACGCGGCTTGCTCGCGCGCCACAGCGACACGTTCGCGCCGGCGAGCGGTCGATCGCCCGCGAACACGCGCCCGCTCAATCCTGCTTGCGGCTCCAGTACGAACTCCAGCTCGCGCGGCGCACTCGAGGGGTCGAAGGGACCTTGCCGCGCGGGCGCGCAGTGCGGGGCCGAGCACTCCACGACGAACGACTGGCCGGGCACGCGCAGTTCGCAGAGACCGTTCGCATCGCTCCACACTGCCGCGGAGTTGAGCGTCGCCGCGCCGCGCTCGTCGAACAGCTTGACCTCGAAGCGCAGCGACTCGTCGCGCTCGCTCGCGCGGGCGCGCACCGCCATGATCCGGCCGTGCGTGAAGCGCAGCTCGACCGCCTGTTCGCCCGGGTTGACATCCGTCCGACGCGCTACGGGCCAGCGATCGAGGCGATCGGTCGCGGTCAGCGTGTGCGTCACTGCGCGCCGCACGCGGAAGCGGAACCGGCTCTGCGCGTCGAGCGCCATCGAGAACGAATTCGTGCTGCCGCCCGCGCTCGTCATCACTTGCAAGTTCGCGTCCGTGGCCGGCCGTCCATCGGGGGTGAGCACGACGCCGGCGATTTCGTCGTCGGGCTGCAGCGCTTCGACGACGAGCACGACGCCGTCGAGGCGCTCGCCAGCGCGGGCCACGAGCGCGCCCGACACTCCGAAGCGCATGCCCTCGACCTCGGCCCACAGCCGCACGCCGCCGGGAGTCACGCCTTCGAGCAGGAACGAGCCATCGGCCGCACTCGAAGTGCTCGGCGCTCGGTGCGAAGTCTCGGGTCCGCAGCGTTTGGCGGCCTCGAGATCGCTCTCCCACATGCTCGGAGTCGTCGCCAGGACGCGCGCGCCGCCCAACGGTCGTCCGTCGACATGCTCGACCCGGCCGGCGACGCTCGCCCCGCGCTCGAGCACGATGTCGCCCAGGTGTTTGCTCGCGCCGGGCTGCGGGACGAACTCCACGACCGTGAGCGCGTGACCAGCGGCTTCGACGCGGAGCAGGCTCGGGTGGTGGTGCTCGAGCGTCAACTCCACGCGCCCCTCGGCGTCGGCGCGCGTCTCGCGCTCGCCCACGCTCGCGCGCGCACCGGCGAGCGGGCGCAGCAGGTTGTCGACCACGCGCGCCTGGACTGTCGCCGCGGCGCGGGCCACGTGCTCGACTTCGGCAGGTGCAGCCGCGAGCGCGGCCGGCGTCGACTGTTCGCGCGCGGGCGGCAACGCCGAGCGTTGAGCGGAGTCGTCGCGCGGCGCTGACAGCGGCTCGAGCGGCGCAGCGGGCATCGCGACCGCGGGCTGCGGCCTCGCGGCCTCGCTCGCGCCATCGATCCACAGCCAACCCGCGCCGAGCGCCGCGAGGAGGGCGACGCCGCTTGCCACTTGCAGACCCAGCTTCATGATCAAGACTCCCTGAATGAGTTGCGAAACGGGAGTCGATGGCCAGTCGAGCCAGCGCGGCAGCGCAGGCAGCGCGAGCGGCGCGAGGGCGCTGAGCCACTCGCGACGACCGCCGTTGCGCCGGTCGAGCCGCTCGCGCAAGAGCTCGAGCCCGCGCTCGATGCGCGTGCGCACCGTCGTCGCCGGCAAGCCCGTTTCGCGCGCGATGCGCGCCGCGGACCAGCCGTCGAAGAAGTGGCGCACGAGCGTCGAGCGGTAGGGCTCGGCCAGGGCGCGCAACTCGTCGGCGAGCGCGCGTTGCGCGTCGAGGCGCGCGGCGAGCTCGTCGGCGGGCGGCAGCGCTTCGTCGCGGGCCGCGCGCTGCTCGTGGGCGCGTCGCACGGCCTCGTCGCGCTGCTCGCGCCGCGCGAAGTTGAGCGCCGCCCGCATCAACCAGCCGCTGCCCACGGGCGCGCCAGCGCGCTCGCGACGCAGTGCCGCGAGACGGGCCTGCGCCAGCGCGTCCTCCGCGCCGGCCACGCCGCTCACGAGCCGTCGAGCGAGCCGGCGCATCCACGCCGACTGCTGCTCCAGCTCGCCTCGCAGCCCGCTTGCTTCGCCGCCTTCCATCGGTTCCAAGCTAGCGGTCCACGCCGCGCTCGAAACGACGGCGCGAATTGCGGAAAAGGCGTTGGGCGCCCGAACGGGCGTCAGCGGATCACGATCACGTCGCGAAACGCGCTCGGGTCGATTTCGCGCGCCAGCTTGCGCAGGCGCTCGCGCTCGGACTTGTCCGACTCGGGCAGGGCCTCGGCCAGGCTGTTGTAGAAGCTCGCTTCGAGCGGGTCGCGTTCGATGGCCTTCTTGAACAGCTCGCGCGCGCTCTCCTTCTCACCGTCGGCCGCGAGCAACTGCCCGTAGCGGTGCATCGCGACCGGATTCTGACTGCCCTTGTCGAGGGCTTCCTTGAACAGGCGCTTGGCGCGGATCGGCCGCGGCGGGTACGTGCGCGAGGCGGTCATGGCGGCCTGCTCGAGTCCGCGCGCGCTGGTGACCTTCAGCTCGTCGCGCACGTACGCGTGCCACTTGCGTTCGAGCTCGACCACCGCGTCGTCGTCCTTGAGCCCCAGGTAGCTCTTGAAAGCCTCGAACACGTCCGCCTGGCGCACGGTCTGGAGTCCGAAGCCCTCCGACGAGCGCTTGACGTCCTTCGCCGACGGGAGCGCGAGCACGAACTTCTGGAACTTCGCCGCGTACTCCTCGCGATTCATCAGGAAGTGCACGAGCGACCAGCCCCAGGTGTAGTGCTCGTACATGTCTTCAGTCGAGATCAACGCCTGTAGCCGCACCCACGTGCCCGCGGCGATGTCGTTTTGCACCTCGACCAGACGGCCTTCGAGCACCAATCCCGTCGTGATCTTCTTGGTTTGCGGATCCCAGCTCGAAGCGCCGTAGTACTCCGCCAGCGACTCGCCGGGAAAGTGCGGGTAGCTGAACTTCAGGTCGATCAGCTTCTGGAGGTAGTGATTGGTCTCGTGGAACATCACTTCTTCCGTGCCGCGCGGGTCGAGGCGGTCGTAGTAGAAGTTGAGGTCCATCGGATCGACGTAGCGGAAGTAGCCGAGCACGCCCCAGCCCGCGCCGCTGACCTGCAAAAACCCGTCGGGTCCGTCGTAATCGCAATAGAGATTCACCGACAGCGGCGGCAGATCCTTGGGAGGCTTGATCTTCCAGGCGCGGCAGAACTCCTTGAAGTAGGTCTCCATCAAGTCGCGATAGCTCGCGAACACGTCGGCGGGCACGTTGTGTTTGTAGGCGAAGGCCTTGGTGCGCTCCTCGCGGGCATTGCGCCACAGCCGATAGCCCTTGAGCTCCTCGGCGGCGCGTTTGCGCTCGGCGATCCGCTTGGAGACGAGCTCGTCGCGCGTGCGCACGCTCATCCAGCGCCCGTCGAAGCGCACCATCCCTTTCTTGCGCTGTTCCGCCTCTTCTGGCGTCGCCGGCTCGTCCAGGGGTTCATTTTCGATCACCGCTTCGAGCACCAGCGCGAGCGGCACGCGCACGTCGCCGTTCTCGAACTTGACCACCACCGCCTCGGCTTCGCGCACGAGCGGTTTGGCGTCGACGATGCGGCCGTCGACCAGCAGCAAGACATCGGCCCAGGCTTGCGTGCTCGCGAGCACGAGCGCCGTCGCCGCGCAGATCAGCCGCGAGCGCCAGTTCATGGCCATCAGTCCTGTGCTGCGAAGTAGGCCTTCTCGAAATCGGCCCAGTCCTTGTCGCTCCAGTCGCGGAAGGTGCGTTCGAAGGTCTGGTCGACAATGCGTTGCTCGCGGTCCTTCCACTTGGTGCGCTCGGCCTTGAAGCGCGCGGCCTCTTCCTCTTCGGTCTTGGGCTTGTCCGCTTCCGCCGGGGCGTCCGTCTCCGCGGCGGGCTTCTCTTCGGCCTTGATCTCGTCGACGACCCGTTTGAGGTTCGCGATATAGCTGGGCAGCACGTCCTTCGTGCGCGCGTTGCGCTGCGCCGCGGGACTGAGGAGAAAGCGCACCAGCGCCTCGGTCTCGTAGTGCATGCCCCAGTCCTGCTTCTCATAGAACGAGCTGCTGCTCAAGCGCATCAGATCGCGCGGCTTGGAGAGCGCGTTCGAGCGCGCGCGCGTGCGGAGTTGGTCGCGTTCCCACGAGTCGCGGCGGAATTCGACCTTGCCCTTCGACACGACGACGTCTTCAGCGGTGTCGCGCAGGCCCTGCGAGAGCCAGGGCGGGAAGGCATAGAACAGGGCGTGGTCGCGCTCCTGGAACCACAGTTCGAACACGCGCCAATTGAAGTACTGACCCTGCCAGCTCGCGGCGCCGCCCTTGTCGTCGTGCGTGACGATTTCGAGCCACCAGGTGCTCCAGCCCGTGCCCGAACTCACCGCGTTCTGTTCTTCCCAGTCCTTGCAGATGCGCAGGATCGGCGCGCGCATGTACTCCTCGGGCCCGACGAACGGGAATTGCTCGTCGAGCCAGCGGATCACGGCTTCGCCGCGCTCGGCCATGCGTTGCGCGCAGCGCTCGTCGGAGCGATTGAGCACCAAGAAGCGGCCGTGTTTCTTGGCGGTCCAGCCCTCGGGCAAGTCTTGTTGCGCCCGCTGGTGCAGCACGCGCTCCTGATCCTGCCGGCGCATGCGCCGCTCGAACACCGGCAGATCGGACCACGCCGTCGGCGAGAGCGTCATCTCGCCCACACCGCGGGTCGCTGACGCGTCGGCAGCGCGCGGCGTGATGCGGAACGTCTTGAGTGCGGTCTCGAGTTCCTTTTTGAGCTTGGGGTAGGCCGTCTCGAGCATCTCGATCTGCACCGCGAAGTCGATTTCTGCGGTGTCGAAGATCCAAGTCACGACGCGCTTGGGCCCGTTGTACGAGAGCTTCTCGACCTTGATCTCGAGCTTGCGCACGGCGACGCCTTCGATCTCGCCCTGCTCCTCGGCGGCGATGAAATACCCGCCGCCCGAGTACGTGCGCGCCAGATAGTCCTCGTAGTTCTTGTAGGGATTGAGGATGCGGATCTCGGTGGTCTTCTCGTCCTTCTTCTCGACTTCGACGTCCTTCTCGACGACGGCGGCCGGGAACGCGATCACCACCAATTGCGGCTTGTGGTCCCAGGTCCAGCCCTGCGGATCGTTGTAGATGTACTCGCGCGGCGAGAGGTACTTGGCCACTTGCCAGTTCTCGTCGACCTTGAGCGGCACGGCCGTCCAGTCCTTGGGCGGCTTGAACTTGAAGCCCAGCCGCGTGTCTTCGTGATGCGCGGACTTGGACTGGACGAGTGGTGAGACCAGCGCAGCCGCGCGCGGCTGCGAGCCAGCGGGCGCCGAAGCGAGTGAGACGAGCGCAGCGAGCGCGATGAACATGTCGAAGCCTCCGGGAAGTCCGCGGGCGCTCGCGCGCAGCGGGGCGTGGGGCCGGTCGAAGCGCGACGCTTACGAGGAGCGTGCGCGCAGAACGCTCGCTACCGTACTCGCGCGGCCGCGATTTCGGCAACCCGAGCGCGCGCCGTGCACTGATTCTCTCGCCCCACGTCGACTGCAAACTCCATGGCACAACGCAAGACCTCTCGAATCACCGCGAAAGCGCGCGTGAAGCCCGCCAAGGCCGCTCGCAAAAAGGCCGCCAAGCGCAAAGCCGCGACGCCCGCGACGACGCCGCCCAAGCCGGTGGTCGGCTCGATCGCCTGGCGTGATCTGACGGTCAAGAACGCGGACGAGGTGCGCGACTTCTACAGCGCGGTGGTGGGCTGGAAGGTGCTGCCGATCGACATGGGCGGCTACAGCGACTACTGCATGGTTCCGCCCGCGACCGACTCGCCCGAGGCGGGCGTGTGCCACAAGCGCGGCGTCAACGCGGACTTTCCCAGCCAGTGGATCATGTACGCGGTCGTGGCCGACCTCGAGGCCTCGCTCGAGCAGTGCAAGCGCCGCGGCGGCAAGCAACTCACGCCGATTCGCCCGCAGGGCGCGAGCCGCTTCGCCGTGATCAAGGATCCCGCGGGCGCGGTGCTCGGCCTGTACGAAACCGGCGGATAGCGCGCGGGGGGCTGTGCGGCTGGCGCGCGGATCGAACGCGCAAATCCGCGCGCGACACTTCGCACCGGCCGGGCCGATGACCGTTTGCGCTCGCGCGGTTAGCGTGGGGGTCTCGTGGGTCAGCGGGCCGGGCGTCGACCGGTCGTGGCCCTGAGCGACGACTTCCGGAGATCCTCGCGCCGCGTGCGGACCCCTGGACGTTGTCGCGACAACACAAACAGCTCAGCGCGGTCGAATGCCGCGGGTCGTGTCGGGGCCTTCGCCGATGCATCCACCGCATGCGGCGTGAAGGCCGCGCTGAGCGTGCGGCCCCGGAGACCTCCCGTCGTGCGAACGGTTCTAGCTCTAGCTCTGCTGACCGGCTTCACCGCGCTCAACGCGTTTGGCGCGCCGCAGACGCCAGGCGTCATCGCCCCCGTGCCCGACGGGCCGCAGCTCGGCTTCGCGTCGGCCACGCGCGTGCTCGACCCAAAACTCGCCAACGCGCAGGCGAGCTTTGAACTGCGCGTCGACACGGCCGGCGCGAGTGTCGACGCCGCGCTCGAAGTGCGTCGCGATGGCGTGTTGGTGGCGACGCTGTGGAGCGGGCTGCTCGCCGCCAACGCGCCGCCGGTCGCGGTGGGCTGGAACGGCCGCGATGCAAACGGAGCGCGTTGCGATACCGGGCGCTATGAACTCGTGCTCTCCGGCGCGGGTTGCCGCCCGGCGACGCGTGCGCTCGACATCGTGCGGCTGGGCGTCAGCGAGATCGAAGCGCAGGACAGCCCCGCCGGCGACGACGAGTTCCAGATGGTGTATTTCATGAAGGGCGCGGGCTACGCGTTCTACGCCACGCCGGCGGTGCACGAGTACAAGAACGTCGCGCCGCCGACGGGCGGTTCCGAGCTGGACTTGAACAACGCCGAGCCGCGACCTGCGGTGGCGGTGCACGACTCGACGGCGTCGCCCGCGCTGAGCGGCCCGAACTACAACACCAGCACGCACAACTACCCGCTGGCGTACATCCGCGGCGCGCGCCCGCGGCTCGAGCTGCGCTTCGGCGCGAGCGGCACGAGTGCGCACGGCGGCCTGATGGACGTCGGCTATCCGCTCGCGAACGAGCAGATTCGCGTGCGTTGCGATGAAGGCGATGTGTTGAGCGGCTGGGAGCTGGTCACGCCCAACGGACTGGCCGTAGTCGACCTCCAGCCCTTGCCCGGCGATGTGCGCCGCGTCGACACCTCGATCACGCTGCGCTTCGAGCACCGCGGCGCGAACGCGCCCGCGTGGCGGCCGATCCCCGGCAGCCTCACGATTCCGCTGCGCTTCTACACGCTGCTCGCGACGCCGCGCTTCCGCCCCGGCGCGCCCGGCGTGCAGCACTCGGGCCCGTGGGTCGAGGTCGCGGACTACGTGTCGAGCTGGAGCGCCACGCTGGGCGTCGCGATCACCGATCAGGCGAGCCTGACCGAGGCCTTCATCAAGGGCTTTTTCGGGCAGAACGGCGGGATTGCGACCGCGCTCGAGGGCATCAAGTACGACGCGCCGTCGCTGGGCGGCGCCAACGGCTCGACGCACTACTTCCAGTCCAGCAGCTGGCGCATGAACCTCTCGCGCCTCCTCAACAACCACGCGCTCGGCGTGTACGTGAACTGCACCGACAACATGGGCGCGACGACGACTATGCTCTCGATGATGGGCGCGGTCGACGTCAAGCCGGTGCGCATCGGCCCGATGACGCTGCGCGCAATCTGGGGCATCGGCGCGCCGGACTACACGCTCGACCTGTGGAGCAATGGCAACCACGGGTTCAGCTACCACCACATCGTCACGGCCAACGCCGGCGTCGATGTCTCGGATACCTGCATGCAGCTCGACGAAGACGGCGCGCCGAGCGCGTTGCCGGGCTCGCCGGGTTGGAACGTGCTGCGACCGTGGCTCGGCGCGAACGGCTATCGCGCGCTGTCGTGCTCGAACGCGCCGAACATCACCGTCGAGACCTTGCCGGGACTTCTCTAGGAGCATCGCCATGCGCAACCTTCGTTCGCTGCTCGTCGCACTTGCTCTGGGGCTCGGTGCGCTCTCGCTCGCGGCCTCGCCGCTCGTTTCCGTTGCGGCCCAGGAGGCCTCCGAGCGCTCCTCGCTCGAGCAAGCGCATCTCGCGCGCACGCGCCAGCGCTTCGGCGCCGAGTCGTGGCCGCAAGGGCCGACGCACGCGGGCTTTCCGCTCGAGCTGCCGCTCGATGGCTGGGTCGTGAGGGACCTCCAGTCGGTGCGCGGTCGCGTGATGCGCCTCTACGTGCCGACTCAGACGCCCAACGCGCCGGTGTCGCTGCTGGTGGAGAGCTTCGTGGCCGACTCCGGCAAGGCGGCGCACGAGCAACTCGTCGAGTGGCTCGCCGGCATGCAGTCGCCGCAACGCGTCATCACGGCGCGCGAAGTGGCCTTCGACCTCGGCGACGCTGCGTTCGTGACGCGCGCGCTCGCGCCCGACGCGCCGCTGAACTGGTTCGCCTTCGTGCGCGGCAACGTCGCCGTTCAAGCGCGCTGGCTCCCGACGCCCGACGGTGCGCGCCCCGATCTGCGCGAGTTGTCCCAACGCATCGATCAGGCGATTCGAAAAGCGCCCGTGCTGGAAGCCGGCGCCGCGCCCGCCAAGCCGATCGTGCGCACGCTGTCCGTCGCGCGCTCGCTGGCGCAGGCCGGCGAGGTGCTCGACCTGGCGGTCGACGTCCTCGACCCCGCCGCGGGCTCGCCGCACTTCGAATGGGTCATCACCGGGCCCGGCCAGGGCTACGTCGAGCGCACGGACTCCGGCCTGTGGCAGTTCCACTCCACCGGCCCCGGTGAAGTGAAGCTCGCGCTCGAGGTGACGTCCTCGCTGGGGACCTTCGCGACCGCCGAAGTCGCGCTGACGCTGACCGACGACTAGTCGACGGCGCTCCGCGCTCGTCGCGACAACGACATCGGCCCCGCGGACGGACATCGTCAGCGGGGCCGAGTCGTATGCGGGCCGGTGCTCTGCGGCGATGAATTGCCGGCGGAGCGGCTGGCTCTGCGCATCACGAACGACGCCGCTCCTCGAGGCTGACTAGGGAAGCGCGATCGGGCGCCACCGACCCGAGGTGATGACGGTTCGGCGTCGGGTGCCGCGTCAATGAACTCCATCGCCCGATCACTCTCACGGTCGCGAAGGAGAGGCTCGCGGCTACCCCCGCGCGCGCGGACAGCCTTCGACTTCACCGGAACGCCCCGGTCCCCGTGGCGGCAGTGGTTTGACTTATACGCCAAGCTGGTCTATAATGTCTTGCTTAACACCATGACCGCGCCTGCGTCGAGCCTTCCCGAGTTCACTGCGACCGGCGTCCTCCCGGCGGGCGACTTCGCGCTGACGCTGGAGGTACTGCGCAGGTCCATCCTCGTGCACGGACCTCAGCGCGACGCTCACCCGGCGTGGGATGCCGAGTGGCGAGCCTCTCTGGTGGACAACCTCGCGATCATGGCGCGGCAGCTCTGGGCGGTCGGCATCGACGAGATCTTCGTCGACGGCTCGTTCGCCGAGGACAAGGCCCACCCGGGCGACATCGACGGCTACTTCGTGTGCGACGCGCAGCGCTTCGCCACCGGGTCGTTGGAGCAGGAACTCAATCGACTCGACCCCGCGAAGTGCTGGACGTGGGACCACCGCGCGCGCCGGCCCTATCGAGGCTACCCCAAGCTTCAACTGCCTATGTGGCACGCCTACCGAGTCGAACTCTATCCGCATTTCTCCGGTGCGATCGCCGGCATCGACGAGCACGGCCAGCCGCTGGAGTTCCCGGCGTTCTTTCGCAAGACCCGCGGCTCCGGCGAAGCCAAGGGCATCGTTCGGCTCGTCAAGGAGCACACCAACGGAGGCCAGTCGTGATCCGCAGCGAATCCGAATACCAACAAGCCGTTGCGCGCATCGACGCGGAGCGCGAGCGGCTCGCGCAACACGCTGTCGAGTGGGCCAAGCAGGGTTTCACGCCCGAGCAAGTCGCCAAGCTCAAGCAGCCGCTGGAGTCGTTCCACCGTCAACTCGTCGAAGAAGTCGAGAGCTACGAACGGCTGCGGCGCGGCCAGTTCAGTGAGTTCGAGAACCTCGTCGGACTGGGCCAGATTCTGATCGGCCTGCGCATCGCCCGTGGTCTGACCCAGCGTGAGTTGGCGCGCCGATTGGATGTCGACGAGAGCCTCGTGTCGCGCGACGAGCGCAACGAATACCACGGCGTCACCGTGGAACGCGCCAAACGCATCCTGGACGCACTTGGCGTTCGTCTCGTCACTCGGGTTGAGGTCGAACCTGTTCGTGTCTCCGGAGACACTTCGGACCCGACCGCGATCGCCGTGTGAACTTGTCGCTGCGCGGAGCTTCACGGCTGCGACCGAGGTAGACGAGGCCGTTCTGCTTCACGGCCCACGCGATCCGAAGGGACCATTCAAGAGCCGCGGCGCTGAATTGTGAGCGCGGTTGTCTCAACGCGCAGGGGAACGCGGCGAAGCAACTGAGCGCTGCCGCACCCAGCTTCTCCACGGCTCGTCACCGCGGATGGCGATCGCGTCGAGCCACCCGGTGAGCTTCGGCTCCTCACGCCCGGACAGCACCGCGTGCAGCTCCGCCCCGTGCAGCGAACGCAAACGCCCCGAGCGCCCGGCAACGCTGAGTTCGTCCGCGCCCACGCGCGCCGGCAATCCGAGCGGCCCGCCGGCCGCCTCCAGGCTGGGACGGTGCGCGAGACTCGCCGTCCCCGGAGCACTCAGATGTCCCGTCCCCTGACCTCTGGTCGCGGCTGTGGCTGGGCACGCGCGTGGGAACTCGGACGCTTCGCAATACGCTGATGTTCGCTCGAGCCGTGCGCCAGCGGATCCGTCGCCTGTCTGCCCCGTTGCTCGTCACTACAAACGAGTTCAAATACCATCTGCCCTGCCTGCAGCGGACGTTCGGCCCCGCCTGCGTCTACCTGCAGGTCAAGAACCGCTACGCGCGCGGCCGCATCACGCACGCCACCTCGCGCCAGCTGATCGGCGAGACATGGAAGTACGAGCAGGCCCTCGAACGCTCCAAAGACTCCAAGCGCCTCAACACGGCGTACGTCGAGCGCTCGATTCTGCACCTGCGTCGCACGTGCGCGTACCTCAACCGCCGCACCCCGTCGCCGATGCGCAAGCCCCAGCGTCTGGCCGAAGTGCTAGACATCGACCGCGTGCACTACAACTTCGTCCAGCGACACTCCTCGCTTCGGTTCGGCGGCAAGCTTCGCACTCCTGCCATGCAGGCCGGCATCACCACGCGCCCGCTCACGTTGCGCGAGATCTTCCTCTGGCAGCGCCCACCCTCGAAGTACCCGCCGCCCGGCAACTGGTCCCCAACCCCGCCGCCCCAGGCGAGGCCGTGGCCTTGAGCTCGGGCGGCCGACCACAGTTGACGCAACGTGCACCCTCGATTTACTCCGGACACATTTCCACCGCATACCCGCTCTACTAAGTTACTATGTCCACTGAGCCGCATATCCGCCGACTGTTGGAGGCCTGCCGTGAACAGCTTGATGCCGAGGACGTCCAGTCGGTAGTGCACCTCTTGGAACACGGCGAGCCTGAAATGGCATTCGAGGGGTTGGTGCTCGACCTAATCGCGGCGGACGCGTATCCAGAGAATTTTCAATTCGCAGAGTGGGATGCGTTGGCCAAGGACCTCGGACTTAACAAGGAGGCAGTGTTCGATGGTGATTTCTGGAGCAAGTTCACAAAGTGGGGTCAAAAGGCCGGGCGCTAGCATTTGGGGCCGTGCGAGCTCTTCCGCGCTGAAGATCGGACTAGAGCACATTTCATAACGCTCTCGACGTGATCATGAGGCGCGCGACATGAACAAACGCCCGTAACAGTGCCGCTTTTCGCTCGTAGCGCGCGACGAGCCGACGGAAGTTCTGGGGCCACGCGAAGGTGCGTTACACCTTCCATCGTCGCCGGTAGCACCGAAGCTCGCGCCCGTCCTGGAGCTGCATCTTCGTCCGGTTCTTGTGGTGTCACACTAAACCCTTCCGCTTTGAGGGTCGGGACAGTCGGCCGTTTCCTCGTGTTCTGTAGAGCAGCCCGTGCAGTCACGGCAATCATCGGACTATCAGCACCTGACCGGAGCTTGACCGAAGCGGGCTGATTCGCGGTCAAGTTCGCGACGACGCTCGCGCGGAAACTGCAACATGCGCGCCAGCGCTCGCGAGCCCGTTGCCCGCAAGTTGACCGCTGCTTGACCCGCGCGGCGGCTTGCTATCTCGCCCCCGATACCGAAGCGGAGCTTCCTGATCCGACACAAGTTGGCGCGCAGCGAACTCCGCCCGCGTTGCGCCGGCCCCGGCGTCGCGCCCGCTCACACGTTGTGCAGCAGCGAATGCAGCCGCAGCAGCGTCGCGCGGTCGGGGTCGAGCTCGAGCGAGGGGTAGGCCTCGTTGAAGGGGGCCCAGCGGAAGGCGGCCCAGCGGTCGGAGAGGCGCAGGCGGCCCTGCTCGGGCAGCGTGCGGAAGCCGAAGGACCACTCGATGATCTCCTCGTCGCCGAGCACCCAACGGCCGGGCAGGTGCAGGTCGATCAGGTCCATGGGGCGCGAGAGGCCGATGTCGTCCATGACC